>NZ_CP017940.1:1732500-2932500 GCF_002764115.1 Phyllobacterium zundukense | reverse complement strand
CGTGCAGGATGACGTCGAGGGATGGTATGGCGTAAAGATTGCCCGTGAAACGCCCGAACCACAGTTTGTCGATGGCCAGTATGTGGTTGAGCGTGCCATGCACGGATTTGAAAAAGGCGCGCCGGTCCGCGAAATAGTCTTCAGGGTCAAGTGTCGCGACAGCCTGGTAAATCCGCCCATTGGCCCATTTGTTGTAGTAGGCGAGGCGCCGAAAATGATCTTTCATTGCGTTGTCCTCAGAACAGGAAATAGCGCTGCGCCATAGGTAGTATCGTCGCAGGCTCGCAAGTCAACAGTTCACCATCGGCTCGCACTTCATAGGTCTCCGGATCGACCTCCACATGCGGTGTTGCATCATTGTGGATCATCGAGGCCTTGGAAATGCCGCCGCGCGTATTCTCGACGCCGATCAACTGCTTGTCGATGCCGAGCGACTGGCGCAGGCCCGCTTCGACCGAAGCCTTGCTGACGAATGTCACCGACGAATTGCTGACATTCTTGCCATAGGCACCGAACATATAGCGATAGTGCACCGGCTGCGGCGTCGGGATCGAGGCATTCGGATCGCCCATCGGCGCGGCCGCGATAGAGCCGCCGAGCAGGACCATGTCCGGCTTGATGCCGAAGAAGGCCGGATTCCATAGGACGAGATCGGCGCGCTTGCCCACCTCGATCGAGCCGACATGCCGCGAAATGCCCTGCGCGATGGCCGGGTTGATGGTGTATTTGGCGATATAGCGCTTCACGCGGAAATTGTCATTGTCGCCCGTCTCCTGTGGCAGGCTCCCGCGCTGGCGCTTCATCTTGTCGGCGGTCTGCCAGGTGCGGATCAGCACTTCGCCAACCCGGCCCATCGCCTGACTGTCGGAAGAGATAATCGAAAACGCGCCGATATCGTGCAGGATATCCTCCGCCGCAATCGTTTCCTTGCGGATGCGACTTTCGGCAAAGGCGACGTCCTCAGGGATCGAGGAGGAGAGGTGATGGCAGACCATCAGCATGTCGAGATGTTCGGCAATGGTGTTCTTGGTATAGGGCCGCGTCGGGTTGGTCGATGAGGGTATGACGTTGGGCAGGCCGCAGATCTTGATGATGTCCGGCGCATGGCCACCGCCTGCGCCTTCCGTGTGAAAGGCATGGATGGTGCGGCCCTTGAAGGCGGCAACAGTGTCCTCTACAAAACCGCTCTCGTTCAGCGTGTCGGTGTGGATCATCACCTGCACGTCGTACTGATCGGCAACCGACAGGCAATTGTCGATAGCCGCCGGTGTGGTACCCCAGTCCTCATGCAGCTTGAGCGAGCAGGCGCCGCCAAGGATCATCTCCTCAAGCGCCTTCGGCTGCGAGGCATTGCCCTTGCCGGAGAGGCCGATATTCATCGGGATCGCGTCGAACGATTGGATCATCCGTCCCATGTGCCAGGGGCCGGGTGTGCAGGTGGTCGCCAGTGTTCCGTGCGCCGGACCTGTGCCGCCACCGAACATGGTCGTGATGCCGGACATCAGCGCTTCCTCGATCTGCTGCGGGCAGATGAAGTGGATATGCGCATCCATGCCGCCAGCCGTGAGAATCTTGCCTTCGCTGGCGATGATTTCCGTACCCGGGCCGATGATGATGGTCACGCCGGGCTGTGTGTCCGGGTTTCCAGCCTTGCCGATGCCAACGATCAGCCCGTCCTTCAATCCGACATCGGCCTTGTAGATTCCGGTATGATCGACGATCAGCGCATTGGTGATGACCGTATCGACAGCACCGTCGGCGCGAGCAACCTGGCTCTGGCCCATGCCGTCGCGAATGACCTTGCCGCCGCCGAACTTCACCTCTTCGCCGTAGACGGTGAAGTCCTTTTCCACCTCGATGAACAGCTCCGTATCGGCAAGCCGCACCTTGTCGCCGGTGGTCGGGCCGAACATGCGGGCATAGGCGGAACGGGTGATATTAGCGGGCATGGGACTTCCCTCTTGGATGAATTAGAGCCTGGGCGAGCATGGGGCGTTGCCACATTGCTGCCGTGATATTGCCTTGGAAAAACCCGATCACCGACCGCTTCAGATCGAATTCGGCATGTGAAGTGCGCGCGTCATCAGTAGATGATCGTTCGCCAATCACGTGAAAGGAACAACGATGCGAAAGATGATAGTCCTCGCGCTCTGTGCGGCATTCCCGCTGGCCACTTCGGTTGCCTATGCTCAGTCCGCCGCGCCGCAGGCTCCCGATGCCCAGCAGCAACCCGCTGCCAAGAGCGAAACCCCAACCAAATCGGGCGCTACGCCCATTACCACAATCAATATTGTCGATATCAACGAACTGCCGGAAGCGACCAAGAACCAGGTCAACGAAGCCATCGCCAAGCGCAGCGACACCGATGTGCAGAAACTGCGCAGCTCGATCGACAAGTCGCCGGAAGTTTCCGCCGCCTTGAAGGAGAAGGGGCTGACCTCCGAAGCGGTAGTCATCGCCAGTCTCGATTCCAAGGGCCTGCTGACCCTCGTCACCAAGAAGCCAAGCTGACCGGCAGGCTGAACCAGCCCAGGTTCTGACGCATCTGTTGCGATCGGCGTTTTCCCGGTCGCTTTTCGTCGTGGGGTTAAGCTCAAGCGTATCGGTCAAAGCTTTCCCATGATCTTCTGCTGAAAACCGTAGACGGTCCGGTTCCCGCCGAGCGGCACGAGCGTGACGTCGCGCTCCTGTCCCGGCTCGAACCGGACTGCGGTTCCCGCCGCAATGTCGAGGCGCATGCCGCGCGCCTTGTCGCGGTCAAAGACCAGGGCCGAATTGGTTTCGAAGAAATGGTAGTGCGAGCCAACCTGCACGGGACGGTCGCCAGTGTTGGCCACCTTGAGCGTGATCCTGGTCGCGCCGGCGTTGAGTTCGATGTTGCCTTTGGCCGTAATGACTTCTCCAGGGATCATGCTGTCTCCTAGCGGATCGGTTCGTGCACGGTGACAAGCTTGGTTCCGTCCGGGAACGTCGCCTCGACCTGAATGTCGTGGATCATCTCCGGAATGCCTTCCATCACCTGAGCGCGGGTGATGACATGCGCGCCAGCCTCCATGAGGTCGGCGACGGAGCGGCCATCACGGGCGCCCTCGACGACAAAATCACTAATCAGCGCAATGGCTTCCGGGTGATTGAGCTTGACGCCGCGCTCAAGGCGCCGGCGCGCCACCATGGCCGCCATGGAGATGAGTAGCTTGTCTTTTTCGCGTGGTGTCAGGTTCATGCTTACCCCTTGGCCATCCCTCAGATTTCGTTTGAGTCTAGATTGACCAGACTTTAGGCACGCCTGCCTTTTCATTGAGCAGTTCGATCAGCGGCACCAGCCGCTTCCTCAGTGAATAGGCGTCACCATCGACGAGCCTCGCAAGAAGCTTGCCAGACCAGAAGGAAGCACCACCTTTTGTCCCAATTATTTTTTGGCATGGCTCAAGATAGCGTTCGGCATTGGCATCGAGCAGCAGGATCGTGGCCATGGTCCGCATCCCGCCAAGCAGGGCGGGACGAGCCAGCATGGAGGCCGTGTCCGGTCCCATGCAGAAGTCTTCCGCGTGGATCAGCTTGCCATTGCGGCGAATACGCCAGCGATCGCGAAAGATGCAGCTCTGCACGTCTTCGCCCATGGCCTTGCGTCCGAAGACCACCGGCTCGACAATAAGCGCGCGGCTGGTCTCCGCAAGATCAACGGTAAGGTTTCGTTTCAGTGCTGACCCTTCGAACAGGATGGTCTCCTGTGGCAGCCAGGCGAGAGACGCCCGGTCTCCCACCTTCAGTGCACTCGCGACGTCGGCGATACCGCCGGACGACTTGTAGATGCGTTCGCAGGCCTGCGTGGTGACTTGCGCCCTGCAATCGTTGGCAACATCGAACTGCCAGCGCATTTCATCGCCGCCCGTCAGGCCACCCGACGTGTTGATTATCACTGCTTCCAGCGAATTGTCATCGGTTTCCGGCAGGCGGATCTTGGCGCAACCCTCCTGATAAAGCGTCGCGATACGCGTGCGGCCATTGACGGGTTTGACAGCAAGCCGCGCCGAGCCATAGGCACGCTGCGGCATGCCTTCAGAGGTCACGTCGAGGGTGGAGTGATCATTCATCTCCAGAGGCTAGACCAATGGTTGAAATCGCGAAAGCTCAATAGGTGCCAAGCTCGATGGCGCGCTGGTGCGCTTTGTACACGGCCTTGATCATAAGGCGCTTGAGCTTGTCGTGTCCCATCAGCACGTCCAGGGCAGCGGCCGTGGTGCCTTTGGGGCTCGTCACCTGCTCACGCAATGTCGTCGGCGTATCCTTGCTGGAGGCCGCCAGTACACCCGCGCCATAGACCGTCTGCATGGCCAGCAGCTCGGCAGTCTTCCGTTCCAGGCCAGCCACGACGGCGGCCTCGGTCAGGCATTCGATGAAATGGAACACATAGGCCGGACCGGAGCCGGAAACTGCTGTCGCCACATCAATCAGTTTCTCGTCATCCACCGCAGCAACTTTACCGCTGGTCTTGAGCAAGGTATCGACAAATTCTGCATCGCTATCGCTTACATGCGCATTGCGGAAAGTGACGATCATGCCTTTGCCGATCGCGGCGGGGGTGTTGGGAATCGTACGGATGACCGCAGCCTTGTCCCCAAGATATTGTTCGAAGAGTGCAACCTTGACCCCGGCCGCAACACTGACAAAGGTCGCCTTGTCGGCTAAGCGTTCATAGGCGGGCAGGACATCGCGCATCACCTGCGGCTTCACCGCGATGAGAACGATACGGGGTGACAGGTCTGTTTCAAGCCTGCTGGCATTGGCGTGCGCATGGACGCCCAGCGTCGCTGCCCGCTCGCGCAGTGCGTCAGTTGGCTCGACCACATGGACCTGATCCGGCTGCAATATCCCTGCGTCCAGCCAGCCCTTGAGCATGGCAAAACCCATATTGCCGCATCCGACCAGAACCACATTATCGACCATTTTGTTCTCCCGCTGATTTTCCGGCACTTTGATCCGGTCAGGTGCGCCGGGTCAACAGGGCAAAAGCAAATTACGCCCTGCTGGCGATGGGAATGCGCGCCGTCATGCGCAGTCCGAAGCACGCCATGACCACCAGCAGCCACACCGGGTCGGCGCGGCGGAAGAAGAAGCTTTCGAGAAAGGCGTTCATCAGCGAGAAGGTCAGGCACATGATGAAGAAGTCCGCCATGAACACATTTTCCCGCTTTCTCAGACAGCGGGCATAGTCAAAAAGCGGCAGCAGGATGAGAACGATGACCGCGCAGATCATTGCCGGAAAACCCATGGCAATGGCGATGTCCAGATAGCCATTGTGGGCGTGGACGATGCCGCGCACGTCCCAATCGAGATAATAGCTCGGATTTTCGGCCTGGCGCACCACCGGCGCTTCCCAGAAACTTTCGAAACCGTAGCCGCGCCATGGTGTAGCCGCGAGCTTTTCCAGGGCGAACTGCCAGATCGACGAGCGTCCCGTGAACGTTGCATCCGCGCCCATCTGAACAAGCAGATCGTGCGTCGCGGGGAAAAACATCGAGCCAATGGTGAAGAAGAAAAACCCGACCAGGGCAGTGCCGATGAGCAATGCCGCAAGAATGCGAAAGCCGAACAGGCCTGGAAACATCACGAGGAAAATCACCATCGGCACCAGTGCCGTGGAGGTCTTCGATCCGGTATGGGCGACGAACCAAAGGGCAAGCACCAGAAGGATAGCGCCAATTCTTCGCCACCCGCGCCGTATCAGATAGATGCCCGCGAATGAAAAAGCGGCCATCACAGGGCCGGCAATATTCTTGTGGGAGAAGATACCTCGCCAAAGACCGGCGTGTTCGGCTTCGATCTCACTGGCTGTGTGCTTGGCGAGATCGGGCACCAGCACAAGGCCGGCATAGGATAGTGCCAGAACTGCGGAAGCCGCGATCACCAGCGCCAATGAAAAGCCGTCCGCATCGCGCGGCAGCGCCAGCACGGCGATCATGCACAGCACGCCGATCAGGGTGAAAACGACGGCGCGTTGCGCTGCGCCGGGATCGACGGCCACGAAGGTTGAAAGAACCAGGAAGCCGAACATGACAATCCACATCGGGCTGACGAGCGCGATGAGGATGCGCGGATTGGCAAGCACCAGCATGGCCAAAATGGATATGCCGCCGAGCGCGCCGAACCCGAGCTGGTTGACGAGGTCGCCGCCGCTACCCGCGATCGCGGTGCTTTCCGGTTGGAAGGGGCGGAAGGAGATCAGCAGGACGCAAAGAATGAACGCCGCTGCAAGGCTGGCGACCAGACGCATGGGAACGACACCCCCGGCGTCAGTTCTTTTCAGGTTGTCGATACTGCTCATTGGAATATCCGAATTCCGCCAGAACGCGGCCAAGCCCAATATAGATCTGATAAATGCCGATGGACAGCGAACCGGTCTGCGCCACCTTTACCGCCGCGCGAAAGGGTGAGAATGCGAGCAGCGCCAGGCTTTTCCCCACCGTTTTTGCCGCGCCAAAGGGTTCACCGGCGCGCTTGCGCTTTTCGATCAAGGTCGAGATGACACCATTGCGCAGCGCCCGCGCCCGGATCCAGTCGGCCTCGACGCGCCGCGCCGGAATCGTTTCGTAGACCGGCGCTTCCGCGCACCAGGCGATAGTGAAACCCTTGACCACGCTGCGGCTGATGAAATCGGAATCGCCGCCACCCATGAAATTGAAGGTGAGGTCGAGAAATGGAAACGGCATTGCTTCCAGAACATTGCGGCCGATCAGCAGATTGCCGGATGAATAGATGATAGGGACACGGCCGGTTTGCGTATAATGCGGGCTGAAAACCGGGTGTTTCGACCACACCGCGTGTTCCGGCTGCGCAAAAACCGGGAGCTGCGGCCCGCCGACAAAATCGACACCATAGGTCTCGCGGGCAGTGCACATCTTTTCCAGCCAATCGACATCGGCGATCTCGTCATCGTCGATGACCAGCAGCGCCGAGAAATCTGGAAAGGCTTTCAGCGCGGTGAGCCATCCGGCATTGTAGGCGTTACAATTGCCGCGGTCGTGGGCGACGATCAACAGGCCCGTATATTCGCCGCTCTCGAACAGCGGTTTTGCTGCTTCGGCGCCCTCGCCTTTTTCCGCCTCGTTCTCCATGACGATGATGGCGAAGCGCCGCCTGGTAACCTGCGCCTTCAGTGAAGCGAGCGTTTTCAGCAGGTGTTCGGGGCGCTTGAATGTCGGCAACGTCACGACAACGTCTATCGACTGCGGCTCAAGGTCCGGTGATTGCGCAACAACGCTGATATTGGCTTGAAGGTCCAGGTTCATCACCGGAATATTTACCCGTTATCTATGGTTGCAACTTATAGGAGTACGTTGTTCAACATTTCATTACATTCTGCGATCAATTCCAATAATGAGTGATAAGTCACCCACACAAGGTAATGAGTTTACGACCTAGATGCATCTGCTGTTCGTAACATCCCTGGTTCCTGACGGGAAGCCGACCACAGGCTACGAGATAGCCAACAAGGCCATCATCGACGGCCTGGTGCGCGCCGGCGCTCGTGTCACCGTGCTTGGCTTTACCTGGCCGGGCAGCGCGCCGCTCGATCCCGGCAGCACCATCGTCCTTGGCGAAGTGGATGTACGCAATGACACGGCAAACCTGTCGCAAAAGTTGCGCTGGCTGGGCAAGGCCGTGCTGGCTGGGCTCACCGTCTCATCGGTCAAGCTGCGCATCATCTCCAAGGAGAGGTTGCGCGCCGCCATCGCTTCGGTAGGGCCCTTCGATGCCTATGTGCTGAACGGCGTGCCGCTGGCAGGCGCCTTCGAGGATTGTTTCAGCGACAAGCCGCAAATGTTCGTCGCGCATAATGTCGAGCACCGCTCGGCACGCGAGAACGCCGAAGCAGCAACGAGTGCCGTTCAGAAATATCTGTTCAGCCGGGAGTCGAACCTGCTGTCCAGGCTGGAGAAGCGGCTGTGCAGCAAGGCGTCTTTCGTTTTCACGCTGGCTGACGAGGACATCGATGCGCTGGGGCTCGCGGGAACCGGCCGCGCCGCCGCACTTCCCCTTGTGACAAGTGCCGACACGGCGAAAATGACCGGACGCAAGATCGAACGCGATCTCGGCTTGATCGGTACATGGACATGGCAGCCGAACCGCATCGGCCTCGAATGGTTTCTGCGCGAGGTCGCACCGCATCTGGACAAGACCATTGGCATAACCGTTGCCGGTGGCACGCCCGCCGATCTCAAGGCTGCATGGCCGAATGTCACCTTTGCGGGACGGGTGCCCGATGCTGCTGATTTCGTCCGCAGCTGTGCCGTCATTCCGCTGATCAGCCGCGCCGGTACCGGCGTACAGCTCAAGACGATCGAAACCTTCGAAATGGGCTTGCCAAGTGTAGCCACCGCGCTTTCCGTGCGCGGCATTGCCGATGTACCGGAGAATTGTGTCGTTGCGGATGACCCGGTTCGCTTTGCCCATGCGCTCAACGCGATGGTGGCACGCGTGCGTGCCGGGGAGGACCTGACCCGTTCCGGTGAGGTGTTCCGCGCTGCGCAATTGGCTCGCCTCGACCAGCAAATTCTTGTCGGTCTGGGCCGGCTTGAAAACCAGCTTGCAAAGGGGCGCGTTGCGGCATGAGTGCAAAGGAGCTCTTTGCCGAACCGGATTTGCCACGTCGTACCATTCTCGGCGTTCCGGTTGTCGCACTGCCCTGGATTGAGGCTATCGAAACCATGCGCGCCATGATCGCGGGGCAGCGCTTCGCCCTCATAACCTGGCTGAATGCCCATAACGCCAATCTGGCCCATGAGAACACCGATTTCCGCCAGGCGCTTGGACAATTTCTGATCCTGCCCGACGGGCTTGGCGTCGATATCGCTTCGAGACTGCTGCATGGCGAGCCGTTCCCGGCCAATCTCAACGGCACGGATTTTATCCCGGGGCTCTTGGTTATGGAAACCAGTCCCTTGCGCGTCGGCCTGATTGGCGCGCGCCCCGAGGTGGTTGCAAAGGCGACGGCAAGTTTCCGCCAGCTCGCGCCACAGCATGAATTCCGCGTCATCAGTGACGGGTTCTTCAGGGCTGGCGACGAGCCGCGCATCCTCGAGATCCTCAAGAACTATCATCCGCATATTCTGCTGGTGGCCATGGGCGTCCCGCGTCAGGAAATGTTCATGGCTCGTAATCTTACGGCCGAGCATTGCACGCTCGCCTTCGGCGTTGGCGCGCTGTTCGATTTCAGGGCCGGCGTCGTGCCGCGCGCGCCGCTGATCCTGCAAAGGCTCCGGTTCGAATGGCTCTATCGGCTCGCGCAGGAGCCAGCACGCTTGTGGCGCCGCTATATTGTCGGCAATCCGCTTTTTCTGCTACGCGTCATGCGGGAAAAATTCAGAGGGACAAAATGACGACGGCAATTGTTACCGCGAGCTACGCGCCGGATTTCGAGCGTTGCACGCTGCTCTGCGAGACGATCGACCGTTTTGTCACCGGCTTCACCAAGCACTATCTTCTGGTCGAACACCGCGACGTCGCGCTGTTCCGGCAACTCGAAGGCCCACGCCGCGTCGTCATCGATGAAAACGATCTGTTGCCTGGCTGGATCAGGCCATTTCCCGATCCCAGCAATTTTGGCCGCCGGCGTATCTGGCTTTCGCCGCGCACCATGCCTTTACGCGGCTGGCACGTGCAGCAGTTCCGCCGTATCGCCATCGCGGCGCATGCCGGCGAGGATGCATTCTTTTATGTCGATTCCGACGTCGCTTTCCTGAAACCGTTCGATTGCGCCGCCGCCTGGCGAGGGGATGATCTGCGGCTGTTCCGCCGCGCCGGCGATCTTTTGCGGTCCGGACCGAACGATCAGCGCATCTGGTCGGAGCATGCCGGACAGGTGCTCGGCATCGTTCCCGTCAGCCCGAAAGGGCACGATTATATCGGGACCTTGATCGCCTGGCGGCGTGATGCCCTGCTGACCATGTGCGAGCATATCGAAAAGGTGACCGGCCGGCACTGGATCGCGGCCATAGGCCGTTCACGGCGTTTTTCCGAATGCATGATCTATGGCCGTTATGCCGATGAAGTCCTGATGACAAAGGGCCATTACCACGACGGGGATGACTTCTGCCGGGTTTACTGGCTTGCTCCCGCGCCGACGGACGATCAGTTTCACGCCTTCGTTGCGGCCATGACGCCCGAACAGGTGGCAATCGGCATGCAGTCTTTCATTGGCGATGACACCGCCCGTATTCGCAAATTGCTGGCGTAGCACGGAAGATCGCATCAGATGGCCATCAGGCCGAATTTTCAGACGCGGCGTGCGGGCTTCCTGATGGCCCGATAGGTTAGATAAGTCGACAGCAGATAAAGCGCAGCGAACATCGCATTCAGCCAGATCATCCAGTCGTGGGTGTCGAGAAATACCACAAGTATCCACGAGAGAAGCCCCGCTTTGGCCAAGCCGAGAAGCGCAAGGTTCATGGCACGCAGGCCTGACTGGCCCCGGGCATAAAGAATTTCCGCCTGATACTCGATAAGATTGCGCAGTCCCGGAACGAGCAGGACCAGTGGCAACAGCGAAACAACAGAAGCGACGTTCCCGCCGAGGGCTCGCGGGAAAATATGCAGGAACACGGCGAGAGCCGCCAAGCCGAGCGTAGAGACCAGAAATACGCCGACCTCAAGTCCGCCGCGTATCTTCAGCGATTTCAGCATGTCGGGTGTCCGCATCAGCTTCTGCACCAGCATCATGTTGAATGAGCGCACGGGGAGGGCAGTCAGATCGACCAGACGCATGATGATTGCATAGACACCGGCCGTCTGCGGGCCGCCAACAGCCAGCACCAGCAGCTTGTCGAGCTCCGACTGAACATAGAACAGCATTTCTGCGCCGGTGACGGCAAAGGAATCCGCCAGCCTTCTGCGATAGAGCTGCGGGACAAGGCGGAGCCGGACCTTCGGATAGAAGAACACTATGGCAATCACCATAGCGACTCCATTTGCGCCGGCGTACCACCAGCTCCATGCGGCGAGTGTAGTGACGGTCGAGAAGGCAAAGAGCACGGCCGCCGCGGCGCGCAATGCGGTACCGATGATGACGAGCAAGGCCGCGCGGCCAAAGCGGTTGAGGCCGTTATTGACGATGACCACCACTTCCAGCGACCGCCACAAGAGCGCCTCCGCAGCGACGATGATGGCGAAAGTGCCGAGAGCAAGATCGGTGCCGAAGAAAACCAGATGGGCAAGATAGGCCGCGAGCATGAAGATCGGCAGGGACACGACGACAGCCGCCAGAAAGCCGCCCGTATAGGCGCCGATCAATTGTGGCTTGACGGTCGAAATCCGGTAGAGCGGTGACACGAAGCCGAAGGATACGAGACGCGACAGCACGACGCCCGTCGCCGAGGCCGTGGCGAACAGTCCGAATTCGGCGATTGAAAGTGTATTGGCCAGCGCGACGAAATAGGCGAGTGAAATCACGAGCCGGCCAGCTGATCCGCTGATCACGGAGAAATAATCGCGGATGAGCCCTGCATTGGCTTTCAGATGTCGTGCAACCAATTTCATTTCCTGTCGGGACCGGTCTGAAACGGGAAGCGCAAGCGTTTGCTCCAGACGTCAATCCGGCGGATTTCTACATCAAAAGGCTTAACGGCTCGTGTTACCGGTTCCAAGCTGTGCTATGGAGCATATTCAACGAATAGGACGCTTTGGTCGCTGCTGATGCCGACAATTAACCATTTATTTTCCATAGAACTTTAGGTTGAATTAACTGTGGACCTTTCGGTCCGCTATTGAATCGCGTTGATCGGCGGTTTTGGAGTTTAGGATGAGTAATCGTGAAAACGAGATGGCAAAGCGGCCGCGGCGCTCGCTTCTCTCGTTTGCCAGCCAGCCGGACGCGGCGGGAGAGACGCATGTCGATCCCGAGCCCGTTACATCGCCTGTGCGCAACGAAGACAATCTCGATCACTATCATCGCATGCGCGCCCTGCGTCTGGCAGCTGGCAGTGAAATCTCCCAGCCGCCGTTGAGCGACGCTCCCGTGGAGTTGACGCCCGAAGAGGCTGAGCAGGAAGCGATTGACCGTATGCGCGCCGACATGGCTGCGATCAAGGCGGAACTCAATCGCCGCGTCGATGCTGCCGGGCACGTCATGCCGTTGCACGATACGCCCGAGCCGCTGCCTGAGGAGGCTGCTTCGGAACAGGCCGAAGCGCCGCTTCTTCCGGAACCCGCAGAGCCTGAGCCGGTCGTCATGCCAGCCCCCGTTCGCCGCCCCGTGCCGCGCCGGACGGAAGTGCGGCAGACGGACGTTCAAAGCGACGAGTGGAAGCCGCTTGTCGATCCGCGCGTTGTCCTCAATCGCATCGGCCGTTCAAAATCGCTGATCATCGCAACGACGATCCTCGGTACTCTGGTCGGCGCCGGCTATGCCATGACGCTGCCGAAGCTTTATTCATCCACCGTCGAGGTGCTGGTCGATCCGCGTGATCTCAAGATTGTCGACAAGGAAATCTCGTCCAGCCAATTGCCCGTTGATGCTTCGCTCGCCATCGCCGAAAGCCAGTTGCGTGTCATCCAGTCGAGCAGCGTCCTGACCAAGGTTATCGACCGCGCCGGCCTGGCCAAGGATCCGGAATTCAACGGCGATCTGAAGGAGCGTGGTCTGCTCGCCTCCGTGCGGGATCTGTTCTCGACCGACAGCACGCCGGACGCGACGACCCGCGAGACACTTCTTCTGCACAATCTCTACGATCACCTTGACGTCGAGCGCAGCACGAAAAACTTCATCTTCAACATTACGGTCAAATCGCGCGATCCGGAAAAAGCAGCCTTCATCGCCAATACGGTATCGGATGTGTTCCGCGAGGAGCAGGGCAATATCCAGTCCGACACTGCCCGGCAGGCGACGGAATCGCTGACGGCACGCCTCAACGATCTGCGCACGGGCGTCGAGCAGGCCGAAAATGCCGTGCAGAAATACAAGGCCGACAACGATCTTGTCGACGTGCAGGGCCGGCTGATCAGCGATGATGAAATCTCTCGCACGAATGATGAACTCACCACGGCGCGCAACCAGACGATTCGCCTCAACGCCCAGGCCGATTCCATCCGCAGTGCCTCGGTAGAGGGCGTACTCGGCGGTAACACGCTGCCGGAGGAATTCCGCTCCGGCGTCATCGTGGCGCTGCGCTCGCAATACGGCGCGCTAAAGCAGCAGGCCGACGGCCTCGCCACCAAGCTCGGGCCGCGCCATCCGCAGCTTATCCAGGCGCAGTCGCAGGTTGACGGCATCCGCAATGAAATCCGTAACGAGCTGAGCCGTATCGCCTCGTCGGTGCAGGTCGAACTCAAGCGCTCGGTGCAACAGGAACAGGATCTGGCGGCGCGGCTGGCACAGTTGAAGGCGCGTACGGCCAACACCAACGAAGACATGGTCAAGTTGCGAGAGCTCGAACGTGAGGCCACCGCCAAGCGCGAAGTCTACGAAGCCTTCCTGCTGCGTGCCAAGGAGACGGGCGAGCTCGAAGGCATGAACACCACAAATATCCGCGTCATCTCGCCGGCGCGCCCGGCACTTGAAAGCACCGGCGGCTCACGCAAGCTCGTTGCCATTGGCGGCTTGCTGGGCGGGCTTTTGACCGGTCTGGGTATCGCGGTGCTGCTTGGGATGATCGAAAGCTTCCGTGTAGGCAATCGCCCTGCGGCCGTTTATGCCGAAGACGACGCGCCCGTCGATCCGACACCGCCCTCCGGCGGCAAGCCCACCAGGCCCGCCGAAGACAGGGAGCTTGCACCCGCCGCACCGTCGGAATCTCGCCTTGGCGCTGCCATCAGGCGCGCGCAAACCCGGACGATGGCATTGGATGATGCAGAGCTGGAAGCGATCGATGGAGAGAATGCCGTACATTCCGTTGACGACCAGGTCGCGATTGCAGAGTTTCTGTATGAGCATGCCGATCTGATGCTCGCACCGCGTCATCACGACAATTCCAATATCGAGGAAATGCTCGCCGATATCGCCGAAATTCGCGAAGTGCTGCGTCTGCGCGCTGGGCGGCAAGCCAGTTAATCGCCCAAGCTTTCTCTCCCGCAAGGCGAGAGATAGCGCTGCATCGCCTGCGCGCTAATTTTGCCCTAATGCAGCCTCGGCGTTGGGCCTTGACCTTTGTCATCAATGACATAGCCCCGGTAGAACCGGTCGAGCGTAAATGGCGCGGAGAGCGGGTGCGGTTCGTCCTTGGCGATGGTCCAGGCGAAGCATTTGCCTGAAATCGGCGTCGCCTTGAACCCGCCATAGCACCAGCCGGTGTTCAGATACATGCCGGGCAGCGGTCCCGTCGTGATGATGGGGGAGCCGTCCATGGTCATGTCCATGATCCCGCCCCAGGAACGGAGCAGCTTGACACGAGCCAGCGCCGGGATGAGCGCCACGAATTCACTCATTACATCCTCGACGACCGGCAGGTTGCCGCGCTGCGCATAGGAATTATAGCCGTCGATATCGCCGCCAAAGACCAGGCCGCCCTTGTCGGACTGCGCGAAATAGAGGTGTCCGCCGCCAAAGGTCGCGACCGTATCGACGACCGGCTTCAGCGCTTCCGAAACGAAGGCCTGCAGCACATGCGATTCGAGTGGCAGGCGATCGATGCCCGCCCGCCGCATGAGTTCGCTGGTGTGCCCCGCGACCGCACATGCGACCTTCCTTGCGTTGATCGGCCCGCGCGTCGTCATGACGCCGGTGACCGCATCGCCGTCCTTCAGGAAGCTGGTCACTTCGCAATTCTCGATGATATCGACGCCAAGCTGGTCGGCGGCACGGGCATAACCCCACACGACCGCATCATGCCGCGCAGTACCGGCGCTACGCTGCATCAGACCGCCAAGGATGGGAAAGCGCACCGAATTGCTGATATCCAGCCCGGGGATCAGCTTGTTGATCTGCTGCGGGGCCATCAGTTCGCAATCGATGCCATTCAGCCGCATCTGGTTGCCGCGCCGCGCATAGACATCCAGCTGTGGCAGGGTATGGGCAAGATTGACCACGCCGCGCTGTGAGAACATCACATTGTAGTTGAGATCCTGGGACAGGGTCTCCCACATCTTCATCGATGCTTCGTAGAAGTGCTGGTTCTCGGTCAGGAGATAATTCGAGCGGATGGCCGTAGTGTTGCGGCCGATATTGCCGGAGCCGAGCCAGCCCTTTTCGACCACTGCGATATTGCGGATGCCATGTTCCTTGGCGAGGTAGTAGGCGGTGGCGAGACCGTGGCCGCCACCGATGATCACCACATCGTAGGATGGTTTTGGATCGGGTTTGCGCCAGGCTGGCTTCCAGTCCTTGTTGCCGTTGAGGGCGTTTTTGAAAAGGCTGAAGGCTGAATAGCGCATAAGGATTCCGGATTCGAATGAGATTTCATTATCATGCTTGGCTTTTTTGCCGTCGCCAAGCCCTTAAGATCGATCATTGAGGCACATCATCGCATTGCCCTTGAGGACCGCTTTCGCTATTGCGTCAGGGAACGCCGTTTTGACGGTATTATTCGGCCGCAAAATCAACAGTATGTTGACCAATCCACCAAGGTTGATGTCCAGGAGCAGCACATGGCAGTGACGATCAATGGCAAGGAGATTGCCGAGGACGTGGTTTCGAAGGTCAAGGCGTCCGCCGCTGATCTGATCGAGACCAATGGAGTCACTCCCGGCATTGCCGTTGTGATCGTCGGCGAAGATCCCGCGAGCCAGGTCTATGTCGCCTCCAAGGGCAGGAAGGCCCGCGAATGCGGTTTTCACTCGGTTCAGCACACCTTGCCGGAGGAGACTTCCGAGGACGAACTGGTCGCACTCGTTGAAAAGCTTAACGCCGATCCGCTGATCCACGGCATTTTGGTGCAGCTGCCCTTGCCGAAACATATCGATTCCGGCCGCATCATCCAGACAATCTCACCGGACAAGGATGTCGACGGCTTCCATTTCATCAATGTCGGCAAGCTCGGCACCGGCGAAATCGAAACCGCCTTCGTGCCCTGTACACCTGCCGGGTCGATGCTGCTGATCGAACGCATCCTGGGGCGCGATCTTTCCGGCCTCAATGCCGTCGTCATCGGCCGCTCAAACATTGTCGGCAAGCCGATGTTCAACCTGCTGCTTGCACACAATGCAACGGCCACCATCGCGCACAGCAAGACCAAGGACCTCGCCAGCATTTGCCGTAATGCCGATATTCTCGTCGCTGCCGTCGGCAGGCCGCAAATGGTCAAGGCCGATTGGGTCAAGCCCGGCGCGACTGTCATCGATGTCGGCATCAACCGCATTCCGGCGCCCGAAAAAGGCGAAGGCAAGACGCGGCTTGTCGGCGATGTGGATTTTGCCGATGCATCGACCGTCGCGGCAGCCGTGACGCCGGTTCCAGGCGGTGTCGGGCCGATGACGATTGCCATGCTCATGGCCAATACGCTTGTGGCTGCCTATCGTTCGGCAGGAAAGATACCGCCCCGCTTCTGATTCATTTGCTCTCATAGGGAATCCGGTTAGAACAGCGCATGCCCGACGCCCTCAAGGTTGGCAGAACCTTCGCCTTTCTGCTCGTTGACAGATTCCCGATGTTCAGCCTTGCGGCGGCCATCGACACCATGCGCACGGCCAATCGCATGTCGGAGCAGCCGTTCTATTCCTGGGTCATCGTTTCCGCCAATGGTGCAGCGGTGACCGCGTCCAACGGCCTCCAGATCAACGTGCAATATGCGCTGGCGGATCTTCCGCCGTCTGACATCTTCTTTATCTGCGCGGGTCTGACGACAGAATTCGAAGACAAGCCGAAAGTTATCGCGACCCTGCGCAGTCTCGGACGCCGGGGCGCATCGCTGGGCGGTCTCAACATCGGCAGCTATATTTTGGCGGAAGCCGGCCAGCTGGAGGGCCATCGTTGCACGATCCACTGGGAAAACCGGGCCGGATTTCAGGAACGGTTTCCGCAGATCGACTGCACCGGCAATGTCTTCGAGATCGACCGCAAGCGCTATACCTGTGCCGGCGGCACGACATCGATCGACCTGATGCTCGAAATCATCAAGCAGGATTTCAGTCCCGCCCTTGCCAATGAAGTGGCGAACCAGTTCCATCACGAGCGCATCCGCTCGCAGACCGACCGCCAGCGCATCGGGCCGGAGCGGGACCTCACCGGCAAGTCGGAAAAGCTGCGCAAGATCGTCGAGCTCATGGCGGACAATCTCGAACAGCCGAAATCGGCGGTGCGGCTGGCCAAGGCGGTTGGCCTGTCGGTCCGCCAGGTGGAGCGCTTGTTCCTGCGCCATCTCAACATGACGCCGGGCCGCTACTATATGAGCCTGCGTTTGGAGCGTGCGCGTGAACTGCTGCGGCAGACCCATTCGCCCATCCTCGATGTGGCGCTGGCGACGGGCTTCACGTCGCATTCCTATTTCGCCCAGAGCTACCGGGCGCAGTTCGGCCGCTCACCCTCGGATGAGCGCCGCACAACCTACTAAAGACTGAAAGCCGGCCGGCGTTTTCGTCAGTGTTTTTGCTCAGGATTTACGCGAAACACAACTCAATACAATTTTTTTCAACTAAAACGGGTAAAAAATACTAATCGATTCAATGACTTGCCAACATATTAGGCAATGTGCATTGTTCGCTGGCTTTCGGACTCACGACTGGCCTGGAGGGGCTGTGAGGGAAGCAGTAGGAGTGGGGAACGTCCATTTAAGCCTGAACGCTTTTTCTGTTCGCGCAATTTCTGTTGGCAGATGAACGATCCGGTTTGCGTTTTGCAAACCGGAAAAGGCCGGTCGTTGCCCTGATTTTAACAAATGTTATTTTCGAGGAGGAATTTGCATGTCGTTTTTCGCAAGTGACGCGCAGTATGAGAACGTTAATCTAGCATTGAAATTGAATCTCCTTGATTTCCCGGGCTGGCTACGGAGCGTGGCAAATTTGCTATTTCCCGGCGTCACCCCGGATACGCCCAGTAGCTGGTCGCAGCCCGGTTCGCCCGGCGCGTATTACGAGTTTGGTGGGCTATCTCATGGGATCTTTGGCATATTTGACACGATAAGTCCAAAAAAATCGGAAATTCTTCGTGCTTTGGGTCTCGATACTGAAGCGGGCCTAAATGCAGCAGGAATTACCAGAGCGTACATCGACAACGACGCATGTTATGACGCGCTCATCGCCGATCCGACGATATTGATTGACGACTTAGGATGTTTGCGTGGTTTTGATGAAGTCAAAGATGCCTGCGGTAATGTGATCGGCCATCAATTGTCGCCGCTGGGTGGGGCGCAAACCCGGATATTCTTTCAGTATGATGCACAAAACAGGCCCGTCCGCATTGCGATGGTCACGAGCGGATCGAACAGTACTACCGATAACTTGAAGGATGAAGAAGCTGATCTGACTTACTGCAAAAAGTACAATTATTTACTGAAGGCTCTTGAAAAAACTGCTGAAATTAATGGGCTCACCGGTCACGAATTGGGTTGGCTGGATAACCCATGCTCTTGGCCTGCTCAGCAACGCACCGCGACGAATCTTCGAGTCCGTATTTCACAACGATATGAAGCGTGACAGTGTCATCATCTTGTCTAACCTCTCCAATCTGACCCGGGCCTCCACCTGGGTATACGATAAACAGTCCTCGACGAGCGACCATTACGGCGACCCCGCCTTTATTCTGGGCACGGATTACGATGATCGGCTGAAAGACGGCACGAGCGATGACAAACTGGAAGGTCGTGCTGGCAATGATTGGTTCTGGCTGAGCACGGGCAATGATGTTGTTGCTGGTGGTGCTGGTGCGGACAAGGTCACGCTCGAAGGCTACTTTACAGATTATACGATCGAGAAGACCGGCGACCATGAAATCACCCTTACCAATGCAATATATGGCAAGAAGGTGCTTCGTGACGTCGAGGCGCTCAATTTTATGGGAGATATGGGAAACGATCTGTACGCCTTTGACGGCGGCGGTCAATTCTTACTATTTGATGGCGGCGGTGAGATACAGGGATATGGCAACAGAGCCCTGCTTGTTGGCGGCGATGGCATCGACAAACTGAATGGCGCCTCGGGCAATGATATAATTTATGGCGGCAATGATACAGACATAATCAAGGGTCAGTGGGGTGATGACACTATCTACGGTCAGGATGGTGCTGACGCGCTTTGGGGTGATGACGGCAATGACTGGATTAATGGCGGCGACGGTGATGACTCAATTACCGGCGGCCGCGGCAATGACAGGCTGACAGGTGGTGCCGGCAGCGACCGTTTCAAATTCATGGAAAGTTTCCTGTTTTTCGGAACGAACGGTATCGATACCATCACCGATTTCGGGCGTGATGATATTCTGCAATTCACCAACCAGCTCTACGGCGCCGACGTCAGCAATCTATTAAACTACGTCAAGGATACGCGAAACGGTGCTCTGATTTGTGGTATTAGCAGCAGCGTTACATTGACAGGTTGGACCGCTGCCGATTTCAAAGCATTGGTTCTAAGCAACCCGAGTATCATCGAGTTCGTGTGATCCGGGATAAGTTCTTGGTTTCACTTCTCCTATCCAATAACAATACACCGCGCCGGTTTCCCGGCGCGGCGTTTGTTTGAGCCGTCCCAGCAGGCGCTTAAACTGCTCACCCGAAAACCGAGGCGCCATTCTCCGCGCGGCCAACCACATTGCGGAACGCCGCGAAAAGTTCGCGCCCCATGCCATAGCTGTTGTGACTGATATCCACTTCCGGCGTCGGGCGGGCAGCCAGCACGTCCGGATCTTCCAGCACATCGAGCGTGCCGATCTCCGCATCGAGCCTGACAACATCGCCGTCACGGATCTTGCCGATGATGCCGCCATCGAGCGCTTCCGGTGTCACATGGATTGCCGCCGGAACCTTGCCGGAGGCGCCGGACATGCGCCCGTCCGTGACCAGTGCCACCATGTGGCCGCGATCCTGCAGCACGCCGAGCGCAGGCGTCAGCTTGTGCAGTTCGGGCATGCCATTGGCGCGCGGGCCCTGGAACCGTACGATTGCGACGAAGTCACGGTCGAGCTTGCCGGCCTTGAACGCATCCTGCAGCGCCGCCTGGCTGTCGAAGACGATGGCCGGAGCTTCGATAATGTGCCGGTCGGCCTTGACCGCCGACGTCTTGATCACTGCCGTGCCGAGATTGCCTTTTAGCATCTTCAGGCCGCCGGTAACCTGGAACGGCTGCTTGCAGGTCGATAGAACCTTCTTGTCAGCGCTTTCCGCAGCGACCGGTTCGCGCACCACCGTACCGTTCTCGCCAAGCTTCGGCTCGATCGTATAGGCGCGCAGGCCCTCGGATCCGCCCCAGACTGTCTTGACGTCCTCATGCAACAGGCCGCCATCCAGGAGTTCGCGGATGATATAGCCCATGCCGCCAGCGGCGTGGAAATGGTTCACGTCGGCAAGACCGTTCGGATAGACGCGGGCAAGCAGCGGAACCACGTCCGAGAGATCCGAAATGTCCTGCCAGGTCAATTTGATGCCCGCCGCCGCCGCCATGGCGACCAGATGCATGGTGTGGTTGGTCGAGCCGCCCGTCGCGTGCAGGCCGACGACGCCGTTGACGATGCTGCGTTCGTCGATCATTTCGCCGATAGGCGTGTATTCATTGCCGAGCGCCGTAATGGCGAGCGCGCGCTTCGCTGCCTCGCGGGTCAGCGCGTCGCGCAAGGGTGTGCCTGGATTGATGAAGGAGGAGCCCGGCATATGCAGGCCCATGATTTCCATCAGCATCTGGTTGGAATTGGCGGTGCCGTAGAAGGTGCAGGTGCCAGGTCCATGATAGGATTTGGACTCGGATTCGAGCAGTTCGTCGCGGCCGACCTTGCCTTCCGCGTAGAGCTGGCGCGTCTTCGCCTTCTCGTCATTGGGAAGGCCCGTGGTCATCGGACCGGCTGGAATGAAGACCGCCGGCAGGTGACCGAAGGTCAAGGCGCCAATGGTGAGGCCCGGCACGATCTTGTCGCAGACACCGAGATAGACTGCCGCGTCAAACATGTCATGCGACAGGCCGATGGCCGTCGCCATGGCGATCACGTCGCGCGAAAACAGGGAAAGCTCCATGCCCGGCTGACCTTGCGTCACGCCATCGCACATGGCAGGCACGCCGCCCGCAACCTGCGCCACGCCGCCCGCTTCCTTGGCTGCGGCCTTGATCAGTTGGGGATAGGTCTCAAACGGCTGATGCGCCGACAGCATGTCATTATAGGAGGTGATGATGCCGAGATTGGGCACGACGTCGCCGGCCAGCGCCGCCTTGTCGGAAGGGCTGCAGGCGGCAAATCCATGGGCGAGGTTGGCGCAGGCCAGTGCCGAGCGCTTCGGCTTGCGCGACGCCGCCTCGCGCAGATGATCGAGATAGACATCGCGCGTCGGCTTCGACTGTTCGCAGATGCGATGGGTAATGCTTTTCACCCGTTGCAGGACGGTCATCTTGTATCTCCTCTAGGCGTCTATCCGGACGTTGGGAGCCTGTCCGGATGGATCACACGCTCTGGGCTTCAGGGCGCCCAGAAAATTTCAAGCTCGATCGGTTCGTGTCGCAGCACCGCACGGATCGGCATATCTGTCGTCGCACCATCGCCGAGCGCTTTCTCGAGAACAGCTTTCTTGCCGGCGCCTTCAATATGCAGCGCCACGAAGCGCGCCGCGACAATCACCGGCAGCGTCAGCGTCAGTCTTGGCTCGCCAGCGCCATCGGCCTGCATCGGCAGGACAAGCGCCTTCTGTTCCGGCAAAATCGCATCAGCCAGGCGGTCGCCGCCCGGAAAGAACGATGCCGTGTGCCCGTCGCCGCCCATGCCGAGAATGACGGCATCGAATGGCTGACCAAGCTTTGCGATTGCCCCGGCCGCTATTTTAGCACCTTCCTCGGCATCCGGCGCGTCATTGTAGAGACCGACGAAATTCGCCTTGGCAGCTTTGTTCTGCAGAAGCGTCTCGGTGACCAGCTTCTGGTTGGAGCGATCGCTGGAAGGCGGCACGAACCGCTCGTCCACCAGCGTCACCGTGATCCTGTCCCAGGGCAGATCCTTGAGCGACAGGGCCTTGAAGAAGCGGGTAGGGGTCGTGCCACCCGAAACGGCAAGGACAGCCCGGCCGCGCGCTTCGCATGCAGCGGCGAGCCGTTCACCAACTTCCGAGGCAAGGGCCTCCGCCAATAGGTTGCCATCGTCGAAACTATGCAATCTATGAACCATTGTTATGCCAGCTCGCTTCAACGCTTGTTATGCTTCTGCTTCATGCCAGGTGCGGCCGTCGCGCTCGATCAACGCGATCGATGCCGACGGACCCCAGGTGCCTGCCGTATAACCGTAAGGCGGCTGCCCGTCTTCGGCCCAGGCTTTCAGGATAGGATCGATCCAGCGCCAGGCCGCAACAACCTCGTCGCGCCGCATGAACAATGTCTGGTTGCCGCGCACCACATCCATGATCAGACGCTCATAAGCATCGGGGCTGCGGGCCTGGAAGGATTCCGCAAAACTCATGTCGAGCGGAACATGGCGCAGGCGCATGCCGCCCGGACCCGGGTCCTTGATCATCATCCACTGCTTGACGCCTTCATCGGGCTGCAAGCGAATGACAAGCTGATTGGCGACAACGCGGCCGGCGCTTTCGCCAAAAATGGAGTGCGGGATCGGTTTGAACGAGACAACGATTTCGGATGCGCGCGTTGCCAGCCGCTTGCCGGTGCGCAGATAGAACGGTACCCCGGCCCAGCGCCAATTGGCGATTTCGGCCTTGATGGCGACGAAGGTCTCCGTATTGCTCTTGCTCTCAAGTTCGTCGAGGTAGCCCTTGACTGCGCCGCCTGCGGAGGCTCCGGCACGATACTGACCGCGCACAGTCAGTTCCTCGTAGTTTTTCGAGTCGATCGGGCTCAGCGAGCGCAGCACCTTCAACTTCTCGTCACGCACGGCGTCGGCGTCCATCGAGGATGGTGGTTCCATGGCAACGAGGCACAGGAGCTGCAGCATGTGGTTCTGCACCATGTCCCGCAGTGCGCCGGCCTTGTCATAATAACCCGCACGGTTTTCAAGTCCGACAGCCTCGGCCACGGTGATCTGCACATGGTCGATATGGGCCGAGTTCCACAGCGGCTCGTACAGGGCATTGGCAAAGCGCAGTGCCATCAGGTTCTGCACCGTCTCTTTGCCGAGATAGTGATCGATGCGGAAGATCTGCTGTTCGTGGAACACATGGCCAATTGTGTCGTTGAGGGCAATCGCCGATTCAAGATCACGTCCGATCGGCTTCTCCACGATGATGCGCGTATGATCATGAACGAGTTTGTAACTCTTCAGGCGGCTGGTGATGTCGCCGAACAATGAAGGGCTGACGGCCAGATAGAAGGCGCGGATGCGCTTGGTGTCATTGCCGACCTCGGCCTTGAGCTCTTCCCATCCGTTGTCGGAGGTCGCATCGACCGCGACATACGAAAGACGCTCCAGAAACTTGTCGAGCTGCTTTCCATCGATTTCGGTAGCCTTGACGTGTTCCTTGATCGCCGCTTCCGCGAACTTGCGATAATCCTCGGAGGACATGGGCGAGCGGGATGCGCCGATGATGCGGGTCGGCTCGGAAAGCTGGCCATCGCGTTGGCGCTGATAGAGCGCCGGGATCAGCTTTCGCTCGGCGAGGTCGCCGGTGCCACCGAATACGATGCAATCAAAAGGTTCAACCGGGATAATCTGACTGGTCATGGGGAGAGTCTCGCTATGCCTGAACTGCGCGTCCGTAGACGCAAGGTTGTATAATCTAATCGATTTAAAATGACCAGTCCCGAAGCGCGAACTGCGTCAAAATGCATTTCCAATTCGCTCCACTTCTAATACGATTACAACGAACAGGAAGCAGTCATGGTACAGAATCTATCCAAAGTTGTCGCACAGGATAAGAATTTCCTGAACATCATCAATGGCCGGCGAGTTCCAGCACTCTCGCAAGAAACGATCACTGTTTTGTGTCCATCGGATGGTCTGGCTTTTGCCACCATCCCT
This sequence comes from Phyllobacterium zundukense, assembly GCF_002764115.1. NCBI lineage: Bacteria > Pseudomonadati > Pseudomonadota > Alphaproteobacteria > Hyphomicrobiales > Phyllobacteriaceae > Phyllobacterium > Phyllobacterium zundukense. The sequence goes on along the minus strand of NZ_CP017940.1, from coordinate 2,908,484 downwards.
GCTGGCAATGCCGATGATGTCGATCGTGCCGTCGGCGCAGCGCGGGAGGCCTTTGATCATGGCCCATGGTCGCGCATGCCCGCAGTCGACCGCGGGCGGCTCCTGACGCGTCTTGGCCAACTGATCGAACAGCACGGCGATGAGCTCGCCGCGCTCGAATCGCGCGATACCGGCAAACCGATCCGCCAGGGCCGGGCCGATGTGGTGGCCGCCATGCGCTACTATGAATTCTACGGCGGCGCGGGCGACAAGATCCATGGCGACACCATCCCGTTTCTCGATGGTTATACGGCGCTGACCCTGCGCGAACCGCATGGCGTCGTCGCCGGCATCATTCCCTGGAATTACCCGATGCAGATCATGGCGCGGGTGGTCGGTGCGGCGTTGGCCATGGGCAATACGCTGGTCATCAAGCCCGCCGAAGATGCATCGCTCTCGACGATCCGCATCGGCGAACTCGCCATGGAGGCTGGTTTCCCGGATGGCGTGCTCAACGTCATAACCGGCTACGGCCGCGAGGCGGGCGCCGCGTTGTCGTCGCACCCGGATATCGATTATGTGACCTTCACCGGCTCACCCGCGACGGGCACCGCGATCCAGCAGGCAGCGGCCACCAACAATCGCGGCGTCACCATGGAACTCGGCGGCAAGTCGCCGCAAATCGTCTTTGCCGATGCCGATATCGAAAAGGCACTGCCCGTTCTCGTCAATGCGATCATTCAGAATGGCGGCCAGACCTGCTCGGCCGGCAGCCGCATTCTCATTGAACGCCCCATCTATGAAGAAGTAGCCGCGGCGCTCGGCGAGCGTTTCGACAAACTCGTTGCCGGGCCGCATGATGCCGATCTCGATCTCGGTGCGATGATCAATCCAGCGCAAAAGCGCCGCGTGGAGAATTACGTCGCTGCGGCAGCGGAGACAGGTATCGATGTGGTCGGGCGCGGTTCCATCGATATCAATGCGCCCGTCGCCGGCTTCTACGTCGCACCGGTACTCTTTGGCGCCGTCGACCCCTCGGCAATCATCGCGCAGGAAGAGGTTTTTGGCCCCGTGCTCTCGCTGTTTGCGTTCGACAGCGAGCTGGACGCCATCCGCCTCGCCAACAGCACGGAGTATGGCCTCGTCGCGGGTCTCTGGACCAAGGATGGCGCGCGCCAGCACCGCGTCGCCAAGCGCGTTCGTGCCGGACAGGTCTTCGTCAATGCCTATGGCGCGGGTGGCGGTATCGAATTGCCATTTGGCGGCTTCAAGAAATCCGGACATGGGCGCGAAAAGGGCTTCGAGGCCCTATACGACATGTCCGCGACCAAGACGATTATCTTCCGCCACGACTGATCGCAGAGAATCAAAATCACATGAGCATGTATGAGGAGACGACATGACCCGTTTGGCAGGCAAGACAGCAATCATCACCGGTGCGGCATCGGGCTTCGGGGAGGGGATGGCCAAGCGATTTGCCGAAGAGGGCGCCAGGATTGTCGTCGCCGATCTCAACCTGAAGGGTGCGCAGAAAGTCGCAGCCGACATCGGCAAGGCCGCCATTGCCGTTCATGCCGACGTCTCGCGCAAGGAAGAAGTGGATGCCATGGTAAAGGCTGCCATGGATGCATTTGGCCGCATCGACATCATGGTCAACAATGCCGGTTTCACCCACCGCAATGGTTCGATGCTCGAAGTCGATGAAAGCACTTTCGATCTGATCTCCGGCGTCAACATGAAGGCGATCTACTATTCGGCGCTGGCCGTCGTGCCGATCATGGAAAGGCAGGGCGGCGGTTCGATCATCACCACGGCCTCGACAGCCGGGTTGCGCCCGCGTCCAGGGCTCGCCTGGTACAATGCATCCAAAGGCTGGGCGATCAGCGCGACCAAATCCATGGCGATCGAGCTCGCGCCGAAGAACATCCGGGTCAATTGCCTCTGCCCGGTTGCCGGAGAAACCCCGATGCTCGGCCTGTTCATGGGCGAGGATACGCCGGAAAAACGTGCGCAGTTCAAGGCGACGGTCCCGCTGGGCCGGCTGTCCACGCCGCTCGACGTCGCCAACGCCGCGCTCTGGCTTGCCTCCAGCGAAGCTGACTTCATTACTGGCGTTGCGCTTGAAGTCGATGGCGGCCGCTGCATCTGAGGAAATGCGCTTGGCAAACCTTGAAACATGATCGAGGTGGGCTACATTGTTTGTGTAGCCCAATCCCATAGCGCTGTCCTGGCCCATGCGACCCCGTGGCGCTCCCACCTTTCAAGGACATAATCATGACATCGAAACCTGTCTGGTTCATCACTGGCTGTTCAACCGGTTTTGGCCGCGAACTCGCGCGCCATACGCTGGAACTTGGTTATCCGACCGTCGTTACCGCCCGTAATACGGCGCAGATCGAGGACCTCGCCAAGGAACATGAAGACAACGCCCTTATCCTGAAGCTCGACGTGACGAAGGCCGAAGACATTGAAAGCGCCGTCAAGGCCGCGGTGGAACGCTTCGGGCGTATCGACGTGCTCGTCAACAATGCCGGCATTGGATATTTCGGATCGTTCGAAGAGAGCGAGATGGATGAAGTGCGCAAGATGTTCGAGATCAATGTATGGGGTCTCGCCAACATGTCCCGCGCAGTTCTGCCAACCCTGCGCAAGCAACGCTCGGGCACCGTCGTCAACATTTCCTCGCAAGGCGGGCTCGTGGCGAACCCGGCCGTCAGCTTTTACACGGCTACCAAGTTCGCTGTCGAAGCACTATCGGAAGCCCTGTCAAAGGAGATCGCACCTCTCGGCCTCAAGGTGCTTATTGTCGAGCCGGGTCCCTTTCGTACGGATTGGGCCGGCCGGTCCGCCAACGAAGTTCCGTCCACGATTGAGGATTACCGTTCGACCTCAGGTCAGCGCGCCCAGATGATCCGCGAGATCAGCGGCAATCAGCCGGGGGATCCGGTCCGTGCGGCCAAGGCTATCGTCCAGGCGGTCGAGGCGAAGGATCCGCCGCTGCGTTTGCTGCTTGGCAAGCAGGCACTCCAGAACGCCCGCAACAAAATCGGCGAGCTGCAGCGCGATTTCGACGCCTGGGAGAAAGTTACCGTAGGCGCGGATTTTCCGGAGGCTTAAGGTTCCCATGGCTGCGTGAATTTTTGATGGAAGATATCGAAAATCAATGGTATTAGCTAAGTTAGCTAATGGAGAAGGATAATGCAGGTCACAGTTCACGCAGCCAAGACCAACCTTTCGAAACTGATCGACGCTGCCTTGGCGGGTGAAGAGGTCATCATCGCCAAAGGCAAGAATCCGGTCGTCAAGATCGTTCCCATTCCCAAGAGCCGTTTCAAGATCGGAATACTGGAAGGGCAGCTGCTCGGTGATGGTCCTGATTTCTTTGAGCCCATGTCCGAGGAGGAACTTAAACTTTGGGAAGGCGGCGAGTGAACTCGGTTCTTCTCGATACCCATACGTGGGCATGGACCCTCAATAGAAACCCAAGATTGTCCACAAAATCTGCTTCCATCATCGAACAGGCCGACGTGGTTTTTGTTTCTCCAGTCAGTTTTTTCGAAATCGGTCAGAAAGTCCACCTTGGCAAATGGCCGGAGATGGAACCTTTCTTAGACCGGCTGATAAATTTGCTGGACGAAGTAGGAGCGCAAGTTGCAGCGCTCACGCCGGAAATCAGTCTGGCCGCTGCGATGATGGACTGGGAACATCGCGATCCGTTCGACCGTATGCTTGCTGCAACAGCCATACATCATGATCTGCCATTGGTTTCTGCGGACACGACCTTCGACGCGCTTGCCAATTACAAAGGCTGGGTTGCGCGAATTTGGTAAACAAAAAAAGGCCGGCGAAAGCCGGCCAGTTTATTTCTGCGCATGCTTCTAGATCAGATTCCGCAAGATCACGAACAGCGTGAAGGATAGCGCGATCGAGATGGGCAATGTCAGCACCCACGCCATCAGCAGATTGCGCACCGTCGACATCTGCAGTCCGGAGCCATTGGCGACCATCGAGCCTGCAACGCCGGATGACAATATGTGCGTGGTACTGACCGGCAGCCCGAGTGTATCTGCGGTGAAGATCGTGCCCATGGCCACCAGTTCGGCGGAAGCGCCCTGACCATAGGTGAGGTGGGTCTTGCCGATCTTCTCGCCGACGGCAATCAGGATTGCGATTACGGCATAATTGGGCAGGTTGCCCAGGCTGCTTGGCTTGTTGAGTGGATGATCGCTTTTGATCAGGCTGGCATCAGTTGCGTTGCTTACCGTCATAACCAGATCCCCAGTGGTTAACGAAGTCTGAAGAAAGGCTATGACCGTCCGTGAACCCTTGATGACAGCGCGGGATACCTTGCGTGACACGCAGGGAATCTTTATCGCTTTTCTTGAGTAAGAAATTCTGGAAGCGCCATGCATAAAGTTGTCATCAGCGGTACGGGCGTCTTCACGCCGGAACAGTCCATCAGCAATGCCGAACTCGTCGAGGCATTCAATACCTATGCCACAAGACAGAACGAAATTCATGCTGACGAGATCGCTGCGGGAACCCGCCAGCCGATGACCATGTCTGCGGAGGATTTCATCGTCCGCGCTTCCGGCATCGAAAACCGCTACGTCCTCAACAAGTCGGGCATACTCGACCCGGACATCATGCATCCGGTCCTGCCGGAACGCAGCGATGAGGATTTGTCGGTCATGGCGCAAATGGCGGTCCATGCCGCCACTCTGGCGCTCACCAAGGCCGGCCGCGACGCGTCGGAAATCGACGCCGTGATCTGCGCTGCCTCCAATCACGAGCGCGCCTATCCGGCCATCGCCATCGAAGTACAGGAAGCCATGGGAATTCAAGGTTTCGGTTTCGACATGAATGTCGCCTGTTCCTCGGCTACCTTCGGCATCCAGGCGGCGGCCGATATGATACGCTCGGGTTCGGCCCGTGCCATACTGATGGTCAATCCGGAGATCTGCTCGGCGCATCTCGAATGGCGCGATCGCGACTGCCATTTCATCTTTGGCGATGTCTGCACCGCCGTGCTGCTCGAACGCGATGATCTGGCTTCGGCAAAAGACCGCTTCGAGATCGTTTCGACGCGCTGCCTTACGCAGTTCTCCAACAATATCCGCAACAATAACGGCTTCCTGCGCCGCACGCGGGAGGGGCATATGGCGGACCGGCGCGACATGCTGTTCCGACAGGAAGGCCGCAAGGTGTTCAAGCAGGTGGTGCCGATCGTCTCCGACCTCATCCTCACCCACCTTGCCGATGAAAATATCGCGCCCGCGCACCTGTCACGGCTCTGGCTGCACCAGGCCAACAAGGGCATGAACGACCTGATCGGCGTCAAGGTACTTGGCCGCGAGCCGGAACCCGGCGAACAGCCGAACATCCTGCAGGACTATGCCAATACCTCGTCGGCAGGCTCGATCATCGCTTTCTCCAAATATTCCGACGACCTCGCGCCTGGCAGCCTCGGTGTCATCTGCTCCTTCGGCGCGGGATATTCTGTGGGCAGCGTGATCGTCAGGAAAGTTTAGTTTGTTCGGCAATGCCATTGGCGCTGACAAGCGCCGATGCCGCCTTGCCTGCCGCTTCGATGTAGGTCGGATCACGATGGACCAGCATTACTGAAAATGCCCCGTCCATGAGAAGCACGATCTGCCGCGCGAGCAGATGCGGTTCAGGCAGCAAGGCGTGCTCGAATCTTTCGGCCAACCACGCTTCAAATTTCTTCTTGTGGGCAGAGCCGATCTTCATGGCGGGATGTCCCGGCATATTTGCCAGTTCCGCAGCGGTTCTCAAGAAGCCGCATCCCTTCCACTTCTTGTGCCGCGCTGCCTTCGCCAGGTTGACAAAGATCGCCTCGACCCTGTCGGCAATCAGACCCTCGCCCTCTTCGCCAAACCATTTGGCGAAGAGGGCGAGGTTCGGTTGATCGCGGGATTCGAGATAGGCCGCGATGAGTTCGTCCTTGCTTCTGAAGTGATAGTAAAGTGTCTTCTTCGTCAGCTTGGCCCTTTCCGCCACCGCATCGACGCTGACACTGCGAATGCCTTCCGCATAGAACAGGTGGTTTGCAGCATCGAGAATGCGATCGCGGGTGGGGTCTGAGGTTCTTGCCATCACATCAAAGTATACTAACCAGTGAGTGTACACAATCCAACCCGACCGCTAGCCTTTGATGCATTGAAGACTGTGGAGAGGTAGAACCGATGTCAGATCCAGTTCTTATGGAAGTAAGAGGAGGGATCGCCCTTCTCACCCTGAACCGGCCAGAAAAGCTCAATGCGCTCGACTATGCGGTCAATGATCGTCTGCTGCATTTGCTTGACTATATCGAGGATAACGGCTCGGTCCGCGCGGTCGTCCTCACGGGAGCGGGGGACCGGGCCTTCTCCGCTGGTGGAGACATTCATGAGTTCTCGCAAAGCGTGCGCAAGGGCACCGATCTTGCGGTCAAGGAGTTCGTACGGCGCGGTCAGGCCATGACCGCGCGCATGGAGGCATTCCGCAAACCCATCATCGCCGCGGTCAACGGTATTGCCTTCGGTGGCGGCTGTGAAATCACCGAAGCCGTGCATCTTGCCATAGCTAGCGAACACGCGATCTTTGCCAAGCCCGAAATCAATCTCGGCATGCCGCCTACATTTGGTGGAACACAGCGGTTGCCGCGCCTTGCCGGCCGCAAGCGCGCGCTGGAACTGCTGTTGACCGGCGACACGTTCTCACCGGAACGGGCCTACGAACTGGGCCTGATCAACCGGATCGTCCCGCATGACGATCTCTTGCCGGCGGCGTTTGATATGGCCGGCCGCATCGTGCGCCATTCGTCCGTTGCCGCCGCCAGCATCATTACTGCGGTCACGCGCGGGCTGAACATGACGATCGGCGAAGGTTTAGCCGTTGAGAGCGAACAGTTCGCGCGGGTTGTGCCGACCCATGACCTTCGAGAAGGGCTCGATGCCTGGATCGAAAGACGCGCGCCCGCCTATACTGGCCGCTAAATCCGGTCCACCAGCGCATACCAGCTGAGTGCGAGGAACAGCAGCGGCGCCCGGAAGGTGCGCCCGCCCGGGAAGGCCGGGATTTTCAGGTCCTCCAGCAGCTTCAGCCGGTCGCGATTGCCCGCTACCGTCTCGGCGTAGAGCTTGCCGACGAAGTTCGACAGCATCACGCCATGCCCGGAATAGCCGCCGGCCGAGATCACATTGGGCATGACCTCGCGCACGAAGGGCTGGCGCGGCAGGGTGATGCCCACCGAGCCGCCCCAGGCCTGCGTGATCTCAACATCGGCGAGCGCCGGGTAGATCTCGGCGATCTGGCGGCGGATATGCGTGCTGATGTCGAGCGGATTGTCCGCCGTATAGGCCTCGCGCCCGCCGAACAGCAGCCGCCCATCCTTCGAGCGGCGGAAATACCGCACGACGAAGCGGGAATCGTCGACGCTCTCGCCGCCGGGCAGCACGGGACTGTCTGGTCCCAGCGGCACCGTTGCGCCAATGAACGAGCGGATCGGCATGACATGCGATGCACTGATGGGCTCGAGATTGCCGCCATAGGCATTGACCGCGATCAGGCCTTTCGCCGCCGTCACACTGCCGGTCGGTGTGGTGACAGTAACCCGGCCATTTTCGGATTTTATCCCTGTGACCTTGGTGTTCTCATAAAGATGCGCACCAGCCTGCGCCGCCGCCTTGGCGGTGCCGACCACCAGTTTCATCGGCTGGATATGGCCGGTGCCCTTGTCATAGGTGCCGCCCAGATAGCGCGTGGAGCCAAGCCGCTCAGCGGTCTCCTTCGCATCCATGTAGTGGATATGCGGATAGCCGAAGCGCGTCGCCATCAGTTCCGCGTGAGCCTGATAGTCTTTCAGGTAACGCTTCTTGTGCACCACGGACATCTGTCCCGGAACGAACTCGATGTCGATCCTGTGGGTCTCGGCGAATTCGAGGAGATGTGCCTTGGCTTCCTCGGCAAGGTCGAACAGCGCCTTTGCACGCGTGAAGCCATATTGCCCTTCGAGGTCTTCCGCCCAGGCGCGCTGTCCGGTACCGAGCTGCCCGCCATTGCGCCCCGACGCGCCATCGCCAAAGCGATAAGCTTCGAGCAGCACCACATCGACACCCGCCGATGCGAGGTGCACGGCGGCGGAGAGGCCGGTAAAGCCACCACCGACAATAACGACATCGGCAGAACGCGATCCATCCAGCGCCGGGTATTCGGTGCGGTCGGCAATCGTGGACTCATACCAGGAAATGCCGGGGGAGATGGGGGATTGATAGGGCATATTTTGATGCAATCCGATTTGGTATTCCTCGGGCTCCACTTATCTCTCCCCTTGCGGGAGAGAAAGGATTTTCTTGGATTTAGCCCTGGCTAAATCCTTAGAAAATCCAAGTGAGGGGATATGCCTATATGTGCTGAGAGCACCATCCCCTCTCTTGCGATTTCTAGCACTTAGCCAGAGCTAAGATGCTGAAATCGCGTTCTCCCCCGCAAGGGGGGAGATAAGGCTGCATCATCACACATTCAGCAACAGAAATTCACGCTCCCACGGGCTGATAACCTCCATGAAGGTCTCGAACTCGGCGCGTTTGATGGCGGCGTAGGTGATGGCGAAGGATTCGCCGAGCATGGCAATCAGGTCCTTGTCCTGCTCGAACAGCAGCGTCGCTTCGATCAGGCCGCGCGGCAGTTCGATGAGGTTGTCGTTGACCGTCGTCGAGGCGGGCGCATCGGGCTCGGTCCGGTTGTTCATGCCGAGGAGACCGCAGGCGAGCGAGGCCGCCAGCGCCAGATAGGGATTGGCATCGGAGGAGGGGATGCGGTTTTCCACGCGTCGCGCCGCCGGGTCCGAGCGCGGTACACGGAAGGCCGTGGTGCGGTTATCATAGCCCCATTTGACATTCACAGGCGCGGAGGCGGCCGGCGTCAGCCGCCGGTAGGAATTCACGTATGGCGCAAACATCACCAGCGAAGCCGGGACATGCTTCTGCATGCCGCCGATGAAATGGCGGAAGGCCTCGCTCTCCGTTCCATCCGGATTGGAGAAGATATTGCGCCCGGTCTTCTTGTCGACGATCGACTGATGGATATGCATGGCCGATCCCGGCTGACCCTGGATGGGCTTGGCCATGAAGGTTGCATACATGTCGTGCTTCAGCGCTGCCTCGCGGATGGTGCGCTTGAACAGGAACACCTGATCGGCAAGCTCGATCGGATCGCCGTGACGCAGGTTGATTTCGAGCTGCGCAGCACCTTCCTCGTGGATAAGCGTGTCGATCTCGAGACCCTGGCTTTCGGAGAAATGATAGATGTCGTCGATCAGCTCGTCGAACTCGTTGACGCCGGCGATGGAATAACCCTGGCCGCCGCCAATGGCGCGGCCCGAACGGCCTACGGGCGGGGTAAGGGGGTAGTCCGGGTCCGGGTTCTTTTTCACCAGATAGAATTCGATTTCCGGCGCAACGACCGGCCTCAGGCCTTTCTTGTTATAGGCCGCTACGACGCGCTTCAACACATTGCGCGGGGTAAATTCCACCGCCTGCCCGTCCTTGTTGACGAGGTCGCAGATGACCTGCGCGGTCGGGTCGCTTTCCCACGGCACTTCCGAGAGCGTGGAAAGATCCGGCATCAGCTTCAGGTCGCCGTCATCTTCCGGATAGGAGAAGCCGTGACCGTCTTCTGGGTAGGAGCCGGAGATCGTCGCCATGAACACGGCGGAGGGCAGCGCCAGCGACGTGTTGGAGGTGAATTTCTTCGATGGCATCATCTTGCCGCGCGCCACGCCGGCCTGGTCCGGCGTAATGCACTCGATGTCCTCGATATCCCGCCAGGCCAGCCACTCGGAAGCTTCGCGCCAGTTTTTCACGCCGCGGGTTGCCTTGACATAAGCGGGCGTACGCCGCCGTGTTGTGGTTCGTGCGGGCTTTTTTTCAGGAGTTTCGGAAGGCATCAATCACCAGAATGAGTTGCGGTGACAGGATGATAGAGCAAAAAAACGCCGGATGGGAGGCGGGCTTGAGAAAATTGTCGTCTGGCTCCGCTTGATGCGGGCCGCAGACACCCGGATATCAATCCAGGAATCACAACCGTAGCTCAGCGCGACAGATTTATCCCCAAAAGTCTCTTGTACTCGGCTTCTGCAACCCCGTAAAACCCGTTGGCCTCGCTCACAAGACCTTTCCGGTCGACGATTGTTATCTGCCCTCGCTTCGCCCGGATCAGCCGTTTGTCTTCCAGCAGGTGCAGGATTTCCGTTACCCATGGCCTTCTTACGCCAAGCATGACCGCCAGGAACTCGTGCGTCAGCAGGATGTTTGCGCCATCGATACGGTCATGCACCATCAACAGCCAGCGTGCCATCCGCGCCGGAACATCTGCCTGACCATTGGCCAACGCTGTCGATGCAGTCTGGATGACCATTGTCTGGACATAGAGCAACAGATAGTCGCGAAGGGTCTTGCTCGCCTCCATAACTTCATGCAGGCGAGCGACCGTGATCTTGAACCCATGCCCGGCGATCTGCACATAGGTATCGTGCGGCGATTGCTTTCCGCCAAGGATGACCGCAGGACCGGTCATCCCGTCATTGCCGGATATTCCGACCTCGATATCGCGGCCATCGGGCATTTTGACAACGATGGACGCAAGGCCCGTTTCGAGAAAGAAGACAGCGCTCACAGGTGTCTGTGAAACCTCAATCGAATATCGCAATGGCAAGGTTTGGGGTTCGAGATAAGGAGCCAGCAAATCAAAATCGCCGGCAGGCATGTGCCTGAGAAGCTTGTTCTCAAAGGCGGATTGTGATGATGGCATCATGTTCCCTTTCCGCCGGGAACGGAGAAATCCAGCGTGCCAAAATGGCATCAATAGCGAAATTAAAAATCGACACAATACAATGTCCACCAATGGACAATTGGTCCTCAGCTCTATTCTCCTATAGAAAAGCAAATGTCTTGCTCAGGGATTATTATAACACACAATGAATATTTTATCAGGAATACTTTAAAATATTTTGAATTTATTTATGCATGTAACTAATTGTATACAAAAATAGCGCAAAAACAACTTTTAATATTATAAATGGCAACAGTGTATGTTTTTACTGGCGATACTGTCTACCCATGGTCAATTATTTTTTTCAGTCGTGCAGAGATGCCGCCAGCTTTCAATAGATAAGTACGATGATGTATTTGAGGTAACTTGCGATTTCAAAATATCTGATCAAAGTATAACTTGGCTTATGCACTGATAAGCAAGTAAAATTCCGTTCGTTGCAGGGATTCTATACCAGTCCCGGTTGCCGCCTCCCTAATGCAAGAAACCGCCCGCAATCGCTTGCGGGCGGCTCTCTGCTCTCCGTGCTGGCCCCAGACCGAAGCCAGAGAAGGCCACGGATGAGCTTATTGCCTGGTAACGACGACGGGGATCAGAAGATCGCCCCAGTTGCCGTCTCCGCCATGATGGCGGGCGGAGCGGACCAGTTCCACGGACACGCCGGCGTCAACCGCCTTCATCACGGATTGGTTGAGGCGATGCAGGTCATTGGCGACCATGCGAATGACAGCCTGCTGGTCTGTATTCATGGCCGATGATTGCTCCTCGGCCCGTTCCTTAACGCGTGTCTGCGGTGCCATGATCTTCTCCTTTTTTTGGCGTTGCAGCGAACGATCCTTTGATCGTCCGGGTTGACCGGCGGCAGATATGGGCCGTGCCGCCAGTCCTGATTGGTGGTTACTCTGCAGCCGGGCGGAACTGGTCCGTCTCGGTCGATTCCTTCATCGCCGTCGTCGATGACTGGCCGCCGGTGATTGCCAGCGAAACCGCGTCGAAATAGCCGGTACCGACTTCGCGCTGATGCTTGGTCGCGGTGTAGCCATTGACCTCGGCGGCGAATTCCGCCTCCTGCAGTTCCGAATAGGCCGACATCTGCCGTTCCTTGTAGCCGCGTGCCAGCTCGAACATGCCGAAGTTGAGCTGATGGAACCCGGCCAGCGTGATAAACTGGAACTTGTAGCCCATCGCACCGAGCTCCCGCTGGAACTTGGCGATCGTCGCCTCATCCAGATGCTTCTTCCAGTTGAAGGAAGGCGAGCAATTATAGGCGAGCAGCTTGTCCGGATGCTCTTTACGCACGCCTTCGGCAAAGCGCCTGGCCTGTTCGAGATCCGGCTTCGATGTCTCGCACCAGATCAGATCCGCATGCGGTGCATAGGCGATAGCCCGGGCAATACAGGACTCAAGGCCGTTCTTGACCTGGTAGAAGCCTTCCGTCGTCCGGCCCGCATCGTAATCGACGAAGGGCTGGTCCCGCTCGTCGATATCCGATGTCAGAAGCTTGGCGGCCTCCGCGTCGGTGCGGGCGATGACCAGTGTCGGCGTTCCCATGACGTCGGCGGCAAGCCGCGCGGCATTCAGGTTGCGGATATGCGCCGCCGTCGGGATCAGCACCTTGCCGCCCAGATGGCCGCACTTCTTTTCCGAAGCGAGCTGGTCTTCATAGTGAACGCCGGCAGCGCCTGCTTCGATGAAGGCCTTCATGATCTCGAAGGCGTTGAGCGGTCCGCCAAATCCTGCTTCAGCATCGGCAACGATGGGCGCGAACCAGGTGTCGACCGAAAGGCCCTTGCCCTCCGCCGTCTCGATCTGGTCGGCGCGCTGCAGCGTCTTGTTTATGCGCTTGGCCAGTTCCGGCGCGGCATTGGCCGGGTAGAGCGACTGGTCAGGATACATGGCTGAAGCTGTGTTTGCGTCTGCAGCAACCTGCCATCCGGAAAGATAGATTGCCTTGAGGCCTGCGCGAACCATCTGCATAGCCTGGTTGCCCGAGAGAGCGCCCAGCGCATTGACGAAACCATCTTCGTGGATGAGCTTCCAGAGCCGGTTGGCACCGTTCTCAGCGAGAGTATATTTGATCTGAACCGAGCCTCGCAGTCGCTTGACATCGTCAGGTGTATAGGGGCGTTCGATACCATCATAGCGGCCCTCCGGTGCGTTTGGTACGAGGTTGTAAAAATCAGTCATTGTTGTCTCCACAAAGAGTTTTGTCCCGCAGCAGCCTGCCTGATAGGGAGTTTGACGGCTGCGTTGATATGACGAAATTTACATTGCAGCGCGATATATTCCAGAAATATCGCGGTTTTGTGCGATTTTATCGAGTTATGCTGTCAGGCGTTTGACAAATCGCGATTGTAAAGTTGTAAAGATTGTAATATTAAGATTTTGAGAATTTTGTGTAAATCTTGTCACAGCTGCAATACCGCTGTACGTGGTTCGACAGGCTCACCATGAGGGATGTGGATGGACAGCAATGCCAATAGGGAACATTGCAGAGCGTGGCTCCCTGCAACTCTCGACCACCCTAATGGTGAGCCTGTCGAACCACGCACAGCAGCGACGCCGGCAATAGTGGGGTGCCATGGCTGAAGGAAAGATTTTCGCAGGTCCGCGCATCAGGCGCATCCGCAACGAACGCGGCCTGACCCAGACCGCGATGGCCGAGGCGCTCGGCATTTCGCCATCCTATCTCAACCTGATCGAGCGCAACCAGCGGCCGCTGACCGTACAGCTGCTGCTGAAACTGTCCTCCACCTACAAGATCGAGCTCGACACGCTGCAGATGGAGACCGGCTCTTCCATGGCGGCGCTCAAGGAAGTGTTTTCCGATCCGCTGCTCAATGGCGAATTGCCGGGGGATCAGGAACTCATCGAGATCAGCGATGCCGCACCCAATGCCGCCACCGGCATCATCAAGCTCTATCGCGCCTATCGCGAATCGCTCGAACGGCTTTCCGACCTGTCAGAACTCCTGGCCAAGGATGGAAGGGCGCCATCCCTATCCGCCACGCGCCTGCCGCTGAACGAGGTGCGCGAGGTGCTGGAGCGCCGTGCCAACCATTTCCCCCGCATCGAAGGCGAGGTCGACAGTTTCACCAGCCTGATCAAGCCCGGCGACGATCTGATGGGCGCGCTCAAAGCTTGGCTTAAAGCTGAGCACGGCATATCGGTGCGCATCCTGCCGGTTGCGACCATGCCGAACTGGCGGCGGCGCTATGATCGCCATTCGCAGCGCCTGTTCATCTCCGAGCGGCTGTCGCCCTTCGACCAGCTGCGCGAAGTGGCGATGGAAGCCGCGCTCATGCGCATGCAGGTGGTCATCGCCGCAGAAATCCAGGACCTGAAACTCTCCTCCGACGAGGCGCGGCGCATCGCCCGCTTCGAGCTTGGGCGCTACGCCGCCCACGCGCTGATGATGCCCTGGCAGGCGTTCCAGACGGCCGCGGGGCGCGCGCGCTACGATATCGATGTGTTGCGCTCCCGCTTCAACGTATCCTTCGAACAAGCGGCCAATCGCCTGACCACCCTTACCGGCAAGAATGACATTCCGTTCTTCATGCTGGAGGTCGACCATGCGGGCAATCGTTTCCGCCGGGCAGGGGCGCAGGGCTATCCGCAGTCGCGCTTTGGTGGCGATTGCCCGAAGCTTCCCATTCACGCCGCCTTCGCCCAGCCCGGCCAGATCCTCGTCGAGGCTGTCGAGATGCCGGATGGCGCCGAATTCCTCACCATCGCCCGCACGCTGGAAGGACCGCAGGGCGCCTTCAACGAGCGCCCGCGCCGCACGGCGATCCTTCTTGGCTGCGACATCGAATATGCCGACCAGACGGTCTATGGCAGCGCGCTCGGCAACCGGAGCATCAGCGCCCCGCCGCTCGGCAAGTTCGTCGGCGTAACGCCGGTCGGCCCGGCCTGCCGCCTGTGCGAGCGCTCGGCCTGCCTCTCCCGCGCCGAACCGCCGGTAACGCGTCCGCTGGGGCTGGATGAAATGGTGACGGGGCTGAGCGCGTTCGATTTTCAGTAGTATGCCTGGAACGGCGCAAACTGATCACACCCGCGGCCTCTGTCCGCGAAACAGCGGCTGCTGCTTTTCGATGAGCTGCGCCAGCCGCTCGACCAGCGTCCGGATTTCCGGACGATGCCGGTCGTCATTGTGCATGACCAGCCATTGCCGGTGGTAGAGATCCTTGATCTCGTCCCCGGCGCGCAGCAGTGCCGGATCGGCATCGCCGACAAAGCAGGGCAGCACGCCGCGTCCCGCCCCACTGCGCAAAAGGTCGTGCAGCATGCGCGGCGTGTTGGCCCAGATCGTCACCCACAGATCCTTTTGCGCCAGTAGCCAGCGTGCGGACGGAGTGATGGCGTCATCGGCCCCGATGCCCACCCAGTTGCAATCGCGTACCATGTTGAAGTGGCTGGCGCAGTAGGGTGCGTAGGCGACATCGCCGACGGACCGTGCGGCCAGATTTTCGCTCTCCGGAAAACGGTTGCGAATGCCGATATCGGCTTCGCGATGCACGAGGTCGAGCCGGATTTCCGCCGTCTTGAAGCAGATGCGGAAGCGATCGTCCGGTGTCCACAGCTGGTCCAGATTGGTCGCCATGAAATGCGACATCCAGCTTCCCGCTGAAATCCGCACTGCCGGCAACTCATAAACGTCCTCATTCCAGGCGTCGATCGACTGGGCCACCTCGTTCATCTCGACGACATGCGACAGCAATGACTGGCCATCCTTGGTCAGCGAATAGCCCGTCTGCCGCCGCACGAAGAGATTGCGCCCGATCTGCCGTTCCAGCGCCAGCACGCGCCGGCCGATTGTCGCCGGGCTGATGCCGGTTTTCTCCGACGCGCCAGTCAAGCCGCCTTCGCGCGCGACATGCAGGAAGAATTTCAGATCATCCCAATTATCATTTTTCATTTTTGAAAAACATGTTTCAGCCAAGTCTGTAGAAACTCGTGAAAATTCTGCTCAATTTAACGATCTCCTGCAAGTTGTTTTTCGGTGGAGATAAATATGGATACCTATCTCGTCTGGGCGCTCGCGCATCAGCAGATCGCGGGTCGTCACCCGCGCAAGTTGACCGAGGATGAATTTTACACGCAGTTTGGCTTCGGATCCGGCTCGTTTCGAAAATGGATTGCGCGTATTAAAGGACTGATGCTGTGGTGATCGCCATTCGTGGCGTGAAACCGACAATGTCTGGTCGCGTTCCGGTCTTGACCTTGTATGCAGGCTTGGCATTGTGCGCGCATGAGTGTCTCAGCCGTTCCCCTGCCGCCCGTTACCGGGCCCGATCCCGTCAAAAGTTCTTCGGAGGCCGCGATCGGCTGCCTGCTGGTGGCAGGCGCGGCGATCGCCTGGAGCACCGGCGGCGCCCTGACGCGCTTCCTCGAGGTCAGCGACAACTGGACCGTCGTCTTCTGGCGCTCATTCTTTGCCGCGCTGTTTCTCCTGTGCTTCATGCTGGCGCGTGACGGGCCGCGCGGCACATGGCGTCTCTTCCAGCATATGGGACTGGCTGGTCTCGGCGTCGCCATCTGCTTCGCCACTGCCTCATCATCTTTCATCATCGCGCTGTCCTATACGACCGTCGCCAATGTACTGCTGCTGCAGGCGGGCGTGCCGCTACTCGCGGCTCTGATCTCGTGGGTGCTGTTTCGCGAAAGGGTGAGCGCGGCGACA
This sequence comes from Phyllobacterium zundukense, assembly GCF_002764115.1. Taxonomy (NCBI): domain Bacteria; kingdom Pseudomonadati; phylum Pseudomonadota; class Alphaproteobacteria; order Hyphomicrobiales; family Phyllobacteriaceae; genus Phyllobacterium; species Phyllobacterium zundukense. Next base: position 2,891,989 of record NZ_CP017940.1, on the reverse strand, counting down.
TGGATCGCCATCGCCGTGGTCATCGCCGGTGTGGCCATCATGGTCTCGGATTCGCTCGATGGCGAGGTCTCGCCCATCGGTGACATGCTGGCGCTGCTCATCGCCATCTCCTTCGCCTCGGCGACAGTCATTACCCGCCGCAAGGCGCATCTGCGCATGACGCCGGCGGTCTTCCTTGGCGTGGTCATTGCCGCCTGCGTTGCCTCGCTCATGGCCGGGCAGTTTTCCGCAAGCACGCGCGATTTCGCCCTGCTCTTTGCCCTCGGTGCGATCAATCTCGGCCTTGGTCTCGCGCTCTTCGTCAGCGGCGCCCGGCTCATTCCTTCCGCGCTTGCCGCGTTGATCAGCACGCTCGAGCCGGTGCTTGGACCGGTCTGGGTCTGGCTGCTGCACAACGAGGTTCCGGCGCCGCGCACCATCATCGGCGGCGCCATCATCCTGTGTGCCTTGCTCATCCATCTCGGCTGGGAATACCGCCGCCAGCGCCGGGTTCAGGTCGCGCGATAGTTGCGGCATTGCTGCCGCGTTGCACCCAAAAAATTTTCGCACTTGCGCAATTTTAGACGAAGGTGTTGCTTCAAGCCAGTTGACGAAGTCATCGCAATCTAAAAAGGTAGGCCCACCACGGGAACACGGCATCATCGAGCAACGACGTGCCGGCAGCATGGAGACATAAATGGGTATAAAGTCTGTTCTATTGACGGCCACTCTGGCGCTTGGTCTTGCCACCTCGGCATGGGCTCAGGAGCGTGTCGTCAACGTGTACAACTGGTCGGATTATATCGATCCTTCCATTCTCGCAGATTTCACCAAGGAAACCGGCATCAAGGTCGTCTACGACACCTTTGACTCCAACGAAATCCTTGAAACGAAGCTGCTTGCCGGCGGTACGGGGTATGACGTGGTGGTCCCCACCGCATCCTTCCTGCAACGCCAGATCGCGGCCGGTGTGTTCCAGAAGCTCGACAAGTCGAAGCTGCCGAATCTTTCCAATACATGGGACGTCATCAATGAGCGGATCAGCACATACGATCCCGGCAATCAATATGCTGTCGACTATATGTGGGGAACGACCGGTCTTGGCTACAATGTCGACAAGATGAAGCAAATCACCGGCTCGGATGAAAAGCCGACATGGGATGTGCTGTTCAAGCCGGAAATGGCGGCAAAGTTCAAGGATTGCGGTATTCACATTCTCGATTCCGCTTCCGACGTCATGCCTTCGGCGCTGGCCTATCTCGGCCTCAATCCGGACAGCAAGGATCCGGATGAACTGGCCAAGGCTGGTGCTTTGCTCGAGTCGATCCGTCCCTATGTGCGCAAGTTCCACTCTTCCGAATACATTAATGGCCTGGCCAACGGCGATATCTGTCTCGCTCTGGGCTATTCCGGCGATATCCTCCAGGCGAAGGGACGCGCCGAGGAGGCCAAGGCGGGTGTAAGTGTTGATTACGCGATCCCCGCGCAGGGCGCTCAGATGTGGTTCGATGTGATGGCGATCCCGGCTGACGCACCGCACGTTGCCGAAGCTCATGAATTCATCAACTATTTGTTGAAGCCGGAGGTCGCTGCAAAGGCAACGGACTTTGTTTCCTATGCCAATGGTAACAAGGCATCTCAGGCTTCGATTGACAAGGCGATCCTCGATAATCCCGCAGTCTATCCAACACCGGAGGTGCTGGGCAAGCTTTTCACCGTTACGCCCTATGACACGAAAACGCAGCGCGTGGTCACGCGGCTATGGACGAAAGTGGTCACAGGCCAGTAAAACTTCAAAAGACCCCGGCAGCCAATGCCGGGGTCTTTTAAAATGTACAGAAAAGACCGGGGCAAATCATGAAGTCATTGGGAAGCTTTCGCCGTAAATTCGCACCTTGGAACGATCCTGAAGCAAAGCCCTTCATAGCGATCGAGAACGTCACCAAGAAGTTCGCCGATTTTACCGCCGTCGATGACCTGTCCCTGAATATTTACAACCGCGAATTCTTTGCGCTCTTGGGCGCCTCCGGCTGCGGCAAGTCCACCTTGCTGCGCATGCTCGCCGGGTTCGAGGAGCCGACCGCCGGCCGCATCCTCATCGATGGCCAGGATATGCGGGGCATCCCGCCCTACAAGCGCCCTGTCAACATGATGTTCCAGTCCTATGCGCTGTTCCCGCACATGACCGTCGAGGGCAACATCGCCTTCGGCCTCAAGCAGGATGGCATGGCAAAGGGTGATATCGAGGCGCGCGTTGCCGAAATGCTCAAGCTGGTGAAGCTGGAACGCTTTGCCAAGCGCAAGCCGCACCAGCTCTCCGGCGGCCAGCGCCAGCGCGTGGCACTTGCCCGCGCCGTGGCAAAGCGCCCGAAGGTCCTGCTGCTGGACGAGCCGCTCGGCGCGCTCGACAAGAAGCTGCGCGAGGAAACCCAGTTCGAACTGATGGACTTGCAGATGAAGCTCGGCCTGACATTCGTGGTGGTGACCCACGATCAGGAAGAAGCGATGACCATGGCCGATCGCATTGCCGTCATGGACAAGGGCAAGGTCATGCAGGTGGCAACGCCTGCCGAAGTCTATGAAGCACCCAACTCGAAATTCGTTGCCGACTTCATCGGCAATGTGAACATGTTCGAGGGGACGGCCGCCGCCGTGGCCAATGGCAAGATCGACATCGCCATCGCACCGGAAAACTTCACCATCCGCACCGACGCTTCGAAAAGCTGTGCCGTCGGCCAACCGGTCGGCTTTGCTATCCGTCCGGAGAAAATCCGGGTCAGCCGCAAGCAGCCGGCCGACCCGTCGATCAATTCCGCCCATGGCGAATTGTGGGATATCGCCTATTTCGGCGACATGACGGTTTTCCATGTGAAGCTTGAAAGCGGCCGGATCATCAAGGCGGCGAGCCTGAATGCGGTTCGCACCGTCGAGGACCCGCTCGGCTATGACGACATGGTCTGGGTCAATTTCGATACCGACGCCGGCATCGTTCTGACCGCGTGAGGGGGATTGGCCGATGCAAAAATTGATCTCGTCAATTGCCAGCCGCCTGGTAATCGCTGTTCCCTACCTCTGGCTGCTGATCTTCTTTCTCATTCCCTTCTTTATCGTCTTCAAGATTTCGTTGTCGCAAGTGGAGATGGCGATCCCGCCCTATTCCCCGGCGTTTGATCTGTCGGCTGGCTGGCAGGCCTTCAAGAACAGCTTCTCCCAGTTCGCATGGGACAATTACATTTGGCTCGTCGAAGATCCGCTCTATTATAAGGCCTACCTTTCGAGCCTGCTCATCGCGGGCGTCTCGACCGTCCTGACACTCATCGTCGGCTACCCGATCGCCTATGGCATGGCGCGCGCGCCTGCGACGATCAGGCCAACGCTGCTGATGCTGGTGATCCTGCCGTTCTGGACCAGCTTTCTGATCCGGGTCTATGCCTGGATCGGCATCTTGAAGCCCGAAGGCCTGCTCAACCAGTTCCTGATGTGGGCGCATGTGATCGGCACGCCACTCAACATCCTCAACACCAATACAGCCGTGTTTATCGGCATCGTCTATTCCTACCTCCCATTCTTGGTCCTGCCGATCTATTCGGCGCTGGAAAAGATGGACTATTCGCTGGTCGAGGCCGCCGAGGACCTGGGTTGCCCGCCCATAGCCGCATTCTGGAAGATCACATTTCCGCTATCGCTTCCAGGCGTCATTGCAGGCTGTTTCCTTGTGTTCATCCCGGCGGTGGGCGAGTTCGTCATTCCGGATCTGCTCGGCGGGTCGCAGACGTTGATGATCGGCAAGACGCTGTGGAACGAATTCTTCTCCAACCGCGACTGGCCGGTTTCATCCGCCGTTGCGGTAATCCTGCTGCTGTTGCTGGTCGTTCCCATCGTGCTGTTCCAGCGGGCGGAAGCACGGGCACAGGAAGCCGAGAAGTGAGGAAAAACACATGAACACCACCTGGTCCCGCTTCAACATTGCCTCGCTGGTTTTCGGCTTCGCATTTCTCTATCTGCCGATCGTGCTCCTGATCGTCTATTCGTTCAACGAATCTCGCCTTGTTACAGTCTGGGCCGGCTTCTCCACCAAATGGTATGTGTCGCTGTTCAACAATCAGAGCTTCATCGACGCGGCCTGGGTGACCATCCGCGTCGGCCTCGTGTCGGCGACCGTGGCGACGGTTCTCGGAACGCTTGGGGCGCTGGCAATGACGCGGTATACGCGTTTTCGCGGACGGCTGCTGTTCTCCGCGATGATCTACGCGCCGCTGGTCATGCCGGAAGTCATCACCGGACTTTCGATGCTGCTGCTCTTCGTGGCAATTGGCTTTGACCGCGGCATCTGGACGATGACCCTGGCGCACATCACTTTTTCCATGTGCTTCGTGGCGGTGGTCGTGCAGTCGCGGTTGGTAACGTTTGACCGCTCGCTGGAAGAAGCGGCAATGGATTTGGGTGCAACACCGGTCACCACCTTTTTCAAGGTCACATTACCGGTCATCCTCCCTGCCGTTGTCTCCGGCTGGATGCTGGCCTTCACCCTGTCACTCGACGATCTGGTGATTTCGAGCTTCACCTCGGGGCCTGGTGCAACCACCCTGCCGATGCGCATCTACTCGCAGGTCCGCCTCGGCGTCACGCCGGAGATCAACGCCGCCTGTACCATGCTGATCGCAATTGTCGCGGTTGGGGTGATTATTGCGTCGATCGCCAACAAGCGCCGGGAAGTTCAAAAGGCCCGCGACGAACAGGCTGCGGCGCGGAACTAACGTTTAAAACAACCCACGACGCGCCGGTTGCACGGATTTGCAACTGGGCGTTCGTTGCCGCCCGCATCAAACCCGACAATAATGCATCAAGACCGAGCGCTTATCTCCCCCCTTTGTGGGGGAGAAAGGATTTTCCTGGATTTAGCCTCTTTGCTAAATCCTTGGAAAATCCAAGATATCCGTCAAAACACACCTCCAATCATTCGAACATACGCACGGAAAATGCGCAGGGACGCAACTTTGGCGGAGAACATCCTGTGGCAAGCAATCCGAAACAATCAATTGGGTGGTTTGAAATTCAAACGGCAAGCGCCGCTTCTCGGCTACATAGTGGATTTCGTCTGCTTTAGGTCAAAGCTGATTATAGAACTGGATGGGAGTCATTCAGGATGCAACTCAGATCTGGAACGCGATAAATGTTTGAATGCATCAAGTTTCAAAACGCTGCGCTTCTGGAACGATGAGATCATTCGCAATCTGGACGGGGTATGTTCACAGATCCTACACGAAGCGAACAAGCGACAAAGCTGGGTTCACATTCCCCTCTCTGGCGATTTCTAGCACTTAGCAAGGGCTAAGATGCTGAAATCGCTTTCTCCCCACAAGGGGGGAGATAAGCGGAGCCCGCTGAATATCACCCTGGAATTGAAAAAGACCCGGACGAGCTGGACACTCACCATCCGGGTCCTTTTTCAGTAAACCAGGAAACGGGAGGTGGGCGAAAGCTCATCCTCCTGCTCCAAGCGCAGAATAGCATTTTCGCAAAAGGTTCCAATAGCTATGCAGACTGACTTTTGTTCTATGGGGAAATGATCGGTGAGATAAAGGGGTTGTCCCAGGACCCGCCGATGAAGAAGCGCGTGTGGTTGAATGTCGGTTCGGGCTTCGGCGCATCTGCCGCGGCGCCCGCTGGTGCTGGCACGGCGACAGGCGCAGCGAAATCGCCGGTGAGCGCCAGGCTCTTGCCGATCAGGGTCACGATGCCGGCAAAACTCAGCGTACCGGATTTAGTCTGGATTTGCGCCGTATCGATCGCCGCAACACCATCCATGATGTTGGCCTTGATCTCCAGCCTGTCGAAAGCAAGCCAGGCCTCGGTCTTTTCGTTGAGGCTGAAGAAACGGTCTGTCTTGGCCTTGCTCAGCAGGCTATTGAAATCCAGGCTCCGGATCTGGCCCGAGCCAAAGCGCATGCTTAGCGTTCCCTTGGCGCTGGCCAATGCCGAGGACCAGCGCGATATCGGCCCCTTCAGTACAAGCGACATCGTGCCCTTTCCGAGTTCGAAGCGGTTGCCAAGGCCAAGCAATGAAGCGATCGACGCGCTGTTGACGTCGGTTCCGTTGAGACGAAGTTCTCCCAGCGCTGCACCGTCGCCTTCATCCGCAAGCTGGAAGCTGGCGGCAACGGAACCGTCGAAGGCCGACGCTTCGCCAATATCGAAGATGGCCCGGCCATTGCGGATTTGTGCCGTCGCCGCAACCTTCGAAAGATTGACCGGGCCAATCGTTGCCTTTTGGGCGGAAACGCGCAGGTCCAGTGTGAGCTGGTTCAGGAAATCAGTGCTGATCACGGCGTCCGAACTCGCCGAACTGTCCGGCAAGGGCATGAAGCCCGCGAAAGTGGAATGAAGATCGAGAGTTTCGAAGGCCAGGGTGCCCGTGATGCTGGGCGCTCCCCCGTTGAGCACGACCTCGATGACCCCCTTGGCCGGATTGTCGTTCAGCGTGGCCGTCAGTCCGTCCAGCTTCATCCGGTTGGCGGAACCGTAGACGGATGCGTCCAGCGCGAAACTGCCGATCGGGGCGCTGGGCACGGAGGCCATCCTCGACCATTCGAGCGTCCTGCGCAGCGAGGGGGAGGTCAATGACAGGGTGCCTTCGAAGAACTGGTCCCGGGAAATATTTGCCGATCCGTTGAAAGAGAACGTCAGGGGCGTCGAACTCAAGTTGACCTGGAGCGGACTGGTACCACCGGCCAGAAGCAGCAATGCCCTGGTTGCAGAACTGTCGATTTCCGTTTCTTCCCCATGCCATATTGCCGTACCGCGGAAACTGGCGACACCGGACGTTTGTGGCCAGTCGAAAACGCCGCTGATGCTCGATATCTGTTCTTCCGCGCCGTTGATCGGCCGTTTGAATGTAACCATCGCATCTTCGAGCCTCACACGCCCGAACGGCTGCGACGAGACCGCGCTCATGTCGGGCTTCGCCGGGTTAGCTTCCACCGCAGCGCGCGCCTCCCGTACGACATCACCGATCCGCCCGTCGCTCCTGGCCAGCGCCTCGCCGATCTGCGACAGGCTCTTTATCGGCTCATCAATGACAAATCGCGGCCGGACGATTTTGGTTTCGGTGAATTCGATGTTGCCCATCAGTGCCGAGAATAGCGACAGGTCAACCTCGATCCGCTCCGCCTGCATGAACGGCGCGCCTTCGCTTTGCCACGGATTGCGGATGGTCACGTCACCAAGCGATGCGCCGAAAACGGGAAAAAACGATATCTGCGGTGACTGGTTCGATTCGACCGTATAGCCGGTCCAATTGCTGATCTCCTGGATCAGCCGTGCCCGGATCAGATCCGTGCTGACGAGATAGGGCAGGGCAACAAGGATTCCCCCGGCAACGAGAGCCATCATCAAGATCGTGGCGAGAAGGTTCCTCGGCCTGTACCAGGACATGAGCGTTTCCGATATTTCGTATCCCGCCGGTTAGCCGAACCGGCAGGATCTATGCTTCACCTTCCACCGTTTAGCGATCATCTGCAGCAATTCAAGTCGGTTAGACTCTTTGAGCGTCAAATTGTTGCATATTGTAACAATTGCGTGCTCTCGTGACTAAGCCATTGCGCATAGGCTTGGCCGGCTTGGCGCAGCGTTGCGTCCGGGGCCTTCATCGCCTCGTAGACGATGAAGGGTTCGGTCCATAAAAGGCCACAACGATGGGCCGTAACGCGCAATGGAGTGAGGATTTCCCGCAAGGGAAGCAGGTTGGTACCGCGTGCGGTATAGGCCGATGGCGTGTTGCCGGCGGTGACGGCAACTTGCAGCGGCTTGCCTTCCAGCAAACGGCCTTCGCTCTCGTAGTTCAGATAATACATCCGGGTCAGCACGGCGTTCTGCCAGGCCTGAAGAATTGGCGGCGCCGCATACCACTGGATCGGGAACTGGAAGACGATGCGATCCGCGCCGAGTAGCCGCTGAACCTCCGCATCCACATCGATCCTGTTGTCGGGATAAGCAGATTGCACGTCGAAAATTTCCGTGTTGGCCAGCTGTGAGGCCGCATCGGCCAAAGCGCGGTTGGCGCGCGAGTGCGTGAAGTCCGGGTGGAAAATGAGGATCAGTGTCTTGGGCATGTGTTTCTCCTTTGATGGCAGGAGAATGCCGAAGTCGGATAGATCACTCCAATGGATGATCAATATACTGTATTATTGATTTGGTGGATTTGAGGATTATTCCGCCAGAACCCGTGTCGAAGGGAATGTTATCTCGACCATCGTTCCGCGTCCCGGTGTGGAATCGATGGTGAAATTCGCCCGGTTAGCTTCGGCCATTGCCTTGGTCAGCGGCAGTCCAAGCCCGGTGCCATCGCTGCGTGCATGCTTAGGCGTGGTGATCTGCTTGTAGGGCCGCAGCGCCTGTTCGACTTCCTGCCGCGTCATGCCGATGCCCGTATCGCGTACGCGCAGCAACACCTCGCCGCTCGCCTCATAGCTCGTTGAAACGATCACCTGTCCGCCGGGGCCGGTGAACCGGATCGCATTGGACAAAAGGTTCAGCGCGATCTGGGTGATCGAACGATGGTCGGCCACGATATCCGGCAGACGAGACGTAAGGCTCGAGCGGATGATGACGCGCTCGCGATTGGCCTGCGGCTGCATGATGGCAACGGCTTCCGTCAGCGCGTCATTAAGCGACACGGCTTCGAAATCCATCTCCACCGCCCCAGCTTCGATCTTCGAAATATCGAGAAGATCGTTGACCAGCGACAGCACATGATTGCCGGACCGGCTTATGTCATTGAGATAGTCGCGGTAGCGGTCATTGCCAACCGGGCCGAATTTCTCGTCCGCCATCAGTTCGGAGAAGCCGATGATGGCGTTGAGCGGCGTACGGATCTCGTGGCTGATGCGTGCGAGAAATTCGCTCTTCTGGCTCGACGTGCGTTCCGCCTCGCGTTTGGCGCTGACCAGCTCTTCTTCCGCCCGCTTCCAATGGGTTATGTCGCGCAACACCGCACAATAACCTTTGGACGCATCGAGTTTGCCGATCGTCATGAACAGTGGAATGAAGCGCCCCTGGCTCTCGCGACCGATGACCTCGCGCCCATCATTGAGCAGGCTGGCCACGCCGTTCTCCGACAGGCTGTTGAGATAATCCATCGCGGCGCGCTGGCTCTCGACGGCAAACAGCAGCGAAAATGCTTTGCCTGTCACTTCTTCCGGTTCATAACCGAAGAGCGCGGCGGCGGAATGATTGACCGAACGGATCGTGCCGGCAGAATCGAGCAGGATGACGCCGTCGGTCGCCGTATCGAGAATGGCATTGAGCTCGTCGATGCGCGTCTGCAGCAGCTGTCGTTCGCTCTCGTCGAAATGGTTGCCGGCCGGAACTTTTGGCGACAGCGCCAGCAGCAGCGCCCGCTCGCCATTCTCGCTGCTTTCATCCCAGCGGACTGCCTGAAGGTGCGCCTGGACCCGCGTCGTGGAGCCATCGCGGCGGCGCAGGTTCATACCGCCTTCGTCCTCCTCATCGTCACTATCGTCGGATCCATCGGCAAAGAGCGTGCTCAGGCCGCCTGCCGCGTTGATGGCGTCGGAGGTGTCGTACAATATCGCGTCCAGCAGCGCCGGATTTGCATAGAGGATCTGGCCGTGGCGGTGGATCAGGACCGGTAGCGGCAGGGCTGCGAGAATGGACGTGTCGACGCCCTGACGCGCCTGCACACGAATATTGTCGGCGAAATCCTTGGCAGCCGCAGCTTCAGCCGCGTTCTCGCTGCCGTCCTTGATAGCCGCAGCGGCAAATCCCGGGCCCACGACTTCCGCGTCCGGAACCCTTGCCCCGGAAGCGGATGGCGATGATGCCGCAACAGGCGGCTGCCTTGTCTCATGCGCGGGCTCGGCCGGTGCCGGCGTTGCGTCGACGGAGCTCTTTGGCGTGTCGCTCAGTACTTCCCGGCGCAGGCGTTCGGCAATTTCGCGGAATGCATTGCGCTCGGCATCGTTCAGCCGGCCGTCATCGCGCAGCGGCCGCTGCGCCTTGAGCGGTATGACATTGCCTTCGATGCCCTCGCCGTGAGTTCTGCCAGCGACGCTTTGGTCGGGCGCGCGCGGTGTGATGGCGATCGCTGGCGTTTCGCCGTTGAAAGAGTCGGCCGTATCTGTATCTCCGGCGATGCCCGGCACATCGACCTCGCTTGCATCCGGCGCCAGCTCTTCCTGCAGATCCGGCTTTTCAGCCAATGTCATGCCGATCGCTTGGGGATCGACGGCAACATCGCCCATGCGCGCGACGCCAAATCCGCGGAAGCCCAGGAAAGCGCGATCACGCGAATAGATTGGCAGCGCAGCAAGCTCGATCGGCACGCGCAATTCCGTGCCTTCGATCGGCCACAGCACAGTCCGGCCGGACCACGTATCGCGCCGCTCCAGCAATTCGGCAATGGACTCGTCGGTGTCGAGGCCGTAGCTCGCAGCAATGTCGCGGAAAGGCCTGCCAATGATCGAAGCGGATGCTGGTCCTACTGCAGCCGCGAACTCGGGCGAAATCTCGCTGAAAATCGCCTGCGCATCGACCTTCCAGGCAAAGCGAACCGGTGTTTGCGACGGTGCGTATTGAAATGTTTCCGATGACTTTTCGCCGGAATTCGCGTTTGGCTCTTCGGCGCGGGATGAAGGTGAATTCGAAATCTCGGCGGGGCGTTCGAAGGCGAGCGACGCTTGCGCCTTGTCTCCGTTCGTTGCGGACATCTCTTCGGCATTCGGCGCATTGTTGTCCGCCTGCACTTCTGGCTCAGGCAAAACAACACCGACAGCTGGCGCTTCCTCAGCAATAACAGTCGCAGCCTGTTCGCTCGCAGTCTCCGGCTCGATGGCAAACAGCAGGTGCAGGGCAGGGCTGTCGGTCAGCCTTGCGATGCCGGTCGGTATCGCGCCCTTCGGCGTCTGCACCGGCCGCTTTACCAGCCGGTTCCGCTCAAGCCGCACCTCGCGTACCAGGTCGCCGAGGATCTTGTCCGTAAAGCCGAGCTTGTGGAACTGTTGCGATGCGGCAATGACCGTACCGACGGAGTCGATCATGGCCGCGTGGGATGACTGGTCGCCAAAACCCTGGATCGCCAGCGCGGCGGTCGTCACTTCCGAGCCTGTCCGGTCGGCATTGGCAATGGAAAGAAGGATGGCCTGTTCGCCGCGCGGCAGTGCGAGGTCACTTGCCTGAAACGTCAGGATGCGGCTCGAAAGGCCGAAGGCGACACGCAGCGAAACCGTGCGTCCATGGCCGATGGCCGGAAAGCCATCAAGCGCCATGAGCTGCCGCCGCGCCTGGATACCGAGTACATCGTCGCTGTTCAGAATATCGTCGATGGCGCCGTAGCCAAGCATCGACGCACCGTGGCCATTGGCCCAGATGACCCGCGCGAGATCCGGCGAAATAACCACAAGCGCGTCGCCATTGGCGAAATGCTCGCGGATTTCGTCCAGGACGGCGATGTCGATGAATGGGTAGGTTCCAGACGCCATATGTTGACCAGTACACTCCGCAGGAAAGATCCGCATTCACGCGGCCGTCTTAATACTTTGTTAATAATGATCCAGCCGCCGCTCGTCCACTCGCAGCCCCTTATCTTACATGTCTTTCTCTTGGTTTAGTTAACTTCCGGCACAAGGGGACAACCGTCCACATAATAATTTCGATGTAGAAAGAAGCACTTGATTGTGCAGTGCAAGATAAATGTTGCAACGCACAAAAAAATGCATTATATACGGTTCATCAAATCAGCGCAGAGGCAAACGACCGTCTGCACCAAGGAAGGACACCATCATGAGCAAGACCACCAAACAGACTGCCGATGCTTTCTCGATCCCAGCTTTCGATGCCACCGCTGTAACCGATCAGGTTCGCGAATTCACCGAAAAGGGCGTTGCCCAGTCCAAGGAAGCTTATGCCAAGATCAAGGATCAGGCTGAAGCTGCTCAGAAGACCCTCGAAACCACTTTCGAAACTGCACAGTCCAACACTGCTGCTCTTTCGTTGAAGGCATTGGCCGCGCTGCGCGCCAACACCGAAGCCAGCTTCGCTCACATCGAAGCGCTGATCGGCGTGAAGTCCTTCGGCGAAGTGATCGAACTGCAGAGCGCATTCGTTCGCAAGCAGGCAGAAGCCATCTCCGGCCAGGCCAAGGAATTCCAGGCTGTTGCTACCAAGGCAGTTGAAGAAATCTCCGCACCGGTCAAGTCGGCTGTCGAGAAGGCAATCAAGGACGTCAAGGTCGCCTGATCAAGGCGCCTGACAACAAGGATACTCCAACGGCATTCCTCCTCCCAGCCGTTGGAGACGCGAGACCCGGTACCTCCTCCCTCCGGCTCTCGCACAAATGGAAAAAGGCCGGATCCTCCCCCGGCCTTTTTCTTTTTTTCTGTAAGTTTTTTGTCTTTGTTGCATCAAGCGCTTGCAAAAAGCGTCAATCCTTCGTATGTGACGCCTGTCAAAAATATGACGGTATGCGGTCGTAGCTCAGTTGGTTAGAGCGCAGGATTGTGGCTCCTGAGGTCGGTGGTTCGAGCCCACCCGTCCGTACCATCCAGCTAAATCGGCAAATCACAAAAATCGGATATCTTTATCGGACTGGCACGCAAGCCGTGTCAGTTTGGAAGCCCTGTCCTTTGACAGTCAAAGCCGCTCCCGTTTATCGTTGGCCGAAGCAACTGGGAGAGCGGTCATGAGTGGATTGAAGTTACCTCAGGAAGGCGGATGCCGCTGCGGACGGGTGCGCTTCAAGATCACCGCCGAGCCACTCCTGACCATGGCTTGCCACTGTACCGGCTGCCAGCGGATGACCGCCAGCGCCTACTCGTTGAGCGCGGCCGTCCCGTCTGCCGGTTTTGCCGTCATAGAGGGCGAACCCGTCATTGGTGGTCTTCATGGCGAGCCGCGTCATTACTTCTGCCCGCATTGCATGAGCTGGCTCTTCACCCGGCTCGAGGGCTTCGACTGGTTCGTCAATGTTCGTGCCACCATGCTCGATGACCCGAGCGGCTTCACACCCTATGTTGAAACCTGGACGAGCGAGAAGCTGCCTTGGGCGACCACGCCTGCAGTGCACAGCTTTGAAGCACTGCCGCCGCTCGAACAATACGAAGATTTGACCAGGCAGTATGCGCAATGGTCGAAAGCGCGGTGATCGTGCTGGAGCGATTCTGGGTTTACGGAAGCGGCCCCTCACCCCACCCCGGACCTATGGTCCGACCCTCCCCATCGAGGGGAGGGTAAGACTGTGCTGGCATCCTCACCTCCCCCTCGATGGGGGAGGTCGCAGCGAAGCTGCGGGTGGGGGTGAGGAATCTGCTTCAGTCAAAATCTGAAGCGCCCTAGGCGTGCTCCTCCCAGATTTTCGCAAGTTCAACGATGGTCTGCACAGCTTTCTCCATGTCCTGCCGGCTGACCCATTCGAGTGGCGAGTGAAAGGCGTGACCGCCTGCGAAGAGGTTGGCGCAAGGCAGACCCATGAAAGACAGCCGTGAACCGTCCGTGCCGCCGCGGATGCTGCCACGTACGGGCGCCATCCCGGCACGCCGGATTGCCTCGACGGCGTGATCGACAATCTGCGGATGACGGTCGAGGATAGCCTTCATGTTGCGATATTGCTCCTTGACCTCGAAGGTGTTGGAGGAACCGGGATAGTCAGCCATGACATCCTTTACCAGCTTCTCGAGAAAGGCTTCCTTGGCGGCAAGGCCGTCGTCGTTGAAGTCGCGGACAATAAAGCTGAGGGCGGCCTTCTCCATCGAACCGGTAACGCCCGTTGGGTGAATGAAGCCGTCCCTGCCTGCAGTTGTCTCCGGCGCGACGTCCTTCGGCAATCGGTTGATAATCGCGCCAGCAATCTTGATGGCGTTCTCCATCCTTCCTTTGGCGAAGCCGGGATGGATAGCGACGCCTGCAATGGTGATCTCGACGCCGTCGGCTGAAAAAGTCTCGTCTTCGATATGGCCGGCCGTTTCGCCATCGACGGTGTAGGCAAATTGCGCACCCAGCTTTTTCAGGTCTGCCTTATCCACCCCGCGCCCTATTTCCTCATCCGGCGTGAACAGGATCTTGATTGTGCCGTGCCTGATGCCGGGATTGCCGACCAGGAGTTGCGCCGCCGTCATGATCTCTGCAAGGCCGGCCTTGTCATCGGCCCCGAGCAGCGTCATGCCATCGGTCGTGATGATGTCGTTGCCGATCTGGTCACGCAGTGCCGGATGGTCGCTGACGCGAATGACCTGCTGCGGGGAAAGCTGGATGTCACCGCCGCGGTAGTTATTCACCCTTTGCGGCTTGACGTTTGTCCCGGTGAAATCGGGCGCTGTATCCATGTGCGAACAAAAGCAAATCACGGGAACCGGCTTGTCCACATTTGACGGAATTGTTGCGTAGACGTAGCCGTGCTCGTCAATATGAGCATCGGCGAGACCGATCGCCAGCAACTCCTCAACGAGCAAATGGCCGAGGTTTTTTTGCTTCTCCGTGGAGGGCTGTGTCGATGATTTGGGGTCCGATTGGGTGTCGATGACGACGTAGCGAAGGAAACGATCGATAACGGTGTCGGTCATGGTCATGTTCCAGTATTTGCTTCAGCGATGGATTGCTGTAACGCCTGCCGGCGCCGCCGTGAATAGGCTTTCGCTCTGGCGGCGATTTTTGCGGCGTGGTTCCGGCGGACCGCAATGAGGCTGCATGTCTTGGAGACGATTTGGAAAGTCGCTGCGGTGGGGCATATGGCGCGGTTTTCGAGTACCGGAGCGCAGCGTACTTGAAGGTACGTGAGCACCGGAAGCGCAGAAAATCGCGTCAGATGTCCACCGCAGTAGAGTTTACAACCGTCTCTTACCATTTGCGAGCTTTGCGGTTTCATGCCAATGAAACGCCATGCGTATATTGCTCGTAGAAGACACGCACGATGTGGGGGAAGCCATCTGCAAACGTTTCGAAGCGACAGGCCATGCCGTCGACTGGGAAACCAATGGCCGTGACGCAGCAGAGATCATCGATTTCACCGAATACGCCCTGATCATCCTCGATGTCATGCTGCCGGGCATGGATGGCTTCGAAATTCTCAAACATATCCGCAAGTCCGGCAATGCGGTTCCGGTCCTCATCCTGACGGCGCGCTCCGAGATAGATGACCGCGTCGGTGCGCTCGATCTCGGGGCTGACGACTATCTGGTCAAGCCGTTCGACTTCCGCGAACTCGAAGCGCGGGCTCGCGTCCTGATGCGCCGGCACACCGGCGGCGAGGCCACCAACCTTATCAAATGCGGTGACATCGCTGTCGATCGCGCGGCGCGCTCCGTTCATGTCGGCAAGCGCGAGGTGCAATTGAAGCGCCGTGAACTGACCTTGCTTGAGGTTCTCGTGGCCCGTCCTGGCCGCGTCTTCAGCAAGGACGAACTGCTCGACCAGATTTTCGGCTTCGATGAGGCGGCGAACGCCAATGCCATCGAGCTCTATGTCGGCCGCTTGCGCAAGAAGCTCGAAGGCGCGAAGGCGCGCATCGTGACCGTGCGCGGTCTCGGTTATCAGCTGGTGTCCGACGATGCGCCCTGAGACCAGGAAAAACGAACCTTCACTCTTCGCCCGCCTTGCCCGGCGCATTTCACTGGTGCTCGGCATCGGCGCCGCACTCCTGGTGACCGCCGCGTGGTATTATGCCGAGACCGCTGCCAACAAGGCCTATGACCGCCTGCTCGTCGGCGCGGCGTTGCAGATGGCCGAAAGCCTGTCGGTCGAGGATGGCACGCTCACCGTCCGCCTGCCGACATCGGCCTTCGAATTGCTCGGCCTCGCCGAGCGCGACAGGATTTTCTATCGCGTCATCGATACGCATGGTCAGACCCTGACCGGCTATGACGATCTGCAAAGCCCGACGCCGCTCGATGCGGACAATGATGTTTCGAGCGTGGAAGAGGGCATCTACAAGGGCGAACCGGTGCGTATAGCCCGGGCGACGCGCGTTCTTGCCGATCCGGCTGTCTCGGGTCAGGCCTACGTCATCGTGGCGCAGACCAACGAGGCGCGGTCAGCACTGACCCGCGAACTGACGCTGCGGGCAACGATCCTTGTCTTCATCATGAGCCTGCTCGCTTTCGTCGGCGCCATGTTCGCAATTCGCTACGCATTGCAGCCGGTGGAACGGCTGGGAGCAGCGGTTCGCCGCCGCGATCCGCACGATTTGACGCCGGTTTCCGTCGATGTGCCACGCGAACTCGATCCCTTCGTCGGCTCGATCAACCATTTCATGGGACGGCTCAATGAACGGGTCGATCTGCTGCAACGCTTCATCGCCGATGCTGCTCACCAGATTCGAACCCCATTGACTGCCCTGTCCGCACAGATCGATCTGCTCGGTGCTGACAAGCTCGACAAGGCGGGACGTCAGCATTACGAGCGTGTGCGGGAACGGACCGGTGAACTTGCCCGCCTGACCAATCAGCTCCTGAGCCACGCCATGGTCATCCACCGCGCCGATTCCGTGCAACTGGAGCCGATCAGCCTCGTCGATGTGGCCCGGCGTGCCTATCGCGCCGCCATTCCGGTCACCGTCGATCCGGATATCGTCATCTCATTCGAGGCACCTGGCGATCGCCCCTTCGTGCTCGGCGATGCGGTCAGTCTGCGCGAGGCCATCGTCAACGTGATCGACAATGCCCTGCGCCATGGCGCGGATCAGCGGCTTGAGGTGCGCGTTCGTGCTAACGACACGCATGCGTTCGTCGAGGTCGAGGATGACGGCCCGGGCATCCCGCCCGAAGGCTGGGAGAAGGCGACGCAGCGTTTTGCCACGTCGAAGTCGCACGAGGGAAGCTCAGGTCTCGGCTTCGCCATAGCCCAGGAAGTGGCCAGTGCCCATGGCGGCACCCTGGGCTTCCGGGCCCGCGACGAGAGAGGCTTTACCGTCGTTTTGACCCTGCCGCTTTTCAGGGAGGAGGCGAAATGATCAGGGCGTTTCTTGCGATCACTATTGCTGTTTTGATTGGCTCGCCCGCTCTCGCCGCCGAGGACAACAAAACGCTGTTCCCGGCGCTTCAGGTCGAAGCCGGCAAGCTGACGATCTATTCGACGACGGACCTCGCGGCCATGAAGCCGCTGATCGAGGATTTCCAGAAATCGTCCCCGGACGTCTCGATCGACTATATCGAATATCTGACCAACGAGCTGAATGCCCTTGCCAGCGAGGCCTGCCGCAAGGAGGAGCCGCTCGGCGATCTGCTGTTGTCGTCATCGGTCGATCAATTGCTCAAGCTTGCCAATGATGGCTGTGCCGAGGCGCATACGTCGCCCGAGACGGCCCGCGTCGCCGAATGGGCGAACTGGCGCGATGAGGTCTTCGGCTTCACCTATGAGCCCGCCGTCTTCGTCTACAACACCCGCCTTGTGCCGCCGGCCGAAGTGCCGCGCACCCATGTCGAACTCGCCGACCTCTTGCGCGAACGGCTGGATTATTATCGCGGCCGCGTCGGCACCTATGATATCCGCCTGTCGGGCATTGGCTACCTGCTCGCCTTCAACGATGCGCGGCAGACCACCACCGTGTTCGGCCGTCTGCTGGAAAGCATGGCGCGTGCCTCGGCCGTGGCGCGGTGCTGCACCGGCGAGATTCTGGAGGAGGTCGCCAAGGGCAATCTCTACATCGGCTACAATATGCTCGGCTCCTATGCCTATGAGGCGGCGCTGCGTCATCCGGAACTCCGCGTGGTCGTGCCGCGCGACTATACGCTCGTGCTCAGCCGTGGAGCGCTCATTCCCAAGGGCGCGAAAGAGGCCGATCTCGGAGCGCGGTTCCTCGACTATCTCCTGTCCGAACGCGGTCAGTCGATCGCCCGCACCAATGCCTTCTATTTCTCCGAGACGGGCGGCCTGCCGCCCGATGTCGACGGTCCGCAGAATTTGAAGGAGTCGGGCATCGCCCAGCCGATCCGCATCGGTCCGGCTCTGCTTGCCGTGCAGGATCGGGCACAACGCCAGCGCTTCATCGAGGACTGGTCACAATCCCTGATTGAATTGAACAGCCCGGCCTGGACCCGGGAGTAACGCGTGGCGTTTTTTGAACGCCCCCGCCGCAGTTCTCACACGGTTTTAGGCAGGAACTGTCGAAAATCCTAAAAAATCGGCGATTCTCACACAAGAGTCGGCGATTCTGGCACGAGTTTCTCTACCACTGCGCGAAAAATGGTTGTGCCGACGCGAATGACCCTAAAACAGCGAGCCCTGCGATCCACTCGGAAGCGGAGGTTTCTTGGCTGGCGCAGGGCGTTCGATCTTTGCCCGGGACGGGCGTTCGTCACCCTCTTTCGCCACGGCTTGCACCTCGCCATCCTGGAACTTGAGGGTCAGGTCATCGCCGCTGGCGATAGCCGCCGAACGCTTGATGGGAGTGCCGGAGGGGTCAAGAACAACCGCAAAACCCCGTTCCAGAACCCCCTGATATGACAGGGTTTTCATCAGCCGTTCGAGTTCGCTGCCTCGCCGGTTTGCCCGGTCGAGAATGAGGTCGACAGCCTGGATCTGACGGCGGTCCAGCTGTTGCAGATGCTGGCGTCCGCGCTGGGCCAGCCGGGCAATCGGTTCGATCGACAGACGTTCGGCGCGCCGGACAAAAACCCCGCGCCGCTCTCGCAGGAATACCCTGAGACCGTGCGGCAGACGGTTGGTCAAGACATTGATTTCACGTCGTTTTTCGCGAAAACGCTGTTCGAGGAGGCGCGGTGATAATTGCCTGGCGCAACCGTCGAATTCGCCGCGCTTCTTCTGCGTATTTGCCTGTAACGCCCGGCCAAGGCGTGCCGCCGTTTCGTCGAAATGCCGTCTTGGCAGGGCGAGCAATTGATCAGCCGAAGGCAGGGCTCGGGCCAGCGCCCGTTGCGCCTGGCGGCGGCGGTCGAGGTAACGCGACATGCCGGCTGCGAGCCGGGCGCCAAGCGTCGCGACGGTTGCCTGCAGGTCGGCCTTGACCGGTACAGCCATTTCCGCCGCGCCCGTCGGTGTCGGGGCGCGAACGTCTGCGGCAAGGTCGATCAGCGTCCAGTCGGTCTCGTGGCCGACGGCGGAAATGAGCGGGATTTGCGAGGCGGCAACGGCGCGCACCACCGCCTCGTCGTTGAAGCCCCAGAGGTCCTCGAGGCTGCCGCCACCGCGCGCAACGATCAGCACGTCGGGTCTCGGAAGAGCTCCGCCCCGCTGTAACCCATTGAAACCATTGATGGCGTTGGCGACTTCCGCGCCGGATGTCTCACCTTGCACCCGCACCGGCCAGACGAGAACATGCAGCGGGAAGCGGTCGGTGATGCGGTGAATGATGTCGCGAATAACCGCGCCGGTCGGGGATGTCACCACGCCGATGATGCGCGGCATGAAGGGTAGCAACTGCTTGGCCGCCGGGTCGAACAGGCCCTCGGCGCCGAGCTTGCGCTTGCGTTCTTCCAGCAGCGCCATCAGCGCGCCGGCACCGGCTGGCTCCATCTGCTCGATGACGATCTGGTATTTCGACGAGCCCGGATAGGTCGTCAGCTTGCCGGTCGCGATGACCTCCATGCCTTCTTCAGGCTGGAAACGCAGCTTGCTCATCGAGCCGCGCCAGATCACCGCTTCGATACGTGCCTTGTCGTCCTTCAGCGAGAAATAGGCATGACCGGAGGAATGCGGACCGCGATAGCCGGAAATCTCGCCGCGGATCCGAACATGCCCGAATGTGTCCTCGACGGTGCGCTTCAGCGCCCCGGAAATCTCGGAAACTGTATATTCGGCAACATTGGATGCCGATTCGGGCTTTTCACTCATGTGCTATTCCTAGTCGCGTGGGGGGCAAGGTCAAGTGTGGGCAATCCTCGATTGCAGCATTGCCAGCGCGATGAATATCGCCTTTAACTGGGGAAAAGGGGGCCAACATGTCAGCAACAACTTCTGTCACCGCCAAGCGTCTGAAATTGCGTCACTATCTGCTGATCGGAGCGGTGATGATTGCTGGTGCGGCAGTGATTCTTCTCCTGATGGGGCGCAACCCGATATGCACCTGCGGGACGATAAAGTTGTGGGTAGGCGAGACGAACTCGTCCGACAATTCCCAGCATATCGCCGACTGGTACACGCTTTCGCATATCATCCATGGCTTTCTGTTCTACGGCATTCTCTGGCTGGTCGCCCGCAAGTGGTCCGTCGGTCCCCGCCTGTTGATCGCCATTCTGATCGAAGCGGCCTGGGAGATCTTCGAGAACACCGACATGGTCATCAACCGCTACCGCGAGGCGACCATCGCGCTCGGCTATGTCGGCGACAGCGTACTGAACTCCGTCAGCGATATATTGTTCATGGTCGTCGGCTTTTTCTTCGCCGCTCGTGCTCCGGTCTGGCTGACGGTCATTCTCGCGATATTCTTCGAACTGTTGGCAGGCTGGGTCATTCGCGACAATCTCACCCTCAACATCGTGATGCTTCTCTGTCCACTGGATGCGATCAAGGCGTGGCAAGGCGGGATGTAGTCCGCGTTACCAGCCTGGAACGAGTTCTGTCGCGCGTACCTGCCGGAGCCGCTGGTTCGCTAGAATTGGCGCGGAAGCCTGCGATATGGTGACAGGAGTGGGCATCGACAGATTGTCGAGGCTTTCAACGATGTGCTGTGCCAGCGCATCGACAATGGCCGAAGGCTTCGTATGACCGCGCATGATACCGATGCCGAATTCCGGCAGGCGGCCAAATCCGTCCGCTTCCGTCAGGACCCGCATTCCGGGACGCAAGGCGCATTCCGGTAATATGGAAACGGCAAGGCCAGCCAGCACGGCGGCAGCAAGCACCGTCGCCGACCAACTGGTGAAGAGAATGCGGTAGTCATGATGCTTGGAGTTCAGCGCCTCGATGGCCGCTGCCCGCCAGATGCAAGTCGGGCGGCCGACGGCGAGGGGAAGGACGAGTTCTTCATGCACATTATGATGCGCTGAGGTGACCCAGAGCAGCTGTTCGCTACGCACCACCTCGGAACGCCGATGCTCGTCGCACTGGGTTACCAACGCAAGGTCGAGCTGACCCTTGCGGATCATCTCATCGAGATTGACGGTCGGTTCGCAGACAACGGAGAGTTCCACGCGCGGATTGGAGCGCGAAAACCGCGCCATGATTTCGGGCAGGAACCTGTCGGCATAATCATCGGGCGTGCCGATGCGGATGTGACCCTGCAACTGCGTATCATCAAAAGCTGCGATGGTTTCATTGTTGAGCTGCAGCATTCGTCGCGCATAGGCCAACAGGCGCTCGCCGTCTTCGGTCAGCCGGTTCGTACGGCCGTCCCGTTCGAAAAGTGCCTTTGAAACGCGATCTTCGAGCCTGCGCATCTGCATGGAGACGGCTGACTGCGTCTTGTTCACCTTGTCGGCAGCCTTGGTGAAACTGCCCAGATCGGCGATGGCCGTGAAAGTCTGCAATTGGTCGAGATCAAGCGGTGCGTTCATAGCGGTACTCCCCTATGGTTGATCCATCATTATTATTGAACGTTTACATTAAAAACATTCGTTTGAATAATCAATTTTTATGGATCATTCTGCAGATGTTCAGGAAGCGCCAGTGTCTGACGACCTTGTCAGGAGACGCTAAGCGTGGTGCGTGAGAAATGGTTTTCGCGCGGTTTAACTTTCTTGATCAGCGCCATTCAAAAGGAGTAACGGCGATGACGACGACAACGAAAATGACTGAAGTAACTGGTTTCACTGGCTCGATCGCAGCTTTTGCGTCGCAGGCTGCCAACTTTGTCACCCGAATGATCGTCGCTCGCCGCAATCGCAAAACGATTTTGAGCCTTGGCGAATGGAGTGATGAAATGCTGCATGACATTGGTGTCACGCGCGCTGATCTGCATTCGGCTATTGGCACTTCACTGCTCGATGATCCGAGCGAGAGGCTGGGCGCATTGGCTGATTTTCGCAACCGCGTTCGCGCCGCTCGTTCCATCGTCTAGGCTGACGAGTTGACTGTTTAGCAGGCGCCCATTCACGCCGGAATCCCCTCCCGGCGCCCCGCCTGCCTCCTGCCCGGCCCACATTGCATATGCAAGGTGGCCGGGCTTTTTCTTTTCGCCGTTCAGCGGTTGCGGTCCATGCCCCGCAAATATTGATCGAAGATGGATTCCAAGCCCTTCTGATACTGATCGTTGGCTTGCTTGCCGGTATCAAACATCTGCCCGAGGATATCCTTCAGCGGATTGTCCGAAGGAGCAGGAGGAGGCGCGGTTCTTTGCTGGGCCTTCGGCTGGGGTGCCTGCGGAGCCGGAGCCTGCTGCGCGCCACCACCAAATATCTCCCCGAAAATCTGACCGAGAGGGTTATCCCCAAACGGATTTTGCCCTTGTGCGGTGTCTTGAGGTGTATCGTCCTGTGGAGCTCTGCTGCGTGGCGTTGGCGCTTGCGGTGTAGCGGCGCCGGGAATACCACCGCGCATCATTTCCTCGAAAATCTTGCCAAGCGGATTGTCGCCAAAGGGATTTTGCCCTTGTGCGGTGTCTTGAGGTGCATCGTCCTGAGGCACCCTGCTGCGCGGTGTCGGAGCTTGTGATGTCGCGCCACCGGGAGTGGCGCCCTTCATCATTTCTTCAAATATCTTGCCAAGCGGATTGTTACCTAGTGGATTGGTTTGACCTTGCGGCTGCTGGCCGGCGGCACCTCCGCCAAACATTCCTTCGAGAATTTGACCCCACGGATTGGCACCCGCTCCGGGTGCACTTTGCTGGGGCGCGGATGGCTGCCCACCACCTTGCCGCATCATTTGCTCGATGAGGTCGCCAATGACATTGCCACCACCAAGACCGGCGGCCGCAAACTGGCCGGTCGATTTCTTGTACAATCCTCCCATCATCATCGAGGCGACCACTGGCAGCATCTGCTTCAACGTGGCGGCGCCGACACCTGCTGTCGTTGCGGCATGATCCGCTACGGCGCGCGACAGGTCCTTCGAACCGAAGAGCTGGCCAAGGATATAATTGCCATCGGCAATACCCGATGGATTGAAGGCGGCTTGCGGATTATCAAAATAATTGACGTTCTGGCCGGACGACAGAGCCTGGACGAACGCGCCAAAGCCCATCGGATCGGCGGCATTGCGCTGCAGGCCCTGCGAAAAGGCCGGCATCAGCGCTTCGAGGGCGGCAACTGTCTGCTGCTGGGAGAGATTGAATTGGCGGGAGAGGGCGTCGATGTTCTGGCCCCCTTGTCCCTTCAGAAACATATCTACGAGATTCATGGCACCGATCCTCCATCGCGCTGAGCACGATGGAAGATTAGCGCCGCAGTGGCGCAGACTTCAATCTTTTTATGGGCTTAGAAATACTCGGCCAGATTCTTGCGGATTCGCTGCAAGGGGTCGATTGCCGCATCGCCCGGTTCGAATTTCCGGTTCGTGATCGTCTCATAGGCGTGGATATAGACCTTGGTCGTGGCATCGATCACGTCTTCCGGGATCTCCGGGATATCATCCTTGTAGGGATCGCAGCGTTCGACGACCCAGTTGCGGACGAAATCCTTGTCGAAACTGACCGGGCGCTTGCCGGGCGCATAGCTGTCGGCAAACCAGTATCGGCTCGAATCCGGCGTGTGGATCTCGTCCGCCAAGACGATGTTGCCGTCGCTGTCCGTACCGAATTCATATTTCGTATCGGCGAGGATCAGACCACGGCTAGCAGCAATTTCCTGGCCGCGGGCAAAGAGTTTCAATGCATGGCTCGAGACTGTTTCCCACTGCTCCTTGGTCAGCAGATTCTGAGCCAAAATGGCATCCGCCGTGAGGGGTTCGTCATGGCCGCCGTCGAATGCCTTGGAGGTCGGGGTGATGATCGGCTCGGGCAGCTTTTCATTGTCCTGCATGCCATCAGGCAGGGTGAAGCCATACATCTCGCGCTTTCCGGCCCTGTAGAGCGTCAGGATCGACGTTCCGGTGGTACCGGCAAGATAGCCGCGCACGACGATCTCGACGGGCAAAATGGTCAGCTTGCGGCACACAAGGACATTGGGGTCGGGATATTCGATCACGTGGTTGGGGCAGATATCCTGCGTCTGCTCGAACTGGAAACGCGCAGTCTGGGTCAGGACCTGCCCCTTCAGCGGAATTGACGCGAGAATCCGGTCGAAAGCGCTGATGCGGTCCGTGGCGATAATGATGCGCCGGCCATCCGGCAGATCGTAGTTCTCGCGCACCTTGCCTTTATAGTAGTTGGGCAACTCGGGAATATAGGCTTCGGACAGTGCTTTGTGTTTCGGCATGGCTCAGGAATCCGCGTGAAATGATGTGGACCCCGCATAACACATATGGCGGACAACGGGAGTCAAAATTGTCGAGGAATGGGGGGTCAGCGCCCGCCTGTCACGTCAAGGATCGCACCGGTCACATAGGATGAAGCATCGCTAAGCAGCCAGATGATGGATTCGCCAACTTCATCAGCAGTGCCTGGCCTGCCGAGCGGTGCGGTAACGCCGAGACGCTGCGCCCGGTCGGGCTGACCGCCACTGGCATGGATGTCAGTCTCGATCAGCCCCGGTCGAATGGCATTGACGCGGATGCCTTCCCGGCCGACTTCCTTGGAAAGACCTATTGTCAATGTGTCCATGGCACCCTTCGATCCGGCATAGTCGACATATTCGTTGGGGCCGCCAAGCCGTGCAGCTGCGGAGGACAAAAGGACGATCGAGCCGCCGTTGCCGCCACGCGAACGGGCAAGTTGGCGCACGCCTTCACGCGCGCAGAGGTAGGCGCCGAGAATGTTTACATCGAACATGCGGCGCATGCGCTCGATATCCATGTCCATCAGCTTCGATGCGGGAGCGACGATACCGGCGTTGACCACCACGCCGTCCAATTTGCCAAGCTCCGCAGTCTGTTCGAAAACCGAAATGACATCAGCCTCAACCGCTACATCGCCTTGAATGGCTTTCGCCTTGCCACCCGCGGCAATAACGGCGCTGACAACTTCATCGGCCGCGGCTTTATTGCCAACATAATTGACGCCAACCGACCAGCCCCTTTTACCGGCAAGGATCGCCGCTGAGCGGCCAATACCGCGGCTGGCACCGGTAATCAGAACCGTCTTGCTCATCGAGTGTCCTCCCGGATCGGTCAGTAGGCGTATTCGAGAAAGGCGGGTTCGACCGAACTGCCCCAGGCCGTATTATACTGCGACAGCATCTGCTCGGCCGATGTCGTGCCGCGCGCGACAACTTCCTCCAGCGAGGAAAGATAATGCGTCTCGTCAAAGCCTTCGCTGTTGAGCCGTGCGCGGTTCTTCAGGCCAAGACGCGAAATAGCCAGCACATCGCGAGCAATCTCGTGTACAGAGCGATTGCGCAACGTCGCCTGCAAGCCCTTTGCCGGCACCTCGTCGCGCAAGGCCTGGACTTCGGGATAGGTCCAGTCACGGGTCATTGCTTCCGCCGCATTCAAAGCCTCGGCATCATAGAGCAGCCCGACCCAGAAGGCGGGGAGGGCGCAAATACGCCGCCATGGGCCGCCATCGGCGCCGCGCATTTCGAGGAAGCGCTTCAGGCGCACTTCCGGAAACAGCGTCGACAGGTGATTTGCCCAGTCACCCATATTGGGCGTGCCCTCGGGAATCTCGTCCTTGAGCGCTCCGTCCATGAACTGCCGGAATGTCACATGCGTGCAGTCGTGATAACGGCCATGGCGCATGACGAAATACATCGGCACGTCGAGTGCCCATTCGACATAGTCGGCAAAGCCGAAATTTTCGTTGAAAATGAAGGGCAGAACGCCGGAGCGGTTGTTGTCCGTATCGCGCCAGATATTCGACCGCCAGGACAGGAGACCATTCGGCTTGCCTTCGGTGAAGGGCGACATGGCAAAGAGCGCCGTTGCGATGGACTGCAGCTTGACCGAGACCTGCATCTTGCGGCGCATGTCGGTTTCAGAGGAGAAATCGAGATTCACCTGGATCGTGCAGGTGCGATACATCATGTTCAGCCCATCCTTGCCGACCTTGGGCATGTAGTTGGACATGATGTTGTAACGCGATTTCGGCATCCGCGGCGTTTCCGCAAGCGTCCATTTCGGACTGCCGCCGAGGCCGAGAAAGCGAATGCCGAGCGGTTCGGCGATTTCCCGCACTTGCGCCAGGTGCGCATTGGATTCGCGGCAGGTTTGGTGAATCGACAGAAGGGGTGCGCCGGAAAGCTCGAACTGGCCGCCGGGTTCGAGCGAGATGGCGCCCTGACCGGTTGGCTCGACAAGGCCGATGATATTGCCCTCATCGATGATCGGCTCCCAGCCGAGCTTCGACTGCATGCCTTCGAGAATGGCGCGAATTCCGCGCGGGCCGTCATAGGGAACCGGGCTGTTGTCTTCCGTGTAGAACGGGAATTTTTCATGCTCGGTGCCAATGCGCCAGGCCGATTCCGGCTTGGATCCCTGCGCAAGATAGGCAGCCAGTTCTTCGGTACCGGAGATGGGTGTTTCGTCTGTCGTGTCGCGCGCCATGGATGGTGCTTTCCGATAAGATGAGATTGTTGCGCGTGATTGGCGGTTTTCGGTCAGGAGCGCAAGCAAATTTCGCTTATGCTCTTATCAAGAGAATTTGTAACTCACCAATCGCCGATTGTCGCCTGAATCAAAGCGAGCGCTGCAACCGCTGCCGTGTCTGCGCGCAGAATCCGCTGGCCGAGCGGGATTGCAGTGACAAAGGGCAGTTTGTGCAGGGTCTGGCGCTCCTGCTCGGAAAAGCCGCCTTCCGGTCCGATGAGGACGCCAAGCGGCCCGCGCGACAGTGATTGCAACATTGGCAGGGGATTGTGCGTCTCGTGCCCCTCATCGCAAAAGATGAGGCGGCGATCGTGGTCCCAGCCTTCGAGCAATTTTTCCAGCTTCACTGGCTCACGCGTCTGCGGGATCGCCAGCACCCCGCATTGTTCTGCTGCCTCGATTGCATTGGCTTCGATGCGCTCGATCCCGATACGTGCAACCTGTGTGTGCTGGGTAATGACCGGCTGCAGGATACCGGCGCCCATTTCCACCGCCTTCTGCACCAGATAGTCGAGCCGGCCCTGTTTCAGCGGGGCAAAACAATAGATGAGATCTGGAACAACAGGCTGTTCGCGCGTCAGTTCCAGTGGCTCCAGAAACAGTTTCTTCTTGCTTTCAAAGCGCAGCGCAGCGCGCCATTCGCCGTCGCGTCCGTTGAAGGCAAGGATTTCATCGCCATCCTTCATCCGCAGCACGTTGGCGAGATAGTTGATGGCTTCAGGACCGGTTTCGGCGCGTTTTCCCGCTGCGAGATCCGCGCTGATGTAGAGCCTCTGCATTTTGTAATTTGCACGCATTATGTATCCGGAGAAGGAGCGGTTCAGGAAAGTGGCGGCAGGCGGCGTTTGACCGGCGAGGACTTGACGATCGACGTGTTGGTCTCGGCCTTTTCCGCCAGGCGGTCAAGAATCGTATCGAGCTGTTCCATCGTTCGAAACTGCAGTTTTCCGATAAAGCAGTCATCACCGGTGACCTTGTCGCATTCGGTGATTTCCGGCGTCTCCTTGATCAGCCGTTCGACGATATGCAGCATGCCGGGCAAGGGACGAACGCGCACGATTGCCGTCAGGCTGTAGCCGAGAGCCACCGGATCGATGTCGACGGTGAACGAGCGGATCACCTTCTTTTCTTCCAGCCGTCGCAAGCGCTCCGATACGCTCGGCGAAGACAACCCCACCTTCTGGCTGAGCTCCTTTAGCGATATGCGTGCGTCGTCGATGAGAATCTCGAGGATCGTTCGGTCAAGTTCGTCGAGCATGGCTTCCTCGTAAGGTGGTTCGCCCCGTTTACCTGCAATATAAAGGTGAAGTGCGAATTTCGCCTTTCACAACATATATCAAATCCGGTGTCCGCCGCATAGTCTTCAGTCATTGTTGAAAGGGAGCGGTGACATGGAAAAGGATCTGTTCAGAGGCAGCGTCGAAATGACCGCCGCCATGATCATTTCAGGGACAATCGGGTGGTTCGTGCTGATGTCCGGTCAGCCAGTTCTGTCCGTCGTCTTCTGGCGCTGCGCCATTGGCGCGGTGACGCTGCTCGCCGTCTGTGCGGCATTGGGCCTGCTGCGCCCAGATGTGATTTCGCTAAAGCTGTTCGGCCTTGCCGTCATTGGCGGCGTCGCAATCGTGCTGAATTGGGTCTTGCTCTTCGCTGCCTATCCCCGCGCATCCATCGCCATTGCCACGACAGTCTACAATGTCCAGCCGTTCATGCTCGTCGGTTTGGGCGCCCTGATCTTCAAGGAGAAGCTCACGGTCACCAAGCTGTTCTGGCTGGGTTTTGCCTTTGCCGGCATGCTGCTGATCGTGCAGGCCAAGCCTGGCGGGACCTATAGCGGCTCGGACTATATGACCGGCATCGCTTTGTCCCTGGGCGCAGCCTTTCTCTACGCGATCGCTTCCATTGTGGCGAAGCAGCTCAAGGGTACGCCACCGCACCTCATCGCGCTCATCCAGGTGTCCGTTGGCATTGTCATGCTTGCGCCGCTTGCCGACTTCACCACCCTGCCGCAAGGCGCCGGAGAATGGATGAGTATCGTAACGATTGGCGTGGTCCATACCGGTCTGATGTATATCCTGCTCTACAGCGCGATCCAGAGGCTGCCGACGCACATTACCGGCTCGCTGTCCTTCATCTATCCAATCGCTGCCATTCTGGTGGACTACATTGCCTTCGGACATGCGTTGCAGCCGAGCCAGTTGATCGGATCCGCTGTCATCCTGATCGCCGCTGCCGGCACCAGCCTCGGCTGGACATTTCGCCGATCAGTTCCCGCGAGCATCAAGGCCTGACTACAAGCGGATGAGCGGGCCATAGCCCGCTCGCAGCGCCCGCACGGTCGCAGGCGGAGTAAGCAGCGAGACATTATTGGCGGGTGTCGGCGATGGCGCATAGCCTTCCCATGACCAGAGATGCATCTCGCCAGCCTTGACCAAGTAGGCGTTGTCGCCGCTGGCAATCATGGTGCCATCCGGTAAATCAGCGATCGAACCTTCGATACGATGACGCCGTTTGCCGCCTTTGGCGTCGAGCCTTTCGCCATGCAGGATCATATCCATTGCAGGGGCGCTCGGGAGGATGGTTTCATTGCCGGTCGCCCAAGCCGCCTGAAAGGTCTTTGCCCGTTGCCGCTGGCAATAGAAGCAGGGCCGGTGCCCCGCCGCCAGCGCCGCCGCCTCGTCAAAGAAGAACAGCTCGGTCCAGCTGCGGCGCGCCATCACCTCCCGCCGCACACCTTTGAATTCACAGACGCAGATGATCCAGGCTCTGGTCGTCCAGCGCCTTTTCAGCAAAGTCCGGGTTGTCGGGTCATGGATGATGCCGCGATTTCCCATCAACATGCCGCGGTGGGGGGATGCAACAATCTCGCCAAAGGGTGTGACACGGTTTTGCAGGGGCATTTGACGGCTTCCGACTCTCGAAGCCCCATGCTATCCGAGATTCCCAGTCATTGCGATCAGTCAGGCAGGCTTCATGCGCGTTCTCGTCGTTCAGAATTATCAGGATACCGGGTTAGGACAGGTCGGCCGGGCACTGGATGAAGCGGGTGCTACAATTGATCTGCGTCAAGCCTATCGTGGCGAAGTTCTGCCCGCCGATGATTCGGATCATGATGCGCTGGTCGTGCTCGGTGGCGATCAGAACGCTCTTGCTGATGACGATTATCCCTACCTTCCCGCCTTGGCGCGGCTCATCAAGCGCTTCGGCGACTCCGACAAGGCTGTTCTCGGCATTTGTCTCGGCAGCCAGCTGGTCGCGCGCGGCTACGGTGCAGAGAACCTTCTCGGACGTCCGACCGAATTCGGTTGGCATGAAGTGACTCGCACAGCCGAGGCGGCGTCTGATCCAGTTATGTCTGCGGTTTCCCACCGATTCCCGATTTTCCACTGGCACAGCGATACGTTTTGGTTGCCAGAGGGCGCCCTACATCTTGCTTCAAGCGCAATGACGGCAAACCAGGCCTTTCGTATCGGCCGCGCCGTCTACGGCATCCAGTTTCACTTTGAGGCCGACACTGGACTTGTCGAGGAGTGGACGGAGGTTTTCCACGATCAGATTGCGCGAAATCAAGCCGAATGGCTGAGCAACTACAAAGCTCATGTTGAACGCGATGGGGCGGCAGCGGATAGCGCCGGTCTCGCGCTTGCACGCGCCTGGGTTGCGCTGATCTAGGGCGCCGTCGACGATTCAGTTGCAACTCTGCAACAGCCCAGTTCTGAATCGGATTCCCGATCCGGATTCATGGGGAGCGTGTCTTTGATTCACTAGTTGGTAAGCATTGTGTCCTGTAGTGGCCCCACTGGTTAACTGGCAAGAAGCCAGACCAATATGAACAATGGAAACGCCCAAATGACCACCAAGAGTGCCGCTCTTTTGACCGCCGTAATGCTCTCCGCCATCCTCTTCATGGGCGCAGGGCTGTTTTCGGTCGATGCCGGTGGACATACGGTTTCCAGCGATGGCTACGGCATCAGCACAGCCTCGCGCTGAGATCAGTTTCTATACGCTTGCTTCCAGGAAAAATTTGTTTTCCGCGTCGATTGCAATCGCGCTGAGCCTGCCGCTGGCATAGGCGCCGGTGTCGAGATTGACCCGGTTTGCCCTGACTTCCACGTCGCTGACAGGCGTATGGCCATGGACGATGATTTTGGGGTGCGGATGCGTATTCTCCAGGAATTCCCACCTGATCCAGATCAGATCGTCGGGATCCTGCCGGTCGAGGTCGACGCCCGGCCGGATGCCGGCGTGACAAAAGAAGAAATCACCAAAGACCATTGAACGTCGCAGGCCGCGCAGAAATTGGATGTGAGACGGAGGAATGGCGTCGGCGAGCGCTTTCCGTCCGGCATAGACAGAGCCCGGATCGTTAAAATTGATATTAATGCCGTATGAGAGCGCAGTCTGTCGTCCGCCATTGCGTGCGAAAAGCCCATAAGCGTCGCCTGTGTCGAGAAATTCCAGCAGACCGATATCGTGATTTCCGGCCAGTGCCAGCATTCGGTGCGTCTTCTTCTGCAAATTCACCAATAGATCGAGCACACCTTTGGATTGGAGTCCTCGATCGATATAGTCGCCAAGATGCACGACAACCCAGTCAAATGGCGGTGATTTCTCATTCTCCGCCTGGATACGCCGGTGCATCTCCTGCAACAGATCCAGCCGGCCATGCACATCGCCGATGGCGTAGACACGCAATTTGTCCGGACCGCGCGCGTGCTTGAAATCAACGGTCTTCATTTTATATCCGACTCCCGCTGATTGCGCCGCAGGCGGGAGACATCTTGCCAGGCGTTGCTGCGCGCCGCTTCCCGTTGCGCTTGCTCGATGAAATCGATGTGCTGGCGGACGGCCGTGCGTGCTCCTGCCGGGTCCGACGCCATGATCGCGTCGAATATCGCCCGGTGTTGTGCAAGCAGCTTCGCCCGTGCACCGGGAAATCCATAAATCACCGTACGGTTGTAGAACACGTCATCGGCCAGTAGCCGATAGCAGGAGCGCAGCGTATGCAGGAGGATGATGTTGTGCGCGCACTCGCCAATGGCATTGTGCAACTCGACATCGAGTTCGGCTTCCCTCTTGAAGTCGTCTGTCTCGTAGGCTTCTTCCATGGCCGTCATGATGCGGCGGAGCAAAAGCCGGTCATCCTCGGTGGCACGCTGGGCCGCATAATCGGCGGCGATGCTTTCGATTTCGCGGCGATATTCGAGATAGTCCGCGGCCGCCTTGCGGTGGCTGGAGATGAGTTCCATCATGGGCTTGGAAAACACCTCGCCAATGACATCGGCGACAAACGTTCCGCCGCCATGCCGCGTCGTGAGCAGGCCCTTGGCTTCCAGTGTTTTAAGCGCGCTGCGCAGGATAGGCCGCGATACATCGAACTGTACTGAAAGGTCGCGTTCACCCGGGAGCCGGTCACCGACCCGCAAGACTCCTTCCAAAATCAGCGTCTCGATCTGGCGGACAATGTCACTGGCCGTGCGTGTAGACTGGATGCGGGCGAAGATGGGGGTGCTGCTCATGGATGAATCGATCCGCAGAAAACACTTGCAGCCATATCGTACCGGGAAAGAACGAAACTGGTCAATTAAATGATCCAATTTCTGAAGGGATCGTGGTCCTATTTGCCGCAGCCTTTGGTATGAGAAACGGTTGAAAGCGCAGCTCAATCCGTTCACGATCCTGTGACAGCCGATCAGCGAAGAAAAGACCGGTCAGGGGACGATGGGGAAGAGATTGAAGCCAGTAACAGCGCTTGCGAGCGCTGCACCGAGTCCAGGCGGTGTCATGGGATTTCCGGCACATGCGGAGCGCGCCATTGCGCTTGGCGAAGTGCATGCGCGGCCTTATCCTCTCGTCGACACACCCCGCCTGCTGATCCAGCTTGCCTTCATGACGGAAGGCGGCTCAACCGTCGATCACGCTGTCCTGGCCGAACTCAGCCGCAGTATCGGTATCGCGCCGCCGGCCCGCGATGCGCGTCACCACATCATGCCGTGGGGCAATGGCACGCTGCGCTGGGAGCGCCATACGGAGTTCTCCACCTATCTGTGGGAAGGTCCTGTGCCACGCAACGGCAGTATCGCCCAGCATCCTTTCGGCCATGGTTTCAACCCGCCCGGTACGGTGATTGACGGCGTGCGACTGGAAATCATCAAGAAGGACCGCAACGCTTCTGCTTTGATTTCGGAATTCGACCCGGCAAGCCTTTGCTACAGCGATGTCGAAAACGGCCTTGCCTCGATCGTCACCGATTTCCGGCAGGACGGCGATGGCATGACGCGGATACTCATTCTCGACAATGGCCTGTCGCCTGCCCGCGCGGGAGCGCTGTCACAGCGGGTCATCGAGATCGAGACCTATCGCACGCTGGCGATGCTGGGCCTGCCATTGGCGCATTCGCTTTCGCCGCGCATTCGGCGCATCGAGGACCGGCTCGCCGGTTTGACCAATGAAATGCGCGATTCGACGTCTGACAGCCACAAACTGCTCGATGAATTGACGTCGCTTGCGGCGGAACTGGAAGCCGACGCGGCGTCCAGTCTTTATCGTTTTGCCGCAAGTCGCGCCTATAACGGTATCGTGCTGGAGCGGCTGGCGGCGCTGCAGGAAGAGCCGGTTACCGGATATGAGACCTGGGGCGCCTTTATCCAGCGGCGCATGGCGCCGGCCATGCGTACCTGCCGATCGGTCAGCGGACGGCAGGAAAGCCTGTCCGAAAAGCTTTCCCGCGCAGCGACCTTGCTGCGCACATCGGTGGACGTTGAGCTTGAGCGCCAGAACCGTGACTTGCTCAGTTCAATGGACAAGCGTGCGCAATTGCAATTGCGCCTGCAGCGGACCGTCGAAGGGCTCTCGGTTGCAGCGATCTCCTATTACGTCGTCGGCCTTTTCTATTATCTCGCCAAGGGCGCGGAAACGTATATCCCCGAGCTACATGCCTCTGTGCTGACGGCGATCTTTGTTCCCATCGCGATTCTGGCCATGTGGTACGTCGTCAAGGCCATCCGCAAATCCCATGCAGAGGATTGATCAGTTTCGATCCCAGGGCGCGACCGGTCCGTATAGGGCGGCGAGGTAATCGATGAACAGCCGCACCTTGGCTGGCAGAAACTGCCGCGAGGGATAAACGGCATAGATAGCGATGTTGCGCGAGGCCGCATAATCTTCGAGGACGCGCACGAGAAGGCCAGCCGCAAGTTCCGGCCCGATATCCCAGGTCGAACGCAGCGCAATTCCAAGGCCACCGAGCACAGCCTCACGCACCACCTCGCTTGAGTTCGTGAGCAGCGGACCCGATGGGCGCCAGCTCACCGCGCCATAGGGCCCGACGAGGCGCCAAGGATCGCCATTGTGGGCAGCAAGGCAAATGTGGTTCTCGAGATCGGAAAAGGACTTTGGCGTCCCATGCTCTGCGACATAGCGTGGTGCAGCAACCAGAAAGCGCTCCACCGGAGCCAGCTTGCGCGCGACAAGGCTTGAGTCGGAGAGTTCGGCGATGCGGACGGCAAGGTCATAACCCTCGCCAACGATGTCGACGAATTCGTCGGCGAGGACGAGATTGACCGAAAGGTCCGGGTTGGCTCGCATGAATGGTTCCATATGCGGCGCGATATGCATACGTCCGAAAGTGGTCGGCACAGCGACCTTGAGCATCCCGTGCGCCTGTTCAGAACGGCGCGACACGAAGGCTTCCGCTTCTTCGACGCCTGACAGGATCGCCAGCACCCGTTCATAATAGCCTTGGCCGGTTTCCGTCAGGGCAATCTGCCTCGTCGTTCGCTGCAGAAGCCGCGTACCTAGCCGCTCCTCCAGACGGCGCAGCCGTTTGGAAACGACAGCGGGAGACAGGCCAAGCTCGCGTCCTGCCGCCGACATGCTTCCGGCAGAAACCACGCGCGCAAAAATTTCCATATCATTGAACTCGCTCATGCGCGCACTCTTTCCGGCGTGAGATGCCAAGGTCAAGTGCAAATGCTACGGTGTGAACTGCCGCATCTTTACAAGGCGGAAGCACAAGAGGTAAAGATAGTTTACCAGTGATGCAGGATCGCGCTGGCAGGGAGATTTCATGTCCGGATTGCTGATGCCAAAGGCCGATGACGCAACCATGTCGCGCCGTACAAGCATCGTTGCCGCTCTGCAGGCGATTGTCCCGGGCGAAGGCGTTGTCGATGCAACCAATGAAATGCGCGTCTTTGAATCCGATGCCTTGACCGCTTATCGCCAGCTGCCTCTGGTCGTCGTCCTGCCGCAAACGGTGCGCCAAGTCTCACTTGTCCTCAAATATTGCCATGAAAACAATGTGAAGGTGGTTCCTCGCGGCTCGGGAACGTCGCTTTCGGGCGGGGCCTTGCCACTTGAAGACGCGGTCCTGCTGGTTATGTCGCGCTTCAACCGTATTCTGGAGATCGATTATCCGAACCGGGTTGCCGTGGTGCAGCCGGGCGTGACCAATCTCGGCATCACCAAGGCCGTCGAGCATGAAGGCTTTTACTATGCGCCCGATCCGTCGTCGCAGATCGCCTGCTCGATCGGCGGCAATGTCGCAGAAAATTCCGGCGGCGTGCATTGCCTGAAATATGGCCTCACCGCCAACAATGTACTGGGGCTCGAAATGGTGCTGATCACCGGTGAAGTGGTGCGGCTCGGCGGCAAGCATCTGGATTCGGAGGGCTATGATCTTCTCGGATTGATGACAGGTTCGGAAGGGCTGCTCGGCGTCGTCACCGAAGTCACCGTACGTATCCTGCAGAAGCCGGCGACGGCGCGCGCGCTGATGGTAGGTTTTCCGACGAGCGAGGAGGCAGGCCAGTGCGTCGCAGATATCATCGCGGCAGGTATCATTCCGGGTGGCATGGAAATGATGGACCGCCCTGCGATTCACGCGGCCGAGGATTTCGTTCATGCCGGTTATCCGCTTGATGTCGAAGCACTGCTGATCATCGAACTCGACGGCCCGGTGGTTGAAGTTGATCATTTGATCAGCATGGTCGAGGCTATAGCCCGGAACAATGGTGCGACGACCTGCGTGGTCTCGCAAAGCGAGGAGGAACGCATGGCGTTCTGGGCGGGCCGCAAGGCGGCCTTTCCCGCCGTCGGGCGTATCTCGCCGGATTATCTGTGCATGGACGGCACTATTCCGCGCAAGGAACTGCCGAAAGTGCTGGCAGGCATGCGCGAACTGTCGGAGAAATATGGTCTTCGCGTTGCCAATGTCTTTCATGCGGGCGACGGCAATCTGCATCCGCTCATACTCTACGACGCAAACATTCCGGAAGAGTTGCATAAGGCCGAGGATTTTGGCGCCGACATATTGCGCCTTTGCGTCAAGGTCGGCGGCGTATTGACGGGAGAACACGGCGTAGGCGTGGAAAAGCGCGACCTGATGCCGGAAATGTTCAACGAAATCGATCTCAACCAGCAGATCCGGGTCAAATGCGCTTTCGATGACAAGCATTTGCTCAATCCTGGCAAGGTCTTTCCGCAGTTGCACCGCTGTGCCGAGCTTGGCCGCATGCATGTGCATCACGGTCAGGTGCCGTTTCCTGACATACCGAGATTCTAGAGCCCTTTGCGACCATATTGACCTATTCTGACGGAGGTATGTTGTGACAAGATCAAGCAAAGACGCGAAGACCCGCACTTTGCGTGCGGGCGAGTGGCTTTGCGCCGGAATTGGCGCAACAGGCCCCGTCCCTTCGGGTTTCCGGCTGGCGGCCACCCACTTTGTCAGGTGGCTTCGTCCGATGAACCACATCGACCTCGCCACCTTCCGCGTGGATTGTCTCGCCAGCCGAGAAACAGAATACGGCCAATCTGGCCGCAAAGGGCTCTAGGCCGTGACCATTTTTACTCCGCAGACCGAAGATGAAATCGTGGATGCCGTACAGTGGGCGCTCGCCGAGCAGGCGCCTGTCGAAGTTGTTGGTCATGGTTCCAAGCGCGATCTCGGCCGGCCGCTGCAGACCGAGCATACCATCGCCTTGTCTAACTACTCGGGCGTGACACTCTATGAACCTGAAGAATTGGTCCTCAGCGCCAAGGCGGGTACGCCCATAGCCGAACTGGAAGCATTGCTCGCCGCCAATGACCAGGCATTCCAGTTCGAGCCGATGGATTATGGCCCACTCCTCGGACAGCCTGCAGGGCAGGGCAGTTTCGGCGGGCTGCTTGCCACCAACCTTTGCGGACCTCGCCGCCTGAAATCTGGCTCCGCCCGCGATCATGTGCTGGGTGTACGCGTCGTTTCGGGTCGGGGCGAACTGTTCAAATCCGGTGGCAGAGTCGTCAAGAACGTCACCGGCTATGATCTGTCGAAAGGCATGGCAAATTCCTGGGGTACGCTCGGCATCGCCACGGAAATAACCTTCAAGGTCCTGCCTGCTCCGGAAACCGAAACCACGCTTGTCATTCGTGGTCTTGCCGACGACGAAGCTGCCCGCGCCATGGCGATTGCCATGGGCTCAAGCGGCGAGGTGGCTTCTGCCGCGCATTTACCGGGCAATGTTGCCGGGCGTGTCATCGACGGTGCGCTGAGTGGCGAGGCCTCGACGCTGTTGCGTCTTGAAGGTTTCGCACCGTCCGTCGCTGATCGCGCGACAATGTTGAAAGGTCTTCTGGCATCCGCCGGGACGATTGACGATATTTCCGGCGAGAGCTCCCGCAAGCTCTGGCGGGAAATCCGCGATGTCATACCGTTTGCCGATGGCACGGAGCGTCCGGTCTGGCGGGTGTCGATGGCGCCGATGGAGGCCTACAAGCTTGTCGCTTCCTTGCGCATGGGTGCAGCAGTCGATGCCTTTTATGACTGGCAAGGCGGTCTTGTCTGGCTGCGCATGGAAGGCGAGCCGGAAGCGGAAGCAGTGCGAGCGCTGATCCAAAAATATGGCGGAGGTCATGCGACCCTGGTTCGAGCGCCGATAACCGTGCGTGCCGCGCTGCCTGTGTTCGAACCGCAGCCGGCGCCGCTTGCTGCCTTGTCGAAGCGCCTCAAACAGCAGTTCGATCCGAGCGGAATATTGAACCCGGGCCGCATGGTCGCAGGAGTATAGACGTGCAGACAAATTTCACCCCCGAGCAGTTGCTGGATCCCGGTGTCGCCGAGTCGGAAAAGATCCTGCGCAAATGCGTCCATTGCGGTTTCTGCACCGCCACTTGCCCGACCTATGTCACGCTTGGCAATGAACTCGACAGTCCGCGCGGGCGCATCTACCTGATCAAGGACATGCTGGAAAATGGTCGAGCGGCGGATGAGCAGATCGTCAGGCATGTTGATCGCTGCCTGTCCTGCCTCGCCTGCATGACGACCTGCCCCTCGGGCGTCAATTACATGCATCTGGTGGACAATGCCCGTGCTCACATTGAGAAGACCTACAAGCGCCCGGTGATGAACCGCCTCACGCGCGCTTTGCTGGCTCTTGTCCTGCCCTATCCCGGCCGTTTTCGCTTTGCACTCAACGCTGCAAGGCTTGGCCGTCCTTTCGTACCGCTGTTCAGATCCGTGTCGGCGTTGAAGCCGGTGGCTGCAATGCTCGAGCTTGCACCCAAGTCCGTTCCCGCGAAATCGCGCTTTGCCGAGCCCGGCTCGCATGCACCTCAGATAACGAAAAAGGCCAGGGTTGCAATTCTTACCGGCTGCGCCCAGCCGGTGCTGAAGCCTGGCATCAATGAAGCGACGATCCGGCTGTTGACACGGCTTGGCATCGAAGTGGTCGTGCCAAAGGGCGAGGGGTGCTGCGGCTCACTGGTGCATCATATGGGCCGTGAGGACGAAGCGCTCGGCGACGCCCGCCGCAATGTGGATGTCTGGACGCGCGAGCTTGATGCGGGCGGTCTCGACGCGATCGTGGTAACGGCGTCGGGTTGCGGCACGACGATCAAGGATTACGGCTACATGCTGCGGCTCGACCCGAACTACAAGGACAAGGCGGCGCGTGTTTCTGCGCTGGCCAAGGATATCACCGAATATCTGACGACACTCGACCTGCCTGCACCAAAGCAACCGGCAGGCTTGACTGTTGCCTATCACTCGGCCTGTTCGATGCAGCACGGACAGAAGATCACGCGCCAGCCCAAGGATTTGCTTAAAGCGGCAGGTTTCATCGTCAAGGAGCCAGCTGAAGGGCATCTGTGCTGCGGCTCGGCCGGCACCTACAATATCATGCAGGCAGAGATTGCCCGTACCCTGCGCGATCGGACGGTGAAGAACATCGAGGCAACGGGCGCGAGCCTCATCGCCACCGGCAATATTGGCTGCATCACCCAGATCGCCAGCGGTTCCAAACTGCCGATCGTGCACACGGTGGAACTGCTGGATTGGGTCTATGGCGGCCCGAAGCCGGAAGGCGTTCCTTCACCCAAACCATTCCTGCACGCGGCCGAATAAATAAAAAGGGCAGCGATTCCGGTGAACCGCTGCCCAGTTTCCCGGCACCGCCCCCGGTGCCGGCCCCCATTAACTCTCACATCACGACGACTCTCGTGCCGACATTGACCCGCTCATAAAGGTCGGTAACGTCTTCATTGCGCATGCGGATACAGCCGCTGGATACGGCATGTCCAATTGTCCATGGGGCATTGGTGCCGTGAATGCGATACAGCGTCGAACCGAGATAGAGCGCGCGCGCACCAAGAGGATTGGCGACACCGCCTTCCATATGTGCCGGGATGTAGTGGCCCTTGCGTCTCTCGCGCTCGATCATAGATGCAGGTGGATTCCAGTCAGGCCACTCGGCCTTGCGGCTGATCGTATTGGTCCCGGACCAGCCGAAGCCTTCCTTGCCGACGCCGACGCCATAGCGCTGTGCCGTACCGCCCGCTTCGACGAGGTACAGGAAACGTTGCGATGTATCGATGACGATGGTTCCGGGCTTCTCCGGACCATCATAAGCCACGGACTGCGGCAGGAATCTCGGATCCATGCCCCGCTTTTTCGGCGGCTGATCGCCCGCCGGTGTATCGGGGTGTTGGAACGACACCTCCCGGACAGCCGGATTTGCGACGGACTCCCTGCGCACGATGCGGCGGTCGCGCTGCTTGATCGTGCCGCGCGCAGGCGGCTCGCTCAGGACCAGGCGGTCGCGAATATTCGCGGACGTTCCGACTGGCCTTTGGCGCAATTGCATCACCCAGGGTGCCGACAGATCCGGGCTCATGACCACCGGCGGTCTTGTTGCGTAGCGCTCGCTGGCCATCGCGCTGCTGGTAAAGGTAACGGCCAGGCATGATACCAGAAGCAGATATGCAGATTTCATCGGGTCTATTCTCAAGGCAACAAACACTGCTGACAGGATTTGTCAGTTTTCGGATTGAGTTTGCCTGCGCTGAGGTAGAAAAAAGTGAATCGAGATCAATAAAATGCGATTCTTTGTCGAAACCATTTGGTGTGGTTACCGGCGGGTTTGCAAATCTGGTTAATGTTTGGAAAAAGGCAGGCGATATGCAAGACGATACTCCGGTCAAGACTGGCCTGATTACCGGCGAGGACGGCGATACCCGCTGTTTCTGGCCGGGCACACTGCCGGAATACGTGCATTACCACGACCATGAGTGGGGCAGGCCGGTGACGGACGATACGCGGCTGTTCGAAAAGATCTGCCTCGAAGGCTTTCAATCGGGCCTGTCCTGGCTGACCATTCTGCGCAAGCGCCAGAATTTCCGCGAAGCCTTTGATCGCTTCGATTATCACCGTATCGCCCGTTATGGCGAGAAGGATGTGGAGCGGCTGCTCGGCAATGCAGGCATTATCCGCCACCGTGGCAAGATCAATTCCGCGATCAACAACGCCAAGCGCGCCATTGAACTCGTCAAGGAAACAGGCTCGCTCGCTGCTTATTTCTGGCAGTTTGAGCCACCGTCAGATGAGCGTCCCAAGATTGTCGACTATCCCACACTCATTGCAAACCCGACATCCCCAACTTCGATCCGCCTGTCCAATGACCTGAAGAAGCGCGGCTGGAGTTTTGTTGGTCCAACGACGATGTATGCGCATATGCAGGCGATGGGCCTCGTCAATGACCATATCGAAGGCTGCAAGTGCCGCCAGGAAATCGAAAAGCTGCGCGCGAGCTTCAAACGTCCCAAATGACGTTCAATCCTTGCCCTTGAAGCCTTGATAGTCTAGAGCAAACCCGCTCCGGCAATCGCTAGAATTTCAAAGGTTTGGATCATCATCATGGCAACAAAGGCAGACAGGGTAAAAGCGCGACTGCCGCGCGGTTTCGTGGACCGTGTGCCGGATGATCTGCGCGCTGCCGAAAAGATGATGGCGGAAATCCGCAAGGTCTATGAGCTTTATGGCTTCGAGCCCGTCGAAACGCCGCTGATCGAATATACCGATGCGCTCGGCAAATTCCTCCCCGATCAGGACCGCCCCAATGAAGGCGTGTTCTCGTTTCAGGACGATGACGAGCAATGGCTGTCGTTGCGCTACGATCTGACAGCGCCCTTGGCGCGCTATGTCGCCGAAAATTACGAGAGCATTCCAAAACCCTATCGCAGCTATCGCTCCGGCTGGGTGTTCCGCAATGAGAAGCCGGGCCCGGGCCGGTTCCGCCAGTTCATGCAGTTCGACGCCGATACGGTCGGCGCGCCCTCCGTCTCGGCGGATGCGGAAATGTGCATGATGATGGCCGATGTCATGGAAGCACTGGGCATCAAGCGCGGTGACTATGTCATCCGTGTCAACAACCGCAAGGTTCTGGACGGCGTGCTGGATGCGATCGGCCTTGCCGGCGATGAAAATGCAGGAAAGCGCCTCACCGTGCTGCGGGCGATCGATAAGCTTGACAAGTTCGGCGTGGATGGCGTGCGCCTGCTGCTTGGCGCCGGCCGGTGGGACGGCGGCAAGGAAGGTGAGGGCGATTTCACAAAGGGCGCCGGGTTGGATGAGGATGGCATATCCAAGGTTCTAGCCTACCTTGGAACCGCCTTTCGAGAGGGTAGGCCCGATCTTATACAAAGTGGAGCAAAATCGCCCGTAGACCCATTTGGAGAGGGTACTTTTAGATCAAGTTCAATGTCGTTTGATGCTTGGCGGCAGGTGGTCGGTGAATCGACAACAGGCCAACAAGGAGTATCCGAGCTAGAGGAGCTTTCAGCTCTTTGTGTATCAGCAGGCTATGATGCCGACCGAGTGATGGTCGATTCTTCGGTCGTTCGAGGCCTTGAATACTACACTGGACCGGTTTTTGAAGCAGAACTTCTGGCGGAAATCCCCAATGAAGATGGCCAGATCGTTCGTTTCGGCTCGGTCGGTGGCGGCGGGCGTTATGACGGCCTGGTCTCGCGTTTCCGCGGCGAACCGGTGCCAGCGACGGGCTTTTCCATCGGCGTCTCGCGCCTGATGACCGCCTTGAAGAATCTGGGCAAGCTGGACACTTCCGATAATATCGGTCCCGTCGTCGTTCTGGTGATGGACAGGGATACAGTCAGCCTTGGCCGCTATCAGAAGATGGTTTCGGAGCTGCGGCAGGCCGGGATCCGCGCCGAAATGTATCTCGGCGGTTCCGGCATGAAGCCGCAGATGAAATATGCCGATCGCCGCGGCGCGCCTTGCGTCATCATCCAGGGCTCGCAGGAACGCGACAATGGCGAAGTGCAGATCAAGGACCTGATCGAAGGTGCGCGCCTCTCGGCGGAAATCGAGGACAATGTCACGTGGCGTGAAAGCCGCCCCGCGCAGATCACTGCCAAGGAAAGCGACCTCGTTGCCGAGGTTCGCAAGATACGCGAAGCGCAGGCCGAGGATCGCGCCAACGCATCGAAGGCGCAATAACCCCGGATGACCGCCTCCCGCGCCCCAGCCTTTTCCGGTGAGCTTGCCGCGCTGATCTCGGGGCGCGATGCCGAGCTCGTCGATATTCCGGTCATCCAGCCGGCCGACCAGTTTCTGGACATGGCCGGCGAGGACCTGCGCCGCCGGATTTTCCTGACCGAGAACGAAAACGGCCAGAGCCTTTGCCTGCGACCCGAATTCACCATTCCCGTTTGCCGCAATCATATCGAACGCAACGCGGCAACACCAAAACGCTATGCCTATCTTGGCGAAGTGTTTCGCCAGCGCCGCGAGGGCGGCAATGAATTCTTCCAGGCTGGCATCGAGGATCTTGGCGATGCCAACCGGGCCCGCGCCGATGCGCGTTCCCTCGCTGATGCATTGGCTGCGATCCGGCTGGTTGCTCCGCACGCGGAACTGGAAACCTTGCTCGGCGATCAGGCAATCTTCGAGGCGGTGCTGGCGGCGCTCGGTCTGCCCCGCGGCTGGCAGAAGAAGCTCGCGCGCGCCTTCGGCAATCCGGGGCAATTGAAAGGCTTGCTCGAAGACCTTTCCTCCGACCGGCAAAATGACACGCTGCCGGATCGTCTCGCCGCGCTTGTGGCAAAGGGCGACGAGGCTGGACTTGCTGCCGAACTGGAACAGGACATGCAGGCAGCCGGTATTTCGCCTGGCGCCGGGCGTGCGCCAATCGAGATTGCGCGCCGCATGATCGAGAAAACGACCCTCGCTTCGGTCAAGCTGCCTGCCAAGACAATTTCTGCCCTGGAAAGCTTCCTTGCGATCCGCGTTCCGCTGCAGTCTGCGGCCGGCCAATTGCTCACCTTCGCCCGCTCCAACGAGTTCGACCTCGGCCCTGCGCTGGAACAGTTCGAGGCGCGCGCCGCGTCGGTTGTAGAGGCAGGAATCGGACACGAGAATATCATCTATGATGCCGCTTTTGGCCGCCCGCTCGATTACTATACCGGGCTGGTCTACGAAACCCGCGCGTTGAAAAATACCGAACTTGGCGCGATTGTTGGCGGCGGACGCTACGACCGGCTATTGACCATGCTGGGCGCTGTCGGCTCCATTCCGGGTGTCGGCTTTTCGATCTGGCTCGACCGGCTCGAGCATATTGCCGAGAGTGCTCCAGGAGATGCGCAATGACCGTCACCTTGGCGCTTCCCTCCAAAGGCCGTCTGAAGGAACAGGCGCTCGAAGTGCTCGAGAGTGCTGGACTGAGCGTGATCCTGCCGAAGGACCAGCGCAATTACCGGGCGCAGGTCAAGGGCGAGAGCCAGATCGACATCCTGTTTCTCTCCGCATCGGAAATCGCTCGTGAACTTGGCTATGGCAGCGTCGATCTGGGTGTAACGGGGGAAGATCTGATCCGCGAAACCTTGTCCTCAACGGATGAACGGGTTCAGATCGAGGCGCGGCTTGGCTTCGGCCATGCGGATGTCGTCGTTGCGGTGCCGGAGGTCTGGTACGATGTATCGACCATGGCGGACCTCGATGACGTTGCTGCCGATTTCCGCCAGC
Source organism: Phyllobacterium zundukense (assembly GCF_002764115.1). Lineage (NCBI taxonomy): Bacteria > Pseudomonadati > Pseudomonadota > Alphaproteobacteria > Hyphomicrobiales > Phyllobacteriaceae > Phyllobacterium > Phyllobacterium zundukense. Next base: position 2,848,191 of record NZ_CP017940.1, on the reverse strand, counting down.
GCCATGGCCGCCGGCTGCGTATCGCCACGAAGTACTGGCGGTTGACCCAGCAGTTCTTCTCACAGATGCATGGCATCCAGGTCTATCGTATCGTCGAAAGCCTCGGCGCTACCGAGGGCGCTCCTGCTTCGGGTTCCGCTGATATCATCGTCGATATCACCTCGACCGGATCGACTTTGCACGCCAATCATCTCAAGGTTCTCGAAGATGGCGTGATCCTGAAGTCGCAGGCCTGTCTGATTTCATCGCTTGATACTGCCGAAACCAAGGCGGTTGCAGAATTGTCGCAACGCATCAAGGCCGCACTGGCCAAGCGCTGATCGCTATCAACTCTCCGTGATTCGGCGCCTGTTATGTAACCTTTCCGGCGATCCAGACGTATTTCCCTGCAGAAGACCGAATATGATCGGTATAATGACCCTGGGAGTTTAGTCATGATGACACGTCGAACGCTTTTTGGCGGTGCGATAGCGGGGCTTGGCGCATTCGTGGCGACACGATTTGCGAGCACGCCGACAGCCCATGCGGCTGGTACTTTCGAAGTCGAGCATACGGATGCGGAATGGAGGAAGCTACTGACGCCCGAGCAGTATGATGTCTTGCGCCAGGAAGGAACCGAAGCGCCCTTCACCAGCCCGCTCAACCATGAAAAACGCAAGGGTATTTTTGCCTGCGCCGGCTGCGATCTGCCGCTCTTTGATTCAGATACCAAATTTGACAGTGGCACTGGCTGGCCGAGTTTCTGGTTGCCGATGAAGGGTGCCGTCAACGAGATATCCGACAGCTCTTTCGGCATGACGCGCACGGCGGTCGAATGCCATCGCTGCGGTGGCCACCTCGGCCATGTCTTCGATGACGGGCCAAAGCCGACCGGCCTGCGCTACTGCATGAACGGTGTCGCCTTGACATTCAAACCGGCCGCTGCCTGAGAACTCAAAGGATCAGATCCATGAAATTCCATCATTTCTTGCTCGCTGCAACGATCTTGCTTTCTCCCGGATGCGCCCTTGCCGGCGAGACCGTCACCATGGTTCCACCACCCGCGATCGATCAAACCGCCTCGGCAAAACCTGAGACGATCGTCCTTGCCGGCGGGTGCTTTTGGGGCGTGCAGGGTGTCTACCAGCACATGAAGGGCGTGACCAATGCCGTGTCCGGCTATTCGGGCGGCAAGAAGGAAACCGCGAGCTACGAGATCGTCAGCGGCGGCGATACCGGCCATGCGGAGTCGGTTGAAGTGACATTCGATCCGAAAGTCGTCAGCCTCGGAAAGATCCTGCAGGTCTATTTCTCGGTCGTTCACAATCCAACCGAACTGAACCGCCAGGGTCCGGATTCCGGGACGCAATATCGCTCGGCCATCTTCACAACCAGCGCCGACCAGGAAAAGATCGCAAAGGCCTATATCACTCAGCTCGACAAGGCGAAGGTCTATTCCCGTCCGATAGTCACGAAGGTTTCATCGCTGGATAAATTCTACCCGGCCGAAGCCTATCACCAGGACTATGCGACGATCCATCCATCGCAGCCCTACATCGCCTATTACGATCTGCCCAAGATCGAAAACCTGAGCAAATTGTTCCCGCAGGATTACCGCGACAAGCCTGTGCTTGTCAGCGAGGCCAAAGCGTCTAACTGAGATTGAGGCATCATCAAAAAAGGCCGCTCGAAGCGGCCTTTTTCTTGGTCGATATTGGATCGATCAGCCGCGCTTGGCGTCGACCGAAAGCGCACCCGCGCCATACTGGGCGAGTACGAAGAAACCACCGGCAATTGCGAGGTTCTTGAAGAAGTTTATCTGGTTCGCCTGATCCCAGGGAACCAGATGACCGACGAACGCAGCGGCAATGGTGAATAAACCGAGCAGGATTGCGGCGTAACGGGTCTGGAAGCCGATGAGGACGGCAAGACCGCCAAGAAATTCAACCAGGCCTACAATAACCGCCGTGACCGTTGGCAGCGGCAGGCCTTTGGAAGCAAAATATCCCGCAGTGCCTGCAATGGCAGTCAGCTTGCCGAAGCCGGCGGGAATGAACAATATCGAAAGCAGGATGCGGCTTATCAGCGTAACAATTGCATTGTTGGACATAAGGAAACTTCTCCGGGTTTTTGTCGTGACAGCCAAATAGCTAAATTTGATTGTCAAACAAAGCCACTATTTTCTCGACAGATTGTTCACATTAAAATGATTTTCTAATCTTACTCCGGGGCAATCATGCGCTCTGCACGAACAAGGCGATCATAGTCTTCGGCCGACACATGACCGCTGGCGAGTGCTTCTTCGCGCAAGGTCGTGCCGTTCTTATGGGCCGTCTTGGCGATCTTCGCCGCATTGTCATAGCCAATCGCCGGAGCAAGGGCCGTGACGAGCATCAGCGACCGCTCGAGCAGATCCTTGATGCGGACTTCGTCAGCCTCGATGCCTTCAACGCAATTGTCTGCGAAGGAGACCATGGAATCCGAGAGCAGACGGATCGACTGCAGAACATTCAGTGCAATCACAGGCTTGAACACATTGAGTTCGAAGTGGCCCTGGCTGGCAGCGACTGTCACTGTCGTTTGATTGCCAAACACCTGCGTGGCGACCATGGTCAGCGCCTCGGCCTGCGTTGGGTTGACCTTGCCCGGCATGATCGATGAGCCCGGCTCGTTTTCCGGCAGTTTCAACTCTCCAAGGCCGGAACGCGGGCCAGAACCGAGGAAGCGGATGTCATTGGCGATCTTGAACAGATCAGTGGCAAGCGCGTTGAGGCTGCCATGGAAGTTGGCGAGCGCGCCGTGGCTTGCCAGTGCCTCGAACTTGTTCGGGGCGGTCTTGAAGGGCAGGCCGGTGATGTCAGAGACCGCCTCGGCAAAACCTGTTTCAAAGCCGATCGGCGCATTGAGGCCGGTACCCACGGCGGTACCGCCCTGGGCCAGCAGGAACACGTCGGCAAGGCTCTGCTCGATGCGCTTGCGGCCGTATTCCAGCGCCGCGCGATAGCCCGAGAATTCCTGGCCCAGCGTTACCGGCGTTGCATCCTGCGTGTGAGTGCGGCCGATCTTGATGATATCGGCAAATGCCTTTTCCTTCTTCGCCAAGGCGGCTGTCAAATGGCCGAGCGCGGGATAGAGGCGTTCGGTTGCTTCGACTGCCGTGGCGATGTGGATCGCGGTCGGGAACGTGTCGTTCGACGACTGACTCATATTGACATGGTCGTTTGGATGAACCGGCTTCTTTGAGCCCTTGGTGCCGCCCAGCATTTCGATGGCGCGGTTGGAAATGACCTCATTCGCATTCATGTTCGACTGGGTGCCGGAGCCTGTCTGCCAGACGACCAGCGGGAAGTGATCGTCGAGCTTGCCCTCGATAACTTCTTCCGCAGCCACCGTGATGGCGCGGCCGATCACTTCGTCGAGCTTGCCCAGTGCCATGTTGGTTTCGGCCGCAGCACGTTTGACAATACCAAGAGCACGTACCAGCGGGATCGGCATTCTCTCGCTGCCGATCTTGAAATTGTGCAGTGAGCGTTCGGTCTGCGCGCCCCAATATTTGTCCGCGGCGACTTCGATGGGACCAAAAGTATCTGTTTCGGTACGGGTAGAGCTCATCGTGTAATTTTCCTGGTGGGAGTTGCGAGATCACTACTGCGAAGCTCTGCGAGAGGCAAGGTTTGAGCAGTGCATGTTAATCTGGAATTCGCCCGGCTTTGGGATAAAATCGATTATAAGCTGTTCCGATCAATCGATTTTTTACGACGGTGCACATCATGCGGCCTGACAACAAACCCGTCCTTGCGAATTGCTCCGGACATTACTGCGAATCCTTGCCCATTGTTGATCTGCGGTCGCATTTTCTGTGCGCATGGAGCCGCAATGGTCTTGGATCGAGGCCGGTAACCGTCGTTCCCGACGGATGTGTCGATCTCTTATGGGCGCAAGGCAGAGTGACCGTCGCAGGCCCGGACATCGGACCGCAGCTGGTGGATCCTGCCATGACAAGTATCATTGGCATGCGTTTCGCGCCCGGCGCCGCTGCCCATTGGCTCGGCCTTCCAATGTCTGAACTTGTCAATCGCCGGATCGATCTACGCGAACTCTGGGGCACGCGTGCAGATGCACTCGCTGACAGCCTGAGCGCCACGCGATCGGATGAGGAGGCCGCCTCAAGCTTTGAAGCATGCCTTGCCCGCATTGCACGCACAGTTGCAAGTCCGGACACCGCGATGGCCCTGGCTTTTCGCAGGCTTGCAAATGTGAACCAGGATTCTGGCGTCGCGAGCCTCTCGGATGAACTCAACATTAGCGAACGCACATTGCGCCGGAGGTGCCATTATTACTACGGATATGGGCCGAAGGTGCTGGAGCGAATTCTCCGCTTCCAGAAATTCCTGACGCTGGTCCGGTAAGTCCCCCAGATAGGTCTTGGCGTCTTGGCGTTTGAAGCGGAGTATGCCGATCAGGCGCATCTAAGCCGCGAGGTCAAAGCGCTTTCCGGCATATCGCCAAGCATGCTGATGCACCAATTGGCGGCCTGACTGGCCGTTTTGTTCAAGACAGGAACTGTTTAGGCGCATAAACTTGTAGCGAGTAGCGTGAGGAGGACAGGCTGTGGCAACACATGAAGCGCGAACCCTTCAAATTTCCATCGGGCGCAACTGGCGCGACGTTTATGATTTTGTCAGCGTTCCGGAAAACTTGCCGCAATGGGCCTCCGGTCTGACGTCCGGCTTGCAAAAGTCCGGCGGCGAATGGCTTGCGGACGGTCCCGCCGGCAAACTGCGATTGCGGTTCGCACCCGAGAACAAATTGGGCGTCCTCGATCACTGGGTGGTCTTGGAAACAGGCGAAGAGGTCTACATCCCGCTGCGGGTGGTGGCCAATGGCGAAAACTGCGAGGTGATATTCACCCTGTTCCGTTTGCCTGGCATGGATGACGAGAAATTCACTGCCGATGCTGCATGGGTGATGCGTGACCTGCAGGCGCTCAAGGACCTCCTCGAAGCACAACTGATAGGATGAAAACGATGGCCAGTTCAGGCAAAGACAAGCGTATCGACTACATCGAATTCAACGTGAGCGATATCGGGCGCGCACGTAAATTCTATGGCAATGCCTTCGGCTGGACCTTCACTGACTACGGCTCCGGCTATTGCGAGTTTTCCGACGGCAATCTCAAGGGCGGCTTTACGACCGAAGGCGAAGTTCGATCAGGCGGTGCGCTGATCATCCTCTTCGCCGAAGATCTCGCGGATACGTTGAAGCAGGTCGAAAAGGCGGGTGGAAAGATTGTCAAACCTGTCTTCAGTTTCCCCGGTGGCCGGCGCTTCCACTTCGCCGACCCGGATGGATACGAACTTGCAGTCTGGTCGGATAAATAGAATCTCCGATCAGGCCATGCGCGTCAGCATATAAGCGTCGTACTTCTTCAGAAACTCGCGCAGCAGTTGCGAATATTCGGGTGTGACGGCATCTTGTACACTCGGCCGCGCGGCGAGCGCTTTGCGCCATGCGCGAACCTTGGGATAGTTGGCGAATACGCCGAGATCCGCAATTTCATCGAAAGTGTCGAAGTAGCGGAACACAGGTGCGAAGACAGCGTCAACGAGACTGAACTTCGAGCCAGCAAAAAACGGGCCATCGTTGAGTACCTCTTCAAGTCGGCCGAACTTCTCAGTAAGCGCATTCCGCTTCTCTTCGAAAACGCCCGCATCCTTGGTCGTTTCCAGCCCCCAGATATCAGAGAGGATAGAGGAACCATATTCCATCCAGCCGCGATGCCTGGCGCGGGTGAGGGCATCTTCCGGATGCAAACGTGGCCCGGCCTGGCTCTCGTCGACATATTCGGCGATGACGGAGCTTTCGAACAGGATTGCCTCGCTGCCGTCCGCTTGTGGCACCTTCAACAGTGGCACCTTTCCAAGCGGCGAGATTTTCAGGAACCAGTCGGGTTTCGCCGCCAGGTCTATATAGATTTTCTCGAACGCTACCCCCTTTTCGGCAAGCGCAATGGCTGCGCGTTGCACATAGGGGCAAAGCAGATGACTGATCAGGGTAAGTGACGACATGGAATGGTTCTCCTCAACGATAGTCGCTGAGCGGCTGCCGAAACAGCCGCTCGATCGATGAATCAGGCTGCGCGGGCAGTCTTCAAGGCGTTCGCCCACCAGACCAGCTGATCAAGCTGATTGTTGGCTGCTTCATTGAGATGCTCGTAATCGCCGAGCTTCTTCTCGCCTTTGACCACGGTCAGATATTCCGGGAAGGAGATGTGAACTCCGGTCTTTACGGAGGCGGCGCTCATTTCCACGAAGACCAGACGCAGATTTTCGATCGCACGTGCGCCACCGACACCGCCATAACCGACAAAACCGATAGGCTTCTGTATGAATTCACCAAGGTCGATCGCGTTCTTCAGAACGGCTGTCGGACCGTGATTGTATTCGGCTACAGTGACGACATAGCCATCAAATTCACGCAGCTTTTTTTTCCAGCGCTCTGCCGTCTCGGTCTGGGTTGTCGTGGTGCGCTCTTCGCCGAAGAAATGCATCGGATAGTCAAGCAGATCGAGGATTTCCACCTCGACATCGTCACGCTTGCCGGCAACCTCAGCGATCCATTTGGCAGGAAATTCGGCAAAGCGACCGATGCGCGTACTGCCAACAATGATGCCGATTTTAGCTTTAGCCATTTCAGGAATCCTTCATCTTGGGGGATGGTAACTATTTGTGACCGGCGCTATATAAGTGACTGTTCGAAACGGCCGCAAGGAGGCACTTTTTTGAAACCAGATCACTTTCAGGTAACCTCTGCCTGCACGGCGGTTAATCACATTCTGGCGCGTGTCGGCGACAAATGGACGGTGCTGGTCGTCAACTACCTTGGCAACCGATCCATGCGGTTCAATGAGCTGAAACGGACGATCAATGGCATTTCGCAAAAGATGCTGACGAGCACGTTGCGTGGTCTTGAGCGCGACGGTTTTGTCACACGAACGGTCTACCCGACCATTCCGCCGCGCGTGGATTATGAGCTGACCGATCTTGGGCGCGACCTGCTGGTGCCCGTACGGGCGCTCGGCGATTGGGCGATCAAGAACGAGCAACGCGTCGGCGAGGCCCGTGCCCGCTTCGATGCGGCTCACGGCGGCAAGGAGGCGCAACCCCCATTTGCGCATGCTGCGGAATAGGCGCGTTGACGCGAGGAATAGTGAGCCGTGAATATCAACGGCAATAAAAAAGGCGGGTCGAAACCCGCCTTTTCGTATTCGTCTGGATGAGGACTTCTTAGAAGTCCATACCGCCCATGCCGCCCATTCCGCCGCCTGGCATCTGGGGAGCGCCGCCGTTGTCCTTCTTCGGAGCTTCGGCGATCATGGCTTCAGTGGTGACGAGCAGGCCAGCAACCGATGCAGCGTCCTGCAGAGCAGTACGAACAACCTTGACCGGATCGACGATGCCGAGTGCGATCAGATCGCCGTACTCGCCATTGGCCGCATTGTAGCCGTAGGTGTCCTTCTTGTTCTCAAGGATCTTGCCGATAACGATAGAGGCTTCATCGCCTGCATTCGTTGCGATCTGGCGAGCCGGAGCCTGCAGAGCGCGGCGAACGATGTTGATACCAGCATCCTGATCGGCATTGGCACCCTTGACAGTAAGAGCAGCCGAAGCGCGCAGAAGAGCAACACCACCGCCAGGAACGATACCTTCTTCGACAGCCGCGCGGGTTGCGTTGAGGGCGTCGTCGACGCGGTCCTTCTTTTCCTTCACTTCAACTTCCGTTGCACCGCCAACGCGGATAACGGCAACGCCGCCAGCGAGCTTGGCAAGACGTTCCTGCAGCTTCTCGCGGTCGTAGTCGGAAGTGGTTTCTTCGATCTGCTGCTTGATCTGGCCAACGCGGGCGTTGATTTCGGCCTTTTTGCCATTACCATCAACGATCGTGGTGTTTTCCTTGGTGATCGACACCTTCTTGGCGCGGCCGAGCATGTCGAGCGTAACGCTTTCGAGCTTGATGCCGAGATCTTCGGAAATAACCTGACCACCAGTGAGGATGGCGATGTCTTCCAGCATGGCCTTGCGGCGATCGCCGAAGCCAGGAGCCTTGACAGCAGCAATCTTCAGGCCGCCGCGCAGCTTGTTGACAACGAGCGTGGCAAGAGCTTCGCCTTCTACGTCTTCAGAGATGATGACGAGCGGCTTGGAGGTCTGAACGACAGCTTCGAGAACCGGCAGAAGGGCCTGGAGGTTCGAAAGCTTCTTCTCGTGGAGAAGGATATAGGCGTCTTCGAGGTCAGCAACCATCTTTTCAGGGTTGGTGACGAAGTATGGCGACAGGTAGCCGCGGTCGAACTGCATGCCTTCGACGACTTCGAGTTCGGTGTCAGCGGTCTTGGCTTCTTCAACGGTGATAACACCTTCGTTGCCGACCTTCTGCATCGCCTTGGCGATCATTTCACCGATTTCGGTCTCGCCATTGGCAGAGATCGTGCCAACCTGGGCAACTTCTTCCGAAGTCTTGATCTTCTTGGCCTTCTTGACGAGGTCCTTGACGACTTCAGCAACAGCCAGATCGATGCCGCGCTTCAGATCCATTGGGTTCATGCCAGCAGCAACAGCCTTGCCGCCTTCCTGAACGATAGCCTGGGCCAGAACGGTGGCAGTCGTGGTGCCGTCGCCGGCAATGTCGTTCGTCTTCGAAGCGACTTCACGCACCATCTGTGCGCCCATGTTTTCGAACTTGTCTTCAAGTTCGATTTCCTTGGCAACGGTCACGCCGTCCTTGGTGATGCGCGGGGCGCCGAAGGACTTGTCGATGACAACGTTACGGCCTTTCGGGCCGAGCGTTACCTTGACAGCGTCTGCAAGGATATTGACACCGCGCAGCATGCGCTCACGCGCGTCGCGGCCGAACTTTACTTCTTTGGAAGCCATTGTATCTCTCCTGGGGTTGAACCCGGTTTGATCTATATGCGTTGATTAAGGGACAGTTGGCGATTAGCCGAGAATGCCCAGAATGTCGGATTCCTTCATGATCAGCAGGTCTTCGCCGCCGATCTTGACTTCCGTACCGGACCACTTGCCGAACAGGATCAGATCGCCTGCCTTGACATCGAGCGGTACGAGCTTGCCGGCTTCGTCACGAGCGCCGGTGCCTACAGCGATTACTTCGCCTTCCTGTGGCTTTTCCTTGGCAGTATCCGGAATGATGATGCCGCCTGCAGTCTTTGCTTCGGATTCGACGCGGCGTACAACGACGCGGTCATGAAGCGGGCGGAACTTGGTCTTGGCCATGGTTAGAACCCTTGATGTTGGTGTCAAAACGATGTCGCGAACAGCTGCGCCATCCGCGTTATTAGCACTCGGTAGTGGTGAGTGCTAACTGCGGCCGGAGATAGTGGGATGACACCGAAGAGTCAAGGGAAAGCTATCAGGAATTTTTCTGCAATGGGCCTGAAGTCCGCACTTGCAAAGCGTGCTTCCGCTAACCATCAAGTAACATATTCGATGAATGTGATAGCTTGATGAAACGAGCAATCTACGCAGCCTCTACGTCGATTTTGTCGATAGTGAGATTGGCGTCACCCCATGCCTTCAAGGCGTTGATAACGGGCTCCAGGCTACGGCCGCGCTCCGAAAGTGAGTACTCGACCTTCGGTGGCACTTCGGCATAGACCTTCCGTATAATGAGCCCATCGGCCTCCAATTCGCGCAACTGGTTGGTCAACATGCGCTGCGTAACGTGTATTAACTTGCGGCGGATTTCGTTAAAGCGCAGCGTTCCTGACATGAGATGGTAGAGGATCACGCCTTTCCACTTGCCATCGATCAGGTTGAGAACGCCTTCCACAGGGCAGCCGGCAGAACAATCAAACGTCTTGTGGCGCACGCGTGGCATGACGGTATCCTTTTTGACACTATATGCAATATATGTGCATTCTTGCACTTGTGTAGCATAGGGCGCATCTGAGCCGGGTTCAACTTATCCTGGAGTAACGATCATGCGCGCCGTCGCCTATTTCGAACCACAGCCCATCACCGCTGAAACGTCGCTGGTCGATATCGACCTGCCAAAGCCTGAGGCAAGGGGCAGGGACCTGTTGGTCGACGTGAAGGCCATATCCGTCAATCCGGTTGATACCAAGATCCGCGCAGGGGTGAAGCCCGAACCAGGAACTTCCAAGGTGCTCGGCTGGGATGCGGCGGGTATCGTGGCTGCAGTGGGTCCAGAGGCAAAATTCTTCAAGCCGGGCGATGAAGTGTTCTATGCCGGTGCAGTCGATCGTCCTGGCACCAACTCGGAATTCCATCTCGTCGATGAGCGGATCGTCGGGAAGAAACCATCATCGCTGGATTTCGGCGCTGCAGCCGCCTTGCCGTTGACATCGATAACGGCGTGGGAAGCATTGTTCGACCGGCTTCACGTCGAAACGCCGGTAGTCGGCGCCGCCAATGCCATTGTCATCATTGGCGGCGCTGGTGGCGTTGGCTCGATCGCTATCCAGCTCGCGCGAAAATTGACAAACCTGACTGTTATCGCCACGGCGTCGCGTCCGGAAACACAGGCTTGGGCTCGCGATCTCGGTGCTCACTACGTCATGGATCATTCGCATCCCATCGCAGCACAGGTCGAAGCGCTCGGCATAGGCGCTCCGGGCCTTGTATTCTCAACCACCAACTCCGACGCGCATCTGGCGGAGATCGCTGCACTGCTGGCGCCACAGGGCCGCTTTGCGCTCATCGACGATCCGAAGGCGCTTGATGTCATGTTGCTGAAGCGCAAAAGCATTTCACTGCATTGGGAATTGATGTTTACGCGGGCGCTGTTCAAGACCGCTGACATGGAAGCTCAACATCGGATTTTGAACAAAGTGTCGGAACTCGTAGACGAAGGCACAATCAAAACGACGCTCGCCGATGATTTCGGCCCGATCAACGCCGCCAATCTCAAGAGGGCACATGCGCTCATCGAAAGTGGCCGGGCCAAGGGGAAGATTGTTCTTTCCGGGTTTTGCGGTGGATAGGACTTGCCGGCAGGCGTCTCGTTTGCCGGCGGTAGTGGACTAGGAGGCTACGGAGCAATCCCATTTATTTCCGCACCTCCAGTGGAAAAGGTTCCTGTTGCCAATAGTCTGTCAGGCCAAGGGTTTCGATCGAGCCCGCCTGCTGTTTGCGCAGAAAATTGACCAGGGCTACCCGGTCCCGTTTCTTCAAGGGTTCGTAATATTTCGGCAAATGTTCCACCCAGCCCTTGGCGATGGCAGCGTCCACCAAGCCAATGGCCTCGTCGAGATTTCCCGTGGCGATGGCAATTTGGGCCATGAGTTTAAAATCGAAGGAAAAGGAATGCGGCGGTGGCTCGTTCGACCGATAGGCCACAAAGTCGTCGATCGTGTTGACACGGCGCAGTTCAGGTAATGTCTCTTCAATTGTATGGCGTAAGCGCTCAACCTCTTCGGGATCAAAAATGTTCCAAGGCCCCCACCCATTATTGTACAGCGAACGTTTGCCATTGGTCGCCCAACTAGAATAACGCAGGAATGTCAGATCGACGACTGCCGCGACGTTGAAGAGATCATCAAATATCGAGTGGCCAAGGCGGATGAAGCGCAGCACGTGCCGTACCGGCCTGACGACCAGGTGGCGACCAATGAGCGTCAGGTCCTTATGACGATCGAGGATTGGCTTAACCAATCGTTCGACATCATCCTGAGTAACAACAGGCAGCAGACTTGCCCTCATCCCTTCTCCACTCCAAAAGGTTCGGGTTCGAAATGTTTGGCCAGTTTGAGCGCCCCGATGGTGCGCGCCTGCTGTTCGCGCAGCAGATAGAGAAAAGCAGTACAATCCCGTTGCTTCAAGGCGTTGTAATATTTGCGTGTCCAGTCCATCTCGCGGCTGGCGATAGCTGGCTCGACGATCGAAAGGGCTTTCTCAAGATCGCCATTGGCAATTGCGATGAGGGCAAGACCGTTTGGACGAAGAGACGAACGATACAGCGATTTCATGCTATTGTTTTGGTAGGTCACGAATTCGTCGATTGTGTTGACACGACGCATTTCCGGAAGTGCTTCTTCAATCATTTGGCGCAGCACCTCAAGCGACGTGGGGTAACGGATATCCCAACTTCCTCGATCTGCAGCAAGCCGCCAGCCACCACTTAGTGGCCAGTGGCCAATATCGAAGAAGGTGAGATTCATGCAGGTGCGAACATCAAAGGCGTATACGTCCGACTCGCGATCAATGCAGATGAAGCGCAGGACATTGCGCACCGGGGTTAACACCAGCATACGTCCGACGAGCGCCAGATCATCATGGCGCTCAAGCAAGGGCATCATTGCCCGTTTCACATCTGGGATTGTTGTCAATAGCCTAACCATGGTTGGATCGGAATGATAAGAATACGATTCACTATTCCGAAATTTTTATGAACAGACTGGCCGATTTCCCTTATCCTGGCTGGGGAAAGCCCGCTTTTTCCGGTTTTCAAATCGTAAACGCAGATGACCCCGTTTCCTACTTTTTCAAGGACGTCCAAGCGGAGTGAATCCTTCAAGCCATATCTTACTCCACCCTCGCGATACCGCTCGTCACCCTCCAATTCCTCAAAATACTTCAAATAAGATCGCTCTGGTATTAGACGTCCGGAGTAATTGTGAAGAATATTCTCCTTCATGATCGTGTGCGCGCGGGTGCCAAAATCGGTGGACGACCGATAATCGGATACTTTCCCTGCCACTCTAACAGCCAGGTTTGCTTCTGTTTGGACTGCTCCTTATAACGGACAGGCAGCCTCCACCTGCTCGCGCAGCAGAGGCACCACGACCACCTTCAGCCTCGGACCCTGTCCGGGCTCTGAACGCAACTGGAATTCATGAGGTGTGAAGTGCAGCGCCGGAACGACATTGCGTGGCTTCTTCTCCAGCAACCAATTGTAGCGATCACTGGCTTCGTCCGCGGTTCCACTGAACGAAGAATTGAGCGGATCGCTTTGAAGCAGTTGGCGGAGCGTTTCGGCTCCGGCGAGGAGACCGGATTGTGCCCTGCCCATACCGGAATTAGGTGCGGAGGAGATCGCCGGTCCCGTTGCAGCGGCAACCGATCTGGTGGCATTGGCAACTCGTTGCCTGGTGTGGATGTGGCTGGTGTGGCGAGTGCGTATGAGCGCCCACCCGTATTCGTCCATTGCCCGCCGTCGTCATTTCCGGCTGGCACGCGTGGCTGGTTAGGATCGAAATTGTACTTGCGGGTGAAGGCCTGCTCCATCAGCCGCAACCGGGAACGGTCACAATCGAGCCCAAGTTCGGCCTTGCGGATTTCTATCCGGGGATGCGTGTTGGCGGGTGCTGCACGCATGCGATCCAGGCGCAGTTTCTGTGCGGCGATCCTTGCTTTGAGGCTGAGAACTTCGGCGAGATGTTCGAAAAAAAGGTCCATGAAATAATTCCTTTAAAAAAGGAAATTATTCCTATTAAATCTCGCGCCGGTCAATTAGCAATTGGTCGTATAAAGGCTCTGATCGTCACCGCTTCCTACCTGGGGTTAGGCCTCGTCAGCTTCCTCGCAGACATGGTGTGCCATATCGACAAGCATGTCGCTGACGTGTTTGTCGGCAAGCTCATAGAAAATCTGCTTGGCCAGCCGGTTGCCGCGCACCAGGCGTGCGCCGCGCAACAACCGCAGGTGATGGCTGACCAGCGATTGCGACAGGTCAAGGCTTGCTGCGATGTCGCCCACGGATCTTGGCGCCTCCAGGCAAAAGAACAGGATGCGCAAACGGGTCGAATCGCCAAGCAGCCGGAATGTCTCGGCGAGGATCGTCGTCTCCGGCTGCGAGGGAAGGGCCACCTTGCTCAATGCTTGTGGCCCTCGTGATTGTGGGCGTGAACACCGTGATCGTGGTCGCTGTGATCATGGTCCCCGTGGTCGTGGCTGTGCTCATGCTCGCCGTTGGAGTTCGTACCAAGACAGCAGTCGTCAGTGGCCATATCGGGCCAATCGATGGCGATCGTCGAATGCTCGATGTCGAATTTTTTCGCAAGTTCGGCCTGGACCGCCTTAACCAGAAGACGGGGGTCGGCATCGGCCTGTGGCAGCACATGCAATGTGGCGAGCGCCCTGCCTGACGTGATCATCCAGACGTGTACATGCCGCACATTGGCGATGCCAGGAATGGTCGTCTGCAAATGCTGTTCAATTTCTTCCGGCGAAGCATTTGCCGGTGCGCCTTCGAGAAGGATGTGCATCGAATTTCGCAGAAGAGCCCAGGCACTGCGCAGGATCAGCAGGCAAACGAACACCGACAGGATCGGATCGATGGGCGTCCAGCCGGTGTAGTAGATGACGATCGCGGCTATGATCGTGCCAACCGAACCGAGCAGGTCGCCCAGAACATGCAGCACGGCGCCCTTGATGTTGACATGCTCGCTATCGCCTCGCGTCAGGATCCAGAACACCGCTACGTTGACGATCAATCCGATGGTCGCCACGATGAGCATGGGACCGGCCAGAACTTCGCCCGGATTGCGGAAACGATCGATGGCTTCGATGGTGATCCAGACAAGTATGGCAAAGAGCGCGATCGCATTCATCAGTCCGGCGATGACTTCAAACCGCAAATAACCGAAGGTGCGCCGCTCGTCGGCCGCCCGCTTGCCAAAATGGAAGGCAGCGTAGGCAAGGGCCAGGGCAGCCGCATCGGTTACCATGTGCCCGGCATCGGCAATCAGCGCGAGCGAACCTGACAGAAGTCCGCCGATGACCTCGACGATCATGAAGGCAAAGGTAATGAAGAAGGCGATCAACACCTTGCGCTGGTTGTCCGACGTGATCTTCGGCGCGTGATCGTGACCTTCATGCGAATGCGACATGGCTTGCCCCTATTGCTAACAAACATATCAATACTTGTTCATATGTTGTGTGTCAACGGAGGGCAGGGCATTTGATCCACCGGCGCCGGAACCGGTGGATCATGATCGGGATGTGTCTATGCGGCGAGACGTGGCTCGATCTCGGCGAGATCCACATGGCCGAGGAACTGGCCGCTTGTGGCGGCTGGCTGACCATCCTCGATGGCGTGGGCAAACATCACAGCCCTGTCTGCCTCGAGCTTCTGCAGGTAGCGATAAAACTCTGGATATTCGCGCTTCAGATCGAAAAGCTGCAGGTCTTCGCCCCAGCGTGCAATGCCGATGAGATAGGCATCGGCGATTGTCTTGCTGTCGCCGACAAGCCACTCGCGACCCTTCATATGCCTTTGCAGGTAGGCGTACCCTTCGGCGGCCTTTTCTCGCGCCAATTCACGCAATATTTCGATCGCCGGATCACCATCCTTCAACTTGAACGCTGTCCAGGCAGACGCAAAGGCCGAGTGAAAACTCGTATGCAGATAGGCAAGCATCTGGTTGAGCCTGTCGTGGGCTTCCGTTCCCTGGGCAAACCCAAGTTTGCGGCTCAGGTCGCGTGCCGCGATGTTTTGCAGGATGGCGAAGCTTTCGCTGAGCGGCTGGCCGTCCTCCAGAAGCAGGGTCGGCGTCTGCTGCTGGCTGTTGACGCGCCCATAAATATTGCTCTTCGTCTTTGCCAGCATGTCGATCCGGCTCAGGCGATAGGGCTGTCCCAGCCATTCCAGTGCAACGATCGATCCGAAAGAGCAGCCATGCGGCACGCCATAAAACAGTACAGGTTCCATTTCCAATTCCTTGATTTTGAGTTCACGAACCGCGGTGAAATGGAACATGGCGACAGCGGTCACTATTGTAAAGAAGGCACAAAAATGTCATGATAGTACAAATTTTATACCAACATTCCAAATGGTTGGACAAAAAATGAAAGACACGGTTTCACACTGCCCCGTTGAAAACGCCATGCTCGTCCTTGCCGGGCGCTGGCGCATTCTGTTGATCTATTATCTCCTGGAGGGGACGAAACGGTTCAGTGACCTTCGCCGCGACATGCCAAAGATATCCCAGCGCATGCTGACGCTGGATTTGCGCGCGCTGGAGGCTGCCGGCTACGTCCGCCGTACCGTCTACCCTGAGGTTCCGGTGCGTGTTGAATACAGCCTCACCGAAGAAGGGCAGCATTTGCGCTCGCTGGTCGATGTGCTCGGTGAATGCGGCGAGCGTCTGACCAGGCATCGCGACGCAAAAGCTTGATCGTCCTTTTAGAACACAATCCTGCGTGACACGATTGGCCTGATCGGCTAAGCGATGGCATCTTCCGGATGGCCAGACGCCACCCGTCTTCTGAAAGGTTCGGCATGAGCGACATGGTACATTTGCAGCGTCTCGACGCATTGATGGATCGTTATGACGTGCTTCTGTGCGATGTCTGGGGCGTCCTGCATAACGGCGTGGATTCGTTCGCTTCAGCCTCCAATGCCTTGTCGCGTGCGCGGCAGGCCGGTCTGACGGTGGTTCTCATCACCAATGCGCCACGTCCCTTTGCAGGGGTTGCGCAGCAGATACACTCGCTCGGCGTGCCGGAAACGTCCTACGATCGCATCGTCACATCGGGTGACGTGACGCGTGAACTGATCCGCAACGCGCCGCGCCATATCTTCCACCTTGGACCGGAGCGCGACGAAACGCTGTATGATGGTCTTGATATCGAACTCGTCGAAGAACGCGAGGCGGACGTCGTTGTCTGCACCGGCTTTTTCGACGATGAGACGGAGACGCCCGAAGACTATGCCGAAATGCTGACGCGCTTGCGTTCACGCAACCTGCCTTTCATCTGCGCCAACCCCGATATCGTCGTCGAGCGTGGCGATCGACTTATCTGGTGTGCCGGCGCACTTGCCCGCGACTACGGTCAGCTCGGCGGCCGCACGCTGATTGCCGGCAAACCGCACCGCCCGATCTACGAGGAGGCCATTGCCGCCGCCGAAGCGGTGCGCGGCAAGCCCGTCGATCACTCCCGCGTTCTCGCTATCGGCGATGGCATGCTGACTGATATCAAAGGTGCCGACCTTTTCGGCATCGATGCGCTCTATATTTCCGGTGGTATTCATGCGGGCGACTATGTGATGGGCGGCGTCCAGGATCTTGAGAAACTGTTGGCCTTTCTTGCAAAACATGGCAGCAATCCAGTGGCCACCATGCCCGCCTTGGCCTGAGGTTAAGAGTCCATGTCTATCCTGCGTCTGAATGATCCGTCCCATTTGCCAGAGCACCTCAAGGGCGCAGTTGTGGCAATCGGCAATTTTGACGGTGTGCATCGTGGTCATCAGGCCGTGCTCGAGCGCGCGCTGGAAGCTGCTCATGCGGCAGGAAAACCCTCGCTCGTACTGACATTCGAGCCGCATCCGCGAAGTGTGTTCGTGCCTGACCAACCCGTTGACCGGCTGACACCTGCCGCCGAAAAGGCCTCAATTCTGGAAGCTCTCGGCTTCGATGCGGTGGTTGAGTGTCATTTCACCCGGGAATTTTCGCAGCTGACCGCCGATGTCTTCGTTGACCGGATTCTGGTTGATGGCTTGGCAGCCAGCCGGATCGTCACCGGCTTTGACTTTCATTTCGGCAAGGGCCGTCAGGGAGGGCCCGCCTTCCTGATGGATGCCGGCGAGAAACGCGGCTTTCACGTTACCCTGGTTGACGCCTTTCGCGACGAAGGCGGGCAGGCGATATCGTCGAGCCGTATCCGTGAGCTGTTCGGCGAAGGGGAAGTGGTCGAAGCTGCCGGCCTCCTCGGTTACCGCCATCGGATCAGGGCTGAAGTCATTGCCGGCAAGCAGCTTGGCCGGACCATCGGTTTTCCGACGGCCAATATGGTACTACCGCCCGAGACCCATTTGAAGCATGGCATATACGCTGTACGTTTCCGCCGTGCGGACGGCACGCTCTATGATGGGGTGGCAAGCTTTGGCCGCAGACCGACTGTCGATACGGATGGCGAGCCGCTGCTCGAAACCTATGTCTTCGACTTTACCGGCGATCTCTACGGCGAGATATGCGCAGTTTCATTCTTTGGTTATCTGCGCGGCGAAGAAAAATTCGACGGTCTTGAGCCAATGATGCAGCAGATCAAGCGTGACGAGGAAGAAGCGCGAGCACTGCTGCAGGGCGTGAAGCCGCTTTCCGCTCTCGACCAGACGATCAACTTCGACTGAATTGGTAAATCGTTTACCAAAAGAATAAATCTAATTTTATCTATCTTTCAGTAGCTTCGCGCCAAAGCTTGCCACCTCCCAGGCAGGATTCCGGAGTAATTTCATGTCCATTCGTTTTATTGCCGCTCTTTCGAGCGCATTGATCTTTGCGGGTTCAACAGTAGTTTTTGCCGATGAGTATTACACTGACAATCAGACGACCAGCAGCCCGCGCGGCGAGCATTGGTGGTCAGGTGACTGGTATCTGACGCTGGGCGCAAAAGGCTTCGTCGCGCCGCGTTATGAGGGCGCCAAGGATTTTCTTTTGAGAGCGGCCCCGGTCATTTCCCTCGGTCGTGCCGGCAGCTCGGTCCGTTTCTCGTCACTCAATGATAACGCGTCATTGGGCTTCGTCGATACCGGCGTTTTCCGTGCCGGTCTGACCGGCAAATTGATCACCGGCCGTGATGATGGTGATTCCGATGATCTCAAGGGCCTGAACGATGTCGACTGGGGTGTCGAGCTGGGTGGTTTTGCCGAGTTCTACCCGACGGACAATATTCGCGGTCGCGTGGAGGTGCGCCGCGGCATTGGTGCACATGACGGTGTCGTTGCCGACGTGGCGATCGACGCCTTCCAGGATTTGACGCAGACCGTCCGTGTGTCTGCCGGGCCCCGTGCAACCTTCGCCACAAAGGACTATTTCAAGGAATATTACGGCGTGAATGCCAGCGAGTCCGCAGCCTCCGGCCTTGCGCAATATTCGCCAGGTGGCGGTCTTAAATCGCTCGGCGTCGGCGGCCAGATCACATGGCAGACGACCGAAAAGATCACTACAAGCGCCTATGCCGAATACAGCCGCTTGATGGGTTCGGCAGCGGACTCCAGCCTGGTGAAAGAACGCGGCTCCGCCAATCAGGCCACTTTCGGCGTCCAGGCGACCTATCGTTTCGATTTCTCTCTTTAAGGGTTACGCTTCGATAGCCTGCTTGGCAGCACTGGCAAGGAACGCAGCGCGGGTAAGCCCGCGTTTTCCTGCTGTGTCGTCGATTGCGCGCAGGACGCCGCGCTCGAAACTGACATTGACCCGGACAGTCGCCGTATCATTGTCGATCAGTGGCACTGAGACCAGATAAGCGCCCGCGGCCAATTGCTCGCGCACACCGTTCTGCTCAAGCACGGTCTCCAGCTCCAAGGGCGCGCTCAATTCGCTGTCTTCGGCATAAAGGCGTAGCGCTTCAATGGCGTTGAATATGATCTCATCCTGACTATCGGCCGCTGAATAAACGCCGGGAAAATCAGGAAACTGCATGCCATAGGCGCTGTCGTCGTCCTTGTGCACCAAGGCAAAGTAGTGCCGCATCTAATTCTCCCTTATCATAGCCAACCGGCGTCTTTCGCAATAGCTCGCGCCGTCCCTAGCGGAAGGTCCCTTTTCGGGTGAGGGAGGATCAATGTCTTTTCACCCTTGCGGAATTTGTGGTGAGAACCGCGTACCGAAATAAGTTCATATCCTTCATCCTTTAGCCGCTTTATTATCTTCCGGCTGTCGCGTTCCATCTACGGCTCCGCTCCGTGTGTATATATATACACACTCAACAGAGTTGTTAAGGGAAGATGGAAATTGGTCTAATACCGAACCCGCAAAATCCGCAAAAAAGGCGCACACGAAGTTTATTGCGGCTGCCCCTTTATTCTCGCAAGCGTCATTGCTAAAAGCGCGGTCATGAAAACCGTTTGCTGGACTTGCGTGCAGTCCATACCTATTCAGGCGATACGAATTACTGGCCCGGCCTTGCCGCGTTCCTGAAGCTTCGGCTTTGCGGTGCGGAAGGTCCGGGGCGGCGCTTTGGCGTCTATTGTGATTTCTCTAAATCCTTGCCTGCTGCGATCACGCGCGGGCCTTTATACAAGCTGGAAAAATGACCGATACGTCCACGACACTCGATTATTCGAAGACACTTTATCTGCCACAGACGGATTTCCCGATGCGCGCCGGTCTGCCCGCCAAGGAGCCGGAATTCGTTGCGCGCTGGCAGGAGATGAACCTCTACAAGAAGCTGCGCGAGGATGCCAGGGAGCGCCCGCTCTACGTCCTGCATGACGGCCCGCCCTATGCCAACGGCAACATCCATATCGGCCACGCGCTGAACAAAATCCTCAAGGATGTCATCACCCGCTCGTTCCAGATGCGCGGCTACAACTCCAACTACGTGCCGGGCTGGGATTGCCATGGCCTGCCGATCGAATGGAAGATCGAGGAACAGTACCGTGCCAAGGGCAAGGACAAGGACGACGTTCCGATCAACGAGTTCCGCAAGGAATGCCGCGAGTTCGCCACCAACTGGATCAAGATCCAGTCAGGTGAGTTCAAGCGGCTCGGCATCGAGGGTGATTTCGAAAATCCCTATACGACCATGGCCTTCCATGCGGAAAGCCGCATCGCCGGCGAACTCTTGAAATTCGCTATGTCCGGCCAGCTCTATCGCGGCTCCAAGCCGGTGATGTGGTCGGTGGTCGAGCGCACTGCCTTGGCCGAGGCCGAGGTCGAGTATCAGGATGTCGAGAGCGACACGATCTGGGTGAAGTTCCCGGTGGTGAAAGGGCCGTCTGATTTATCATCGGCGCAGGTCGTCATCTGGACGACGACGCCTTGGACCATCCCAGGCAACCGCGCTGTTAGCTACTCGCCGCGAGTCGCTTATGGTCTTTACGAAGTGGAGTCGGTCGAGAATGATTTCGGGCCGCGTCCAGGCGAGAAACTGATCTTTGCTGATGCGCTTGCCGAGGAATCGGCGATAAAGGCCAAGCTGACATTCAAGCGTATCCGGACTGTCTCGGCTGACGAGCTTGCGGCGATCGCTCTCGCCCATCCGTTTGAAGGCTTTGGCGGGGGGTACGAATTCGTCGTGCCCATGCTGGACGGCGATCACGTCACCGACGACGCGGGTACAGGTTTCGTCCATACTGCACCTGGCCATGGCCGCGAGGACTTTGAAGCCTGGATGAACGCAGCGCGCGACCTCGAAGCACGTGGCATCTCTCCTGCAATCCCTTTCGCGGTTGACGATGCAGGCTACTACACCAAGGACGCGCCGGGCTTTGGACCGGACCGCGAAGGTGGAGCTGCACGTGTCATCGATGATAATGGCAAGAAGGGCGATGCCAACAAGGCTGTCATCGACGAACTCATCGCCCGCAATGCGCTCTTCGCGCGCGGCCGCCTGAAGCACAGCTACCCGCATTCCTGGCGCTCGAAGAAGCCGGTCATCTTCCGCAACACGCCGCAATGGTTCGTCTATATGGACAAGGATCTCGGCGATCAGACCACGCTGCGTTCCCGCGCGCTTGCTGCCATCGACGAAACTCGTTTCGTACCAGCTGGCGGCCAAAACCGCCTGCGCGCCATGATCGAAGACCGGCCGGATTGGGTGCTTTCGCGTCAAAGGGCATGGGGCGTGCCGATCTGTGTCTTTGCCGATGAGAACGGTAATATCCTCAAGGATGACGCCGTCAACGGGCGCATTCTCGAAGCCTTCGAACGGGAAGGTGCCGATGCCTGGTTTGCCGAAGGTGCCCGCGAGCGGTTCCTTGGCGAAAAGGCCAACGAGCCGTGGACGCAGGTTCGCGACATTCTCGATGTCTGGTTCGACTCAGGCTCGACCCATGTCTTCACATTGGAAGACCGCCCGGACCTGAAGTGGCCCGCCGACGTCTATCTTGAAGGTTCGGACCAGCATCGCGGCTGGTTCCATTCCTCACTGCTGGAAAGCTGCGGCACGCGCGGCCGTGCGCCCTACAACACCCTCGTTACCCATGGCTTCACCATGGACGAGGAAGGGCGCAAGATGTCGAAGTCGCTCGGCAATACGGTCACACCGCAGGACGTGATCAAGGATTCCGGCGCGGATATTCTCCGCCTCTGGGTCATGACGACGGATTACTGGGAAGACCAGCGCCTCGGCAAGAACATCATCCAGACCAATATCGATGCCTATCGCAAGCTGCGCAACACGATCCGCTGGATGCTCGGCACGCTAGCCCATGATGAGGGCGACGAGATTGCCTATGCGGACATGCCAGAACTTGAAAAGCTGATGCTGCATCGTCTGGCCGAGCTCGATGAACTCGTGCGGTCAGGTTACGATACGTTCGAGTTCAAGCGCATCACCCGCGCACTGATCGACTTCATGAATGTCGAACTCTCGGCTTTCTATTTCGACATTCGCAAGGACGCGCTCTATTGCGACGCGCCCTCGAGCATCAAGCGCAAGGCAGCGCTGCAGGTCGTGCGCCATCTCTTCGATCGCATCGTCACATGGCTGGCGCCGATGCTGCCATTCACCACAGAGGAAGCATGGCTCGACCTGCACAAGAGTGCCGTATCGGTGCATCTTGAGCAGTTTCGGGATACGCCGAAGGAGTGGAAGAACGATGAGCTCGCCGCCAAATGGCGCAAGGTGCGCGACGTGCGGCGTGTTGTTACGGGAGCGCTTGAACTCGAACGCGCAAAGAAGACCATAGGCTCGTCGCTGGAAGCGGCCCCAGTCGTCTTCATCACCGATCCGGAACTGCTTGGCGCCGTGAAGGATCTCGACATGGCCGAGATCTGCATCACCAGCGCCATCACGATCAAGGGTGAGGCGGCCCCTGCGGAAGCATTCGTGGCGGATGACGTCAAAGGCGTTGCGATTCTATCGGAACGAGCCTCAGGTACGAAATGCGCCCGTTCATGGCGTTATACCCATGATGTCGGCTTGGACTCGGTCTACCCGGACGTCTCGGCCCGTGACGCTGCCGCCCTGCACGAGCTTGCAAAACTCGGAAAGCTCGCCGTTTAAACTCGGAAAGGCGGGTCGCGATTTTTCGTGATCCGCTCTAATTCTTAACAATAACTGCCATCGGCTTGCTTAATATGGTTTGCCTCATGTAAAAGGCTTGCCATTGAACTGCCTGATTTTGGAGGCAGGGCATAGATCAAGCAAATTTGATCAGCAGCGTAATCTGCTCAAGGCTCTCGTTGGAAGTGGCAAGTATGGATTTGAACGGACGTATTACGGTTCTGGGTGCATTGGTCGCCTCGCTGGCGCTTGGTGGCTGCGTTTCCTCGCCGACCTATGGCACGGACAAGACCTCCGGTAGTCAATTGCTGGACGATATGTCGAACCTCGCGTCGTTCGGACCGAAGAAGCGAAACGAGATTGCCTACAATCCCCGCCCGGAACTTGTCCGCCCTGCCCAGGGCAAGGCAGCGCAATTGCCGGCGCCGCAAAACAATGTTGTAGCGGAAAACAGTTCTGCCTGGCCGGAATCGCCTGAGGCGCGGCGCAAGCGTATTCGCGATACCGCAACAGCCAATCAGAACAATCCGAACTTCACGCCTGAGGTCGAGAACGATATGCCTCTTGCCAAGCAGGACACGAACGCGTCCGATTACGGCTTCTTCGGCGACAAGACCCCAAAGGTTGTGCCGCACGGGCAGACCGATCAGAGCGCTGACTTTCGTGCGCGTAAGCTCGCGGCAACAGCGGGATCACCGACGACACGCCGCTATCTGAGCGAGCCGCCGCTGGAGTACCGTGCTCCAGCGTCAACAGCTGCCACCAATGAACTCGGCGAGGACGAAGCCAAGAAAGAGCGCGAGCGCAAGGCCGCAGCCCGCAAGGACAAGGGCTTCAGCTGGCGCAACCTCATTCCCTGGGAATAAGGCGCTAATTTTCCATTAAATCCGTTTCTGGCACATCACTGGACCGCGCGGGGCGCCGGTGCGACCAAGCATTTATGCCCGCAATCTTGTTGAAGCGGAGCCGGATGTCGGCCGACTCGCCGTACTTGATTGTTCACTAGGGCATTCGGCGTCTTTCAAGCGTTCAAATATAAATTTACATGCGTAAAGTATAAAATGGCTACACGTGTATAATTGTATTTGAAACTAAATCCCCAAGTCTCGAATCGTACTTCGATCAGTAAATACAGGTGCTCCATTCAACCTGACACGACCTGACAAACCAGCTATCCAGATGCGGTTTGTTTGCCACGGTGATGTCCATTTCATCTTTTCTGGTGTAGTGGCCGAACAAAGTTCGGTGGCTTTTTTAGCACTCAATCAGGTCGTTTGGCGCCTGCCGCCGAAACTGGTCTCGATCCCATCAAACCATTTGATTTCAAACCGGTTTTAGACGGTTAATGCCGGTTGATTTCGGCCTGGTTTCGCAATAATAATACAACCTATGATAGTTAATTGATGTTTCTGCAACGCTACCAAGGTCTAATTGACTAAGCTTTTTTGATCGGCCTACACGGATCATACTCGACAAATTGGTCCCTATTTTTCAGTCCCAATAAGTTGGATATATTTTCCCAATAAAGTAATTTGGGCATTTTTTCTGGCGATTTTTCACCACGACGACGCGGGTGTCCTGGACAACCTGACGTTGCCGGGGCCCAGGGTTCGCACGTTCAAAATGCCGATTTTGATAAGGTGATTTTGAAAATGAAAAGCCATAATTCGCTCATCCGGCGCTCCAGCATCAATACAAAGCGCAAACTCCTCCTGATCACAGTTTCCGGCCTTGCGCTCGCCGCCATGGGGAATGCGGCCTTTGCGGCGGATGAGATCATCGACGGTGGGGCGACAGTGATCATTTCCACGCAGCCGACAAGCGATCATCCGAGCCCATGGCATATCAACGAAGATTTAGTGGTTGGCGATAACGGGTCTGGAACCCTGGTGATCAAGGACGGTGGTGTTGTCGATAATGTTCAAACTGCAACGATCAGTTCAAGTGGAGGGGGCATCGGAACAGTACACGTTATAGGTCCGGATTCGGCTTGGTCTGTCGACAGCTGGATGATGATCGGCAATACCAAAAATGGTGGAGTGTTAACGGTTGAAAATGGCGCACGAGTAAGCACAAAAAATTGGATAACGATAGGCCATTCATCGGGAACTCAAGGTGAGGTGAATGTAGCCGGCAAGAATTCTGTCTTGGAAACTCCTGAGTTCATCGTAGCGAACGAGGGGAAAGGAACGTTGACTATCAGCGACGAGGGCCTTGTTAATATCGGCTCTCTTTTCATTGTTGGTGATACGGGCAGCGGCACGCTGATAGTCAAGGATGGCGGTGCGGTGACCAGTCAATCGATGATAATCGGACTCGATAATATTGGCTCGTCGATTGGCAATGGCACCGCGACGATTACTGCGGATGGCACTTTGAACAGCAACGTTCTCACTGTGGGGCTATTCGGCAATGGCACGCTGAATATCAGTGATGGTGGGTCGGTAACCAGCGAATCGACAGTGATCGCGGAGCGGGAAGGCTCGACCGGTACGGTTATTGTCGGCGCGGGCGGCTCGTTGAAGACGGATGGAGCTCTCACAGTCGGAGGCGCTGGCAACGGCACGCTGACGATCCAGGGTGGTGGCTCTCTTACTCACGCGCAAGAGGCGATTATCGGCCAAGAGGCCGGTGGCAGTGGTACGGTGCGCGTGACCGGTCCGGGCTCACAATGGTCTGAGGTCGAGGCGGGCATTACTGGTCTGATAATTGGCGGCGGGGGCAGGGGAAATCTGTTCATTGAAAATGGCGGTGTGGGGCCGCGCGACAATCGGTGATGCGGTGAGCAGCATAGGAACAGTTGTAGTCACGGGCACAAATTCATCCTGGATTTCGGGCGGCGCACCACACGAAGGGTCAAATAATGTCGGGTTGACTATTGGAAACTTTGGCATCGGAGATTTGACTGTTGAAAACGGTGGCACGGTCCGGAATGCAGGAACAGGACAAATAGCCGCCAGGCCGGGAAGTATCGGAACTGTGCGCGTGACAGGTCCGGGTTCATCCTGGACCTCAGACTACGGGATCGCAATCGGCGATTTCGGGTTTGGTACTTTGATCATTGAAAAGGGTGGAAAGGTCAACGCACCAACGGGAACTTTCCTTGCCGTACGGGATGGAAGTTCAGGCGTTGCAGAGGTGACGGGCATGAATTCTGTATTGGAGACAAGCGACATCCTGCTTGTCGGCCAGTACGGGACTGCCAGTTTGGCCATTACCCACGGCGGCGCCGTCAACAATACCGGGATGACAAAAGTGAGCGCACTAGGTACCGTCCAGGTAGATGGGGTAGGGTCAAAATTATCTACCGGCACGGATATGACCCTTGACGGCTCACTCGACATCACGAATGGCGGTGTTGTCAGCGTCGGCGCATCATCTTCCATTGGAAATAGCACCAACTTTGCTGGTGGTGTCAACGTCAGCGGAGCAGGTTCGCAATGGACTACAACAGGCGTTCTGACTGTCGGTGACGCGGGCAGCGGGACGCTCAATATCAGCAATGGTGGCGTGGTAAATAGCCAAGCAACGATACTTGCGGTCACAGACGATGTCGCCAGCACCATCAATATCAACGAGGGCGGTACATTCAACACTGACCTTCTGACCTTCAGCGATGGCGATGGCACGCTCAATTTTGATTCGAAAGCCGATTATGCCTTCGCAACGGCCATGGAAGGCTATGGCAATCTGAATGTCCTTTCCGGCCATGTCATTCTGAGCGGCGACAGCGGCGCTTTTAACGGCAAGACGCAGGTCTTCGATAAAAGCATTCTTTCCGTCAATGGCGTCCTTGGCGGTACGCTCGATGTGCTGGGCGGCGGCGTGCTTGGCGGTATTGGCACTGTGGGTTCAACGACGATCGAGGATCTGGCGATATTGGCGCCCGGCAATTCCATGGGGACGATCCATGTCAATGGCGATCTCACCTTCAGCCCCGGATCGACCTATCTGGTCGAAACCAGTGCCGATGGCACCAGTGACAAGAGTGAGGTTTCGGGTACCGCATCGCTGAATGGTGCACGTGTGCAGGTTGAGGCGGATAGCGGCAATGGGCAGCCGACGACCACCTATACGATCCTGACCTCAACCGGCGGCGTTTCGGGGCTTTTCAGCGGCGTCACCGCGAATTTGGCCTTTCTCAAACCGGTCATCGGTTATCCGGATGCCAATACCGTCATCCTCTCCCTCGAAGTGCCGGTGGACGAGAAGAACCCGGACCGCACCATCGCCCAGCTTCAAGGCAAGATCTACCCCTCGCTGGCGGGTGTGCTGCTCGAGGACAGCCGCTTCATCAACGAGGCCGTCAACAACAGGATGCGTTCGGCCTTTGGCGTATCGTCCGTGCCCGTGCCGGTGCTGGCCTTCGGCCCGGAAGGCGCCGAACTGCAGGCCGCCACGACCGATCGGTTCGCGCTATGGGCTCAGGGCTTTGGCTCGTGGGAAGACAAGAAGAGCGATGAGGCCTTCGCCGGTCTTGACCGCTCCATCGGCGGTGTCTTTGCCGGCGGCGATGCGGCGATTGGCGATCATGTCCGCCTCGGCCTCGTTGGCGGCTACGGCCACACGAAGCTTGATGAACCGGACCTTGCCGCATCAGCCTCGGTGGACAGTTACTATCTTGATGTCTATGGCGGCGCAGAACTCGGCGCGGTGAAGCTGCGCTCCGGTGCCAGCTATACCAGGCACGATATCGGCATCGAGCGCCAGGTGCAGTTCACCGACACGCGGGAATATCTCGGCGCCGACTATCATGCGGGAACCGCACAAGCCTTTGGTGAGATCGGCTACAATATCAGAGCCGCAAGTGTCGACCTCGAACCCTTTGCAAATCTCGCTTATGCCAATCTGCGCTCCGCCAGTTTCGCCGAGACTGGCGGAACGGCGGCGCTCTCCGGTGGCGCATCGACCAATGACGTCACCTACAGCACGCTCGGCCTGCGCGCATCGACCGAGCTGTCATTGGGTTTTGCCGATGCGACGCTGCGGGGAACAGCTGCATGGCGTCATGCCTATGGAGATATCACCCCGGTTTCAAGCAATGCCTTCGCGGGAGCGGGCACCTTCGATGTTTCGGGTCTGCCAATCGCGCGCGATACGGCATTGCTGGAAGCAGGATTTGACATGGATGTAGCGAAAAACACGACAATCGGCCTTGTCTACCAGGGGCAGATCGCCAGCAAGGTTCAGGATCACGGCTTCAAGGCCAACCTCAATGTGAGGTTCTGACCGAATGAAATTCCATAGTTTTGGTCGGTAGCAGGCGGGTGCCTCACATTTCGCAGGCAATAATAAATACAGTCAATGCTACTAAGGTAGTATTGACTGTCACCAGATCCGTTAACTATAAGGCGGCGCAATACAACAAATTGGGTACAATATATTTGGAAATTGTTGGATTGGTGACAACGAAACAACACTCAAAGCGCCGGCTTGGCGCACACCACGTGTAGCATTCATCTACCACAGATCACAGGTTGAGCGCTCTCCTGCTCGCGGGAGAGTGTACGTTTTGGGGACGATGTGCAACCGCCGCGACCTGATCTGCGCGTCCAGGTTGAGCTCTTACTATGCTAATTGTTCTACTACTATAGTATGGTATACTGCAATTTCCTGATTTAAGTAACGGCAAGTCTACTGCGGTAGGCTCCTTTTGAACGCTCGTTTCGGGTGTTGGTTTGGCTTTTTATACTTTGCCATGATGCAAGGCCGCCTGAGGCAGCCGCACGATCAGCATGAATGCTGTACGCCAATCCCGCGATGCCATTTTGACAAGGTTATTATGATGATGCGGTGCTTGGCCGTCAGGCTTGATAAAGCTGCTCGAAGAAAGCTCCTCGCGGGGAGCTTGACCATGCTGGTCATCGTGGGTCTGGCGGACAGCAGCTGGGCTCAGGAGATTGTGGTGAGCGGCGACGTGCTTACCGACCCTGATACGGGCGTGGGTACCAAGCCAAACCCCTGGAATGCAGGATATGTGATTTATGTTGGCGCCTCCGGACAAGGCGCGTTGTCTATCAGCGGTGGTGCGATTGTCACTCTAGGGACCGATAATCCTACCGGGTCCTTCAAGCATTCCCGTATTGGATTATTCCCCGGAAGCGTCGGCGATGTCATCGTGACCGGACCAGGTTCTACATTCAATTTTGGCAATCTCCTCACAATCGGCGAGGAGGGAACAGGTTCGTTGACCATTGAGGACGGTGCCAGGGTCATCAACGATGGCATTGCGCTTGATGGCTCCGCTCCCCGGTCAGCAATCGGATTCGGCACAGACGCCATAGGCGTCGTTCGTGTTTCCGATCCAGGATCTCTCTGGGACACCGGCCAGCGATTGAGCGTCGGGCAGAACGGAACGGCCACATTGGAGATCTCCGATGGCGGTACGGTCCAAAGCTCCGTGGCAATTGCGATCGGAAGGCTGCCGGACGGTGATGGGACAGTCACGGTCCACGGAACCAATGCCGTATTGGATGCAGGCCAGAACCTTTTCGTCGGGCTGGGCGGCACCGGTTCTCTGACCATCGCGGATGGCGGTTCTGTGTTCAGTTCCGGACTCACGGAAATCGGTGGGGGAGAGGGTGTTGCCTCACAGGGCATCCTTCCGGGTGCGGGAACCGGCACGGTCAACGTAACCGGATCGACCCTGGCGGCCGGCAATGTGCTTAATGTGGGGTCGCGGGGCAATGGGACGTTGGCAGTCGGCGACGGCGCTGTGGTGAGCAGCGGATCAATCGGTATCGCCGTACAACCGGCAGCAATCGGCACCATCAATCTTGAAGTCGGCGGCGCCCTGCAGACCAATAGCATCGCATTCGGGCAGGGCACCGGCACGATCAATCTCAATGGCGGCACCTTGCAGGGCGATAGCATCGCTTTCGGGCAGGGCACAGGTACGATCAATTTCGATCACATACAGAACGCTTACGTATTCTCGCCAAGTATGAGCGGTGCGGGAAGTTTGAATATGGTATCCGGCACGACAATCCTGACGGGCGACAGCAGCGCCTTTACCGGTAACACCCATGCCATCGGGGGCGATCTTATCGTTAACGGTACGCTCGGCGGGGTGATCGATGTTGGCTCTGGCAGATTGCTCGGCGGCATCGGTACTGTGGGGTCCACTACTGTTAGCAATGGCGGCGTGCTTTCACCGGGTAACTCCATCGGCACAATCACCGTGGATGGCGATCTTACCTTCAATCCGGGATCCATCTATCTCCTAGAGGTTGATCCGGCGGGCAACAATGACAAGACACTCGTCTCCGGTGTTGCCACGCTGGACGGACGTGTTGAAGTAATCGCGTCAGCAGGCACGTGGCGGGTGCAGACTGACTACACCATTCTTTCCGCTGCAGGCGGATTGAATGGCACTCAATTCCTGGATGTCGCGTCCAATCTGCAGTTCCTTGATGAGTTCCTCACTTATGACCCGAACAATGTCATATTGACCTTGCGCCGCAATGATATTGTCATTTCGGATCTGGCAAAAACGCCCAATCAGCTGAGCGCTGCGTGGTCCATTGACGATTTCATGGCGAAGGATCCAGACGGTGATCATCCTCTGGTCGGAAATCTGCTAGGGCTCGACACTGCAACCGCGCCTGTGACCATTGCCCAACTTCCGGGGGAAATCCATGTCTCCGTGGCTAGTGTGCTGCTCGATGACAGCAGGTTCATTAGGGATGCCGAGAATAACCGGCTGCGCGCCGCTTTCGGCAATGTTGCCGCGGTGCCAATGCCCGTTCTGGCCTACGGCCCAGACGGCGCCGAACCTGGAACTGCAGCGACCGATCGCTTTGCGTTATGGGGACAGGGCTTCGGTTCATGGGCAGACTGGAACAGCAATGATAGCGTACCCGGCGTGGACCGCTCCCTGGGTGGCTTCCTTATCGGCGGTGATGCTCCGATCGGGGATCATACCCGTTTTGGCATTCTTGCAGGCTATAGTCACACCAGCATCGATGAATCCGGCCTTGGGGCCTCGGCCTCCGTCGATAACATCCATCTTGGCATTTACGGTGGAGCACAGTTCGGAGCTCTCAGTCTGCGGTCCGGCGCAAGCTATACGTGGCACGATATCAGCACCGACCGCTTGGTCCAGTTCACGGGATCGCAGGAACGTCTGACCGCAGATTACGATGGCGGGACGGCCCAGGTCTTCGGCGAGCTCGGCTACCGGATCAAGGCCGGAAGTGTCGAACTGGAACCCTTCGCCAATCTCGCCTATGCCAATCTGCATCTCGACGGGTTCAGCGAAACAGGCGGCACGGCGGCGCTTTCGGGCAGTTCGTCGAACACAGACATGACATTCTCCACCCTTGGGCTCCGCGCTTCGACGCCGTTGTCATTTGGCTCCGCCGAAGCGACCCTCCACGGAATGTTGGGCTGGCGACATGCCTTCGGCGATGTCACGCCAATGTCGCGCCTGTCATTTACGGGAATGGATGTTTTCGAGATTTCGGGACTTCCGATAGCGCGTGATGCGGCGCTGCTGGAGGTGGGGTTCGATGTCGATCTCGCTCCGGCCACAACTTTCAGCCTGTCTTACCAGGGGCAGATTGCCAGCGAGGTTCAGGATCACGGCTTCCGGGCGGATTTGACCGTGCGGTTCTAATCCACCTCGTGCAAAAATTTGGAACGGATGGATGCCTCGGCCCATTGTTTTCCTCTATAAGGAAAACGCGTCGCTTCCATCCTTCCAATCGAGGACCGCAAACAATTGTTCATCCTGCGCTTTCTTGGACTGATCCTGCTTGTCCTGTTCACGTTGCTTGCCTTTGTCTGGGGCGGATTTGCGCTCTGGTATCAGCTGCCATTTGGCGTTGCAGGAAACATTGGCTGTCTTATCCTTTGGGCAGGTGCCGCCTTCGCAGTTCTGTGGCTTGAGTTCAGGGGCCGCCCCCGCCGTGCCTTGATCGTGCTTGTGCCGGTCATGATCGGTCTTGGATACTGGTGGAACACGATCACGCCATCCCTGAACCGGATCTGGGCTGAAGATGTGGCGCAAACCGTCACAGGCACGCTCAATGGCAGCCACGTGACGCTGGCCAATGTGCGCAATTTCGAATGGCGTACGCCAACGGATTTCTCCCCGCGTTGGGAAGTCCGTTCCTATGATCTTCAGGATCTGGCGTCCGTCGATATATTTCTGTCCTATTGGTCTAATCCTGCCATCGCCCATACATTGGTCAGCTTCGGCTTCAACAACGGCGACCACGTTGTCTTTTCGGCCGAAATCCGCAAGGAACGTCACGAACAGTTCTCGGAAATTGGCGGCTTCTTCAAGGAGTTCGAATTGGCCATGATCGCCGCCGACGAGCGCGATATCATTCGCCTGCGCACCAATATCCGCAAGGAAGACGTCTATCGCTACCGCATCAACCTCAAGCCGGAGATGCGCCAGGCGCTGTTCTTGTCCTATCTTAACAATGCCAACCAACTGGCAACGACTGCAAAGTTCTACAATACGATAACGGCCAACTGCACGACCGTAATTTTCGACATGGTGCGTGCGATAACGCCGGATATTCCCCTCGATTATCGTATTGTCCTCTCGGGCTATCTGCCGGGCTATCTTTACGACCTTGGCGCAATCGACCGGCAAAAGCCGCTGGATGAGGTGGTGAAATCAGCCCTGATCAACCAGCGCGCCCTGGATGCCGATAATGATCCGGATTTCTCCACGAAAATCCGTGTTGAAAACTAGAACCTTTTGGTGCGGAAGAATTCCTTGAGTATGACTTCCGCCTCCTGTTCCTTGAACCCGGAGTAGACTTCCGGCACATGGAGGCAGGTGGGCTGCGCATAAAACCGGGCTCCGTTTTCCACTCCGCCGCCTTTGATGTCCTGAGCACCGTAATA
The DNA here is from genome assembly GCF_002764115.1 of Phyllobacterium zundukense. Classification (NCBI taxonomy): domain Bacteria; kingdom Pseudomonadati; phylum Pseudomonadota; class Alphaproteobacteria; order Hyphomicrobiales; family Phyllobacteriaceae; genus Phyllobacterium; species Phyllobacterium zundukense. Next base: position 2,815,417 of record NZ_CP017940.1, on the reverse strand, counting down.
GAGCCGCCTGATGCGGGCGAACGAGATCGCGGCGGCGCACATGGTGCACGGCTCGAGCGTTACATAGAGATCGCAACCCGAGAGGCGTTCATTGTCGAGAACGCGGCAGGCTTCGCGAATAACGAGAATTTCCGCGTGGGCGGTGGGATCGTTCAACTCACGCGTGCGGTTCCCCGCGCTGGCGAGTATGGTTCCATCCTTGACCAGAACGGCACCGATGGGCACCTCGCCGCGCGCCGCCGCGCGATGCGCCTCAGTCAAAGCCACACTCATTGGGTCAGTTTTTTGTTTCACGCCGTCTCATCGTCCAGAATTTACTCGCAAGAGCACCTCATAGCTGGTAGTGAGCCCTGCTGAAAGGCAAACATTCCATGACAAGTTCAAATGACGACAAAAAGGGCGGCAAACGCCCCTTTGAAAAGCGCAGCTTCGACAAGAAGGACGGCGGTGGTGGCCGCTTTGGTTCCAAGGGGCCCCACAAGTTCGATGATGCCGCTCCCGCAAAGCGCGGTTTTGAAGCACGCAAATCATCGCATGACGAAGCTCCCGTAGAAGACGGCGAGCGTATCGCCAAGCGTCTGGCCCGTGCTGGCATAGCCTCGCGCCGCGAAGCCGAAACCATGATTGCCGCCGGCCGCGTTTCCGTCAATGGCAAGCGGCTGGAAAGCCCGGCCATCAACGTTCTGCGCACCGATCGTATCGAAGTGGACGGCAAGCCGCTGCCGGAAAAGGAGCGCACGCGCCTGTGGCTCTATCACAAGCCCGCCGGCCTGGTGACGACCAATCGCGACCCGGAAGGGCGCCAGACGGTCTTTGAATCGCTGCCGAAGGATATGCCGCGTGTTCTTTCCGTTGGCCGGCTCGATATCAATACCGAGGGCCTTTTGCTTCTGACCAATGATGGCGGACTTTCCCGCGCGCTGGAATTGCCTTCCACCGGCTGGTTGCGCCGTTACCGCGTTCGCGCCCATGGCAGCGTCACCCAGGAAAAGCTCGATACACTGAAAGACGGCATCGCTGTCGATGGCGTTTTCTATGGTGCAATCGAAGCGACGCTGGAGCGCGAACAGGGCTCGAATGTCTGGATCATGGTTGGGCTGCGCGAAGGCAAGAACCGCGAGGTCAAGAATGTGCTCGGCGCGCTCGGACTTTCGGTCAATCGCCTGATCCGCATTTCCTATGGGCCGTTCCAGCTGGGCGACCTGCCGGAAGGATCGGTACGGGAAATGAACGGCCGCACCTTGCGCGACCAGCTCGGCGAACGGCTGATCGAAGAGTCGGGTGCGGATTTTGATGCACCGATCATAAATGTGTTTTCAAATGACGCTGTGAAGGGCGAAGCCGTGCAGCAGCCATCTGCCGAGGCACGCGAACGTCCTGTGCGCCGCTCATCCGAATGGATTTCGAGCGCTCCGGTGGCCAAGAAACGCCCGCCGCGTAAATCCAAAGATGAACAGCGGGAAGAGAATCTTTCCCGCTGGACGACGGCCCCTACGGATCGACCGGCTGCGCCGCGCGCGAGCCGCGATGAGCGGCCAGCACGAGGACCTCGCGATGAGCGGCCAGCCCGGCCGCCCCGCGACGGTGAGCAAAAGCCACGCGGCGGCGTCGCATCGAAAGCGGATCGCGAGCGCAAGGAAGACGAGGCACTTGCTCCACGAAAATCCCGCTCGGCCAATGTTTGGATGGCGCCGGGTGCCCGTCCCATGGGTGCGGCGCGAGCCAAAGCCGTGGAATCGCGCAACCAGCGCAACCGTGCCGAAGGCGCGAGCACCGACAAGCCAAAGCGTTTCGGTGAAGGTGCGGCTCGCCCGGCCCGTTCTCCCAGTGAACGCTCCGCCGGGGATCGGGAAGATCGCGACAGGTCCAGAACGGACCGTCCTGCCGGTGGGTTTGCCGGCGGCGACAAGCCGCGCAGCTATTCTCCGCGCCCGCCGCGCGGTGATGATGACAGGGCAGAGCGTCCGAAGCGGGCTTTCGGATCGGATCGCCCGCAAGGTGCACGCGAAGACGCGCGTCCCGCTCGCCCGCCACGCGTAGGCAAGCGCGAACGTGCCGAATTGAAAGAGCGCGAAGCTCGGGGCGACAAACCAGTCCAGTCGGAGCGGCCAACCCGTTCCGAACGTCCCTACGGCGCCAGCGGCAAGCCGACACGTGCGCCTGGCCGTCAGGACGGTAAGAGCGGCGACCGGCCTTATGGCGGCCCGAAAGGTGCACCTCGTGGGGGCGCGCCACGTGGTGGCCCCGGTGGTGGTGCAGGTCGCCCGCCGCGTGGCAACAAGCCTAAATCTTAAGGGCATGCTCTGATGCGGATTGTCGGCGGGAAATTTCGCGGGCGCGCTCTGGCGACGCCCGGCTCCAATGCGATCCGGCCGACGACCGACCGGACACGCGAGAGCCTTTTCAACATTCTGGTGCACAATTATCCGGAAAAGTTTCAATCGACACGCGTTCTCGATCTCTTCGCCGGGACGGGTGCGCTGGGCCTCGAAGCCCTGTCACGCGGTGCACGCTATGGCGTTTTCATCGAGGAGTCGACAGAAGGGCGCGGGCTGATCCGCACCAATGTCGAGGCATTCGGTCTTCTCGGCAATACCAAGATTTTCCGCCGCGATGCGACCAAGCTCGGGGATGCGGGAACCATCGAACCGTTCGATCTGGTTTTCGCCGATCCGCCCTATGGCAAGGGCCTTGGCGAAATGGCATTCAAGTCCGCGCTTGACGGCGGCTGGCTCAATCCCGACACACTTCTGGTGCTTGAAGAAGAAGCCGAGGCGATGATCGATCTCGATCCACGTTTCTCGGTTGTTGAAGAACGCCCCTACGGCGGAACGATCATAAGGCTTGTCACATTACGGACGTAAAAGCCGGATCGTATCGCCACTCGTGAAACAGAACTGGATCGATCTGAATGTCCTTCGCCCTGAGCCGCAACGTTGCGGCATTTCTCTTGATCGGCACGCTTGTCGCGCCGGGTTCGGTTTTACCGGCAAGGGCCGAAACTTCACTACAAGCACCCGTGGTAGCTGAGAAGGCCGACAAGGACGACGTTTCGTCATTTCATCTGGAAAATGGTCTCGAAGTTGTGGTTATCCCCGACCATCGCGCCCCCGTGGTCACGCACATGCTCTGGTATCACGTCGGGTCCGCCGATGAGGAACCGGGTAAATCCGGCATAGCGCATTTTTTTGAACATCTGATGTTCAAGGCGACGAAGACTTATCCGGCCGGTGAGTTCTCTCGCAAGGTTGCCGAGATCGGCGGCCAGGAAAATGCCTTCACTTCCTATGACTACACTGCCTTCTACCAGCAGGTTGCGCCGCAAGCGCTTGAAATGGTGATGACCTACGAGGCGGACCGCATGGAAAACCTCATCCTCAATGAGGACGTGGTCAAGACCGAGCGCGATGTTGTCCTGGAAGAGCGGCGCTCACGTACCGACAGCGATCCTGCGGCCTTGCTCGCGGAAGAGGTCAATGCGACGCTCTATCAGAACCACCCTTACAGGATGCCCGTGATTGGCTGGTTGCATGAGATGCAACAGCTCAATCTCAAGGATGCTCTCGCCTTTTACCAAAAATACTATACGCCCAATAATGCCACGCTTGTCGTTTCGGGCGATGTCGATCTTGCAACGGTCAAGGCGCTGACCGAAAAGACCTATGGCAAGGTGCCGCGCCGGGCTGAACCGGGAAACCGTCAGCGCCCGCAGGAGCCTGAGCAGAATACGAAGCGGACGGTCTCCATGGCCGACCCGCGTGTCTCGCAACCGAGTTTCCAGAAGATGTGGCTCGTGCCGTCCTATACGAGTGCAAAGCCAGGCGAAGCGGAAGCACTCGATCTTTTGAGTGAAATTCTTGGTGGCTCAAGCCGCAGCCGTATCTATCAGGCGCTGGTCGTGCAGGATGGATCCGCCGCCAATGCCGGTGCCTATTATCAGGGCGGATCGCTCGATGCCGGTAGCTTCGGTATCTATGGTTCCCCGCGCGGCTCCGCCACGCTAACCGACGTCGAGGCCGGCATCGACGCGCAGATCGCCAGGATCATCAAGGACGGAGTGACGGCCGATGAACTTGAAAAAGCGCGCAACCGCTTCCTCAAAAGCATGATCTTCGCCCGTGACAGTCAGTCGAGCATGGCCCGCATCTATGGTTCCACGCTTTCCACCGGCCAGACTATAAAGGACATCCAGGAATGGCCGGATCGCATCCGCGCGGTGAAGGTTCAGGACATTCAGGATGTGGCGAAACGCTACCTTGTCGATAGTCGCTCGGTGACGAGTTACCTGATGCCGGAAGACGGCAAGCCGGATCAGAAGATCGAGGGAGAAACGCCTGCTTCCGGGGAAACACAACAGCCGGAACCGCCGGCGCAGGGAGTCATTCAATGACCGGACCAATGTCTAAGCGAATTGCTGCCACGCTGTTATTGATGCTTTTTGCAGTCGCCCCTGGCTATGCGGTCGAGATCAAGGAAGTCGTCTCGCCAAAGGGCATACGTGCCTGGCTGGTGCAGGATGATTTCGTGCCCCTGATTTCCATGCGCTTTTCGTTCAAGGGTGGTTCGACCCAGGATCCGAAAGGCAAGGAAGGTCTCGCCAACCTGATGACCGGGCTCTTCGATGAAGGTGCAGGGGACATCGACTCCGACGCATTTCAGGAAAAGCTCGATGATGTCGGGGCCGAAATGGGTTTTAACGCCGATGATGACCGCATCACCGGTTCCATGCGCATGCTGGCGGACAAGCGGGATACTGCGATCGACCTGCTGGCCCTTGCTGTCAACAAGCCTCGTTTCGATCAAGCGCCCATCGACCGTATTCGCCAGCAGGTTGTTGCCGGGATAAAGGCGTCCGAACGTGATCCGAATACGATTGCTGGCCGCAAATTCTCCGAAGCCCTCTATGGCGATCATCCCTATGCGCGCCAATCCGACGGCACGGAGCAGAGCCTGACCGCAATAACCCATGACGATCTGGTTACCTTCCACAAACGCAATTTCGCCCGGGACAATCTGATTGTTGGCGTGGTCGGTTCGATCAGTCCAGAGGATTTGGCGCCGCTTCTCGACAAGGTTTTTGGCGATCTGCCTGCGAAAGCCGAGCTCGAGCCGATCTCTGACGCCAAACTCGGTTTTGGCCAGACGACGCGCGTCGACTATGCCCTGCCGCAGACATCAATTTCCATGGTCTATCCCGGTGTACGCCGCCAGGCTCCGGATTTCTTCCCTGCCTACATCATGAATCATATTCTGGGTGGCGGCACATTCTCCTCGCGCATCTACAATGAGGTGCGGGAAAAGCGTGGCCTTGCCTATTCGGCAGGTTCGAACCTGGTCAATCGCGACCACATGGCAGCCCTGATGGTATCGACTGCAACACGGGCAGACCGTGCCAATGAGACCCTGCAGATACTTAAGACCGAAATCGCCAAGATGGCCAAGGATGGTCCGACGGAAGAGGAACTGGTCGAGGCCAAGAAATATCTGGTTGGTTCTTACGCCGTGAACAACCTGGACTCATCGTCGGCCGTCGCCAGCACGCTGCTCGGCCTGCAGGATGAAAACCTGGGGCGCGACTACATAGACAAGCGCGCGGACCTGATCAATGCTGTAACACTGGATCAGGTAAAGGCAGTGGCTGGGAAACTGCTCGAAACCGATCCCGCGGTTCTGATTGTCGGACCACCGCAATCCTGATTGAGGGAAACGTCATGGTCGCACGCGATCTGGCAGAGGGAAATGGATCGGCCGGCGCAGCGAGTGCAGCCGGCGGTCCGACCTTTGCCATCGCGTTCGGCGGTGGCGGGGCGAGGGGCCTCGCCCATATCAATGTCATCGAGGCACTGGATGAGCTCGGCATCACCCCGACAGCAATTTCCGGTTCCTCCATTGGCGCGATCATGGGTGCGGGCATGGCGGCGGGCATGTCCGGGCGCGATATCCGCGAGTATGCTGTTGCCACCCTGTCGCGGCGCGCGGAAATTGCCGCACGCCTGTGGCGCTTGCGCCCGGCAAGCTTCGGCGAAATGTTTGGTGGAGGCATTCGCCTCAGCCAGTTCAATATCGAAAGGGTCTTGAGAAACTTCCTTCCTGACAGGATACCCGACTCTTTCGAGGAATTGCGCATCCCCTTGAGTGTTACCGCCACCGACTTCTACGGGCAGCAGGAGGTGCCGATCGCCGACGGCGACCTTTTCAGTGCCATCGCTGCCTCCGCAGCCATACCCGCACTATTCCGCCCGGTCCGCCGTGACGACCGTATCCTGATCGATGGCGGCATCTATAACCCCGTTCCCTTTGACCATCTGAAGAACAAGGCGCAGTTCGTCATCGCCATCGACGTGGTTGGTGGCCCGGAAGGTGATATTGGCAAGTTTCCGTCGTCGATCGATGCCATGTTCGGTGCCAGTCAGTTGATGATGCAGTCGATTATTGCGACGCGGTTGCGCACGGACCCGCCGGCGATCTTCCTGCGCCCGAGCGTTGCCCGGTTTGGTGTGCTCGATTTTCTCCGGGTCGAACAGGTTCTGCGCGAGTCGGCTGGCATCAAGGACGAACTAAAGCGCGCTGTTGACGCAGCCATCACCTATGTCGAGCACCGCGAACTGGAGTGATCTACTCTGCTGGCGTTGCATCGGGTTCGACAGCGACATCCATCTCCCCGTCCGCGATTGTATCGATTCGCTTGGCTTCGCGTGTTGGCTTGATCAATGGCTCAGGCGTGACAGGTCGCGTCAGCAGCAGATCATTGCCGGCGGTCAGCCCTTCCGATGCCTGAATGTGCAGGCGGTCCTCGTCGCGACGCCTTATGTCCTGCATGATTTCGTAAGCAAGTTCTTCGCTGACACCCAGCTCTTCCAGCGTCCGGCGGCCAAAGACCAGACCGGATTCGAACGTCTCACGCAACTCATAGTGAACGCCGCGTGCCCGCAACTTCAGCGTGTGCACGCGGTCATAGGAACGCACGAACAGCTTGATGTCCGGATATTCGGCCTGGATCATTTCAACGATCTGATCCGTGGTTTCCTTCTTGTGCGTACAGACAGCGACGATCTTCGCCTGCCTGATGCCCGCCGCTTCCAGCACTTCCTTGCGCGTACCGTCGCCGAAATAGATGCGGAACCCGAACCGGCCTGCAGCCCGGATACGATCTGCGGAAGCATCGATCACGGTTACGTCGCTGCCGCCTGCCAGAAGGATTTGCGCGGCGATCTGCCCGTAACGCGAGAAACCGATCATCATCACATCGGCACCGGCACCTTCGAAATCCTCGTCGATCTCATCATGTGCATCGTGGCTGACCAGGAACTTGTTTCCAAGCGCAACGGATAGCGGCATGACGGCCATCGAAAGCGTGACAACCGCAATCAATTCTGAGGCAACCGAACCGGTCATCAATCCCGCCGCCGCAGCTGTCGAAAACAGCACGAAGCCGAACTCACCGCCTTGTGGCAGGAAGAAAGCAATCCGTATCGCATCATTGTGATTGGAGCGGAACAGCCGCGCCAGAACATAGACAACGAGCGCCTTGATGGCCATGAATACCGGCACGGCGAGAAGAATGGCCATCCAGTTGTTGAGGATAACTTCCAGATCAAGCGAAAGGCCGACCGCCATGAAGAACAGGCCAAGAAAAACGCCGCGGAATGGCTCGATATCCGCTTCGAGTTCGTGCCGGTATGACGATTCCGCCAGCAGTACGCCGGCAATGAAAGCGCCCATGGCCATCGACAATCCGGCAAATTGCATCAGCACTGCAGCACCGATCACGACGAACAGCGCTGCCGCGATCATCACCTCTCGGGCACCGGTATTGGCGATGAATCGGAACAGCGGGTTGAGCAGATATCGGCCGACAGCGACAATCGCGCCAATGCAGATCACTGCAATGAGAAATTGACCGAGCGGATCGGCCTGATGCTGCGCCGAGCCAGGTGCAAGGACCGGAATCATTGCCAGCAAGGGCACGATGGCGAGGTCCTGGAACAGCAGGATCGCGAACGAAGTCTGGCCGTGCTGCGTAGCCGTTTCGCCGCGCTCTTCCAAAATCTGCATGGCGAAGGCCGTCGAGGAAAGAGCGAGACCAAAGCCAGTCACGACAGCCGCTTGCCACATCATGAGATCGAATGCCAGGATCAGGCCCGTCAAGGCAGCGCCTGTCACGATGACTTGTGCAGCGCCCAGGCCGAAAATCGCATGGCGTAACGTCCACAGGCGGGAGGGCTTCAACTCCAGGCCAATCACGAAAAGCAGGAAGACAACGCCAAGCTCGGAGAAATGCAGGACTTGTTCGCCATCAGTGATGAGGTTGGCCAGAGGCCCGATCAACAGACCCGCGGCGAGATAGCCGAGAACCGTGCCGAGCCCGAGGCGCTTGAAAAGCGGAGCGGCGATGATCGCCCCAGCCAGCAGCGCCAATGCCTGAAAGTAGAGGTTTCCGCTTTGTGAGAGCATATATTTGTGACCCGAGCCTTGCGATTGTTGCGTCCGGTTGCCTTGATAGGCCCCAATTTGCACCATATAGGAGTAAGTGCGTCTGACCCTCGTCAGATATGTCCTTGCATCGTATCATGCAATCAACCTTAGAGACGAATATGACAGAGCCGGTAAATTCGCGCGAATTCGTAGACAATGCCATTGCGCTTGTCGAAGCAGCAAGACGCGCGGGGGCGGATGCAGCTGATGCGGTCGTCGTGCGATCGCGTTCTACCGGCGTCAGTGTCAGGCTGGGCAAGGTCGAGTCGACCGAATCGTCGGAGAGCGACGAATTTTCTCTGCGCGTTTTCGTCGGCCGCAAGGTGGCAAGCATATCGGCGAATGCCGGTGCCGACCCGAACGTTCTCGCAGAACGCGCCGTCGCCATGGCGAAAGTCTCACCCGACGACGCCTATGAGGGGCTGGCAGCGCCGGAAAATCTGGTGCGTAATATACGTGATCTCGACCTCTATGACCCGACGGTCGTCGATGCCGCGCAATTGACCGAGGCAGCCCTGGCCGCCGAAGCAGCGGCGCTCGCCGTTGAAGGTGTCACCAATTCCGGTGGCGGATCCGCATCGGCGGGAATGGGAGGCCTCGTTCTTGTCACGTCAGGCGGTTTCGCCGGGCAATATATGGGCTCGCGCTTCTCTCGTTCTGTCAGCGCCATTGCCGGAAGCGGTACCGCGATGGAACGCGATTATGATTTTTCATCGCGCATTTATTTCGATGCGCTGGAAGATGCCGCTACCATTGGCCGTTCGGCCGGGGAACGTGCGGTGAAGCGCCTCGGCGCACGCCAGGCCAAGACGGGCCGCGTGAACGTTGTCTACGATCCGCGTGTTGCGCGTGGCATAGCCGGGCATCTCGCCAGCGCCATTAATGGCGCATCGGTGGCACGCAAGACCAGCTTCCTGAAAGATCGGATGGGCGAAAAGATATTGAGCGACGCGATCAATGTTACGGATGATCCATTGCGTGTTCAGGGCTCGTCGTCGCGTCCATTCGACGGTGAGGGTCTGGAAGGCATACCGCTGAAGATGATTGAGGATGGTGTTCTCAAGCACTGGTTTCTCTCAACCTCGACAGCGAAGGAGCTGGGCCTCATCACCAATGGCCGCGGCGTCCGTTCAGGTTCCACCGTGGTGCCGTCATCGACGAATTTTGCGATTGAGCCAGGTGAAGAAAGCCCTGAGGAACTTATACGCTCTGTTGGTACGGGTTTTTACGTGACCGAGCTTTTTGGCCATGGTGTCGATATGATCACCGGGGAATATAGCCGCGGCGCGTCGGGGTTCTGGATCGAGAATGGCGAATTGGCTTATCCGGTGAGCGAAGTGACTATCGCCTCCAACCTGAAAGAGATGTTCCTCAATCTCACAGCGGCAAATGATATAGACCGCAATTTCGGCGTGGCCAGCCCGACGCTCGTAATCGAAGGCATGACACTTGCCGGCAAATAGACAAAATCGCGAAGATCTCGAACTGATACGTGAGGCTGCGGAAGGGGCAGGGCGGATAGCGCTGTCCTATTTCAAACAAGCGCCACAGATCTGGATGAAGACAGGCAACTCACCGGTCACGGAAGCCGACCTTGCCGCCGACAAGTATCTGAAGGATATGCTGCTGACAGCCCGGCCTGACTATGGCTGGATATCGGAAGAAACCCTCGATGAACGTGTAGCTTCACCACGGCAACGTTTCTTCGTCGTTGATCCGATCGATGGCACACGGGCCTTTATAGAGGGTGCGGATGTCTGGTGTGTCAGCGTCGCCGTCATTGAAAATGGCAGACCCGTTGCGGGCGTCCTGGAATGTCCGGCGCGCAACGAAATCATTAGTGCACTGCCCGGTGGCGGTGCCGAACAGAACGGCAATGTCCTTCGTGTCCAGGCGGAGACCACGCCATACAAGGTTGCAGGGCCCAGCGCCTTTCTGAAGCGCCTTCCCGAGCATTTCCTTGCGTCGATGGAACATGTTCCCTATGTCGCCTCGCTCGCCTACCGCATCGCCATGGTTGCACGCGGCGATATTGCCGGGACTTTCGTGCGCCCCAACTCGCATGACTGGGATTTGGCTGCGGCCGACCTGATCCTGTCGGAAGCGGGTGGCCATGTCTTGACAGCCGAAGGCAAGGCGCTCACTTACGGTTTGCGCAACACCACCACCGGCGATTACAGGCATACGGCGCTTGTCGCAGCCAGTGGGCTACTATTGGATAATATGTTGGACGTTGTCGCCGAAACCGCCTTCGGATAAACAAGCTACAATCTTCATCGATCATTTCTGGACGGGCAAACATGAGCGAAAACACATCAGAGCCAAAACAGCTGCTTCATCTGGTTTTTGGCGGCGAACTGAAGAAACTGGGCGGCGTTGAGTTCCGCGATCTCGACAAGCTCGATATCGTGGGTATCTATCCGAATTTCGAAACCGCACAGCGTGCCTGGAAGTCCAAGGCCCAGGCGACCGTCGACAATGCCCATATGCGGTATTTTATCGTCCACATGCACAAATTGCTGGACCCCAACACGGGCAAGGCAGGTTGATCGCGTACCGCAGTCATGAATTGACAATGGCATGATTGAAAACAGCTCAGTATCGGCCAAGGCGCCCCAGCGAAAACTCGGAGTGCTGAAACGTTTTTGGCGTTCGGTACGCGGACCTCTCGCGAATTCTCCGATGGTCCGGTCCCTGATCGTCTGGCTGATCACCCAGTTTTTCCGGCTCGTTCATGTTACCAATCCCCGGCTTCCCGGTTCCTCGGATCTTGAAGATATGAAGCGGGGCGGCGAACCCTTCATCGCCGTTGCCTGGCATGGCCAGCATCTCATGGCGCCGTTTCTCATGCCGCGCGGCGTCCGTTTCGTCGCCATGTTTTCCAAGAGCAAGGATGCCGAACTCAACGCGCGTGTAGCCGAGCGTTTTGGCGTTGAGATCGTGCGAGGCTCCGGGGGAAGGGAACGTGCGAGGGGAACGGAGAAGGGTGGTGCGAGAGCGCTGCTTGTGCTGAAAAAGGCCTTGAAGGAGGGCAAAACTGCCGCAATGATTGCTGATATTCCCCATGGGACGCCGCGTGACTCCGGATTTGGTGTCATCCTTCTGGCAAAGTTGTCAGGCCGTCCGATTGTTCCGATCTGCTACCTGACATCGCGTAGAAAAGTACTGGAGAAGAGCTGGGACAAGACCACCATTCCCTTGCCATTCGGCAAATCGGGGTTGATTGTCGGCGACCCTATTTTCGTCCCCGAGGATGCGGACGATGCAATGCTGGAAGCCAAGCGTGTCGAATTGACCAATAGCTTGAATGAGAACACCAAGCGGGTGCATCAGCTCGTGGATGGCGCGGCATGAGCGAGAGGTGGGCGCGTCTGGTCCTCAGCACCTATAGATGGGTGGGTGCTGCAGCCTTCCCGATCGTCGGCGCCTATGTGGCGTTTCGCGCCAGCAAGGGCAAGGAAGAGCGCGGCAGGCATGGGGAGCGTTACGGCGCCGCCAGTGTGGCACGGCCTTCGGGTCCGCTGGTCTGGGTCCATGCAGCCAGCGTCGGTGAGACTTCCGCGGTCACGCCGCTGGTTGAATCGATCGTCGACACCGGCATTCACGTGGTCCTGACAACGGGGACTGTTACTTCGGCAAAAATGGTTCAGGAGCGGCTGGGTGACCGCGTCATCCATCAATATGTACCGCTTGACCTGAAGCCTGCCGTTGATCGTTTCCTTACCCATTGGCAGCCGGACCTTGCTGTCATCTGCGAATCCGAAATCTGGCCGATGACGATCCTCGAACTGGGGACGCGGCGCGTCCCGCAAGTCTTGGTCAATGGCCGCCTGTCGGACCGCTCCTTTGCCAACTGGCACAAGCGACCGTCCATCGCCGAGGCCTTGTTTGAAAATCTCGCGCATGTTGTTGCGCAATCCGAAGTCGACGGTGAGCGATTCCGCACACTGGGCGCTAGACCCGTAACGGTTTCGGGCAATCTCAAGGTCGATACAGCGGTTCCGCCGGTGAACAACGCAGACCTTGCTGCCTTGCAGCACATGATTGGGTCACGCAAGACCTGGGCCGCGATCTCCACCCATCAGGGCGAGGAAGAGATCGTTGCGCAGGTCCATCATATGCTCAAAGCCAGGCACCGCGATCTCCTGACAATCATCGTGCCGCGCCATCCGGATCGCGCGGCCGAAATTGCCGTTGAAATCGAGAAGATGGGCATGAAGGTCGCGCTGCGCAGCCGCGGTGATCAGATTGCACCGGATACGGATATCTATCTCGGTGATACGATCGGCGACATGGGACTCTATCTGCGGCTGACGGAAATCGCCTTTGTCGGCCGTTCCCTGACGGCGCAAGGCGGACAAAACCCGCTGGAACCAGCCATGCTCAAATCGGCCATTCTTTCCGGGCGCAACGTGCAGAATTTCCGCGACTCTTACCAGCGTCTCATCAAGAATGGCGGTGCCAAACTTGTCCGCGACAAGGACATGCTGGCGGGCGCGGTCAACTACCTCTTCAACAATCCCGCCGAGCGCCAGATCATGATCGATGCCGGGCTGAAGACGGTTGAAGACATGCGGGGCTCCCTGACCCGCACCATGACGGCGCTGGAGCCTTTCATCCAGCCGCTGGTGTTGAAAGCACGTTTGAGCAGTCGTGAGGGCGGTTGGAAATGAGCTGCAGGCTCGGTGGGGAATGACCAGCGAAGCGCCTCCATTCTGGTGGGAGAAGCCGGATTGGCGCGCACGAGCCTTGAGTCCACTGTCGAAGATTTACGGTGCCGTAGCCGGCCGACGCATTCGCCGTGCCAAGCCTCCAGCAGTGCAGCTGCCGGTTCTCTGCATCGGTAATTTCACCCTCGGCGGTGCGGGGAAAACCCCGACGTCGATCGCATTTGCCCAAGCCGCGGTTGCGGCCGGTCTTAAGCCGGGCATCGTTTCTCGCGGGTATGGCGGGGCATTTTCCGGGCTGCACCGTGTCGACCCCGATCATGACAGTGCCCGTCATGTCGGTGATGAGCCGATGCTGCTGGCTCGGCATGCCCCGGTGGTGGTGTCGGCAAATCGTCTGGCCGGCGCAGTGGCCTTGCAGGAAGCGGGTTGTGATTTCATCATCATGGATGATGGTTTTCAGAGCGCGCGTCTTCACTTCGATTATGCATTGTTGGTCGTCGATGCAGGGCGTGGCATCGGCAATGGTCACGTCTTTCCGGGGGGGCCGCTGCGAGCGCCCTTGACCGACCAGCTTGTACGCACCGACGCGCTGTTGAAGATCGGCACAGCTGCCGGAGCTGACCACGTCGTCAGACGCGCGGCGCGTGCCGCAAAGCCCATCTATGAGGCCGTGCTGAAACCCAAGGCCGTTGGAGAATTGGCCGGCAAGCGGCTGCTTGCCTTTGCTGGAATTGGCGACCCGGCCAAATTCTTCAGGACACTGGAGGAAGCGGGCGGCAATGTTGTGCAAACGAGGCCCTTTCCCGATCATCACCCCTATACGGACGACGACCTGGGTGATCTTGCCAAGACCGCTGATGAGCAAGGTCTCACGCTGATTACTACGGCGAAGGATCAGGTACGATTGCTGGACGGCAGTTCAAGCGCGAAGGAATTTGCCGCGCGCGCATTGGTTCTCGAGATAGAGCTTGTCTTCAGCCATCAGCAAACGGCTTCACGCATCATTCGGGAAACGCGCGAGCGTGCCCGAGCGCGCGCGATCAAACGCTCATAATCTTCCGCGCAGCTTCAATTTCGGTGGGGCCTCACGCATCGGAATGTCGAGATTGCGCTCCGTCGTCTGGCTATACCGGCGATCATTGGAGAAGATGACGGCACCTGCCCGGCGAATCTCGACGGCAAGCGCAACGCGCGGTGCCGATCCATTCGCGGGAATCTCGATTTCATAGGCTACCGGAAAATAGCCGTTACGGTTGAGGGTGAAGCTGGTCGTCCCGATCTTCGGCATGGGGGCAGAATTGCCGCCCGTGGCGTCATATGCCGTCACGAACACGACAGAGCTGGCGGTCAATTGGGCGTAGGGCGGCCCCCGCAGATAGCCGCGAATGGTTTTTGTCGGCCCGCTATAGGCAGGCGCATGGCTCGCACTATCTGTCATACACCCGCTGGCAAGCACTCCGGCGACAAGAAGTGAAAGCAAGGTTATGCGCCGGGTGATCAATGATTCAAGCCTTGTTGCGCTGGCGCAGGTCCGGGTTCAGTTGAAGCTCGCGCTCCAGGGATATGCGGGCGTCGGCATAGGCTTCCTGCCGCGCGACGCTCCAGTATTTGAGCTCGTCGAGCGGGATCTTTTCCGAGGTCACGGCGCAGAGCACGTATGAACCCGGCGACAGGACCTGAAAGTCGCCGTCAAGATAGCGAATTTTGGCTTCGCGTGAGCCCGGGCCCTCAAATCTGTTCATTAAGTTTGTTCCAGTTCAATCAATTCAGGTCATTTACGCGCCAGCTGCCGCGCCGGTCAAGACGTCACCTTCTGCCGAAGAGACGCTCGATATCGCTGAGCTTGAGCTCGATATAGGTTGGACGGCCATGGTTGCATGTGCCGGAGCCGGGCGTTTCTTCCATCTGGCGCAGCAGCGCGTTCATCTCATCCGGCTTCAACCGCCTGCCGGAGCGGACCGACCCATGGCAGGCCATGGTTGCAGCGACATGGTCGAGAATGGCTTTCAGGCCATCCGACGTGTCATGTTCGGCAATCTCGTCCGCAAGATCGCGAATGAGCTGCTGTGTGTCGATTTCGCCCAGCATGGACGGCGTCTCGCGCACGGCGACAGCACCGGGCCCGAAGGATTCGATGCCGAGACCGAAGCGCGCCAGCGTCTCGGCATGGGCAACGAGTCGCTCCACATCTTCTTCGGGAAGATCGACGATCTCCGGAATGAGCAGCATCTGCGCGGGCAGGGGCCTGGAATGCAGGGCGTTCTTCAGCGCTTCATAGACGAGACGCTCATGCGCGGCGTGCTGATCAACAATGACGAGGCTGTCTTCGGTCTGCGAGACGATGTAGTTGGCGTGAATTTGCGCCCGCGCCGCGCCGAGCGGGTTCGACAGCAGCTCCGGCGAAACCTCTATTGTACCCGCGCGCGTATCCGCAGCAAGCGCTTCGGCGCCATCGTAGAGGAACGCTTGAACCGTTTCCGTAAAGCCATTGCCGCCATGCGTGGAGGCCGGTTCTGTCTCGAATGGACGGTAGGGCGACTGCTGGACATTGTAGTTCTGATTGACAGCGCTTGCACCCTGCCAGCGCTGCTGGGCTGCTGCGGGCCGGATCGGTTCGACACCACCAGGACGGAATGAATTCAGCATCGCCTCGGCACCGCTGGTTGCCGCGCGGATACCGGATTGGCCAAGGGCCTCGCGGATGGCGCCGACGATCAAGCCGCGTACCAGGCCCGGATCGCGGAAGCGCACATCGGCTTTTGCCGGATGTACATTGACGTCGACCAATGAGGGATCGAGGTTGAGGAAAAGCACGACGACGGGATGCCGGTCACGCGAGATCACGTCGGCGTAGGCGCCGCGGATCGCACCCCAGATCTGCTTGTCCCGAACGGGACGGCCATTCACATAGGCGAACTGGTACAGGCTGTTGGCACGGTTATATGCAGGAATACCGGCAAAACCGGTCAGGCGTACACCATCGCGCATTGCGTCTATGGCAATGGCGTTCTCCGGAAAAACCTTGCCGAGCACCTGCGAAATGCGCTCCAGCATGCCAGCCGAGCCGACGCCCGTCGCCGCAAGCTCCAGCGGCGTGCGATCACTGCCTGCGATGGAAAAACGGATATGCGGGAAGGCGATGGCGACACGTTTCACCACATCGCTGATGGCGGAAGCTTCCGCCCGATCCGTCTTCATGAATTTCAATCGTGCGGGCGTGGCAAAGAACAGATCGCGCACTTCGGCAATTGTTCCGCCATTCATCGGCGTGGGGCGTGGACCGTCCGTCCGCCCGCCATGGACGCTGATCTCGAAACCGGAATCGGCATCTGTCGTGCGGGATTTGAGCGAAAGGCGCGATATCGAGCCTATCGACGGCAGCGCTTCGCCGCGAAACCCCAGCGCCCTGATGTCATGCACATCGTCGGTGAGCTTGGATGTGCAATGGCGAGAAACCGCGAGGGGCAATTCGTCCGAGGGAATGCCTGATCCGTTGTCGGTAATACGGATCAGGTTCTTGCCGCCACCCGCCGTGACAATCTCGATGCGTGTCGCACCTGCATCGATGGCGTTCTCGACAAGTTCCTTCACCACGCTGGCAGGTCGTTCGATGACTTCACCAGCGGCGATCTGGTTTATGATTGTTTCGGTGAGCTGCCTGATTGCCATGATAAACATATAGTGGATTCGTGATTGACCCGAAATCCGCAAATCATGTCTATCCCGCATCATCCCAGCAAATATTAGCAATGCCGATCATCTGGTCACCGGCACGGCTTTGATGATAGGTCTTGGCCATACACCGAGGAGAATCCACATGGCAAATTCCAAGCCGTCCTTTGTCTGGACCGACCCTTTTCTGCTGGAAGATCAATTGACAGAAGATGAAAGGATGATTCGCGACAGCGCCCGGGCTTTTGCGCAAGGTGAACTCCTGCCGCGCATTGAAGAGGCCTATCTCGAAGAAAAGACCGATCCCAAACTCTTCAGGTTGATGGGTGAATCCGGGCTTCTCGGTGTCACGCTGCCTGAAGAATATGGAACAGCAGGCGCATCCTATGTCGCCTACGGCCTTGTCGCGCGTGAGGTAGAACGCGTGGACAGCGGCTATCGCTCGATGATGAGCGTGCAGTCGTCGCTGGTAATGTATCCGATCTACGCCTATGGCTCCGAGGAACAGCGCAAGAAGTATCTGCCGAAACTCGCATCCGGTGAATGGATCGGCTGCTTTGGCCTGACCGAACCCGATGCCGGTTCTGATCCCGCTGGTATGAAGACCCGCGCCGAAAAGGTGTCGGATGGCTATCGCCTCTCCGGTTCGAAAATGTGGATTTCCAATTCCCCGATCGCCGATGTTTTCGTCGTCTGGGCGAAATCCGATGCGCATGATGGCCAGATCAGGGGCTTCGTTTTGGAGAAAGGCATGAAAGGCCTCTCCGCTCCGAAAATCGGCGGCAAGCTTTCGCTGCGAGCCTCGATAACCGGCGAAATCGTCATGGACGGCGTTGTCGTTGGCGAAGAGCATCTGTTGCCGAACGTCTCTGGATTGAAGGGGCCGTTCGGTTGTCTCAATCGTGCCCGCTACGGTATTTCCTGGGGTGTCATGGGTGCTGCCGAGGATTGTTGGCAGCGTACCGTTCAATACGGACTCGACCGCAAGCAGTTTGGCAGACCGCTGGCTGCCACGCAGCTGTTCCAGAAGAAGTTTGCCGATATGCAAACAGAGATCGCGCTCGGCCTGCAGGCATCATTGCGTGTCGGCCGCCTCATGGATGAAGGCAAGGAAGCTCCGGAGATGATCAGCCTGATCAAGCGCAACAATTGCGGCAAGGCGCTTGATATTGCCCGGGTCGCCCGTGACATGCACGGCGGCAACGGCATCCAGATCGGCTATCACGTGATGCGCCACGCGCAGAACCTCGAGACGGTCAATACCTATGAGGGCACGCATGACGTGCACGCCCTGATCCTCGGCCGCGCACAGACCGGCATTCAGGCCTTCTTCTGAGCATGGGCGGATGACAGACCATCGGTCTCGACGGTTTTGTCATCCCACTAGACTGTCAGGCATTGTGAGCAAGGCGCGCTGCATGCTGCTTCTCGATCGCCGCCAGAAGAATGCACAGGGCAATGCCTTCTGACGCGAGCCGGACTTCCTGAAGCGACGGATATGTCGGAGCAAGGCGCAGCGTGCGATCATGCTGGTCGCGGCCGTAGGGCGAGGTTGCCCCAGCTGGCGTAAGAACCACACCACCCTGCCGTGCGAGATCAACGACATGTCGGGCTGTGCCTTCCATTGCGTCTACGCAAATGAAGTAACCGCCCTCCGGCTTCGTCCAGTTGGCGATCCCGGTCCCTGATAGCCGCTTTTCCAGCGCTTCAATAACCGTATCGAATTTCGGGGCGATCAAGGCGCGATGCGCCTCCATATGCCGGTGCAGGCCGTCGATGTTCTTCAGGAAACGCACGTGCCGGAGTTGGTTCAGCTTGTCCGGCCCGATCGTTCGCTTGCCAGCGCGGGCGAGATACCACTTCACGTTGGCGGCGGATGATGCGAACAGCGCAAGTCCGGCACCGGCGAGCGTCACTTTCGATGTCGAAGCGAAGACGAAGGCGCGGTCGGGGTTGCCGGCCTGCTCGCACAATTCAAGAATGTTGGCGATCTCATGCCGCTGTGACGTCAAATGATGCACGGCATAGGCATTGTCCCAGAACAGCCGGAAATCAAGCGCCCCGGTTCGCATGGATGCAAGCCGTTCGAGCGTTTCTGTCGAATAGACTTCGCCCGAAGGATTCGAATATTTGGGAACACACCACATGCCTTTTACATCAGGATCGGCGGCGAGCTCCTCGACCATATCCATGTCGGGGCCGTGACCAGTCAGTGGAACAGGCAGCATGCGAATGTCATATTCTTCACAAATGGCGAAATGCCGGTCATAGCCAGGCACGGGGCAGATAAAGGCCGGCGTGCCCGATTGCTCAGACCAAGGTTCCATCTCGTTTGAAACGCCCTTGAACAGCGACCAGACGAGGCAATCATGCATGAGTGCGAGACTGGAATTGTCGCCAACGACGATCCTGTCGGCCGGTGCCCCCATCATCGGCGAAAACAGGGCTCGAACCTCAGACAGGCCTTGCAATCCGCCATAATTGCGCGCGTCTTCGCCGGCTTCGCTGAAATGATCGCCGTTTCCTGGCAGCACCAGCATGCCATTGGCGAGATCGAGCTGCTCAGGGCTCGGTTTGCCCCTGGTCATGTCGATTTGCAGCCCGCGAGCGCGAAAGGCTTCATACTCACCAAGGACCCGATTGCGCAATGCCTGGAGGTCTTCGGTGCTCAAGTCAGCGATTGAAGTCATGTCCGGTCAGCCCTTTTGCTGCTGAACAATGCCATAAATATTGGTCGAGCGTGCGCCCGAGCGGCAATAGGCGAGAACCGGCCCCTCGGCTGCTTCAAGCGCTTGAGCCATGGCGTCGACATCGTCCTGGGTCAACTGACCGGAGACAACGGGAACGTAATAGATCGGAATGCCTGCTTTTTCGGCAACCTGGGCGATCTCGGCAAATTCAGGCTGATCTGGCGACTCGCCGTCCGGCCGGTTGCAGATCAGCGCCTGATAACCTGCAGCAACAATATCACGCACATCATCTGGTGAAATCTGACCGGTCACGGCAAAGCCTTCGTCAATCTGACGGATATCCATTTTTATGTCCTTGGAGAGTGTGAATTCTCCCAACACCATACATCATACGGCAGCTAATGCCACATTTTCGTAAGGTGAGAATGCCTGACTTTCAAAATGAGAAAGGATTTTATCGGGAAATTTCGGCACTCAACGGCCGCTTATATCTCATGCAGAACATGGGCTGCCTTGACCGCAGCCGAGGCGCGATTCTCGACGCCCAGTTTGACATATATCTGTTCGAGATGCTTGTTCACGGTGCGGGATGACAGTCCCAAAATCTCGCCGATGTCGCGGTTGGATTTGCCCTTCGCAATCCACAGCAGGACCTCGGACTCGCGGTGTGTGAGTGAGAAATGCTGTCGCAAAACTCCGTCATCGCTGCGCTGATTGGCAGCAGTCAGCCGAAAAAGGTATTCGTCCGCTCCGATCGCGCCGAGCAATGAAAGTTGCAACGCCGGTTGACCGCCGTGGCTGATCGAGAGGACGTTGTCGCGACCAGGGTTCGCTTTGTCACCGTCTGCCATCCAGGCTGCGATGTGCTTCACGACAATATCGAGGCCATCATCGTTACCCGTCGCCGCATTCACCAGACGCGTCGCCTGCGGGGTTGACCAATGGATTGTGCCGTCCTTCTTGACCGCTAGAAGATGGCGTCCTGCGGCATCGAGTGCCACGCGCGCACTTTGCGCGGAGCGCGCATTGCGTAGATGAACACGGATGCGGGCACGCAGTTCATCGATGTTGATCGGCTTGGACAAATAATCAACACCACCGGATTCCAGTGCGTGAACGACATGCTCCGTCTCGGTGAGGCCGGTCATGAAGATCACTGGCACCTGGCTGACCGCTACGTTCGCCTTCATGCGGCGACAGGTCTCGAAGCCGTCCATGCTGGGCATGACTGCATCGAGAAGGATGAGGTCCGGTGTGATACGATCGGCGATATTCAACGCTGCCTGTCCGGATGTGGCGATCAGGACCGAGAATCCAGATTGTTCGAGCGCGTCTGTCAAAAATCCCAGCGCTTCGGGTGAATCGTCCACGAGCAGAACGATATCGCGTGGAAGAGGTGCTTCACCCAATGGAATCAACCTTCTCGTTATCGAAGTTGCGCAGGAAATTCAGGAAACCGGCGAGGTCGAAGGCCTTGACGTAGACACCAAGTGCATCGGTGAACGGTCGGTTTTCATCGATCTTCGCAAGATCGGCCAGCTTGGCCTCTATGCCGCGAACATAGCCGATTTCTCCGAGTTGCAGCAACTCCTCGACATGCACGGTGCCTGGACTTTTCAGCGGTTGTATCTGCTTTGGTGATGCATGAACCGGGCCTTCGCCATATACCCATTCCAGCCCGAGATGCAGGGCAAGCTTGTCGCGCAGCTGCCGGATATCAACGGGTTTGGCGATGGCGTCGTTGTGGCTTCCATCGCTGCTGCCAGTTATTGAGCCGTCGCCGATATTGGCAGAGAGCATGAGAATTGGCGCGGTCTGGCCGCTTTCCCGCAGGCGTGAAACGAGCTGCCAGCCGTTCATGCCCGGCATGAAGATGTCGACAAGGAAGAGATCCGGCTGGATTCCTTCGATCAGGTTCAGGCATTCCGGACCGCTCACCGCCGTCAAAATCACAAAATCCAGCGGTGCCAGTACTTCACGCATCAATTCGCGGTGGTCCTCGTTATCGTCGACCACGACGAGCGTCCGTCGCGGGCCGGCATATGTGACGACCTTTTGCTCCGGCAGTTGCGGAGGTGTCGTCGGGCGAACGACTGCGAAAAGCATGAGGCGGACTTTGAATGTGGATCCTTTGTCCTTCTCGCTTGTAACGGATATTTCTCCACCGAGAGTATTTGTCAGCAGCCGGGTAATGGTCAATCCTAGCCCGAGGCCTGGCATTGGCCTGACATTTTCCGCTTCGCCGCGCTGGAAAGGTTCGTAAATGCGCCCGATGTCCTTTTCCGCAATGCCCCGCCCCGTGTCGGAGATGGTAAAAGTCGCGACCTGGCTGCGATAGGCAACATCGAAGGCAATGTGGCCTTCATCGGTAAACTTGATGGCATTGGACAAGAGATTAACCAGAATTTGCCGCAGCCGCTTTTCATCGGTCCGCACATATTGCGGCAGTATCGGAGCGCGATCATGGATGAAGACCAGTCCCTTTGCCTGCGCTTGTGGACGGAATATGTCGATAATTTGATCCAGAAAGTCATGGATATTGATCTCGTTGGAATAAACCTGCAGCCGGCCCGCCTCGATCTTCGATATGTCCAGCAAGCCGTCGATGAGGCCGGATAGATGTTCGGCGCTGCGGCGGATCACCTTGATCGAGAGTTGGCGTGGTGCCGGGATCGTCTCGTCGCGTTCCAGGATCTGTGCATAGCCGAGCACGGCGTTGAGCGGTGTGCGCAATTCATGGCTGAGGCCCACGACATAGCGGCTTTTGGCCCGGTTGGCGGCTTCGGCCGTTTCCTTGGCATTTTGCAGGGCGGTATCAGTCTTCTTGTGGGCGGCGATTTCCTTGAGCAGCAACGTGTTCTGGCGGGAAGATTCCTCTTCGGCGACGACGCGACTGTCATGGGCGAGGACGTAGAACCAGCAGACGACGCCAGCGATGATGGAGAAAACAAAGAAGACGATCAGGATCGTGCGGTTGACGACTTCTGCCGTTTCCGGCGAGGCGGAGGCAACCTGATGCGCGATCATGGCAAGGATCACGCTGATGGCACCAAGCGCCAGCACAACGGCGATTGCGTAGCGGCCGAGGCGTGTCTTCAGTCTTGTAATGACCGTTCCGGGGAGAATGGATCGTGCGACCGTCCCGATCTGTGCATTGAACCGGGCTTTCGGCTTGCACATGTCATGGCAGCGGCTGTCGAGCGAACAGCAGAGCGAGCAGATCGGCGCCGCATAGGCAGGGCACCAGGCCATGTCTTCCGGCTCGAAGGGGTGCTCGCAGATCGAACATGTGATCGTGGCGCTTTCTTGCCATTGCTGCCGTGGCTTGCGGGCAAGATAGTACTTGCCTTTCGTCGCCCAGGCGATCGCAGGCGTTGCAGTCAGGGCCACCACGAGCGTTATATAGGGGGCAAGGGAGGCTGCAACCTCGCCGAATGTGCCGAAGTGCGCGATCAGGGCAATGGTGGCCGAAAGTGTCATAGCGCCGAGACCGACCGGGTTGATGTCGTAGAGGTGCGCGCGCTTGAACTCGATGCCGGGCGGGGCAAGGCCAAGTGGCTTGTTGATGAAGAGATCGGCAGAAATCGTACAAAGCCAGGCCATGGCGATAATGGAGAATATGCCGAGCGTTTCCTCGAGCAGCCGGTAGATACCGAGCTCCATCAGCAAAAGGGCGATGGCGACGTTGAAAATAAGCCAGATAACGCGTCCCGGATGGCTATGGGTGAGGCGAGAGAAGAAATTCGACCAGGCCAGTGAACCGGCATAGGCGTTCATTACGTTGATTTTCAACTGGGAGATAACAACGAAGGCAGCCATGAGAAGCAGCGCGGCATTGTGCGACGGAATCATGTAGCCGAAGGCGGTCAGATACATCTGCGCCGGGTCGGACGCACGGTCGACCGGTATACCTGCGTTCAACGTCAGGACGACAAGGAAAGAGCCTGCCAACAATTTCGGGGCGCCGAGGACTACCCAACCCGGTCCCGCAAGGAAGATTGCGAGGCGATGGCGCAGCTTGCGATTGTTCTCAGGCGGCAGGAAGCGCAGAAAATCCACCTGTTCGCCGATCTGTGACATCAGGGCCAAAACGACTGCGGAAGCTGCACCAAACTCAACGAGGTTGAACGGCGCCGTGGTTCCGGGCAAACCCGAAACATGCTGGATGCCGGAAAAGGCGAGCCAGAGATCAAATTTCTGCCAATCGGAGAATGCAATGAAAATGAACGGCAGGATGTTGAGAACGATCCAGAATGGCTGGGTGATGAGCTGGAATTTGCTGATCAGCCGCACGCCATGCGTTACCAGCGGGATTACCATCACGGCGCTGATGATGTAGCCGATCCAGAGCGGGATGCCGAGTGTCAGCTCCAGCGCGCCGGACATTATCGAGGCCTCGATGGCAAAGAGCATGAAGGTGAAGCTGGCATAGATCAACGATGTGACCGTCGATCCGATATAGCCGAAACCCGCACCGCGCGTCAGAAGGTCGATGTCGACGCCATGGCGAATGGCATAGCGGCTTATGGGCAGTCCGATTGCCAGCATGGCGATGCTGGCGATGATGATCGCGAAGATGGCGTTGGTGGTTCCGTAGGAGAGGGTGATCGCGCCACCGATTGCCTCCAGAGCCAGGAACGAGATAGCGCCGATCGCCGTCTGCGCGATGCTCTGCGAAGAAAACTGCCGCGCACTCTTCGCGGTGAAGCGCAGGGCGTAGTCTTCCAGCGTCTGGTTTGCCACCCAGCGATTATACTCGCGCCTGACTGGGATGATGCGTTGCCGCGCTGCCATTGTCCCCGACTATCGTTCTTTGCTGTTTCTGGTTGGTAACACAGATTGGAAAGGTCCTTAAGTCAAGGAAAGCATATTCTGCACATTTCGCCCCCGTATCTACGTCATTCTACGTATGTGGAATCCTTCGCCCCTGTCCGATAGTCGATTAAGCAATGGTTAAACTTTGTATACGGCCGATTGCCTAGAACAAGAAGAGGGGTTCAACCAGATGAAACTGAAGGCCTACATCACCGGCGCGCTACTCGCCGCCACTTTGTCAATAACTTCGGTCCAGGGTGTTTTCGCGGCAGATGACACGATCAAGGTCGGCATTCTGCATTCGCTGTCCGGGACGATGGCGATTTCCGAAACCACGCTCAAGGACACGATGCTGTTCCTGATTGATGAACAGAACAAGAAGGGCGGCGTTCTCGGCAAGAAACTGGAAGCCGTGGTAGTCGATCCGGCATCCGACTGGCCGCTCTTTGCCGAAAAGGCGCGTCAGCTGATTGAACAGGACAAGGTCGCGGCCGTCTTCGGCTGCTGGACATCTTCCTCGCGCAAATCCGTTCTGCCAGTTTTCGAAGAGCTGAATTCGCTGCTGTTCTACCCCGTCCAGTATGAGGGCGAAGAAAGCTCGCGCAACGTCTTCTATACCGGCGCGGCTCCGAACCAGCAGGCCATTCCTGCCGTCGATTACCTCGCCAAGGAAGAGGGCGTCGAGCGCTGGGTTCTCGCGGGTACGGACTATGTCTATCCGCAGACCACCAACAAGATCCTGAAAGCCTATCTCAACGCCAAGGGCGTCAAGGATGAGGACATCATGATCAACTACACGCCGTTTGGTCATTCCGACTGGCAGACGATCGTCTCCGACATCAAGAAATTTGGCTCTGCCGGCAAGAAGACCGCCGTCGTCTCGACCATCAATGGCGACGCCAACGTGCCCTTCTACAAGGAACTCGCCAATCAGGGCATCAAGGCCGAAGACATCCCGGTCGTCGCCTTCTCTGTCGGTGAAGAAGAGCTTGCCGGTCTCGATACCAAGCCTCTGGTCGGCCATCTCGCCGCCTGGAACTACTTCCAGTCGGTCGACGCCGATGCCAATGCCGAGTTCATCAAGGAATGGCATGCCTACACCAAGAACGACAAGCGCGTGACCAACGATCCTATGGAAGCGACCTATATCGGTTTCAACATGTGGGTGAAAGCCGTCGAAGCTGCTGGCAGCACGGACTCCAATGCCGTCATCGACTCCATCGTCGGCGTTTCGGTTCCGAACCTTTCCGGTGGTTCTTCCACCATGATGCCGAACCATCATATCACCAAGCCGGTGCTCATCGGCGAGGTGCAGGATGATGGCCAGTTCGACATCGTCTATCAGACGCCGGGTCTCGTCGTTGGTGACGAATGGTCTGATTACCTTCCGGGCTCCAAGGACCTGATCTCCGATTGGCGCAAGCCGATGTCGTGCGGCAACTTCAACGTTGCCAGCGGCAAGTGCGGCGGGGTGACAAACTAAGGTTCGAACTCTGGCTCCCAGGCTTTGGGTCAGGGGCACCATCCGAAGCCGACTCCATCCCCGCCATCTGTGCGGGGATGGGGTTTCCCGCAGAGAATTTCAACGCAGGATTGATCGATGCAATTCACCAAGCTGTTGTCCGCACTTGTTTTGATGTTCGGCGTCTGCTTTCACGCAATCGAAGCAAATGCGCAGACCGTCGATGACGCAACTTTGCGGCCGCTCGTTCAGGCCCTTGCGGGAGACAATTTTGACGATACGACCAAGGCTATTTCAGACCTGGTCAAGACTGGTGATCCGCGCGTATCTTCTATCCTGAATGCGCTCAGTGCCGGCGATCTCTATATCGCCAAGGCCGACAAGACCGTGTTTTTCGGCAAACGTGACGGTTCGGATTATGCCGCGACCGATCCTCTGACGGGTGCGAAACTCGACCCGGTATCACGCTCGGCTGCCGAAAAGATCAAGGTGAACAACCGGTTGCGCCGCGATATCGCCGCTGCGATTGGCGGTCTGACGCTGATGAGCGACAAGGCCGATGAACGCCGCTCGGCCGCAGAAGCCATATTGAAGACCAGAGATCCGGAATCGATCCCGCTGCTGGATCAGGCTATTGCCGCGGAAAAGGATGCGAGCATCAAGTTACTGATGAGGCAGGCCAAGGCGGCCGCCATACTCAATTCAGGTGCTGCGGATGAAGCAAAGATTGCTGCTATTGCCGAAGTCAGTGCCGGCAACAGCCGCGGCGCGCTGGGCCTGCTCACACCGCTTGAAGGGACGGAAGGTCCTGTTGGAGATGCTGCCCGGTCGGCGATGAGCAGTATCAATTCGGAACTTGCGCTATGGAACGGTGTCCAGAACATCATCTATGGCCTGTCGCTGGGTTCTGTTCTGTTGCTTGCCGCCATCGGCCTCGCCATCACCTTCGGCGTCATGGGCGTCATCAACATGGCTCATGGCGAGATGGTGATGATCGGCGCCTATACGACATTCGTTGTGCAGCAGATCATCCGTACATCGGCGCCAGGGCTCTTCGATTATTCACTCCTCATTGCGCTGCCCGCTGCCTTTTTGGTCTCCGGCGCTGTTGGGGTTGTTATCGAGCGCAGCGTCATCCGCTTTCTCTACGGCCGTCCGCTTGAAACATTGCTTGCCACATGGGGCATATCGCTGGTTCTCCAACAGGCGATCCGCTCCTGGTTCGGCGCATCCAACGTGCAGGTCGGTAATCCATCCTGGATGGCCGGGTCGTTTGACCTCGGCATGCTGACGCTGACCTGGTCGCGTCTGTGGATCATCGTCTTTGCCCTCTCGGTGTTTGCGATCCTGCAACTGGTCCTGAAGAAAACCATGCTCGGCTTGCGCATGCGCGCCGTCACGCAGAACCGTCGCATGGCCTCGTCCATGGGCATCAGAACGCCATGGGTCGATGCGCTGACCTTCGGCCTCGGATCCGGCATTGCCGGCATTGCCGGCGTGGCACTCAGCCAGATCGACAATGTCAGTCCCAATCTCGGCCAGGGCTATATCATCGACAGTTTCATGGTCGTGGTCTTTGGTGGCGTCGGCAATCTCTGGGGTACGCTGGTCGGTGCCATGTCGCTCGGCATCGCCAACAAGTTCCTCGAGCCCTTTGCCGGGGCGGTACTCGGCAAGATCCTTGTGCTCGTACTTATCATCCTGTTCATCCAGAAGCGCCCGCGCGGTCTCTTCGCACTCAAGGGAAGGGCCATAGAGGCATGATAACCCAGTGGTTTTTCACGCATACGGACCGGCGCGGCGCGATCGTCATCGTTCTGCTCATCGCGATTGCCTTACTGGTGCCACTGTCCAACCTGCTGCTGCCGGTCACCTCGCCCTTTCACATTCCGACCTATCTCGTTTCGCTGATCGGCAAATACCTGACCTATGCCATGCTGGCGGTCGCGCTCGATCTGGTCTGGGGTTTTTGCGGCATTCTCTCACTCGGCCACGGCGCCTTCTTCGCACTCGGCGGCTATGCAATGGGCATGTACCTGATGCGCCAGATCGGCCCGCGCGGCGTCTACGCCGATCCGGTTCTTCCGGATTTCATGGTCTTCCTGAACTGGAAGGAACTGCCGTGGTTCTGGCACGGCTTCGATAATTTCTGGTTTGCCGCCTTGATGGTCGTTCTGGTTCCGGGCGTCCTGGCTTTTGGTTTTGGCTGGCTGGCGTTCCGCTCGCGCGTCACCGGCGTTTATCTTTCCATCATCACTCAGGCGCTCACCTATGCGCTGCTGCTTGCCTTCTTCCGCAACGATATGGGCTTTGGCGGCAATAACGGGCTGACGGATTTCAAGGATATTCTTGGCTTCAATATTCAGGCAGACAGCACGCGCTCGATGCTCTTTGCCGCAACGGCCCTGTTTCTCGCGCTGGCGGTTTTCGTGACCAGCTTCATCGTCCGCTCCAAGCTTGGCAAGGTGCTTGTCGGCGTGCGGGATGCCGAAAGCCGCATGCGCTTCCTCGGTTATCGCGTCGATCGTTACAAGCTGTTCGTCTGGACGATCTCGGCGATGATGGCGGGGATTGCCGGGGCGCTCTACGTGCCACAGGTCGGCATCATCAATCCATCGGAATTCGAACCTGCCAATTCCATCGAGGCAGTCATCTGGGTGGCCGTAGGGGGGCGTGGCACGATTGTCGGGCCGATCATCGGCGCAGTACTGGTCAATTTCGGCAAGACCTATTTTACCGCGGCCTTCCCGGAAATCTGGCTGTTTGCCCTCGGCGCTCTCTTCATCGTGGTCACGCTGTTCCTCCCGAAGGGCATCCTCGGGCTTTATGGTACGTGGAAGGGCAAGTGGGCCGATCGCGCGGCCAGGAAACGGGATGGTGTTCCGCCACCGATTGCCAGTGCGAACCCGGTTCACACACCAACTCCCGAACCTCAAGCGGCGGAATAGATCATGAAAGCCCAGGATACACTGCTCTATCTCGATGGCGTTTCGGTCTCCTTCGACGGGTTCCGAGCCATCAACAATCTCTCGCTCGTGCTGCAGGCAGGGGAAATGCGCGCGATCATCGGCCCAAACGGCGCAGGCAAGACGACGATGATGGACATCATCACCGGCAAGACCCGGCCGGACGCAGGTGAAGTCTATTTCAATGGCGATGTGGACCTCACGAAACATGACGAGGCGGAAATCGCGCTGCTCGGTATCGGCCGCAAGTTTCAGAAGCCGACTGTGTTCGAGAGCCACACGGTCGAGGACAATCTGGTACTGGCGCTTTCCGGGCCAAGATCTGCCTTTTCGACGCTGTTCCATCGTCAAAGCCGGGATGAAGCCGACCGGATTGCCGAGATTCTCTATACGATCCGCCTCTACGAAAAACGTGGCTGGCTTGCCGCAAATCTTTCGCACGGGCAGAAGCAGTGGCTGGAGATCGGCATGCTTCTCGCACAGGACCCGAAATTGCTGCTGGTCGATGAACCGGTCGCCGGAATGACCGATGCTGAAACCGCTGAGACTGCCAGGCTTCTGCGCGATATCGCCAAGACACGCTCGGTGCTCGTCGTCGAGCACGATATGCATTTCGTGCGTGAACTCGACGTGAAGGTAACGTGCCTGCATGAAGGTACGGTGCTGGCCGAAGGCTCGCTCGATTTTGTCAGCAGCGACCAGCGCGTGATCGAGGTCTATCTTGGCCGATGAAAAAGGAAGTCTCCCATGCTGACCGTTGAAAATGCCTCCCTTCATTATGGCGCCGCACAGGCCCTGCGCGGTGTGTCGATGCAAGTGAAGTCGAAGTCGATCACCTGCGTTCTCGGGCGCAATGGCGTCGGCAAAACCAGCATGCTCAGGGCGATCGTCGGCCAGCACCCGTTGTCGTCCGGCTCGATCAGTTTCGAGGGATCATCACTCGGCAAGAAACCGCCCTATGATCGTGCACGCGCCGGTATCGCCTTCGTGCCGCAGGGGCGCGAGATTTTCCCCTTACTCACCGTCCGCGAAAACCTGGCGACCGGATTTGCTGCCGCCAGGCGCGGCAATCGCAATGTGCCGCCGGAAGTCTTCGAACTGTTCCCGGTGTTGAAAACCATGCTCGGACGGCGCGGCGGTGATCTTTCCGGCGGACAGCAGCAGCAGCTCGCCATTGGCCGCGCGCTGGTGACACGGCCGAAACTGCTCGTTCTTGACGAGCCGACCGAAGGCATCCAGCCATCGATTATCAAGGATATCGGCAGGGCGATCCAGTTCCTGCGCGATCAGGCCGGTCTTGCGATCCTTCTGGTCGAGCAATATCTCGATTTCTGCCGTGAACTCGCCGATCATGTCTACATCATGGACCGCGGCGAGATCGTCCATTCCGGCGACGCCGCCAGTCTTGACAAGCCGGAAGTGCGCAAGTTCCTGACTGTTTGAAAACTTGCCTTGCTGACACGATATAATCATCGTTAGGGTCGCTCCGGAGGATGGACCCCTATGATAGACAAGCTGGAATTTTTCATCGCCTTGGCGCGCCATCGGCATTTTGGCAGGGCTGCGGAAGAATGCGGTGTCACCCAGCCCACGCTCTCCGCCGCGATCCGCCAGCTTGAAGACACACTTGGGGTCGTCCTGGTTCAGCGCGGCTCGCGCTTCAAGGGGCTGACATCCGAAGGTCAGCGCGTGCTTGAATGGTCGCGGCGCATCGTCGGCGACACGCGGACCATGCGTGAGGAAATCCGCGCCGCCCGCTTCGGCCTTGCCGGACACGTGAAGATTGCCGCAATACCGACGGCGCTTGCCATGGTCTCGCGGTTGACCACGCCGTTCCGGGAAAAACACCCGGATGTTACATTTTCAGTGACGTCGCGCACCTCGCTGGAGGTGCTGACGCTGCTCAGCAATTTCGAGATCGATGTCGGTATCAGCTATCTCGACAATGAGCCGCTTGGCCGGGTGACATCGGTACCGCTGTATTCTGAGCGCTATCAGTTGATTACTTCGGCGGGAAATACCTATTCCGACCGGGAGTCTGTGACCTGGACCGAAGTCGGGCAATTGCCGCTCTGTCTCTTGACCATGGATATGCAGAACCGCCGCCTCATCAATAAACATCTGCAGGAAGCGGGTATCGAAGTTAACCCGACACTCGAATCAAATTCCATGATCGTGCTGTTCTCGCATATTCGCACGGGGAAATGGGCGAGTATCATGCCGCTCAATCTCGCTGAAACACTGGGATTTGCCGAGCCGATCCGCTCCATTCCGATCGTCGAACCCGATGCACGCCACCTTGTCGGGCTTGTCGCGGCGGATCGTGAACCCCATACGCCGCTGGTTTCGGCACTATTGCATGAGGCGCGCGCCTTGGCCCTCAGCTTGAATATGGTTTGATAGGAATCTTCTATCGTTCAACGAGTCTGCTATATTGATATTGGGTGGTAATTTTGATCTGTTCTAAGGAACGGGGAGAAAACAAGGGAGGGCCCTGCACGATATGCAGAGCGCAAGTACCGATATCGCTGCAAGAGCGATAGGCATTATCGATCAACTGAAGGGCAAAGAAGGCCCTCTGCTTCCTATCCTGCATGAGTTGCAGGAGGAGTTCGGCTATGTGCCGCACGAAACGCTGCCGTTAATTGCCCAAGCCCTCAATATCTCCCGCGCCGAGGTGTACGGGGTTGTCACGTTCTATCATGACTATCGCGATCATCCTGCCGGGCGGCATGTGCTGAAGCTTTGCCGCGCTGAAGCCTGCCAGTCCATGGGCGGTGATGCTCTTGCCGACAAGGCACGCCAGCTGCTCGGGATTGATTGGCATGGCACGACCGCTGATGGCGCCGTGACGCTAGAACCAGTCTATTGCCTCGGCCTTTGTGCTTGTGCACCTTCGGCCATGCTCGATGGCGAGGTCATTGGTCGTCTCAATGCCGAAACGCTTGAGGAAATCGCAGCGGAGGTGCGGCTATGACAGTCACCTTCTTCGTGCCGCGCGACTCTGGTGCTCTCGCACTTGGCGCCGAAAAAGTCGCCAGGAAACTCCAGGCTGAAATTGAAACCCGCAAACTCGATGCGCGGATCGTGCGCAATGGTTCGCGTGGGCTTTACTGGCTCGAACCCATGGTCGAGGTCGAAACCCCGAACGGTCGTGTTGCCTATGGCCCGGTCAAGGCTTCCGACGTCGTTGCGTTGCTCGATAATGGCATGGGTGAGGGCAGGGTGCACCCGCTCTGGCTGGGCCTGACCGACCAATTGCCCTTCCTTGCGAAGCAGACGCGCCTGACCTTTGCCCGCTGCGGCATTACCGACCCCGTCTCCCTTGAAGACTACCGCGCCTATGATGGTCTGAAGGGCTTGGAGAACGCACTTAAACTGACACCTGCCGAGATCGTGGCGCAGGTCACGGAATCCGGACTGCGCGGTCGCGGCGGCGCGGGTTTCCCCACCGGGATCAAATGGAAGACCGTCCGCGATACGGCGGGCGAGCAGAAATATATCGTTTGCAACGCCGATGAGGGCGACAGCGGCACCTTCGCCGATCGCATGATCATGGAAGGCGATCCCTTTGTCCTGATCGAGGGCATGGCTATTGCCGGCATCGCCGTTGGCGCAACGAGGGGCTACATCTACACGCGCTCCGAATATCCCCACGCCATTGCTGTCATGAATGAAGCGCTCGAAGTCGCCCGCAAGGCGGGTGTTCTTGGCCGGTCAGTCCTTGGCTCCTCTTATGCCTTCGATATCGAAGTGCGCGTAGGAGCAGGCGCCTATGTTTGCGGCGAGGAAACCGCCCTGCTCGAAAGCCTCGAGGGACGTCGTGGCATCGTCCGCGCCAAGCCGCCGCTCCCGGCACATAAGGGGCTCTTCGGCAAGCCGACGGTCATCAACAATGTGATCTCACTGGCTTCCGTTCCGGTGATCCTCGACAAGGGCTCAGCTTTCTACAAGGATTTCGGCATGGGCCGCTCGCGCGGCACGATCCCGCTGCAGATTGCCGGCAACGTCAAACATGCCGGTCTGTACGAAACGGCTTTCGGCCTGACGCTCGGCGAAATCGTCGACGATATTGGCGGCGGCACGGCCACGGGCCGTCCTGTCAAGGCCGTGCAGGTCGGCGGCCCGCTTGGTGCCTATTTCCCGCGCGAGCTGTTTGATACGCCTTTCGACTATGAGGCCTTCGCCGCAAAGGATGGGCTGATCGGCCATGCCGGCCTCGTGGTGTTCGACGATACGGTTGATATGTTGAAGCAGGCGCGTTTCGCCATGGAATTCTGCGCAGTTGAGTCCTGCGGCAAGTGCACGCCCTGCCGTATAGGCTCGACCCGCGGCGTCGAGGTTGTCGATCGCATCTCGGCCAATATCGAGCCCGAGAAGCAAATCGAAGTTCTGACCGATTTGTGCAATACAATGAAGTTCGGCTCGCTCTGTGCCCTGGGCGGCTTCACGCCCTATCCCGTCATGAGTGCGCTGACGCATTTTCCCGAAGATTTCCGCCCGGCCCCCATCGCCCACGCTGCGGAATAGTAGGAGCTTGAAATGTCTCTGATCCAAGAAATCGACTACGGTACCCCCGCCAGTACCTCCGAGAAGATGATTACGCTGACCATCGACGGAAATGAGGTTACCGTGCCTGAAGGCACGTCGATCATGCGCGCCTCGATGGAAGCGGGCATCCAGGTACCAAAGCTCTGCGCCTCCGACATGGTCGATGCATTTGGCTCCTGCCGGCTTTGCCTTGTCGAGATTGAAGGCCGCAACGGCACACCTGCCTCCTGCACGACCCCAGCAATGGAAGGGCTCGTCGTCCGCACCCAGACCCAGCGGCTGAAGGATATCCGCAAGGGCGTTATGGAGCTTTACATCTCCGACCATCCGCTCGATTGCCTGACCTGCGCGGCCAATGGCGATTGCGAATTGCAGGACATGGCTGGCGCGGTCGGCCTTCGCGATGTTCGCTATGGTTATGAGGGTGAGAATCATGTTTTCGCCAAGGCCGGCATGGTTGCCAATGACCGCTGGTTGCCGAAGGATGAATCCAATCCTTATTTCACCTATGATCCATCGAAATGCATCGTCTGCTCGCTATGCGTGCGTGCCTGCGAGGAAGTGCAGGGCACGTTCGCGCTGACCATCGAAGGCCGCGGCTTCAACAGTCGCGTCTCTTCCGGTGCCGCCCATGACAATTTCATCGACAGTGAGTGCGTGTCCTGCGGCGCCTGTGTCCAGGCTTGCCCGACGGCGACGCTGACGGAAAAATCGGTCATTGCGATCGGTCAGCCAGAACATTCCAAGGTCACGACCTGCGCCTATTGCGGCGTCGGCTGCTCGTTCAAGGCCGAGATGCGCGGCGAAGAACTGGTGCGCATGGTGCCCTGGAAGGATGGGAAGGCCAATCGGGGCCATTCCTGCGTCAAGGGCCGCTTCGCCTATGGCTACTCGACCCACAAGGATCGCATTCTCAATCCTATGATCCGCGAGAAGATCTCCGATCCCTGGCGCGAAGTCACCTGGGATGAGGCATACAAGCACGTTGCGAACGAGTTCCGCCGCATCCAGTACCAGTATGGACGCAATTCCATTGGTGGCATCACATCCTCCCGCTGCACCAACGAAGAGACATTTCTCGTCCAGAAGCTGGTTCGCGCCGGCTTCGGCAACAACAATGTCGACACATGCGCCCGTGTCTGCCATTCGCCCACGGGCTATGGCCTGAAGCAGACCTTTGGCACCTCGGCAGGCACACAGGATTTCGACAGCGTCGAGCATACCGATGTGGTTATGATCATCGGTGCCAATCCGACCGATGGCCACCCGGTCTTCGCCTCGCGTCTCAAGAAGCGCCTGCGCAAGGGTGCAAAGCTGATCATCGTCGATCCGCGCCGCATCGACCTCGTGCGCTCGCCGCATGTGGAAGCCTCATATCATCTGCCGCTGCGTCCCGGCACCAACGTCGCTGTCGTCACGTCCATGGCACATGTGATCGTCACCGAAGGTCTCTTCGACGAGAAGTTTATTCGCGAGCGTTGCGATTGGGCCGAATTCCAGGACTGGGCAGCTTTTGTTTCCTCTCCGGAACACAGCCCTGAAGCCATCGAACAGATTTCCGGCGTTTCCCCGCAGTTGTTGCGCGAGGCCGCCCGCCTGTTCGCGACCGGCGGCAATGGCTCCATCTACTACGGCCTCGGCGTCACCGAACACAGCCAGGGCTCGACGACGGTCATGGCCATCGCCAATCTCGCCATGGCGACCGGCAATATCGGGCGCAAGGGCGTCGGCGTGAACCCGCTGCGCGGCCAGAACAATGTACAGGGTTCCTGCGACATGGGTTCGTTCCCGCATGAACTGCCGGGCTATCGCCATATCTCTGATGAATCGACGCGCGATATTTTCGACAAGCTCTGGGGCGTCAAGTTGCAGGATGAACCGGGGCTGCGCATTCCCAACATGCTCGATGCCGCCGTCGACGGCACGTTCAAGGGCATCTACATCCAGGGCGAAGACATTCTCCAGTCCGATCCGGACACGAAGCATGTCGCCGCCGGTCTCGCCGCAATGGAATGTGTCGTCGTTCACGACCTCTTCCTCAACGAGACTGCCAATTATGCGCATGTCTTCCTCCCCGGCTCGACCTTCCTCGAAAAGGACGGCACCTTCACCAATGCCGAACGGCGTATCAATCGCGTGCGCAAGGTAATGAGCCCGCTCAACGGCTATGCCGATTGGGAAGTGACGCAGAATCTTGCCAAGGCCATGGGTCTCAGCTGGAACTACCAGCATCCCTCCGAGATCATGGATGAAGTCGCGCTGACGACACCGAGCTTTGCCGGTGTGTCTTTCGATCTTCTCGACCGGGAGGGTTCGGTGCAGTGGCCATGCAATGAAAAGGCGCCGTTGGGCACACCGATCATGCATATCGAGAGCTTTGCGCGTGGCAGGGGCAAGTTCATCCGCACCGAATATGTTGCAACGGACGAGCGTACCGGACCGAGGTTCCCGCTGCTGCTTACAACCGGGCGTATTCTCTCGCAGTATAATGTCGGCGCGCAGACACGCCGCACGGACAATGTCATCTGGCATGAAGAGGACCGGCTTGAGATTCACCCGCACGATGCCGAGCAGCGCGGTATTCGCAACGGCGACTGGGTAAAGGTAACGAGCCGTTCGGGTGAAACCACCCTCCGGGCGCTTATCACCGACCGGGTATCGACGGGCGTGGTCTATACGACCTTCCACCATCCGACGACGCAGGCCAACGTCATCACTACCGACTTCTCCGACTGGGCCACCAACTGTCCCGAATACAAGGTCACGGCAGTCCAGGTCGGCGCCTCGAACGGCCCGAGCGACTGGCAGGTCAAGTACGACGAACAGGCCCGCCAGAGCAGGCGGATCGCGCCCGTCCTGGATGCGGCCGAGTAGCCATGGCCGAGCGCTTCACACGACTATCCGTTCCGCGCATCACCCGCCGCCGCAAGGGCGGCGGTGACGTTTATGCGACAGACAGTCGAATGGTGCCTGAAGAAACGCCGATCGCCTTCAGCTACAACGGTACGACCCACGCGGTCATGATGGCAACTCCAGCCGATATGGAGGATTTCGCCGTCGGCTTCAGCCTGTCGGAAGGCATCATCTCGCGGATCGACGAGATCAGCGAGATTGCTGTCGAGGAACATGACGAGGGCGTTGATATCCAGATACGCCTCGCCAGCGATGCGGGTCAGGAACTTAACGACCGCCGCCGCCGCATGGCTGGACCAGTGGGCTGCGGCCTGTGCGGTATCGAGTCGATCGAGCAGGCGCTGAAGCCGGTCGCTTCAGTCGACAAAGCAGGGCTCAAATTGACGCCGCACGATATCGCTCACGCGGTCAAGCTCCTGTCAGCGGTCCAGCCGCTGCACAGCGAGACCGGTGCCGTCCATGCCGCCGGGTTCTATATTCCGGGAAAAGGCATCGTTGCAGCGCGTGAGGATGTCGGTCGCCACAATGCGCTGGACAAGCTTGCCGGGGCGCTCTGCCGTGCCGGCGTCAAAGGTGAAACCGGTGCAGTCGTCATCACCAGCCGCGTCTCCATCGAGATGGTGCAGAAGACAGCCATTATCGGCGCGCCCATCCTGGTAGCCGTTTCCGCGCCAACTGCCTTGGCAATCCGGACGGCGCATGCCGCCGGAATGACCCTCGTCGCGCTGGTACGCGGGGATGAGTTCGATGTGTTCACGCGTCATGAACGCATCCCGGTCGTCACAGCCCAAGCCGGGACAAAGCCGGATGAGCTCGTTGCAGGCAATGCGACTGTGAAGCCGAATCCTGACCCTGCCACATCGACCCTTGTTCAATCTCCATCCGTTCGAATGGTGCAATATGGATAGCAAGAGCCACAAGACAACCGCCGACAAGCTGGTCTATATGGCCAACCAGATCGCCACGTTCTTCCACACGCAGCCGAAGGACGAAGCCGTGGCAGGCGTCGCCGACCACATCAATCACTTCTGGGAGCCGCGCATGCGCACCCAGCTGTTCGATATTCTCGAACAGGAGGACAATGGTCTCGATGCACTGGTCATCGAAGCCGCAAAACATATCCGCAAGCCAGGGCCGGTTCCGGCCTGATCTTCAGCATATCTCCAGGTTTCAACTGTCCGTTATGCCCTGAACGGCTGCGCGAAATTGGTATGATGTTGGTAGATCTTGCCATTTGCCGGCTGTTCAAATTATTTCAATATGCAACTTGATAATTTACTTCGGTTGCGTCTACCATGAATGAGATTGGATTATTTTAGAACCAATCTAATACCATACTGACGAACCAATTGAATACTGCGCTGTTTTTAATCAAATCAATTTGGAGAATGATTTCATGGGGAATAACCCATTCAGATTTATATCCCGGACATGTCTCAGTCTGTGTCTTGCAACGGCCATGCTGGCCGCTGCGCCGTCATCGTCGTTGGCTGCGCAGGCGAATAACCAAGAGTTCTTTTTGCAGACAGGTAATACGCTCGATACGGATTTCGTGCTGACCAACGGGAGCAAGGTCGTCTTGGTAGATAAGAATGACGAGCTCTTCAAGATGTTGAATGCACCGCGTGGCTGGGCGCAGAAGCTGCGTTATGCCACCGGCTTTCCGTTAGAAATAGTCAACGGTGGAACCGCAACGAAAAACGATATCGCTCTTTCGAAGGTCGTTGTTAGTGAATCTGATCTGGCATACCAAACACTCAATAAGCAGTTTTTGGAAGCCAAGGTGAAAACTGGCTTCGCCTCGTACAAACCGGTCCAAACTAATATCCAACGCGAAGGCTATTGGTTTTCGGCCAGCCATGATGGTCTCAAGATTGTCTATATCCAGGCAATGGGTGGGTTACGCGGCTTTCAGACAGCGACGCTGATGGCCATGAGTGATGGAAAAGCTGTTGGAGCCCACACGACAATCAAAGGCGTGCAAGGTACTGACTATCCGCAATATGAAAACCGCCGCATCATGCTGGATGTTGCGCGGAAATTCATTCCAGTCGATCAGCTCATCGGTTATATGGACAAGATGAGTATGCACAAGCTCAACGAGCTGCATCTGCATCTGAATGACAGTACCAGTACAACTGTTGGTGGCGCACCAAGCGAGGGCTATTTTCGGCTGTACAACGAGGCCAAGCCGCGTAGACTTTTGATACCGTCTGAACAGATGTTTAATACGATAGCCGACGGAATAATAGAACTAACTGGCGATAAAAAAGTCTACGATTCCAAAGACTGGGCCCGGCTCGAAGACGCAGCCTACCGCTATGGCATCAAGCTCATTCCTGAATTCGATGCCCCTGGTCATGCTGGGGCTTTCATGAAAGACGGTAAAAATATTCTAATATATTCTTTGCCGCCATATCCAACTGACGATACATACTCTGATAATATCTTGGCTAATGATATGTATAATATTTGGGGTGGGAATCTTACTAGCGCCGATCCCGCAAATTTTCCTAATAATAAGACTAATACGGTCAGATACTTTGCCGAGTTGATTGGGGAATTCAGAGACTGGTTCAAATCCGATACGATCCATATTTGGCGGCGATGAAACTTTTCCGAATCGTCCTGTCGATGTGGTTGCCTATCTCAACGCACTAAATCAAAAGCTGATCAGACCTGACAATGCCAGTATGAAACCGTTCTCGAGTGTCTGGATGTGGTATGATGGGCCTGATGAGGCTATTAAGAACGTCGATACTAATATTGGAATCGCTGTTTGGCAGGGCGCGGACAAAAATACGTGGACATTGCCTTACATTCAAAGCCGCGCGCAATCCAAATGGGTCGATGCCGAAGGTACTGCGTTTTATTTCGTCCCAAGAGTAACAATTTCATCGCTTGCTTACGATAGCGTTAGTAAAAATTCGGAACAAATATACAACGCATATCAGGAAAGGCTTAGTCTCTATCAAAGGTTTCAAACTATTCCAGATGGCATTCAATATTCTGAGTGGAGCCATTACGCTAAAATCGATCCTTTCCGCATCGACGTAGATTATATCAACGCCGGTCTGTCGAAGACATTCCCTGGCATGGGATATGTCACCTGGCATGGAGCCGACGATATCCCACACCCAGGACCGCAAATTATTGGACTAACACCGCCACGCGTGTACAGATCCTATGCGGATATCAACCTTGAGCGACTGATACCTGCTTCACAGGAAATGTCGGCCTTCTGGGTCCGGGATCGCTTCCCCTCGTTCACTACGGCAAAGGCAGTGGAGGAACTGGAAAAGGTATCCCGGCATCGCAAACTTGTTCAAAACCCATGGGGCCCAGGAGGGAACTTACTGATAAATTGGGATTATATCGCAAATGGTTCTCTGGCAGAAGATTGGATGGGTTGGGATATGACCGATATGACCAAAGCATTGGGTGGCCCGGTCATATATCCTGACGCTACGACAAGCCAGGCCCAATCAAATTGATAGGGTGGTCCTGCAATACCGGATCACCCTCCTCAACCAACAGCAGGCCCCTTCGGGGCCTGTTCTCTTATCTGCCTTATTGTCTGCAGACCGCACGGGGATCGAAAGGCAGGTCGGCCAGTTCATCGAGCCCCATGGCCTCCAGAGCCGGATGTGAAAGCGGATCCCTGTACCAGTCATGCGCAGGGTCGCGGTCAGACTGGGTTAGATCATTGCAAAGCCACATCGCCAGGGCCCGTATCAACAAGAAAATCTTCATCTGACATATCCATGATCACTGAAACATGTGCTATTTTGTTCGCAATCGGTGTCAGGAACAATCAAGATTGCCGAAACAAGCATAAAGAAAATCTTCATGAAGAACTTGAACAGATTCCATCTCAACGGTTTGAAGGCAGTGGAGGCGATCGGTCGTCTCGGGTCACTGCCAAGAGCCGCGGAGGAACTCGGTGTCTCGGTGAGTGCGGTCAGCCAGCAGCTGATACGCACCGAGGGGCAGATTGGCCAGGCGATCTTCGAGCGGACGCGAGCCGGCCTGGTTCCAACCTCCTTTGGCAAGGTTCTCCTCGCCAGGCTGGAAGAGGGCTTCCAGCAGCTTTCGAAGGCGGTGGCGCTTGCGGACGGCGTTGACCAGACATTGCTGCTTTCCGTTGCCCCGACATTCGCATCGAAATGGCTCGTGCCGCGCCTCGGGCGATTGCGCGCTGCGCACCCGGATCTGAAAATCCGCATCGATCCTTCTCCCGGCGTGCTCGACCTGAAAAGTTCGGATATCGATCTGGCGATTAGACTCGGTAGCGGCGATTGGCAGGATGGCACTCCGGAATGTCTTCTGCCGCAGAAAATGTTCCCCGTTTGCACCCGCGCCTTTGCCGAACGTTTGCGCGGACCCGCCGATATCTTCAGCCAGCCGATCATTTGCTACGAGAACCCTATGTTCAGCTGGGACGATTGGCAGGCGGCGACCGGGCTTGCAGGTCCTTTGCCATTCGATGGGCCAACATTCTCCGACCCATGGCTCGGTCTCGAAGCGACCATCAGCGGTCAGGGCATTATGCTGGCCTGGGATCTCTTTGTCGAAGACGCGCTGGCCGATGGTAGGCTGGTCGCACCATTTCCAACACGCGTGCCGTCCTCGATCGCCTATTGGCTGGTCTCGCCGAAAAATCGCAAACCAACGCCGCAAATGCTTCACTTCCAGAATTGGATACGGAGCGAAATTGCGCAGGGCAACGCGACCTAGAGCGTCGTCGGATGCTCTAAACTGTTTGATCTGTTGACAAATTATACTGAAGTTTGAAGAGTGCCGCTCATCTGGATTAGCAGCGGTGGGAGGACTCTATGTCTATGCGCGCGGTTATCGGGCTTTCGGCGTTTCTTCTCTCCGTTTTCGTTGCCTCCGTTCCGGCTGGCGCGGCAGAAACCAATCGCGATGTCGTCACGGCAAAGGATGGCGATTACTTCGGCTTTGACCTGCGCACGGAACAGGATGTCACCCTCGATCAGTGCGAACTGGTCTGTCTTGCCGACCGCTCCTGCAAGGCCTTCACCTACAACCCAAAGGTGAAATGGTGTTTCCTGAAGTCTGATTTCAATCAGCTGAAAAGTTCTCCGGGAGCAATCGCCGGCAAGGTCGTTGAGACGGCCGTTGAACCGGATATCGGCGCTCCGCCGAAGCTTCAGTTTGTCTCCGACCAGTTGGTTCAAGACGCGCGACAGGTTAAGGCAAGCCTGGCTCTGACCGACGAGCAGAAGGCGCAGGGTGTTGATGGGCTCGTTGCCACAGCGCGGCGGGAGCTTGGCGCTGGCAATGTGGCCAATGCACTCAACGCCTTCAAGGGCGCACTGGCCATCACGCCGGACGATGGCGCGTTGTGGATCGAGACGGCTCGCGCTGCCAATCACGACAGCAAGAACACCTATGTCGCCGGGCAGGCATCGCTTGCGGCCTTGAATGGC
Source organism: Phyllobacterium zundukense (assembly GCF_002764115.1). Classification (NCBI taxonomy): domain Bacteria; kingdom Pseudomonadati; phylum Pseudomonadota; class Alphaproteobacteria; order Hyphomicrobiales; family Phyllobacteriaceae; genus Phyllobacterium; species Phyllobacterium zundukense. The sequence continues at coordinate 2,773,750 of NZ_CP017940.1, read as the reverse complement.
TATCAATTGACGCGCACCACCCAGAGCCGGGCCGATGCCCTCGCAGCACTGGCGGCAGCGCTGCAGAACGTCGAAAGCTATCGGGCTTCGCTCAGCGCATACAAGGCCAGCCTCGCGCTGGTCAATGACCCGACCGTCGAGGCCGCCTATCTGGACCTGAAAGCCCGGCAGGGTTTCCGCGTTGTCAATCACACGATCGATGCGGACAGCGCAACGCCGCGTGCCTGTGTGCAGTTTTCTGATCCGCTGGTGAAAATGGGCACCGACTATGCTCCCTTCGTGACGCTGAATGGCGCGGCGCCAAAGGCCGTCGAAGCCAAGGACAGCGAGATTTGCGTCGAAGGTCTCGAGCATGGCCAGCGCTACAAGCTGGCCTTCCGGCCGGGCCTGCCATCCTCCGTTGGCGAATCGCTGGAAGCGCCAGTCGATCTCGACATTTACATCAAGGATCGCTCGGCTATGGTGCGCTTTACCGGCGACAGTTTTGTCCTGCCCAGCACCGCACGCCGCGGAATTCCGATTGTTTCCGTCAATACGACGAGTGCCAATCTCAAGCTGTATCGCATTGGCGATCGCGGCCTTGCACCGCTCCTGACCAGTTCGCAATTCCTGACGCAGATCGATGGTTTCAATGCCCAGCGCCTTCAGGACGAAGCAGGCGAGCTGGTGTGGCAAGGTGCTATCGATATCCAGTCCGAGCTCAACAAGGATGTCGTCACCAGTTTCCCCGTCGATGAAGCCTTGCCGCAGCGTAAGCCCGGCGTCTATGTCCTCACCGCAGTCTCTCCCGACGCGAAGACCGAGGAATGGGACGCGCAGGCGACACAATGGTTCGTGGTGTCGGATATCGGTCTTTCCACCTATGCTGGTACCGACGGCCTCAACGTCTTTGCCCGCTCGCTCGCTACAGCGCAGCCGCTCATCGGCGTCGAACTGCAATTACTCGCCAAGAACAATGAAATTCTCGGCACAGCGGTTACCGACACCGAAGGCAGGGCGACCTTTACTGCCGGCCTGATGCGCGGTACGGCGGCAATGGGACCGGCGGTCATCACCGCCAAGAATGGTGATGCGGATTATGTCTTCCTTGACATGACCCGTGCTGGTTTCGACCTTTCGGATCGCGGCGTCACCGGCCGTGCGGCGCCCGGCGCCATAGACATCCTCGCCTGGACGGAACGCGGCATCTATCGCGCCGGTGAGACCGTGCATGCCTCGGCTCTGGCGCGTGACAACGCGGCCAACGCTATCGAGAAATTGCCGCTGACCTTCGTGTTCAAGCGGCCGGACGGCGTCGAAGACCGCCGCATGGTCAGCGACGGCGCCAATCTCGGCGGTCATACGCTTGATCTGGAGCTGCAGGCCAGTTCGATGCGCGGCACCTGGACCATGCAGATATTTACCGATCCAAAGGGGGCGCCGATTGCCGAGAAGCAATTTTTGGTTGAAGATTTTGTGCCGGATCGCGTTGAATTCGATTTGACCAGCGATGCCAAGGCGCTGGAAATCGGCAAACCCACACCGGTGAAGGTGGACGGGCGCTATCTCTATGGCGCGCCTGCCGCCGGGCTCAATCTCGAAGGTGAGATCGCCCTCAAGCCAACCCGCGAAAGCGCCGATTCTAAAGGCTATTTCTTCGGTCTTGCCGATGAACAGGCCAGCGAGGACACCCGCATTCCCCTGGAAGATTTGCAACCACTGGACGAGGACGGCAAGGCGACTTTCGATGTGTCGCTGAGCGATGTTCCCTCGACGACGCAATTACTCAATGCCGATGTGGTGGTGCGCATGCAGGAGGCCGGTGGCCGTGCCGTCGAGCGCATCCTGACGCTACCGGTCAAATCGCAGGGCTCGATGATCGGCATCAAGCCGGAATTCTCTGGCGATCTTCCGGAAAATTCCGTCGCAAAGTTCCACGTTATCGCCGTCGACCAGAATGGCCAGAAGCAGGCCATGCAGCGGCTCGATTGGAAGCTGCTTGGCGTCGAGCGCAATTACCAGTGGTACCGCGATGGCAATTCCTGGAAATACGAACCGATCCTGTCGACCAAGCAGATCGCCAATGGCGAGGTGAATGCAACACCTGATGGCGTAGATATCTCGGTACCGGTTACCTGGGGCCGTTTCCGCCTTGAGGTCGAGAGCGCCGAAGCAGACGGTCCAGCGTCGAGTGTCGAGTTTGACGCCGGCTACTATGTGGCTGCCACGTCGACTGAGACACCGGATGGCCTCGAAATTGCACTCGACAAGGACAGTTATGTTGCTGGAGATACGGCAAAGCTGAAAGTCTCGCCGCGCTTTGCCGGTGAACTTCTCGTTACAGTCGGTGCCGAGAATCTCCTTGCCACCAAGCGGGCAAGCATTCCCGCCGAAGGTGGCGAAGTCGATATTCCCGTTACCGCCGATTGGGGCGCCGGTGCCTATGTCACTGCTACGCTGTTCCGTCCGGGCGATGCGCAGGAGACCCACATGCCGATGCGCGCCATCGGCATCAAATGGCTGAACGTCAGCCCGGGCGACCGCAACCTCGCGGTAAAGCTGGACATGCCGCAAAAGACCGAGCCGCGCAAGCCGCTGAACATTGCGCTGCAGGTGACTGGCGCCGGTGCCAATGAACACGCTTTTGTCACGGTTGCCGCGGTCGATGTCGGCATTCTCAATCTGACCCGCTACGAAGCACCCAATCCCGATGGCTGGTATTTCGGCCAGCGGCAATTGGGTCTTGAGATTCGCGATCTCTATGGCCGTCTGATCGACGGTTCTTTGGGAGCTATGGGAAAGCTGCGAACCGGCGGCGATGGTGCGCAAATGCCGATGCAGGGCAGTCCGCCGACCGAAAAGCTCATCGCCTTTTTCTCGGGGCCTGTAAAACTCGACCCGCAGGGCAAGGCCAATGTCAGCTTCGACATTCCGCAGTTCAATGGAACGGCTCGCGTCATGGCTGTCGCCTGGTCGAAATCGGGTGTCGGTCATGCCACGTCCGACGTGGTCATTCGCGATCCTGTGGTGGTGACTGCGAGCATGCCGAAATTCCTGGCGCCAGGCGACAAGTCTTCGTTGCGGCTCGATGTGGCCAATACCGATGCACCGGCCGGCGATTACCAGCTGCAGGTGACCAGCAATCCGGTCGTGAGCGTCGATCAGCCCGGAGCCTCGCAGACGATCAGTCTCGCGGCTGGCGGCAAGTTTGATCTCACCCTGCCGCTGACCGGTGACCATCCGGGCGATGGTGTTGTCTCGGTCAAAATATCCAATGCCTCCGGTCTTTCGCTTGAGCAGACCCTGAATGTCCCCGTCCGTCCGGCAACGCTGCCGGTCACGGTGCGCAGGCCAATCAAGATCGCGCCAAACAGCAGCCTCAAGGTGGACGGCGAATTGTTGGCGGGCAGTATCCTGCAAGGTGCTTCAGTCAGCCTGAATGTCACCCGTTCGGCGGCCTTCGACATTCCGGCCTTACTGATGACGCTTGACCGCTACCCCTATGGTTGCGCCGAGCAGACCACCAGCCGCGCCTTGCCCTTGCTCTACATGAGCGAACTCGCCAAGCAATCCGGCATCGCCGAAGACGGCGAGGTGCAGAAGCGTGTGCAGGAAGCGATCTATCGCGTTCTGTCGTACCAGTCTTCGTCCGGCAGCTTCGGCCTCTGGAGCCCTGGCTCGGGCGATCTGTGGCTCGATGCCTATGTGACGGATTTTCTTACTCGTGCCCGCGAGCAGAAATATGAAGTGCCGGAACAGGCGCTGGTGCAGGCATTGGAAAACCTGCAAAACTCGCTGAGCTACGACGTCAACGTCAAGGATCAGGGCAACGAGATTGCCTATGCCCTCTACGTGCTGGCGCGCAACCGCAAAGCGGCGATCAGTGACTTGCGCTATTACGCCGACACCAAGCTTGCCGAATTCCCGACGCCGCTGGCGCGGGCTCACTTGGCGGCTGCTTTGTCACTCTATGGTGATGCGCAGCGCTCGCAGAGCATCTTCACGGATGCCCTGCAGCAGTCGACGCTGGTGACCAATGTCAGCCTGGTCCGCTCCGATTACGGCTCGTCGCTGCGCGATGATGCAGCGGTTCTGGCGCTTGCCGCCGAGAGTCGCCCGGTCCCGCCGATCATTCCGCAACTGTCCAGGATCGTCGCCAACGCATGGGAGCGCAAGACGTATACGAGCACGCAGGAACAGACCTGGATGCTCCTGGCAGCGCGCGCCATCCAGGGCGGTGACCAGGACCTCAAGCTTGACATCAATGGGACTGCCCGCACGGGTGGTTACGTCGCGCGAATGACGGGCGATGAACTGCTTGCCCAGCCCGTGTCCATCACCAATGCTTCGACTGAACCCGTGTCCGCAGTCGTCACCACCGTTGCGTCCCCAACGCAGCCTCTGCCGGCTGGCGGCGATGGCTTCAGCATCGAACGCACCTACTACACGCTCGACGGCCAGGAAGCCAATGTCAGCGAGGCAAAACAGAACGAACGCTATGTGGTTGTTTTGAAGGTGACAGAGACCAACAACTGGCCGTCGCGGGTATTGATAAGTGATCTTCTGCCTGCCGGGTTCGAAATCGATAATCCCGGCCTCGTCAACAGCGCGAGCCTGTCGAATTTCGACTGGATCGGCGAAGTGGAAGCCGCCCATACAGAGTTCCGCAGTGATCGGTTCGTCGCCGCCTTCGATCGCACATCCGGCGACAATGGCGAAATCGCGCTGGCCTATGTGGTCCGTGCGGTAACGCCCGGCACCTATGATCATCCGGCCGCCAGCGTCGAGGACATGTACCGTCCCCAGTTCTCGGCACGCACGGCGACCGGCCGTATGGAGGTCGTCGCAGCACAGTGATGTGGAAAGATATGCACCCAGGGTCCCGCTGTTACCCTCCCCCTTGTGGGGAGGGAGGCTGCGCAGCAGCAGGGAGGGGTCTTTGACCCGCTCATCTTGGATTAGATGCACTATCACTGGAACTCGGGAGGAAACCCCTCCCCGTCGCTTCGCTCCGTCCCTCCCCACAAGGGGGAGGGTAATAGCAGCGCTTCTCGTCAATCTTCTCGTGGCCGCGACGCTTTCCTTTGGCCTTGAAGCAGCCGATCGTGCCTTCCCACCGCCATTGGAAAAGGCGCGGGAGGTCTCGACGGAAGTGCTCGATGCCGAGGGCCAGCTGCTGCGCGCCTTTGCAACGTCCGAGGGGCGCTGGCGCCTTGGCACCACTGCCAAGGATGTCGATCCGCAATTCGTCCGCATGCTCATCGCCTACGAGGATCAGCGTTTCTGGCAGCATCGGGGCGTCGATCCCATTGCCTTGGCCCGTGCGGCTGTCCAGCTCGTCAGTAATGGCCGCATCGTTTCGGGTGCATCGACCCTGTCCATGCAGGTTGCCAGGCTGATCGAACCGCGTGAGGGCCGCTCGCTCACCGCAAAATTCCAGCAACTCGTGCGGGCCCTGCAGATCGAGCGGCGTCTGAGCAAGGCGGAAATCCTTGATCTTTATCTGACGCTAGCGCCCTATGGCGGTAATCTCGAAGGCATTCGCGCTGCAAGCCTCGCTTATTTCGGCAAGGAACCCCGCCGTCTCACCGTTTCCCAATCGGCGCTGCTCGTGGCTTTGCCGCAGCTCCCAGAGCGGCGCAGGCCCGATCGCAATCTCGCTCTTGCCGAAGCGGCAAGGGGCCGCGTGCTGCATCGGATGGCGGTCGAGAAGGTCGTAGGTGAGGGGGAGGCGGAGCGGGCAGGCCGCGCACCGATCCCGTCGCTCCGATTGCAGTTGCCGGCCTATGCCGCGCATTTGGCAGAAGCAGCACAGCGCAGGGAACCGAACGTCAGGCGCCACCGGACCACATTGCACCGGCCTATCCAGCAGGGACTTGAAACGGTCGCGAAAGATGCAGCAGGCAAGCTGGGACCGAAAGTCTCCGTTGCCATGGTCATGGCCGATGTGCGCACCGGCGAGATCGTCGGCGAGGTGGGATCAGCCGATTATTTCGACGCCAGCCGATCGGGCTGGATCGACATGACCCGGATCACCCGCTCGCCTGGCTCGACGCTGAAGCCCTTCATATATGGTCTGGCCTTCGAGGATGGGCTGGTCAGCCAGGAAACCATCATCGAGGACCGGCCGTCCGATTTCTTCGGCTATCGGCCGCGCAATTTCGACATGAGCTATCAGGGCGACGTGAGTATCAGGCAGGCGTTGCAATTGTCGCTCAATGTGCCCACTGTGCGCCTGCTCGATGCTGTCGGCCCGACGCGGCTGATGGTGCGGTTTCGCCGCGCGGAGGTCCGGCCGATCCTGCCGCCTAACGAGCCACCGGGTCTTGCCATCGGCCTTGGTGGTGTCGGCATTACGCTAAAGGATCTGGTGCAGCTCTATGCCGGCCTCGCCAACCGGGGCCGTCCATTGCAGCTGGGCGATGGCATTCAGGACAAGCCCGAGACCATCGAGGGTGAGCCGCTGCTCGAGCCTGTGGCCGCATGGCACGTTGCCGATATTCTTTCCGGCGTTCTGCCACCAATGGGCGCCGGGCAGCGCGGCATCGCCTACAAGACCGGTACCAGCTATGGTTACCGGGACGCCTGGTCGGTCGGATTTGACGGCAACTATGTCCTCGGTGTCTGGGTCGGCAGGCCGGATAATGGCGCTGTACCCGGCCTGACCGGCTATGGGGCCGCGGCGCCGATCCTGTTCGAAGGCTTTGCCAAGTCCGGTATCGCGATCACGCCGCTGTGGTCGGCACCTCCCGGCGCAGTGCGTATCGCACAGGCACAATTGCCAATCAGTCAGCGGCGTTTCTCCATGAACTCGAGCGGCTTGCTGGCCTCGTCGACGCGGGAACCCGCGCCGCAGATCGTCTATCCGCCGGAAGGCGCACGTATTGAACTTGGAGCAGCGGCCGGCGGCGAGATCATGCCGCTTGCACTCAAACTGCAGGGCGGGCGTGCGCCATTCCGATGGCTGGCCAATGGCAAGCCCTTGCCGGAAATCTCGCGTCGGCGTGTCAATCAATGGGTGCCGGACGGTGGTGGTTATTCGACCCTGACCGTGATCGATTCAGTCGGCCGTGCAGCCAGTGTCCGGGTGTTCGTCGATTGAAATGGAAAGGCGGCGCGCCCAACGGGCACCGCCTTGTTGATGTGTTCTGTTGTCAGCGTGCCTGAACCAGCGCCGAGATAACACCAGAGGCTATGCTGATCATCACGTAGTTATTGTCAGCTCTTACCCACTGGTAACCGCGTGGGGGCGTGCGCAAGTGGTAACGGTGATAGTCGCGCACGACATTGTGGCGGTAGCTCGAAGGAAGCGCGTGACCGCGTGACCAGCGGCCATGCTTTACCACGACCTTCTTCTTGACGATGACCTGCTTCTGCTGGTGGCCATATTGATGACCCTTGTAGTTCTGCTGCTGCGCGAAAGCAGCAGGTGTTGCGATCAGGGAGATGGCAAGTGCTACCAGAGTGATCTTTTTCATTTTCGTTTCCTCGTCAGTTGCGTGGGGATTAAAACCACGAGTTGTCTTGGGGGCACGCTCTGGTTTTAGGCCTGACGAGATGAATGAAAACTGAACACTAATCTAAACAATTTGTAATGTTTCAAAGGGGTTAGCATTAATTTCTGAGCTAATTTCCTCAATATCAGCCATACCGGCTGATATTGAGGGGAGAAGCATCGACATCCGGCGATTTTCCGGACACCAGATCGGCCAAAACCCGGCCGGACCCACAGGACATCGTCCAGCCGAGCGTGCCGTGACCGGTATTGAGGTAGAGATTGGAATATTTGGTACCGCCCCCAATGATCGGAGGACCGTCTGGCGTCATCGGTCGCAATCCCGTCCAGAACGTTGCCTTGCTGAGGTCGCCGCCCCCAGGGAACAGATCGCCAACCGAGTGGTGCAGCGTCGCCCGCCGCGCATCGCGGAGGTTGAGATCATAGCCCGAAATTTCTGCCGTGCCGCCCGCCCGGATGCGGTCTCCGAGGCGGGTGATTGCAACCTTGTAGGTTTCATCCATCACGGTTGAAACAGGCGCGGCATCCTTGTCGGCAATTGGAGCGGTGATGGAGTAACCCTTTACCGGGTAGACCGGAATATGCACGCCGATGCGCCGCAGCAAGAAGGGTGAATAGCTGCCGAACGCGATGACATAGGCATCGGCCGTCAGCTCTTCCGTCTCGGTTGAAACGCTGGCGATGCGATTGGCGCTGGTATTTATGGATGTAATCGTCGTGTTGAACCGGAACGTAACACCGGCGTCTGTGCATAGCGCGGCGAGCTTTTCGGTGAACATCTGGCAGTCGCCCGTCTCATCGCCGGGAAGCCGCAGACCGCCGACGAACTTGCCTTTGACATTGGCCAAGGCCGGCTCCGCCCCGGTGCATCCGGCGGCATCGAGAAGTTCGTAAGGAACGCCGAATTGCTTCAATACTTCAATGTCACCCGCCGTGCCATCATACTGGCTCTGCGTGCGAAAGAGTTGCAGTGTTCCTTGCGTGCGTTCGTCATAGGCAATGCCCACTTCGGAACGAAGCGCCTTCAGGCAATCGCGGCTATATTCGGCAATCGGCACCATGCGTGCCTTGTTGCGGGCGTAGCGTGCCGACGTGCAGTTGCGCAGCATGCGCAGGAGCCAGAGCGCCATGTATGGATCGAATTTCGGTCGTACGACCAGCGGGCCAAAATGCATCAGCATCCATTTGATGGCCTTGATCGGCACACCGGGTCCGGCCCATGGCGAAGAATAGCCAGGCGATATTTCTCCGGCATTGGCAAAGCTTGTTTCCAATGCTGGTCCAGGCTGCCGATCGACCACCACAACTTCATGCCCCGCCTGCGCCAGATACCAGGCTGATGTGACGCCAACAACGCCACTGCCAAGGACAAGAACTTTCATGGCCGCAACACTCCTTCAAACAATGCGGATTTGCCGATCAACTCACTCGAGATATGGCATCAAAGATGACTCGCACTGTGTGATGGCGAAATATTTCTTTCCAGACTTTTCTTGGCTATGCGGTGAAATGTCTTGGTTTTTTGCCATTCATCCAGAATTTGGACAAAATAAAAGGCCGGGAAAACCCGACCTTCTCAAATTCATCTCTGCAATCAGTGCCAGTACATCCGTGGTCAAAAACCGCGAAGACGAATTATTTTTAGCCAGCCTGAAGCTGATCAGCAGTCATCTTGCCGGACTTGTTGTCACGAACCAGCTCGAAGCTGATTTTCTGACCGTCATTGAGGCTGCGCATACCAGCGCGCTCAACGGCAGAGATGTGTACGAACACATCTGCTGAACCATCATCTGGTTGAATGAAGCCGAAGCCTTTTGTGGAATTGAACCACTTAACTGTTCCAGTGCTCATGATGAACCCTTTCAATGGAAATATTGTAATACAGGGCACGACGCGCCATGCAGTTTTTAGCTCGATTTTTGAAGAAGGATCTTTCAGAGCGCCTGAAGCGCAATAAAGTAAGTAACAAACTACCAAATACCGATAGTTGTTACATAGGGCTAAGCGGTTGTTTCGTCAATGCCAAGGACCAAGAAATAATTTGGAAAACAGGAATAACGCCTGTCCGTCGGCATTTTTTATTTTGAATTATTTTCCTGCCGTCCCGTTCCGGCGCTGTGAAACGCTTCAAATTTACTCACGGGCAATCGCTTCGACGAAAGGCTCGAACAGTAAAACGTTTGGTATGTAGTCCGGAACTCTATTTGGCTTTGACGGTACGGGTCATCTTTGCCTTCGTCTTGGGTGCTGAGGGCGGCCGGGAGGCAAGCTCTGCCTGCTCTTCAGCTTCCTTAGCAAGACGCAGTGCCTTCAGGCGTGCTGTCTTGTTCTCCCACTTCGCAGTTTCATCATTGATGATGGCGGCTGCGGCGGTAGTGGTTGCCAGGCTCTTCTGTTCCGAAGGACTGAGAACCCGTTTCGGGCGGATACCAACTTCAGGCATCTGTTTTGGACTATGTTTCATTGCATCTCGCATTGCTGGATACGCAACCATCGCACGTGGAGCCCTCCAAGTCTATCGTGCAAACTTTTGCTGACCTGGCTTCCAGCCCCGAGCGAAACCATAGGACATGGCAAGCGAGGCGTACTCAATCTCGCGCAGCAGGAACTCCCGTTCGGCCAGAAGGGCGGCAATCGTCGCCCGCACATCACCCTGATGATAGGCCAGCGCCTGATCGATTTCGTCTTCCGGTTGTATGGATATGGCGTTCATCAGAATCTCCTTTTCAGAAAGATTGCCACAACCCGGCATATATGAAAAGGAATTTGTTCCTGTTTTGTTCACATTTATGCAGGCGCGAGGTGAGCGCAAATTCCAGCGATTATTGTCCAACCTGGAACCAAACCAGCATAGTTAGCCTCGGCTTAGGATATCGGAAGGAGAGGCTCATGGGGAAAGTGGTTGTATCGTTTACAATGTCACTCGATGGTTTCATCGCAGCCCCGAATGTCAGCCACGAGCACGCAATCGGCGAGGGCGGTGAGCGCTTGCACCAATGGCTGTTCGAGAGCAAATCCGAAGTTGACGGTGAGATGGTACGGGAGGTCTTCGAACGCGTCGGCGCGGTGGTCCTTGGCAAGCGAACCTTTGCCGTGGGGTTGCACCATTGGCAGGACACACCGTTCCCCGCCCCGGCTTTCGTGCTCACGCACGAGAAACGCGACCCGCTGCAAATGAAGAGCGCTGCGTTTACATTCGTCAATGACGGGATTGAAAGCGCCGTGAGACAGGCGAAAGTGGCAGCAGGTGGCAAGGATGTCATCGTCATGGGGGCAGATGTTGCCCAGCAAGTGCTGAACGCGCGCCTCGTAGACGAGATCGTTCTTCAGCTCGCGCCCGTTCTGCTCGGGCAGGGCAGCCGGCTGTTCGACAATATTGGCAATGAACAGATCGAATTGAAAAGTACGAGAGTAGTCGAGTCGCCGCTCGTCACCCATCTTCGCTTCGAGGTTGTATAGAACAAGAGCCCCGGATGTTGCCGGGGCCATTGACTATCGAAAAGGACGATTAGCCTTTCGGCTTTGCCTTTGGCGTGGTGCTCTCTGCCTTCTTCAGCATCGAGCTGAAAGGAACCTCGGCCTTGGGGGCGGCCTTCTCCTTCTTCGGTTTTCGTACTTCACGATTGCTGCGCTGTTGACCTTTGGCCATGGTGTCCTCCTGCGGCTTGAAACAGATTTTAGTGCGGACGGGGAATCGGCAATTTGGAATGAGATTGGCGGGTCGAGAACCTCTGACGCCGCGAAGAGCCAAGCCTGGCCAAAAGACGATCCGGTATTGTTCGCCGTCATTTGCGGTTTAATTGCGGCCCGATCATAGAGTCTAGGGCACATGCTTACCCCTATCGCACCAGATTGAACGGTGGTAAAATGATCCCACTTGCCAGAAAACCGAAGACTATCCGCTGGGTCACCGATCCAACGCGGTTTGATGGCATTTGGAGGACCCCCGCCATGATTTTGAACCGCGCATTGAACTTCCTGAGAAATATCAAGAAACCAGCAGCCACATCACATGAAACACCCGTCAAAGTCGTGATGCCCCCGGTCAAGAAACCTGCCCGGCGCGATGTCGCCGACAGCGATGGAAAACAACGGCGCCTGCGCCAGCTCGTCGAGCATAACCGGCTGATCTGATCGGCCTGTACATCAAAACCGGTGCTGTTTTCAAACTGCGTCGGTTTTTTCATGCCTCCGCCTAACCAAGACTTCCCGCGAAACGCTCTGCCAACCTGTCGCGCTTGACGGCCTCCACGACAAAATCAACGAAGACGCGCGTTTTGGCAGGCAGCAGTGTTCGGCTGGCGTAGTAGATGGAAATTGGTCCGGCATCCCCGTACCATTGCGGTACCAGGCGCACCAAAGCACCGCTTTCCAGATGGGGCAGGGCGTCTGGTACGGCGATCAGTGCCACACCAAGACCGAGCAGCGCTGCCTTGCACATCGCTGCGGGATCGTTGAGCACGATCGTCTCCGTCGGCATCGCCAGCATCTCTGCGCCTTGCACGTTACGCATTGTCCAACGCCTCACCCGGCCAGTGCGTGAAGCACGCATGACAATCCCGTCCAGTGCGGCAAGACCTTCCGGGTCGGCAGGCGGCGTTCGCGCTTGCATATACGTAGGTGACGCGACGGCGATGATGTGCGCCGGTGCCAGCGCACGCGCGACTATCCCCTGCGCCAGTTCGAAACCGCCGCCAATTGCCGCGTCAAACCCCTCCGCGATCAGATCGACTGGACGATTGTCGAATTGCCAGTCGGGGCGGATCTGCGGATAGCGCTCAAGGAAGGCTGGCAGAAGCGGCAGTATGTAATTGGTCCCGAAGGTAATGCTTGCGCTTATCTTGAGCACACCGGCCGGTTCGCCGCGATCGGTGGAGATGTTGGCTATGGCTGACTGCAATCCCTCAAGATTTCCCTCTACAGCAAGCAGAAAACGCTCTCCTTCCTCGGTCAACGTCAGCTTTCGCGTGCTGCGATGAAACAACCGCACCCCGAGGTTGCGTTCCAGCATGGCAACGTTGCGGCTGACCGCTGCCGGAGTGAGCGCAAGACGCCGCGCTGCCGCCGAGAACCCACCGGTTTCGGCGCTGCGTACAAACGATTCCAGGTTGGCCAGCGTTTCCATGATCAGATCTTCAATGAACAGTTGAAAGTAATAAAAGCCATTACTCGCTTATCGTCAATGAATGAATGGGCCATTTTCACCAGGACATCAAATCCCTGGCCGGGAAGCCGGTCCTCGTCACAGGCGGGTTCACGGCCCGATCGTTCTCGTAGAAACTGAAAGGAATATGATCATGACTATTGGTATTATCGGATCCGGAGCAATCGGGTCATCGTTCGCGCGGGCGCTCGCTGGCGCCGGGATCGAAGCGACCATCGCCAACAGCCGCGGCCCTCAATCACTGCAGGACCTGGTCGATGAACTTGGCCCGTCGATCAAGGCGGGTACGCGTGAAGAGGCGGCAAGCGCCGATATTGTGCTTGTCGCTGTCAACTGGACCAAACTGCCGAAGGCGCTCGCCGGTCTGCCCGCCTGGAACGGCCGCATTGTCATCGATGCAAACAATCCTATCGAGGCCCCGCTTTTCAAGCCGGTCGATCTTGGTGGCCGCGCGTCCAGCGAGGTTTTTGCGGAGCTGGTGCCGGGAGCACGCATCGTGAAGGCATTCAACCATTTGCAGGCACATTTGCTCTCATCGGATCCCAAGGCCGAGGGCGGACGCCGCGTCCTCTTCTATTCCGGTGACGACAGTGCCGCCAAAGCTGAGGTCGCGGCGCTTATCGATCGTCTTGGCTTCTTCGGCCTGGATCTTGGTGCTCTTTCCGTCGGCGCTCGCCTCGTTCAATTCCCCGGGGGCCCGTTGCCGGTACACAATCTCGTCAAGTTTGGTTGAGCTGACTACTCAAAAAAACACCCGCTTCCAAATTTGGAGGCGGGTTTTCCTTATCCTCTTCGATGCCTGTTCGGTTGCCTTGGTGAGGCTTGGCACCGCCCGGGGAGGGCATAAATAAGCAAAGTCGATGCCAAGCCCCCGCTGACGGCAACGTGTCAGCTCATAACAACGCTGAAATCCGCAAATTGTTCCGTGTTGTATGCAATTCCTGTCCGGGCGAATGCGGCTCCAATCAGCCATATGATGGCGAGAAATATCAGCGCAACTACGGTCAGGGATAAAATCCCGGCAAGAGTGACCGGCTTGCGATCAGGCTCAGACATTTTTTGCATCTCAAAATTGTGTTGGCGCCTTAATACAACTTGTGCGTGAATTATCAACGAGAACATGTGTCAATGTGTAAGACCAAAAGAAAAGGGCAGGCGCGGGTGGATGAGCTCGATCAGACGTCCGAGCTCGATGAAAGAGTAAGTGACTCATGGCTGCTGTGATCGGGTCTTGCCAGCATTGATCCAGCAAGCCAGCAGCACCAGAGCAAGGCACCCATGATCGTAGCGAGTATGAGGAAGTCTCTTGTTCCGAGAGGTTGAAAACCGGACTGACGCATACGCAAATTACCCCATGATATTCGTGCTTTGCGGTACTTCTCCCGAGTCACTTCGATTGGCTCGGCTTTGCAAGCTAACATGACGGCGGCGTATGCCCTACCGCACGAAACTAATCCTTTCGATTTATGCCGCAACGTTGCATTGATACCAAAACATTGATTTTGCTATGAGTGGCAATTGAAAAAGGGGCAAATCACATGGCAGCGGGCGTCGTTCTCGTAACAGGAGCTTCGGGCTTCGTCGGGCGGGAACTCGTCTCACAGTTGCATGCCGCTGGCTATCGCGTCGTTGCCACCACGCGAAACCCTGACAGCCTTGATGGCGTCGAAGCAGTTCGCCTGCCGTCGCCGGCAGAGTCGGTCGAGGCCTTCCAGCGCATTCTGGAGAACGTCGATCATGTGGTGCATCTGGCCGCCATCGCCCATACGCAGCTTGCTGGTGCTACCGACGTCTACCATGCCGTCAACTGTGTCCTTGCAGCGAAGCTCGCCGAGGCAGCGCACAGGACCATCACCGGCAAGTTCGTCTTTGTGTCATCGATACGGGCACAGTCGGGCAGCGTCCACGACGGCGTTGCGGTTGAAACGGATCCGCCGCAACCGACGGATGATTACGGACGGGCAAAGCTTGCTGCCGAAATCGAAATTGCGGGGATCATGACCGGGGGCAACTATACGATCTTGCGCCCGGTGCTCGTCTACGGCCCCGGCGTCAAAGGCAATATGGCGGCCCTTGTCAAACTCGCTGCGCTTCCTGTTCCATTGCCCATGGAATCACTGGACGGGCAGCGGTCCCTGCTCGACCGTGCAGCCCTCTGCACGGCGATCATGCATAGTCTTCACGAGGCCAGCACGGACCGGGGCACGTTTATTGTCGCCGATAAAACCCCCATGACAGTGCCGCAGATACTTGCCGCGATTCGCCGCGGGCTTGCGCGCGAACCGGGATTGTTTTCTTGCCCAGCCTGGCTCCTGGGCCTGGCGGCGCGGATGACCGGCCAGGGCGACCGCTGGCGAACACTGAACGGTGATCTCATTGCGAGCTCGGCATTATTGCAGTCGACGGGCTGGAGTGCGGTGGAAAATTCGGCGCTCCGAATTGAAGAATTGTCGCGGCGCTGACGCTGGTGAGTGCCTCTGCCGGAAGCGTCTAATTTGCGCCGAGCACTTGGATATTCGGCAAAGCATGTTACATTGTACCCAACGTTAATTACAAAGCGTCCTGCTTGCGTCCTTGATGGTTCGCGCGGCGCTCGAAGGATAAGATTTTGAAAGACCCCGAATCGGGCGCGTCAAACGCGTCGAATGGAGGGGCGTCTGACGGTGGCAAGGTGCTGAATGGCACCGCAGATACTGTCAAGAACGGACCCGGGCCGCATGGGGTTCCTGCACACCATAGGCAGGAAAGCCAGCCCGATTCCCAAGAAGGACGCTTCGACAAGAACCCGAAGAAACGTGCGCGCCGCCGCAGGCGTGGCAAGTCCAAGCAGACGCCTGTTTCGACGGAGCAGACGCTCGCCGCAACTTCTCCTGTCGCTACACCAGCGGATGCCAGCAACACGCCCGCCAAGAGCGGCAAGAAGCGCCGGCCCAACCGGTTTCGCCGTCGTGGCCGCTCGGGCGTCAAGCCAGCGGATGCCGTTGCACCTGCCGCCTTCGCGCTGCCTGCACCACCTCTGCGGGAAACGCCACGGCAGGAACCCAGGTACCCAGCCGGACCGCTTTATGCAGCCCTCGATCTTGGCACCAACAATTGCCGTCTTCTGGTTGCCTCGCCCACGCGTCCGGGACAGTTTCGCGTTGTCGATGCTTTCTCGCGTATCGTTCGCCTTGGAGAAGGTCTGGGCGCTACCGGGCGTCTGAGTGCCAACGCCATGAACCGCGCGATCGAAGCACTGAAGATTTGCCGCGACAAGCTCGATAATCATGACGTGCGCAGGGCGCGTCTTATCGCCACCGAGGCCTGCCGCCAGGCGGAAAATGGCGAGGAATTTCTGGGCCGGGTGAAAGAAGAGACCGGGCTGGAGCTAGAGATCATCAATCGCCAGACCGAAGCGCGCCTTGCAGTCTCGGGCTGCGGCACGCTGGTCGAACGCGAGACCGACGCCGTTGTTTTGTTCGACATTGGCGGCGGATCGTCCGAAATCGCCCTGATCGATGTTTCCGAACGCCGGTCGCCGCGCCTCGCCGAGCATATCATTGCCTGGACGTCGCTGCCGGTTGGCGTGGTCACGCTGGCCGAACGCTTCGGCGGTCGCGATGTAACCACGGACAATTTCGCCGTCATGGTCAATCATGTCGCCGATCTGCTCAATGACTTTTCCGAGCGTCACAAGCTCGGCGATCTCGTCAAGAGCCAGAACTTCCATCTGCTCGGCACGTCAGGCACGGTGACGACGCTTGCCGGCATTCACCTCGGGCTTGAGCGCTATGACCGCCGCCGCATCGATGGCATCTGGATGCAGAATGACGACGTCACGGAAATGACCAGCAGGCTGCTGTCCTGGAGCTTCGACGAGCGTGTGGCAAATCCATGCATCGGCGCCGACCGTGCCGATCTTGTCCTCGCCGGTTGCGCTATTCTCGATGCCATACGCAACGTCTGGCCGAGCCAGAAACTGCGAGTGGCCGATCGTGGTCTGCGCGAAGGCATTTTAACTGAACTCATGTCGCGCGATGGTGCGTGGCGTAATCGCTGGCACCGCGCCCAAGGGGCGTAAAATCGGAGTGCACATGGCTAAGACAACAACAGGCGGTCGCGGGGGCACCGGTACACGCGGCTTGCACACCAAGATCAAGAAGAAGGCTGGTACGATCAAGGAATCGTCACGCCGCTGGCTGGAGCGCCACATCAACGATCCCTATGTCCAGCGCTCCAAGCAGGATGGCTATCGCTCGCGCGCAGCCTACAAGCTTATCGAGATCAATGATCGCTACAAGATCCTGAAAAAGGGTCAGCGCATTATCGATCTTGGAGCAGCTCCGGGCGGCTGGAGCCAGATTGCGGCCTCGATCGTCGGTTCTCCGGATGATCTTCCGACGGTGGTCGGCATCGACTATCTGCATGTCGATCCGTTGCCGGGCGTCACCTTGCTTGAAATGGATTTTCTCGACGATGCGGCGCCTGACAGGTTGATGGAAGCGCTTGGCGGCGCGCCCGATATTGTACTTTCGGATATGGCAGCGCCGACAACCGGCCATCGCCGCACCGATCACATCCGCACGACGCATCTGTGCGAAGTCGCCGCGGATTTCGCCGTTTCCGTCCTCAGTCCCGGTGGACATTTCCTCACCAAGACGTTTCAGGGGGGAACCGAAAACGAGGTGCTTACCCTGTTGAAGAAGCACTTCAAGTCCGTGCATCACGTCAAACCGCCCGCATCCCGGACGGAATCAGTCGAGCTCTATTTGTTGGCGCGCGACTTCAAAGGTTGAATTCTAGGCACCTCCACCTTGGATATGTCGCTAGAGCTGCTATATTGAATTTGGAGTGGGAACGAGCTTTCGCCCGTTCCCTTCCTTATTTTGCGAATTGAACCCGGAACGTGACCTGCCAGCCCGTCCGGGTTCTTTTCATAATAAGGGTGATGCTAAACGGAAATTTCCGCATAGTTCACCTCCAATTTGAAGGCAAGGCTGATGCCGCAGTTGGAGGAGCCAATCCCCTCCAATGCACTGGCTGGCTCAGTGCTCGCTGCTTCTGCCCTCAAACTTAGAGTGAACTTAGTATTTGCGCCGTTGCGCCCGTACACAAGAAACGCAAGGTTGTATTGCGTCTTACTCGGCTGGCGCTGCAACCTTGATCAGTGGCCGGTGCCCCGAGACCTCTGCACCTGCGTCCGGATTTAAGCCTCTGAACGACAGGCAGGCTAGACTAGACAGTGCCGCCACGATGAAGAAGGCGATGTGGAAATCCGAGAGCTGCAGCGGTCCGCCGTGGATCTTGGTGGAAACCTCGAGAATGCCGCCCGCCACTGCAACCCCAAGCGCGATGGAAATCTGCTGAGCCACAGAACTGATGGGGGTTGCCTGGCTGGTCTGCTCGTTCGGAATATCCGCATAGGCGAGGGCATTCGTGCCGGTGAAGAACAGCGAACGGAAGAATCCTCCAGCCAGAAGCAGCAGGATCATCAGCAAATAGGGCGTCTCCGGTGTGAAGAACCCGTTGACGGCGATGAAGCCGGCGGCCACCAGCGATCCGTACATCAGCGAATTGCGGAAACCGGTCTTGCGATAGAACCATTTGGTCACAAGCTTCATGCTCATGGCGCCGAGCGCCGACACAAAGGTGATCATGCCCGACTGGAAAGGCGTCATGCCGAAGCCGATTTGAAACATCAGGGGCAGCAGGAATGGCACGGCGCCCACGCCGATGCGGAACAGGCTGCCACCGACGATCGACGCCCTGAACACCTGATTGTTGAACAGATCGAGAGCCAGCAGCGGCTCCGCCGTCTTGCGAGCGTGCAGGAGGTAGAGGATTGCCGATACGATGCCGACGGCGAGCGTCGAGAAACCCACCCATGAGGGCAAGGCCGGAAGGCTGACGACGGACAACCCGAAGACGACACCAGAGGCCGCGATGCCGCTGAGGAAAAAGCCGGCCACATCGAGCGGTCGCTGGATCAGAGTTTCGACCGCGGGGAGATAGCGCGTAGCAAACCAGATTCCGATGATGCCGATCGGCACATTGATCAGGAAGATCCAGTGCCAGCTGAAATAGGTAGTCAAGAAGCCGCCAACGGGTGGCCCCAACAGCGGTCCGATAAGGGCAGGCATGGTTAGCCAGGCCATCGCTCCGACCAATTCGCTGCGCGGCGTTGATCGCACCAGAACGAGGCGGCCCACCGGTGTCATCATCGCCCCGCCAACGCCCTGAAAGAACCGCGACACCACGAAAGCCAACAATGAGTCGGAAACGGCACAGGCGATGGATCCAAGGACGAACACGACGATCGCCGCCCGGAACACGTTTTTCGCGCCGAACCTGTCGGCCATCCAGCCGCTGACCGGAATAAAGACCGCGAGAGAAACGAGATAGGCAGTCAGCGCCAGTTTCAAAGCGATCGGGCTCGTACCGATATCCGCAGCGATCGCCGGCAGCGATGTCGAGATAACAGTTGAGTCCATTTGCTCCATGAACAGAGCTACGGCAAGCACGAGGGGAACGATGCGATTCACAATGGATTCCAGTTCTCACAGATCGAGAAAACAGGAGGCAGGTCCAGAAGGAGGGACTTGAGTCTGTTGGTGCGAGTTCCGATAGCACCGCGGGTGCCTGTGCTCAAGCGTCGATCAAACAGAAGTGATCCAGCCACTGGTTCTTGTGATCGATTTGGAAGGGGGAGACGGGCGACGCCCACGCCGCGCGGTGTAGACTGCCGCAACATCAATGGCTGCCCCAAGGAGATAAATTCATGTCGACATTCGAGATTTCCCGCCGCGACCTTTTCCTTGCTTCCAGTGCCATGGCAGGAGGATTGGCAATGCCGCAATTAATGACCACGACTGCCGATGCAGCCGTGCCGCAATCAGATGCCAAGACTCCGGGCTTCAAGCGCTTCAAGCTCGGAGATTTTGAGATCACCACATTGCTTGACGGATTGCGGCCAGGCGATGGTCCGCATCCGACCTTCGGCGCAAACCAGACGCCCGAGACGGTCGCCCAACTGATGAAGGCAAACTTTCTGCCAGAAACAAAAACCGTCAACGGTTTTGCGCCAGTTCTGGTCAATACAGGATCCGAACTGGTCCTTTTTGATACCGGGTTTGGCGCCGGTGGCCGGGAAAATGGTCTGGGACAACTGGAAGCCAATATGAAGGCCGCCGGATATACGCCAGACCAGGTCAGCATTGTCGTAATCACCCACATGCATGGCGATCACATCGGCGGTCTCATGAATGGCGAAACGCCAGGCTTTGCCAATGCGCGCTATGTCGCCGGCCAAGTCGAATATGATTACTGGACCGATCCTGCCCGCACGGGCACACCGGCGGAAAATGGCGCGAAAAGTGTCAGCGCCAAGGTCAAGCCGCTCGGAGAAAAAACCACCTTCATCAAGGCAGGTGATTCTGTCGTTTCCGGCATTACCAGCGAGGCTGCTTATGGTCATACGCCGGGACACATGATTTTCCATATTGAATCGGCTGGGAAACATCTTGTGCTGACGGCTGACACTGCCAACCACTATGTCGCTTCGTTGCAGCGTCCCGATTGGGAGGTCGCTTTCGACACCGACAAGGCAATGGGTGCGGCTACACGCAAAAAAGTCTTTGACATGATCGCGACCGACAAGGTGCCTTTCATCGGCTATCACATGCCGTTCCCGGCAGTTGGCTATGCCGAAAAGCAGGAGATGGGTTATCGTTTTGTGCCGGTCACTTACCAGTTCGACGTTTGACAGATAGACCGGATGATGCGGCTCGGCGTGTTCCCGTCGAACCGCTCGGTTTGGACAAATCTTGTCTGGGGTCTTTCCAAACCGACATATCCATGTTACCAGCCCGTGCCAATTCACTTGAACACAACTGACTCGGCGCTCCACCACCGTGGTGCGCCCTTTAGTCGTATCAGCCGTATTGTAAGGAATTGGTCATGGCAAAAATCGTTGAATCCGCAACAGGCGCACTGGCACTGACATTTGACGATGTCCTGCTGCAACCTGGTCATTCCGAGGTCATGCCCGGCCAGACCGATATTCGCACCCGCATTGCACCCGATATCGAACTCAACCTTCCATTGCTTTCAGCCGCCATGGACACGGTCACCGAATCGCGTCTCGCCATCGCCATGGCGCAGGCCGGCGGCATGGGCGTCATCCACCGCAACCTCACGCCCGAGCTACAGGCCGAAGAGGTCCGCCAGGTCAAGAAGTTCGAATCGGGCATGGTCGTCAATCCCGTCACCATTGGGCCGGATGCGACACTGGCCGATGCACAGGCGCTGATGCGCGCCCATGGCATTTCCGGCATTCCCGTCGTTGAGAACGCGGGCGAGGGCAGCCGCAAGCCGGGGCGCCTCGTCGGCATCCTCACCAATCGCGACGTGCGTTTCGCTTCCGATCCTGCCCAGAAGATCTACGAGCTGATGACGCGCGAAAACCTGATCACGGTGCGCGAAAATAATGTTGAACATGAAGAAGCCAAGCGCCTCTTGCATCAGCATCGCATCGAAAAGCTGCTGGTTGTCGACGACAAAGGCTATTGCGTCGGCCTGATCACCGTCAAGGACATGGAGAAGTCGCAGCTCAACCCGAATGCCGCCAAGGATTCGCAGGGCCGGCTTCGCGTTGCCGCTGCATCCAGCGTCGGCGAGGATGGTTTCGAACGCGCAGAGCGGCTCATCGCCGCTGGCGTCGACGTGCTTGTCATTGACACGGCCCACGGTCATTCACAGCGCGTGCTGGACGCGGTTACCCGCGCCAAGAAGATGTCCAATGCTGTTCGCATCATTGCCGGCAATGTTGCGACGGCTGCCGGGACGCAGGCGCTCATCGATGCGGGCGCCGATGCGGTCAAGGTCGGCATTGGACCCGGCTCGATCTGCACCACACGTATCGTCGCCGGTGTCGGCGTCCCGCAGCTCTCCGCCATCATGTCTGCTGTCGAAGCCGCACATAAATCCAATGTTCCGGTGATCGCCGATGGCGGCATCAAATATTCCGGCGATTTCGCCAAGGCTCTGGCCGCTGGCGCTTCCGCTGCCATGGCCGGTTCCGCATTGGCTGGCACCGAAGAAAGCCCAGGCGAGGTCTATCTGTACCAGGGCCGCTCCTTCAAGGCCTATCGAGGCATGGGCTCGGTCGGCGCCATGGCACGCGGTTCGGCAGACCGTTATTTCCAGGCCGAAGTGCGCGATGAACTGAAACTGGTACCCGAAGGCATTGAAGGTCAGGTTGCCTACAAGGGCCCGGTTTCCGGCGTTCTGCATCAGCTGGCAGGCGGCCTGCGCGCTTCCATGGGTTATGTGGGTGCAAAAAATCTGCAAGAATTCCGCGAAAAGGCTACATTCGTCCGTATCACCAATGCGGGGCTGCGCGAAAGCCATACCCATGACGTCACGATCACTCGCGAAAGCCCGAACTACCCGGGCGGCAACTAACATCCAAAGCGGAGAGGGCGATGTCTGACACCGCCCTCCGCGATCATTTCTCGGCCATGGCGCGCAACAGCGCCTGGTCGAACCACCGGCTCCTCAGTGCCTGTGAACAATTGACGGATGAAGAGTTTGCGCAGGAGCGTACCAGCTTCTTTCCGTCGATCCAGATGACGCTCAACCACAATCTCATTGTCGATCACATTTACATGGCCGATATGATCGGCAAGGGGCGCAAGAACATCAGCCTCGTCGGCGATATACCGTTTCCGAAAGCTGCGGAACTCAAGCTTGCCCAGATCAAGTTCGACAACAGCCTCATCGGCTTTTGCGATGATCTGGTACCGGAAGACCTCGACAGGATCATCTCGATCACATGGGGCACCGGCGAGACTTCGCAGGAACCTATCTACCTGGTGCTGTCGCATCTCTTCGTTCACCAGATCCATCATCGCGGCCAGGCACATGCCATGCTGGCGGGGACCAATGTTCCGCCGCCACAACTCGACGAGTTCTTTCTGAACTATGACAGGCCGCGGCGGCAGGGTGAGCCATTCACGGCATAGGGATCAGTTCCGGCCTATGCGCCCGAGATGCGTATCCTGGAACGAGGTCGGATATTTCAGGCCGTAGCCGAGCGTTCTATCCATGGCGATGTGGAAAACCCAGATGATGCCGTCGAGAGGACAAGCTGTGATCCAGACCACCAGCCCAGAATGGTGATCGCCAGGGCGACGAAATAAACGTGGAACGCGTTGTAACACGCGGCGCCGATCCGGGGACCTCTCAGATAACCAAGCATCGAGATATCCGGCGCAAGCACCAGCACTGCAAACAGCCACCAGCTTAGGTCCCACATGCTGTAGCTGACCAATGCGAGCAATGCGATCAGGGTGGCCTCAAGCCGAAGTAGAATAGTTGTACTCACGGCAAGGCACTCCCCGGATGGCTCGAATCGAGACATCCTAGAGCAAATTTTGTCTATTTAGAGCCAGTTCTGTTTCTCGGATGGCGAGACAATCCACGAGGAAGGTGGCGAGGCCGATGTTTACCCATCGGACGAAGCCAAATCCCTTGACCTTGAAACCAAATTCCCTCCGGCAGAACGGCTCTAAATAGACAAAACTTGCTCTAGCATCCATTCAGGGAATGATCTTCCGTACCCGCAGATCGCTGAACACGCGCATGAACATCTCTTGCGTATCGACATATTCATGGAATCCGGCACGCCGCAGCTTTGTGCCATCGGCGAAGAAATCATAGTTCCAGCTGAAGACGGCATCGCCAAATCCCCAGGATGACACATCGCTATAAGGCGTATGCGCAAGACCGTGCTTCTCGATCATCCTCTTCCACAGGACCTCCTTATCGGACATGACGACGTTGAGTGACATGGGCAGAGGGGGCGCGACTTCCAGATCGAAGAACTTTGCGATCTTCGGCCACATCTCGCTCCAGCGGAAGAGGTCGCCATTATTGATGTTGAATGCCTGGTTGCCGCATTGCGGGTTCGTCGCGATGAAGACCGTCGCCCGTGCCAGCAGCCCGGCATCGGTCATTTCAAGCAGGCTGTCATAGGCGCCGGGTTTCCCGGGAAAGCGCAGCGGAATGCCGAGTTCCTTCGACATGGAGGCATAGACGGCGATGACCGAGGCCAGATTCATCGGATTGCCGAGCGAAAAGCCGACAACGACGGACGGGCGCAGGGCCGACCACGTCCAGGTCTTGCCCTTCTGCAAAGCCTCCAGAAAGTCCTGCTGATCGATGTTGAACTCCGGCGGCATGTGGTTGGCATCTGATTCGAGCGCCGGTGTCTTGAACGGACCGAGATGCGCGCCATAGACCTTGTAGCCCTGCATCAGGCTGATGTGCTCCAGCCCTGGCGCAATCGGTTCGATCGCATTGACCACATTGACCAGCATGGCGAGGTTCGGCGGTACCAGCTCAGCCCAGTTCGGCCGGTCCTGATAGGCTGCGTAGAAGATGTGCGTCACGTCCGTGAGATGCACGAGTTTTGCCTTTGCATCCGCCGCATCCAGCAGATCGACAGCAATATGGCTGACCTTGCCTGCTGTTTCGCCGCCGCGACGCGACAGGCCGATGATTTCCCAGTCACCCAGCTCCACGAGATGTGTGATGAGATTTCCGCCGATGATGCCGTTGGCGCCTACAACAACTGCTTTTTTGGTCATTTCAAAATCTCCAGTTCAATTCCTGAACCAGATATGATCCATTTGTGTATCTTTGCGTAGCGGTAAAGAATTGATATCATTCATAAGAAATTCTTTGGAGTGATCATGGACCGATTCGCTGCGATGAAGACCTTCGTCCGCGTCGCGGAACTTGGCACCTTGTCAGCTGCGGCCCGCGAGTTCGGCTTGACCCAGCCCGCCGTCAGCCAGCAGATCGCGGCGCTGGAGCGGCATCTCGACACGCGCCTGTTCCACCGCTCGACCCGCCAGCTTGCACTGACAGAGGGCGGCGAGACCTATTACCAGCATGCACGGCAGATCCTGCAGGCGGTGGACGAGGCGGAAGAAAGCACCGGTGAATTGTCCGCCGGCCTGCGCGGCAATCTGCGGTTGCATGGGCCGGTCGGTTTTGGCCAGATGCACCTTTCGCCTATTGTCATTGAATTCCAGCATCTGCATCCGGAACTGACAATCGAACTTGTCCTCGATGACCGTTTCGCCGACTTGATCGCCGAAGGTGTCGACGTCGCGATCCGCTTCGGCGACCTGAAATCCTCCGATCTCGTCGCTAGGAAACTGGCTACATTCGAGCGCATTCTCGTTGCTTCGCCGAACTATCTTGTCGCGCATGGCAATCCCGAAAAGCCGCAAGATCTCTTGCAGCACCGGCACATCCGGTTTGCCTGGTCGCCGCAGGGCGAGGCGATTCCGCTTGTCGGACCGGACGGACCCGTCACTGTCCCGGTTCGCTCGACCTTCCTCGCCAACAATGCCTTCGTTCTCAATGAAGCACTTTGCGCTGGCCTTGGCATTGGCGGAGCGCAGGTGCCATTGATTCAATCCCTGCTCGACGAGGGCAAGCTGGTGCGGGTGTTGCCAGACTATTCCTATGCACCCATGGATATTCACGTGGTCTATGCGACCGCTCGCTTCATGCCGCGCAAGGTGCGCGCCTTCATCGATCATCTGGCGTCAAGCCTCAAACGGGTCCCGGGCTTGCGCACGATCCGTATCCCTGAAAAGAACGTATAGACAGACAACAGGAGGGCACCATGTCGCAAACTGCTATTTTCTGGCCGATGATCGCGCTGACACTACTGATCTACGTGGTTTATGCCCTTCTTATGCTGCGGCGCAGAGAGGCAGTGACAAGCGGGCAAGCAAGCTCACGCGACTTCAAACTGCCTCTGAAGGAACCTGAAGCCAGTGCCGCGACGATCCGCAATTTGATCAATCTTTATGAATTGCCGATGCTGTTTTATGTCGTCTGTCTCGCGCTCTATGCGGTCAACGGCAGCTCATTCCTGGCAGTCCTCCTCGCCTGGCTCTTTGTCGCAGCGCGCATCGCTCACACGTTCGTTCATGTGACGTCAAACCGCCTCAGTCTGCGCCAGCCGCTTTTTGTCATTGGTTTCATATTGAACGGCGCGCTCTGGGTCATATTGGCTCTCCATCTCGCCGTGCCGCCAATTGCCTAAGCAGCGAGCCCGCCCAGCTCATCCGGGGTAATCATCAGCCTGCGGCTGCAGTTGATGATCGTGGCCGCCAGCGCTTCGAAATCGTCGCGCCGCTCGCTCTGCTTGCGCCAGATCAGGCCGATCTCGCGTGACGGTTCCGGATCGGCGAAGGCGATGATCCGCACATTGTTGCGGCCGGCTTCTGTCCGCACGGCAATCTCGGGGATCAAGGTCAGCCCCATGCCATGGCTGACCATCTGCAACAGCGTCGCCATGCTAGTCGCACCGTAATTGACCAATTGGCGCTGCTTGACGCTGGTGCACACCGCAAGTGCCTGGTCGCGCAGACAATGGCCTTCCTCCAGCAACAAGAGACGTTCAAGCGCGACGTCTTCCTGCGACATCGGTGAGGTAAGAATGTCGATATCATTGCTCGATGTGGCAATCAGGAAGCGGTCGCGAAACAGCGGCTTGGCAATGGTGCCGTCGCCATCGATCGGCAGGGCGGCGATCAGCGCGTCGAGATCGCCGAGGCGTAAATCCTCGACGAGTTTCGATGTGACCGCCTCGCGCAGTTCGATCGTCAGGTCCGGATAGGCATCGCGCAGTTCCGGAATAAGCAGCGGCAGCAGATAGGGCGCGATCGTCGGAATGATACCAAGCCGCAGCCGTCCCCTCAGGATGCCGCGTTTTTGCGCTGCCAGTTCTTCCAGCGAGCGAATTTCATCCAGAATACTGCGTATGCGCGGAAGCAAGCGCTTGCCCATATCCGTTAGCACCACCGTCCTGCGTGTCCGTTCAAACAGCGTGGCACCAAGCCGCAGTTCCATTTCGGATATCTGAGCGGAGAGCGCAGGTTGCGAAATGCGCGCCAGCTCGGCCGCTTTGCGGAAATGCAGCGTGGTGGCGAGAACATCGAAATAGCGCATTTGGCGAACGGAAAACATGATAAGTAAATCCTATCAATAATTATTCTAAATTCAATTGGAAACTATGATTAGAAAGGTTCTATGGTGGCGGCGAGGATGCAGCTGCCCATGTGTGCCTGCAATTCCGACTGTCAAAACGAGAGATTCAAGGGGAGAAGCCAATGGCTGACCGTCCGACATTGACGACCACTGCCGGTGCACCGGTATCAGACAACCAGAACAGCATCACCGCCGGCGAGCGCGGCCCTGTCTTGATGCAGGACTATCAGCTCCTTGAAAAGCTTGCCCATCAGAACCGGGAGCGCATTCCGGAGCGTGTTGTCCATGCCAAGGGCTGGGGCGCATTCGGTACGCTGAAGATCACCGGCGATATTTCCCGTTACACCAAGGCGAAAGCCCTGCAGCCTGGCGCCGAAACGCCGCTGCTTCTGCGTTTTTCCACCGTTGCCGGTGAACTCGGCGCCGCCGATGCCGAGCGCGACGTGCGCGGTTTCGCCCTCAAGTTCTACACCAGCGAAGGCAACTGGGATCTCGTCGGCAACAATACGCCGGTCTTCTTCGTCCGCGACCCGCTGAAGTTCCCCGACTTCATTCACACGCAGAAGCGCCATCCGCGCACCAACATGCGCTCCGCAACTGCCATGTGGGATTTCTGGTCATTGTCGCCGGAAAGCCTGCATCAGGTAACGATCCTCATGTCGGATCGCGGCCTGCCGGTCGCGCCGATGTACATGAACGGCTACGGCTCCCACACCTATTCCTTCTGGAACGACGCCGGCGAGCGCGTCTGGGTGAAGTTCCACTTCAAGACCCAGCAGGGCCATAAGTTCTACACCAACGCCGAAGCCGAAAGCCTCATCGGCAAGACACGCGAATCTTATCAGGAAGAGCTGTTCGGCGGCATTGAGCGCGGCGCTTTCCCGAAATGGACCGTCCAGGTCCAGATCATGACCGAAGCCCAGGCCGACCAGACTTCGTTCAATCCGTTCGACCTGACCAAGGTCTGGCCGCATGGTGAATTCCCGCCGATCGAAATCGGTGTCATGGAGCTTAACCGCAACGCCGACAACTACTTTGCCGAGATCGAGCAGGCTGCTTTCTCGCCGTCCAACGTCGTGCCGGGCATCGGCCATTCGCCGGACAAGATGCTGCAGGCCCGCGTCTTCTCCTATGCGGATGCCCATCGCTATCGCCTTGGCACCCACTACGAGGCGCTGCCGGTTAACCAGCCAAAGTGCCCGGTTCATCATTACCACAAGGATGGCCAGATGAATTTCTTCGGCCAGAAGACCGGTAATGTCGATGCCTATTACGAGCCGAACAGCTTCGCTGGCGCTGTCGAGCAGCCGTCTGCAAAAGAGCCGCCGCTGCCGCTTTCCGGCGCCGCGGACCGCTACAACCACCGTGTCGGCAATGATGACTATGGTCAGGTGACGGCGCTGTTCAACCTGTTCGACGCCGGTCAGCGGTCGCGCCTCTTCTCCAACATCGCTGCGGCGATGGACGGCGTGCCAGGCGTAATCATCGAGCGTCAGCTCGCACACTTCAATCGCGTTCACCCTGCCTATGAGGCTGGTGTGCGTGCAGCCTTGAAGGAAGCGCATGGCTACGAGGCGAGCGCTATTTCGCAGGAAGAAAAGAACGCAGCGGCCGAGTAATCATCGCTCGAACCATCTGTGACGGAAATCAGAAAGCCGGGGCATCACGCTCCGGCTTTCTTTTATGCCTAAGGCCATGTATGCGACACTCTTGATAAAAAGAAGGAACGCACATGCGACTTGGTGGACGCCTGCAGGCGGCAATCGAAGTTCTCGACGATATTGAAAACCGCAAGCGGCCGGCTTCCGACGCCCTGAAGGATTGGGGCCTGTCGCACCGTTTTGCCGGTGCCGGGGACCGCGCGGTCATTGGCAATATTGTCTATGACGCCCTCAGGCGGAAACTGTCGCTTGGCTGGCGCATGGACAGCGACGCCGCGCGACATATCGCTTTTGGCGTCCTGCTTTCCGATGCGGAACTTAACATCGAGGATATCAACACTGCACTCGATGGCGACAAGTTCGCACCCGAACCGCTGGAAGCCGAGCGCATGGCCGTGTGGGAATCCCGCAACCTCGCTGATGCGCCCGATTTCATCCGTGCTGACGTGCCGGAATGGTGCGTCCCGCATTTCCGGGCTATTTTCGGCGACAAATGGGTGGAAGAAGCCGCTGGCCTCAGTGACCGCCCGCCCGTCGACCTTCGCGTCAACACGCTGAAAGCTGATCGGGAGAAAGTGCTGAAGGAACTCGCCCGTGCGGGCGCCAATCCCGCGCCATTGCTCGAAACGGCGGTGCGCGTGCCGCCTCTGCGCGCCATGGGCCGCCATCCCAACGTGCAGGCAGAGCCCGCTTTTCAGCGTGGTCTGTTCGAAGTGCAGGATCTGGGCTCGCAGCTTGCGGCAAAGCTGAGCAATGCCAAGGCTGGCGAACAGGTGCTGGACTATTGCGCCGGGGCTGGCGGCAAGACCCTGGCCCTCGCGGCCGAGATGGGCAACAAAGGCCAGATCCACGCCTACGATGCCGAGCGTGCCCGCCTGGCGCCGATCTTCGATCGCCTGAAGCGGGCAGGGGTGCGCAATGCCCAGGCTCACGCCAATATCGGCGATCTTGCTCCGCTCGAGGGCCAGATGGATCTCGTTCTCGTCGATGCACCCTGCACCGGTTCCGGCACATGGCGGCGCAGGCCCGATGCCAAGTGGCGTCTCAGCGACCAGCAGCTCGAGCGCCGCGAACTGGAGCAGCGCGAAGTCCTGGATGCGGCCAAGGTCTACGTAAAGCCCGGCGGCCGGCTGGTCTATATCACCTGTTCGTTGTTCGCGCCGGAAAACGGCAACCAGGTTGCTGCCTTCCTGCAGGCAAACGACGAGTACAGCGCTGTTGACACACAGCCATTGTGGGATCAGGCCGTTTCGTCGAAGACGGAATTGAAGCCGCTCTTCAAGGACGGAACAGCCATCCTGTCGCCGCTGGCCACATCCACAGACGGCTTCTTCATTTCAGTTCTCAGACGGGAAAAATAACGCTACAAACGTGACTGTATCCTTCGCGTGAGAGGTCAAATGTCCCGTTCCCAGGCGCTTCTATTGTTTCTCGTATTGGTTGTGGGCGGCGGTCTCGCCATAGGTTACATCACTCTTCCGGGCGAATGGTATGCCGGCCTCGTCAAACCCTCGTTCAACCCGCCCAACTGGATCTTTGCACCGGTCTGGACAGTGCTCTATATCCTTATCGCCATCGCCGGATGGCGGGTCTGGGATTATGGTCTGACCAGGCCCCAGCAATTCTGGTGGGCACAGCTGGCGCTGAATTTTCTCTGGTCGCCGACCTTCTTCGGCTTCCAGCAGATGGGCCTTGCGCTCATCGTCATCGTTCTCCTGCTCATCGCTATTATCGGTTTTATCAAGACGACCTGGGATTCCGAGCGGATCTCGGCGCTGCTTTTCATGCCCTACCTTCTATGGGTGGCTTTCGCCACGCTTCTCAACGCATCGCTCTGGATGCTTAATGCAGGATAATATGTACGCTTATCTGACACCGGTTGCCGGTAAAAAAGTCCTTTTTGCCATGGCCGTCGACGCGGAATATGGCCCGCATCTGCAGCGCCTGTTCACGCCGCTGATCACGGGCGTTGGCCCCGTGGAGGCTGCCGTCAGTTTGTCGGCCACGCTGGCCAGTCTGGCGGCGAACCATTCCCTTCCGGATCTCGTCGTGTCGCTCGGCTCGGCTGGGTCGCGCACGCTGGAACAGGCGGAAATCTATCAGGCAACGAGCGTCTCCTACCGCGACATGGATGCCTCGCCGCTTGGCTTCAGGAAAGGGGCAACTCCTTTCCTCGATCTGCCGGTTATCGTACCGCTGCGTTTGCGTGTACCGGGTGTGAAGGAAGCGTCGCTGTCGACCGGCGCCAATATCGTCTCCGGCAGCGCCTATGACGCGATCGATGCCGACATGGTGGAGATGGAGACCTTTGCCGTACTGCGTGCCTGCCAGCGCTTCGCGCTGCCGCTCATTGGTCTGCGCGGCATTTCCGACGGATCGGCCGAACTGCGTCACATCGGCGACTGGACCGAATATCTCCACGTCATCGATGAAAAGCTGGCGCTGGCGGTGGAAACAATGGCCTCGGCGATGCAAACCGGCACCATCGTTCTGTGATCCTTTTGGGCTATTTCTCGATACCGAAAAATGATGCATGATTTCACCATGACCACGATGCACTATAAAGGCTATGAAGCCGTCATAGAGTTCGATGAACACGCCAATATTTTCAATGGCGAGGTGGTCAATTTGCGCGACGTCATTACCTTTCAGGGATCATCGGCGGCGCAACTGAAGCAGGCATTTGCCGAGTCCATCAAGGACTACCAGGCATTTTGCGCCGAGCGGGGCGAACAACCGGAAAAGCCATACTCCGGACAGTTCGTCGTGCGCACTGAACCCATCCTGCACAAGGCCATTTCCAGCGCAGCACGTCGCGCCGGGGTCAGCCTCAACAAATGGGTCGTCACAACTCTCGAACGTTCGATCCGCTGAGGGCCTTTAGCGCCATTGCCTGAATCAGAATTGCAACGGCTTCACCCATGCTGTGAACAAACGGAATCAGTTTTTCAGTCACCTGCGGTAACCCATTGCGCCGACTCGACATTTGCTTTAAAGGCCCGCCATGAACACACCCACTCATCCCGATACAGTCCTCATCGTCGATTTCGGCAGCCAGGTAACGCAGCTGATTGCGCGCCGTGTGCGCGAAGCCGGTGTCTATTCCGAGATCGTTCCGTTTCAATCCGCTGATGAAGCTTTCCGCCGCATCAACCCCAAGGCGGTTATCCTTTCCGGCAGCCCGCATTCCACGGTCGATATCGGCAGCCCGCGCGCACCGCAGCAAATCTTCGAAGCCAACATTCCGGTTCTCGGCATCTGCTACGGCGAACAGACCATGTGCGCGCAGCTCGGCGGCAAGGTCGAGGGCGGGCATCACCG
This sequence comes from Phyllobacterium zundukense, assembly GCF_002764115.1. Taxonomy (NCBI): domain Bacteria; kingdom Pseudomonadati; phylum Pseudomonadota; class Alphaproteobacteria; order Hyphomicrobiales; family Phyllobacteriaceae; genus Phyllobacterium; species Phyllobacterium zundukense. Next base: position 2,742,057 of record NZ_CP017940.1, on the reverse strand, counting down.
CGAATTTGGCCGCGCCTTCCTCGACATTCAGGAGGAATGCGCGCTGTTCGAGGGTGTCTGGGCCAAGGGCACACGCCATCAGGTCTGGATGAGCCACGGCGACCGCGTTGTGGAAATACCCGATGGCTTCAAGGTTGTCGGCACATCGACAGGCGCGCCCTTTGCGGCGATCGCCAACGAAGCCAGAAAATACTACGCCGTCCAATTCCACCCGGAAGTGGTGCACACGCCAGACGGCGCGAAACTCCTTGAAAATTTTGTCCACCGCATCACCGGCATCAAGGGCGACTGGACCATGCATGCGTACCGCGAACATGCGGTCGACGCCATCCGTAAGCAGGTCGGCGACAAGAAGGTGATCTGCGCGCTGTCCGGCGGCGTCGATTCCTCCGTCGCAGCCCTGCTCATCCACGAGGCGGTTGGCGACCAGCTGACCTGCATCCTCGTTGACCATGGCCTGATGCGCAAGAACGAGGCGGCGGACGTCGTCGCCATGTTCCGCGAACATTACAACCTGCCACTCATTCTTGTGGATGCGTCCGAGCGCTTCATCAGCGCGCTCGAAGGCGAATCCGACCCGGAAAAGAAGCGCAAGACAATTGGCAGGCTCTTCATCGAAGTCTTTGAAGAAGAAGCCAAAAAGCTTGGCGGCGCCGACTTCCTCGCGCAAGGGACCCTTTATCCCGACGTCATCGAAAGCGTGTCCTTCACGGGCGGCCCGTCGGTGACGATCAAGTCGCATCACAATGTCGGCGGCCTGCCGGACCGCATGAACATGAAGCTGGTCGAACCGCTGCGCGAACTCTTCAAGGATGAGGTTCGTGTGCTCGGCAAGGAGCTTGGCCTGCCGGATCATTTCATCGGCCGCCATCCTTTCCCGGGACCAGGTCTCGCCATTCGCTGCCCCGGCGGCATCACCCGCGAGAAGCTGGAAATCCTGCGCGAAGCCGATGCGGTCTATCTCGACGAGATCCGCAAGGCCGGCCTCTACGATGTCATCTGGCAGGCTTTTGCCGTGCTCTTGCCGGTACAGACCGTTGGCGTCATGGGCGACGGCCGCACCTATGAATTCGTCTGCGCCCTGCGCGCTGTAACTTCTGTAGACGGCATGACCGCCGATTTCTACCATTACGACATGAGCTTCCTCGGCCAGGCGGCAACGCGTATCATCAACGAGGTCAAGGGCATCAACCGCGTCGTCTACGACGTGACGTCAAAGCCGCCAGGCACAATCGAGTGGGAGTGACGGACACAAACGGCGGCAATAGCATAGTTTCGGCGGCGATTTCGCCGCCGTTCCTGCTTGTCCCTAACTCCGCTGAGTGGCATTGGTCTCTCGAAATTGGCAGATTCGATCTGCGCCCAATCCCCGGGCGGCGTAAAGCGACTACCGGACGAGAGCGCTCTAGCGTATGACAGCGCACCAATAGGCGGGTCAGCTTTTGCGCCACGAGCGGACATTGCTTGCTGGCCCGACGACATTCCCCATATGTACGCATCGGTACCGCCATCACCGTTGGCAACCGCGCCCGATCCGTCGCCGCCACTATTCCAGAATGACGACGGCCTCTACCTCGAAAAGCATCGGGTCAATTGCAAGCTTGGGAACGGGAATCAGAGTCTGCGCCGGCAGCGCCTCGCCGAACATTTCCTTCACGTTCCTGGTCAACACCTCAAGCTTGGACATATCGTGATCGACCACGAAGACCGTGAGCTTGGCTACCTGATCCGGTTTCGCACCGATCCCCTCAAGCGCGGTGCGTAAATTTGCGTAGGCCTGCTTAACCTGCACAGCGAAGTCGGGCGATAAGGCTCCGGTGCTGTCCTGGCCGCCCTGTCCGGAGATGTAGGCCACTCGGGCTTCGCGGGGCACAATCACTGCCGTGCTGTAGCCATTCGGCGTCGGGTCGTAGAGGTTTCGTGGATTGACGATGGTCAGCTTGAGATCATTCTCATTCGCTGTCGTCGCAGTGGGAACTCCCATGGTCATGATGATTAGCCCTCCGATAAGCAGATGCTTGATTGCGCGTGACATGATTTTCCCTTGGCTCTGAGGACTGCGAGCAACAATACCTCGCGGCCTGCAGGATCGAACGTTAACCCGTCGCGCATATGATTAACTCGTACGTTGTACGATTCGATTGCATCGTACGCCGTACGAGTCAAGCGTTCCGGATCGACATTTGTCGCATGTCGGCTTAAATCGACGTTCTGATCAGCAAGGAAGACGGATGGCAGCCAAACGTAGCGGCGCTCAGGGCAAACGGTCTCAACGGATAGGTGTGTCACTCCAGTCCGGGCAGGAGCCGCGCAGTGAACCGCCTCTCTCTCTGGAACGTATCGTGGCAACAGCGATAGAACTGCTGGACACCGAAGGGGTCGACGGATTGAAGATGCGTCGGCTTGCCGATCGCCTCGGCTCGGGCGCGATGAGCCTATATTGGCACGTCGACAACAAAGAGGAGGTCTTTGATCTGGCACTCGATTCGGTGCTCGAATATCGCGGGCCGCCGCAAATAGTTGAGTCTCAAGACTGGCGCGGGGAAGTCGTTCATATGCTCGAAGACTGGCGCGCCAGCATGCTGCGCCATCCTTGGTCGGCATCGCTGTTACCGCGCCGGGCGCTCGGCCCGAACATCCTCAGTCGCCTGGAACTGCTGAGCAAGGCCTTGTCCACAGCCGGTGTCGCGGACGCAGATTTGAACGTCGCGATATGGTCGCTCTGGAACTTTGTGATAGGCGCTACCATCACCCGGGCGAACTTCGACCTCTCGGACGACGACAGGGCCGCCGCGCAGCAACGCCTTACACGTCTCAGCGAACACTACCCGACAATCGAACGCTCTCGTCTGCTGTTGGACAGCGATTGGGACGGTGCTTTCAGGAAAGGCCTCGACTTCCTGCTTGATGGCCTCGCTCCGAGACAATGAATGCTCGTCGTTCCTGACCAGACGGTGCCGCATTACCTCGACATTCTGCGCTAGTGCCGTGGGTATCGGGGGTACTGCCGGGTGTGCGCCCAATCTCGGTCATCGCGCCATCGCGATCCCTGACCTGGAAGCGGCCATTCGCGTCCTGTGCGTCAATCGTCGAAAAAAATTGCAGCACGCTGTCGATTTCCGGCAACCCCGTTCGTCGTTCCGATGCCAGGTCAGTGAGGCCGGCTTAAACAAGGAGACAGATGATGCGTGTAATGGTGTTGGTGAAGGCGACCGAAGACAGCGAAAAGGGCTTTTTCCCCACGCCCGAGACGAACGAGATGATGGAAGCGATGGGCAGATTTAATGACGAGCTTCGCAGTGCCGGCATCTTGCTCGACGCCGACGGCCTCAAACCCTCCTCGCTGGGCAAGCGTGTTGCCTTCGATGGGCCCGGCCGTACGGTCATCGACGGGCCTTTCGCCGAAACCCGCGAGCTGGTCGCCGGCTTCTGGCTTTGGGACGTCAAGGACATGGACGAGGCGGTCGCTTGGGTGAAGCGCTGCCCCAATCCCATGCCGGGACCGAGCGAGATCGAAATCCGTCCGCTGTACGAGATGGCTGATTTGCAATGAGAATCTGACGCCGGAAGTCACGGAAATCCATGACCGGACGCGCCAGAAGCTGAGCGGCAACTGAATCTCCGGCAGATCGGCGCGGCGGCCGTTGGCCGACGATCACCCGCTCATCGTGCCTGCGCGGGAAAAAGGGGCCTGCCGGTCGACCAAAAAGAGGACCAAGTCCGCCTCCTGGCTCGCCGTCACTTCAAACGTGATTTGGTCGGCGCTGATCGTTAATGCAGTATGCGTTTCGGCTTGTTTGTCTCCGACCGATACCGCGCCTCGGAAAACATACAGCCAGCGATCGAACCCCGGGATCGTCGGCAGGTCGATGCTTCCACCCGCCGACAGGTGGGTATCGTAGAGATAAATGGCCTGGCGGACGAAGCTCGGTGCCGCCGAGCCCGCCGGACCCGCCAGAAGCCGCCAGTGATCGATGCTCTCGGTTTTGTCGAGAGTGACGAACTGGACGCCTGGCTCAAGATTGGCGGCTTCAGGCCGCACGAAGATCTGAAGCATCTCGATTGGATCGTCCCCGAGCACCGCTTCTTCATGTGAGAAACCTGCCCCGGCGTTCATCACCATCAAACGATCGGGCGAGATGACCTCGCTCCGACCGGCTGAGTCCGTGTGCTGCATGCGGCCCGAGCGCAGATAACTGATGATCTCATCGTTACGATGCTCGTGCATCTTTACGACGAGGCCGGGCTGCAGCCGGGCATGATCAATGAGGCCGAGCCCGCCGAAACCAGCATCGTCCGTCCCAATGTGGCACCGGGGCGGATGCGACGGAGTTGGAATGGGCCATGATCCCTTACCAGATGGGTGTCGGGCGAGACGAATTTCACCGTTTCTTTGGTCATTGCTTCCATGGTCATGGTCTGTACTCCTGGCTTCGTGCGGACTGGATATCGGTTACGACTGGATGGGCGGAAGAACCTCGGTGAACAGCAGCTGGATAAGCTGTTGGCCCTGAGGCGTGCCCCAGTTCTGGGCGAGTTCCGCGATCATGGTGTTGGTTGCGGTCAGAATGACGCCGGCGTCCTGCATGCGGCGGCGCGACATGTCCTCGGAAAGCTCGAACGGCGATCCCGAAGCGTCCATGACGGCCTGCACGTTATAGCCTTCGCCAACCGCGTCGATCGCCGGGAAGACGAGGCAGACGTCGGTCGTCACGCCGGCCATGATCAGGTTCTTCCGCCCCGTCGCCTCGACGGCCGCCTTGAAATTAGCGTCAGTCCAGGCGTTCACGATACCTTCGCGCTTGACGCGCTTTTCGAAAGCCTCCGGCAGAATGTCCTTCAACTCCGGCAGCAGCGGGCCTTGCAGACGATCTTCCTGGCTGGAGGTCAGCACGGTCGGGATGCCAAGGATGCTGGCGGTCTTTGCCAGCGCAAGCGACATGCGCTTGGCCTGCTCGACGTCGATGTTCTTGATGAGCTGCATCGTACCGATCTGATGGTCGATCAGCAGAAGCGCCGAGTTCTCTGGGGTGAATGTGGTGGTCATGGCTAATCTCCTGTGCTCGCTGTGAGCGTCATTGCTCGTTCTGGAAGGTACAGTTGGAACTAATGCTTGAGGAGACTTGATATTTGTTGTCATGATGTTCCATAAATGGAACATGAAAACGTTTGGCGACTTTGACGGCCTCGCGCTGTTTATCCGCATCGTTCAGGCTGGCGGGCTGGCTTCGGCCGAGCGTGCGACGGGCATCCCCAAAGCCACGCTCTCGCGCCGGCTATCAGCGCTGGAAGAGACCCTGAACGTCCGGCTTGCGCGCCGGACAAAGAAGGGAGTGGTGCTGACCGAACAGGGGCAACAACTCTTCGAGCGCGGCCAGACCGCTTTCATGCTGGCCGAGCAGGCTGTTGCCGAGGTTCAGGATGACCGCGTCGCACTGTCGGGCACAGTTCGCTTGTCGCTTCCCCCAGACATGGCGACCGCGGTTCTTGCCCCCGCTCTTATCGGCTTCAAGACCAGATATCCCGACGTCACAATAGAGATGACGCTTGCGGATCGCGGGGTCTCACTCATCGAAGAAGGATACGATCTCGTCGTTCGCATGGGACCGGTTGCGAACTCCGAACTGATGTTCAGGAAAATCGCCAATTTGCCGCGCGCGCTGGTCGCGAGCCCCGCGTTTCTCTCTCAACATTCCGATCTGAGCACTCCACAGGACCTGGAAATGCTGCCGGCTCTCGCGATCCGCCGCGATCTGATCGAATGGGATCTGAAAAGTGTTCATGGGACACGCGCAATCGTCCGTCCGAGGATTGGCTTCGCCGCAAACCGCCAGACCATTCTTGTCGACGCTGTCCGTGCCGGTCTTGGCATCGCCAATCTGCCCAAGTTCCTGATCGAGGACGCCATAGCAACCGGCGCACTCGTTCCCGTCCTGCCTGATTGGCAGCCGTCTCCCGTCGAGATGACCGCATTGTGGCAAAGGGACAGGATCACGGAACGCCTGATCAAGGCCATCGTCAGTGCATTTGAGGAAGCGTTGCGTGCCAAACCTACCGAGGTCTAGCTTCCAGGGGGAGGGCTCCTGAACGAGCCCTGACCGGCTCCTCAAGCGCTCTTTGGTTTCTTCCGGGTGCGGGCCGTTTGCACCGAAATATTCAGTGCCACGGCGGCCCGAATGAGCGCCTTCAACGCCTTTTCATCAATCTTGTCACCCTCGTGGAAATCGATGGCGCGCCTGGTATTGCCTTCGAGGCTGGAGTTGAAGAGGCCCGAAGGGTCCTCCAATGAGGCGCCCTTGGCGAAGGTCAGTTTCACGGCACTCTTGTACGTCTCGCCGGTGCAGATTATTCCGGCATGCGACCACACCGGAACCCCTCGCCATTTCCATTCCTCGACCACGTCAGGCTCGGCCTGCTTCATGAGGCTCCGGACCCGCGCGAGCATCTCGCCCCGCCAATCGCTCAGCTCCTGGATTCTCGCATCTATCAACTGAGAGGGAGAGGCTCCTCCGTCTCCTTGCTTCGGGTCGCTCATGCTCTTCTCCATGGTGGTTGTCGCCCGTCCGCCGCTCACATTCGTTCGCCGGGCAATTGGCTGGCCTGCTTCACCCAGTCGGCGAGCTGAGCTTCGTCGAACGGGTCGTCCTCATGGATGTTGAGATAGCGCACTTCTTTCTGCTTTGACTCGCCGGGTGGAACGGGACGCAGCGACATGCCGCGGAAGAAGGCCACTTTGACATAGTTCGTGAAGACATGGACGCCGAGGAACCAGCCCTGACCCTCGATTCCATACAGCGGCGAGTTCCATTTGACTGCCTTGCTCACGCCGGGGACGGTGCGCACGATGAGCGCGTCGAGTCGGCGCCCGACATCGCTTTTCCAGCCCGGCATGGCCGCGATGTAAGCCTGCACGGGGGCGTCGCCGTAGCCCTTCGCGATCTGGGGGTTGCCGCCCGAGAGGAGGGGCGGTTTCGCGGTGGCGTTCTTTGCGGCCTCCGCCGAGATCTTGGGCGTCTTGCCAGCCATTGCGTTCACTCCTATCCGCCGGTGTTTTGCGCGCTGCGCCACTTGGCAGCATACGGCAATACGAACATGTAAAGGCCGGTAAACAGCAGCAGGAAGAGCGGGACCAGTGGCGAGTAGACCACCCAGGCGGGAGGCGCGCCCAGCCCCATGGCGACGAAGTTGGCGATGACGGTCACTGTAAAGGCAATGGACAGCCAGCGGTGGATCTGCCGAATATACTTGTTCCAATTCATTGGGACCTCCTTTGAAGATGTGTCGAAGCGGATGGGACAAACCCGCCTGGCGGCCTTATTCCATCCGCGCCAAGACCTGCTCCAGGTTTGCAACGAACTGCTGCCATCCGACCTTGGCGCCTCCGTAAGCCTGCTTCTGATCCGGGCGGAACCCCGACTGCTCCATGCGCAGGTGAGTGCCCGTGCTCGTCGGGGTGAGAGTAAAGGTCACCACACTTCTCAGATTGTAGGCCGCATCGTCGTGCGTAAAATTCCAGGTATAGGACAACGTTTTGTTAGGCTCGACGGCGAGGACCTCGCAGTCCAATACGCCGCCCCAGTCTCCGGTAAGATTGAAACTGTGGCCCACGACCGGTTTGAAGTCGTTCTTCATAAGCCACTCCGCGATCAGGTGTGGTTGCGTGAGCGCGCGCCAGAGCTTTTCCGGCGGGAAAGGCACCTCCCGTTCGACCACGACGGAGCGCATTTCGGTCGCAATACTGGTCATTGGTCCATCCTTTTGAGCAGGTCTTCGAGGTCGTCGAACCGGGTTTCCCAGAACCCGGCCATCTGGCTTGTCCAGTCGATCAGCGGGGCTAGGGCGCCGAGCTGCGCGCTATAGTGCGTCTGGCGGCCTTCGTGGCGGTCGCGCACCAGCCCGGCCTGCTTGAGGACCCCAAGATGCTTTGAGACGGCGGGTTGCGAAACCCCGGCCCGAGCCGTCAGAGCCCCGACCGTCTGTTCTCCTTCGCGGCACAGTCGTTCGAAGAGAGCCCGCCGGGTCGGATCGGCGAGCGTTCTGAAAAGCACGTCGTGACCATTCGGCATCATGACACATAACTCGTTGGCTATTGATCTGATCTATAACTGACGGGATATGTGTTAGTCAAGCGGGAGCGTGGCTGGCTCGCGAAAACAAATTAGCATTGACTAATTAATTAGCATAAACTAATGTATCTGACATGATTGAAGCCGCCACCATCAACGCTGTCATGCGCACGCTTGCCGATCCCACCCGGCGAGCCATATTCGAGCGTGTCGTCATCTCTGATGAGATTACCGTGGTCGAGCTGACGCGGGGGAGTGGAGTGACGCAGGGCGCCATCTCCCAGCACCTCAAGTCGTTGAAGCAGGCCGGCTTGGTCGCCGAGCGACCCGAGGGCCGGAACGTCTATTACCGCGCAAAGCCTGAAGGCCTCGAACCGCTCGTCGATTGGATGAACCACTACGGCGTCTTCTGGCGCGAGCGGTTCGCCGACCTCCGAACCCTCCTGAAGGAGATTGATCCATGAATGACGTCGCATTGAAGTCTGGCACGCAAGATATTGTTGTCGACGAGATCTTCGCCCATGCGCCGGAGACGATCTGGAAAGCGCTGACGACCGGCGACTTGATCGCACGCTGGATGATGGCGCCGACCGGGTTCGAGCCCGTGGAGGGCAAGCAGTTCACGTTCCAGACGACGCCGGCTGGCGAATGGGACGGCGTAATTCGCTGCCAGGTACTGGAGGTGAAGCCGAACGAGCGCCTTGTCTATGCGTGGAAAGGCGGCCACGAGGGAAACGTCGGGTACGGTTCAAAGCTGGACACTGTCGTCACCTGGATCCTCTCCAGGGCTGAAAACGGAACACGCGTTCGCCTTGTTCATTCCGGTTTCGTGCTCCCGAAGAACGATACTGCTTTCAACAGTATGAGCGAAGGCTGGAAGAAAGTTGTCCCGCGCCTCGGCGCTATCGTCGACGAGCAGATGTCTTCGAAAAAACTGCACTAAGCCCGTTGAAGCGCTGATCGCGTCGAATGTTGGCGCGAGCCAGCACTCGAAAGAGGCAGGCATCTCAGCAAAGAGGAGGTAGTTATGCAGAATCAAGTCGTTTCGCGGGATGAGTGGCTACGAGCTCGGCTTACGCTGCTCAAGGAGGAAAAGGAGCTAACGCGCCGCAGCGACGCGCTGGCGCGTCGCCGGCAGGAGTTGCCGTGGGTCAGGATCGACAAGGAATATCGCTTCGAGACCGACGCAGGGAGTGCCTCGCTGGCGGACCTCTTCAAGGGGCGCTCGCAGCTCCTTGTCTACCATTTCATGTTCGGCCCCGACTACGCGGCGGGATGTCCTTCCTGCTCGGCGATCGCAGATGGGTTTAACGGCATCGTCGACCATCTGGAGAACCACGATGTCGCGTTTTCGGCGGTGTCGCGTGCGCCGCTGGCCAAGCTGCAGGCTTACAAGCAGCGATTGGACTGGACCTTCCCCTGGGCGTCGTCATACGGCGGTGACTTCAATTTCGACTTCAATGTCTCGTTTACGCCCGAGCAGCAGCGCGAGGGCATAGAATACAACTATGTGCGCGAAGCGAAACTGGAAGCCGCCTCCGGGGGAGATGACCCCTTCGCGGCCATGTCCGGGACCGATGCGGCGACCTACACGCGTGAGAGGCCGGGGATGAGCGCCTTTGTGCTCGAGGACGGCGTTATCTACCATACCTATTCCGCCTATTCGCGCGGAGTGGACGGGCTCTGGGGGATGTACCAGTGGCTCGACCGCGCACCTAGGGGGCGTAATGAGACGGACGTCTGGTGGCGCCGCCACGACGAATACGGCAAGAGCTAAATAACTCACAACACTTCATAAGTAGGAAAACACAATGAGCGAGCTTTATACCGGCGGATGCGCCTGCGGCGCGATCCGTTATGAAATTTCTGCTGAACCGATCTTTATGAACGACTGCCAGTGCCGCGATTGTCAGCGGAAAAGTGGCACCGGGCACGGATCTTATCTGACCTTCCCGGGCAAGGAGGACGTGAAACTCGAAGGCGATGCGAAGCATTGGGACATCGTTGGCGATAGCGGCAACGTGAAAACTCACTCCTTCTGCCCCGCCTGCGGATCGCCGGTCTATTTGACGTTTGCCGCCATGCCTGATCTGTTTACAGTGCATGCCGCAAGCCTTGACGATCCAAGCCAATACAAGCCGCAAGTGGTGACGTATGGTGTGCGCGGTTATGCTTGGGACCATGTCGATCCAACCCTGCCTAAATTCGAGAAGATGCCGCCGATGTGAGGATTCAGCCCGGCTAAGCTTCACATGAAGCGTTGCCCACGTCCCCCAACGCTCAAGCGCATTCACATCATGAACTTGGGCAATCCAGCTATCAGGGCATCGACAGCAAGCCGGACCTTCCGCGGCAGATGAGGTGTTTGCAGCCATAGCGCGTAACAGTCGTAAAGAAATTCCGGCTGATCCGGCAATAACGGGACAAGTCCCCCCGCCTCGATGCGCTCCTTGATGAGCCAGCGTGGAAGCCAGGCGAGCCCCATGCCGGCTGTCGCGGCATCGGCGATCGTATCCATGTCGTCGAGTCGTAGGCGGCTGACCGGTACGACCTCCACCGGAGGCTGATCATTGCGCGGAAACAGCCATGGGCCGGTCCGGCCGGACCGGCTGTAGATGATGGCACGGTGCTTGCTGAGGTCCTCTATCTGCAGCGGGCGGCCATGCATCTCGACATAGGATGGCGACGCGCAGACGACCATGCGCTGGCGCGCGACGCGGCGCGCCATCAACCCGGGCTTGGCCTCCAGATTGCCGGTCCGGATGGCAAGATCGTAGCCAATCTCCGCAAGGTCAACGATGCGGTCGCTGAACGACAGATCAAGTTCCAGCATGGGATATTGCTGTGCAAGCTCCAGCAGGATGGGGGCAACGCAGCGCCGGCCGAATAATGCCGGCATGGTGACACGCAGCCTTCCGCAGGGTTCGGAAAGATGATCGGCCGCGAGCGCATCCGCGGCTTCAGCTTCAGCTAGCACAACCTGGCACCGTTCATAGTAGGCACGCCCGAACTCTGTCAGGCTCTGACGGCGCGTGGTCCGGTTGATGAGGCGCACGCCGAGACGCTGTTCAAGAAACTGGACATGCTTGCCCACCATTGGTCCGGATAGATCGAGTGCGGCCGCGGCGGCCGCAAAGGAGCCCAGGTCCACGGCTTTGACGAACACGGCCATGCTCATAAGACGATCCATTTAAAACTCTCCGTTTCGACTGTTGTTCATACGGAGCTATTTATTGGCTCTGTGTCCACTGTCATAGCTTATTATGTTCAAATATTTTGGAGTAACGGCATATGGCACGAGTTGTGCGCTTTCATGAGCATGGTGGTCCCGAGGTTCTGCGCATTGAGGACGTCGATGTTGCGATGCCCGGTCGCGGCGAGATTCAAATCCGTGTCAAGGCACTGGGCCTTAACCGGGCCGAGGCCTTGATACGTTCGGGCTCTTATATCGAGACGCCGCCATTGCCCTCCGGTCTTGGCCTCGAGGCAGCGGGCGTTGTCGAAACGGTTGGCGAAGGCGTGGACGGTTTTGCGCCAGGCGACGCCGTTAGCGTCGTCCCGCCATTGTCGATGGTTCGCTGGCCGGCCTATGGGGAGCTCGCCACATATCCTGCTGAACTCGTCGTCAAGCACCCGTCATCGCTAAGCTGGGACCGGGCGGCAGCCGTTTGGATGCAATATATCACCGCCTACGGCGCACTGATCGACATTGCCAAACTCCGCAGTGAAGACTTTGTTGTCATTACCGCCGCCTCAAGCAGTGTCGGACTTGCCGCGATCCAGATCGCCAACATGGTTGGTGCGACTACGATCGCCGTCACACGGACGTTTGGCAAGAAGCAGGACCTGCTCGCGTACGGCGCAGGGCATGTCATTGCTTCAGCGGAGGAAGATCTGGGAGCGCGGCTGAAGGAAATCGCCGGCCCGGAGGGCGTAAGGGTTGTGTTCGACGCGGTTGGCGGCCCATCATTCGAGCCGCTGACGGCCGCAATGTCACGAGGTGGCATTCTCATCGAATATGGCGGCCTGAGCCCCGAGCCGACACCCTTCCCCCTATTCGCCGTGCTGAGCAAGAGCCTCACCCTGCGCGGTTACCTCATCCACGAAATCGTCAGGGATCCTGCACGGCTGGAAGCCGCCAAGACGTTCATCCTTGACGGGCTGACGTCGGGTTCGCTCCAGCCGGTAATCGCCAGAACATTTCCGTTCGACCAGATCGTCGAGGCGCATCGCTTTCTGGAGTCGAACGAACAATTCGGCAAGATTGTCGTGACGGTCTGACCGATCATCCGATCGGAGCGCGGGACCTGCTATACGCCCGCGCCGGCGCGCCCGGCGAGAAGCTGCAGTTCCCACGCCAGAGCTACGGCGCTGGCTCCGCCATGTTCGAGAACGACGCCTGCAACGCCCGCAGCGGTCTCCTCGCGCGCCCAATCACGCTGCCATTCGCCCAGCACTGCAAGCCAGGTGATCGGCACCGCACCGGCGGCGACCATGCGGCGCACGGCCATGTCGTGGGCTTCCGCCGTGACGCCGCCGGAGGCGTCGGTCACGATAAAGACGTCATATCCCTCATCGAGTGCCTGGATCGCCGGCATGGCGAGGCAGATCTCGGTGTAGAGTGCGGCCAGCACGAGCTGCTTGCGCCCGCTCTTCTTGACGATGTCGGTGACTTTCGGATCTTCCCAGGTGTTGATGAAGGTGCGGTCGATCGGCTTCTGCTCCGGAAAGACGTCCTGAAGACCCTTGATCAGGTAACCGCCGCGTTCCTCGATCACCGTGGTCAGGATCGTCGGCACGTTGAAGACTTTCGCCGTCTTGGCGAGGCCGATGACGTTGTTGATGATCAGCGTCGGCTCGTGGCTGTTCAGATTGGTGAACTGATAGGGCTGATGGTCAATCAGTACGAGGATGCTGTCTTCAGGACGAAGCAGTGCGTCGAGGCCGGTCTTAGGCATGGGAACTCCTTGGGATATGCAGGTGGCGACTCAGGCGCCGGTGGGGTCGAGAAACACGTGGAGGGTTTGGATGAGGCCGCCTTCAATCCGGGCGACATCGGTTCCGGTCACGGCTGCGGGACCGTTGGGCGGACCGGACTGCCAGCGCAGTCGCCCGACGCCATGGTGGCCGACGGCGGGGCCAATCGCAGTAAAGACGAAGTTTGGCGGCAGGCTAGACAATAGCGCATCCACCGCCCGACTGATGGCGGCATGGCCGGCCGCCGAGGCATGGGGTTCATGCAGCACCGCGTCGTCGGCGTAGATCTCTGCGATGGCGTTCGTCCGGCGGGAGGCGTCGCGCTCGCCGAACACCTGCGCAAGGTTCGCCTGCATCGGGCTGTCATAGTCGATAAATTCTGGGATCATCTTCCGCCTTCTGGATCAGGGTTTCCGAAGGACGAATGTCATCAAACGCTGAATACGGTTTTTCGCTCGCCTGTCCGGTCGAGCGAATATTGCCCTGCCGCTTTGCGGAAGACACTGTTCGATTCTGCGATTGCCAGTCCGAATCGGCTACGGAATCGTGATCAGTTTTTCCGGTCGCGCCGCCACGCCGCTGGCGTTGCTCCGGTAAGTTTCCGGAACGTCCGGCCGAAATGTACCGCGTCGGCAAACCCGGTGGCCTCGGCCACTTGATCGAGCGAGGCATGGCTATCGATCAGCAGGGCCTGTGCGCGCCGGACGCGCGCGTCGAGTTGCCAGCGATAGGGTGCCATCCCCGTCGAGGCTTTGAATGCCCGGCTGAAATGTGACTGCGACAGGTCCGCCAGTGCCGCGAGATGGGCGAGGTCGACGCGCTCAGGCAGGTGTGCGTCCAGATACTCGACGATACGCCGAAGCTGCCAGGGAGCCAGGCCCGAACCATCCTCTCCAGGCTCCGGACGATCGGCGAAGAGCCGCGCCACGATCGCGGCGGTCAGCCCGTCGCCATAGAGTTGCGTCGACGGATCTCGGTCGTTCACCGCATCGGAGAGCAGCTTGACCAGCGTCCAGATGCGATCGTCGCAAAAGCGCAGCCGCGGCGCGGCGGTCGTATCGGCGTTGAATTTGGTGGCCAGCCGGTCGCCCAGCACCGCAAGATCGAAGGTCAACGTGGCGTCCTTGACGAAGCGGGCGTCGGCGCTGTAGCCCCACATCTCCATGCCGGCCGGCGCGAAGTGCATGTGCCTCGGCATATAGCCGATCGGGCAGGGTTGGTCTTCGCGCAGGCGCGGCTCACAGTGGCTTCCAACCTCTTCCAGCAGAACGCTGAGGCGGGTTTCGTTCTCGTAGCACAGGTGATGAGCCACCCGGCCCCCGCAATGAAATTCGGCGATGTCGACGCTCACGCCATTCCATGCGCGCCGCGACACCGACAGGCTCAGCACGTTTTCAGGCAACGGGGTCAGGCGGTTGATCCGGGTAGGCAGGACGGGTTGCTCCTAGGCTTGAGGGCAGATTACGTGTTGTGATTTGTAGTCCAGCAAGCCAAAATCTTAAACGCTGTTTCCGGCGACAGACCGTTTGCAAAAAGGGGTGAATTTCTCCAATGAAGACGACAGCTGAAATTTTGCGATGGTACAGGTGACGGCAGCTCTTGTGGCAAAGATTTACCTTCCGTTAGAATCAATCGCTTGCCGGTGGCGGGAACTATCGAGTGAGAAAAAGCCTGTAACGTCCATAGCATCACCTGGATAGGTCCTGACCCTATGAATAGAACGCCAAGACGGGTTGTCGTCACCGCGCCGTTTTTCGATGAAGCAGCGATCGGCTACCTGAGGCACCATGGGTGCGAGGTTGAAATTGCAAAGGGACCACCCGACAGCAGTTTGACAGGGGAGCAACTGATCAATCTGTTACAGGGAGCCGCTGGCTGGATCGTTGGCCAGGCATATGCCACGCGCGACCTGTTGACGGCTCTGCCCGATCTCCAGGTCCTGGCGCGGCGCGGCGTAGGTTACGAGCGTATCGACGTCGATGCCGTGAGAGACCTTGGCCGCGTCCTTACCATCGGTGCGGGCGGCAATGATGCGTCGGTTGCCGACCACACGATTGGCTTGATGCTGGCCGTTGCAAGGCGCCTGCGCGAATCGCAAAACCGGATGCTCGCCGGCAACTGGTCGATCCTGATGAGCTCCGATCTATTCGGAAAGACAGTGGGCATTGTTGGCCTTGGGCGCATCGGGAAAAGTCTGGTGCAGCGGCTGAAGGGTTTCGAGGTGCGTATTCTAGTCTGCCATCCACGCCCGGATGACGACTATGGCAAGGCAAATGACATCGCCTATGTCGAGATGGAAACGCTGCTTCGGCAGAGCGATTATGTAACAGTGCACGCGCCTTTAACGCCGCAAACGCGTTTCCTGATAGGTCGCGATGCACTTGCGCTCATGAAGCCCACGGGCATTCTGGTCAACACCGCGCGTGGCGGCCTCGTCGACGACGAGGCCCTCCTGCACGCATTGAAGGCAGGCCGGCTCGCCGGCGCTGGGCTTGATGTTTATCTCAGCGAAAGCGATCCGGCGTACAAGCCTGTTTCGGAAGAACTCATAGCGCTCCCAAATGTGATCGCAACGCCGCATTCCGCCGCCTCCTCCGTCGAAGGGCTCGCCCGGACCAACATGGTCGTCGCAGAATCCGTTGTCGCTGTCCTCGACGGCCAATCACCGCCCGAGGCTTGTATCATCACTGACGGACGGCGCATCACAGCCGGCCGCTGAGGCATGATTTCGATCAGATCCCAGCTCACATCGTCGTCGTGATATAATCCTTGAGCTGGTCGAGAACCGTTCCCCAGCCGTCGTGGAAGCCCATCTCCTCGTGCTTCTGTCTGATCGCTTCATCGCGGTGCATCGCCATCGCGGTGTATTTTGTCCCGCTTCCATGCGGCTCAAGCGTGATGACTGCAGTCAGGAATGGTTCCTTTGAGGGGCGGTATCCGGGCAAGAGGGCGTCGGTCCACACCAGCCGCTCATTCGGGACGATCTCCAGATAGCAGAAGTGGTTGATCGATTGTTCGCCATCGGGCCCGTGCATAACCGTCCGGAATATGCCGCCGGGACACAGGTCGATCTCGCAGTCCGAAATATACCAGGGCTTCGGCGTGAACCATTTGGCGACATGCTCGGGCGTCGTCCAGGCTTTCCACACGAGCTCGCACGGCACATCGACAACGCGCTCGAGAACGAGGTCGAGCTTCGGATCCGGTTTCACGATTGAAGGACGGGTCATGTGTTCTGCTCCTTGAGTTCAATGAGATAATCGTCGAGTTGATCGAGGCGGCGCTCCCATAGTGTGCGCTGCGTTGCCAGCCAGTCCTCCGCCAGCCGCATGGACTCGGGAGCAAGCCGGTAGGTTCTCACGCGCCCTGCCTTTCTGGAGCTCACCAGTCCGCAGACTTCGAGGACCTTCAAATGCTCGACGAAGGAGGGCAGCGCCATGTCGAAGGGTTCGGCGAGCTCACTGACGGATGCCGGGCTACGGGTGAGGCGCTCCAGCACTTGGCGGCGTGTCGGGTCGGACAGCGCGCGGAAGATACCATCGATGGGGGGAACGCGGGGCGCTGTGCCCACAGAAAGCCCGTTCATGCTGGATCCTCCATTTGGTCTCTTAATACTTAGGATATTTCCTAAGTATATGCAACCCACCAAAAATCCTGCAATTGGCAACCGCCGCAGTTGCGCAACCTTTCCACAATGTGCATGACCTAGCGTTAGCCGGTTACAAGTTCACATCGGGGTTGAAGCATTGCGGATCTTGCTGGTCGAAGACGAGCCTGAAATGGCGGCTGCGCTGGCAGACGCGTTGAAGCACTATGACATGGTGGTCGACCATGTCGCGACGCTTGCCGATGCCGAAGAGGCGGTGGCCGTCAACGTCTATGATGCCATTCTGCTCGATCGGCAATTGCCCGACGGCGATGGACTCACCATGGTTCCGGGATTGCGCGCCAAGGGTGCCGGCGTGCCGGTAATTGTATTGACGGCGCGCGGCGATCTGGCGGACCGCATTGCAGGGCTGGACCATGGCGCCGACGACTATCTTGGCAAGCCGTTTGCCATTGATGAACTGCTCGCGCGGCTGCGTGCGGTGCTTCGCCGCCCGCCAAACATGCCCGCGGAAGTCCTGAAGCTCGGCCAGCTCTCCCTTGATCTCATGCATCGCGAAGCCAGCGTCAGTGGCAAAAGGTTTGAACTGCCGCGCCGTGAACTGCTCGTGCTGGAGGCATTGTTGCGGCGCATGGGGCGCACAGTGCTGCGCTCGACCCTGGAAGAAATGGTCTACAGCATGGATGACGAAATCCAGTCGAATGCCCTCGACACCCATGTATCACGGCTGCGCCGCAAGCTCACCGACGCGGATGCAGGCGTTGAAATTCATGCGGTTCGCGGTGTGGGCTACCTGTTGAAGCGTTCGGCATGATGGACCTCTCCAAGCCCCATTCGCTGAAATGGAAGCTGGTTAAGAGCATCGTCATTCTTCAGGCGGCCTTGCTGGCACTCGTCGTCATTCTGATCATCACGATCATGTGGTGGAATGGGTACCTCATTTCGCTCGACGCCGAAGACGAGACCATCGAAGCGTTGCAATCGGCAATAGTACGCGACGCCGGCGGCGGGTTGGCAGTGACCGACACCCCCTCGATCCAGCGACAGCGCGCTGAGGTTCCCGACTTCTGGTTTGTCGTCAGAGACGCAGAAGGTCATGCCATCTCGGAAGGTGCTGTCCCGCCCGAATATCAGAAAATCGGAGCTACGCACTTCGACGTCGGGCAGGCACGCTTCGGCTGGAATTTGGGCCAGCCGGTACGCCAGACAGCCCGGTTGAAATGGCTGGATACAGCAGCGGGACGCGTGCAGGTTCTCGCCGGATCGGGCGGCGCCGTCCATATTGGCCGGGTGTTCATTGCGCTCGGCACGATTTTCCTCGGCTTTGTCCTGCCCCTGACCGTCCTGATGGGTTTGGTGACGTTTTTCGTGACACCGCTCGTGGTTCGCAAGGCGCATAGCGGTCTGGGCGAAGTCGCTGCCCAAGCCGAGAAGATCAATATTGATGAACGGGGCGCCCGCCTGCCGCTGGCAGGCGTGCCGATGGAAGTGACGCCGCTGGTTACTGCCGTCAACAATGCGCTGGGGCGGCTTGACGAGGGATACGAACGGCACAAACGCTTTCTCCTTGACGCTGCCCATGAACTTCGCACGCCGATAGCCATCCTGCAGACCCGGCTCGAAACCTTGCCTGCCAGCCCTGATACCGTGCGTCTTCTCGAAGATGTTGCCCGTCTCTCCATCCTCGCGGAACAGCTTCTGGATCTGCAGCGGATGAATCGCTACGCCAGCGATTTTGTGCCGGTCGATCTGGTGACGATCGGCCAGCGGGTTGCTGCTGATATTGCGCCACTCGCCATCGCTGCCGGCTATAGCCTGTCTTTCGAAGCGGTGACCGATCAGGCGATGGTTATTGGCGACCAGGCCTCGCTCGAACGTGCATTGAGCAACCTCGTCCAGAACGCTATCCAGCATGGCGGGCGGAAGGGCAGCATCACCATCAACGTGGAAAAACCGGCGACGATCTCGGTCACGGATGAGGGTCCGGGTGTACCATTGGAACAGCGTGAACGGGTGTTTGAGCCTTTTCACCGGCTTCAAGCCCGCGACAGAGGCGTTGGGCTCGGGCTCAATCTCGTTCGCGAGATTGTTCGCCTGCACCGGGGGCAGGTTATGATCGTCGACGCGGCAACAGGCGGTGCCTGCTTCAGCATAAAACTTCCCGCCGCATCTTGAGAACCGCAACTGAAATTTTCCCGCTCTCCGTGAAAACCGCAATGTTCCCTCAATCCAGGCGCTTCATACGAATGCTCTCCGGAACAGGACGGGATCGAAGTTAATGACGACAGGCGGAATTTGGACATTCATTCGGGCATTGCTGAAAGACCCGTCTCGGGTAAGCGCGATCGCGCCATCCGGTGCGGCGTTGGCAAGATTGATCACGAGCGAGATAAGCGCCACCACCGGCGGCGTTCTGGAACTCGGGCCTGGCACCGGTGTCTTCACCAATGCCTTGCTTCAACGCGGCGTCAATCCAAACAATCTGACGCTGGTCGAATATGGCGCAGAGTTCGCAAGGTTGCTTCAGGCGCGGTTTCCCGGGCTGCGCATCCTGCAGATGGATGCATGCCAATTGGGAATGCACGATCTGTTCGAAGCTGAACCGGCCGGTGCCGTCGTCAGCGGGCTGCCTTTCCTGAGCATGCCGCCGGAAAACGTTGCAGCAATCGTCGGCGGTGCCTTTGACAATCTGCGCTCCGACGGTGCTTTCTACCAGTTCACGTACGGCCTCCGCTGCCCGGTGCCGAAAGCCCTCCTTGAGCAGCTTGATCTCGACGCGACTTGCATTGGCCGCGCCTTTTGCAATCTGCCGCCGGCAGCAGTCTACCGCATCACACGTCGGGGGAGTGAGGCTGATCGGATGGTTGAATTTTCCTTGTGAGTTGGGAATATTTCGAAGAGAGCTGGCACCGCAACGCCACAACCGATCACTCAAAATAATCAGACGATCAAATTAATTGGTTTGTCACGGCATGGCGCGGCGATAATGTCCCGCGCATGAATCCACCCGCATCCTCTCCGGTCCGCTTAGCCCTTGGCGGTCTCGTGGCAATGGCTATAGGCATGGGCATCGGCCGCTTTATCTTCACCCCGATTCTGCCTGGCATGATGAGCGATCTGGGTCTCACGCCGGGCGATGCGGGCATCATCGCCTCGGCCAATTATGTCGGTTATCTCCTGGGCGCGGTCATCGCAGGTTTTGGCTGGGCCTCCGGAATCGAGCGTCCACTGGTGTATCTGTCGCTGGCGCTGAGCGCCGCGCTGTGCTTTGCCATGAGTGTCAGCGACGGCGTCATAATGTTCTCGGTGGTCAGGTTTTTCGCCGGCATGGCCAGTGCCTTCATGCTCGTGTTCACCGCGACGATTGTCTTCAGCCATCTTGCCGCGACCAATCGTCAGGACCTGCAAGCTCTGCATTTCGGCGGCGTTGGCACCGGCATTGCGTTTTCCTCGTTGCTGGTCGCATTCTGTTCGGCCTATGGCCTTGGCTGGCGCGAAGACTGGATTGGCGCTGCGATCCTTTCCACACTCGGGCTTCTCGCAGTCCTGGCGCTGATCCGGCAGGGCCCGGTACGCAATGGTTCGGCGGTGGAGGAGGAGCCCATCACCTGGACGCCGGCATTCATCAAGATCAACATCGCCTATGGCATTTTTGGCTTTGGTTACATCATCACCGCAACATTCATCATCGCCATTGTCCGGACCAGCCATGGCGGCGCCTGGATGGAAGCGCTGGTGTGGCTACTGACGGGCGCCACCGGCGCCGTCTCCGTATGGTTGTGGACGCCGCTCTTGCGGCGGGTCGGTCCCTTTGTCGCTCTGGCACTGGGCTGCGCGGTTCAGGCTATCGGCGTTGCTGCCAGCGTTGTGCTTCCTTCACCCGTTGGTCCCTTGCTGGGCGGCGTTCTGCTGGGCCTCACCTTCATCGTCATCACGGCCTTCGGGTTTCAGGCTGGACGTGTCCTCCTGCCAAACGCACCGCGCCGGGTCATGGCGGTGATGACGGCAGCTTTTGGCATCGGCCAGATCATTGGGCCGCTGATCGCCGGCTACCTCGCCAACATTACCGGCAACTTCACTTCCGCCACGCTGGTTGCTGCGGCGGGCCTCGTCGTGGCGGCACTTTTCGCGTTTTCGGCAAGAACTCAATAGGCGGATTACTTCTTACCCTCCCCCTTGGGAGGGACGGAGCGAAGCGACGGGGAGGGGTCTTCTAAAGACTAAAATCCCAATACCCCTCCCTGCTGCTACGCAGCCTCCCTCCCCACGAGGGGGAGGGTAAGGGATGGCGCAGGCTTATCGGTCTTCGACCACTTGACGCGCTCGTTCTCGGCCTCCTCCAAAGATTGCTGCAATCACATGTCCGTCCGGATGGATTGGCAAAGGGTCTCTGATCATTACAGCAATTTAATTGCTGCCGTTCATGGTTTGCCCTATTCGTGCTGTTAAGTGCAGCTCAGAGCAATTCTGAATCGCGACTTTTCACTCGAGGAACCTGCCACCGTGTTTGTCTCATTCTTTCCAAAACCAAAGCTTTTCTTCATTTCGGCCGCACTTTGGTCGATAGCGGCTGTGCTGTTCTGGTTTTATGCAGGGCGAAATTTGGGAGCTTCATTCGGAATGCCGCCTGCTGCGCCGGATGCACCGCCAATCATTGGCATCTCCAGCTTCTGGTCCAGACCGTTCATCTGGTTCTATATCTATTTTGCGCTCGTATCGGTGATTTTCGCAGGATTTTGGTTCGTCTACTCGCCGCATCGCTGGCAGGTATGGTCGATCTTGGGATCGGCTCTTATTCTGTTCATCACCTATTTTCAGGTTCAGGTGAGCGTGGCCATCAATGACTGGTACGGTCCATTCTGGGATTTGATTCAAGGCATTCTATCCAAACAGAATGTATCGAGCACTGGTGCGCTATATGCTGAAATTGCCACTTTTCTTGGTATTGCCCTGGTGGCGGTGACAGTGAGTGCTTTGACGGTTTTCCTGGTCAGTCACTATGTCTTCCGATGGCGAACGGCCATGAACGAATACTACATGGCGAACTGGCCCAAGCTGCGACATATCGAGGGTGCTTCGCAGCGTGTTCAAGAAGACACAATGCGGTTCTCGACGATCGTTGAGGGGCTCGGAACCGCATTCATCGATTCGATCATGACATTGATCGCCTTCATGCCGCTTTTGATCCGTCTCTCAACGCATATTACTGAGTTGCCGGTCCTCGGCCCTGTTTCACAACCGCTTGTCATAGCTGCTATCTGCTGGGCGGTGTTCGGTACTGTTGTTCTTGCCATTGTGGGTATGAAGCTGCCGGGTCTTCAGTTCCGCAACCAGCGCGTTGAAGCAGCCTATCGTAAGGAACTTGTGTATGGCGAAGATCACGAGGACCGTGCACAGCCACCGACGGTAAAAGAGCTTTTCAATAATGTTCGCCGCAACTATTTCCGGCTCTATTTCCACTATGTCTATTTCAATGTGGTCCGCTATCTCTACCTGCAGACGAATAATATTTTTGCTCTGGTGTTGATGGTTCCCTCGATCATTGCGGGGACAATCACATTGGGTCTGCTTAACCAGATTTCCAATGCATTCTCGCAGGTGACATCGTCATTCCAGTTTCTTGTGAACTCGTGGCCGACCATCGTCGAGCTGATGTCTATCTACAAGCGTCTCCGGGCGTTCGAGGCGGTGATCTACGACGAACCGCTGCCGGAGATCGACCAGCGCTATCTGCAGACGCAATCCGAAGAGGTTTGATATTGGCGATGTGACGGGCGGCGGTCACATGCCGCCGCTCGTTACCGGCAACTTCAGGTCGGTGCCTGCAACAGGCGTCACGGCGCCCGTTTCCTTCAGATACTCGCTATAGGTCGTGCAGCGCACGTCCGGCTTGGTGCAGACCTCGCTGGTGAATCGCTCCAGTGCCCGCCAATAGGCATCGCCATTCATCAGGGTGAAATGCAGGCCGATCTGGAACGGAATGCGTGAGCCCCGATATTGCCGGTCAAAAGCGCCCTTGAATGCATCATAGGCGCGGTTCTCGAATTCATTGAGATGATCGGTGCGCTCGAAGCCGCCGGAATGGCGAACGAAGAGATTGTAGTCCATGGCGATGACCGGCCGGTTTTGCGGACCTTCATTGATGGTCGGCAATCCGAATTGATAGACGCCGTTGGCGTAGACGGGCAGGGCAGGGCCTCTGGAAACGCCGCTCCCGTCAAAGACATAGCCCATGTCCCTGAGAGCGGAGATCAGCGCCGGGCTCTCTGAAAGGTATGGCGCCCGGAAGCCGCGTATTTCCCTGTCCACGAAGGTTTTCCAGCCTTCAGGCTCGGGATCGCTGCCATATTTGCTCCAGGCGTCCCGCAATACCTGTTTGTAGGTGGCCAGTTCGCGTTTCCATTCTGCCTTGGACCAGGTCTTGCCGTCGAAATGGCCGCAGGCATGGCTGGCGATCTCATTGCCTTCGTTGCGGGCGCGCCAGATATTGTCCAGGCGCTTGGCGATATCCTCTTTCGACAGGGCAAAGCCGATATTCGAGCGGCCCGGCGCCTCGCCCGGCGCCTGATAGGATTTGCGATCGCCATGGTCGATCAGGAACACGCATGACAGAAAATAGGTGAACTTCGCATTGGAGCGCTCGGCCAGCGCCCGGCTGCGATCCCACAGCGCGTTGCTGCCGGAATTGTCGAACGAGATCAGCACATATTGCGGCTTGGCGCCGATCGAGCCGCGCAGCTCAGCGCCGCTATTGGCCAGGGCGGGCATGGATAGCGAGAACGCCAGGGACGTAGCGAGAACGGTGCAAATCGAACGCATGATAATTGAGACAGGGCTCCGAGAGGGAAGCGAAGTCGCTACAGCTCAATTGTGGCGATGATCGGACGCGGCGATCCACCGCAAGGGATCAGCTTGGAACTATTCCAGTCTCGCTATAGTCTGCGCCATCATTCGGGGAGAGCGGTCATGCTGGTACTGGTAGTTGGGATCATCGTTTTTCTTGGAATACACTCGGTGCGCATCGTCGCACCGGAGTGGCGCCTCGCCAAGATTGCCGAGTGGGGCGAGATGAAGTGGAAGGGCCTCTACTCGGTGATTTCGCTCATCGGTTTCGTGCTCCTCGTCTGGGGCTACGGCATGGCCCGGCCCGAAGCACCCATCATCTACGAACCACCGGCGTGGATGAAACACATCACCGAACTGCTGATGCTCTTCGCCTTCATCTTCCTTGGCGTCTTCATTGCAAGGCCCGGAAAGATGAAACCGGCGCTGAAGCATCCGATGCTCATCGCCATCAAGACCTGGGCGCTGGCGCATCTGCTCGCCAATGGCGATCTTGCCTCGCTCATCCTGTTTCTTTCGTTCCTGGCGTGGGCCGTCTTCGACCGCATCGCCATCAAGCGGCAGGAGCGGGCAGGTCTCGCAGCGCCCTATATCGTTGCCGGCCCTGTCTCCAATGACATCATCGCGATTGTCGTCGGCCTTGTGCTCTACGCACTCTTCGTGTGGAAATTGCACGTACTTTTGATCGGCGTCCCACCGATGTAAGCGAGAAATCGAGTGGTCTGCGGGTGCTAATTTTCACTTAGGGCTACCATCCTGCAAGTTTTCCGACTAAAAGCGCCTGAACTCCATGCGCGGGGCGGCTCCGGCTGCGCCGCGTTTTATCAATTGATCCGACGGCGCGAGCCGATCCAAGAGGCACCATGACTGACGACGGCTTTTTCCGCGAGGTAAATGAGGAACTGCGTTCCGACAAGGTGAAGGCGATCTGGACCCGTTATGGCTCGCTGCTCATCGGTGCTGTGGTCGCCATCGTCGTCGGCACCGGCGTCTTTGCCTTCTACGAATACTGGACGGAAAAGCAGGCTTCGCAGTCGGGCGATCAGTTTCTTGCCGCGCTCAACTTTGTCCGCGACGGCAAGAATGATGAAGCGCTGAAGGCACTCGACCAGCTGGAAAAGGATGGCTACGGTGCCTATCCGGTGCTGGCTCGCATGCGGGCAGCGGGTGTCATCGCCCAGAAGGGTGATTTCGCCGGTGCTGTCGCAGCCTTCGACAAGGTTTCCGCCGACACCTCGATTCCGCAGGCCATTCGCGATCTTGCCAAGCTCCGTGCTGCGTTTATCCTTGTCGATACCGGCTCCTATGACGACGTGGCGAGCCGCGTCGAGGCACTGTCCTCCGACAGCAACCCGATGCGCCATTCTGCCCGCGAAGCGCTCGGCCTCGCCGCCTGGAAAGCTGGCCGAGGTGCCGATGCATCCAAGCTGTTCCAGCAGATCTCCGATGATCAGACTGCGCCTGCCAATGTGCGCCAGTTTGCCGACACCATGCTCGATATGCTGAAGAGCACCGGCGCCGCAACCGCTGCTGCTGCCGGCTAAGTTAGATAGGAATTTGAGCCGATGAGCTTCACTCTCGCTATTGTCGGCCGTCCGAATGTCGGTAAGTCCACGCTGTTCAACCGGCTCGTTGGCCGCAAGATCGCCCTTGTGGACGACCTTCCGGGCGTGACCCGCGACCGCCGCGTCCACGCCGCCAAGCTTTACGACCTCAAGTTCGATGTCATCGACACCGCGGGTCTCGAAGAAGTCGACAGCGAATCGCTTGAGGGCCGCATGCGTGCCCAGACGGAACTCGCTATCGGCGAAGCCGATCTCATCGTCTTCCTTGTCGACGCCAAGGCAGGCATTACCCCGACCGACGTGACCTTCGCGGATCTCGTCCGCCGCTCCGGCAAGCCGGTCATCCTGGTGGCGAACAAGGCCGAGGCGCGCGGCGCCGAATCCGGCATGTATGATTCCTATGCGCTTGGTCTTGGTGAACCCACTCCGATCTCGGCGGAACACGGTCAGGGCTTTCCCGATCTGCGCGACGCGATCGTCGAGATCATGGGCGAGGAACGCGTCTTCCCCGATGAACACGTCAAACCTGACGCGGACGATACCGTCGCCGTCACCATTCCGGCAACGCCACGTTCAATGGACGATCTGATCGGCGACGATATCGACGATCCGGACGCCGACGAAGTTCCGGCCTATGATTCGTCGAAGCCCCTGCGCATCGCCATCGTTGGCCGGCCGAACGCCGGCAAGTCGACGCTGGTCAACACGATGCTCGGCGAGGACCGCCTGCTGACCGGTCCGGAAGCCGGCATCACCCGCGATTCCATTTCCGTCGATTGGGAATGGAACGGCCGCAAGATCAAGCTCTTCGACACGGCCGGCCTGCGGCGCAAATCCCGCGTGCAGGGTAAGCTGGAAAAGCTTTCCGTTGGCGACGCACTGCGCGCCATCCGCTTCGCCGAGGTGGTCATCATCGTGCTCGACGCCACAATCCCCTTTGAGAAGCAGGATCTGCAGATCGCCGATCTGATCATCCGCGAAGGCCGTGCGCCGATCATCGCCTTCAATAAATGGGACCTCGTCGAGAACCGCCAGATGGTGCTCGCAGACCTGCGTGAAAAGACCGAGCGGCTTCTGCCGCAGATCCGCGGCATCAGAGCCGTGCCGATTTCCGGCGAAAGAAACCAGGGCATCGACAAGCTGATGGCCGCCGTTGCCAGTACCGATGAGATCTGGAACCGCCGCATTTCCACCGGCCGCCTCAACCGCTGGATGGAAGGCGTGACGACGCATCATCCACCGCCCGCTGTTGCCGGCCGCCGCCTCAAGATCAAGTACATCACGCAGGTCAAGACCCGTCCGCCGGGCTTTGTCATCTCCTGCTCGCGTCCCGAAGCCTTCCCGACATCCTATGTGCGCTATCTTTCCAACGGCCTGCGCGAGACATTCGACATGCCGGGCGTGCCGATCCGTCTGGTGCTGCGCACCTCCGACAACCCGTTTGCCGGACGCGCCAAGAAGAAACGTTAGCGCGTCCCCCTTATCTCCCCTTGTGGGGGAGAAAGCGATTTCAGCATCTTAGCTCTTGCTAAGTGCTAGAAATCGCCAGAGAGGGGATTTGCCCCGCGGAATTATCCCCTCACTTGGATTTTCTAAAGATTTAGCAACGAGGCTAAATCCAAGAAAATCCTTTCTCTCCCGCGAGGGGAGAGATAATCGGCATGACCGTTGAGCCTTCAAGCTGAACTGTTGCGTCGATCGAATTCTCCCGACCTCGTTAACTCTCCATCAAGGTTAATGCTTCATTTTTACGACCAGAATTGTTCGGTTGTGAGTGGGGTATCGGCGTGCGTTTCTCTGGGTTTTTACGGGCATCGAGCTCCCGGCTGAAGAATCGGACAAATCGGCATTACATGGGTCCGTTGATCATTGGTGCGGCGATCTATCTGTTTTCGCCCACGGTCACCGCCTACCAGGATATGGCCAGTCTTTTGTCGGGCTCCGAATCCGGCCAGGGCCGCTGGACCTCCTATCTCGAAAAATCACCGGCCGGATCGATCCAGAAAGCCAATATGTCTTTCGTCGACGAGAAGGCCATCACGTCGGGCGTGCCGGCCAGTGGCGTCGACGCCCCCGGCATAGGCTCCATCGCCATCAACGGTTCACAAAAGTCGCCGGACGCAACGCCCGATGAAGACCGTATCAACCGTAGCGAAAAGCAGGGCCGCATCGTTTCAGTCAGCAGGAAAGCACCGCCGAAAGCCTTCAGCGCCGGCTCGATCCTGCAGCGCTCCAGCTTGCTCATCCGCCCGACCCATGGCGTCGAGGTCGAGATGGCGTTTGCCAAGCCGAAGATCGCCGGCCAGGAAATTCAGATCGCGCTCGCCTTCCACAACCGTGCCCCGGATAAGCCAGCTGACGACGTCCCGCCAATGCTGGCGAGCCTGATCAACAACGATCAGCCTGACATTCTGGCACTCGGCTATGCGCCCGCTGCGCCGGATTATTCCAAGACATCGCCCTTCGACACGATCCTGAACGAACCCAAACAACCGGGCCGGTTCATCCCTCAGCTCGGCAAGGGCGATCACGACTGGCTGGCTACACCGCTGCCACCGGTTGTCTTTACCAAGGAAGAACAGAAATGCCTGGCGACAGGCATTTATTTTGAGGCGAGAAGCGAGAGCGTCAAAGGCCAGGCCGCGGTCGCACAGGTCATTCTCAATCGTGTCCGCAACCCCGCCTATCCGAAGACCATTTGCAAGGTTGTCTATCAGAACAATGACTGGATCAACCGCTGCCAGTTCTCCTTTGCCTGCGAAGGGCGCAAGCTGAACGTAACCGAGCCAAAGCAATGGAAAGTCGCGCAAGAGGTCGCCATGGCCGTCACGTCGGGACGAATTTTCCTGCCCGAGATCGGCTCGGCCACGCATTACCATGCAGTCTATGTGCGGGCGAACTGGGCGCATACCATGAAGCGCATCGACAAGATCGGCCAGCACATCTTCTACCGCACCTATGGCGGCGGCTGGATTTGATATCCGGCAACTTGGAAACCGCCTGAAAGCTGCTATATTATTCCTGGAGTGGGGAACGAGCTTTCGCCCGTCCCCCGTTCCTCATAAATGGAATTGAACCCGGATAGACATTGTCCAGCCCGTCCGGGTTCTTTTCATTATGAGGGTGATGCTCAGTGGCTTGTACCACATTCGCTTCACCTCCAGGTTTGAGGGCAAGGCCTTTGCCCCAAGGTCGAACTGGCCATCCCTTCGATGCACCCGGCTGGCTCGGTACTTTCTGCTTGCACCCTCAAACCGCTATCGCGCTCATTTATTGTTTGGTTTGAAGGAACCCGCAAGAAACGCTGGGTTGAGTGAGCTCATTCGATCAGGTGGCATCCAACGACTGGTCGCGTTTTCGGCGCGACACATTCATTTCTGTTCGCTCCCTTGCCATGTTACTGACGGCAGCGCGCAATGCCGGATGCCGTGACATGAATACATGGAAGTCCCGGCGTTCAAGGACCAGGAATTCGCAAAAGTCGACTGCGACAACATCAGCGGTGCGGCGCCCGCCGCTCAAGAGCGCCATCTCTCCGAAAAAGGCACCTGCTTCGAGAGGAATGTTTTCGTCATCCAGTTGAACCTCCACAGCACCGGACGAAATGAAATACATGCCGTCACCCCGGTCCCCGACCCGAACGACACGTTGACCCGGTAGTGCCGACTTTGGCCTGAACAGCAAGAGCAGCTCTTCCTGGGAATCCTCCCCGACCTGCGAAAACATCGGAAATGTCTCGATCAGCTGCTGCATTTCCAGTTGATGTTGTCGGTTTCGTTCGTCGGTTCGCGTCTTGATGATCGCCAGTTCACGGCAAAGGGTTTCATGTTTTCGTTTGCCATAGCTTTCAAAAAATGCTGGCCAAGCGGAGCGGATGCTTTTTTGCAGCCCTTCACCCGCCAGCAGAACGAGCGGATTCACCGTGATCGACAGGATGGCGCCGGCAAGGATCAGGTCTTGTCCTTCACGCGGCAAAAGACCGAGCGAAACGCCAAGGCCGGCCAGTATGAAGGAGAATTCACCGATCTGAGCGAGACCTGCCGCTACGGAAAGGCCCATTCCGACGGGATAGCGCAGCAGAAGAACGATGCCGAATGCTATCGCCGACCGAGCGAAGACGATGAGAGCCAGTACGGCGATCACCGCAATCGGATCGCGGATGAGGATTGATGGATCGAAGAGCATTCCCACGGAAACGAAGAACAAAACCGAGAACGCGTTCTGCAACGGTAGCGAATCGGCGGCCGCCCGGTGGCTGAGGTGCGATTCGCTCATCACCACGCCGGCAAAAAATGCGCCAAGCGCAAAAGACACCCCGAATATCTCGGCCGACCCGAAGGCAATACCGAGGGCGATCGCGAGAACGGAAAGTGTGAACAGCTCGCGTGAGCCGGTGCGCGCAACCAAAGTGAGTATCCATGGTACGACTTTGGGCCCGAAGAATACCGCCATGCCGGCAAATGCCGCGACCTGGAGCAATGTCAAGGCTATCGTTAGCGCGATGTCGCCCCCAGCTGCGGTTTGTCCGGCAGTCGCGTCCGCGTGACCGCCGAGAGGCCCGGCGAAGGCAGGAAGTAGCACGAGTGCGAGCACCATTGCCAGGTCCTCTACGATCAGCCAGCCAACGGCCACCCGGCCATTCACCGAGTCCACCATATTCTGCTCTTCGAGCGCCTTGAGGAGCACCACGGTGCTGGCGACGGAAAGGCTGAGGCCGAACACCAATCCGGCTCCAAGGCTCCACCCCCACCACGAGCTCAAACCGACACCGAGCAGTGTCGCGAACAGTATCCGGCCGAGTGCTCCGGGGATGGCGATTCCGCGCACAGCCAACAGATCGGAAGTCGAAAAATGCAGGCCGACGCCAAACATGAGAAGGATCACGCCCATCTCGGCGAGTTGGGCAGCAAGCTGGCTGTCAGCGACAAAACCCGGTGTGTAGGATCCTATCAGGATGCCTGCGACGAGATATCCGACGAGCGGAGGCAAACGCAGGCGATCTGCGATATAGCCTAATACGGCTGCAAACACGAAGCCGATGGCAACGGTCGCTATTAATCCGACTTCCTGATGCACGTCCGTCCTTCGCCGTTCTAACGCTCGTTCCCCTGTTGACGACCATCACTTTAAAGCGAACGTCCGCTCCGGGCTTGAATTATTGAACAGCACTATGAACGTTTCATCATTGGAGTAAATACGCGAAGATATAGACCGATAGATTGATTGCGCCGCGGGCCATGCCTGCGATTTATTGGACAGTTGATGGCGAACGCTTTGTTGGAGGGTGGGAAATGTTCTTGCGGACGATTGGTGAAGAAGAAGCGACCGGCAGGGTTGCTGAAATATACGATGCACAGAAATCGCAACTCGGTTTCATCATGGCGGCAACAAGGTGTTTTACCTCACGCGCTGATCTTCTCCCGGTTTACACCGATTTCTCCAGCAAGATCCGCTCGGGTTTCTCGCTGGGTCTGAGAGAGTGGCGTTTGATTACATTAGTCGCTGCCAAGCACGTACCGTCCACCTACTGCTCGCACGTCTATAGCCAACAACTGATCGGTGACCTCGGGTCGAAAGTGGCGGTACTGGCTGTCCAGCGGGACTTTCGCACTGCTGGCCTGTCGGACAGGGACGTCGAGATGCTGGCTTATGCCGAGCAGATCACAAAAGACGCCACGCAGATTTCCCAGCATGACATCGATCGATTGCGCTCCGTCGGTTTCAGCGATCCTGAAATCTGCGATATCGCCCTTTGCGCCGCATTTCGGAGCTTTGTCAGCCGGTTCTTCGATGCGGTCGGCGCCAGTGCCGAGACCACCTTCCTCGACCCCGACGAAGACTTCCGGGCAGCCATGACCGTGGGTAAACAGAATTGAACAGGCGGTTGTGACAGATCGGCCGTGAGCAAGCCCAAGCTTAGCTCGAAGACACTTGGAAGCTGGGCGGAAACTGCTAAATTGTTCATGGAGTGGGGAACGAGCTTTCAGCCGTCCCCCGTTCCTGACTATATGAATTGGACCCGGAACACGACTTGCCAGCCTGTTCGGGTCCTTTTCATTGTCAGGGGGATGCTCAGTGGCTTATACCACATTGCTCCACCTCCAGGTTTGAGGGCAGGGCCTTTGCCCAAGGTCGAAGCGGCCATCTCTTCGATGCACTGGCTGGCTCGGTGCTTTCTGCTTTAACCCTCAAACTCCGATCGCGACCATTTATCGATTGGATTGGTAGGCTCCGCAAGAAACGCAGGGTTGAGTTAGATAGTGTGGGCAGCTTCGAAATTGTCCCCGTACAGCGGTAGATCAAACGTCCATTGCTCACCTGAACAGCAAGGATTTCGACACGAATCTTGCTTCGAGAGGTGAGACATATAGTCATATTTGGCTAACATATTGAATTTCAGCGCGAAAATTACCTTGGAGAGTCTAAGGTCAGCGCCTTGACTAGCGCGGATCGTAACAATATGTTGCGCGCGACTTCGAAGCGGGGGTGAAGCCTCGCATTCAGCGTGAAAAGGACATGCCATTGGCCACGGGGAAAGATCCCGATAAGTCAGGTTCTGTCGGTCACACGCCGGATGCCGGGAAGATACTGACTTCGGATGAGCTGGATAGACGCCGCCGTTCTCTGGAAGCAAAACTTGTTTCCAAGGGCGCTGGAGCGAAAACCGGTTCGCAAGGCATGGGGACGGAAACCGCCTCCGGTGTCGCGCAGGCCATGAAACTGTCGAGCGAGTTTATCGCGGGCGTTCTGGTAGGTGCGGGGTTGGGCTGGTTAGCTGACCGATTTTTGGGTACTTCACCTTGGGGGCTGATCATTCTGCTCCTCCTGGGTTTTTGTGCTGGAACGCTGAATATCCTGCGCTCTGCAGGACGTGTGGCGGAAAACCGTGGTGTGACATCTATTAAAGATGTCGATCACGACAAACCGGAATAAGTCTTGGCGGTAGATGCCGTCAGGAATGGTACGAGATAGACGAGGTTAGAGTGTCCAACGATCCGATTCATCAATTCCACATCACGCAATGGATACCCTTGCATGTGGGCGGTGTTGATCTGTCCTTCACCAATTCGTCGGCCTTTATGGTCGCCACGGTTGGTGTGGCCTCGGCATTTCTTTATCTGACTTCTTCCAATCGCGGCCTTATCCCGACCCGTCTGCAGTCGGTTTCCGAGATGGCCTATGAATTCGTGGCGTCGACATTGCGCGAATCAGCGGGCAGCGCGGGGATGAAGTTCTTCCCGTTCGTCTTCTCGCTGTTCATGTTCGTTCTCGTCGCCAACATGCTCGGCATGTTCCCCTATTTCTTCACCGTAACCAGCCAGATCATCGTCACCTTCGCGCTTGCCGTTCTCGTGATCGGCACGGTTCTCGCCTACGGCTTCGCCAAGCATGGCTTCAAGTTCCTCGGCGTCTTCGTGCCATCCGGCGTACCCGTGCCGCTGCTGCTGCTTGTGGTGCCGATTGAAATCATCTCGTTCCTTTCCCGTCCGATCAGCCTTTCAGTTCGTCTTTTCGCCAACATGCTTGCTGGCCATATCACGCTGAAAGTCTTCGCAGGTTTCGTTGCTTCGCTGAGCGCTCTTGGAGCTCTCGGTATTGGCGGCTCGATCCTGCCGCTCGCCATGACGGTCGCGCTGACCGGTCTCGAATTCCTGGTGGCTTTCCTTCAGGCCTACGTCTTCACGGTACTCACTTGCATGTACCTGAACGATGCAGTGCATCCTGGCGGTCACTAAGAAAAACTTCACCGGCGGGTTTCCGCCAAACGTAAATCTATCAATGAGCATTCTATCCAAAGGAGTTTAATATGGATCCGGTAGCAGCAAAGTACATCGGTGCAGGTCTCGCCTGTTTTGGTATGGCCGGAACGGCCCTCGGCCTCGGCAATATTTTCGGCAGCTATCTCTCCGGTGCATTGCGCAACCCTTCAGCAGCTGATGGCCAGTTCGGCCGCCTGGTATTCGGCTTCGCCGTTACCGAAGCTTTGGGCATCTTCTCGCTGCTCATCGCTCTTCTGCTTCTCTTCGCTGTTTAATTCAAAGAACAGCTAATACTGGCTGCGCCTGGCGCGGCCAGTATATCGTTTGAAGACTACTCAAGGGGACAACGCATGTTTGTGTCATCGGCCTATGCCGCCGCATCCACAACGGAAACAATCGTCGCTCAGGGCGAAACGCCGGCGCATACCGAAACGGTAGCACCGGGAACGACGCCTGACGCCCATGCCACTGAGACACATTCGGAAACCGGTGTGGCTCATGAAAAAGCTGTTTTCCCGCCCTTTGATTCCAGCCATTTTGCATCGCAGATCCTTTGGCTGGCTCTGACATTCGCAGTCTTTTACCTGTTCCTGTCGCGCGTGGTTCTGCCGCGCATCGGCGGTATCATCGAGACACGCCGCGATCGCATCGCCACCGATCTCGATCAGGCTGCCCGCATGAAACAGGACTCGGACGACGCACTTGCTGCCTACGAGCAGGAACTCGCCGACGCCAAGAAGAAGGCCGGCGGCATCGCCCAGACAGCCCACGACGAGGCCAAGGCCAAGTCCGATGCCGAGCAGTCAAAGATTTCGGCTGAGCTGGAAAAGAAACTGAGCGACGCCGAGGCCAGCATTGCCGCCATCAAGGACAAGGCGATGAAGGAAGTCGGTACGATCGCCGAAGACACGGCCGCAGAGATCGTCAAGAAGATCGTTGGCGGAACTGTCGACAAGGCAAGCATTTCCGCCGCGGTCAAAGCCGTGCGGGGCTGAGGAGAACTACTATGGAATTGGACGCAACATTCTACGCCCTGGTCGGTCTCGTTATCTTTCTCGCACTGATCGTCTATCTCAAGGTTCCCGGCGTTGTCGGCAAATCGCTTGATGCCCGTGCGGATCGCATCCGCGACGAGCTGGAAGAAGCCCGCCGCCTGCGTGAGGAAGCACAGTCGCTGCTCGCCGAATATCAGCGCAAGCGCAAGGAAGCCGAGAAAGAGGCAGTCGAGATCGTTGCCATCGCGCAGCGTGAAGCCCACGGCCTTTTTGAGGAAGCCAAGAAGAAGACCGAGGATTATGTTACCCGCCGCAAGAAGCTCGCCGAGCAGAAGATCGCCCAGGCCGAGGTCGAGGCCGTCAACGAAGTTCGCGCCTCGGCAGTCGATATCGCAGTTGCCGCCGCTAGCCGCATCCTGGCCGACAAGGTCGATGCCAAGACATCGGCTGACTTCTTCAAGTCGTCATTGACTGAAGTGAAATCCCGCCTCAACTAAGAACGGGCAGAATCGAACTTGAACGAAGCCGCCGCAAGGCGGCTTTCCTTTTGGATGTTTGTAAGCCGGGCTGAATTTCGTGGAGGTTTGGTACGGAAACTGCCGAAACTCGTACAAGGATCGGCGATTCCTGCACGACAAATCCCGATTCTCATACAGGAAATTCAACCATCGATTGATTTTTGATGGTGGAGAGTTGCGTCGGCTAGAACTGGCGGTCTTTCAGCGGTGAAAAGCTGAAGCGATGCAAGCCAGTGACAGGTCCATGCGTCTCCATGGCATTGCGATGAAACTCGGTACCATAGCCGGCATGCGACTCAAGGCCGTAAAGCGGAAAATATTTTCCGGTCTGAGCCATCATCCGGTCGCGTGTCACCTTGGCGAGAATCGAAGCAGCGGCAATCGATACGGAGCGCTGGTCGCCCTTGACAAGGGCCGTTGCCGGGCAGGGCAGGCCAGGCGCCACATCGCGCCCATCAATCAAGGCGTGACCCGGCAAGATGGAGAGTCCGCATACAGCCCGGCGCATCGCCTCGAGGGCAGCTTTCAAAATATCGGTTGCATCGATGGCGGGCGCCGAAATGCTCGCCACAGCACAGGCTAGCGCTGTATCTGTAATAATATCAAAGAGTTCTTCGCGGCGTTGTGCGGTCAACCGCTTCGAATCGTCGAGCCCGTCCGGGATTTTCTTCGGGTTCAGAATGACCGCTGCAGCCACCACCGGACCCGCCAGCGGCCCGCGCCCGGCCTCATCGATGCCGACGATAAATTCTATTCCACTGCGCATGAGTTTGCGCTCGCTGGCAAAATCCGGTTTGCCAGGTTCGAGGGGAAGAAGCAGAGAATCAGAACGCGATCGAGCCATGTTGCGACGAGACTCGCATTCGTTCTGATTCTCTGCAAGTCCTTAGGTAGCTGATGGGGCGGGGCTACCCAAGGTCACGTCAGGCCGGATGGGGATCTGCCTGACGGATTTCAGAAGGTTAGAACAGCGACAGCTGCTCGTTTCCCGGCGTTGATGAAAACAGATCCGTCCGCAGCCGCCGCTTCGAAAGGTTGATGCCGAGGCGCCTTGCGGCTATCTCGAAACGCCTACCGATCTGCCAGGCATAGGGACCTTCGCCGCGCATGCGTTTGCCCCATTCCGCATCGTAATCCTTGCCGCCACGCATCGACCGCACCAGCGACAGAACATGGCGATAGCGGTCCGGGTAGTTGCGAAGCAGCCACTCCTTGAAGATCGGACTGACTTCGAGCGGCAGGCGGAGAAGCACGTAGCCGGCCTCCAGGGCGCCCATGGCGCGGGCGCTGTCGAGTACGCGTTCGATCTCGTGATCGTTGAGACCGGGAATGACCGGCGCCACCATGACGCTGACCGGAATACCGGCGTTGGAAAGGCTGCGGAGCGCCTGCAGTCGCCGCGTCGGAGTTGACGCGCGTGGCTCCATGGTGCGCGCCAGCTTGCCGTCAAGCGTCGTCACGGACAGAGCAACCTTGGCGAGACCCTTCTCGGCCATGCGCGCAAGAATGTCTTGATCGCGCATCACAAGCGCAGATTTCGTAACGATCCCAACGGGATGCTGGTGTGCTTCCAGCACCTGCAAGATATCGCGCATGATGCGCCATTTCTTCTCGATCGGCTGATAGGGGTCGGTATTGGTGCCGATTGCGATCGTCTTTGCCGTATAACCGGGCCTCGACAATTCCTTGTCCAGCATCTTTGCCGCGTCGGGCTTGGCAAAAAGCTTGGACTCGAAATCCAGTCCGGCAGACAAGCCCATATAGCTATGGGACGGCCGTGCAAAACAATAGATGCACCCATGTTCACAACCGCGATAAGGATTGATCGAACGGTCAAAGCTGATATCGGGTGAGTCATTGCGGGTGATGATCGTGCGTGGTTTCTCGATCTGAACTTCGGTCTTGAACGGCGGCAGATTCTCGATGGTTTCCCAGCCATCGTCGTAGACATGGCGGCTTTCCGCTTCGAAGCGCCCGGTCGGATTCATGCCGGCTCCACGCCCGCGGCGGCGTTCCTGGTCGACCCGAAGTCCGGCTTCCTCGATCAGTGCATTGGCATGTTGTGCGCGGCCTTGCCCGAAGGCGGCCTTGTCCGCTTGCACCACGATGTTCATTTGCATTCTCCTTGCCACCCGAGCGAATCTGGTCGCTCATCACAGCCGCAACATGAATACATTCCTAACAAATCTTGAGAACAAAGCAAGAACAATCTGCGCCAAAAGGAGTGATGGAAATTCGTTTAATAATACTATATTGGCTCCTGATGATCTCCGTCCTGATTGAAACCCAAAATTCGGATGAACTCCTGGCCAGAACGCTCAGCGGTCTGGTGGGCGGCGCCGTCGAGGGCCTGCTGAGCGATGTGATCATCATCGATCATGGCTCCGTTGACCAAACGCACCGGGTCGCGGATCAGGCAGGTTGTATTTTTTTGCAGGACCAGCCTTTGATTGACGGGTTCAGGCGGGCGCGCAGTGACTGGTTCCTGTTTCTCGAACCTGGGGCACGATTGCTTGATGGATGGATCGAACCGGTGGCCGTACATGTGGAGCGCATGCAGGGTCCGGCATGCTTTACGCGGTCGCATACGCATCGCCGGCCGTTTCTCAGCCGCGTTTTCTCACCCGGCAATCCTCTGGCGGATGGACTGCTGATTTCCAAGCGCCAGTCGATGGCGCTGTTCAATCCTGGGAAGAAGGCGGTTGATCTGGCGCGCGGACTTGCAATGAAGCGGCTCAGGGCGGAAATTATCCCCGCAGCACTGAAGTAAGGCCTCAGCTCTTTCCGCTGCGCTTCAGATGCTCGTCGAGGCGCGGCATGATCTCTACGAAATTGCACGGCATGTGCCGGTAATCCAGCTGGTATTGCAGAATATTATCCCAGGCATCCTTGCAGGCGCCGGGCGAGCCCGGAATCACAAAAACGAAAGTCGCATTGACCACGCCGCCCGTCGCCCGTGACTGAATCGTCGATGTACCGATCTTGTCATAGGAAACGCGATGAAAGACCTCGGAAAAGCCGTCCATGCGCTTCTCGAAGATCGGTTCCAGCGCTTCGGGCGTGACATCGCGTCCGGTAAAGCCAGTGCCGCCGGTGGTGATGATCACGTCGATCTGCGGATCCTTCGACCACGAGAGAACGCGATTGCGAATTTTCTCCTGATCATCGGTAACGATGGAGCGTTCTGCCAAGGTGTGGCCAGCGGCAAGAATCCGGTCGGCCAGCGTGCTGCCCGACTTGTCGTCTTCCAGCGTCCTGGTATCGGAAACCGTCAGGACGGCGATCTTGACCGGTACAAACGGGCGTGTCTCATCGAAGCGAGCCAAGATCAGTTTCCTTCCGTGATGCTGTGAGTGGCAACGACGAACCAGTCCGGCTTGCTCTGTTTAAGCGTCGCTGCCGCGGTCTCCGCCTCGCTGTCGCTGTCATAAATCGCAAAGCAGGTGCCGCCCGAGCCGGACATGCGAACCAGCCGCGGAGCCGTGTTTTGCAGCGCTTTCATAGTATCGCCGATTGCTGGTGTCAGCTTTTCAGTTGCCGAAAACAGGTGATTGTCGGTCTCGGCCAGATAGACACAGACATCGTCAACCGAGGATAGGGCAGGCATTGCGGGCAGGGGAGGATTGTCACGTCTTTCCAGCGCTGCGAACACCTGCGGTGTCGAGATTGATACGCCGTTATTGGCGAGAACCATCGGCAAATGTGGAAAGGAGCCCAGGCGCTCGATATCTTCGCCGATGCCCCGTGCGACGAGCGGCTGGCCGTGAAGGCACATGGGGACGTCAGCGCCGAGGAGCAGGCCGATTTCGGCCAACTGCGCCGGTTCTGCTTCAATGCCCCAAAGTGCTGTCAAGGCGCGCAGCGTTGCAGCAGCATCGCTCGACCCGCCGCCGATGCCGGAGGCGATCGGAAGATACTTTTCAAGATGTATGGCCACCGGAGTGGCTTGCTCGGGAAAATATTGGCGCAGCGCATCCCTTGCCTTGAGGACAAGGTTGCTGCCGTCGTCCGGCAGATGGCGCCCGAACGGACCAGACATCTCGAAGGAATCGGCGGATGCACGCTTCACGCTGAGCTTGTCGCCAAAGTGAGCGAACACCACCAGGCTATCCAGCAGATGATAGCCGTCGCTGCGCCGTCCGGTCACATGCAGTGCCAGATTGATCTTCGCCGGTGCGATCAGGCTGAATGTATTCCGCTCTAGGCTGTCAAGCATTGCGGTCAGTCTTTGCGCAGATGGTATTCACCGGTCTCCGGATCTTTCACCAGCGTACCCTGTGCACGGTTCTGCACTTCCTTCTCCGCCTCGCGCACGCGCTGCGAAACCCGCTGTGCCTCTCTCTTGAAGGAGCGATAACCGTAGTAGGCCGCGGCACCGACAAGAGCAAAAAAGATCAATTGTGCCATCGTCTGAAAACCCCGATTACCGATGTCATTCCAATAGTGACCATATCACGGACCGGGCTTGGGGCCCAAATACTCTATAGCCGAATTACAATCCGAAGCGCGACCAAAGCGCGCGTTCCTCGGCGGCATCAATCAGCCCGTTGGCAAAACCAGAGCCGATCCCATCAAATTTGATGTCGACTGACGGGACCTTGCGCCCAAACAGACCACGCGGCGCAGAAATCAGCCTTAGCTGGGTTTTCGGGCCATATTGCGACCGAAGATAGGAGCGCATGTCGCCAAGGCCATCGACAAGTCCAAGTTCCACACCCCGCGTTCCTGTCCAGAACAGGCCGGTGAAGAGATCGGGATTGTCGCTGAGCTTTTCGCCGCGCCTTTCCTTGACGAGATCAATAAAGGTTCCGTGGATTTCGAGCTGCAGCGCCTTCAGGTGTTCTACGTCTTCCTTGTTTTCGGGCCGGAAGGGATCGAGCGTCGCCTTGTTTTTGCCGGCCGTATGCACCCGGCGTTCGACGCCGATTTTCTTGATAAGATCGGTGAAACCGAAACTGGCCGAAACCACGCCGATGGAACCGACGATGGAAGAGGGATCTGCGATGATTTCATCGCCGGCAACGGCAATCATGTAACCGCCGGATGCCGCGACATCCTCGACGAACACATAGACCTTCTTGTTCTTCTCTTCCGCCAGATCGCGAATGCGCCGGTAGATCAGCCGCGATTGCACGGGCGAGCCACCTGGAGAATTGACGGAAATAGCCACAGCCGGTGCATCCTTTTCGGCGAATGCCTTCTCCAGGACGGCAGCTGTCGATGCGAGCGAGAGGTTTTGCCGGAATGGACCGCCACCGCTCATGATCACGCCCTGGAGGCGGACAACCGGTATTTCCAGATAGTCGGGACGCCAGCGGCGGGGCAGTAATTTCCGGATGAATCGGGCCAAACGTGTCTCCTCTCGAGATGTTCCGTCACGAGCATGTAGGCTGCGCGCAGGAATTCGCAATGGTACCAAGGACTAAAACAGCGATGCCAGCCCATTGTTGATTGAAGTTGCCCGTGCAGTGAAGCCATTTCCGGTCTCGTGATGCATGACGAGGGCTGGATACAAAGACAGGCCCGCACGGCTGCCCCTGATGCCTTTTATGACAATGCGGATGGCGGCGTCCTGTGGCCTTGGTTGTACGGGAACGATGATCAAGCCGCCGAACCGCCCCTGCAACGCGTCAAGCAGGTCGATGATCGATGTGGGCCGGGCGATGATGCCGATCGCCCCGCCGGGCTTGACGATAGCCGCTGCCGTCCTGATCCAGCGCTCCATCATGTCTTGTGTCATGACATGGGCCTCCGCCTTGACCGGGTCGGGTGTTGCCCGGTCGGTCGGGAGGTTGAAGGGTGGATTCATGATGGCGAAATCGAAGCTGTTGTCGCTGAGGCCCGCCGCAACGCGTGCCTTGCCTGTCAATGTTACATCCGCCTCGATCACGTCCGCACGCTCGGCAAATGCTTTGTTTTGCTCCAATGCCAGCGAACGTCGGGCGAAATCGGCCATGAAGTCCGAGCGTTCGATCAGCGATGCCCGTGCACCGGGGCACCGGGAGAGAACCGCGAGGCCCGCAGCTCCGGCACCGGCGCCGAGGTCGGCGATACGGCCGGAGAATTCATTCGGCACGACACTTGCGAGGATCATTGCATCGACGCCCGAGCGATGTCCTTTGGCGGCGGGCTGCAGCAGATGAAACCGGCCGCGATGAAATGCATCGATCGTATGCGGAGCATCGAGCATAGGTCAGTCGCGAAGCTCCTGTTCGATTCCGGCATCCTTGAGAAGCTGTCGAACTTCGTTTTCGCAGTCCTCGTCGACCATGACGCGCCGCGCGAGAACGCCGAGTGACCCTTCCAGGATGCTCATGTTCGAATCTGCAACGAAGTAATTGATCCTGGCTTCCTTCAGTAAGGATTCGACAAATGAAATCAGGACAAGGTCATTGGTACGCATTATTTCGATCATGTCATTACCGATATGGGATAGAGCAAAACGCCTTGGCTTGGTCATGGGCCTTATCACGAATTTGTAAGCCTTGCTATTTTTGCGCGCCAATTCGCCGCTTGCGGGTTATAGGCTGTCAAAATAAGGTGTCGCCGCATCATGCCAGAACCGTAGGAGTTTCGTTTTGGGCGTCGTTGTCAGTCTTGACGATAAGAAAAACAATACCGGATCGGTTCAACCACTGATCGATCTGACGAAGGCGGATATGGGCCGTGTCAACGAGCTGATCCTGTCGAAAGCCGGATCTGACGTCGAGATGATTCCGGAAGTTGCCAACCATCTGATCTCGTCAGGTGGCAAGCGGTTGCGCCCGATGATTACCCTCGCAGCGGCTCGCATGTTCGGTTACCGGGGCGATGGGCACGTCAAGCTCGCAACCAGCGTCGAGTTCATGCACACGGCTACATTGCTGCACGATGATGTGGTCGACGAGAGCGATCTGCGCCGCGGAAAGAGCACTGCACGCATGATCTGGGGCAATCAGGCCAGCGTTCTTGTCGGGGACTTCCTCCTCGGTCAGGCCTTCAAGATGATGGTGGATGTCGGTTCTCTCGAAGCTCTCGATGTGCTTGCGACATCGGCGTCGGTCATTGCCGAAGGCGAGGTCATGCAGCTTGCTGCCGCGAAGAATCTCGAAACCACCGAGGATGAATATCTTGCCGTGATCAAGGCCAAGACGGCGGCGCTTTTCTCTGCAGCAGCCGAAGTCGGCCCCATTATCGCATCCGCGTCGCGGACGGACCGCCAGGCACTGCGCTCCTATGGACTCAATCTCGGTCTCGCCTTCCAGCTTGTTGACGATGCCCTGGATTATGGCGGCAATGCCAAGGATCTGGGCAAGAACACCGGCGATGATTTCCGCGAGGGAAAAATCACCCTCCCGGTCGTATTGACCTACCGGCGCGGCACGTCGGAAGAGCGGCTTTTCTGGCGCGATGCGCTGGAAAACGGCGCGAACGACGACAAGGGATTGGAAAAAGCCAAAGGATTGATGACGCGTTATGGCGCACTTGGTGATACAATACAGCGCGCGCGGCATTTTGGCGGTATCGCCAGGGACGCATTGGCACCGCTCGATAAATCACCGCAAAAGGACGCACTTCTCGAAGTGATCGATTTTTGCATCAGCCGCGTCAATTGATGCGCACTCGCGTGAGCGCGCTTGCAGGCGTAGCGTAGCCGGCATCCGAATCTTTCAATGATCTTGAGAGAAAACCGTAAAAAGGCCATGGTTTCCCTGAGGATTCGGACGATCATTTCAAATTGGGACAGTGAAGAAGGGTTTTTGACATGCAGCGCAGTAAATTGCTTGGCTCCGTTATGGGCGCAACACTCGCTGCCTTTGTCGTCGGCGCAGGTCCGGTATCCGCCGCAACCGGCAATACGCCTGCCTTGAATGCCGGTACCTTATCCGGAGCCTTTTTATCCGCGCGCACCGCTGAGCGCAGCAATGATTTTGCCAGCGCCATCTCCTTTTACCGGCAAGCGCTGGCTTATGATCCGAAAAACACCGAGCTGCGTCAAAGCCTGCTTCTGGTTCTCTTGACCGACGGTCAGTTCAAGCAGGCACTGCCGATCGCGGAAGAACTCAAGGCTGTTCCGGAAATCGAACGGTTTTCGCGCCTGGCGCTCGGTATCGATGCGCTCAACAGGAAGCAATATCAGAAGGTCAACACCCTGATGATGCTGTCGCTCCAGTCCGACCTGGATCGCATGATCACTGGATTGATTTCCGCCTGGGCCAAGGCCGGAGCTGGCAAGCCGAATGAAGCCTTGTCCATGATTGACAAGTTGCAGGGGCCTGAAGGCTTTACGCTGTTCAAGGTCTATAATTCCGCATTGATCGCGGATATGGCAGGGCAGAGGGACAAGGCTGCGGCTTTCTACCAAAGTGCGCTCGATGACAAGGCCAATGTGGCTGCCGCTCCCGATACCTATGAACGCCTCGTTGAAGCCTATGCGTCGTTCAAGGTCCGGTCAGGCGACCGCGAAGGGGCGCAGGCACTGGTCAAGGAGGCAACCGACGTGCTTTCGGGCCGCATGGTCCTTGTCGAGTTCGGCAAGCAGATCGCGAATGCCAAGACCGTCAAGCCCTTGATACAGACGTCGCAACAGGGCGCTGCCGAAGTACTCTACACGCTTGCCACGGCCATCAATCGCAATGGCGGTGAGGCATTCTCCAAACTCTATCTGCAGATGTCCTTGCCGCTTCGTCCCGATCACGATGCGACTCTCTATCAGCTCGGCGATATCAGCGCGAAACTGGAGCAGCCGGACAAGGCCATCGACTTTTTCGGCCGTATCTCCGACGATTCCGCCTATCGCCGCGACGCCGAAACGCAGCTCGCAATCAATTTGGCGATCCTGAAGCGCAATGATGAGGCAATCCAGCACCTCGACGGCCTGCTCGCGAGTGATCCTGAGGATATGCGTACCTATCTGGCGATTGGCAGCATCTACTCTCAGGATAAGGACTACAGGAAAGCGGCCGATACCTATGACAAGGCTGTCGCTTCCCTCGAGGCACCGACCCGCAACGACTGGACGATCTTCTATCAGCGCGGGATTTCCTATGAACGTCTGAAGGAATGGGACAAGGCCGAGCCGAATTTCCTCAAGGCGCTCGAGCTCTACCCGAACCAGCCTCAGGTGTTGAACTATCTCGGCTATTCCTGGATCGACATGAACATCAAGCTCGAACAGGGTCTTGATCTGATCAAGAAGGCCGTCGAAGCGCGACCGCAGGACGGTTATATCGTCGATTCCCTCGGCTGGGCCTATTATCGCCTCGGCCGCTATGACGAGGCTGTCACCCAGCTTGAGCAGGCCGTGAAGCTGCGGGCGGAGGATGCCACGATCAACGATCATCTTGGCGATGCGTACTGGCGGGCTGGCCGCAAGCTGGAAGCAACGTTCCAGTGGGCGCATGCGCGCGATTCGAAGCCCGAGCCGGAAGACCTGATCAAGATCGAAGCCAAGTTGAAAAACGGGCTTCCCGATGAAAAGGAGCCGGGTGTCGCCAAGAATGGCGTCGATGCGCCGAAGCCGCCCGTCGAACCTGCACCTGTACCAGCTCCTGACAAGAAGGGCTGATTTCCTCCTTTTGCTTGACCGGCCAGATTGCACGTCTTAGGACGTGCACTCCATTCCTTCTCGTCAAAAAGGCCGTCCGGTGTCCGTTCCACTCCCCGATCATATGCAGCCGACCCGCTCGTTTCAGGGTCTCATTCTGACGCTTCATAATTATTGGGCCCAGCATGGCTGCGTGATCCTGCAGCCCTACGACATGGAAGTTGGCGCCGGTACGTTCCATCCAGCAACCACATTGCGCTCGCTCGGACCAAAGCCCTGGAAGGCGGCCTATGTGCAGCCATCACGCCGCCCGAAGGACGGGCGCTACGGCGAGAACCCGAACCGGCTGCAGCATTACTACCAGTACCAGGTGATCATGAAGCCATCGCCAGCCAATCTGCAGGAGCTCTATCTTGGCTCGCTGCGCGCGATCGGTCTCGACCCGCTGATGCACGATATCCGCTTTGTCGAGGATGACTGGGAAAGCCCGACGCTGGGTGCCTGGGGC
This sequence comes from Phyllobacterium zundukense, assembly GCF_002764115.1. Classification (NCBI taxonomy): domain Bacteria; kingdom Pseudomonadati; phylum Pseudomonadota; class Alphaproteobacteria; order Hyphomicrobiales; family Phyllobacteriaceae; genus Phyllobacterium; species Phyllobacterium zundukense. Next base: position 2,697,692 of record NZ_CP017940.1, on the reverse strand, counting down.
CTCGGCTGGGAGTGCTGGTGCGACGGCATGGAAGTCTCGCAGTTCACCTATTTCCAGCAGGTCTGCGGCATCGAATGTGCCCCGGTTTCCGGCGAGCTTACCTATGGCCTGGAACGCCTCGCCATGTATGTGCAGGGCGTCGACAATGTCTATGATCTGAACTTCAACGGTCTCGAAGGCGACGAAAAAGTCACTTATGGCGACGTGTTCCTGCAGGCTGAGCAGGAATATTCGCGCCATAATTTCGAACACGCCAATACCGCCACCTTGCTGCGGCATTTCGAGGACGCAGAGGCCGAATGCGAGGCACTCTTGCGCGCCGGCGCACCGAAGGAAGGTGACAACAGCCCGCTGCACAAGATGGTGCTGCCTGCCTACGACCAATGCATCAAGGCTTCGCACGCTTTCAATCTTCTCGATGCGCGCGGCGTTATCTCGGTGACCGAACGGCAGAGCTATATCCTGCGGGTTCGCAATCTTGCCCGGCAATGCGGTGAGGCCTTCCTGTTGACGGAAGCCGGTGGTGCAAACTTCAGAAGCGAGTCCGTATAATGCCTGATCTTTTGCTCGAACTCCGCTCGGAGGAAATTCCCGCACGCATGCAGCGCAAGGCTGCGGGCGACTTGAAGAAGCTCGTGACCGATGGTCTTGTTGAGGCCGGCCTGACCTATGAGGCCGCAGGCGATTACTGGACGCCGCGCCGCCTTACTCTCGATATTCGTGGACTGACGGCCCGCTCCAAGGACGTGCACGAGGATCGCAAGGGCCCAAGCGTGAACGCGCCCGAACAGGCCATTGCAGGCTTTCTACGTTCCGCGGGCCTCGCTGATATCTCCGAGGCGCATGTTCATACTGATCCGAAGAAGGGTGATTTCTATGTCGCCCACCTGACCAAGCCCGGCCGCGGCGCCGAGGAAATCATCGCCGAACTGATGCCGAAGATTATCCGCGAATTTCCCTGGCCGAAATCCATGCGCTGGGGCGCTGCGTCCTCGAAGCCCGGCAGCCTGCGCTGGGTGCGGCCGCTGCAATCGATTGTCTGCACGTTCGGTCCCGAAACCGAAGAGCCGGTTGTCATCGATTTCGAGATCGACGGTTTGCGCGCAGGCAATGTCACCTATGGCCATCGCTTCTTGAGCGACGGTCAGCCGATCACGGTTCGCCGCTTTGACGACTATGTGGCGAAGCTTGAAAAGGCCAAGGTTGTTCTCGACGCGGATCGCCGCAAGGAAATGATCCTCTCCGACGCCCAGAATATTGCCTTCGCATCCGGTCTTGAGCTGGTCGAAGACGAAGGGCTCCTGGAAGAGGTATCAGGACTGGTCGAGTGGCCTGTGGTGCTGATGGGTGAGTTCGAGGAGGAATTCCTCGCGATCCCGCCGGAAGTCGTTCGCCTTACCATCAAGACCAACCAGAAATGCTTCGTCACGCGCAATGCGGGCGAGAGCGACAGGCTGTCGAACAAGTTTATTCTCGTATCCAATATCCAGGCGACCGATGGCGGCCGCGAGATCGCCTATGGCAATGGCAAGGTGGTTCGCGCACGCTTGTCCGATGCGCTCTACTTCTGGAACACTGACCAGCACGACCTGCCGGATATGCACACGCTTGCGCCGGCCGCGATCAAGTTTGACCTCGACCTGAAAAAGCCGCTGGACCAGCGCATGGCACGGCTCGATGCGTTGAATGTCACCTTCCATGCCAAGCTTGGGACACAGGGCGAACGCGTGACCCGTATCAGGGCGCTCGCTCGTGACATTGCCCCATTTGTGGGCGCCGATCCTGCATTGGCTATGCGGGCTGCTGTATTGGCCAAGGCGGATCTCACGACGGAAATCGTCGGCGAGTTTCCGGAATTGCAAGGCGGCATGGGGCGCAAATATGCACTGCTGCAGAAGGAAAATCCTTCCGTAGCTGCTGCCATAGAGGAACATTACAAGCCGCAGGGTCCGTCCGACTTCGTGCCAAGCGATCCGGTTTCCGTTGCCGTTGCGCTTGCAGACAAGCTCGATACGCTTGTCGGCTTCTGGTCCATCGATGAAAAGCCGACAGGCTCGAAGGATCCCTTTGCCCTGCGGCGCGCCGCCCTTGGCGTCATTCGCCTGCTGCTGTCCAGTGATTGGAAAATCGAACTGCTGCCATTGTTTCAATCAGCGTTCATTCAGATGCGCGAAGAAAAGATCGAGCAACGCATCGAACATTTCGAGGAAGACCAGAAGGCACAGGATTCTGGCGATGTGGATGGCGAGGAGGACGTCACTAACGCTATCGCGGGCTTCGAGAAACGCATTCGTGGCCAGCTCTCCGAACGGTCCCAGCCCATTCTCCTCGACCTGCTCGGCTTCTTCCATGAGCGTATGAAAGTGCACCTGCGCGAACTCGGTGCGCGCCATGATCTCATCGACGCGGTCCTCACGGAAGGCGCCGACAATCTGCTGCTGATCGCGCGCCGCGTGGAAGCGCTGGTCGTGTTCCTCAATACGGAAGACGGCAAGAACCTTCTGGCCGGCACCAAGCGTGCCGCCAATATCCTGAGCGCTGAAGAGAAGAAGGGCACGGTTGTCACTGAGACGGTCGATGCCGGGCTTTTCAGTCTGGATGAGGAAAAGCAGTTGCACGCTGCGATGAATCAAGCTGAGAGCCAGGCCGCGCAAGCGATTCAAAAGGAAGACTTTTCCGGCGCCATGGTCGCACTTAGCGTGTTGCGTGAACCAGTTGATTCATTCTTTGAGAAAGTGCTGGTTAACGACGAGAACACGGACATCCGCGCCAATCGGCTGGCACTGCTTTCGCGCATTCGCACGGCGACAAGCACTGTTGCGGACTTTTCGAAAATCGTTGGATAATAAGCGGATAGGCGCGTCTCTTCGCGCCTGTCTATTGCACGCCTGCTCGAAGCGGCGTTGCGGCTACATCGGCAATGGCCTTTTCGGGCGTGGGTTCGACAGCAGGGACCAGTGGTGCGGCGTTGGCGGCGATCAGCGAGTTGGAACCCGGGGTCTCATTGCCCTGCAGACGCGCCATATATTGGCGTGAACGTTCGCGCCGCGCCGCATAGGCCGCAAGACGTGCGGCCTCTTCGGCGCGTTGAACGAGACAGGGTGTGCAGATCGGATTGCCGTTCGCATCGAAACTGTCATAGCCGACATAGGAGACCGAATTCGGCTTTGCCGATGATCCCATCATCACGATGGAATCCCCCGCATAAGCGGATGCTGTGAGCAGCGCTATGGCAGTCGCGGCAATGATCTGGCGAAGCATGACAATCAATCCCCGTTCGTTTCTTGCCTCACTCCTAACAGCGATTCATTGCCAAGCCTTATTCCGGAACGATTCAATTTTAATCATGACCTCATTCGGTGTGTTCATCAGCCGATGCTTGCAGCAGACCGTTCCCATCGTGTAGGCAGTGCGCATTACTGGAGATTTCCTTGGCCCGGATCATAGGAACAGATGAGCAGGCAATTCGGACGGCAGCCACTGCGCTCGCCGGGGGAAAGCTTGTCGCCATCCCCACCGAGACAGTCTATGGACTTGCCGCCGACGCCACCAATGGAGATGCCGTCGCCGGCATTTTCGAGGCGAAGGGCCGGCCGCATTTCAATCCACTGATCTGCCATGTCTGCGACATCGCCATGGCGGAACGCTATGCCGTCATCGATCTTCTCTCGCGGAGGCTGATGGATGCCTTCTGGCCGGGGCCTCTCACACTCGTACTGCCTTTGAAACCGGACACGGCTATTCATCCTCTGGTCGCGGCGGGTCTTGATACGATAGCGCTGCGCATGCCGCGCGGCGTTGCGGGAAAGATCATCGCCGCGCTGGACCGGCCGCTGGCCGCCCCCAGCGCCAACACATCCGGCAAGATCAGTGGAACGAGCGCCGAAGCGGTTGCCGATGATCTTGGCTCGAAGATTGCGCTGATCCTCGACGCGGGTCCATCCGAGGTCGGGCTGGAATCAACAATCGTCAAAGTCGATAGTGCTGAAGTGCTGCTGCTCCGGCCCGGCGGGCTCGCCGCGGAAGAAATAGAAGCCCTCATCGGTGACAAGCTCAAACGCATCGACCAGCGCTCTGCCATCGAAGCGCCTGGCATGATGGCTTCGCACTATGCGCCGGCGGCGGGCGTGCGGCTCAATGTGCATGAGGTGCGGGAAGGGGAGGCACTGCTTGCCTTCGGCCCTGTGCGCGCCAGTGGTGCCCATCTGGCCGCGGCAAGTCTCAATCTCAGCGAGGCCGGTAATCTGCGCGAAGCCGCCGCCAACCTCTTCGATTATATGAAACGCCTCGACCGCCTCGGCAGTGCGGTGATCGCGGTAGAGCCGATCCCCTTCAACGGACTTGGCGAAGCCATCAATGACCGGCTTGTCCGTGCTGCCGCGCCGCGGATACCCTCGATGACTGTGGAACAGATAAAATGACCCTGACGCCAGAACTTGTAGAGCGTTTTGTTGCGATTGTCGGTGACAGACACGCGCTGCGCGATCCGAACGACATCGAACCCTATCTGATCGAGCCGCGTGAGAAATTCGGCGGCAGGACATCACTGGTCCTGCGGCCTGCAGAAGTCGAAGAAGTATCGGCCATACTCAAATTGGCGACGCAAACCGGCACGGCAATCGTCCCGCAAGGTGGAAATACAGGTCTTGTTGGTGGTCAGATGCCGGATGAAAGCGGTCAGCAGGTCATTCTGTCCCTGTCGCGCCTGAACAGGATCCGCTCCATCGACCCGGCTGGCAATCTCGCCATCGTCGAGGCAGGCGTTGTGTTGAAGACGCTGCAGGAAGCCGCCGAGAAAGAAGGCAGGTTGTTTCCGCTGTCCCTCGGCTCGGAAGGCTCCTGCCAGATTGGCGGCAATCTCTCCTCCAACGCGGGTGGAACGGCGGTTCTTGCCTATGGCAACACCCGTGAGCTCTGTCTTGGTGTCGAGGTCGTCCTGCCCACGGGTGAAGTGCTCAACGATCTGCGTTATGTCAAGAAAGACAATACCGGTTACGACCTGAAGGATCTGTTCGTCGGCGCGGAAGGCACGCTGGGGGTCATCACCGCCGCGGTGATGAAGCTTTTCCCTCTGCCGAAGGGCAAAGGCGTTGCCTATGCCGGGCTCGCCAGTCCGGAAGATGCACTGAAACTCCTCGGCCTTGCCCAGAGCCATGCCGGCCCGTCGCTCACCGGTTTCGAGCTCATGCCGCGCATCGGCGTGGAATTTTCCGTCGCCCATACCGACGGCGTGCGCGATCCGCTGCAGGAACGGCACAATTGGTATGTCCTCATCGATATTTCCTCGTCGCGGTCCGCCGAAGATGCCCGGGAAACCATCGAGGCAATCCTGACCGAGGCCTTCGAGGCAGGTCTCGTTGAAGATGCGACCATTGCGGAAAGCACGGCCCAGGAGCAATCCTTCTGGCATATGCGCGAGGCCATGTCGCATGCGCAACGGCCGGAAGGCGGTTCGATCAAGCACGATATTTCCGTGCCGGTCGCGCGAATACCGGAATTCATCGCGGAGGCCGACGCGGCCGTGTTGGACCTCATCCCCGGCGCACGCATCGTTTCCTTCGGCCACATGGGCGACGGCAATTTGCACTACAACATTTCCCAGCCTGTCGGTGCCGACAAGGAGGCTTTTCTTGCCCGCTGGGTCGAGGTCAACAAGCGGGTTCATGACATTGTCCGCTCTTATAAGGGCTCGATCTCGGCCGAGCACGGTATAGGCCAGTTGAAGCGCAAGGAGCTTTCGGAAACGAAATCGCCCGTGGCACTGGATCTGATGCGCCGGATCAAGACATCGTTCGATCCCGCAGGCATCATGAATCCGGGAAAAGTGATCTGAAATTCTCAATCCTTTGTTCATGCCTCTTACCAAAAGCTTGGGGCCGGTGGGGTTTCGATAACCATTCCATCTAATCAGAAAGAGTTAACCCAGTTCGTTAAGCGGGATTGGGAAAGTTGGCGCCTATTGTTTCCCCATACGAGACCAGAAAATGGTCCGCTCTACAGGGAAATACAAAGAGAAGACCGGAAAACCGGCTCTCAGGATCGACAGAAGGCGTCACATGAAGAAAACCGGAGCCAAGCCGGTTTGGGCAGGTCGGGAATTCCGGCTTGACCCATTCCATCTACCCCAGACGGTCACCTATGCCACGCGCGACGACCGTGCCGACATCACCTTCACGCTGCACGAACGGGGTGCAGTGGTGAAGCGGTTGCTGCCGGCAAGCCATTTGCCTGTCTCGCTCGCATTGCCTGCCTGCGCCTTCCTCGGCGTAACAGCACGTGCGACGGAAGACGAGATCGGTGACATTACGGTAACGCTGGAACTCATGCATACGGATCCGCATCTGTCGGTGCCGTTGCTGGTCGCACACGACCTTAATGATATTGCTGCCGATTGGCGCGCCTGGTCATCGCTGTTCAAACTGCCGATGATGCTCGTCGAGGAAGACGGTGTCGCGCGGCAGCTCGATCAGAGCGTGGGGCCGGTTGCTGTTTCAACACCAAAGGAGCGCCGTCAGGGCCACGAACCGCGTCGCCGCCGTCCGCGCTTCCTTGCCCGCCGCAAGATGGGCGATCTTGGCCTGCGGCTGGTGATCGGCGGCGAGGAGATTATTGCGCAGGGCGCGAAGTAGGGTCGCTCTTATCTCGGGGTCACGCCCGTCCCGCGGACCCAGACTGGCGCGATTTTCCCGACCCTCCCCCTTGTGGGGAGGGAGGCTGCGTAGCAGCAGGGAGGGGTATTCCTTAGAAGTTTGGCGCGCGCCTAAGTTGCAAGACCCCGCCCCGGACCTGCGGGTCCGACCCTCCCCACAAGGGGGAGGGTAAAGACCTCGGCGCGTGTCTTCGCTGGTATGTCTGGCTGGAAATGTCCCAGGCTGGTTGCGACGTTGCCACCTCCCACCTCCCCCTTTGATGGGGGAGGTTGCAGCGGAGCTGCGGGTGGGGGTGGGACAGTCATTCCGAAAAAAATCCCGCCAACTTATCCACCCCCTTCAAACCTCGTTTATCCTATTCCCGTCCTTTCCATGGGGAGCTGCTTCCGGAGCCGTTCGAAAGTGGGGGAGGACGGCGTGTCGATGTGCGGGCAACGGACCCGGGCATTGGCCGACCTGTTCGTCTTCGGAGGTCAATCTGCCTGACACACAGATATTGCCTGCGTTGTTGATGCCGACGCCAATTGTGCGGACACTGCACCGACGGCGACGATGGGCCCGGACTCCAGGCGCTCATCCACTCGCCCCGCGGAACAGGCAGAAGCCGGCCGGCAGGGGGAAAACGTCAGCGGGCGGTCTTCGGATCGCATTATACTTCTACAAAGACGCGCTTCGATGACCGCCCGTCTTTCCCACCACCATTCAATGGCCAGACGCAAAAGCGGGCGTGGCAAGGGCAAGCCACACCCTGTTCTTTGACATGGGTTATGGGTCTAGAAGAGTGGCTTGACGACGGTCCACAGCCCGCCAAACACCAGGCCAAGGAAGATCAGCCAGCCGACGATGGTATTCGACTTGAACAGGCGCAGGCATTCGGTCGGGTTGTCAATGTCGAGCGTCATGATCTGGCGGTACATATGCGCGCCTGCAGCCAGCAGCCCCGCCACGGCTGGCATCGGCACTTCGGCAACGGCAAATGCCCCGAGGAACAGGCCCAGCGCGCCGCCGTAGAGAACCATCAGCGCTTCGCGTGTGCGGCTGCCAAACAGCCTGGCTGTGGAATGTACGCCAACCAGCGCGTCATCCTCCTTGTCCTGATGGGCATAGATCGTGTCATAGCCGATCACCCACAGGATCGATCCCGCATAAAGCAGGACAGCTGGCCAGTCGAGCGAGCCGAAATGTGCCGACCAACCGACAAGCGCACCCCAGGAAAAGGCAAGGCCAAGAACGAGTTGCGGCCAATTGGTGATTCGCTTCATGAAGGGATAAATGGCAACAATGACCAGCGATCCGATGGCAAGGACGATGGTGAAGAGGTTGAACTGGACGACAACCGCCAGCCCTACCAGTGCTTGCAGGACCAGAAAGATCTTCGCTTGTTTGCGGGTCACCTGACCGGAGGGAAGCGGACGCGAGCGGGTACGGGCAACCTTGTTGTCGATGTCCTCATCGGCAAGATCATTATAGGTGCAGCCCGCGCCGCGCATGGCGATGGCGCCAATCAGAAACAGGATCAGGTGATAGGGTGAGGGCAGCACCGACCAAAGTGGTGTGCCGACCTTTGCACCTGCACTCGCCGCAAGCGCAGTCGCCCACCAGCACGGCCACAGCAGGAGCCACCAGCCGATGGGCCGGTCCCAGCGTGCCAGCTGTGCATAAGGCCAGAGCCAGTTCGGCAAGGTGCGATAGACCCAATGGCCCGACGGCGCATCGAAAACGCGGCCACGGGCTTCCGTTGACTGGATGATGTCTTTTTCTGATGTCATGGTTTGACCTTGGTCAGCGGTCTACGCCGCAGTCAAGGACTATACGCCGTTTTTCAGGGCAAATTTGCGATTGCGTGCTTGACCCTTGCGCGTCAAGGCCATACCGACACGGCAAATCTTCTAGAATAGCGGAGCAATCTCGATGAATGTCTTGCTGATAGGTTCCGGTGGCCGTGAACACGCGCTGGCATGGAAGATCGCAGCTTCGCCGGTGCTGGCCAAACTCTATTGCGCGCCCGGTAATCCGGGTATCGCCAGCGTTGCCGAATGTGTCGCACTCGATCCCGCCAAGCATGGGGAGATCGTTGCGTTCTGCAAGGAGAATGCCATCGACTTCGTGGTCGTTGGCCCGGAGGCGCCGCTGGTTGCCGGGATCGCCGATGATCTGCGGGCCGCGGGCATCTCGGTATTTGGACCATCCAAGGCGGCAGCACGGCTGGAGGGTTCCAAGGGCTTCACCAAGGATCTGTGCGCCCGCTTCAACATTCCGACCGGTGCTTACCAGCGCTTCACCCAGGCCGAAGCGGCCAAGGCCTATATCCGGCAACAGGGTGCGCCGATCGTGGTCAAGGCCGATGGACTTGCGGCCGGCAAGGGTGTCGTCGTTGCGTTTAAGGTTCAGGAAGCGCTCGACGCTGTGGACGCTTGTTTCGACGGAGCATTCGGTGGTGCCGGCGCCGAGGTTGTGGTGGAAGAATATCTGGATGGTGAAGAGGCCAGCTTCTTCTGCCTGTGCGATGGCAAGACGGCACTGCCATTCGGTACTGCGCAGGATCACAAGCGCGTCGGCGATGGCGATACGGGAGCGAACACCGGCGGCATGGGCGCCTATTCGCCCGCTCCTGTGATGACGCAGGACATCATCGACTGCACCATGCGGGAACTGATCGAGCCGACCATGCGCGGCATGGCGGAAATCGGTGCGCCCTTCAGTGGCGTGCTGTTTGCAGGTCTGATGATCACCAAGGATGGTCCCAAGCTCATCGAGTACAACACGCGATTTGGCGATCCGGAGACGCAAGTGCTGATGCTGCGCTTGAAGGACGACGTCCTGTTGTTGCTGAAGGCCGCTGCCGATGGGGCGCTGGACCAGATGTCCGTCAGGTGGAATGACGATCCTGCGCTCACGGTGGTCATGGCCGCCAGAGGTTATCCGGCGGCGCCGGAAAAAGGCAGCGTGATCAGAGGCGTCGACGCGGCCGCTGAAAATGAAGCAGTCGAGATATTTCACGCCGGGACAGCAACAAAGAATGGCGAGCTTGTCGCCAATGGCGGCCGGGTGTTGAATGTGACGGCGAGCGGCAAGACCGTTCAGGAAGCGCAAGATGCCGCCTATGCCGCAATAGCCAGGATCGATTGGCCGGAAGGCTTTTACCGGCACGATATTGGCTGGCGGGCGATTGCCCGTGAAAAGGGCGATGCCCTATAGGAACGGCGTCAGGGCCGGGTAGCGGATGTGGTCTGTTGCATCCGCAGCAAGACCAACCTTGTCCAAACATGCCGTAGACATGCCAAGAAACAGATGGTCATTGAAATGATCGGTCTGGCGAGCAATGGATTCGCTCAACGCAGCCGACAGCGCATCAATAGTCAGTGTCCTGACGCGGAATCGGCCCATCGGCTGTAGCAACACGGAAGCCGTCATCGTCCCGTCGACCGCTGGCTTGCCTGAGGGACTGCCAGCGCGCAAAGGCTCAGCCGACGCTACCAGTACATTGGGCTGGTTGACTGGTTTTGTGTCGGGTTTTGGCAGATCATCGGGCGGTATGGCTTTGACAAGCTCACCGAAAGGCCAAGCTCTCCTCAGTTCTGGTACCGTCATGTCGGCGATATTGACGTCGATGTCGCGGTTCGTCCCGGGCGGGCGATAGGGACAGCGCTGCCTGCTGCAATTGCTCTGGGATGTGAATTGCCAGAGCGCATAGTCCTGCCAGTTGCCCTTGGGGAAATGCGGCGCAATGTCCGATTCATAACGCGCATACCAGAGCGGCAAGCGCGAGAGGATCGGAAACTCCAGCCGGTGATCGGCAATGTATTTGGCTGTGATGCCATTCGTATAGAGCACCGGATAACGCCCGGCGCGGAATTTGACGTGTTCGGCAAAAATCTCCGCGTCACGGAGCGACATGAATTTATCGGGGTCGTTGTTCTCGATGTCGATCGCGATCAGTTCATCAGCGGTCGGCTCGGTATAGTCGATGAAGTGATTGGCCTGCTCGATCGGATTGCCCGGGCGTCCGAGGTGATAGGCGCCCCATTTCAGGCCGAGTGCTTTGGCGAGGGCTCGGCGCGTCTGGTATAGCTCGCGGGAGACGGAATAGTTGCGCCATATGCGCTTGCACAATTCCTGCTGCATCGCATCCCTGATGCGCGTGCAGTGATAATTGGCGGGCATTCCATCCGAGCCTTTGTGGATAAAGCCGGCGACCCGCCCGTCCTTGACGATTTCCGCGAGATTGAAGGAGTTGTGCTCATATCCATCCAGAACGATTGCGCGTTCCTTGTTTGACCAGGGTGTCTGGAACTCCGAGTCCGCATACGTCGGCCCGCCAGAAAGCAGGGCGGCAATGATCATAGCAAAAGCACGTACTCGGCTCGTCAAATAGGATGTCCCCTCGCGATCAAGTCTCCAAACCCCACATTACGGGAAGATGGTCGCTGCATCGCGGTTAATATACCGTTAGTCACCGTTAAATGCGCTTGTTTTTGTCGGAAGGGTGAATATCTTACGTTTACGTAAAAATCCACTTGCCTTGAACGCCCTCGCGGTTGCAATGTGCCGCCCGCAACAAGCATCACCGGATGAGGAGACCGTGATCCATGTACCGCGCGCCCGTAGAAGAAATCGCCCACACTCTGAAGAAAGTCGCCGGACTGGATAATGCCATTGCGCAAGGCCGTTTTGGAGATCTATCGGACGATCTCGTGGACGCAATTCTTGAAGAAGCCGGAAAGTTTGCTTCGACACATGTCGCACCACTGCTGGAAATTGGCGACAAACATGGCACGCCTCTCAAGGACGCCGAGGTTACGATGCCGCCCGGCTGGAAAGACGTTTACCAGGAATGGATTTCCAGCGGCTGGAATGCCTTGACCGGGAAAGAGGAATTTGGCGGGCAGGGCCTGCCGATGATGCTGGCCATTGCAACCTTCGAGATGTGGAACTCGGGTTCGATGGCGTTCGGCATTGGTCCGACACTGACACTCGGCGCCATCGAGGCGCTCGAAGCCCACGCAACCGATGACCTGAAGCAAACCTATCTGCCAAAGCTTGTTTCAGGCGAGTGGATGGGAACGATGAACCTGACCGAACCGCAGGCGGGCTCCGATGTCGGTGCCTTGCGGACCAGGGCAGAGCGGGCCGAGGACGGTACGTACCGGATTTTCGGCAGCAAGATATTCATCACTTACGGCGAGCATGACCTGACGGAGAATATCATTCACATGGTCCTGGCGAGGTTGCCCGACGCTCCGGCCGGTACCAAGGGCATCTCGCTGTTTTTGGTGCCGAAGTTCCTCGTTAATGCAGATGGCTCTCTCGGCGCGCGCAATGACGTCTTCTGCAGCGGCGTCGAGCACAAGATGGGCATCCATGGCTCGCCCACCTGCACGATGATCTATGGCGATGGTTTCGCCAAGGGCCGGGACCCCGGCGCCCTCGGTTGGTTGATTGGTGAGGAAAATCGGGGTCTCGCCTGCATGTTTACGATGATGAACAATGCACGTCTTGCGGTCGGTATTCAGGGCGTGGCCGTGGCCGAAGCTGCCTATCAGAAGTCCCTTGCCTATGCGAAGGAGCGCCGTCAGATGCGCGCGCCAGGCTGGACGGGTGAGGGGATGAGCCCGATCGTCGAGCATCCGGATGTGCAGCGCAATCTGCTGACGATGAAGGGGCTGACCGGAGCTGCCCGTTCCATCGCCTACGCCTGCGCCCATGCGCTTGACATGGCAAAGACCGGCACAGGCGATGATGCCCGTCATTGGGCCGATCGCGCCAATCTGCTGACGCCCGTCGCCAAGGCGTTCTCGACCGATATTGGCGTCGATGTCGCCTCGATCGGCATCCAGGTCCATGGCGGTATGGGATTCATAGAGGAAACGGGCGCAGCGCAGTTTCTCCGCGATGCACGCATTGCGCCGATCTATGAGGGCACCAACGGCATCCAGGCAATTGATCTCGTCCAGCGCAAATTGCCACTGGACGGTGGTGAGCATATCAAGGCGTATATCGCTGAACTGCGCGCCGTGGCGGAGGCCGTCACTGCCTCGAACAGCGCCGACTTCGGAGATACGGGCGAACGCCTTCAGGCCGGGCTGGATGATCTGGAGTCAACCAGCGTGTGGCTGCAGCAGGCACTTGCCAAGGGTGAAATCAGCGAGGCCTATGCGGGCGCCACGCCCTATCTGCGCCTCTTTGGTCTTGCCTCCGGCGCAACGTATCTCGCGAAGGGCGCGCTGGGCGGAGAAAACGCCGGGCGCACGGCTCTGGCTCGGTTCTTTGCCGAAAACCTCCTGTCGGAAACCAGTGCCTTGAAAGATCGTGTCATTCATGGCGCGGCCAGCTTGCTTGGCGCTCGTTCGGCCCTCGCTTCATAAAGGGAAACCCATGTCAGACCATATTCAAATCGAGCGCCAAGGTGCTGTTCAGACCATTCGCATAAACCGGCCGGACAAGAAGAACGCTCTTACCCGCGCCATGTATGCGGCGATGACCAAGGCGATTGTCGATGGTGATTCCGACGCGTCTGTTCGCGCTCATGTTTTCTTCGGCGTGCCGGGAGCGTTTTCATCCGGCAATGATCTGCAGGATTTCATGGCTTTCGCCACAACCGGCACTATGGGCAGCGAAGTCATTGATTTCCTGATCGCTCTGGTCAACGCGAAAAAGCCGCTTCTCGCTGGCGTGGACGGCCTTGCGATCGGCGTCGGCACAACGATCCATTTCCACTGCGATCTGACGTTTGCAACGCCGCAATCGTTCTTCAAGACACCTTTCGTCGATCTTGGCTTGGTGCCAGAAGCTGGATCGAGCCTGCTCGGGCCAGCTCTGATGGGCCATCAAAGGGCCTTTGCATTCCTGGCGATGGGCGATGGCTTGAACGCAGTCGAGGCCAAGGAAGCCGGTCTCGTTTACAAGCTGGTCGAAACCGAAGAGCTCGAAAGCACCGTGTTGAGAGTGGCTAGCGAAATCGCTGCAAAGCCGCCCGAAGCCATGCGAATATCGCGCGATCTTCTGCGCATGCCGCGAGAAGAGGTCGTCGAGCGTATCAAACTGGAAGCGAAGCATTTTGCCGAACGCCTCCAGTCGGAAGAGGCGCGCAACGCCTTGATGGCTTTTCTCACGCGCAAGAAAGGCTGATTGGGTTCAAGGATAGAGCCGCGTCTTGTCCCAATCGCCTTCGGGCGTGTCGCGACTGAAAACCATCCGGTCATGCAGGCGGAATGGCCGGTCGTGCCAGAATTCAATCGAGGTCGGACGAATACGAAATCCTGACCAATACGCCGGACGCGGGATTTCGCCAATCGCATAGCGAGCGGTATATTCGGCCACGGCCTTCTCCAGGGCAAAGCGGCTTTCAAGAGGACGCGATTGTTTAGAAGCCCAGGCACCGATGCGGCTTCCACGAGGACGCGTTGCATAGTAGGCATCGGCTTCTTCGTTGCTGACGACCTCTACGGGTCCACGGATGCGCACTTGACGGCGAAGTGTTTTCCAGTGAAAGCACATGGCAGCCTTCATCGAACCAAGAATTTCGCGGCCCTTTTGGCTTTCGAAATTTGTATAGAAAACAAAGCCTTGGCTATCAAATCCCTTGAGAAGAACCATGCGAACATCCGGCAAGCCATCTTCATCGACCGTTGCCAGCGCGACAGCGTTGGGATCATTTGGCTCGGTTTTCGTTGCGTCAGCCAGCCATTCATCGAAGAGCGCAAACGGTTCGGATTTTTCCGTGAAGTCATCTGTTGTTAACTTCATTTAATCCATAGTCCCATAGTCATTTCGGATTGACCTTGTTAAAGAGAGATATGTGTTTGGCGTTTCCACAATCTGATAGCAAGAAATTTGGTGCAAAAAAACAGGATAGGTGCGGGCCTTGTCTGGGCTTCGCCGCCGCCGTTTCCCTATGCTTGTTGTCCGGCTGCGCCATGAAGGGTTTCAGCATTGAGAGAGCGGTTCCCGATCAAGCAACTGTTACGGGATCGGTCGCCCCGGCACAACCTGTTGACAGCAAGGGTTCGTCGGATCAAACGACGGTGCGCAACATCGTTTCAGCGCTGAATTTCACGCAATGGGGCAACAAGCCGGTTCCGTGGTCAAATCCTGAAACTGGCAGCCAGGGAACGATCACGACCATTGCCGAGAAGAAAGATGACGCTGGTCTTTGCCGTGAATTCCAGACTTCGCGCGAATCATTCGATGGCGTCATGCTCTACAAGGGCGAGACCTGCATGCAGAATGGCGGGCAATGGACATTGAAATCCTTCGCGCCAATGTAAGCGAGCAAAATCTGTGCCATTCTTCTGTTTTTTGCTTCAAATCTCTGGAATTTCTTCCTATTCATAAACATATAGCTGCGGAACAATCCCAAGTTGTCTCGCTCTTGCGAGGAAAGGCAGACACATGCGCGATCCCTATACCGTGCTGGGCGTCGCCAAGACGGCGAAGCCTGAAGAAATAAAATCGGCGTTTCGCAAGCTCGCCAAAAAATATCATCCGGATCAGAATCAGGATGACCCGAAGGCGCAGGCAAATTTTTCCGAGATCAATCAGGCCTACGAAATCGTCGGTGACAAGGAACGCCGTGGCCAGTTTGACCGCGGCGAGATCGACGCTGAAGGCAAGCAGCGCGCGCCGCACGGCTTTGAAGGTTTTTCGGGAGCAGGGGGCGATCCTTTTGCCGGGTTTGGCGGCGGGCGCCAACGTGCCGGTGGTTTTGAGTTCCGTACTGCCGGTAACCAGGGCTTCGGTGCCGACGACATATTGAGCAGCCTGTTTGGAGAGACTGCCGGAATGGGGGGCGGCTTTGGCGGCGCGCGCCGTGCCGGACCTCGGAAAGGCACTGATCTGCAGGCAACGATAGACATTACTCTCGAACAGGCAGCTGGGGCTGAAAAGGTCGAAGCTGTCTTCCCGAATGGCAAGAGGCTGGCAATCAAATTGCCGACGCATGTCGAAAATGGTCAAACGATTCGGTTGAAGGGGCAGGGAGAAGCGATTCCCGGCGGCACTCCGGGCGACGCATTGGTCACGATCCGCTTCAAACCGCATCCCAAATTTCGCGTCGAGGGAAGGGATCTTCATATCGAACTTCCGGTTTCGCTGCATGATGCCGCTCTCGGATCACGCCAGGAAGTCGAGACGCTCCGCGGCCGTGTTGCGGTTAAAGTACCGCCCTGGACCAGCTCTGACCGCGTTTTAAGGCTGAAAGGCAAAGGTTTACCCAAGAAACCGGATGGCCACGGCGATCTGTTCGCGCACGTTCGCATCATGTTGCCGGAAAACGGCGATCCTGCGCTGGAAGCATTCTTACGCGACACCAGCCACTGAAAATCCAAAACGACATTGACAGTGTGCTTGAAGCCCGGCGCGGGCTGTGCGATACCGCACATCAATCATAAGTCTCATGAAGGGTTGGTATATGACCGCCAAAACTGGTTTGATGCAAGGTAAACGCGGCCTCATTATGGGCGTTGCCAATAATCGGTCGATCGCCTGGGGTATTGCCAAGGCAGCGCACGATGCCGGTGCCGAACTTGCATTCACCTATCAGGGCGATGCATTGAAAAAGCGTGTCGAGCCGCTTGCGCAGGAACTCGGCGCATTTTTGTGCGGCCACTGCGATGTTTCGGATGCGTCGACCATCGACGCTTGCTTTGCCGCACTCGAAAAGGAATGGGGCAAGCTCGATTTTCTCGTACATGCCATCGGTTTTTCCGACAAGGATGAACTGACCGGTCGCTATGTCGATACGTCGGAAGCCAATTTCAGCAAGACCATGCTGATCTCGGTGTTCTCCCTCACCGCCGTGGCCAAGCGAGCCGAAAAACTCATGACGAACGGCGGTTCTATTCTGACACTGACCTATTATGGCGCGGAAAAGGTCATGCCGAATTACAACGTCATGGGTGTTGCCAAGGCCGCGCTTGAGGCAAGCGTGAAATATCTTGCTGTGGATCTTGGCCCGGATAATATCCGTGTCAACGCAATATCGGCCGGACCGATCAAAACCCTTGCGGCTTCCGGTATCGGTGATTTCCGCTACATTCTCAAATGGAATGAGTACAATGCGCCGTTGCGCCGTACCGTCACCATCGAGGAAGTCGGCGATGCGGGTCTCTATTTCCTCTCTGACCTGTCGCGTTCTGTCACCGGCGAGATACATCACGCTGATAGTGGTTATCATGTCGTTGGCATGAAGGCCGTGGACGCACCGGACATTTCTGTCGTCAAGGATTGAACTCCAAAGTGACCGTGCCTGACTCGTTGATCTACTTCTCGCGTCACGGCGAGACGGACTGGAACGTGACGGAACGGATCCAGGGCCAGGAAGATATTGATATCAATGCACGCGGCCGTGCCCAAGCCGACCGCAACGGCGATCTGATGAAATCATTGATCGGCGATGGCGCCGGCTTCGACTTCGTAGCCAGTCCTTTGCGCCGCACACGCGATACCATGGAGCGGATCAGGACGCGCATGGGTGTCGACCCAAAGGCCTATCACACCGATCCGCGGCTGATGGAGGTGAATTTCGGCGATTGGCAGGGATTCATGATTGAGGACATTGCCGCCAAGACGCCGGAACTGGTCGACGAACGGGCGAGGGACAAGTGGAACTTCGTACCTCCCGGGCCTACGGGCGAAAGCTATGCAATGCTGGGAGTGCGGGTGGCGAGCTGGCTGTCCGAGGTCAAGGGCCCTACCGTGTGTGTGACCCATGGCGGTTGTCTGCGAACGATATTCCAGCTCGTGAACGGGCTGGATGGCCATGACGCAGCGAACCTCGCTATAACCCAGGATCACATACTGCGCCTTGAAAACGGTCAGCTTACCTGGCTGTAGCGAGACTGAACGAGATCATTCCTGCGTTTCTTCAATATCAGTGATGAAACGCTCTTTGTTGACGACATCGAACATCAGCGTCACCTTCATACCCTCTTCGATAACGCTCAGATCAAATTCGCCCGGCAATTTGTAGACCTTGCCATCATCGAGCGTGATCGTCGAATTATCCGCATCGATGTTGGTAATCTTTCCCTGCGCATCGTCCGCAAGTGCTCCAACCGGGAAAAGGGAAGCGACGAACATGAATGTTGCTACGATAAAGCGCATTTGATTTCCTCTTTATATCAAATCTGTGTTCCGGTTAGCGCTGCAGTTAGAACGTTCATTTGTGGCAAAACAATTGCTTTTTTCGTCAGGGATGAAGGAATTTCAGCGGCGGGTTTGACCACAGGAGTAAACGCTCATAAAACCCCCTGACAAAAGTCGGATAGGTACATGTCGCACAATACTTTCGGTCATCTTTTTCGCGTCACCACCTGGGGTGAAAGCCACGGAATTGCGCTTGGATGCGTGGTGGACGGTTGCCCCCCGGGCATCTCCTTTACGGAAGCTGAAATCCAGGCCTATCTCGACAAGCGCAAGCCCGGCCAATCCAAATATACGACGCAGCGGCGCGAGCCCGATCAGGTGCGGGTCCTCTCCGGTGTGATGTTGCAAGATGATGGAGTCACGATGATCTCCACCGGAACGCCGATCTCTATGATGATAGAGAACACCGACCAGCGTTCGAAGGATTACGGCGACATAGCTCGCCAGTACCGTCCGGGTCACGCCGACTACACCTATGACGTCAAATATGGCATCCGCGACTATCGCGGTGGCGGCCGTTCGTCGGCACGCGAAACGGCTGCTCGCGTTGCCGCCGGTGCCATCGCCCGCAAGGTTGTACCCGGCCTTATCGTGCGAGGTGCTTTGGTCGGAATGGGAATTCACTCGATTGATCGCAGCCGATGGGATTGGGACGAGGTCAACAACAACCCGTTCTTTACCCCTGACGCGGGCTCGGTCGATACATTCGCCGCTTATTTGGATGGCATCCGCAAGGCGGGCTCGTCTATCGGCGCCATCATCGAAGTCGTTGCGGAAAACGTCCCCGCAGGCCTCGGTGCTCCAGTCTACGGAAAGCTCGACCAGGACATAGCCAGCTATCTCATGTCGATCAACGCCGTGAAGGGCGTGGAGATCGGGGACGGGTTTGAGACGGCCAAGCTTACCGGCGAGGAAAACGCCGATGAAATGCGCATGGGCAATGATGGCAAGCCGATCTTCCTGTCCAACCATGCTGGCGGTATACTGGGCGGCATTTCCAGCGGCGCGCCGGTGGTAGCACGCTTTGCCGTCAAACCGACATCGTCGATCCTGACGCCGCGCCGCAGCATCGATGCCGATGGCAACCAGGTGGATGTGATGACCAAGGGCAGACATGATCCCTGTGTCGGCATTCGCGCCGTACCGATCGGCGAAGCCATGGTTGCTTGTGCCATTGCGGACCATTATCTCAGACATCGCGGCCAGACAGGCCGTATTTAAACAAGGGGCGGCTTCCATGGCTTATAATCAAAAACGGGTCGTCGATGCGCTGCGCGCCTTCGAACGTGGCGAGATCGTTGTCGTTATGGACGATGACGGCCGCGAGAATGAAGGCGACCTGATCGTCGCCGCGGTTCATTGCACGCCGGAAAAGATGGCGTTCATCGTGCGCCACACCTCAGGTATCGTCTGCACACCGATGCCGCGCGATCACGCGCGCCGGCTCAATCTTGCGCCGATGGTAGCGGACAATGACGCCCCGCATTCGACGGCCTTCACCGTGACTGTCGATTACAAGCACGGAACAACCACTGGCATTTCCGCCGATGACCGCACGCTGACGGTTCGTAATCTCGCCAACCCCAATTCGGGCGCCGCGGATTTCGTTCGGCCCGGTCATATTTTCCCGCTGGTTGCCCGAGAGGGCGGCGTTTTGATGCGTTCCGGCCATACGGAAGCGGCGGTTGACCTTTGCAAACTTGCAGGGCTGCCGCCCGTTGGTGTCATCTGCGAACTGGTCAACGACGATGGCTCGGTCATGCGTGGCCCGCAGGTAGCGAGCTTCGCAGAAACCCACAATCTGCAGCAGGTAACGGTGGCCGATCTTATCGCTTATCGTCAGCGCAAGGAGACGCTTATCGAACGTACCGGCGAGTATGAAATTGACACCTGTGCCGGTAAGGCCAAGGCGATTACCTACGCTCTCCCCTGGGAGCCAATGCATCACGCCGCTATTGTCTATGGCGATATTCGCGACGGCGAGGATGTGCCGGTACGTCTGCAGCGCGAGGACATCTTGAGCGACGTCTTCGGTGCCCGTAACACGCTCGACAGCATCATGAAACGCATCGCCGAAGAAAAGCGCGGCGTGATCGTTTACCTGCGCGAAGGCTCAGTGGGTGTTGGCCGTGACGATGACCGCAACCGCACAAACTTGCAGGATCGTGAAGCCCATGCGGAAGCCCGGGTGCGGGAAGAAGAGTGGCGGCAGATTGGTCTCGGCGCGCAAATACTGAAGGACCTCGGCATCACGTCGATCCGGCTGCTGTCGTCACGCGAGCGGCACTATGTCGGCCTGGAGGGCTTCGGCATCCAGATCACCAAGACCGATATTATCTGAGCACAGTGGCGCAGGCGCAATTTGCTGGCGCTGGTTGTCACATTCCGTCCATTTGCTCATCGAAATAGCAAGGAATGGTCGTTGTATTTGCTATAATCTCGCTGGTTGAAGCTTCATACCAGCGAGGAGACTGCCATGACCGCTCCCCATCCCTCCAAGACTCATATCGGCAATCACGAACTGCATCCTGAAACATTGATGCTCAATTACGGGTATGATCCGGAATTGTCGGAGGGCGCGGTTAAGCCGCCGGTGTTCCTGACTTCGACGTTTGTGTTCAAATCGGCGGAAGAAGGGCGGGATTTCTTCGACTTCGTTTCCGGCCGCCGCGAACCGCCGGCCGGCACAGGAGCGGGGCTGGTTTACTCACGTTTCAACCACCCCAACAGCGAGATCGTCGAGGATCGGCTTGCGGTCTATGAACGAACGGAAAGCTGTGCGGTATTTTCCTCGGGTATGTCCGCAATCGCCACGACCTTGTTCGCTTTCGTGCGTCCGGGCGATTCGATCCTGCATTCGCAGCCGCTCTATGGCGGTACGGAGACGCTTCTCGCCCGAACGTTCCTCAATATGGGCGTCGCTGCGGTGGGATTTGCCGATGGAGTGAACGAAGAGTCCGTGCAGGCTGCAGCCGAAGAGGCGATGCAAAAGGGCCGTGTCTCGGTGATTCTCATCGAAACGCCGGCCAATCCGACAAACAGCCTCGTCGATGTTGCCATGATCCGGCGGATTGCCGAAGCAATCGGCGAGAAACAGGGGCATCGCCCGGTGATTGCCTGCGACAACACTTTGCTCGGACCGGTCTTCCAGAGGCCAATTGAGCACGGCGCAGATATATCGCTCTATTCGCTGACCAAATATGTCGGTGGCCATTCCGATCTCATCGCCGGTGCCGCGCTCGGGTCAAAGGCAGTGATGAAACAAGTCAAGGCGCTGCGCGGCGCGATTGGCACGCAGCTTGATCCGCACTCCTGCTGGATGCTCGGACGATCGCTCGAAACCCTCAGCATCCGCATGGAGAAGGCCAACAATAATGCCCTGGTGATTGCCAACTTCCTGCGCGAACACCCGAAGTGCGACAAAATCCATTATCTGCCGTATCACGACGCGTCATCACCGCTCGGGCGCACCTTTGCGGCCCAATGCACCGGAGCCGGTTCGACCTTCTCCTTCGACATTCACGGTGGCCAGCCGGCAGCATTCAAATTCCTCAACGCTCTGCAGATATTGAAACTGGCGGTGAGCCTTGGCGGTACGGAATCGCTCGCCAGCCATCCTGCGACGATGACCCATTCCGGCGTGCCGGTGGATGTGCGCCAGCGCATCGGCGTGCTTGATTCGACGATCCGGCTGTCGATCGGCATCGAGCATCCTGACGATCTGATCGCCGATCTGACGCAGGCCTTGAGCGTGGCCTGAGCGGGTGATTCTGCAGCGTTGATATACGCTTCTCACTTCGCTCTTGTATAACCGCAAGGCGCTGGTGCAAATTTGGGCGTGGCCGTGTAGGCCATGTTGATGCCAATTTGCCGCTGCAGAAAGCTCCCATGGTTACTCGCCTCTATTCGCATCCGATATACCTCGAACATTTGACGCCTGTTGGCCATCCGGAGCGGCCTGACCGGCTGCGGGCGCTAAACAAGGTGCTGGAAGACAGCGCTTTCGATGCGCTGGATCGTGTCCAGTCGCCGATGGGTGACGAGGCAACGATCCTTTATGTGCATCCCGAGACGTTTCTTGAGCGGGTGCGTAATACGATCCCGGAGGAGGGACTGACCCGCGTTGATGCCGACACAACCGTCAGCCCCAAGAGCTGGGAGGCAGCATTGGCCGCTATCGGTGCGGCTAATGCCGCCGTCGATGATGTTTTCGCGGGCAGGGCCGACAATGTCTTTGTCGCCTCGCGGCCACCTGGTCACCATGCGGAGCGTGACAAGGCAATGGGCTTCTGCCTGTTTAACAATGCCGCTATTGCGGCCCGCCATGCGCAGAAGGCTCATGGCATAGAGCGCGTTGCGATCGTTGACTGGGATGTGCATCACGGCAATGGCACGCAGGATATCTTCTGGGATGACCCGTCCGTTCTCTATTGCTCGACTCACCAGATGCCGCTTTATCCTGGAACCGGCGCCAAAAGTGAAACCGGCGTCGGCAATATCGTCAATGCACCGCTTAGCCCACAGACCGGCAGCGATCATTTTCGCGAGGCTTTCAACACGCGCATTCTCCCGGCCATCGATGAATTTCAGCCGGAATTGATCATCATTTCGGCCGGATTCGATGCGCACCACCGCGATCCGCTGGCAGAAATCAATCTGAACGAGGACGATTTCGACTGGGCAACCGGTGCTCTTATGGAAAGAGCTGGGAGCTATGCGTCAAACCGCCTTGTCAGCCTTCTGGAAGGCGGGTACGACCTCAAGGGGATGTCGCTCTCAGCGGGCGCACATATCAGACGCCTGATGGGAGGATGAACATGGCCGACGTACAGAACAATTCCGATATCGCCGCCATGAGCTTCGAACAGGCGCTCGAGCAGCTGGAAAAGATCGTCGACGATCTGGAACGTGGCGATGTGCCACTGGAACAGTCGATTCGTATTTACGAGCGTGGTGAAGCGCTGAAGAAGCATTGCGATACGCTGCTGCGCGCCGCCGAAGACAAGGTCGAGAAAATTCGTCTCGGCCGCAATGGCGAACCCGTCGGTACCGAACCACTCGACCCGGAGTGACACCAAACCACGCTGTTCAGCCGTGTTCTGAAACGCTATGGTGGGGCTCCGACAATCCGGAGTAGCGTCCATGAGTTTTTTCCCCTGCCCAGACCCAAAGCCAGGCGACGCAACAGCCGTCGACGCCATCGAGACGCTGATCATTCCACGCACGAGCGACATTGGCGGATTGGAAGTGCGCCGCGCCTTGCCGAGTGCCAAGCGCCGTCTCGTCGGACCTTTCATTTTCTTCGACCGCATGGGCCCGGCTATCCTTCGCCCAACCGATGCGTTGGATGTGCGCCCACATCCACATATCGGCCTTTCGACCGTAACCTATCTTTTTGACGGAAACATACGTCATCGCGACAGCCTCGGGACCGAAATGGTCATCAGGCCCGGCGACGTCAATCTGATGACGGCAGGGCGTGGCATCGTGCACTCGGAGCGTTCACCGGAAGAACTCCGGACGGAGCCATTGCCGATTTCGGGATTGCAGACCTGGCTGGCGCTGCCGGATCATCTGGAAGAGATCGACCCCGCTTTTGCCAATACCGCAGCGGGTGAACTGCCCATGTTGCGCGAAAACGGCATGGAAGCGCGCATCGTCATGGGCAAGTTCCATAGCGCCAGTTCCGCAGTGAAGCAGCACGCGGAAACGCTTTATGTTGATATTCGGCTGCAGCCCGGAAGTCACATTCAAATACCGGGCGATGCAGCTGAAGAACGCGCCATCTATACGCTGGATGGATCGGTGCAAGTTGCTGGCGAAACGTTTCCCGCAGACCGCCTTTTGGCGTTCCGCACCGGCGATGAAATCGTCATCCACGCACCGGAGGGGGCGCATTTCATGCTGTTTGGCGGTGCTGCTCTGCCCTCGAAGCGTTATATCTGGTGGAATTTCGTTTCCTCGTCCAAAGAGCGGATCGAACAGGCGAAAGAGGAATGGCGTTCCGGCCGATTTGATATCGTGCCTGGCGACGCGGAAGAATTCATACCCTTGCCCGAAAATTGACTTGGGAGCGAACGAACTTCCGCTTCTTGCTGGTTTGCTGGATTTCCTTTAGGGAACGGCGCCAGCCCTCTGCCAAGAGTTGAGCTTGAAACTGGAACCTGCGCTTTGGCCAAGAATTTTGAAACACCACTGCTTGATCGCGTCAAAATCCCGTCGGATCTGCGCCAATTGCCGGAATCCGACCTGCCGCAGCTGGCGCAGGACTTGCGAACGGAATTGATCGACGCGGTGTCGACGACTGGCGGTCATCTCGGCGCCGGACTTGGTGTTGTCGAACTGACCGTTGCACTTCATCACGTCTTCGACACGCCGCATGACCGCATCATCTGGGATGTCGGCCACCAGGCCTATCCCCACAAGATACTGACCGGACGGCGTGATCGCATCCGCACATTGCGGCAGGAAGGCGGGCTCTCCGGTTTCACCAAGCGCAGCGAGAGCGAATACGATCCCTTCGGCGCCGCCCATTCATCCACATCGATCTCCGCTGGTCTGGGCATGGCCGTCGCCAGCGACCTTTCCGGCACGAAGCGCAATGTCATCTCGGTGATCGGCGACGGCGCGATGTCGGCGGGCATGGCCTATGAGGCGATGAACAATGCCGGAGCACTTGATGCACGCTTGATTGTCATTCTCAACGACAACGACATGTCGATTGCACCACCAACCGGAGCGATGAGTGCCTATCTGGCCCGCCTTGTTTCCGGACGCGCCTATCGCTCCTTCCGCGAGACCGCCAAGCAGCTTGCAAAGAAATTGCCGAAATTCCTGCAGGAGAAGGCGCGGCTCTCGGAAGAATATGCGCGCGGCTTCTGGACCGGCGGCACGATGTTCGAGGAGCTTGGCTTCTATTACGTCGGACCGATTGACGGGCATAATCTCGATCACCTGCTGCCCGTGCTGAAGAACGTCCGGGATACCTTGGACGGTCCGGTTTTGATCCATGTCGTGACGCAGAAGGGCAAGGGTTACGCACCTGCCGAAGCGGCGGCGGACAAATATCACGGCGTCAACAAATTCGATGTGATTACAGGCGCGCAGGCGAAGCCGCCCGCCAATGCGCCGAGCTATACGAAGGTCTTCGCCACCAGCCTGATTGAGGAAGCACGTCACGACGACAGGATCGTTGCGGTCACCGCGGCGATGCCGGGCGGCACTGGCCTTGATCTTTTTGGCGAGGTTTTCCCCGAACGTACTTTCGATGTCGGCATCGCCGAGCAGCATGCAGTGACGTTTGCGGCGGGCTTGGCGAGCGAAGGCTTCAAGCCGTTCGCCGCTATCTATTCGACATTCCTGCAACGCGGCTATGACCAAGTGGTGCACGACGTGTCGCTGCAGAATCTGCCCGTACGCTTTCCGATTGACAGGGCAGGGCTGGTGGGCGCCGATGGCGCGACCCATGCGGGATCGTTCGATACGGGTTTCCTAGCTGCATTGCCAGGGTTCGTGGTCATGGCAGCATCCGACGAGGCAGAGTTGCGCCATATGGTGCGCACGGCGGCGGAATATGATGAAGGCCCGATCTCCTTCCGTTACCCCCGCGGCGATGGGGTTGGCATTGACCTGCCGGAACGTGGGGAGATTCTGCAGATCGGCAAGGGCCGGATCATCCGCGAGGGGTCGAAAGTGGCGTTGTTGTCGTTCGGCACGCGCCTGCAGGAATGCCTTGCAGCCGCGGATGAACTCGATGCTGCGGGCCTCTCCACGACGGTTGCCGATGCGCGGTTTGCCAAGCCTCTGGATGAAGATCTGATCCGCGGTTTGGCGCGAGAGCATGAAGTGCTTGTCACTGTTGAGGAGGGTGCGATCGGTGGGTTCGCCTCGCATGTCCTGCATTTCCTCAGCCGGGATGGGCTTCTGGACAACGGTCTTCGTGTTCGCGTGCTGACATTGCCCGATCTTTATCTGGACCATGCCAAGCCGGAAACCATGTATGCGCGTTCTGGACTCGACAGTGCAGGTATCGTGCAGGCGGTGTTTGGTGCGCTCGGCCGCGACCACATGGTTGCACCCGCCCGTGCGTAAGACGGTTTGATGCGGCTCGATCAGCTTCTGGTTGAACGAGGCATGTTTGCCAGCCGGTCACGGGCACGCGACGCCATTGTGCGCGGGACGGTGCAAATAGATGGAGCTGTCGTCACCAAACCGGGTGCAACGATCCCGGAGACCGCGGGCATCAGCGTCGATGACCCGGCAAGCCCCTACGTCTCCCGCGCTGCGCTAAAGCTCATTGCAGGCCTCGACCATTTCGCAATCGAAGTCAAAGGACACACCGCTCTCGATATTGGCGCATCAACCGGTGGCTTCACACAAGTTCTGCTCGAACGCGGCGTGGACCATGTCATCGCTGTCGACGTCGGGCATGGTCAGTTGCACGACAGCCTGCGAACTGATTCTCGCGTCAGCAATCTTGAAACACTGAACGCCCGAGAGCTGAAGCGCGACCATCTGGACGGGAAGAGAGTCGGCTTGGTCGTCTCCGATGTCAGCTTCATTTCGCTCAGACTTGCCCTGCCGCCGGCGCTGGATCTGGCAGAACCGGGGAGCCATTGCGTACTTCTGGTCAAGCCGCAATTCGAGGCTGGCCGTGAGGCAATCGGCAAGGGCGGCATTTTGCGCGATCCCAAGGATGGTGAACGCGTCGCAAATGATCTAAGGAACTGGCTGGATGGATTGCCGGGCTGGAAAGCCCTCGGGCTTTGCCCTTCGCCCATTGAGGGTGGCGATGGCAATCGCGAATTTCTTCTGGCCGGCCTGAAAAGCAAAGCCTGAAAGCGAAGCTTGAAAAAGCAAAGCCTGAAAGCGAAGCTTGAAAAGAAAAGATTGAAAAGAAAAGATTGATGAGTACGCGCGTAACGATTGAACGAATGGGCGCCGGTGGCGATGGCATTGCCGCGACCTCGGCCGGCAGCGCCTATGTGCCGTTTTCGTTGCCGGGTGAAGTTGCCAATGTCGCGCTCGAACATGGCCGCGCCACGCTCATGGCCTTGCTCGAGCCTTCGCCCGAGCGCATCGCGCCCGCTTGCCGGCATTTTGAGGAATGCGGCGGCTGCGCACTGCAACATTGGCAGAACAGCGCCTACCAGAATTGGAAACGGTCACTTGTTCAGGATGCGCTGGCGGGCAGGGGACTTGCGTTCACGCTCGATCCTCTCGTGCCGTGCGTGCCACATACACGGCGGCGTGCGGTGTTTGCGGTACGCACCAGCGAGCATGGGGCGGTTCTCGGTTTCAACCGGCATTTGAGCCACGAACTCATCGACATCTCGGAATGTCCTGTGACCGTTCCGGAAATCGTTTCGCGCCTTGATGACCTCCGCGATCTCGTCGCTGTGCTCGGCGGCGGCATGAAGCCATTCAAACTGACTGTAACGTCGACAGCCTCTGGTCTCGACATTACTGCATCCGGATGCGCTGCGCCGGACGCCGCCAAGCGCCAGGCACTGACCGGGCTGGTTCTCAAGAAGGATTTTGCCCGCCTGAGTTTCGAAGGTGAAATCATTGTCGAGCCGAGAAAACCCATCATTCACTTCGGCAAAGTGCCGGTGTTTCTGCCAGCGGGCGGATTTCTTCAGGCAACTGTTGATGCTGAAGAAGCCATGTCTGCACTGGTTACAGGCCATCTTGCCAAGGCCAAGAAGACGATCGACCTCTTTTGCGGTTCAGGTACATTCGCCTTGAGGATCGCGGAAAAATCTGCTGTTCACGCGGTCGAAGGTGATCAGGCTGCAGTCGCAGCACTTGATCGCAGCGTGCGTTACGTGCAGGGCCTGAAGCCCGTCACCGTCGAGCGGCGCGATCTGTTCCGCCGGCCGTTTCTGGCGAGGGAACTGGCCCCGTTCGCTGGTCTGGTGTTCGATCCGCCGCGTGCGGGTGCGGAAGCACAGGCAATCGAAATCGCCAAATCATCCGTATCGAAGGTCGTGGCAGTCTCGTGCAACCCGGTCACGCTGGGGCGCGATCTGAGCATTCTCGTCAAGGGTGGCTACAAGATCGACCGCGTCGTGCCGATCGACCAGTTTCTCTGGTCGTCGCATGTCGAAGCGGTGGCTTTGTTGTCGAAGAAATAGGCCGAGGCGGTTATACCGCCGTCCCGCCAACGGTCATTTGATCCATGCGCAGATGCGGCTGGCCAACGCCCACAGGCACCCACTGGCCTCCCTTGCCGCAATTGCCAATACCCGTATCGAGCTGCAGATCATTGCCGACCATGGAAATGCGTTGCATCGCATCAGGTCCATTGCCGATCAGCATCGCACCCTTCACCGGCGCACCGAGCTTGCCGTTCTCGATCATATAGGCTTCGGTGCATCCGAAGACGAACTTGCCGGACGTGATATCCACCTGACCGCCGCCGAAGGAAACAGCATAGATGCCGTTCTTGACGGATGCGATGATTTCCTCGGGCGTCTTGTCACCACCCAGCATATAGGTGTTGGTCATGCGCGGCATCGGAGCATGCGCGTAGGATTCGCGCCGTCCGTTGCCGGTAGGCTCCATTCCCATCAGGCGGGCATTCTGACGGTCCTGCATGTATCCGACCAGGATGCCGTCGTCGATCAGCACCGTCTTGTTGGTTGGCATGCCCTCATCATCGACAGTGAGCGAACCGCGCCGTTCCGAGATCGTGCCATCATCAACGACGGTAACGCCTTTTGATGCTACCTTCTGGCCGAGCAGCCCGGCAAAGGCGGATGTCTTTTTGCGATTGAAATCGCCTTCGAGCCCGTGGCCGACGGCTTCGTGCAACATGACTCCAGGCCAGCCGCTGGAGAGCACGATGTCGAATGTTCCGGCTGGTGCTGGAATCGCTTCCAGATTGACCAAAGCCTGGCGCAGTGCTTCGTCGGCAGCATATTGCCATTTATCGGCGGCGATGAATTCGCCAAATCCCTTGCGACCACCAGCACCGTACGTGCCGCTTTCCTGCCTATCGCCGTCACCAACTACGACAGATACGTTGAGTCGAACCATCGGGCGAACATCGCGAACGAAATGACCATCGGCACGCAGGATTTCCACCTGCTGCCAGGATGCAGCAAGGGAAACGGATACTTGCCGAACTTTCGGATCCTTGCCGCGCAGGTAGGCATCGATCTCCTGCAAGAGCTTCACCTTCGCCTCGAAACTTGGCGAGCCAAGCGGATTCTCGTCGCTGTAAAGGCTGCGATTTGTTCCGGGTGGTGCTGCAGTGTAGGTTCCGGCATATCCGGTCCGGACAGCTGAAGCAGCATCTGAAGCGCGCTTGAGTGCGCCAAGTGACAATTCACCGGCGTGGGCATAGCCAACCGCTTCGCCAGCGACGGCGCGCAGACCGAAACCCTGATCCTGATTGAAAGAGCCGTTCTTCAGCCGGCCATTGTCAAAGGCCAAACCTTCCGATTCCCGGTACTCGATGAAAAGCTCGCCATCATCGGCTCCATCGAGACTCTGCTTGACGGTTTCGAGGATTTTTTCGCGTGGCGCGTCAAAACTGTCGATCAGGCTTTTCATGATAAATGATCCGGTTCAATTTGCATGAACCGGATGTAAGCCTTCGATGGGCTCACGACAACCGCAATCTTGAAGGCAAATTTGAAAGATGTTCAGGGGAGAGCGTCGAAACCTTCGCCAAATCCGTTGAGCTCGACAGGAATGCCGATACCTTCTTCCGGGGTCTGGAAGACGATGAAGGTTGCGGCCTTGCCGGTCTTGAAGGTCTGGACGAGCTGATCTTCCAGGATGACTTCCGCATAGCAGCCATCCTCGAAGCAACGAACGAAATAGGCCCGGCCGATATCCTTGCCATCCACATTCAAACCAAGGCCGTTCGGCAAGAGCACCCCGAGTGGTGCGAGCACGCGCAGGATTTTGGCTTTGTTGTCGGCGGTTTTCAGGACAACGACCGACAGGCCCATTTCGGGTCGGTCTGCTGCAACCACGTTCTGGATCAATGCGCATTGTTCCGACTTGGCGCCTGCAGGCGTGTCGCAAAGGATAGACCATGCGCCATGGGTGGATTTGACCGTACCGCTTTGTTGAGCCGCCATTGCGGTACCCGCAAGGGCAGTCATTGACAGAGCGAGCAGACCAGCGGCGATGCTACGTAGCGCGAAAGAGAACATGTAGGCTCCAAAACGAATCATCCAGACGTTAAACCTCCACGTCGCAGATGAAAAGAATGCCGCTCAAACACTCCCCAGCATATGGCGGCACAGTAGTGTGTGGTGTGATGCAAAAATGGCCGGATTGTGGGCCAACCCACGCCTCACGCTGCAAAATCACCGCGAATGCGAAAAAACGTGCACCATGTGTATACCTATCGTCGACGCGAGAGAAGCTGCGCGCAAAAATGCCGCATGAGATCACGTTCGCCTTCCTTGCGATGTAAGCTAATGTGTGGTTTGAACGCGGCATATATCCGGGCCTTGTCTAGGTCGGGCCTTAACGTATGGAATCAAAGCTTCATTCGGGAGATTTCTAGGTGAAGAAGAATATTGTCACGCTGATGGGTGTCCTGAGTGGCCTGTTGAGTGCCGGATCTGCCTATGCTGCACAGCCGGAACCTTGGCAGATGACGTTCCAGCCCGCTGCCTCCGCTATCATGGAGCAGATCATCTGGTTTGAACGCTACACATTGTGGTTCATCATCCCGATTACGCTTTTCGTCATGGTCCTCCTGGCCTGGGTCATGATTCGCTATCGCGCCAGTGCCAACCCGGTCCCTTCAAAGACCAGCCATAATACGGCAGTGGAAATCGTCTGGACCGTTGGTCCGGTTGTCATTCTTCTTTTCCTGGCAATTCCGTCCTTTCAGCTTCTGACGGCGCAGTATTCGCCCGAAGAGCCCAAGATGACCATCAAGGCCACCGGCTTTCAGTGGTATTGGGGATATGAATATCAGGCAGGAGACGCGCCTGTTTCATTCGATTCCGTTCTGCTGAAAGATGCGGACCGCGCTGCGGCTGGCAAAGAGGATCGCAAAGCCTTTCCTCGGCTGTTGGCGGTTGACAACGAAATGGTTGTACCGGTGAACACGACGGTACGTCTCCTGGTTACCGGAGCCGACGTCATTCATTCCTTCTCGATGCCAGCATTCGGTGTGAAGATGGATGCCATCACCGGGCGCAGCAATGAGACCTGGTTCAAGGCAAACAAGGAAGGCATGTACTATGGTCAGTGTTCGCAGATTTGCGGCAAGGATCATGCCTACATGCCAATCGCGATCCACGTTGTTTCGCAAGAGCAGTACGATACGTGGTTCGCCGCGGCCGGAAAGGATCTTCCGGGCGCATACAAGGCGTTGACCGCAAAAATCGACACAGACAAGAACGTAAACGTAGCCGGCAACTAAGCTGGTTGACGCGCATTATTTGAGGAACGGGAGCACTTTGATGGCAGGTTCTGCAGCTCACGAAGCCCATGACGCTCATAAGCCGACAGGCTGGACGCGCTGGGTGTATTCGACCAACCACAAGGATATCGGCACGCTTTATCTGATCTTCGCGATCACGGCTGGTATCATTGGTGGTTGTCTTTCGATCGCCATGCGTGCCGAGCTGCAGCAGCCCGGCATCCAGATTTTCCATGGTCTCGCATCCATGGTCTACGGCTTCGAAGGGGATTCGGCGATTGACGCCGCCAAACACATGTACAATGTGTTCTCGACAGCCCACGGCCTCATCATGATCTTCTTCATGGTCATGCCCGCGCTCATCGGCGGCTTTGCCAACTGGATGGTGCCGATCATGATCGGTGCGCCGGATATGGCCTTCCCGCGCATGAACAACATTTCGTTCTGGTTGCTCCCCCCAGCACTTCTCCTGCTGATCCTGTCCATGTTCGTCCCCGGCCCAGCCGGCGGTTTCGGTACAGGTGGCGGCTGGACGATTTATCCGCCGCTCGCAACGTCCGGTCAGCCCGGTCCGGCGATGGATTTTGCCATCCTGTCGCTGCACATTGCGGGCGCATCATCCATTCTCGGTGCAATCAACTTCATTACGACGATCTTCAACATGCGCGCTCCCGGTATGACGCTGCACAAGATGCCGTTGTTCGCCTGGTCGGTTCTGATCACCGCGTTCCTGCTGCTGCTGGCTCTGCCGGTGCTGGCTGGCGGTATCACGATGCTTCTGACGGATCGTAACTTCGGAACGACCTTCTTTGCGCCGGAAGGTGGCGGCGACCCGCTGCTGTTCCAGCATCTGTTCTGGTTCTTCGGTCACCCTGAAGTGTACATCATGATCCTGCCGGCGTTCGGCATCATCAGCCACATTGTCTCGACCTTCTCCAGAAAGCCGATTTTCGGTTACCTCGGAATGGCCTACGCCATGGTTGCTATCGGTGTTGTCGGGTTCATCGTCTGGGCTCACCACATGTACACTGTTGGTCTCTCGCTCGACACGCAGCGCTACTTCGTCTTCGCGACGATGGTCATTGCTGTTCCGACAGGCGTGAAGATTTTCTCCTGGATCGCCACGATGTGGGGCGGATCCATTGAGTTCAAGCCGCCAATGGTCTGGGCGATCGGGTTCATCTTCCTGTTTACTGTTGGTGGCGTGACCGGTGTTCAGCTCGCCAATGCCGGTCTCGACCGCGCAATGCACGACACCTACTACGTTATCGCGCACTTCCACTACGTGCTGTCGCTTGGCGCCGTATTCGGTATTTTCGCGGGCTGGTATTACTGGTTCCCGAAAATGACCGGCTACATGTACAACCACACGATCGCGCACACGCATTTTTGGGTCATGTTCATCGGCGTAAACCTGGTGTTCTTCCCGCAGCACTTCCTTGGTCTTGCCGGCATGCCGCGCCGTTACATCGACTATCCGGATGCTTTCGCAGGCTGGAACGAAGTATCGTCCATCGGTTCCTATATTTCCGGTGTTGCGGTCCTGATCTTCCTCTTCGGCGTCTTCGAAGCATTTGCCAAGAAGCGTGAAGCTGGCGCCAATCCGTGGGGTGCAGGTGCAACAACCCTCGAATGGCAGCTGTCATCACCGCCGCCCTTCCATCAGTGGGAACAGCTCCCACGTATCAAGTAGGAAACGTGATGTCCGGGCCATTGAAACCAGCGGCCCGGACATCTTCTGGAACAAAGTTGCTGCCTGAAAACGACAAGATTGAACGAATGCCACTGGTTGAGAAAAACGCGAGCCTGGATACGAGCATTGGCCTCTCTGAAGCCAATGCGTCGGATTATATCGCGCTGCTCAAGCCTCGTGTGATGTCGCTGGTCGTGTTTACCGGTTTTGTCGGCTTGATGGCTGCACCAGGCCAGATCAATCCAGTGCTGGCCGCCATTGCCATCCTCTGCATCGCGGTTGGGGCAGGCGCGTCGGGCGCGCTTAACATGTGGTACGATGCAGACATCGACGCCATCATGAAGCGCACCGCCAAACGCCCTATCCCTGCAGGACGTATTTCGCGTGAAGAGGTTTTGACGTTCGGCCTTTTGCTCTCTGTCTTTTCGGTCGTGACGCTTGGCCTCTTCGTCAACCTCCTGTCAGCTTTCCTGCTGGCCTTTACCATTTTCTTCTATGCTGTCGTCTACACGATGTGGCTGAAGCGTTCGACACCGCAGAACATCGTGATCGGTGGTGCCGCTGGTGCGTTTCCCCCGATGATCGGCTGGGCTGCTGTGACCAATTCGATCAGCATGGAAAGCATTGTTCTTTTTCTGATTATCTTTCTGTGGACGCCGCCGCACTTCTGGGCTCTGTCGCTCTTCATGTCGGATGATTACGAGAAGGCCAAGATCCCGATGATGCCCAATGTCATGGGCGAGGCATCGACGAAATTCCAGATTTTTCTGTATACACTCCTGGTTGCTCCCGTTGCTGTTCTGCCGTGGATCATGGGATTTGCCGGACCCGTATATGGCGTGTTCTCGGTAGCAATGGGTGCTGCGTTTCTTGCATCGGCCTGGACTGTGTGGCGCTCTCCCGTTGGCGAAGCGATGATGAGGCCGGCGAAGAAGATGTTCGCCTTCTCGATCTTCTACCTTTTCAGCCTCTATGCCGTGCTTCTCGGCGAAATTCTCGTGCGTAAAGCACTTTTGTTAGCAGGTGCTTGATATGAGCAATGACCGCGTGACTCTCACGGACAAGCAAAGGAAAGCGCAGCGCAGCCGTTCGATCGCGCTTGCGCTAGCCTTGGCTGCCTTCGTTATCATCGTTTATGTGGGCACCTGGGCGAAGCTCGGTGCCAATATTCTCAGCCGGTCGATGTGAGCAGCGAAATGACCGAGGAAAGCAATCAGAGCCCAGGAACTTCTGCCACGCCGAAGCGTAAAGTCTCGGATCGTACAATCGCGGTTTCTTGCCTGGCGTTCTTTTTCGGTATGGTCGGAATGGCGTTTGCAGCGGTTCCGCTCTATGCGATGTTCTGTCAGGTTACTGGCTATGGCGGAACGACCCAGCGGGTCGAACAGATGTCTGATACAATTCTCGACAAGAAGATCACGGTTCGCTTCGACGCCAATACATCCGGTGGCTTGCCTTGGCATTTCGAGCCTGTTCAGCGCGACGTGACCATGAATATTGGCGAGACCAAGCTGATCAAATACGAAGCCAGGAACATTACGGATAAACCCACTGCGGGCCGTGCTGCATTCAACGTGACGCCGATGGC
Organism: Phyllobacterium zundukense; assembly: GCF_002764115.1. Lineage (NCBI taxonomy): Bacteria > Pseudomonadati > Pseudomonadota > Alphaproteobacteria > Hyphomicrobiales > Phyllobacteriaceae > Phyllobacterium > Phyllobacterium zundukense. The sequence continues at coordinate 2,663,217 of NZ_CP017940.1, read as the reverse complement.
AGCGGGTGCCTATTTCAACAAGGTCGAGTGCTTCTGCTTCACGGATACAGTCCTGAAGCCGGGCGAAGACCTTGAGATGCCCGTCGTATTCTTCGTTGATCCGGATATCGTCAACGCGCCCGAGTTGAAGGGCGTCAACACAATCACCCTGTCCTACACTTTCTTCCCAATCCCGATGCCGGCACCTGTTGCTGCCAATGCGGATGTGAAGAAGAACGCGTCAGGACAGCTTTGAACTGCACTGGCCAATGGCCAGTGCCCAAACAGATGAATAGAACTTGCGGGGGTTAGAATGGCCGAAGCGCACCAGAAGCACCACGACTACCACATTATTGATCCAAGCCCATGGCCGTTTCTCGGCTCGGTCGGAGCATTCGTTCTAGCCATCGGGGCAATCGCCTTTATGCGCTATAACAGCGGCGGCGAGCTTGTGCTTTTTAGAGCCAACCTCACCAATCCATGGATTCTCTACATCGGCTTGGCGATCATTCTTTACACCATGTATGGCTGGTGGTCGGATACGATCAAGGAAAGCAAGGAAGGCCACCACACGCGGGTAGTTTCCCTGCATCTGCGCTATGGCATGATCATGTTCATCGCCTCCGAGGTGATGTTCTTCGTTGCCTGGTTCTGGGCCTTCTTCGATGCCAGCCTGTTTCCAGGTGAAGCCGAGCAAGTCGCACGTACCGCGTTTACAGGCGGCGTATGGCCTCCCAAGGGCATTGAGGTTCTCGATCCCCTGCACCTGCCGCTGTACAACACGATCATCCTGCTGCTTTCCGGCACGACGGTGACCTGGGCGCATCACGCGTTGATTCACAATGATCGCAAGGGCCTCATCACAGGTCTGACGCTGACCGTCCTGCTTGGCATATTGTTCTCGTTCGTGCAGGGCTACGAGTACGTTCACGCGCCATTCGCATTCAAGGACTCGATTTACGGCGCAACCTTCTTCATGGCGACCGGCTTCCACGGTTTCCATGTCATCATCGGCACCATCTTTCTGGCGGTTTGCCTGCTTCGCTCATTGCGTGGTGATTTTACGCCCCAGAAGCATTTTGGTTTCGAAGCCGCCGCATGGTACTGGCACTTCGTTGACGTTGTCTGGCTGTTCCTGTTCTTCTCGATCTACGTATGGGCGTCTTGGGGCGCCGCGATTGCTGTCGAGTAATTGAAGCCAATCGAAATCGGTGGGGCGGCCGCGGAAACGTGGCCGCCCTCTTTTTTTGAGCACAATCCTGCGTATGCATTACGCCATGCCCAAGCTGAAGCTCGCCAGCTCACTCCTTCCTGTCCTGTTCACATCGCTATTTGCGACGATGACTCACGCTGCCGATGGCAAGGTTGATCTTGTTCGTGTGGAGAAGTCGGGACGCCGCATGCAGCTTCTGTCCGGCGAAGCGGTGGTCAAGGAATACAAGATCGCGCTGGGCGCACGACCCGTTGGCCATAAGCGATGGGAAGGTGATGAACGTACGCCAGAGGGCCGCTACGTTCTCGATTGGCGAAACCCCAAGAGCATGGCCTATAAATCCATTCACATTTCCTACCCGAACATGCAGGACATGGCGGCAGCGAAGTCCGTGGGTGTCTCACCCGGCGGTGCAATCATGATTCATGGTGCCGCCAACGGCTACGGCTGGTGGGGATGGGTGCTTCAACTTATCGACTGGACAGACGGTTGCATTGCCGTCACTAATCAGGAGATGGATGAAATCTGGACGCTGGTCCAGGATGGAACGCCAATCGTAATCAATCCTTGAGTATGCAGACCTATGACTGAAGACAGTGCCCTATATCCGCCAGTTGACCCATTCACTGCGGGCGTCAAGGCACGTTGCCCCCGTTGCGGGCAGGGGAAGTTGTTCGACGGCTTCCTGGCACCTGCAAGGCAATGCTCGAGCTGCGGGCTCGATTATTCCTTTATCGATACAGGTGAAGGTCCCGCTGTGTTGGTCATGCTCTTGATTGGCTTCATCGTCGTCGGCCTCGCGCTCTGGATGGAGGTCACGCTCGATCCACCATTATGGCTGCATTTCATCCTGTGGATTCCGTTGGCGCTTGTGCTCTGCCTGTTGGCACTGCGCTGGATGAAGGGCGTGCTTATCGCCCTCCAGTACAAACACAAAGCTTCCGAAGGACAGCTTGATCTTCCAAATGAATGATATAGCCATGCCAGCAAGGCGCCAGAGATTTCCATGGATCACGCTCATCCTTGGCACGATTGTCTTTACCATCCTGATCGCACTCGGGACATGGCAGGTCGAGCGCTTGTATTGGAAAGAAGGTCTGCTGGCGGAGATTGAAGCCCGAACCCATGCGGCACCGGCTTCCCTCGCTGAGACGGAAGAGATCTGGGCCAATCAGAAGGATGTCGATTACCGAACCGTGACGGCCACCGGCCGTCTGCTCAATGACAGGGAGCGGCATTTCTTTGCGACCTATGACGGTTTTTCGGGATATTACATCTATACGCCGCTGCTGCTGGACGATGGCCGTGCAGTCTTCGTCAATCGTGGCTTCGTTCCCTACGACAAGAAAAATTCAGTAACGCGTCCCGAAGGTCAGGTTGAGGGGCAAGTGACCATTGCGGGGCTTGCCCGTAATCCGCTCACCGCCAAACCATCATCGATCGTGCCCAACAATGATCTCGTAACGAATACCTACTACTGGAAGGATCTGCCGACGATGGCGGGTCAATCCGGTATCGAAGAAGACAAACTGGTGCCCTTCTTCATCGATGCGGACAAGACGCCCAATCCCGGCGGCCTGCCGATCGGTGGCGTGACGATCATCGATCTGCCGAACAGCCATCTTCAATACGCCGTCACCTGGTATGGTCTGGCTGCAACCTTGGTCGCAATTATGGGAGTGTCGCTATGGCGGCGATATAAGCTGCCCACGTCAAATGAACCGGAAGTCGGTGAATACGGGCGTTCGGACTTGACTTCCCGCTGATTGCCGCCCAATTCCAAGAAGCACATTTACTGCGAGACACGACACGATGGCTGAAAAGAAACCACTGACAATCCGCTTGTGCGGACCGCGCGGATTTTGCGCCGGTGTGGATCGCGCCATCCAGATCGTCGTTCTGGCGCTCAAGAAATACGGTGCGCCGGTCTATGTCCGCCATGAGATCGTGCATAATCGCTATGTGGTCGAGGGGCTGCAGGCACGGGGCGCCGTTTTTGTCGAAGAGTTGGAAGAAATCCCGGCGGAGCATCGCGACCAGCCCGTCGTTTTTTCTGCCCATGGCGTACCGAAATCCGTTCCCGCCGATGCCGAGAACAAGAACCTGTTCTATCTCGACGCGACATGCCCTCTGGTGTCCAAAGTGCACAAGCAGGCGATGCGCCACCAACGGCTTGGCCGTCATGTCATCCTCGTCGGCCATTCAGGCCACCCGGAGGTGATCGGCACCATGGGCCAACTTCCGGAAGGCGCGGTCACACTTGTTGAAACCATCGAGGACGCCGAGGCTTATGCGCCGCAGGATCCGGATAATCTCGGCTTCGTAACGCAGACGACGCTATCGGTGGATGACACGGCGGGGATCATTGCGACCCTTCAACGGCGCTTTCCCGCACTCACGGCTCCTGCTGCCGAATCCATCTGCTATGCAACAACAAACCGCCAGGACGCAGTGAAAGCGGCAGCGCCGGGCTGCGATCTTTTCCTCGTGGTGGGAGCGCCGAATTCATCCAACTCCAAGCGATTGGTGGAAGTCGCGGAACGGTCCGGTGCAGCGCAATCGCTGTTGGTACAGCGCGCTTCGGATATCGACTGGGATTTGATTGGCGACATCTCGGTTGTGGGGCTGTCGGCGGGTGCCTCTGCCCCGGAAATCATTGTCGACGAAATTATCCAGTTCTTTTCGGAGCGCTATTCCGTGGCCATCGAACTTGCTGAAACGACCATCGAAACCGAGAACTTCCACGTGATGCGTGACCTTCGTGATGTCGAACTGACAACTGGCGACATGGCCTTTGTCAATGGAAGCCGATAATCATGGCTGTTTACACGGACATCAATGAGATCGATCTCGCACACTTCCTCAAGGACTATGATATCGGCGAATTGCTTTCCTACAAGGGCATCGCCGAAGGCGTCGAGAATTCCAATTATTTGCTTCACACGAGCACCGGATCGTACATCCTGACTCTCTATGAGAAGCGGGTGAACAGCAATGATCTGCCGTTCTTTCTTGGTCTTATGCGTCATCTTGCGGGGAAGGGGATAAGTTGCCCTCTGCCGGTCAACCAGAAATCTGGTTCCAGTATTGGTGAGCTTGCCGGGCGCCCCGCAGCAATCGTGACGTTCCTTGAAGGCATGTGGATGCGGCGCCCGACGGTCCAGCATTGCTATGCCTTGGGCGAGGCCCTGGCGGGGATGCACGTCGCGGGCGGGGATTTCCCCATGCGCCGTCGCAATGCGCTCTCAGTCGAAGGCTGGCGACCGCTGTGGGATAATTCCAAGGCTGGTGCGGATCGGGTCGAACCGGGCCTGGGCAAGGAGACCGAAGAGGATCTGGCTTTCTTTGAAGCCAATTGGCCGTCGCATCTGCCACACGGCGTCATCCATGCCGATCTGTTTCCCGACAATGTCTTCTTTCTCGGGAGCAAGCTTTCAGGGTTGATCGATTTCTACTTCGCCTGCACCGATCTGCTTGCCTATGATGTGGCTGTTTGCCTGAACGCCTGGTGCTTTGAGAAAGACCACTCCTTCAACCTTACCAAAGGCACGGCTTTGCTTCGTGGCTATAACTCAATCCGTCCGTTGTCGGCAGACGAAGCAGCGAGCTTGCCGATCCTCTCGCGCGGTTCTGCCCTGCGATTCATGCTGACGCGTCTCTATGACTGGCTGAACACCCCGGAAGGCAGTCTTGTCGTCAAAAAGGACCCCATGGAATATGTCCGCCGCATGCGGTTTCATCGTCAGATCAAATCAGCAGAAGAATACGGTCTCGCCTTGGAAGGGCAGAAAGCGTGAAGGAACTTCAGGCTTTCACCGATGGCGCGTGCTCAGGCAATCCGGGTCCCGGAGGCTGGGGCGCTGTGTTACGCTGGAATGGCAATGAAAAAGAGCTCTCGGGTGGCGAGGCGGACACGACCAACAATCGCATGGAGCTGATGGCGGCAATCTCGGCCCTGAATGCCCTCAAGGAACCTTGCAAGGTCGATCTCTATACGGACTCTGTCTATGTCCGCGATGGCATTTCGAGCTGGATCGACGGCTGGAAGCGTAATGGCTGGAAGACAGCTGCGAAGCAACCGGTGAAGAATGCCGAGCTCTGGCAAGCCCTGGACGAAGCCCGCAAACGCCACAAGGTAGAATGGCACTGGGTCAAGGGTCACGCCGGTCACCCGGAGAATGAGCGTGCCGATGAACTGGCGCGTGCAGGGATGGCGCCGTTCAAGCGAAAATCGCTGCCACAGGATTGAAAAAGGGCCGGTTACCGGCCCTTTTGTTTTGCGGTTTGGGTGCTTAGAGCTGTTCAAGAATAGTGGCAGCGCTCGATGTCACCGCCTGACCAGGCGACTCTTCAATATTGAGCTGCTTCACGACGCCGTCCTCAACCAGCATTGAATAACGTTTCGAGCGCACACCCATCGTTCCGGCCGAAAGGTCGATGTCGAGACCGACAGCTTTGGTAAATGTAGCATTGCCGTCCGAAAGATACTGGATCTTGCCTTCGCCGTTGGTGGCCTTGGCCCATGCGCCCATCACATGCGGGTCATTGACCGCAACAACAACAATGGAGTCGACACCCTTTGCCAGGATGGCATCACGGTTTTCCAGGTAACCGGGCAGGTGGTTCATGCTGCATGTCGGAGTAAATGCGCCTGGAACAGCGAAGAGGACGATCTTCTTGCCCTTGAACAAAGCGTCGGAGCGCACTTCGCTGACGCCGTCATCGGATTTGGTCTTGAAAGTAGCATCCGGCAAACGCTCGCCTACCTTGATTGTCATGAATTGGCTCCTTGAGGGAAATGAAGATTTTCGACCTATCGCAGATAGGATGGGCTCTCCGAAAAGTCGAGCATTTTGATACCTAGAGCGGTTTTAACAGCTTGTTGGTTTGCTTTGCCAACGCAAACCAAAGGCTGGGTTTCCGGCAGGCGGCCACCCACTTTGTCAGGCGGCTTCGTCCGATGGGTAAACATGGGCCTCGCCACCATCCGCGTGGTTTGTCTCGCCATCCGAGAAACAGAACTGGTTCAATATGGTCGAAAACCGCTCTAATCCTGCATGTCAACTACACCGGATACCGCCTTGTCTCCTTGGACAAGGGTGTAGTTCAGCGGGATATTCTTCTTGTCCTTTCCAGCAACGATGGGGACCGAAAAGACTGCGCTGTTTGCTTCGCGATATTTCAGCTTGGACATGCCGAGTACAATGACTCCATCTCCGGCGACGAAAATATCGGGCTCAGGTTCATTGGCAGGAAGATCCACGGTCACCCTGACGCGATCATCCTTGCGCACGGCTGTGCGTGCTCTGAACGTGGCAGATGCTTCGCCAGGCAATTGCTCGAATGCCGTCGCGACCTGCGTCTTGGTGAGCGCATCGGACGGCGTGTTGTCTATGGAAATGTCGAATTCCACCGTAACGGGAATGCAGATCGTCTCGCAGATGCCGAGGAAAGCATGACCTTTCAGATGCGCGGGTTTTGCAGGGTCGGTGAGGGTCAGGGTAACAGGCAATGCCACTGGCTTCTTGTACCCGGCCCAATGGGTGTTGCCGTCGTCGAAACGATGCGGTGTCGGAAATGAAAGCGCATAGCCTTTGATATTGCTGCTTTTGGCAAGGTCCAGTTCCGGCGGTACACCTGCATCGCCAGGTTCCCTCCAATAGGTTTTCCAACCCGGATCGAGATTGATTTGAATGGCGCCCCGAACTTCAGCCGTTGGCTGTGTTGGGTTGTCGATGATCAATCGTACGCTACCACCGGGGGTTTTCGTCCAATCGGAATTAGCTGCATTGGCCGGAGTGGCAAATGCAATCACGGCAACGAGGAGAAGTAGTTTTGTTTTCATTTTTTGACCATTGCAAGCCTTTTGGGCTCTAGCAAGGATGACCCTTGCCTGGCTCATCATTTCTGTGTGAGACCGCCCAATTGATGGGTTATCTCGCCCAAGATTCGACCATTATTTACAATTCGTTACCAGAAGACGTTGTCATTTTCGCAATCCTTGATACCTTTATTCTCATGGAAATTTTCAGAGACGCCAACAAAGAGACTGGTTTTCTGAATGGACAGTTCCTTCTCGCCATGCCGGGAATGGAAGACAGCCGGTTTGCGCGTTCGGTTATTTATGTCTGTGCGCACTCTGAGAAGGGTGCCATGGGTTTGATCATAAACCGCGTCCAGGATATGGAATTTGCGGACATTCTCGTGCAGCTCGGCGTTCTTGATGAGCAGCAGGCGATCATGATGCCGGAGCGAACCCGTGATTTTCTGGTGCGCAATGGCGGGCCAGTTGAAGTACGGCGCGGTTTCGTTCTGCATTCCGATGACTATCTCACCGATTCAACCATGCCGGTCGCCGAGGAAATTTGTCTGACGGGCACGGTCGATATTTTGCGCGCCATTTCGGGAGGTCGCGGACCGCGCAAGGCTTTGATGACCTTGGGCTATTCGGGCTGGGCCTCCGGCCAGCTTGAAAACGAGATCGCCAATAATGGCTGGCTCACCTGCCAGGCGCCGCATGAAATGCTTTTCGATACGGATATCGACAGCAAGTACGATCGTATCCTCGCCTACATGGGTGTCGACCCATCGCGGCTGGCGAGTGTCGCCGGCCACGCCTGATCTTAAATACCTACGACGCTTTTGATTGCTGGAATTGTTCCCGCAGCAGTTTTGTTGCGACGTCCAGACTGAGTGGCGGGCTGAACATGAAGCTCTGCGCATATTCGCAGCCCATCTGCCGAAGCTGCAGTGCATCGCTCTCATTCTCGATGCCTTCCGTCACGACTGAAAGCCCAAGGTCGTGTGCCATGCTGATCATGGATCGAAGCAGCGTAACCTTTTGCGGTTGATCGGCCCTGAGGAACGATCTGTCGATCTTGATCATGTCAAACGGGAAGCTGGTCAGATACGACAGCGAAGAATAGCCCGTGCCAAAATCATCCAGAGAAACACCGACACCCATCGCCTTGATGCTCGACAGCACATAGGCCGAGCGTTCTGGATTCTCCATCATCAGCGACTCTGTCAACTCGAGCTTCAGGCTGGCCGGTTCGATCTGTGTCTGCAGCAGAACAGACCGTACATCATCAATCAGATCCTGGCGGATGAGCTGGCTTGAGGAAATATTGACCGAGACGAAGAGGGGGGTGGCACCAAGATTGCGTTGCCAATTTACCAGATCTTCCGCGGCCCTTTGCATGGCGAACAGTCCGAGCTGGACAATGAGGCCCGAACTTTCCGCGATAGGTATGAATTCCGATGGTGGAATTGAGCCGCGGCGCGGGTGATCCCAGCGCATCAAAGCTTCAAAGCCCGCTATGCTGTTATCTTCAAGCCGCACGATCGGCTGATAGGCGATATGAATTTCTCGCCGCTCAAGCGCACGGCGCAAATCGGATTCGAGTTGCAGCCTGTCGCTGCCCACCGCGCGGAAGGCCGGGCGGAACGGCTCGATGCGATCACCGCCAAACCGCTTGGCCTGGAACATGGCAAGCTCTGCATCCTTCATCAGGTCTTCCGGCGAAGCTGCACTGCCGCTCGTCCAGGTGATAAGGCCGAGCGAGGCGGTCAGGACGATTTCGCGCTTGGCGAAGGCAATAGGCGCACGGATCGCCTGTTTAACGGCTTCGGCAAAGGCCGCGATCTTGGCCGGTTCGCTTTCTGACACAAGGATAAGCCCAAACTGGTCGGCGGCAAGCCGGCTGAGCGTATCCTGTGGCCGCAACAGGCGGTGCAGGCGCCGCGAAATCGTGAGAAGGAATGTATCACCAGCGGAAATACCAAGACCGTCATTGACCTGCTTGAACCGGTCGATGTCGATGATGAACACGGTCGGGCGTATCTTGCTTTCGGTCTGGGCCATGGTGATGACGGAGCCCAGCCGGTCGAGGAACAGTTCCCGATTGGGCAAGCCTGTCAGATTGTCATGGACAGCGTCATGCAGCAGGCGCTCTTCCGCTTTTTTCTGCTCGGTCACATCGATGAGGGTACCGACGCAGCGCACAATCTCACCATCCGAACCGATGACGGGGCGGGCTTTCAAAGAATACCAATAGTAGTGGCCGTCATTGGCGCGCAGACGGAAGGTCTGCGAAATTCGGCCGCGGCGGTTTTCAAGAATGACGTCGAGCGTCGTGCGGAAACGATCGCGGTCGTCTGCATGCAGCGTCGGCAGCCAATTGCGTACGGCGCCGTGCAGGGAGCTCGCGGATGCGCCAAGAAAATTGGTGAGATCCGGCGTCGTAACGACGCTGTCGCGCGGCACATCCCAGTCCCAGACGATGTCACCGGACCCTATGATGGCAAGGGCTTGCCGTTCCACGTCGGAGAACAGTCCCTGTTGCAGCGCGCCGCCGGAGAATGCGTGCTGCATGACTGTGAAGCCGATCAACAGAACGATGAGGACCAGGCCGCCGGCCAGGGCAGGCTGAATGATGTCATTGGCTAGAATTCCGGAGACTGTGAGCCAGCTGCCCATCAGCCAGACGAGCAACAGAATCCAGGTCGGTATGAGCATGATTGCGCGGTCATAGCTGCGGAACGAGAAGAAGCCGATCAGCACGGTGCCGGAAATAATGGTAAGCGCAAAGGAAAAGCGAGCGATACCGGCGGCGATCGGGGGGTCAAAAATGGCGACGCCCGAGACGATGCCAAGGCCGAGAATCCATGTCAGCGCGCCATAGCTGAAGTTGTCATGCCATCGGTTGAGATTGAGATAGGTGAAGAGAAAGATCACCAGCGTTGCAGCAAGGGCGACCTCGGTACCCGCTCGCCACATCTGCTCATTGCCCGGTGTTATTTCTATGAGCTTGTTCCAGAAGCCGAAATCAACGCAGATATAAGCGAGCACAGCCCATGCCAGAGCCGCTGTCGCCGGGAAAAGCGACGTTCCCTTGACGACGAAAAGGATAGTCAGGAACAGGGCAAGCAGACCGGCAATACCCAGGAGAATACCGCGATAGAGCGTATAGGAGTTGACCGTGTCCTTGTAGGCGTTCGGCTCCCACACATAGACCTGCGGCAGGTTGGGCGAGGCGAGTTCCGCAACGAGTGTGATCACCGACCCGGGATTGAGCGTGATCAGAAAAATATCCGCGTCTTCGCTTGCCTGCCGATCGAGCGCAAAACCCTCACTGGGCGTAATGGAGGTGATACGGGTCGAACCCAGATCCGGCCAGATAAAACCCGAGCCGACAAGACGGAAATGCGGCGCAACGATCAGCCGGTCGATTTGTTCATCTGTGGGATTTGCAAGTGAAAAAGCTGCCCAATCTCCGGTCGAGCGCTTGTCGTTGGCCTGCACTTCGATACGCCGGACGATACCGTCGGTGCCTGGCGCAGTTGAAATCTGGAAGGTTTCACCCTGATTCTTGTAGACTTCTACAGCCTTTGACAGATCGAGCGCGGTGCTTTCCTTTGTGATCTTGATCGTTTCGAAGGCGTTTGCCGCCGATTGCGCGGATAACACCATAATGACGAGGACAAAAATCCACGATAAGCCTTTCAGCATATGTCCAGTCAATGATGCCACGGATAGAACCTTTATTTTATTTAGCGCCGCACATCGTCTTCAATCAGAGCGAAGAGCAGATGGTCTTGCCACATACCGTTTATTTTGAGGTAGGAGCGTAGCAGTCCTTCCCTCTGAAATCCGGCTTTTTCGAGAAGGCGGATCGATCTTTCATTGCTTGGAATACAGGCCGCTTCCAATCGGTGCAACCGTACCTTGGTGAAAGCGTAGGGTATAAGCAGGCCGAGCGCCTCGTGCATATAACCCTGTCCCGCAAAAGGCTCACCGATCCAGTAGCCGATCATGCCATTCTGGCCGACACCTCGGCGAATGTTGCCGAGCGTGATTCCACCGAGAAGGCGCGAATCCGCATTGCGAAACAGAAAGAACGGGTGCGCCGTGCCGGCTGCCGCTTCTTCGTCATAGTGTCGAACCCGGTGCCGGAATGCACCGCGTTCCAGATCATCCACTGCCCAAAGTGGCTCCCAGGGCGCCAGAAATTCACGGCTTTGAGCGCGAAGTGTCGCCCACGCCCGGTAGTCGGAAAGTTGAGGCGGACGCATGTAGAGCCGCTCGCCCTGCAGGGGCGGCGACGCGCTTCTCAGGAAGGGCAGGGCGATCATTGTGTTCGCCGTCAGACAGCGATTTTTCGCGGACTGGACGTTGGAGCTATCAACCCATGACGGACATCGGCGAATTTCATCAACGAACCGATCGGACCAACGGCAGCAATGGTCGGTGTCGTGTCGAGGAAAAGGCGCCCGGCAAGATCGGTTAAACGCTCAGTCGTGATTTTTGACAGTCGTTCGACAAGCTCTTCAGTGGATACAGAATGACCGTAGAGGAGCATCTGGCGAGCGATTTGTCCCGCTCTGCTGGCCGCGCTTTCATGCGACATCAACAGGCTCGCGCGATATTGCGCCCGCGCCCGGTTCAATTCTTCCTGGCTGATTTTCCGAGCAGCTTCATGCAGCTCGTGGATGATAACGGGAACAAGCTTTTTCAGATGGTTGCGTCCGGTTGCGGCATGGATGCCGAAAATGCCGGTGTCAGAAAAACCCCAATGGAACGCATAGACGGAATAGCAAAGCCCGCGCTTTTCACGCACCTCCTGGAAAAGCCGGGATGACATGCCGCCGCCAAGGATCATGGCCAGCAATTGCGAAGCGTAGAAGTCACGAACATGGTAGGCGCGCCCTTCAAAGCCGATGACGACCTGGGCATCCATCAATTCGCGTTGTTCTCGGAAATCACCGCCGACATAATGCGATACATCCGGCTCGGGTGCCGTTGATTTCGAACGGAACGAGCCGAGACGCTTTTCGACCTCCCGCACGAATTCATCGTGCTTCACACCGCCTGCCGCAACGACGACCATCCGCTCAGCGCTGTATTGCTCGTCCATATACCGGCGAAGGTCCGCGGATGAGAACGACTGGACAGTTTCGGGCGTTCCGAGAATGGTCCGGCCGATCGTCTGTTGCTGGAAGGCTGCTTCGGTGAACCGGTCGAAAACCACGTCGTCGGGCGTGTCGTGTGCGGCACCGATTTCCTGCATGACAACGTTTTTTTCACGTTCCAGCTCTTCGGCATCAAATTTTGAGCTTGTCATGATATCGGCGAGAATATCGATCGCCAAGGGCATGTCATCGCGCAAGACGCGGGCATAGTAGGACGTGGTTTCGACACTGGTGGCCGCATTGATTTCGCCGCCTACGTCTTCGATATCAGCCGCGATTTGCCAAGCAGAACGATTCTCGGTCCCTTTGAAAGCCATATGTTCAAGAAGATGGGCTATACCGTGCTGGTTACTCGCCTCATTCCGTGACCCCGCCTTGACCCAGATGCCAAGGGCTACACTCTCCACATGCGGCATTGTCTCTGTCGCAATCGTCAGACCGTTGGAGAGGCGACTGATTTCAACGCCCATTCAATGCTCCTTACCTTGCCGCTCTTGAATGTCGGCTGACATACTCTTCCACATTTTTAAGGTCGTTGGGAAGTACCGTGTATTGTTCTTTTCTTTCCATGAGGTCGCCAAGCCAAAGCGGAAGGTCCGGATGAATGCCACTTGCCGTCCTGACGGCATCCGGGAATTTGGCCGGATGAGCCGTCGCAAGCACGACGCTTGCCGCTCCGGCGGAAATCTTTTCCCGGGCAACCTTCAGCCCGATGGCCGAATGCGGATCAAGCAAATAGCCCGATTGTTTCAGGACATCTTTAATTGCCTCGGCCGTTTCCACCCTCGTTGAGCGCCCGGCGTCAAATTCAGCGCGAATTTTGGCGAGTGGCGCGTCAGAGATGGTAAAACTTCCAGATTGTTTCAGGCCGTCCATAAGACGTCGCACCGATGCGGCGTCTCGTCCGTGCGCCTCAAACAACAAGCGCTCGAAATTCGATGACACCTGAATATCCATGGACGGCGATGTCGTGTGCAATACACCGCGGGTCTCGTAATTCCCCGTCTCGATGGTGCGGGTCAAAATATCGTTATCATTGGTTGCAATGACCAGACGATCGATTGGAAGGCCCATGCGCTTTGCAACGTAACCCGCAAAAATATCACCGAAATTGCCCGTGGGAACGGTGAAGGATACAGGTCGATCAGGACTGCCGAGAGCCACAGCGGCAGTGAAATAATAAACGATCTGCGGCATGATCCGTGCCCAATTGATCGAATTGACCCCGGAAAGTGAAAGTGAATCGCGGAAATTCAAATCGTTGAACATGCCTTTGACCAGCGACTGGCAGTCGTCGAAATTGCCTTCAATGGCCAGCGCATGGACATTCGGGGCTGCCGAGGTGGTCATCTGCCGCTGTTGCACGGGCGATACGCGATTGTGCGGAAACAGGATGAAAATGTCGGTGCGGTCGCGATTTGCGAATGCTTCGATGGCAGCGCCGCCCGTATCGCCGGATGTTGCCCCAACAATTGTCGCGCGCTCGTTTCGCTTTGTCAGGATGTAATCCATCAGTCGCGCCAGAAGCTGCATCGCCACGTCTTTGAAGGCGAGTGTCGGGCCATGGAAGAGCTCGAGAATGAACTCATTGTGCTTTGTCTGAACGAGCGGGCAGACAGCTTCGTGGCGGAATGTGCCGTACGCCTCATGCACCATGCGCTCGAAATCGGCCTGATCAATGTCGCCCGCAACAAAAGGCGTCAGAACATGAATGGCAACTTCCGCGTAGGTCTTGCCGCGCAAGGAGCGGATCTCGCTGGCGGAAAACTGTGGAAATTCCTGTGGCAGATAAAGGCCGCCGTCACGGGCCAGGCCGGCCAGAAGCGCATCGGAAAATCCCAAAACAGGGGCTTCACCCCGGGTACTCACATATTTCATCTCGTTCGCCTTTGTACCTTACCCAAGAATGCAATCGCGACCCTGGCAAAAAGCTGCAAAGCCCCGTCGCATTATTTCCCTACCGTTGGTATAGATCACGTTCGTTCGTCAAGGTTAGTTCTTCGAGGAAAGTTCAGTTCATGAAGTCAGAAACACAAAAAACTCTGCCCTTCTATCAACTTTGCGCCCCGTTTTGTGCAATGGTTTTTGCCGTGGGACTTAGTGGATGCTCCACCAGTGGCAATACAACGGAGGATCCGAACAGTCCAAAAGCCCAAGCGACCGCAGAAGCACAAAAGCGTATCACGGAATCCGAATTGCGTGCTTTCTGTCCGCCAGTCACGATCCGCGAAGGCACTGCAGTCTTGACGAATTACGGAAAGTCAGCCGACAAGACGCCAGATAATCTGATTTATCAGGCGTCTATCGCCAATGAAACGCGATCTTGCCAGCCCGGCGACGGCACATTGACAATGAATGTGGCGATCGCCGGTAAGATTGTGCCTGGTGCCAAGTTTTCACCCGGTACGGTCACGGTACCAATCCGTGTGGCAGTCGTTCAGGGAACGGATGTTCTCTACTCAAAATTGCACAAACAGGCAGTTTCGGCGACCGATAGTTCTGCAGCGACGCAGTTCGTTTTCAACGATCCGAATGTGACGTTTCCCAAACCGACCTCGCAGAACGTGCAGGTGTTCATTGGGTTTGACGAAGGTCCAGACACCACCGCGAAGACAAAACAGAAGAAGCAGTAAGAGAGAGCTGGCGCCATGCCAGCCTTTCCTCATTGCAAGCTCCGTTAAACAGCTTCCGACCACACCGCCATAGCTTCAAGAACGGCCGGCAGATCGCGATGCCGGCTGATCACGGTTTCCGCGCCGGCATCGGTCAGCTTGTCGGCGTGGCCGGGATAGGTATGGGCACCACCGGTAAAACCGATGACCCGCATGCCGGCAGTCCTTGCCGCATGAACCCCATGGCTTGAATCTTCGATGACGATGGCGCGCGCCGGATCGACATTGAACTGCTTCGCCGCAAACAGGAAAACATTCGGATCCGGCTTCGGCTTCTGTGTCCCGACTTCGCGGGCGGAGAAAATATGCGGTGCGAAGAGGTCGTAGAGGGTGCTCTGCTCGAGCATCATCTTGAGCGAAGAGCTGATCGAGTTGGACGCGATGCATTTGGGATACTTCAACGCTGCGATGACCTGTTCCGCGCCCTCGATGACGTTGAGTTCATTGCGCAACTTGTGATCCATCTGCCGCGCCGATTCTTCAATCAGCGAGGCCGAAATCGGAACTCCCGATTCCTTTTCGACCTGAAGGAGAATATCGGTCCAGGTCAGTCCGGCAAAGCGCTCGGCAATGGCCTCTGGCTCAATCGGATAGCCGGACTGCGTCAACAGCTGTGACTCAACTTCGGCCGCCAGAATTTCTGAATCGACGAGCACGCCATCGCAGTCGAAGATAATGAGCTGTGGTTCCATTACACATACCTGTTCGTGAAAAATTGCTGCAATCGCCGCAGCTTTGGGTCAATTGGGGGGATTACCGGCATCGACTACACTCTTATTGCCATTGCGTCAAAGAAAAGCGGACCACGCATGACGATCGATTTCATTCGCTCTTAACGCGATATTTACCCTGCGCAGTAACCATAAGGATCAGTAAAGCGTCTCCAGTAATCGAGTATCACATGTCTGTTGTCCGTCTCGTGAATGAACTGCCCCAGGCAGCGCCGCAAGCCTCCTGGCTCGACACCATTCTCAAAGGCGACTGCGTCGCCGCCCTCAACCGTCTGCCCGATCATTCGATCGATATTATTTTCGCTGACCCTCCCTACAATCTTCAGCTCGACGGTGACTTGCACCGTCCGGATCAGTCGAAAGTAGATGCAGTCGACGATCATTGGGATCAGTTCGAAAGCTTCTCTGCTTATGATGCCTTTACGCGGGCATGGCTTCTGGCTTGCCGCCGTGTGCTTAAGCCGAATGGCACGATCTGGGTCATCGGCTCCTATCACAACATTTTCCGCGTTGGTGCCACCATGCAGGATCTGGGATTCTGGATGCTCAACGACATCATCTGGCGCAAGAACAATCCGATGCCGAATTTTCGGGGCCGACGCTTCCAGAATGCCCATGAGACAATGATATGGGCATCACGTGATCAAAAATCAAAAGGCTACACATTCAACTATGAGGCGATGAAGGCCGCCAATGACGACCTGCAGATGCGGTCGGACTGGCTCTTTCCTATTTGCACCGGTGCGGAGCGTCTTAAAGATGAGAATGGCGACAAGATACACCCAACCCAAAAGCCGGAAGCCCTGCTGGCCCGCATTCTTATGGCTTCATCGAAACCAGGCGATATCATTCTCGATCCCTTCTTCGGATCAGGAACCACGGGTGCGGTCGCAAAACGGCTCGGGCGCCACTTTGTCGGCATCGAGCGGGAGCAAAAATACATCGATGCTGCGACGGCTCGCATCGCTTCGGTGGAACCACTAGCCGGAGCCGAACTCACAGTCATGACCGGCAAGCGTGCGGAACCGCGTGTTGCCTTCGGCAGCATCGTTGAATCCGGCATGTTGAAGCCCGGAGCAATCCTGAGCGATGCGCGGCAACGTCATGCAGCGATTGTCCGGGCCGACGGGACCGTGACAACGGGTGGCGATGCTGGATCGATCCATCGCATGGGCGCAAAAGTCCAGGGGCTGGACGCCTGCAACGGCTGGACATTCTGGCATTTCGAAGATGACGCGGGTGTGCTTAAGCCGATCGACGAACTGCGCCAGCAAGTCCGCAGCGGCATGGTTTCCGCCGGCGGCTGAGAGATCCGATCGGACGAGGACCTCCAGTGCCGTTCTGATCCCGAAACGCCCAGGGCATGCCTTGGGCGTTTCGCCGTTATATGGCTTTCAAAACAGTCAGACGCGAATTCCGAGGCCATTCAGGTCTGCCCTGAGCGTCTCGGGATCGATGAATTGCACCGACTGCCAGCCTGCCGTCTTGGCTCCCGCAACATTCTTTGCGCTGTCATCTATGAACAGCGTCGCCGAGGGCTCCAGTTCGAATGCCGCGACATGGTGGTCGTAGATGGCTTTGTCCGGTTTGATCAGGCCAATATCCCCTGAAACCGTAACGCCGCGGCTCTCCGTCAAAAAGGGAAAGCGTTCCCAGGCTTCGCGCAATGTATCCGACGCGAAATTGGTGAGCATCGTCACATCATGGCCATCGGCGATCAGTTTGCGCATGATATCAACGCTGCCGTCGATCGAATGCGTGATCATTTGATGCCAATTCTCACGGAAGGCGCGAATATGGTGTTCGCGGTCGGGAAAGTCCGCAATCAAGAGCGCTTCGGCTTCATGCCACTTCCGCCCGCGATCCTGCTCGATATTCCAGGCGCTCGTGCAGACATTGTCGAAGAACCATTTGCGCTCCTCCGCGTCGGGAATGACGTCCCGGAATGCTGCATCCGGGTCGTAGTGAATAAGCACCTGCCCAATGTCGAAAACGATATGCTTGACGGATGTCATTCCTCTTTCCTTCTCTTTGCGAACGCGTCCGGGATGGCCGCAGCAATGGCCTTTTTCATGACGGTGGGCAACGCCTCACCCGTTAATTTTTCGACTTTGACCCACCAGCCATCGGCAGCGATATCCTTTTGGACTTCACCTGCCCTGTAGATCGCAAGGCGCAGTTCAAAATGAGTGAAAACATGGGTAATGCTGCCAGCGGAAATCCAGTTTGCTGGAAAGGGTGCTGCATCCACGTCCGTGTCTCCGTCCAGACGAGCGGTCCAGCCGGTCGTCGGGACTTCGGCCATCCCACCGAGCAGGCCAGTTTCGATGCGGCTGCGCAGAAACACCTCGCCGTCTGTTGAGGCGGCAACAAAGGCGGCGCCGACACGCACAGGTTTTTCCTTTTTCGGAGCCTTTACCGGAAAGAACTCTGGATCCGTTGTTCGCAACGCCTCGCAGTTGTCGTTAAGGGGGCAAATGACACAAGCCGGTCGCCTCGGCGTGCAGATGGTTGCCCCCAGATCCATCATGGCTTGCGCGAAATCCCCGGGGCGCTCATCGGGTGTGATCGCCTGCATCCGTAACCGAATTTCCGGTTTGGCGAAGGGCATGGGTGTTGCCAGCGCATAGAGCCGGGTGATCACACGCTCGACATTGCCATCAACCACGGCGGTGGGCAGATCGAACGCGATCGACGCAATTGCCGCTGCTGTGTAGTCGCCAATGCCTGGCAACGACTTTAAGCCAGCCACATCAATGGGGAAACGTCCGCCAAATTCCGCGCAGACGATGTCGGCGCATTTCTTGAGGTTGCGAGCGCGTGAATAATAGCCGAGTCCCGCCCAGGCGCGCAGCACATCATCCTGACTGGCGGAGGCTAGATGGGTAACCGTCGGCCACTTTTCGGTGAATGCGCGGAAATATGGCTTCACTGCTTCGACGGTCGTCTGTTGCAGCATGATTTCTGAAAGCCAGACTCGGTAAGGATCCGCAACCACTCCCGCGAGGCGGTCGCGCGGCGAAATGCGCCATGGTAGAATCCGATGATGAGAATCATACCAGTGGAGTAGTTTGACGGTTATCGGTTGCATCAATTCTAAACTGCGCTACACGGAAGTGAAGCGACTTGTTTGACAAAACGGCTGCCAAAGTGAAATTCAGAAATATTCGGAATCATAGATGTTTCCAGATCAGTTGACCAAGGCATTTATGCTCCCGACCAGGGGGCATTTTGTTGGAATCGATCGCAATAATCGCCTCTTTACACTTTTGTTTGCGCTGTTTCCTGGTTTATTGGCAAGCGGAACTTCGGTGACGCTGGTGTTCGCCTTTCTCTGGGCGTTGATTTCGCTGGTTACAAAGCGATTTGCGTTCAATTTGACCCGATCGGACAAAATTGTCGCCTGGTGTGTAACCTTCTATGTTTTGGTGACGATTCTCTCTGTCGTGATTCATCCCAATCCGGAAAAGGGCTGGGCATACCTTCTCAAGATGATCCCCTTTCTTGCAATCTGGGCGATCCTGCCGCGCCTTCGCGCCGGCATCTCGGGCCGACTGGTACCGTTTTTGATCACAGGCGCCGGCATCGGCATGATCGGTTCACTCGTTTTCAGCATCGTGCAAATCGCGTTCTTGTCCTCTAGAGCCGAAGGAGGCGCCGGCAATGCCGCCGTTTTCGGGCTGTTCGCTGTGCTATTCGGCAGCATCTCGTTGCTGAACGCACACTCCGACAGCAGGACTGAACGCGCCATTGCAATTGCCGGTTTCGCGTGCGGGATGGTCTGCGCTTTCCTGTCGGGTACGCGGTCGGCCTGGCTGGTGATGCCGTTCCACTTCATCATTCTGTACTGGTATTTGCGCGGACAATCGCTGCCGACACTTACAAATGCGGCGAAAGTGGTCGGAACGGTTTTGATTGTTGCTGTCCTTGCCGTGGGGGCAATGAAAGTAGCCGAACGCTACCATGCGTTGGAGAACGATATTGTTCAACTGGATCAGCAACCTGACAATATCAGCTCGCTGAAAGCACGATTGCTGCTCTGGTCGGCAGCCAGACAAGCATTTCTGGAATCCCCATTGATCGGCCAGGGTCCGCAGAACCGTATGTCCCTTGTCTATGAGACGTTGCATCTGCCGGTCGACAAGCAAATGACGTTCACCCATGTCCACAATGGGTTCTTGAATGCTGCCGTTGACGCCGGAATTCTCGGAATTCTTGGGGTGCTTTCACTCCTGGCAGCCCCGATAATCGCTGCTCGCAGCAAAGCACCGGGCCCGGGACGCGATCTGGCAACGGCTCTTTCGCTTCTGCTTGTCACCAGCTATGTAATCACCGGCATGTTCGGGATCATGTTCGGCCACGATGCGACCGACGCTGTTTTCACCTATCTCACGATCATGATCTGCTGGATCGAGGGAAATTCGCCCTATCTGTCGGTGCAAAAAGTGGCTCATCTGGCAGATGCCGACGCGATTGCCTTGAGAGCTTGAAGATAGAAGACTGCAGCCACCAAAATAAACTCGAATGAAATCAGGTATTACATGAAGGCCATCGTTACAGGAGCAGCAGGCTTTATCGGGTTTCATGTCGCAAAGAGGCTCGCCAGCGAAGGGTTTGACATTGTCGCAATCGACAATCTCAACGATTATTATCCAGTTGCGCTGAAGGAAACTCGCCTCTCAGCGCTGGACGGTCAGTCCAATATTCGTTTTGTTCGCGCCAACATTGCAAACCCCAGAGAATTTGCCGAGGCAATAGCCGGCGACACGGATGCCGATATTATCGTCCACCTGGCCGCTCAAGCTGGAGTGCGCTATTCGGTCGAGAACCCGGCCGCCTATGTCGATGCCAATGTCCACGGTCAGGTAACGGTTTTCGAACAGGCGCGCCAAATGCCGAAGCGCCCGCCAGTGGTCTATGCCAGTTCGTCGTCCGTTTATGGTGCCAATACGAAGGTGCCGTTTTCGGAAGGCGATCCTGTCGATCATCCGGTGTCGGTTTACGCCGCGACCAAGCGTTCAGGGGAGCTTCTTGCCCACTCCTATCGACATGTTCACAAGGTTGCTTCGACCGGTTTGCGGTTCTTCACCGTGTACGGCCCTTATGGTCGACCGGACATGGCTCCCTGGCTCTTCACAGACGCCATCCTGAAAGGCGAGCCGATCAAGGTTTACAATCATGGCCGTATGGAGCGAGACTTCACGTTCATCGATGATATCGTCAATGGTGTATTTGGCGCGGTAAGTCGCATATTGGCGAATCCGGATGAAACCGCGCCGATATATAATCTTGGCAACAACAAGCCGGTTGCTTTGATGCGTTTCATTGAAATTATCGAGAAGGCCTGCGGTCGCGAAGCCATCAAACAATTCGCGCCGATGCCGCCTGCTGATGTAGAACGCACTTACGCGGACATCGATTTGGCCGCCCGCGATCTTGGTTTTTCGCCTACCACGTCGCTGGAAGAAGGCATACCTTTGTTCGTTGAGTGGTTTCGCGGCTATAATGGCCGCTGATGTTTCCTCTGGAACGGGCGGACTGGTCCAATGAATGACGACCGCAGCAAAAAGGGCTTCCGGCCGCTTGCCGATCCTGCCGCCGGCATTCTGGATCCCGTACTGCGCAAGCGGGCAGGGATCACCATCGAACTTGTTCAAGCCTGGGAAGAGGTTGTCGGATCCGCCTTGGGAGAACAGTCCCGGCCACTTAAGCTTCTCTGGCCGCGCCGGGCGCATGAGGACGACCCGTTTCAGCCGGCCACGCTGGTGATCGCCTGCCAGGGCTTCACGGCGATGCGCATTCAGCACGAAACGGGTGAAATCATCAGCCGCGTCAATTCCTTTCTTGGATTTGCCGCAGTCGGGCGCATCAGGATCGAGCAGAAGCCTGTATCCCAACCTGTCGCAAAGCGTCGTACCCTGCCGCCCGTCGATGCCGCCACGGCTGCCAAGATCAGCCGATCGGTCGAGCCAATCGAGGATGAAAGTCTTCGCGAAGCGCTGCAGCGGCTCGGCCAAAGCATCCACGCTGAGAAGATCAAACGCTGATCCTTCTATGAATTCGCGGACATTGGATCACGAAAAATTCAAAGACAGAATGCATGGTCTGCCTTAAAGAGACTGGCATGAGGCTCTAACGAGTCACTCGAAACATAATCAACACCGGAGACAGGTGATCCTTATGACTGAATTGCTGACCCGCAGAAAAATTCTGACACTTGCCGCCGTTTCTACGGCTGCCATCGCCATGGCCGGCAGTCAGGCTTGGTCAGAAGATGCCGCAAAGCCGGCGGAAAATGCGACCCAGGTCCCGAATGCATCAGGGGTACAAGCACCGCCACCCGCCGGTAAAGTCGATGAAGCGAAACTCATGGCTGCCGGCTCACTGAAAGATATGGTGATGGGCAAGCCCGAGGCCCCGGTGACGATCGTCGAATATGCTTCGATGACCTGCCCGCACTGCGCGCATTTCGCTACAACGACGCTGCCAGCCATCAAGGAAAAATACATCGATACCGGCAAGGCGAAGCTGATCCTGCGTGAGTTCCCATTCGACCCGCGCGCTGCCGCCGCCTTCATGCTGGCGCGCTGCGCACCCGAAGAGCGCTATTATCCGTTGGTTGAAGTTCTGTTCAAACAGCAGGAACAGTGGGCCGGAGCGGCAAATGCCGAGGAACCTTTGCTGCAAATCTCCAAATTGGCAGGTTTTACACAGGAGTCCTTCAAGGCTTGCTTGACGAACCAAAAACTTCTGGATGATGTGAATGCAGTGCGTGAGCGCGGTGCCAGCGAATTCGGAGTAAACGCAACCCCGACATTCTTCATCAACGGCACCAAATACTCGGGAGCCTTATCGGTTGACGAAATGTCAGCAGTTATCGACGGTCTGCTCTAGTACCTGCTGCTCAAGTTTCGGCGGGCGCCTCGCTGCGCCCGTCATCGGACTATTTGCTTCTGCGATGTTTGGGCGAAAGGGCACCTGATGCGCTTCACCAAACTCCGCCTTCTCGGCTTCAAATCCTTCGTAGAACCGGCTGAATTTGTCATCGAAAGCGGTCTGACCGGTGTCGTAGGCCCCAACGGCTGCGGCAAGTCCAATCTTGTCGAGGCGTTGCGCTGGGTCATGGGCGAGAACTCCTACAAGAATATGCGCGCGTCCGGCATGGACGACGTGATCTTCTCGGGCTCCGGCACGCGCCCATCGCGCAATACGGCAGAAGTAACGCTTTTCCTCGACAACCAGGACCGCAGCGCTCCTTCCGCCTTCAACAATGCGGACGAACTTCAGGTTTCGCGCCGTATCGAACGCGAGGCAGGCTCAGTCTACCGCATCAACGGCAAGGATGCCCGCGCCAAGGACGTGCAACTGCTTTTCGCCGATCAGTCGACTGGTGCGCGTTCGCCGTCGATGGTTGGACAAGGGCGCATCGGCGAATTGATCCAGGCCAAACCGCAAGCGCGCCGCGCATTGCTGGAAGAGGCCGCAGGAATTTCCGGGCTGCACACCCGCCGCCACGAAGCTGAACTGCGACTGCGGGCTGCTGAACAAAATCTTGAACGTCTTGAGGATGTCGTTGGCGAGCTTGAAACGCAGATCGAGAGCCTGAAGCGCCAGTCGCGTCAGGCAAACCGTTTCAAGAGCCTGTCCGCCGATATCCGCCGGTCTGAGGCGATTCTGCTGCATTTGAAATGGTCGGTCGCCAAGGCGCATGAAGGCGAAGCGCAGTCGGCACTGTCGGTCGCGACTTCCGGCGTCGGCGATCAGGCCCAATTCCAGATGAATGCTGCCAAGGAGCAGGCTATCGGCGCACACAAGCTGCCGGATTTGCGTGACGCGGAAGCCAGGGCCGCCGCCGTTTTGCAGCGCCTGACTATCGCCCGTTCGCAGCTCAATGAGGAAGCGGAACGCATACGTGCTAGGCAAACCGAGCTGGAAAAGCGCCTGATACAGTTTACGGCCGATATTGCGCGCGAAGAACAGATGGTACGCGACAATGCCGATGTGCTTGCGCGTCTCGGCGCTGAGGAGCGGTCGCTTAACGAAGAAAACGCCAATGCTGGCGAGCGCGAGATCGAGACCCGCGCTGAATTTGAACGTGCTGACGCCAAGCTGAAGGAAAGCGAAGCCGCGCTTGCCAAGGTTACCGCCGAGCGTGCGGAAGGCTCGGCCGAACGGGCGCAGATTGAACGGAATTTGCGCGAAAGCGCTGAGCGGCGTGATCGGCTCGTCCGTCAGATGAGCGATGTCGAGCGTGATCTGTCGGCTGTCGCGGCGCAGATCGCCTCTTTGGCAGATCCCGTGGAAAAGCAGGGGCTTGTGGAAGCAGCGGAAGCTGCTCTCGAACATGCCGAAGAATCTGCCCTTGCGGCTGAGGTGGCCGTTGAGACAGCCCGCCGGCGGGAGACGGAACTTCGGCAGCCTGTGCAGGATGCACGCAGCAATCTCGGTCGAGCCGAGACGGAAGCGCGTACGCTCGCCAAGATGATCAATGTGGGCGGCTCAGACCTTTTCCCGGCAGTGGTGGAATCCGTCAAGGTCGAGAAGGGTTATGAAATCGCCCTTGGAGCAGCCCTGGGTGAGGATCTCGATGCGCCGATCGACAGAAGCGCTCCGGTTTTCTGGGGTGAAGTCGATGACTCAAGTCAAGATCCCGCATTGCCCGCAGGTCTTCAATCCCTGGCCGAGGTTGTCCGCGCCCCGCGTCAACTGGCGCGCCGCCTTGCCCAGATCGGCATTGTCGATGAAGCGGATGGATCGCGCCTGCAATCTGCGTTGAAGCCAGGCCAGCGCCTTGTGAGCCGTTCAGGCGCGCTCTGGCGCTGGGATGGTTATACCGCGAGCGCCGATGCGCCTACTCCCGCCGCGCAGCGCCTTGCCCAGAAAAACCGCCTGGCGGAACTTGATCTCGAAGTGGTCGAGGCAACAAAACGCTTGCGCGAGGCGGAGGCCGGGATTGCCGCAGCGGAAACGGAAGTGCGTCAGGCCGTCGAAACGGAGCGGACCGCGCGGGATCACTGGCGCGGCATGCAGCGGGCCGTCAGCGATGCTCGCGAGGCGCTGGCTGCTGCGGAACGAGCATCCGGGCAACTATCCAGCCGCCGTGCTGCTCTCGACGAGGGCAAGGCCCGGCTCGCCGAAAGCCTCGAGGAAACGCAGGAACAGTTCGTTGAAGCAGAAACACGGCTTTCAAACGCTGTTGATCTGCAGGAAGTCAATATCAGGCTTGCAAACCTGACGAGCGAAGTCACGCTGGATCGCGCAGCACTGGCAGAAGCGCGGGCGATCCATGACGGACTGCGCCGCGACGCCGATAATCGCATGCGCCGGCTCGAATCGATCGGCTACGAGCGCAGAAGCTGGATCGACCGCGCCGACAATGCCGACCGGCAGATCAAATCGCTTGCCGAACGTCGCCTGGAGGCCGAGCGCGAGGCGGAAAACCTTGCGGATGCGCCAGACGAACTCGCCGAGCGTAACCGCACGCTGCTTTCGCAATTGTCGGAGGCGGAGACTTTGCGCAAGGACGCCGCCGACAGGCTTGCCGTCGCCGAAGCCCGGCAACAGGAACTGGACAAAGCCGCCACTGACGCCATTCAGGCTCTCGCGACAGCGCGCGAGGGCAGGGCACGCGCCGAAGAACGCCTGGCTGCGGCGCAGGAGCGGCGCAAGGACGCTGAAACCCGTATTGTCGAAGCATTGAACTGTGCGCCGCATGAGGCGATGAAACTGACCGGGCTTGGCGCCGATGATCCTGTGCCCGATGTCGATGCCACCGAACGCAACCTTGAGCGTCTCCGGATCGAGCGTGAGCGTCTCGGCGCCGTGAACCTGCGGGCTGAAGAAGAGCAGGAAGAATTGTCAGCGCGGCTTGAAGCCATTGTCAGCGAGCGTGAAGACATTATCGAGGCTGTCAAGAAACTGCGTCAGGCAATCCAGAGTCTGAACCGTGAGGGCCGCGAACGTCTGCTGGCCGCATTCGAAGTGGTCAATGTCCAGTTCCAGCGCCTGTTCACTCACCTTTTTGGCGGCGGTACTGCAGAACTGCAGCTGATCGAATCGGACGATCCGCTGGAAGCCGGCCTTGAAATTCTGGCTCGCCCGCCCGGCAAGAAACCGCAGACAATGACGCTTTTGTCCGGCGGCGAGCAGGCCTTGACGGCAATGGCTTTGATATTTGCGGTGTTCCTGACCAATCCTGCGCCGATCTGTGTGCTCGATGAGGTGGATGCACCGCTTGATGACCATAATGTCGAGCGTTTCTGCAATCTCATGGACGAAATGGCCTCATCAACCGATACGCGATTTGTGGTGATCACCCACAATCCGATCACCATGGCGCGTATGAACCGCCTCTTCGGCGTAACCATGGCCGAGCAGGGCGTCAGCCAGCTGGTTTCCGTCGATCTTCAGACCGCCGAGCAGCTGCGCGAAGCGAGCTGATGCGATGTCCTGGGCCTTTCAAATGACGAAGGATTTCAAAGCTTAACGCGGATTTACTCTGCTAATCGATTTGAATGGTGCAATGCAGCATTTTTTGATGGTGCTTGACGGATTGATCGCGTAGACCTCTCTTGTGCTCTGGCGGCATGGGAGGCTGCGATGGTGAAATGGGTCTACACGTTCGGCGATGGCAAGGCAGAAGGTTCTGCTGGTGATCGCAATCTTTTGGGTGGAAAAGGCGCAAATCTTGCCGAAATGTGCGCCCTCGGGCTGCCTGTTCCACCAGGGTTCACCATCACGTCCGAAGTTTGCAACCGGTTCTACGACGACGGCCGCCAATACCCCGAGACGCTTGAAACGGACGTAACAAAGGCCCTGGTACATATAGCCAGGATCACGGGCCGCACCTTCGGCGACAGGGAAAGGCCTCTGCTCGTCTCCGTGCGCTCGGGTTCTCGTGCGTCCATGCCTGGCATGATGGATACAGTTCTCAATCTTGGTCTTAATGATGAGACAGTGGAAGCGATTGCACGCGAAACCGGCGATGCTCGCTTTGCCTATGACAGTTACCGTCGCTTTATCCAGATGTATTCCGACGTCGTGATGGGCCTGGACCATTCGGTATTCGAGGAGATCCTCGAGGATACCAAGGCCAATCTCGGCCATGAAGTCGATACGGCCCTCACGGCCGAAGACTGGAAGAACGTCATTTCCCTTTACAAGGCGAAGATCGAGGAAGAACTCGAAGAGTCCTTCCCGCAGGATCCGGAAAAGCAGCTGTGGGGCGCCATTGGCGCAGTGTTCTCCAGCTGGATGAATACGCGCGCGATCACCTATCGCCGCCTGCACAATATTCCCGAAAGCTGGGGGACTGCCGTCAATATCCAGGCGATGGTCTTTGGCAATATGGGGGATCGGTCGGCGACCGGCGTCGCCTTCACCCGCAACCCTTCCACGGGCGAGAAGAAGCTCTATGGCGAGTTTCTGGTCAACGCTCAGGGCGAGGACGTGGTGGCTGGCATTCGCACGCCGCAAAATATTACGGAAGAAGCGCGCATAGCAGCAGGATCGGACAAGCCATCGCTCGAGAAGGTCATGCCGGATGCGTTTGCCGAGTTCTGCGCCGTGTCAGAACGGCTTGAGCAACATTATACCGACATGCAGGACCTCGAGTTCACCATCGAGAACGGCAAGCTCTGGATGTTGCAGACACGCTCTGGCAAGCGGACAGCGAAAGCTGCGTTGAAGATTGCCGTGGAAATGGCCGAGGAAGGCCTGATTTCACGCGAGGAAGCCGTCTTGCGCATCGACCCCGCTTCGCTGGACCAGCTACTCCACCCGACCATTGACCCAAAGGCGAAGCGTGATGTCATCGGCAGCGGCCTTCCGGCATCGCCGGGCGCCGCTACCGGCGAAATTGTTTTCTCTTCGGAAGATGCCGAACAGCTGAAATCGGAAGGGCGCAAGGCCATTCTCGTCCGCATCGAGACGAGCCCCGAAGACATTCACGGCATGCACGCTGCTGAAGCCATCCTGACCACCCGGGGCGGTATGACCAGTCATGCCGCCGTGGTGGCGCGCGGCATGGGCAAGCCCTGTGTTTCAGGCGCAGGTGCGCTGCGTGTTGACTATCGCAACGAAACCCTGCTCGCCATGGGCGTCGTGCTCAAGAAGGGCGACATCATCACGATCGATGGCGGTATCGGTCAGGTATTGAAGGGCGCTGTGCCCATGTTGCAGCCAGAGCTTTCTGGAGATTTCGGTAAGATCATGGAATGGGCCGACGGGGCACGGCGCATGAGGGTGCGCGCCAATGCAGAGACACCTGCCGATGCTCGAATGGCTCGCTCATTCGGTGCCGAAGGTATCGGCCTTTGCCGTACAGAACATATGTTCTTCGAGGGCGAGCGCATTATCGCCATGCGCGAGATGATCTTGGCTGACAACGAGAATGGCCGCCGCGCTGCACTCGACAAGCTGTTGCCGATGCAGAGGTCCGATTTTGTCGAATTGTTCGAAATCATGAACGGTTTGCCGGTCACGATTCGCCTGCTTGACCCGCCTTTGCATGAATTCCTGCCGAAGACGGAAGAGGAAATCGCCGAAGTTGCCGCTGCCATGAATGTCAGTGTGGACAAGCTGCGTGAGCGAACTGAAAGCCTGCACGAATTCAATCCCATGCTGGGTCATCGCGGTTGTCGGCTTGCCATTTCCTATCCGGAAATTGCCGAGATGCAGGCGCGGGCGATTTTCGAAGCGGCGGTCGAAGCGGCCAAATCGACCGGCGCACCAGTCGAACCGGAAATCATGGTGCCGCTCGTCGGACTTCGTGCCGAACTGGATTTCGTCAAGGCGCGCATCGACGCTGTTGCTGCCGATGTGATGAAGGAAGCGGACATCAAGATCAACTATCTGGTCGGTACAATGATCGAACTGCCGCGCGCTGCGGTGCGTGCGCACTCGATTGCCGAAGTTGCCGAATTTTTCTCCTTTGGCACCAACGATTTGACCCAAACGACATTTGGTATCTCGCGTGATGACGCTTCGTCCTTTTTGATGACCTATCAGATGAAAGGCATTATCGAGGAGGATCCGTTCGTGTCGATCGATGTGGATGGCGTGGGCGAACTGGTGCGACTCGCCGTGGAAAAAGGCAGGGCAACGCGTCCCGGCATCAAGCTGGGCATCTGCGGCGAACACGGCGGAGACCCGGCCTCGATCCATTTTTGCGAGGAAACCGGGCTGGACTACGTCTCCTGCTCGCCGTTCCGGGTCCCGATTGCTCGCCTGGCTGCTGCTCAGGCATCGGCCAAATCAAAGTAAACCCAAAGGCGATCCTGCCACAAATCCGCTTGTTTCCGCGCGTCTATCTCTGCGCGGATTCCCTCGGACATGGCTCGCATCGTGCATAAAACTTCCGCTCTTTTTCCAGTTCTCTTTCTCATCCTATCGGTCAGTGGTGTGTCGGCCAGCGAACATCCGCACTTTGTCGAACCCAAGCTCTATATAGACAAGGGTGGCAAAGCCGCGCCGCAGGTTGCCTTGACGCTCGATGCGTGCGCCGGCCAGACCGATCTGCGCATCGTGAACATGCTGGTGGAGAACCATATCCCGGCAACCATCTTTGTCACGGGCCGCTGGCTGAAGCGCAACGCCGCTGCGCTTGGCATATTGAAAGCGCATCCAGACCTGTTCGAGCTCGAAAATCATGGCCTGAACCATGTTCCGGCTATCGACGACCAGCCGACAATGTTCGGCTTGAAGACCGCCGGCTCTCAGGCTGCCATCCGTGCCGAGATTCAGGGTGGCGTCGATGCCATGCAAACTGCGACGGTAACAAAACCGGCCTGGTATCGCGATGCGACGGCCCGCTATAGCGACGATGCGATTACGCTGATCCACCAGATGGGATATCGCGTGGCAGGCTATTCGCTCAATGCGGATATGGGGGCATCGCTGCTGGCCGGCCAGGTGGAAAAGCGCATCGCAGCCGCCAAGGACGGTGACGTCATCATCGCCCATGTCAACCAGCCGTCCCGTGTCGCAGGGGAAGGGGTGGTCAAGGGCATTCTGGCGCTGAAGCAGAAAGGCTTCCGTTTCGTTCGTCTGGAGGACGTTCAGGAGACGGAACGTTCGGCACAACCTGGGGTTTGAATTCCTCCAAGAGCAGCTTCCAAGGTTTTTTATGCGACTATCGAATAATTGACGGAATTTCGTATTCGTGTTTTTTCCTTGCTGCGCTCGTCTGCGCGGCACCTTGGGAGGGGGCTACCTGTATGAAAATTCGATAGTTTAAACGATGGTGCGGGCTACAACCTCGCACAATTTGATTTTTTGACGAACAATTCTTTTTTGAGCAAGAACCAGGTCCCGATAATGCAGGATTGGTGAACGTACAGTGATGGCAACCCGCCAACTGTGCGACGATCTCGCATGCCCGATGGCACGCAGATCCTTCCGGCTGCTTTGTCGATTTGTTTTTACTGATCCGATTTTGAGGGAGGAATTATTTTGAACCGCGTTCAATTTTCCATTTTAAGTTTGATGTTATTGCCTGGATTGGGAGGCTGCAATGACAGCAATTCTTCGCAGGACACAGGCGGCGGAACCTTTATTGCAGGGTCACCCGGGGAGAAGGGCCCGACCGGAGACAAGGGATTCTCAGGCGGAGGCGTTGCCGACGTCATATCGTTGGCCAGTGGCACGATCACGCCAAGGTCCGGCGGCTTCGATATCCAGCTGGGAGAAGATGTTCTTGAGGTCCGTGCAGCCGCCCCGAATGCTTTGCGGCTTCATTACATGCTAGAGGGTGAGTCGGACCAGCCGACCCAGGTCGTCGATCCCGATCTCAAGTTTGACGTTGCATTTCAATTGATTCCGGACCCGGCTGGCAAGGGAGTGGCTTGAAGACGGAAGCTTTCACCGCGGCGTGGGACGGTACGTTGCGGCGGCTCATCGTTACAAACGTCGACGGACAACAACTCATGGCGGTTCGGGCCAGTGAT
This sequence comes from Phyllobacterium zundukense, assembly GCF_002764115.1. Taxonomy (NCBI): domain Bacteria; kingdom Pseudomonadati; phylum Pseudomonadota; class Alphaproteobacteria; order Hyphomicrobiales; family Phyllobacteriaceae; genus Phyllobacterium; species Phyllobacterium zundukense. The sequence goes on along the minus strand of NZ_CP017940.1, from coordinate 2,632,706 downwards.
TTGCGCAGGGGGAGGGTCATCGTGCAGCACAATCCAGCCGATACGTTGTACGGCATCAATGGAAGCGGCAGGCTGCTGAGGGACTATAACACCGATCAATATGACGAGGAATCTGCAGCAGGACTTGTCCGCGACCAACAGGAAGGGCTGGAAGCCGGCGCGCACGGGCATGCTGGAGCGCCACTTGTCTGGAGTACGGCTGGCTATGGCGTTCTCGTCGATACGATGGGATCCATCACGCGGGCAGTCGATCTGCGCACCAAGGGTAGCATAGCGTTTGCCACTGTATCGAAGGATGATCCTGACGCTTATCTGATCGTTGGCAACCCGAAGGAAGTATTTGGCGCCGTGGCAAAAATCAGTGGGAGGACCCCGCTCTTTCCACGATGGGCCATGGGCTTCATGAACAGCGCATGGGGCGCCGACACTCAATGGAGCGGAACCAACAACGGCGACGGCATGACCGAAGCGAAGCTGAAAAACATCATCGAGGGCTATCGCGGGGTTTACCCTACCGGAAGTCCCGTTCCCCCTGAAGTGCGCGCTCCGGCCGGAACTCCACCAACCAGGATTCCGCTTGACGCCTTTATCTTCGACCTCGACTGGATGAACTGGGCGCGACAAGACATTTCCTACAGCCAGTTCACTTGGAACACGGCAAAATTTCCAAGTGCAACGATCGTTTCACCCCCAGATCAGCCCAATCTGAAGAAGTGGATGAATGATCGCGGCGTCAAGATGGCTGGTATTCTCAAGCCGAGATTGCCAACATCTTCACCGGAAGCAGCCGAGATAAGCCGTCTTGGTTTCTGGATGCCCAATGCCCCTTCTGTACCCGATTATTTCAGATCGGAAACGGAGATGCGGCATTTTGATTTCTCCAATCCCGATGCCCGCAAGTGGTACTTCGACCACCTCGAGGATGCGTTCGACGCAGGCATTGCCGGCTGGTGGAACGATGAGGCGGATTCGAGCAGGGGCCCCAACGGGGACAATGAAACCGAAGGAACGGACATGCAGCGCGCGGTCTATGAAGGGCAGCGCGCCTATTGGAACCAGCGTGTATTTTCCATCAACCGCAATTTCTACTTGGGTGCCCAGCGTTATGCCTAGGCCTTTGGTCGGGCGATATCAACAATGGTTTTGACAGCATGGCAATCCAGCGCCAGAGAATGCTGAGTTCGATCAATGCCGGTGCCATGCAATGACCATGGATACGGGCGGATTCTTCAATGGCAACGGTCTCGGTCCGGATGGAGGCACTGGAAATGAGGACTATGCGCGCTGGATGCAATTTGCCGCTTTCACGCCCATCATGCGGGTCCATGCGACGAACGGCAATCAACGCCAGCCATGGTTTTATGTGCCGCAAGGGCAGCGGGTTGGCGAAACGGCTGCCGTGGAGGCGATCAGGCTGCGTTATCGGCTCGTTCCCTATATCTACAGCTATGAGCACCAGCGCAGGAAAACCGGCGTCGGTATTGTCCGGCCGCTGATCTTCGACTGGCCGCAAGACCAGAACGTAAGAAACACCATCGATTCCTGGCTCTTCGGTGAATGGCTTCTCGCTTCGCCTGTCGTTGAGGAGGGTCAGCAAAACAAGAATGTCTATCTGCCAGATGGCAACTGGACTCGCTGGAGCTCGGGCGCGACCGATCAGGGCAGACAAACGGTCAGCTTCAATACCCGGACATGGGAAAGAAATTTTCCGTTGTTCATCCGCGCGGGGGCGATCATCCCCATGATGAGCGATGCGGATGCAAATCCTGCGTCGGAGACGTATGTTACGTCGGTCGGCGGGTGGCATCCAACTGAACTCAACGTCGAAGTGTTCCCAGATGCGAAGCTGACTTCATTCGACTATTACGATGATGACGGCGATAGCTATGATTACGAGAAAGGGGAGTATTTCCTGCAGACGCTATCGGTGCAGAGGTCTGGCACTCAGGTGACATTCGAAACCGCTTCTCCCGATCCCGTCGGCAGCTTCAAGCCGCAGTTGCAGTACTACACCGTGAAGATTCACGGCAACGTTGCCAGCAGCGTCAGCATCAACGGTACCGCAATAAACCCTGTGGCAAACCTCACCTCGCTGACCGGTGCAACCGAAGGCTGGGTCGCCGGCGCCGACCCGGATCGTGGCAATATTCCAGTCACATATGTCCGCATAAAAGCTGGTGAGAAACAATCCGTCGTGCTCACGACGCGGTAATAAAACCAGCACAACAACGGTAGCGGGGATTTTCCCCGCTACCGCACCCAGGCGGTGCGTCATCAAATCTTCACGGAACGGTCAAACCGCAGAAACCAGGTCGACCTATTGGTGGAATGTTTCAGCACTCCAGCCAATTGGTGATCCCTATGCGTTTTACACTCGCTGTCTTACTTTGCGCCTCTGCACTGATCCCCGCGTCGGCTTTTGCCGCGGAACAGGAATTCAAGGCAAAGCTCGTCTCCCAGGCAATTCTCCCCGCCAACACACTGGTCAAGGCGCCGGATAACGCCCCCGAACATTTGAAAACATCGGGCAAATTCACAACAGCCGATCGCAAGCGTGCCGATGGGCTTGGCACCGTGCCGGGCAAGGATGGCGCGCGCCTGACAAATCTGTCAGTCCCGTTTGACGGCCAGCCGGTTCAGGGCTTCTCCGGCATCAAGGCAGCCGGTGACGGTACCTATTGGTCGCTTTCGGATAATGGATTCGGCTCGAAGCTCAATTCTCCCGACGCCATGCTGATGTTGCATCACCTGGCTTTCGATTGGGAAAAGGGCACCGTAACACGCAAGGAAACGATATTTCTGACCGATCCCGACAAGAAGGTGCCATTCCCGATTGTCATGGAAGGCAGCGATTCCCGCTATCTGACAGGGAGCGATCTTGACGTTGAATCGATCCAGCCCGTCGCTGACGGTTTCTGGATCGGCGATGAATTCGGCCCCTATCTCGTCAAGGTCACACGTGACGGCAAGGTGACGGATGTCGTTGCGACCAAGGTCGGCGACAAGCCGGTGCGCTCGCCGGACAATCCCGCGATCACCTTGCCGGCAAACCCGACATTGAAGAATCCTGTGTTCAATCTCAAGCGCTCCGGTGGATTTGAAGGCCTCGCCCAGTCGAAGGACGGCAGCAAGCTCTATGGTCTTCTGGAAGGGCCGCTCTTCGGCGAGGATGGTTCCGTCGAGAAAGTCGATGGCGCGCCAGCGCTGCGTATCATCGAGTTCGATATCGCATCGAAGAGCTGGACCGGACGCAGCTGGCTTTATCCGCTTGCCACCGGCGGTGAGGCAATCGGTGATTTCAACATGATCGATGACACCACCGCACTTGTCATTGAACGGGACAACGGCGCCGGCGTCGCAAGCAAGGCATGTGCCGATCCGAAGGCGCCGAAGCCGGACTGTTTTGACACGCCGGCCAAGCTCAAACGCATCTACAAGATCGAGATGACCGAGGCGAATGCCGGCGGTGCCGTGCGCAAGATCGGCTATGTCGATCTTCTCAGGATTGCCGATCCGGACAACAAGGCACGTCAGGGCGGCGGTGAAGGCTTCTACGACATTCCTTTCGTAACGATTGAGAACGTCGATATTGTTGATGACAGCCATATCATCGTGGGCAATGACAACAACCTGCCATTCTCGGCTGGTCGCGCCGTCGACAAGGCGGATGACGATGAATTCGTGATCCTGGAAGTTGGTGATTTTCTCAAGGCCCGATAAACGAAAAGGGGGCGATAAAACCGCCCCCTTTTTTCATCATGGTAGTTACTGTTGCGCGCGAAGTCCGTTCTTCGAGACATAGGCCTCGGTGTCTGCCAGTGCCTTCTCGAAGCGGTTGAACAACTCGTTGAGTTCGTCTTCGGTGATGATCATTGGCGGGCAGAATGCGATGGTATCGCCCAAGGCGCGGAGCACCGCGCCATGTCCTTCCAGGAACTTTGCAAGATTTGCTCCAACACCATGCGCCGGATCGAAAGGCCGCTTCGTCGATTTGTCAGCAACCATCTCAACAGCCCCAACAAGTCCGCAGGAACGAACTTCGCCCACAAGCGGGTGATCTTTGACTTTGTTCAACCTGGCCTCGAAGGTCGGCGTCAGGCCGCGGACATATTCGAGAATATTGCGGCGCTGGTAGATCTCGATCGCCTTGATGCCAAGGGCACAGCCCACCGGATGGCCTCCATAGGTGAAGCCATGGCCGAAAGTGCCGATCTGCGAACTCTGGTCGATATAGGCCTGATAGAGGTCTTCCGGCACCAGCACCGCGCCGAGCGGCGCATAGGCGGCGGTCAGCTGCTTGGCGGCGGAAATGGTCGTCGGCGTCATGCCAACCGACTGGCTGCCCCACCAGTTGCCGGTACGGCCGAACCCATTGATCACCTCATCGGCGATGATGAGAATATCATGCTCGCGCAGGATCGGCTCGATCGCGGCGAAATAGCCGGAAGGCGGAATGATCACGCCGCCCGCGCCCATGACGGGCTCGGCGATGAAGGCGGCAATCGTCTCCGGCCCCTCGCGTTCGATCATATCTTTCAATGACTTGGCAAGGCGTGTGACGAATTCCGCTTCGCTTTCGCCTTCCAGGCCAAAGCGGTAATGGTGCGGGCAATCCGTATGCAGGATACCTTCGACCGGCAGATCCCAGCCCTTGTGATTGCCAGGCAGGCCGGTCAGCGAGGCCGCCATGACGGTGACACCGTGATAGGCCTTGATGCGGGAGATGATCTTCTTCTTTTTAGGCCGGCCAAGCGCATTGTTGTAATACCAGGCGAGCTTCACCTGCGTGTCGTTGGCCTCGGAACCGGACGAGGTATAGAACACCTTCGAAATCGGCACGGGCGCAATTTCCTTAAGCTTTTCAGCAAGTTCGATGGCCGGTTCCATGCCCTTGCCGCCGAAGAGATGGTAGTAGGGCAGGGTGCGCATCTGCTCGTTGGCAGCCTCGATCATTTCTTCGTCGCCGAAGCCGAGGCCTGCACACCACAGCCCCGACATGCCCTCGATATATTCCTTGCCCTGGGTGTCGTAGAGATAGACACCCTTGCCGTGACCCATCACGAGCGGTCCCGTTTCCGGCAGCTTGTGGAGAGCGGTGTATGGATGCAGGACTGCGTTGATATCGCGCTGCTGGACATTGGTAAGGGGGTGGCTGTTCGCCATTTTATGACTCCGGCTTTGAAGGATGGGTAACCTTAGCCAGACTTGGCAGTAAGAGCAAAGCCCGGGTGTAAGAAATCACGCCGACAGGCGCGAAAACGGGAGGCTGCAACCGAGCTAACCAAAATCTCAACTCAGGGTGCAGAATCTCGTGCCAAAATCGGACTTTCTTGTATGAGATTCGCCAGAAATTTTCGAAATCTGACAGTTCTTGCAGATTCCTGTGCGAGAACCGGCCAAAAGCGTTTTACGGCCGCTGGCCTTTCATGACCGCCGCAAAGTCCTTGCCGAGTTTGCTGAGCAGCGTGTTTTCACCCTGTTCCGTCGTCACGGTCAGGCTCGTTCCGTCATTGCCAAGCATGACGAAGACCGTCTGGTCGGTGGAGCCGTCGGAGACGGAAACTGCGGCGATCCGCTGCTGGTCGCTATCCTCCGGCGCTCTGATATTGAAGATCACTTCGCCGCCGACAAGATCGGCGGCTTTGCGCAACGCACCGTCAAAACCGTCGGCAACGATATCCTGAGCGCCAAGCGCCAGTTCGACCTCTACAACTTCCAGCGAAACCGCTTTGCCAGCGTCAGGCATCATCTTCGGCCTCGTCATTCTTTTTTTGTGAAAAGCGGTTTGCGGTCCGCTCTCTGTTTCCTACCCTTGGGGTTCATACCCAAATCACTTCTGCGATGATGTCAGCTATGTGACAGCCGATCCACTCATAAAGTGTAAACGGCTTAAATGTCGTGCTGCGGTTGCGTCATCCAGTTTTCACATGCGGCAGGTATGTCGAGCATAGAGGTCCGCACCACCTTTTTAAGCGGGGCTAGATCGAATATTGCGCACGGCGTTTTGTCGTCAGATGAGTCTTTGATTTATTCCATTGGAGCAAGATTTTGAAACATCGTTTTTGCTTGTTACTTCCCTTGATTTTGATTTCTGCCTGTAATGGATCGGACTCCAAGACGGACGATAGTGTTTCCAGGTCTACTTTCGATGCGGTGAGTGCAGAACTCGGCAGAACCAAGGATGAATTGGCACGGGCGCTCAATGACAAGGCCGCACTAGAGGCGGATCAGGCCGAGCTTCGGGCAATCATTGAAAAGCTCAACCAGACCATTGCCAGCAACATAGACGAGCTGGATCGCCTAAGGGCCATCATCGACGGCAACCCCATTGTCCAAAAGCAGATCGAAGACCTGACAAAGGCAAATTCGCAATTGATCAGAGCACGCGATGAAGCAATCGAAAAGCTTTACCAGCTCGCGAAAAACGTCTGCGAGTAAATTGCATCTCGCCTACCAGCTTTAGCAGTTCCCGCGACTGGTAAGCAGGGACATCCCTAATGGATCTTACCGAATTACCACGCTCAGAATATTCATTTCATTTTCAGGAAGTACCATGGACAGACGCGATTTCATCAAGATGCTGGGTCTTGCCGGCACCAGTGCTGCCGCCTACACCGCCTGCGGCCTATATGCAGGAAGCGCTGGCCCAATCCGCAATGACAATCGACGAACTTTTGACGGACGATCAATTGCACTGCGAAGGCAAACTCGCGGATATCGAACATGTGGTGATCCTGATGCAGGAAAACCGTTCCTTCGACCATTATTTCGGCACTTTGCGCGGGGTGCGCGGCTTTGGGGATCCACGGCCATTGCGGCTCAGGAACGGCAAGCCGGTCTGGGAACAATCGAAAGGAGGAAGGCCCTATCGCCTGCCCAAGAAGCCAGCCTACGAATCGGGAATTATCGGGGAAACAATCGATGCGAACAGCTGTGTTTTCTTGCAGGACCCGGCTCATGGCTATGACACCGGTCTCTTGGCGTGGAATGGAGGTCTGAGCGACCAGTGGATCGAACAGAAAGATTTCGTAGCGCTGGCGCATTATGCGGAAGAGGACATCCCGCTCTATTTCAAGCTGGCGAAGGCGTTCACACTCTGCGATGCCTATTTCTGTTCACATAACGGTGCCACCGATCCGAATCGCAGTTTTTATTATACGGGCACCTGTAATGGTTTGGCCTCCAATGATTTTTTCAGCGGTTGGTCCGGCGATAGACCCGCTTGGAAGTCGTATCCTGAGAAGCTGGAAGATCTGGGGATCGACTGGAAATTCTATCAGGATGGGCTGACCTGGACCTCAGACGCTTTCGCCGGAAACTATGGTGATAATACACTGGAATATTTCGGACGGTATCAAGACAAGACGACCTCGATTTACAAGAAAAACCAGACAATAAATTCAATTCTGCGCACCGACCCGAATAGGCCATCGCAATTCGAACAGGATATATTGGACAATAAACTGCCGGAAGTTTCGTGGATCGTTGCGCCCGAAGCCTTCACCGAGCACCCGAAATATCCGCCGCATTTCGGCGAATATTACGTACATGAAATTCTGCGGGCATTTGCGGCGAACAAAGCGGTTTGGCACAAGACCCTATTCTTGATCACCTATGACGAAAACGGCGGATTCTTCGATCATGTCCTGCCGCCAGCACCGCCATTGAATGAAGGCCAGGGCCAGGTTTCGCCGGGAATCACATTGACGCCGCCCGGAGTGTCCCGCGATCTCAATTCGGAATATCCGGATAAAGTGTCTAAAGATCCGGATGTAGAAGCATTCTACGCCAAAGATAAACCGAATGTTCCGATTGGTATGGGGCCGCGTGTGCCGATGCTGGTCATTTCCCCGTGGAGCGCCGGCGGGCGGGTCTGTTCGGAGACCTTCGACCACACGTCGGTCATTCGCTTTCTCGATACCTGGCTCAGTGCCAAAGGCAAGCAGGCGAAGGATGCTCCGTTCTTCCCCAATATCTCCTCCTGGCGGCAGGCCGTTGCCGGCGACCTCACCAGCACGCTGGATTTCAACCGGCTCGGAACGACCGAGCTCGACAATCTGGTCGCTTCCACGCGGAAGGCAGTAATCCTGACCGGGACCGATCAGTCGAAAGCGCGCACTGTAGCTACATTCCACCCAGGAATTGCTGACGTCAACGCCGATCCGGATGCCAACAAGCCTGTTGCGGTCAAACAGGATAAGACGCGCTGCGAGATATTGCCGGTCGGCTATGATTTCCAGGTGTTTTTCAAATATGGAAAACACGGTGATGGCAAGACAAGGGTGGAGTGGGTCATCAGAAATTCCGGCCCGCTTGGCGCATCGTTCTATGTCATTCCCTATTCCCGGACTGATCGACCCTGGCGCTACAGCGTAGAAGGTGTGAAGCCAGGAGGGACGCCGGTCACTGTATCGGACTATGCCCAGATTGCCAGTGGCGATTATGCCTACGCCATCCATGGCCCCAATGGCTATCTGTTCGAGTTCGCAGGTTATTCCCTGGATACAGTCCAGATGCAGCTTCCAAATATCACCGACATAAAGTCGCAGGACGAAGGAAAGACGATCCAGTTCACCTTCGACAAATGGCCGACAGCCAATGGCAGGCTGAAGTTGGTCAGCGCCTATACGGGCTATGAGGCCGTCATCGAGAACGGGACCGCAAGCGTCGGCATTACTACAACGGACGGTTGGTACGATGTTTCCTTCGTCGATGCGGCCAATACCAATCGCTTCCTGCGCCGCTATGCCGGGCATATCGAGAACGGCAAGATCGGCAAGAGCGACCCGGCCATCGGCCTTCAATATGACGAGACGAAGCGGATATATGTTGCGGTGACAGCATAGCGATTGCACGCTGGGCTTTGAGAAAGTGTCGAGGTGTGCTATTTTCTTACCGGATTGTTATCGATCGGAGAAAAGTACGACATGCCTGACACTGCAACACTTTCGACGAAGTTCCAGATTTCGATTCCGAAAGCTGTTCGTACTGCGCGTAAATGGAAGGCCGGGCAGGAGTTTGTCTTCATTCCGAAGGAAACAGGGGTGTTGCTTATCCCTGTTCCCGAACAGGCTGACCTCGCGGGGATTGCCAAGGGCGCCACGTCGAAGAACTATCGCGACCGCAAAGACCGGTTCTGATGCGCCTCGTCGATACGTCAGCCTGGATCGAATGGCTGATTGCATCTCCCACCGGGAAAATAATAGCACCTCTCATGCCGGCGCGGGACGATTGGCTGGTTCCGGCGATTGTACAGCTCGAACTTGCGAAATGGCTTACCCGGGAGCTAAGTGAGGACAAGGCGGATCAGGTCATTGCTTTCACCCAAATGTGCCGTGTTGCACCGCTCGAGACGAAGATCGCTCTGGCGGCTGCAGCGATTTGCGTCCAGCATAAACTTGCGACTGCCGACGCAATTGTTTACGCGACTGCATTGGAATATGACGCAGAACTTTTGACGTGCGACGCACATTTCGACGGACTGCCCGGCGTCACGTTCATTGCGAAGATCAGCGCCTGAAAGGAACCCATGCGAACGCATTTCCGACGCCGCCAATCGATTTCAGCCAAGTGGTCGGTGCGCTTCGCTTTTCTTTCCGCGATCCTGCTTGTGCTCTCAAGCCTCGGGCATCGATTCGAGCAAATCGAAACGCCGGAATTTCTCTGGCTGCTCGCCATTGTCGCCGGCCTGGCGTTGCTGGCGCTTTTGCTCAGCCTCAAGGGTTTTACCAGCGTATGGCGCCGTGGCGATCGCGGTTTTCCGAGTGCCTTCTGGGGCGCGGTTATTGCGCTGGTTGTGCTGGCGCCCTTTGCCAGCACGCTCTATCAGGCGCTCGCTCTGCCAACGATATACGACGTCTCGACGGATATTACAGACCCGCCGGATCTCTTTGCCGCCGCAGGTCAGCGGACGGAGCGCATGAACCCGCTCGTCAATGACGAGGAAAGCCGCGGACTTCAGTCGAGTGCCTATCCGCAGGTGACGGGCCGCCGCTATGATGGGTCGCCAGACCGGATACTGACTGCGGTCAATACGGTCATCGCCAATAATGGCTGGACGATTGTCGAGCAGAAGGGCGAACCGGGCGTAGATGAGGAAATCCTGCTCGAAATCGTCGCGCGTACCTGGCTCATGGGCTTCACCAGCGATGTTGTCATCCGCCTCTCCGACGAAGGCGAAACCACCTATGTCGACATGCGCTCGGTCTCTCGCTACGGCATCCATGACCTTGGCGAGAATGCCGACCGCATCACCGCCTTCATGGCTGCGCTCGATGCGGAAGTCCAAAGTGCCCAGCCGGAAGAGGAAACCACTCAGCCGGCGCAGTGAATGCTCGTCGGCTTTGGATGGACGGCGCCGCTGCTTTCTCCCCTTTGTGGGGGAGAAAGCGCAAGAGGGGATTTGCTATACCAACTCCCCCTCACTTGGATTTTCCAAGGATTTAGCGAAGAGGCTAATCCAGGAAAATCCTTTCTCTCCCACAAGGGGAGAGATAATCGGCATCGACTGCCGGGATATCTCAAACCCAATAAACCCCATCGATGGCAGGGTTTGCCTCGGTCTTTACACGGCCGCGGGCGACCAGGTCCTCCAGATGCGCGAGCACCGAAAGGCCCGCTGCGCCGTACAGGCGCGGATCGGTTTCGCGGTAGATCGCCTTGACCATGGCGGGAATGGTGCGGTCTCCGGATTTCACCCGCTCCAGAATGGCGCGCTCGCGCATCTTCCTGTGCGCTTTCAGGCCCCGCACGAATGTCTTCGGCCTGGTCACCGGACCACCATGGCCGGGAAAATACACACGGCTCTCCAGCTCCAGCAGGCGGTCGAGCGACGCCATGTAGTCCGACATGGAACCATCGGGTGGCGCGACGATGGAGGTGGCCCAGGCCATGACATGATCGGCGGAAAACAGGATGCCCGTTCCCTCCAGCGCGAACACCACATGGTTTGCCGTGTGCCCGGGCGTATGGATCGTCCGCACCGCCCAACCGTCGCCGTCGATCAGCGAATTATCGGGTGCAATCATATCGGGGACGAATTCGATATCGCCGCTGGCGTCGAGCAGGTTGATCTCGCCGATGTGCAGGGCGCGGGCCGGCCGGTGCGGGCCCTCGGCCACGAGAATGGCGCCGAGTTCATTCTTCATCACCGTTGCCAGCGGCGAGTGATCGCGATGGGTGTGGCTGACGAAAATATGGCTGACCGGCCGGCCGGCGATGGCTTTGAGCAGCGCTGCATGATGCGCGTCGTCGATGGGTCCAGGATCGATCAGCGCCAGTGTGTCCTGCCCGACCAGATAGGAGTTTGTGCCGTGGAATGTGAAAGGGCTGGGATTATTGACCGTGATTCGTTGCACATTCGGCGCAATATCGACGGCTTCGCCATAGTGTGGCGCAAAACTACTGTCGAAAACGAGAGACATTAATGGATACTACCTTTGTAGGGCTTTCGACGTATTGCGGTGCGACATAAACCCCAATATACCGTTTTCATGACGTGGCGAAAGCCGACTTGGGGCGAAAGCCGACTTGGGCGAAAGCCGATCTGGAGGTTAATCAAATGATAGCAGTTCAAACCCGTTCCCTTGCCGAAGAATTCCAGCCGGAAGGCCAGCTTGCCAAGGCTGTCTGGTACGTTTCTCTCGCCCTCGCCGGAACGGCGCTGATGACCCTGGCCGCCAAGACCAAGGTCGACATGGTGTTCGTCAACGTAACGATGCAGACCTTCGCTGTTTTTGCTATCTCCGCGGCCTATGGCTCACGCCTCGCCGTTGCCACCATGGCGCTCTACCTGTTTGAAGGTGCGCTCGGCATGCCGGTATTCACCGGAACGCCAGAAAAGGGCATTGGCCTTGCCTATATGGTCGGCCCAACGGGCGGCTATCTTCTGTCCTACCTCGCAGCCGCATGGATTGTTGGTCGTGCCGCCGACAAGGGCTTCGCCCGCAATCTGGTCTTGCTCGGCGTGGCCATGTTTGCTGCTGAAGTGGTCATTCTCGGCATGGGCTTCCTTTGGATGGCCTATCTGCTTGGCTTCGAGAAGGCCTTTACCTTTGGTGTAGGACCTTTCATCGTTGCCGACATCCTCAAGCTGGCCCTGGCAGCTGCCATTGTCCCGGCGGTGGGTTCGGTGTTCAAGCGCCGGTGATACCGGCGCTTCATTTTTGACCGCGCGATTTTATTGAAGTTTTTCCGTAATTTATTGCTTCCACCCGGTGTAATATTGGATATTTTTACCACGGTCTTTAATGAGCAGAAAAAGCTCACGGCGACATGGCTGAATGGATTATCCGTTGCCTTGTGGGCCGTGGGCGGATTAGCGCCGCTGGCGTCAAGCATCTATAATGCAAATGGGCCAAGTGCTTTGATCGCAATCGGCGCAGCTATTTGTATTATGGTTGCGACTGCATTACATTTGTATGCAAGACGAACATTGAGAGGGTTAAAACCGTGACGTTTGAACAGTTTATGCTCTTCATGATCATGCCGGTAAGCGGGTTGCTCATGGCAGCCTTCGTGATGTTCGTTACACGCAATGACCATCGCGACGACAAGCCAAAGCATTCGAAGTAACCGCGTTTGGCCTTGTCCGACTATCCCCGCAATCTGATTGGCTATGGCCGCGACACGCCCGACCCGAAATGGCCGGGCGGCGCCAAGATTGCCGTGCAGTTCGTGGTCAACTACGAGGAGGGCGGCGAGAGCTCGATCCTCGACAATGATCCGGCGTCGGAGAGCCTTTTGTCGGAAATCGTCGGGGCGCAAGCCTGGCCCGGCCAGCGCAATCTCAACATGGAATCGATCTACGAATATGGTTCGCGCGCCGGTTTCTGGCGGCTGTGGCGCATGTTCACCCGCCGCAAGCTGCCGGTTACCGTCTATGGCGTGACGCTTGCCATGGCGCGCAATCCGGAAGCGGTTGCTGCCATGAAGGAAGCGGACTGGGAGATCGCCAGTCACGGCCTGCGCTGGCTGGAATACAAGGACTTTCCCGAAGAGATCGAGCGCCAGCATATTCTCGAGGCGGTGCGGCTGCACACGGAAATCACCGGCTCGCGGCCGCTCGGTATCTATCAGGGCAAGCCTTCGGACAATACGCTGAAGCTCGTCATGGAGGAGGGCGGATTTGTCTATTCCGCCGACAGCTATGCCGACGAACTGCCCTATTGGGTCGCGGGACCAAAGGGGCCGCATCTGATCGTACCCTATACGCTCGACGCCAATGACATGCGCTTTGCGACGCCGCAGGGTTTCAATTCCGGCGACCAGTTTTTCACCTATCTGAAGGACACGTTCGATGTCCTTTACCGCGAGGGACAGGAAGGCGCGCCGAAGATGATGTCGATCGGGCTGCATTGCCGGCTTGTCGGGCGTCCGGGCCGCGCCGCCGCACTGGAGCGGTTCCTCGACTATGTTCAACACCATGAAGAAGCCTGGATCACACGCCGCATCGATATTGCAAGGCACTGGCATGAAAATCACCGGCCGGAGCCCCCTGCCAATTCACCCTGATGGACATCTGATGCGATTTTCTCCGCTTCCGGTGCTCACGGACCAGTACGTCCGCTGCGCTCCGGTTCTCGAAAACCACACCAGCTGCCTCATCAGGCCGAATTCTCAGAGGTCTCCGATATGACGATTGCAAGCATTGACGTCCGGCCGCTGACGAAGGCGGCGTTCGCGCCATTCGGCGATGTGATCGAGACCGAGGGTGCCGAACTGCGCATCATCAACAACGGCACGACAGAACGTTTTCACGACCTCGCCACTATCGATGTGGCGGGCGACAAAGCGCGGGTGCTGGTCAATATCTTCCGGGGCATGGCTTTTACGCCGCCCATCGATATCCGCATGCTGGAGCGCCACCCGCTCGGCAGCCAGGCCTTCATGCCGCTGCAGAACCGGCCGTTTCTGGTTGTTGTGGCGGAGGATGCGGGAGGACGGCCGGGACACCCCGTCGCCTTTCTGTGCAAGGCAAATCAGGGCGTCAATTATGGCCGTAATGTCTGGCACCACCCGCTGATTTCACTTGAGGAAGCGTCGGATTTTCTCGTGATCGATCGCGGCGGCGAGGGTGATAATCTCGAAGAGTTTTTCTTTGACGATGTGGTTTACAGGATCGAAGAATTCTAGAGCACTTCCGCTAGAGAGTCGCGGAAGTGCTCTATCTCTTTTTCTTAGGCATTTCCGGACGGGAAAACCGCTTCACACTTTTCCTGGAAATGCTTATCGCATTACGCGGTTCGACTGTCCCGGCCGGCAAAGAAGATTGCAGCTCCAACCAAAGCCAGACTCAACGCGCTGAACAGGGTCCGCAAAGTGTTCCACCACGTCCAAGGATCAGAATAATCGCCCCAAATTTTCTCCGGCTGCGAGGCAGTTGAGAGATCTACTCCGGCAAGCTCATTGTTCATGGGAACATTAATTGCAAACGTGGGCACGAATGCGCCAAGGATATAGATGACCGCGGCCGCCAGCATGGCGAGGCCGGCACGTTTGCGCCCGATGACCAGAAAGGCCGCACCAGCGGCAATCGCAGCCAAGGGCGTGCCGAAGAACGCTGGAGCAAACATTGCATTGCGAACAGTGGCATTGATTCCCTGCATGGCGGTGATTGCATTTTGCGGCGCAACGGCATCGAGACCCCGCATCACTGAAACGGAATAGGCGTAAAAAAAGCCGGTGATCGCGCCGGTCAGCACGAGTGTCGTGGCGGACAGCAGGGCGGCGATGCATATCCAGAATGCGTTGTACTTGGGTTGTGTCATGAGCTGCTCGCGGGTGCTTAAGACAATCAAGGATCGTGAACTGGACGGCTGAAAATCAGGTCGAATATGATCGAATTTATGCGGTTAGCATAAGCGAAATACCGGCAAAATTACAATTGGAAAAGTTGCTGACCAAGACGAGCGGATGACATCGCCGCTCTCCTGTTCGTCCTGCCTCTTGACGCCCGAGCGTAGCCGGTTGAAGCTGGCATCATGTCACAAACGATACGTTTTTTTCTCAATGGTCAAACGCAGGAAGCCTCGGTCCGGCCGGATATGACAGTGCTGGACTGGCTGCGCAGTGCGCCGCGGCTGACCGGCACCAAGGAAGGTTGCGCCGAGGGCGACTGCGGGGCTTGCTCGGTTCTGATCGGCGATCCGGCAGGCGATGGCGTGCACTACCATGCCGCCAATAGCTGCATTCTCGCCATGGGCCAGATCGACGGCCGTGCCATGGTGACCGTCGAGGGTCTGAAGGGCGAGCAGCTGCACCCGGTCCAGGAGGCAATGGCGGAAAACGGTTCGTCGCAATGCGGCTTCTGCACGCCGGGTATCGTGATTTCGCTGGCCGGTCTTGCAGCGCAAAAAAGCGCTGCGGGAGCAGGACTTGCCGCAAGCAACGCCCAGGCGGACGATCAGGACATCCACGATGCACTGGCAGGCAATCTTTGCCGCTGCACCGGCTACCGGCCCATCGTCGAAGCCGCGCGCAAGGTGATTGGCGCCGGCGGTGCGACGATCGCCGGGCCGCAGGTAGCCGCCTTTGCAAAAATTGAGCCGCACGCAACGATCTCAGCTTCGGGCTCGACATTCCACCAGCCGGCTTCGCTCAATGTGCTCCTGCAACTGCGCAAGGAAAAGCCGGAGGCGATCCTGCTCGGCGGCGGCACCGATCTCGGCGTTGCCTTGGCCGATTATCATTCCGACTGGGACGAGGTGATCTCGCTCGCCCATGTGCATGAACTGCGTGCCATCCGGGAAACCGAAAATCATCTGAGTTTCGGCGCTGCGGTGACGTGGGAAGAGGTGCTGGACCGCGTCGCGGGCTTCTACCCGTCTTTCGCCACGCTCATCCGCCGCTTCGGCTCGACACAGATACGCTCCATGGGAACGATCGGCGGCAATATCGGCACAGCGAGCCCGATTGGCGATGGTCCGCCGGCGCTGATGGCGCTGGGAGCCGAGGTCGAGCTTGCCTCGCTGAGCGGTCATCGCTTCCTGCCGCTCGAGGACTTCTTCCTCGATTATCGCAAGACAGAATTGCGCCCTGACGAGGTGATCGCATCGGTGTCGATCCCCAAGCCAGGCGAGGGACAGGAGTTCCGCGTTTACAAGATCTCCAAGCGCTACGATCAGGATATTTCCACCGTCTGCGCGGCGTTTTCGATCGTCCGCGAAGAGGGGCAGGTGCGCAGCGCCCGCATCGCCTTTGGCGGCATGGCGGCAACGCCGCAGCGCGCCGGCAATGCCGAACAGGCACTGGTCGGCAGCAGCTTCGACCGGAAAGCAATCGACGCCTGCGCTGCCGCCATCGCGGCGCAATTCAAGCCGCTCACCGACTGGCGCGGCAGTGCCGATTACCGGCTTAATGTGGCGGCAAATCTCGCCGAACGCTTCTGGCGCGATGTGGCTGGCGAGACCGTGGAGGTGATGGCGCTGTGATGAGAGATTTGTGCGCTTCAGTTCACCCCCCTCTGTCCTGCCGGACATCTCCCCCACAAGGGGGGAGATCAGTCTTCATACACGGGGATGCCAATATTGAACGTCGAAATTTGATCAGAGCGGGTCACCCTGGTCTAATCTCCCCCCTTGTGGGGGAGATGCCCGGCAGGCCAGAGGGGGGTAGATGACCGTCGTCACGCCCCACATCGTCCACCGCAGCATCGTCGGCAAAGGAATTGCCCATGATTCCGCCGCGCGCCATGTCTCGGGCGAGGCGAATTACATCGATGACATGCCGGAACTGCCGGGCACGCTGCATGCGGCCTTCGTCCTGTCGCCGGTAGCGCATGGCAGGTTGAAGGGTTTTGATGCATCCGAAGCGCTGGCGATGGACGGGGTTGCCGGCGTCTGGTCGGCGAAGGACGTGCCCGGTCACAATGAAGTCGGGCCGATCCTCCATGGCGAGACGCTGTTCGCCGAAGACATTGTCGATCATGAGGGCCGGGTGATTGCCGTCGTCGCGGCGCGGGATTTTGAAACGGCCTACCGTGCAGCAAAGCGCGTCAAGCTGGACATCGAACCACTGGAACCGGTGCTCGACGTAGAAGAAGCGCATCGGCGCAAGAGCTATGTCCTGCCGCCACAGGAGGTGATCGACGGCGACGTCGATACGGCGTTAGCGAGTGCGCCACATGTGTTTTCCGGCAAGCTGCACATGGGTGGGCAGGATCATTTCTATCTGGAAACCCACATTGCCTATGCCATTCCCGGCGAAAACGGCGAAATGCTGGTGCATTCCTCGACGCAGCATCCGACAGAGGTGCAGCATCATGTGGCCGGTATCCTTGGCCTTCACGCCAATGCGGTCGAATGCCAGGTGCGCCGCATGGGCGGCGGCTTTGGCGGCAAGGAAAGCCAGCCGACGATCATTGCCGGCGCCGCGGCGCTGGTTGCTGCCAAGACCGGCAAGCCCTGCAAGATGCGGCTGAAGCGCCGCGATGACATGGTGGGCACCGGCAAGCGTCATGACTACGTCGTTAACTGGAGGGTGGGCGTGGACAATAGGGGCCGCATTCGTGGCCTCGATGTCGAATATCTGGCGCGGGCTGGTAACTTGCCGGACCTGACTGGACCGGTCATCACGCGCACGCTGACCCACACGGACAACTCCTACTTCATTCCGCATGCGCGCTTCATCGGCCATGCCTGCAAGACCAATACCGTGTCCAACACGGCGTTTCGCGGTTTTGGCGGGCCGCAGGGCATTATCACCATCGAATGCATCATGGATACGATCGCCCGCGAGCTGGAGCTCGATCCCAACAATGTCCGTGCCATCAATTATTATGGCGACGATACTGGGGACATGACGCCCTATGGCCAAAAGGTAGAGGACAACCGCCTCGTCGAGGTGACCGAGGCAGTGCTCGCTTCGGCGGACTGGCAGCATCGCCGTGCCGAGATCGATACGTACAATGCGCAAAACCCGGTTATCCGGCGCGGACTGGCCATGATGCCCGTCAAGTTCGGCATCTCGTTCAATTTGACATCGCTCAATCAGGCCGGTGCACTGGTTCACGTCTATCTGGACGGGTCGATCTTCCTCAACCATGGCGGCACGGAAATGGGGCAGGGCCTTTTCGTCAAGGTTGCACAGGTTGTCGCCGAGGTGTTTCAGGTCGAACTCGACATGGTACGCATCTCGTCGACCGCGACTGGCAAGGTGCCCAACACCAGCGCGACAGCCGCTTCGACCGGTTCGGATCTGAACGGCATGGCCGCCTTCAAGGCGGCGACGGCAATCAAGGGACGCATGACCAAGGTGGCCGCCGAGCATTTCGGCGTCGAAGAGGATGTCATCGTCTATCGCGAGGGCCGCGTCCACGCCGACAATGAATCGATTTCCTTCGGCGAGCTGGCGAAGATGGCCTGGGCCAAGCGCGTTCAGCTTTCGGAAGCCGGGCACTATGCGACACCGAAAATTCACTGGGACGGCAAGACGATGAAGGGCCGGCCCTTCTTCTATTTCAGCTACGGCGCTGCGGTAGCGGAGGTCGCCGTCGACACGCTCACTGGCGAAACGCGCTGCCTGCGCGCCGATATTCTGCAGGATGTCGGCTCGCCGCTCAATCCCGCCATCGATCTTGGCCAGATCGAAGGGGCTTTCGTGCAGGGCATGGGCTGGGTAACCTGCGAGGAACTCTGGTGGGACAAGACAGGACGTTTGCGCACCGTCGGACCATCGACCTACAAGATACCGGGGTCGCGCGATGTGCCGCCGGAATTCAATGTCCGTATTCTCGACAATATGCCGAACCGCGAGGAGACTGTGTTTCGTTCCAAGGCGATCGGCGAGCCGCCGCTGATGCTCGGCATATCGGTCTGGCTTGCCATTCGCGACGCCATCGCTTCGATCAGTGGTGACGTTCCGCAACTGGATTCTCCGGCAACGCCGGAAAATGTACTGCGCTCGATAAGGGGAAGCAGTACAAACTAGGACGGAGGGACTATGACGCTTGAACAATTGAACAATTCAAGCACAGAGGATTTTGTCACGGCGCTCGGCGGGATTTTCGAGCATTCACCGTGGGTGCCTGAAGCTGTGGCGGGAATGCGTCCGTTTTCCAGTATTGAACGCTTGCATGAAGCAATGGTGGTTGCTGTGGAAAAGGCTGGTCAGGTTGCCCAGCTCGGGCTCATTCGCGCTCACCCGGATCTGGCCGGAAAAGCAGCACGGCAAGGCAGCCTGACGGCGGAATCGACCAGCGAGCAGAAGGGCGCCGGTCTTGACCGGCTGACCGATGACGAATTCCAGGAATTTCATCGCCTCAACAATGCCTATCAAAGCCGTTTCGGCTTTCCGTTCATTCTTAGCGTGCGCAGCCATGACAAGCACTCGATCATGGCGGCGTTCCGGCAGCGCCTGAACCACAATGCCGGCGAGGAGGTCGCCGAAGCCTTGCGGCAGATCGCTCTGATCGCGCGTTTTCGCCTTCACGATTTGATTTCATGAGAGGCATTTGATGGGAAAGTTATCCACGCATGTCCTGGATACAGCTGCAGGACGCCCTGCATCCGGCATGGCCCTCACCCTGCACCGGATCAACGAGAACGGCCGGGAACTGCTCAAGACAGTCGTAACCAATGCGGACGGTCGCACTGACAACCCCTTGCTGTCACCGGATGAAATGAAGGTGGGCCGGTACGAGCTGACCTTCTTCGTCGAAGAGTACTTCAAGCACAAGCTTGTTGCATTGGATAAACCAGCCTTTCTCGACGAGGTTCCAATTCGCTTTGCCATTTCCGATGTCGAGGCGAACTACCATGTGCCGCTGCTGGTGACGCCGTGGTCGTATTCGACTTACAGGGGCAGCTAGCTTGAGGGATGCAGAATTGAGCACCGATTATCTCCCCCTTGTGGGGGAGAAAGCGATTTCAGCACCTTAGCCACTTGGCTAAGTGCTAGAAATCGCAAGAGAGGGGATTTGGAACGCCCCATCAAGATCCCCTCTCTTGGATTTTCTAAGGATTTAACAAAGAGGTTAAATCCAAGAAAATCCTTGCTCTCCCACAAGGGGGAGAGATAATCGGCACCGTCTATTTCTTTACCCATAAAGCCCGATCATAGTGAAACTGCGGTCCTCATCCGCATTGAAAATGATGAGATTGCATGCGGAAACGGGTGAGCGGTCGGTGCAGCGGATGGTTGACTCTCCATTGGCACCGGCGCTTAGCAACACGCCGTCTTGCGCGAACACCACGCCAAACAATTTTTGCATGAGCGGCGAAATATCGACGGCGATATTCTTTCTGGCTGGATCGACGATCTGGATCGTATCGGCGACGGACCACTGCCTGACGTGTTCGGCATTCGACACCTGCAATCCATTCAGGGCCGTATCCCATTTGGCCCAGGCCGATTGTGCCGGGGATCTGGTAGTATTCCAGATGCGCACCATCGCCATGCCGCGCATGCTTGACCCGAAAAACATCGCTGCGGCGTTGGTTATAAAGGTCAGGATATCCGAGGTAACCGAGGCAAGCTTGGCGCTTGGCGGATTCTGGCTGCCTGCCATTTGATAAATGGTGGCTTCCGGCTCTGCGGCGGGCAGGAAGATCAGGCCGGATTGCTTCTTGCCGGTGGCCGCATGGGCGATGCCACCGGGAAAACTGGCGATACCGGTTGCGCTGTCGGCGACCATGGCGTCGTGCCACTGATTGCCGTCGGCACTGGTCTTGATACGGAAATCGCGGCCCCACATCGTGCCCATTTCGGCGCGGCCCTGATAATTTGATTGGAAAAGCAAGGATGCGGCCTGGGTGTCATCCGCCCTGTTGATTTTCAGTTGGTGTCCTCCACCCGCGTGGTCGAACAGGGAGGCGGAACTTTTCAGCGACAGCCGGTTGGTTTCATCTGCAATCGTATTGATGCCGACGCTCGGAACAGGGTTCGTCCCGGTCTTCACTTCGGTCCAGATCGTCTCATCGAAAACCACAAATTTGCGCTCAGTCATTATCCAGGCATACCAGCCGTCTTGCGGCGGGAAGAAGGTCCAGGCTCCGTCCTGCCAGGCAGCAACCTGGTTGTCCTTGCCGGACCAGAAGCCTGATGCGGCAGGTCCCGCGATATGGCGGTCGCCTTCCTCAGGCTCGAGCGGCGGCTCGGTGAGGGCCCGGTCTATCACGACAAGCTGTACCAGGGCATCGAGCGCCCGGATGGCCTCGTTATGGGTAACATGCTTCTGCGCCTGCGAAGGCGCGATATAGGGCAATCTAAGGTTGGGAGTCTGGTCCATGGGGCTGTCCTTTCAGCTTTTCGCCAAGTGGACAGATTCTAAGGCCATTCGAAATCTGTTGGATAAACAGCCAACTGCGGGGACAACCTGGAAGGTCGCGTAGCGGAATGGATGCAACCCTGCATTCGTTGTCGTCTGCAGAAAATCAAACCATGGTTTGCAGGTTTACAGGCGCAAGCAGCAGCACTACTGCGCCACGCGTCCGCGGGACGCGTAAAGGACGCAGTAGCACCCTTTAGTGGCGCATAATCCTTTCCAAAAATCGAAGATGATTTTTGGGGTTATGCGCAGCCAGCCGGTGTATTCGGAGAGGATGGGCCGCTCCGACCGAGGCGAGGGCCTCGCTGTAAACTCGGAGGTGAACACTATGTGGTATCTGCCATTTAGCGTCACCCTTACAATGAAAAAGACCCGAAGCAGCTGGTTACTGTCTCTTCGGGTCAATTTCATAAAGTAAGGAAGGAGGGGCGGGCGAAAGTCTGCCCCTCTCTCCGATCCGCAATATAACGAGTTTCCTGTTGATTTCCAAGCACGCCGTGGTTGATCACCAAACGAGCATTGCATTTTGGTTGCCCTATGTTACTGGTCTGGGCGTTTTATTCCTGAACACCGAGGATCAATGAAATTGGAAAATTTTCGGCAAAGCATCTCGATGATGCCGCGTCGTTACAAGCAACTGATCCTTGTCGCTTTCGACGTGGTCACGCTGACATTTGCGGTTTGGCTCAGCTATTTGCTGAGGTTCGGTTCATTCTTCATTCCGAACAGCGAGCAGTCCCTGTTGATGATTGCCGCACCGTTGATCGGAGTGCCGGTGTTCATTCGTTTCGGCCTCTATCGCGCTGTCATCCGCTATCTGCCCGACAGGGCGATCTGGACGATGATGCAGGCTGTGACAATCTCGGTCATTCTCTGGGTTTGCCTGGCGTTCCTCACGCTCATGACGGGCGCTGCAGGTGTGCCGCGCGCCATTCCATTCCTTTACTGGGTACTGAGCATCGCATTGATTTGCGGCAGCCGGTTTGCCGCCAAATGGCTTCTTTGGAGTCCGCTACGCGAAAAGATCATGGCGAGGCAGTGCCTCATATTCGGGGCTGGTGATGCCGGCCGGCAATTGGCCAACGCTTTAAGGGCACAGAACGAGGTCTTCGTCGCCGGTTTCATTGACGACGACAAGAGCCTGCAGGGAATGGATATTCTCGGTATCCGCGTCTACAATTCCTCGCAGATCGAAACGGTGATCGACAATTTCGGCATCAACGAAATGATCGTGACCACATCGTCCCTGAGCGGGATCCAGCGCCGCAGGCTGATTGGCAGGTTGAAATCCCTCGACGTCAAGGTGCGCATCCTTCCGGCGATTTCCGATCTGACCGCCGGCAAATATCTGGTCAGCCACCTGCGCGATATCGATATCGACGATCTGCTCGGCCGTTCGCCGGTGCCCGCGGACCCTATCCTGCTCGACAAGACGGTGGAGAACCGGGTCATTCTCGTCACCGGCGCCGGTGGCTCGATCGGCTCGGAGCTTTGCCGCACCATCGTCAAGCTTGCGCCGGCCAAGCTGGTGATCTTCGATCTCAACGAGCACAGTATCTATCAGCTCCAGCGTGAATTGATGTCGGTCAGCGATTGCCTGATCGTCCCTGTCCTCGGTTCCATCAGCGATGCGCCATTGATCAGGACGGTCCTTGCCGAGCACAAGGTGGAAAACGTCTATCATTGCGCCGCCTACAAGCACGTTCCCCTCGTCGAGGAGAATGTTGTCGAAGGCGCCCGCAACAATGTGATCGGCACCGATGTGCTGGCTGGACTGTCCCGCGAGGCCGGTGTGAGAAACTTCGTTCTCATCTCGTCCGACAAGGCGGTACGACCGTCGAATGTCATGGGCGCCACCAAGCGCTGGGCCGAGCTCATCGTCCGCCATAACGGCAATGAGGCGAGCAAGCATGGCACCGGACAGGTCTTCGCATCAGTGCGTTTCGGCAATGTGATCGGGTCGAGCGGTTCGGTCGTGCCGCTGTTTCGCGAACAGATCGCCAGTGGCGGTCCGCTGACCGTCACGCATGACGACATGACACGCTACTTCATGTCGGTGCGCGAAGCGGCAGAACTGATCATTCAGGCGGGTGCGCTTTCGGAGGGCGGCGATATTCTGCTGCTCGAAATGGGCGAGGCCGTGCGCATCCGCGACCTGGCGGAAAACATGGTTCTGCTGGCCGGCCTTTCGGTCAAGGACATCTCCAATCCGGAAGGCGATATCGAAATCATCACGGTTGGCATCCGGGACGGCGAAAAGCTGCACGAGGAGCTGTTCTATGACCCTACCGGTGTCTCGCCGACGAAACATTCGAAGATTCTCCGCGCCAAACGCAGCATCAATTCCGTGGATCATCTGCCGGGCGCCGTCGCCGAATTGCGCCAGCTGATCGCGCAGCAGGACGCGGATGCGGTTCGCAAGCTGTTGTTCGAGGGCGCGAGCGCGTAGCACTGTCCGTTCAGGCATGACCTCAATCTTGGCAATTTTGATGTGCAAGAGCAGGGGCACTGAGTCGGAAGACAGGGTTGAACAGTGTTGAAACGCACACCATCATCTGGAAGGGTTGCCGTCCTGCTTGCAACCCGCAATGGCGCGGCGTTTCTGGACGGTCACCTGGCCTCGATCGCGGCGCAAACCTATCCCGACATCGATCTGTGGGTGTCGGATGAGGGAGCGGCCAGCGAGACAATCGCAGTCCTGCAAGCCTGGGCCAGACGGTGGACCAAGGGGCGGATGCGAATCTTGCACGGGCCGGTCGAGGGCACGGCGGAAAACTTCCGTTCGCTGATCATCAATCCTGACATCCAGGCGGACTATTTCGCCTTTGCGGACCAGAGTGATCTCTGGGAGCCGGACAAGGTGGCCAATTCCGTTCGCTGGATCGAGCATCATGCCTTTGCCGTTCCCTCGGTGTTCTGTTCGAGCAAACAGCTGATTTCAACCGGCGGCGCGGTGTTGGCTTCCTCGCCCGCATTCATGCGTGATCCTGATTTTCGCAATGCGCTGGTGCAGAACATCGCGCCGGGAAATACGATGCTTTTCAACCGGATGGCACGCGATCTTCTCGCCGAATCCTGCCGGAAGGCCGAGTTCTCCAGCCATGGCTGGTGGCTCTATCTGATCGTCTCCGGGGCAGGCGGCGTCGTTCATTGCGACCCGCAGCCTCTCGTGCGGGAGCGGCAATTAGACGGCGGTACAGGTTGGGGTGCCTGGGTTTCGCGCGCACGGCAACGGCTTGCCGGCCGCTTCGCCGAACAGGCCGACCTCAATGTGCAGGGGCTGGTCCGCAACCGTGATCTGTTGAGTGATGAAGCCCGGGCAACCTGCGACCTGTACTGGAAGGTCAGGTCCGACAATTTCATCAAACGGCTGTATTACCTGCACAAATCCGGCGTGTACCGGCAGACTGCATGGGGCCAGGCAGGGCTTTATCTTGCCGCGCTCTTGCGCCGCCTTTGAGTCACGCCGCCCGCCGAAAACGGTACAGGAGCAGCGCAACGCCAATCAGAGCTGCGAGAATGCCGGCAATACGCATAGGGCCATGCTGCGAAGCTGCCAGAGCGCAGACGCCGAGGACAAGATTGAGTGCGCCGACGCTCAGGACCACCTGCCACACTGACCAGCCGGCGCGTTTCGCCACCTGATAGGCATGCTTGGAATGGGCGGCAAAAATATTCTCGCCTGCTGCCAGCCGCATCAACAGGGTCGATGTGGCATCGGCGATGAAAAACAGCGGCAGGACCAGCCCTGCCCAGATCGATATGTCGCGGGCAACCATGAAGAAGGCGAGGCCGCTCATCAGGCCAATGGGCAGGCTGCCGGAATCGCCGAGAAAGACTTTTGCCTTTGGCCGGTTGAAGACAGCGAAGCCTGCAAAGCCACCCGCAATCGACGCGGCGAGATGGCCCGTACCAAGTGCTGCCAGCCCGAAAGCCGAAAAGCCTGCCAGCAGCGCCAGAGGAATGCCGAGACCCGAGACGACCATCAGGTCGAGACCGTCCATGAAGTTCGTCAGGTTGATGAAATAGACGAGTGCGATAACGAGAAGGCCGCGTTCGACAAAGTATGGCAAAAATTCCGACAGCAGGCGGAAATCCGGGCCAAGGCCATAGACGGCAATGGCGGAAGCAAGGAGTTGCGATACTAGCCGGATGCTCTCCGGCAGATGGTGCCGGTCATCGAAGAAACCGGTGACCCACAAGAGGGCTGCTGCAGTGGTCGTCGCAACAAGAAACTGCAGATCAAGGCCGTTGTCCGGCCCAAAGATCCAGAGCGAGGCGATCATCGCCGGAACGATGGCCAGACCACCAAGCTGCCTCGCGGCCTGGGTGTGATTGGAGCGCTCCGTCACGGCGGCGCCCAGAAAATCCGTCGGCAGCGCGCGCATGATGACCGCCAGTAACACGGCGCTTGCAATGGCGGTGACGAGAAAAGAAGAAATGATAGTAGCCAATGCTGAATCCACGTACTTATTCCCAGGGCCTGTCCCTTGCTCAGAGATGGCACTTAGCACTCTTGGAAAATATCTGAAAAGTGTTATTGTCAGCTTGGTCAGGAGGCAGGCCGAAGCCCACCTCCCAAACCTAGGACAATGCAAATGAGACCCGTACCTTGAGTGTCCAGCTCGTACGGGTTTTTTTGCAATTCCAGGGTGATGCTTAGTGGTAGAGACCACATTCGCTTCACTCCAAGTTTTGACAGCATATTGGCCGTATGCCTCAGCCAGGGAGGCCCATCCCCCTGATTGCACCGGCTGGCACGGTGCTGCTGCTTCGCCGCCAAAACTCAACTTTGGCCCAGCCTATCCATATGCGTCTGTGAATGGCATCCCGACTTAGGTCCAATGTCCGGTCCCGGCATCATGAAATTATGGGGAAACAGTTGTGAAGAGCGACAAACTGGCCAATCATTCACATTGCGCAAGCTGGAACCAGAGGTTATAAGGCCGCGCTGTCACGCGGATTATTCAGATCGGCGTTGACGTTTTGGGGCGTAGCCAAGTGGTAAGGCAGCGGTTTTTGGTACCGCCATTCGGAGGTTCGAACCCTCCCGCCCCAGCCAATCTTTTTCTTCTATCCAGCTGAAATGATTTGCATTTCTTGCAATCGCTGCAACTCTTCCAACGTCACATCTGCCAAAACATTCCACAATCAGTGACCGGGGCAGGCATTTCTTTCCCGCAAATCATTGATATAGATCATTTCCCAAAAGCCCGAGCGGGCCCATCAACCAAGGAGGAAGACCAGCATGGCACGTCGTATCGCCGTCGTCGGCAGCAACATGACCGATCTCGTTACATCGATCATCCGTATGCCTGCGCCGGGCGAAACGCTGGAAGCGCCATCGTTCTTCATGGGCTTTGGCGGCAAGGGTGCCAATCAGGCGGTGGCTGCTGCAAGACTTGGCGCGGACGTGATGATGCTCACCAAGGTCGGTGACGATGTTTTCGGTCAAAGCACGATCAAGAACCTCAAAGACAATGGCGTCGACATCTCCCATGTCGGCATTGTTGCCGGCAAGTCGAGCGGCGTTGCGCCGATCTTTGTCGACGAGAGCGGCGAGAATTCCATCCTCATCATCAAGGGCGCGAACAATGAACTCAAGCCGGCCGATATCGACGCGGCCGCGGAAGATCTGAAGGGCTGCGATCTTATCCTGATGCAATTGGAAGTGCCGCTCGAGACGGTCTACCACACCATTGCCTTTGCCGATCGCCACGGCATCGAGACGATCCTCAATCCCGCGCCGGCCGCGCCCGATCTCGACGCGAAGCAGGTCGTCAAGGCAACGTTCCTCGTGCCCAACGAAACGGAGCTTGCCCTTCTGACCGGCATGCCGACGGGTACCGATGCCGAGATTGAAAAAGCAGCGCGCTCCCTGATCGACAAGGGCATCCGCACAGTCATTGTCACGCTCGGTTCGCGCGGTGCACGGCTGATTACTGCCAGTTCCTCCACATTGATCGAACCGCTCAAGGTCAAGCCGAAAGACACGACAGGGGCAGGCGATGCATTCATCGGCAGCTTCGCGCGGTATTATGTGGAGAGCCGCGAACTGGAACCTTCGCTCAAGAAAGCGGCCCTATATGCGGCCGACTCCATTACCCGCGAGGGCACGCAGA
The DNA here is from genome assembly GCF_002764115.1 of Phyllobacterium zundukense. Taxonomy (NCBI): domain Bacteria; kingdom Pseudomonadati; phylum Pseudomonadota; class Alphaproteobacteria; order Hyphomicrobiales; family Phyllobacteriaceae; genus Phyllobacterium; species Phyllobacterium zundukense. Next base: position 2,605,319 of record NZ_CP017940.1, on the reverse strand, counting down.
AGTCCTATGCAACGGCCGAGGAGTTTGACGGATTCGTTGCGCGCCTTCAGCAATAGAACAGCGCTCAGCTTGTTCTATGGCGTCTTCGGCGACTTTTCCTGGTCCGCACTGCATTCTTCCAGCCGCACAGGCTTGGTGAGTTTCGCCAGCGCTTCCGGCGTGGCGCAGGGCGGGAAACCAGCGAGCCGCATGGTCTCGATATGTCGCTGGTGCTCGGCAGCACTGAAGGCCTGGTCATTGGAAATCGCTTCGATGGTAAGGTCCGGGTAACGCTGGAGGGCTTCCTTGACGGTTGCCTCCGCCTCCGCCTTCCGGCCGAGAACCGCAAGGCTGCCGGCGCGTTCGACCCAAGCGTATTTGCTGTAATTGTCGGAGGTCTGGCGCTCCATCACCTTCAGCGCGTCTTCGTAGCGGCCGACCATGAAATAAGCATAGCGCAGGCCGGCGCTGGCCCAAGGCTTGTAGTTGGGGTTGAGCCGAACTGCGCGATCAGCCAGTTCAGCCCCGAGCTCCGGCTCACCGAAGGCGCTCGCCCAGCTAAGATAGTAGGTGAGAACCGCAAAAGAACCGGGGTTTAGCCGCAGCGCGATGTCGAACTCGGTCTTGGCCCGGGCGAACTCCCCGTTGCGGGCTAGTATCTCACCCAGCGCCGCATGCGTGGCATCATCGTTCGGATCCAGCGCCACGGCGCGCTCGGCGGCTTCCATGGCTGCCCGGTTCGAGTCTTCCCAGTCGGCACCAAAATTTGTGGCCATGCTATACGCCTCGGCGAGACTGGACCAAGCCCGGGCGTAACCTGGATCGATAGTGACCGCCTTCTTCAGTATTTCCGTCGACTCTGCGATGCTCTCACGCGTCGGACTAATCTGTTTCTCGACTCCCAGGAGCGTGAGTTCGTAGGCTGTCAAACTCTGTGGCTTTTTTCGCCTTGCGGCGCCGATTTCGGCATTCTTGATCGGACCCGTGGTCATTTCGAGCTGGCTGGTAATATGATCGGCGATTTCGGTTTGAACCGCGAAAAAATCCTGCGCAGGTCTATCCCAACTCTCCGTCCAAACGTGCGCGCCAGTCGTCGTATCGATGAGCTGTGCCGTGGCCCGGATGCGGTCGTCCTGACGCTGGATCGAGCCTTCCAACACATACCGAACGTTCAGATCGCGTCCGATCTGCCGCACGTCTGCCGATTTGCCCTTGTAGAGTTCAGTCGAATTGCGGGCGATTACGTCGAACTCGCGCATACGGGAGAGGTCGGTGATGACGTCTTCGGTCAGTCCGTCGGCGAGTCGTGCGGTCGCAGCATCGCCGCCGTAGTCGTCGAAAGGCAGGACCGCGATCGATGGCTTGACGCTGACGATCGCAGCCGGCCAGAATTGCCAAGCGCCCGCTGCGAGCAGCAGGACAATGAGCGCGGCCAATGCACCCATCATCGCTCGGCGGGGGACCATTTTGGCGCGGAGGCGGGGCGGTTTCTTGCCATCGAGCCTTGCGCGATAGACGCGCACTGGCCGTGCGATATTTTTCACATGCTGCTCGCCGACGAAATCAAGTGCGCAATCGAGTTTGCCCTGGAGATGGTCGAAGGCTGTGCCCGATATCATTACCCCTCCCGGCTCAGACAACTGCTCAAGCCGCGCGGCCACGTTGACGCCGTCGCCATACACATCGCCTTCCAGTAGCACCACATCGCCGAGGTTGACCCCGATGCGCAGCACCAAGCGCTCCGGCTCGGGCAATTCCGCATTGCGGCGTGCCAAGGCTTTCTGGATTTCGGCGGCGCAGGCAACCGCGTCAACGACGCTGTCGAAGACGACAAGCATCCCGTCGCCCATCAGCTTGACGATGCGGCCATGGTGCCGGGCGATGGCGGGATCGATCAAATCGGCGCGGATGTTTCTTAGTCGTGCGATGGTGCCGGCCTCGTCGGCCTCCATCGCCCTCGAATAGCTGACAATGTCTGCTGCCAGGATCGCCAGCAGCTTCCGATCAAGCGGGGGAACCTCCATGTCGCACCCCTTCAGAATAAGAGCGTGAGTCTATACCTGTCGAAGTGTCGTGGCCAGCAGAGGCGCAAGCATCACGGAGGAAGCGTTCTTGCTCTTGCCAGACAGCGTCCATTGACAAGACGGTCGATCCTGCTAATCTCTACTAATCGAGTAGTGATAAAAGCTGGATGAATTTTCCACGGACGGCGGGTTTTAAAAAAGCCCGACGCCGGCTTCGTCGTTCAGTGGAATAGCGTTCTGATATTTTGTCTTTCGCGGCAATAAATTGGCGCGGATTTCGTTCGCCTTGTGAAACCATCCTTTTCTTAATGCTCACCCTTCCACTATGTTGGCCGCAAGTGCCGGCACGTCGTATGATGCCGAAAATTTGGATCGATGTTTGTGCGCAGGCAATGCCTGCGCACACAGTGGATAGTGATTTTCATGACCAAGAACCTGACGCATCTGCAGCGTCTTGAAGCCGAAGCAATTCATATTTTCCGTGAGGTTGCGGCGACATTCTCCAATCCGGTGATGCTCTATTCCATCGGCAAGGATTCGTCCGTCATGCTGCATCTGGCGATGAAGGCATTTTATCCGGCCAAGCCGCCATTTCCGTTTCTGCACGTCGATAGTAAGTGGAAATTCAAGGAGATGATCACGTTTCGTGATTCAGAAGCTCAGCGTCTCGGCTTCGATCTTCTCGTCCACAGCAATCAGGAAGGCATCGAGCAGGGCATCAGCCCGTTCGAGCATGGTTCCAACACGCATACCCATATCATGAAGACGGTGGCCCTGCGGCAGGCACTGGACAAATACGGTTTCGATGCAGCCTTCGGCGGTGCGCGGCGCGACGAGGAGAAGTCCCGGGCCAAGGAGCGTATTTTTTCGTTCCGCAACGCCCAGCACTCCTGGGATCCGAAAAACCAGCGGCCGGAAATGTGGAAGATCTATAATACCCGCGTCGCCAAGGGCGAATCCATCCGCGTGTTTCCGATCTCCAACTGGACCGAACTCGACATCTGGCAGTACATCATGCAGGAGGAAATCCCGATCGTTCCCCTGTATTTTTCCGCCAAACGTCCGGTGGTCGAACGTGACGGCATGCTGATCATGCGCGACGATGAGCGGATGAAACTGCTGCCGGGCGAAGTGCTGCAGGAGAAGATGGTACGCTTCCGTACGCTTGGCTGCTATCCTCTCACGGGTGCTGTTGAATCCGATGCGGCGACATTGCCCGAGATTGTCAGCGAAATGCTGGTCTCCCGCACCTCCGAGCGCCAGGGCCGCATGATCGACAAGGACGAGGCCGGATCGATGGAGAAGAAGAAGCGTGAGGGCTATTTCTGATGTCTAAGTTAGCCCAGATCGAGGTTTTACCCGCAGTGTCAGCCGCCGAAGAGATCAGCGCCTATATGGCCGAACAAGAGAAGAAATCGCTGCTGCGCTTTCTCACTTGCGGGTCTGTCGATGACGGCAAGTCCACGCTGATCGGCCGTTTGCTCTATGACACCAAGCTGATCTTCGAGGACCAGTTGGCGGCGCTCACCAATGACAGCCGCAAGCACGGTACCAATGGCGAGGATATCGACTTCGCCTTGCTCGTCGACGGCCTGGAGGCCGAGCGCGAGCAGGGCATCACCATCGATGTCGCCTATCGTTTCTTCTCGACGCCGAAACGCAAATTCATCGTCGCCGACACACCGGGGCACGAGCAATATACCCGCAACATGGCCACGGGTGCATCCACCGCAGATCTGGCGATCGTTCTCGTTGATGCGCGCCAGGGCATCTTGCGCCAGACGCGGCGCCACAGTTTCATCGCTTCGCTGCTCGGCATTCGCAACATCGTTCTTGCCGTCAACAAGATCGATCTGGTCGATTATTCGCAAGATATCTTCGAGGCGATTGTCACGGATTATCAGGCCTTTGCGAGCAAGCTTGGATTCAACACAATACAGGCGATCCCGCTCTCGGCGCGCTTTGGCGACAATGTGATCGGGGCATCTGCCAACCTTCCCTGGTACAAGGGACCGGCGCTGCTGCAGCACCTGGAAAACGTGCCGCTGGATAGCGCGGATTCCACACGTCCCTTCCGCTTCCCTGTCCAGTTCGTCAACCGGCCCAACCTCGATTTCCGTGGTTTTGCCGGCACCATCGCCTCAGGCACGGTCTCGCCCGGCGACGAGGTTGTAGTTGCAAAATCCGGCAAGTCTTCCCGCGTCAAGCGCATCGTCACATGGGACGGCGACCTTGAAAAAGCCAGCGAGGGGCAGGCGGTCACGATTGTCCTCGATGACGAGATCGAGGTCTCGCGCGGTAACATGCTGGTGGCGCCCGATGCGCGGCCGGAAGTGGCGGACCAGTTTGCCGCCCATCTGGTATGGTTTGCCGAACACGCGCTGATTCCGGGCCGGTCCTATATCCTGCGGACCGAAACCGACCAGGTCACCGCGACCGTCACCGACCTCAAACATCGAATCGATATCAATACCTTCGCCGAGGTTGCGGCCAAATCGCTTGACCTGAATGAAGTCGGCGTCTGCAATATCTCGACGCAGGAACCCATCGCGTTTGATCCCTACAAATCGAACCGCTCGACGGGCTCGTTCATCCTGATCGATCGCCTGACCAATGCAACGGTCGGCGCCGGCATGATCGATTTCGCGCTGCGCCGTGCCTCCAATGTGCATTGGCAGGCGCTGGACGTCGACAAGGCATCGCGCGCCGCGCAGAAGGACCAGAAGCCGGCCGTGCTGTGGTTCACCGGGCTTTCCGGATCGGGCAAATCGACCATTGCCAATCTCGTCGAGAAGCGGTTGTCCTCACTGGGCAAGCATACCTACATCCTCGATGGCGACAATGTGCGCCACGGGCTCAACCGCGATCTCGGCTTCACCGAAGAAGACCGCGTGGAAAATATCCGCCGTGTCGGCGAAGTGGCGAAGCTGATGGTGGATGCGGGCCTGATCGTGCTGGTCTCGTTCATATCGCCCTTCATCACCGAGCGCCGGATGGTACGCGAACTGCTCAGCGATGGTGAGTTCATGGAAATCTTCGTCGACACGCCGTTCGAGGAATGCGCCCGGCGCGATCCGAAGGGACTCTATGCCAAGGCACTGCGCGGCGAGATCAAGAACTTCACCGGCGTGGATTCGCCCTATGAGCCACCCGAAAATCCGGAACTGCACCTGAAGACTGTCGGCCGGACGACGGAAGAGCTTGCTTCGGAAGTTGAAAAGCTGCTCACTGAACACGGGATAATTTTCAACTACGATCAGAGTTCGTGGTCGATTTGAGTGCTGGTTATCTCTCCCCTTGTGGGAGAGAAAGCGATTTCAGCACTTAGCAGAGCGAGCATGGCGACGCGAAGCTCAAGTGCTAGAAATCGCAAGAGAGGGGATATTGCATATATGTCTTAATCCCCTCTCTTGGATTTTCTAAGGATTTAGCAAAGGGGCTAAATCCAAGAAAATCCTTTCTCCCCCACAAGGGGGGAGATAAAGCAGCGCCATTAATTCCGCCGAACAATTGGAATCCCAGTGACAGTACTCCCTTCCATCAACCACACATCCCTCCTCGCCACTTTTGAAACCACGGCCATCGCCGCCGGTGTCGAAATCCTGCGCATCTATGGGGAAGGCTGCGACGTTGCGTTGAAAGACGACAAGTCGCCGGTGACAGCTGCAGATCATGCTGCCGAAGCCATCATTCTCGAAGCGCTGCGCCGGGTAACTCCGGAAATTCCGGTCGTCGCGGAAGAGGAGATCTCAGGCGGCCATGTGCCCGGCGATCTCGGCGACCGCTTCTATCTGGTCGATCCGCTCGACGGCACGCGCGAATTCGTCAATCGCAACGGCGATTTTACCGTCAACATCGCCCTGATCGAAAATGGCGCGCCGGTGCTCGGTATCGTCTATGCGCCGGTGCGCGGCTGGCTGTTCACCGGCGGTCCCGGCGGTGCTGAAGAAGTGACTGTCGATCACAAGGGGATCGTCGTGTCGCGCAAGGCTATCTCCTGCCGTGCAGCGCCCGAAGCGTTGATTGCCGTTGCGAGCCGCTCGCACCGCACGCCGGAAACGGACGACTATCTGAAGGATTTCAATATCGCCGACTGCGTGTCGGTCGGCTCGTCCATCAAGTTCGGCCTGCTGGCACGGGGCGAGGCGGATATCTATCCGCGGCTCAGCCGGACGATGGAATGGGATACGGCTGCGGGCGATGCGGTGCTGCGCGCCGCGGGCGGGATCACGCTAACGCTCGACGGCAAACCGCTGACCTATGGCCGCCGCAACCAGGCGGACGATGCCGATTTCGCCAATCCGGATTTTGTCGCGCGGGGGAAGCTATAGACGCTACTGCGTCCGCTTGCGCAGCAAGGTCGTCACCACGAAGAACGCTCCGATGGAGCTCGTGACGATGCCGATCGGCAGTTCCTGCGGTGCAAGCAGAAGCCGTGCAGCAAGATCGCTGAGTAGGATCAGCATGGCACCCAGCAGCGCGCAGGTGACGACGAGACCTGCATGCAGCTGGCCGGTGAAGCGGCGGGCGATGTGCGGGATCATCAGACCGACAAAGCTGATCACGCCCGCAACCGAAACGAAAATCGCGGTTGAGAATGCGCAGACGATGAACACCGTGTTGCGGGTACGTGTGACGCGCACGCCGAGACTTTCCGCCGTGTTCTCGCCGGCAAGAAAAGCATCGAGATTGCGGTGGTTGGTGAGGGCGTAGACGAGGATGGCGAAGAGGCCGACCATCGCCAGCGGCAGATTATCCCAGCGCGCCAGACCAAGGCCGCCGAGTGTCCAGAACAGCACGGAATGGGCGGCGCGCTGGTCGCCGGAAAACACCATGTAGTTGGTGAGCGCAGCAAACAGGAACGAGACGGCGAGACCGGCAAGGATCAGGCGCTCCGGCCCCTGGCCCTGCACACGGCGCACCAGCAACAGCACGCTCATGGCGGCGAGCATGCCACCGCTGAAGGCAGCCATCGGCAGGGTCCAGATGCCGAAGCGGTCACCGAAAATGCTGATTACCGAGACGGCACCGGCGGCGGCTCCCGAGGAAAGCCCGAACAGGAAGGGATCGGCGAGATCGTTGCGCGTGACCGTCTGCAGCATCGCACCGATAATGCCGAGCCCGGCACCGACGCAAATCGCCAGCACCACCCGAGGCAGGCGCAGGTCGACGATGATACGCTCGACCGGTCCGCTGGTGGTCCGGTCGCTGAGGCCAGCCGCGTGGGCAAGCGCGTTCAGGACGTCCGGGAGGGGAATGACCGTCGATCCATAGGCAATGGAGGAGAGGGCGAGGGCGATGACAAGTATCACCCCTGCAGCAAGCATTATGCGTTGGTTGATTCGAGCGGGAAACATTGGGAAGCATTCTCATAATGTAATGGCGTCAGATGCCGATTATCTCCCTTGGGGAAGCACGCTGCCCTTATCTCCCCCTTGTGGGGGAGAAGGCGATTTCAACATCTTAGCGTCAGCTAAGTGTTAGAAATCGCAAGAGAGGGGATTTCGATGGTAGGCTTCAAATCCCCTCTCTTGAGTTTTCCAAGGATTTAGCGAAGAGGCTAAATCCAGGAAAACTCTTTCTCTCCCGCAAGGGGAGAGATAAGGCCCACCTTCGGCCCACAGGGGAGATAACCACTCAGAAAGCTTCCGGATGCATGGCCCTGGCGATTTTCTCGATCGCTTCGATATTGGCGGGGCCGGGGGTCAGCTCGGCATAGCGCAGCGCAACGAAGCGCTCATTCTTCACCGCGTCTGTTTCCTTCATGGCAGGATGTGATTTGAGGAAATCGAGCAGCTTCCGGTATCCCGCATCATCCTGGTAGTCGAGCAGAACCAAAAACTGCGGATTGCGGGCGGCGACGGTTTCCCATGAGGTGGTGCCCCAGCTCGTCTCCATGTCGGACATGATGTTGGTACCGCCAGCCTCGCCGATCAGCGCTGTCGGCATGGCGAACTTGCCGGCGGTGAACGGCTTGTCCTCGCCCGAATCGTAGAGGAACACGCGGGTGTCGCCGTTGTTGCCGATCCGCTTCTTGATATCGGCGAGCTGTGCCTTCCAGCCGGAAACCAGTTTCTCGGCTTCGGCATCCTTGCCGAAAATCTTGCCAAGCTTTGTCATGTCGCCGTAGAGCAGGTCCATCGAGGCGGCAGGGCGGTTCTTGTCGAGATGCACGCAGCTTTCGGTCAGGACCAGCGTCTTGATGCCATAGGGCGCCAGCGTATCGGGCGTGACATCGCCGCCCGGCTTCATGCCGTAATACCAGCCGGCGAAGAAGAAATCGGGGTTGGCCGCAACAAGATTTTCGACGGTCGCATATTTGGGGGCGAGCTCCGGAATGGAGCCTTGCTGCTGCTTGAATGCATCGTCCAGCTTGTACCAGCCGGTAATGCCGGTAACGCCGACGATCGACGGCTGAAGTCCGAGCGCAAATGCCATCTCGCTCATGTTGATGTCGTGAATGACGGCGCGTTTCGGTGCTGCTTCGAAGGTCAGCGGCTTGCCGCAGCTGTCGACGGTAACGGGAAAGGCCCAGGAGGGCGCGGACAGAAGCGCGAAGGCGAGGGCGAGAACAGCTTTTTTCATCAGATACTCCGTGAATGGGCAGATGCAGATTTTTCGGGTGTTTCGAACACCATCAGCTCGCGATCCTGCGAGGGATGGCGCAGGCGAAGGACGTCGAGGTCGAAGACGTCGCTGACGATGCGCGGCGTCAGGGTTTCGTCGGGGGTGCCCGCCGCCACCAGCTGCGCGCTGTGCATGACCGCGATATGGGTGGCGAAGGGCGCAACCAGCGGTAGATCGTGCAGGACCGCGATTGTCGTCACGTCCAGCCCGGCCACCAGGGACAGGAGTTCGCTGCGCGCCTTGGGATCGAGATGGTTGGTGGGCTCGTCGAGGAACAGCACGGCGGGCGCTTGCGCAATTGCCCGCGCCAGTTGCACGCGCTGACGCTCACCGCCCGAAAGCGATCCAATCGAACGGTGGGAAAACTGCGCAATCCCGGCGCGATGCAGCGCTTCCGCAACGATTTCGCGGTCCCTTGCCCTGGTAAAGGTGCCGATATGGGGAATGCGGCCGAGCGAGACATAGTCCTCGACCAGCAGCTGCAGGTCGGGCGTGTCAGTCTGGCCGACGAAGGCGAACTGCCGCGCACGTTCAAGCGGCGCCAGCCGGCTAATGCTGCTGCCGTTAACATATACGTCGCCTGATGTGGGCTGCAGAAGACCGGCAAGCATGCGTAGAAAGGTCGACTTGCCGGCACCGTTCGGCCCGATGATTGCAAGCCGGGAACCGCATTCCACTGTCAGGAATGCCGCGTCGACGAGAGTCTGGCCAGCGGTCCGATACGTCACAGCGTCGGCGTTGAGGACAACATGGCTCATGGACAGAATTCCCCGGAGATTGAAACGCAGCAGGATTCAACTGGCGCCTTGACCTCGTATCGTAACGTTATAACGTTTGTAAAGAGCTTCTGTTTGCCGGTGATCGAGAAATCAGTGGTTGGGATTGGCGGATGAGCGAGCGTTTGGATGTTCATGCCTGTCCACTTGTTAGGACAGGAATCAGGAACGCACGCGAAATATAGCCGCCTATTCGGCAGGCCCACATGTCAGGGCCCACATCCGCGGGAAACATCGCATCGCTCCCGGCACACCCCGTCCGGTTCGAATTTCAGTATTGATGGCAGGTCTCCTGGCTCGCGGATCTCAGCTTCGCCTTGCCTTCCCGGCTTATCACCAGTGGCATACTCAGGCGTCGCTCACTGCTTACAGTTGCGGGGGCAGCCGCGGTTTCGGTCCCTATTGGGTACGCCTCACCGTGTTCCCTTTTCATCTTCGGCGTTGTCTTGCCGAAGAAACCATCGAGGGCAATCATTAGAGGAAAAAGTGCTCAAAGCAACCAGTTTCGTTTGCCTCGGGGACGATTGGCCAAAGCAGATAATGCTTGGAAAAATGCTGGGAAATGCTATGTTTTGTCGTGGAGTGGGAGGCGGGCTTTCGCCCACCTCCCGTTTCCTGGTTTACTGAAAAAGGACCCGGATGGTGAGTGTCCAGCTCGTCCGGGTCTTTTTCAATTCCAGGGTGATGCGCAGTGGCAGGTACCACATGGCGTCACCTCCTGTCTCATGAGCAAGGCCACTGCCCTGGTCGGAGAGGCCCATCTTCTCCGATACACCGGCTGGCTCGGTGCCTTCTGCTTCACTCAGGAAACTTTTGAAAAGTGACGTTGTTTGCCACCCTCGGCAACGAATGCAGGGTTGCAATATTGTGAACAGCATGACGTTGCGGGTTGTGGGTCGACTGGCTGCTGCGCGCTTGTTAATGCGGCAAATTCGGGCGGTGCTAAAATAATTGGCAGAGGCACATTTAAAGACGTGAACTGCACAATAGAGTAGGCTACCTTTCCGCTTACCGCGCATTTCAGAAGAACAATTTGAGGCGACATGGCAATTCACGCTGCAGTCTATCACCTGACCCACTACAAATATGACCGTCCCATCATGCTGGGGCCGCAGGTCATCCGCCTTCAGCCCGCGCCGCATTCCCGCACGAAAGTGTTGAGCCACTCGCTGAAGGTCAGCCCGGCTAATCATTTCGTCAATCTGCAACAGGATCCCTACGGCAATTTCCTTGCCCGGTTTGTCTTTCCGGAACCTGTGACGGAGCTGAAGATCGAGGTCGATCTTGTCGCCGACATGACTGTCTACAATCCGTTTGACTTCTTCGTCGAACCAGTCGCCGAGACCTGGCCCTTCGCCTATCCGCAAGACATCAGCGAAGACCTGTCTATCTATCTGAAGCCGGAGCCTGCCGGACCACTGCTGCAAGCCTTTCTCGATACGGTGGACCGCACGCCGACCAATACCGTCAATTTCGTCGTTGACCTCAATGCACGCATCCAGCGCGAGGTTGGCTATGTCATCCGTATGGAAACCGGTGTGCAGGAGCCCGAGACGACGCTAAACGTGCGCACCGGTTCCTGCCGCGATTCCAGCTGGCTGCTCGTGCAGGCCCTGCGCCATCTCGGGCTCGCCGCGCGATTTGTTTCGGGCTACCTGATCCAGTTGAAGCCTGATCTGGTTTCGCTAGATGGGCCTGCCGGAACCGACAAGGATTTCACCGACCTTCACGCCTGGTGCGAGGTCTATCTGCCGGGCGCCGGCTGGATCGGTCTCGATCCGACATCGGGCCTTCTGACAGGCGAAAGCCATGTGCCGCTTGCCGCGACACCGCATTATCGCAATGCCGCTCCGATTTCCGGCATGGCGGAGCCCGCCAATGTCGAATTCGCCTTCGACATGCATGTCACCCGCGTCTCCGAGCACCCTCGCATCACCAAACCCTTCTCGGATGAATCCTGGTCTGCGCTGGATGCGCTCGGCGAAAAGGTGGACGGCATCCTGAAAGAGCGCGACGTGCGGCTGACCATGGGCGGCGAGCCGACCTTCGTCTCCATCGATGATTTCGAGTCCGGCGAGTGGAACACGGACGCTGTCGGGCCGACCAAGCGCGACAAGGCCGACAAGCTTATCCGCCGCCTGCGCGAGCGTTTCGCGCCGGGTGGTTTCCTGCATTACGGGCAGGGCAAGTGGTATCCGGGCGAAAGCCTGCCGCGCTGGACCTTTTCGCTCTATTGGCGCAAGGACGGCAAGCCGATCTGGGTCAATCCGGACCTGATTGCGCCGGAAAACAGCAAGGCCAATGTCAAGCCGGACGATGCCGGCAAGCTTCTCAGCGGGATTGCCAGCGTGCTTGGCGTCGAGGACGAAATGGTCACGCCTGCCTATGAGGACCCGGCCGAATGGATCGTCAAGGAAGGCAATCTTCCGGCAAATGTCGATCCGTCCAATTCCAAGCTCAAGGACCCCGAAGAGCGCAGCCGCATTGCCCGCGTCTTCGAGCGCGGACTGACCGAGCCGACAGGCTTTGTCCTGCCCGTTCAGCGCTGGAACAGCCAGGCCGTCGCTGGTCCGCGCTGGCGCAGTGAAAAGTGGAAGACGCGCCGGGGCAAGCTGTTCCTCGTGCCGGGGGATTCGCCCGTTGGCTATCGTCTGCCGCTTGGCTCTCTCCCGCATGTGCCGCCTTCGGAATATCCTTTTATCGTCCCGGTCGATCCATCGGTCGACCGCGGTCCTTTGCCGGATTCGGTAGCGCAACCGGGAGCCCCGGCCACGCGGGATGCGCCGCAGGCGGTGGCTTCGTTCACCGCGGCCGAAGGCGCTCAACAGGAGCGCGTCGAACAGGAACTCGGCGAAATCGGCGGCGCAGTGCGCACGGCCATCTCGGTCGAGCCGCGCGATGGCCGCCTGAGCGTCTTCATGCCGCCGGTGGAGGCGCTGGAGGATTATCTGGAACTGGTTGGCGCCGCTGAAGCCGCCGCAGCAAAGCTTGGCCTGCCCGTCCATATCGAAGGCTATGGGCCGCCACAGGATCATCGCATCAATGTCATCCGCGTCGCGCCCGACCCGGGCGTCATCGAGGTGAATATCCATCCCGCCGCCAACTGGCGCGAATGCGTCGAGACGACGACAGCGATCTATGAGGAAGCGCGGCAGACGCGGCTTGGCGCCGACAAGTTCATGATCGACGGCCGTCATACCGGCACCGGCGGCGGCAATCATGTGGTCGTCGGCGGTGAAACCCCGAACAACAGTCCCTTCCTGCGGCGTCCTGATCTCCTGAAAAGCCTCGTGCTGCACTGGCAGCGCCATCCCTCGCTGTCCTATCTGTTTTCGGGCATGTTCATCGGCCCCACCAGCCAGGCGCCGCGTTTTGACGAGGCGCGCCACGACAGTCTCTATGAGCTCGAGATCGCCATGGCGCAGGTACCGATGCCAGGCAGGGGCACGCCACCGCTACCCTGGCTCGTCGACCGGCTGTTCCGCAATCTTCTGGTCGACGTCACCGGCAATACGCATCGCTCGGAGATTTGCATCGACAAGCTGTTCTCGCCCGATGGTCCGACAGGGCGGCTGGGATTGGTCGAGTTCCGTGGTTTCGAGATGCCGCCCAATGCGCGCATGAGCCTTGCACAGCAGCTGCTCGTTCGCGCATTGATCGCCCGGTTCTGGAACAGCCCTATCGAGGGCAGTTTTGTCCGCTGGGGCACCTCCTTGCACGACCGTTTCATGCTGCCGGCCTTCGTCTGGCAGGACTTTCTCGATGTTTTGGCGGACCTGCGCCAGCACGGCTTCGATTTCCGTCCCGAATGGTTCGAGGCGCAGCTCGAGTTCCGCTTTCCGTTCTGCGGCGAAATCGAGAATGAGGGCGTCAAACTCGAACTGCGGCAGGCGCTGGAGCCGTGGCATGTCATGGGTGAACAGGGCGCCATCGGCGGCACTGTGCGTTTCGTCGACAGTTCGGTCGAGCGGCTGCAGGTCAAGGTCGAAGGCTTCAATGCCGCGCGGCACAGTGTTGCCTGCAATGGCCGCGAAGTGCCGCTTAAAATGACGGACATCAATGGCACGGCCGTTGCCGGCGTGCGCTACAAGGCCTGGCAGCCGCGCTCGGGCCTGCATCCGATGATCCCGGTCAACACGCCTCTGGTCTTCGATATTTACGACCAGTGGTCGGGCCGCGCGATTGGCGGGTGCGTCTATCATGTCGCACATCCCGGTGGCCGCAGCTATGATACGTTCCCTGTCAATTCGAACGAGGCCGAGGCGCGCCGCCTGACCCGGTTTGAGCCACGCGGACATACAGCCGGTGCGTACGAGCTCAGGAAAGAAACGCCAGCAGCGGAATTTCCGATGACTCTCGATCTGAGAAGGCCGCGCCAGAATTGAGACCGAAAGGAAGCATGACTGCAAGCAAAACCGCACAATCGCTGCCCGAAGCCGGATTAGAAACCCGGCCCGGCCTGCTTGCGAGCTACAGGCCTCTGCCCAATGTCGCCGACGAGATGATCGATCCGTCAGGCGCAGTCCGTCCCGGTTGGGAAACGCTGCTTCATACACTCGACCAGATCGGCCCGGAAAAACTGGCGACACGTTTTGCCCGTGCCAACCAGTATTTGCTCGACGCAGGCGTGTTTTACCGTGTCTATGACGAGAACGGCACGCAGGAACGCGAATGGCCGCTCGCCCACATTCCGATTTTGATCAATGAGGACGAATGGCGGTCGATCACCCTTGGCCTGACGCAGCGGGCAGACCTGCTCGAGGACATCGTTGCCGATATCTACGGCGAGAACAGGCTGATACGGGATGGCTTGCTTCCCCCTGACTTGATTACTTCAAATCCGGAGTTCCTGCATCCCGTGGCCGGGGTTAGGCCGGCGAGCGGCCATTTCCTGCATTTCTGTGCCTTTGAGCTAGGGCGCGGTCCGAATGGTCAGTGGTGGGTGCTCGGCGACAGGACACAAGCGCCGTCCGGCGCAGGTTTTGCCCTGGAGAATCGCGTTGCGACGACCCGCGCGCTGTCGGACATTTCCGGCGCCATGAATGTTCACCGGCTGGCGGGGTTCTTCAAGGATTTCCGCGATAATTTGCAAGGGCTGGTCAATAATCCGCAAGGGCGCGCGGCGATCCTGACGCCCGGTCCGAACAACGAAACCTATTTCGAACACGCCTATATCGCCCGCTACCTCGGCATCATGCTGCTGGAAGGCGATGACCTGACGGTCAGCAAGGGCAAGGTGATGGTACGGACCGTTTCCGGTCTCAAGCCGGTCGATGTCCTTTGGCGGCGCATGGATGCCGCCTATATGGACCCGCTGGAACTGAAGACGGATTCGTGGATCGGCACGCCGGGCATGGTCAGTGCGCTACGCCAGCGGTCGGTCTCGCTGGTCAACGCGCTGGGGTCGGGGATACTCGAGACCCGTGCATTGCTGGCTTTCCTGCCGGCCATTTCGCAGGCGCTGCACAATCGCGATCTCGCATTGCCGAGTATCGCCACCTGGTGGTGCGGACAGGACAAGGAACGCAAGCATGTGATCGACCGGCTCGACCAGATGATGGTCGGTCCTGCGATGTCGACGCGGCTGCCCTTCGAGGATGGCAATGTAACGGTACTTGGTTCCGCACTCGACGATGTAGCGCGCCAGGGGCTGCATGACAGATTGCAGAAGGACGGGCGCGGGTTGGTCGGCCAGGAGGCTGTCAAGCTCTCGACCACGCCGGTCTATGTCGACGGCAAGCTCGAGCCGCGGCCATTCGTGCTGCGCGTCTTTGCGGCACGGCACAAGGATGGCTGGAGCTTCATGCCAGGCGGGTTTGCCCGGGTCGGTTTCACGCTCGACACCGCCGCGATCGCCATGCAGAGGGGCGGACAGGCCGCCGACGTCTGGATCACCTCGAGCGGTCCGGTCGCCAAGGATACGCTGCTGCCGCGCGAGGGCGATACGTTCCGGCGCAATGTGCCGGGAACGCTGCCAAGCCGCGCTGCCGAAAACCTGATGTGGATGGGCCGCTACATAGAGCGCGCGGAAGGTACGGCGCGTATCCTGCGCGCCTGTCATGCGCGTTATGCCGAGGCGGCCAATATGGAACTGCCGCTGCTGACGGAAATGCGCGATTACCTGAAGCCGCTGGGTGTCGATCTCGATACCGCCATTCCAAAAGGACTGCAGCGCTCCATCGATGGCGCGATGCTGAGCGCCGGACGCATTCGCGACCGGTTCTCGCCCGATGGCTGGCTGGCATTGCGCGATCTTTCCAAGACCATCCACCGTTTCTCCGATGTGGTTTCGCCCGGCGACGACACGACACGCGCCATGACGATCATCCTGCGCAAGCTTGCCGGGTTCTCCGGCCTGGTGCATGAAAACATGTATCGCTTTACCGGCTGGCGCTTTCTCGAAATCGGCCGCCGGCTCGAGCGCGGCATTCAGATGGCGCGGATCCTCGCAACGTTGTCGCGCCATGATGCGGCGGATGGCGCGCTGGAAATGCTGCTGGAAATCGGCGACAGCGTCATGACGCACCGGCGGCAGTACAGCGTCTATTCCGGCCGGATCAGTGTGCTCGATCTGCTGGCGCTCGATCCGCTCAACCCGCGCTCGATCATCTTCCAGCTCGATGCGCTGAAGACGGAGTTCAGTTTGCTGCCGTCGCGAGAGGCGGGCGCCAATATGCCGTCATTTTCCAAGAAGGTGCTGCGGCTGCATACGGATCTCGCGATCATGGAGGCAATCGACCTGACGCCGGAGAAACTCGGCACGCTCGCCTTCGAGATCGGCACGCTGTCCGATGCGATCTCCGATACCTATTTCGCGTGAGGGCCGCGACACATGCTTTATAATATCCGCCTTCACCTCCATTATGATTACGAGCGGTCAGCAGCGGGCGGGCGGCATCATATCCGCGTCATGCCGCAGACGATGACGGGCATCCAGCGCGTGATCGCGTCCAGCCTGTCTTTCGATCCGGTCTCGACAGAGCGGTCGGAATTCACGGATTTCTTTTCGAACACTGTCACGTCGATTGTCTATCGCAACCCGCATGAGACGCTGGACGTGACGATGACCGCCCGTGTCAATGTCACCCGGCCGCCGAACATGCTCGATGTCTCGCCAGACCTTGCCGGTCTGCAAAAGGAAATCCGCAGCGTCTGGTCAATTTCAGCCGATGCGCCACATCACTTCCTGACCAGCAGCGCCCATGCGACGATCGATCCGGTTATCACAGCCTATGCCGCAAAGAGCCTTGCCGGTACAAGCACCGTGATGGAAGCGGTCAAACATCTGAACAATCGGATCCATGCCGACTTCACCTATGAATCCGACGTGACAGACGTGCGCACCAATGCGCGCCAGGCCTTCGATCTCAAAGCAGGGGTGTGTCAGGATTTCAGCCACGTCATGATCGCCGGCCTGCGCGGCATCGGCATCCCGGCGGGCTATGTCAGCGGCTTCCTGCGCACTATTCCGCCACCCGGCGAGGAGCGGCTGGAGGGCGCCGATGCGATGCATGCCTGGGTCCGCGTATGGTGCGGACGCGAGGCCGGCTGGCAGGAGTTCGACCCGACCAACGCCATGATTGCCGGTAACGACCACATTACCATCGGCTATGGCCGCGATTACGCGGATGTCTCGCCCATTGTCGGCGTGCTCAAGACCAGCGGCTCGCAGGAGGGGAAGCAGTCGGTCGACGTCATTCCGCTGGAGTAGGGTCTCACCAGATTTCCATGCGGTAGTTATAATGTTTCGCGAAAACATTATAACCTGGATTACCATTTCACCACCGGCCCTACAGAAGGAATGACACAGATCGGTGTGGACATAACGAGTTACAGAATCTGATTGGCGAGATCATAAGGTCAACCGTGCACTGCAGATTTGCAACCGTGACAAGATTATTGGAATGGTTTTTCTTGGTTTCCGGCAAACCGGAGAATATGGTCTGCATCCTGAGCAGTTATTCATCAAAAATGGGATGAAATTCCGAAGTGCGATCCATGCTTCCCATCCCGCCGCTCATGCTCACCACCGGGCCTGTACCGGCCTATCCCGAAGTGCTCGCCGCGCTTGGCAAGCCGGTGCTCTATGACTATCACCCGGCGTTCCAGACCTATTATGCCGGCGTCGTCGAGAAGCTGCGGCAGGCGCTGAGGACCGACAATAACCCTGTGATCATGCAGGGAGAGGCTATCCTTGGCATCGAGGCTGCCGCGGCGGCCCTCATCGCCAGGAACGACGTGGTTCTCAACCTTGTCTCGGGCGTCTATGGCAAGGGCTTCGCCAGTTGGGCGGCGCGGTACGGCAGGGAAGTCGTTGAACTCGCCGTACCCTATGACGAAATCATTGACCCTCAGGCGGTGCGCGAAGCCTTGCGCAGCCGTCCGGACATTTCCATCGTGTCGCTATGCCATCACGATACGCCGTCCGGCACGCTCAATCCCTTGCATGAAATCGGGGCAGTCGTTGCCGGGCACGGCGCCTATCTCATCGTCGATGCCGTCTCGTCATTCGCCGGCATGGACGCGCATCCGCAGGATGCCCACGCGGATATCTTCATAACCTCGCCGTCGAAATGTCTGGGTAGCACGCCGGGCCTCAGTCTCATCGCTGTCAGCGAACGCGCCTGGAACAAGATCGAAGCCAATCCCGATGCCCCGCTTGGCTCTTTCCTCAGTCTTCTTGCATGGAAGGGTGCTTCGGAGCCCGGCAGGCCTTTCCCGGTAACGCCATCCATCGCCGAAATATACGCGCTGGATGCTGCGCTCGATCGCTACACGAGGGAAGGTCCGGAAAATGTATGGACCCGTCACGCACAAACGGCTTCCGTTGCGCGGGAAGGGCTGCTTGGCCTGGGGCTTTCTCTTTGGCCCAAGCAGGAAGCCTGGTGCGCACCGACGGCGACTGCCTTCAAAGTGCCCGACAGCATCAGTGACGTTGCACTCCGCGACAGCCTGCTGCACGACCACGGCATCCTGGTCTCGCTTGGACGCGGCGAGACCGCGGGGAAGATCCTGCGCATCGGCCATATGGGCGCTTCGGCCGAACCGGGCTTTGCCCGTACCATCGTTTCCGCGCTGAGCGGCATTCTATCCAGGCCCCTTCACCCTTGACATAAGAGGATTGCAACAATGTCCCGTATCCTGTTGAACCGACGCGCTTTTCTCACCACGACCGCCAGCATCGGAGCGATGACGATCCTGCCTGATCTCAGCTGGGCGCAAACGGCAACACCCGTCAAAGGTGGACGGCTGATTGTGGCCGGTGATAGCGAACCCGCCAACCTCAATCCCGCCATCGTCGCGTCGAACGGCGTGTTCTTCGTCGCCAGCAAGGTCATCGAGCCGCTGGCCGAGCAATCCTATGAGGGCAAGGACGGGCTGTCGCCGCGCCTTGCCACATCCTGGGAAGGGTCCGCTGATGGTTTGACGGCGACGTTCAAACTGCGCGAGGGCGTGACCTGGCATGACGGCAAGCCGTTCACCTCGGCAGACGTGGCGTTTTCCGCACTGGAAGTCTGGAAGAAACTGCAAAACCTTGGCCGCGTGGTGTTCAAGAACCTCGAAAGCGTCGAGACACCGGACGAGCACACCGCGATCTTCAAATTCTCGCAACCGACACCGTTCCAGCTCATCCGCAACGCTCTGCCGGTGGTAACCTCCGTCGTGCCGAAGCATGTCTATGAGGGAACGGACATCGCCAAGAATCCGGCCAATCAGCAGCTCGTTGGAACCGGTCCATTCAAGTTCGGCGAGCACAAGCCCGGCGAATATTATCTGCTCAAGCGCAATGACGCCTATTGGCAGAAGGACGAGCCCCTGCTGGATGAGATCGTCTACCAGTTCCTGCCGGACCGCGCAGCGGCGGGCAATGCGCTGGAGGCCGAGCAGATACAGCTTGCGGCTTTCTCCGCAGTACCGCTCGCCGATCTGGACCGTATCTCCAAGGTGCCAGGCCTGAAGGTCTATTCCAATGGTTATGAAGGGCTGACCTATCAGCTGATCGTCGAGATCAATCATCGCCGCAAGGAGCTTGCCGACGTCAAGGTGCGGCAGGCGCTTGCCCATGCGATCGATCATGATTTCGTCGTCAAGACGATCTTCCTCGGCTATGCCAAGTCGTCGACGGGACCAGTACCCGCCTATGACAACACTTTCTATGAGCCGGATGTGACGAAATATGCCTTCGACCCCGCCAAGGCGGAAGCGCTGCTCGATGAAGCCGGCTACAAGCGCGGTGCAGATGGCAACCGCTTCAAGCTAAAACTGCTTCCCGCGCCATTCTTCAACGAAACCAAGCAGTTCGGCGATTATCTTCGTCAGGCCCTGGCCAAGGTCGGGATCGACGCACAGGTGGTCAGCAATGATACGCCCGCGCACCTGAAAGCGGTCTACACCGACCATGATTTCGACATCACGGTCGCGACGCCGGTCTACCGCTCCGACCCGGCGATTTCCACCACGATCCTGTTCGAAAGCGGCTTGCCCGCCGGTGTGCCGTTCTCCAACCAATACGGCTATGCCAATGGGGAAGTGGACAAGCTGATCAAGGAGGCCGCGTCAACCGTCGATGCGGAAAAGCGCGCCGCACTCTACAAGGAGCTGCAGAAGAAGGCCGCCGCCGACCTGCCGCTGATCAATGTCGCCGAGTTTTCCTTCATCACCGTGGCGCGCGACGCTGTGCAGAACGTCTCCGACAACCCGCGCTGGGCTGTGTCCAACTGGGCGAATGTGTGGGTGAAGGGGTAGGGGGATATTGTTAGATGGTTAGATGGTGGTCCAGTCTTCGACCTTCAGGCCCTCCACCCTTTGAAACTCGCGAACATTGTTGGTTATGACAATCAGGTCGCGGGCTTTTGCCTGGCCCGCGATGAGCACATCGTAAGGCCCTATGGGCAGGCCGGCCTGTGCCAGCGTGCTGCGCAGCTCTCCCGATACACGCGCGTCTTCCTGATCGAACTCCAAAATGGGAAAATCGAGAAGAAGCAGGCGGAGAGCTTCCAAGTTGAAGGAAATCTTTTGGCTCTTATAGACACCGAAGTAGAGCTCATGCGCGACGACCGAAGAGATACCAATCTCCCCCTCGCGCTTCTCAAGGATGAGGCGAACCAGGCCGTCCGATTTCCGCGAGACCAATTGAATTACAGCATTGGTATCAAGCACATAGCGCATCATTTGAACAAAGCGTCCAATTCCGGCCGCTCCTGCGCTGCGGGTTGATCTCGACCGCCGTTCAGAAAGTCTGGGCTGAAGCCATGATCGAGGGCCGCTTTGAGCGAACTCCATGGCTGCTTTTCGACCTTGTGGGGACGCAGGATGAGAGCATCGCCCTCGCGCGAAATTTCAACTTCCTCGACATTCAAACGGAATTCCTTCGGCAGGCGTACAGCCTGCGAATTCCCGGAGTTAAATACTTTTGCAATCTGCGGCATGTTCGTATTCCTCGACAAAAAGTATATACGAGTGTGTATATACCTTTTTGGCCGCCTAGTACAAACCCGTTTGTTTTCCAGAGCCAATCCTTCTAGTCTCCAAACCTATTCGCCTGACAGCCGGAGCATTTCTTGCCGCCTCTCGTTTCCTTTTTCCTGAGACGCCTTCTCGGTGCGCTTCCGGTTCTTATCGTGGTGCTGGTTGGCAGCTTCCTGCTGCTCGAGGCGGCGTCCGGCGATGCGGTCGATTCCTATGTGGCGCGGTCCGGCGCCATGGATGCCGAGCAAATGGCGAAGCTGCGGCAGGAATGGGGTCTTGACCAGGGGCCGCTCTACCGTTTCAGGGCCTATGCGTCGGCATTGGCGCGAGGCGATCTCGGCTGGTCCACCGCTTTTGAACGGCCCGTTGGCTCGGTGATTGCCGAGCGTCTGCCGGTCACGCTGCTGCTCATGGGCATTGCCACGGCGCTGGCTTTCTTCCTCGGTTCCCTGCTCGGTGTGCTCGCCGGCGCAAGACCTGGATCGTTTCGCGACCGCTTCCTCTCCATGACATCGCTGGCGCTCTATGCGGTGCCGGGATTCTGGCTTGGTCTGGTGCTGATCGTCATCTTTGCCGTGGACCTGCGCTGGTTGCCCATCGGCGGTATCGAGACCGTCGCTTCGGGCAAATCCGGGCTGGCGCGCATCGGCGATATTGCCTCCCATCTGGTCTTGCCCGTCGCCTCGCTCGCCATGGTCTATCTCGCGCTCTATCTGCGGCTCATGCGTGACCGCATGAGCGAGGTCTGGCGCGATCCTTTCGTCAAGGCGCTGGAGGCGCGAGGCCTCAGCCGCGGGCGTATTGTCTGGCAGCATGTTGCCCGCAACGCCGTGCTGCCGGTTGTGACCATGCTGGGATTGCAGGCCGCCGCCATGCTGGGCGGCAGTGTCGTGGTGGAAAGCGTTTTCGCCATTCCGGGCTTCGGCCGCCTGGCGGCCGAGGCGGTGGCACGCCGCGATACACCGCTGCTGCTCGGCGTGATCCTGTGCAGCGCCGTCACCGTGATCATCGCCAATCTTCTGGTCGATCTCGCCTATGGCAAGCTTGACCCGCGGGTGAGGGTCGGGCGATGAGCATGATGGCCCGTTACTGGCGGCAATTGAACCTCGAAGGCCGTATCGGCGCGGTTCTGCTTGCAATGCTTGTCCTGATGGCGCTGCTGGCGCCGTTGCTTGCACCGGGTGATCCGCTGGCCATTACCGGAGAGCCGATGCTGCGGCCGTTCGCATCTGAAGCGCACCTGCTGGGAACTGACAGGCTGGGCCGGGATGTACTGGCCGGTCTATTGCATGGAACGCGCACGACGCTGCTCGTCGCCTTCTTCTCGGCAGCGGTCGCGCTGATCGTCGGCAGCATCGTCGGCACGCTGGCGGGTTTCCTCGGCGGCATGGCCGACATGGTTCTCATGCGCATCACCGAAGCTTTTCAGACCGTTCCCGGGTTCCTTCTGGCGCTTGCGGCGATCAGCGTCACCGGACCGAGCGTGCCGACGCTGATTTTCGCCATCAGCCTCGGCAACTGGACCCAGGCTGCCCGCGTGACGCGCGCCGAGGTCCTTTCCCTGCGCGAGCGTGATTTTGTCGCCGCCGCGCGAACGCTCGGCATGCGGCCATTGGAAATCGCCTTTCGCGAGATATTGCCCAATGCCTTCGGGCCGACAGCTTCGCTTGCCGCCATATCCGTCGCCGCCGCCATTCTGATCGAGGCGGCGCTGTCGTTCCTCGGCTTTGGCGATCCGAACCGCGTCACCTGGGGCAGTATGATCGCGGAAGGCCGCACTGTCCTGCGCGCCGCGCCCTATCTCTCGATCGTCCCGGGACTGGCCCTGGTTATCACGGTTCTCAGTGTCCACCTGATCGGACGGGGGCTCTCGCGAACGGAGAGGCTGCAGCCATGACCGAGCCATATCTGCGCGTCCGGAATTTGACGGTGGATTATGGCGGGGGCGCCGCCCTGCAGGACGTATCGTTGCAGCTCGCCAAGGGCGGAAGGCTGGCGCTCATTGGCGAGAGCGGCTCCGGCAAATCGACTTTTGCCATGGCAATCGCCGGCCTCTTGCCAAGGCGGGCGCGTTCCAGCGGGGCGATCGAGTTTCCCGGCCTGTCGCACCGGCCAAGGCTTGGCAAGGACATCGGCGTGCTGTTTCAGGACCCGAGCGGCAGCCTCGATCCGGTGATGAAGATCGGCGACCAGATTGCCGAAGTGGCGATGACGCACCAGGGCTTGGGCTGGATATCAGCGCGCGTGCGGGCAGCCGAATTGCTGGACCGTGTCCGCATCCCCAGGCCGCTCGCAAGGCTCAACAGCTATCCGCATGAATTCTCCGGCGGACAGAAACAGCGCATTGCCCTTGCTGCTGCCCTGGCTGGCAATCCGTCGCTGCTCATCGCGGACGAGCCGACCAGCGCGCTCGATACGGTGGTGCAAAGGCACATCGTCAATCTCCTCGACGAACTGGTGCGGGACAATGGCCTGACGCTGCTGTTCGTCACGCACGACATTGCCCTGGCCTCGGAACGTGCTGACAAGATTGCGGTGCTCTACAAGGGAAAGCTGGTCGAAAGCGGCCCTGTTGCCAAGGTGCTTGGCAAGCCGGAGCATCCCTATACGAAGGCGCTGATCGGCACGCATATTTCGCTGGATACGCCGCGCGCCAAGCGGCTTGCCGAAATCAATACGGATGATCTGCGATGATGCCCAAAATATATCTGCATTACAGTTGTGCGTGGTTCGACAGGCTCACCATGAGGGAGGTTTATGCTTTGCAGGGTGTCAGGAACCCCAACCTTGGCGGTTATCGTTGCAGCCCACAAATTCCCCTCATGGTGAGCCTGTCGAACCACGCACATTGGTGATGCGATCTGGTCTGGTTGCTCAAATGCGATTGCTCAAAGGATATCGATGAATTCCATCCCCGTATTAGAGGTCAAGAACCTCTCCAAGCGCTTCGGCGATCGCGGCGCCGCCGGGCTGAAGAACATCAGTTTCTCGATCTCAGACGGGGAAACGCTGGCGGCGGTCGGCGCCTCGGGGTCAGGAAAGACCACGCTGGCGCGGCTGATCATGCGGCTTGCGGAGTCCGACGAAGGTTCGATCCGTCTCCAGGGGCAGGATATCACGGTACTGCACAGTGAGCTCTTGCGGCCGCTACGTCCGCGTTTCCAGATGGTGTTTCAGGATCCGCTGGCGGCGTTCAATCCGCGTGCCAGCGTCAGGCGCATACTGGAAGACCCGCTGCGCCTGCACGGTCTTGCGGCCAAGGAGGAGTACGATGCCGTCATCGGCGCGACACTGGAGCGCGTCGGCTTGAGCGCGGACCTGATGGCGCGGTTTCCACTGGAATTGTCCGGCGGACAGCGGCAGCGCGTCGCGATTGCGCGGGCAATTCTGACCAAGCCGGCTCTCATCGTGCTCGACGAACCGGTATCGGCGCTCGATGTCTCGGTGCGGGCGCAAATCCTCAATCTGCTGCTCGACCTGCAAGAAGAGACAGGCGTCGCCTACCTGTTCATTTCGCATGATCTTGCTGTCGTGCGGGCTTTTGCAGATCGAATGATTGTGCTGGAAGAGGGGCGGATCGTCGAAAGCGGGATAACGGATGAGGTGCTTGCCAACCCGTTGGCGGATGCCACCCGGGTGCTGATCGATGCCGTGCCGCGACTATCGGCTTAAAGGCCGTTCATTTTGCAACGACGGGTGCAACCACAAAATTCTGCCGGCCTTTGACGATGGCGGAGGCCGTTCCCCCCAAGACCACCAATACTCCCGCCATGACGGCGATCAAAATCAAGAAGTCCCGCAACTCCAAAGGCTCTATATCCCGATCTCGCATCGCAACAGCTCCACTCGACGGCAATCTGCATCAGCCGGCGAAGTGCATCAATAAATCGCGAGATCGTTAATATTCATTACACGGGGTCAAATGGAAGCTGCGTAGCCGACAAGTGCCGCCAGGACGACGCCAGCGAGAAATATGCCGAAGTACCACCTGGAGGAATTGTGCACTGCCCAGGCGCATTCGTCGTCTTCGTCAAAGTCATCGATCATGGTGCGAACCCTTTCAGGTTGGGAATTGGTCCGCCATTGAGAGACAGACCAGATTTCCGATGCGTCCATGGGGTATCCGGATGGCTTGATACCTCGCAGAAGTGGGGCCCAGATTGCCCACGATTTTGGTCGTGAACGATACTGAGCCCCTGTCGAGATTGCTTGTGAACTCGCCCAGTGCTCTCCCGACGATGATAAAACTCGTCAAGGCGCAATTCGTTCCAACATTGTGAGATCAGACAGACGCCGGCGCGATGGGGTAGATTGGTACAGTTTGGTTCAGGGCAGGGGATTTTCAGATGTCGAGGGCCCGTTTTATCTCGAACAAGGCCCGGCCGATCGCAATATCAGCCTCAGACTCCGCGCTCTCGGCCGGTGTCTGCAGGAACTGTTCGCCAAGATCGGACAGGGCAAGGGCGACCTCATACCTGTGCCAGCCGGCTTCCAGGGCTTGATCGGCCAGTTGCAGAACCTCCGTCCTCAGGGCGTTCTTGCAATCCTGCGTTCGGTCCAATGGATCATCGGAGCTTTTGGGTGGCTCTATCATGCCTGGAATTCTAGCCCCGAAAGGCAGGCTCACAAGGCGCCAATTGGAACTAAGGCGGCTACCGAAGTAACCAACCATTCGTGTAATTTATAATCCCTCGTGGTTACGGGGAGGCGGGATAGAGCGGGCGGCATCAAGCCACCCGCTCTATCCGGATCACTTGATAATCTGGATTTCGGACTTTTTCGTCATAGTCGCTGGGGGATTGCTGGCGACGAGGGCATCGGCGGCGCCTGTTGCATCTTGAGCGTCGATATCCAAGGACCAGATGCGAACATTGCCAGGGTTCATCTTGTCCAGGATCTTCGGGATTCCCGGCGTTTCCACAAAGGCATCGGTTTGATCAACAGGAATGAAACCCTTTTCAACGTCGAACGCGGATTTGGCATCGAGCGGCGTTGCATTCTTACTGCTCATCGTTTTCTTGTTCTCGTCATAGGTTAATTTCCAGACCTCGGTCTGTCCGGTAGTGCCTGAATAACCCTCGTTGCGTATCGCATATTGTATGTACGGAGTATTTGCGTAGTTTTTGACATTTAGGAACATACCCGCAGCAATGAGGAAATCCAGTTTGAATTCCCGCTCATCGAGTTGAGCAATGCGGAATTCATCGTTCTGGACACTGGCCTCGGAATAATCCAGACAAATATCGATACCGAACGGCAATCCGTCGATGATGTCATTCTGAAAGCTGTTGGAGAGCAGTTTGCCTTGCGAGTCGAACGACTGCGCGACTGATGAGGATACGTATTCGATACGAACAGTCAGGCCATTCTTGGTGTTGAGGATACATTCTTTCAACACGTTGTTCACACCGGGATTGATCGGGTTTTTATCCAGGTCGGCGATACTCCGCTTGCAGGATCCACCATTTGCCTCATCGATATAGTCAATTGAGGAGACGACGCGTTTGGGCCAGATCATATAAGCCGGGCGCGGATAGTTTTTGTCATTTACCGGCAGATTATGCGTGCAAACCAGATGATTTGCAGCGTTGTAGATGGTGCCGGTTGTTCCATCGGGCTTGAGGACGTTAAAGCTGGGCTCCAACGCCGCAACTGTCCCGGGCAGCAAGACAATATGGCCGTATTGGCTCGCCGGAAACTTCGATATGAGCGTTCGGGCGTTGCGTGTCACCGTTTCCAGATACAGGTCCGTGGACGCTTGCAGCTCAGCCTCGGTCCAGAAATCCCCAAAGGGCACGTTCCAGAAGAATTCCGGAACGGTGAAAAAGCTGACATCGAATTCCTTCGGGGAATGTTTTTCAAAGGCTGTCACCATCGCCCGGTAGACAAGCGCGAGCCGGTTGTCCAATGCCCGCTTCAGATAGTCTTCGATGCTTTCATAGGTAATGAGCTTGGTCGTGCCATTTTGATCGGGAGCTATAACCGAAATAGAGCGATGGGTTCCAGCTTTCACTGTCTTGCGCGTGGAAACCTGAGTGAACGAGTTGTATTGCAGGCTGTAGATACCGACCTTCTTCGGCTTGGATGGTGCCGGCGGTTGCTCCGGAATATGCGTGACCTCGACGGTCGTCTGTGCATCGGTTTTCTGGTTCGGCGGAGGCGGCAGAATGTCTGTCGTCTTGTACGGAGGCAATCCAATATTCAACGACTGGTTCGCCGGCGGGACTTCCGGGCCGGACCTAAAAGTGGATGTACCAGCATCAGGGGTGTCGCCCTCATTGCATCCGCCCAGCATCGCCAGGAGCGGTGCGGCCGGCAACCAGGCGCATCCCATCAGGAGCTTGCGGCGCAATTGCGAGATTTGATCGGTGTTCGAAGAGGGCTTGCGGCCCGTTCCAAAATTTATCTTCATGAAAATACCCCGGTGAAAATTGTTGCTGACGGTAAAAAACATCCCGCCACACCCACGAAAGCAGGTTTCATGCCAAGTGATACGCCAAGGGGTAAAAAACGCGCTATGATGTGGTTCGGGGAGAATTGTTGCCGCTGCATCGCGTCTGGGGGTGATACCGCTGCGATGCTGTTCATTCACCAAGGGTTGAATCGGATTGACATGCGACGGTTCAGGGGGCGCAGTTTAAATTTTGTGCACAAAAAGGCGCCGATTATGATCCAATTATCGATAAGCCAACTCGGTAAGCCAGCAAGCTCCGACGAAGAGAGAGACCGTCACGACCACCATCAAAAAGTTTGCCGACTTGCTACGGATGGCAGCGCTGGGCTGCTGATAACAGATCGCCCCGGCGATAAACAGCAGCGCCAGGTAGCTCAAGCATTCGAAGATCTCTTCCTTTATCTGATTTGAAACCGATCCGTGAAGTATGTCGAAGATTGCGCCGGCCAAAAGGAGAATGCTTGCAACATAAAATGGCCATGCCGATTTACTGAATACAAAACGCATCACGCTGCCAACCAGGCTCCAGCGAAAAACCATGTAGCCGATGGCCACTGCCGCAACCACGAGCGCCTCATGAATCCGGTGTGATTTGCTTTCCAGATAAGTGGTGATTGGGCCGACCTTGTCGACCTCCAGCTCACGAAAGAAAAAGACGAGGCCAAGCATGGCCATTGCAATGCAAAACATTCGCTCCGCGCCCGACAGTGTCGCTGCCGCGGCAAAGAACAACAGTGCTCCGCCTGCAAGGTAAACAAGTTGCACGGTCTCGATGGGCCCGGACTCGTCCAGCGAAACAGAGACATGGGCAGGGTCTATCGAAAGCCAGAAATAAAGCGCGTTTGTTGCCAGAACGACGAACAGAAACAGAGCAAACGTCGACGTGAAACCAATCCTGGTCATGTGTATTCCAATGCTAGCCAACTAAATAAATAACATTAATGAAACACGTCCCAAATCGCAACCAGTGCGTGCGGTTAAGCGAACGCCGATTGCGGTAAAATCACGTAAGTTGTCCAGCAAGGTAGGGGGGAAAGGCAATGCCAGGCTCGACGCCTTGTCGAACTGCATAGGATCATATGCCAACGCAAAGCAGCTCGTCGTCAGCGTGGCGGTGGGGGTTTAGGGGGAGGGGGCATCGGGGGGCGGCGAGCTTCCGTGGCCTGGTGGTAATATCCACATCGAGTGGAGGGACTAGCTGACCGTCCTCGTGACGTGCACGGTCTGTGTCTTCGCTCGCTGATATAAAAGCCTTGAAAACACTGGTCGGAGTGAGAGGATTCGAACCTCCGACCCCGTCGTCCCGAACGACGTGCGCTACCAGGCTGCGCTACACTCCGTGACCAGTGACGCGCGTATATAACGTCCGGTTTCGGTGGCTGCAAGTCGTTTCCTGTGCTTTTTGAATTATCGTGGCTGGAACGCACTCCCGGCAATAAACAGCTGAATAGCCCTTGTGATCCCCGCTGAAAGTCTTGTATCGATTCGGATGGAAACGCTCTGGCCAGACCATGATGGAAAGACGAGGCTGCATAACATGACCACAGGCAAACAACGCATTATCAGCTTCGTCATGAGCGGTGGCGTCGGCTCGCGGCTGTGGCCCCTGTCGCGCGAGGATTTCCCCAAGCAGTTCCACAATCTCTCGGGCCAGGGATCGATGCTGCTGCGTACCATCAAGCGCATGGGCGCACGCACGAAAGCGGCTGTTCCGGTCTATCTGCTGGCCTCGGAACGCCACGCAGATCGCATCAACCAGGATATTGCCGGCGTCGACCTTGCCGGTGGCAGACCCATTCTCGAGCCGATGGGCCGCAATACGGCCTCGGCTGTTGTGCTGGCAACCGAGATCACCCTGCGCGAACATGGCGACGAGCTTATGCTTGTCGTGCCTTCGGATCACGAGATCACGACCGACCGCGATTTCTGGAATACGATCGAGGCCGGCATCGAAGCCGCAAATGCGGGCCGCATTGTTGTCTTCGGTATCCAGCCGGACCGGCCCGAAACGGGATATGGCTATATCGAAGTGGGGCCGGAAGTTTCGGCAACGCGCGATGTGGTGCGTTTCGTTGAAAAGCCGAACGAAGAAACCGCCAAGGGATATCTTGAATCCGGGCATTTCCTCTGGAATGCCGGGATTTTCCTTTTCCGGGCCAGCGTCATGCGCGATGCCTTCAAGGCGCATGCGGCGGAGATCTGGGACAAGGCCCTTACTGCCCTCGATCAGGCCGATACGAATATATCGGGCACCTATCTGCCGCATGATCTCTATGCGGCAGTGCCTTCCATCTCAGTCGACTACGCGATCATGGAACGCGCTTCGGATATCGCCCTTGTACCGGCGACATTCCGCTGGAACGATCTCGGTTCCTGGCAATCCCTGCTCGAGGTTGGTTCTGTCGACGGCAGCGGCAATGTGATCGTCGGGGATGTCGTCGCGATCGATTGCGAGCACAGCTATCTGCGCAGCGAAGGGCGCCTGCTTTCCGCTGTGGGCTTGCGCGATACCGCGGTGGTCGCAACAGCGGATGCCACTTTTGTCGCGCCGGTCAGCGAAAGCCAGAATGTCCGCAAGGTCGTCGAGCAACTGGAAAAGACCGGACGGCTCGAGACGAAATTCACGCCCGCGCAGGATCGCCTGCCGCATGTTGGCGCGTATGGCAATCGGGTCCGGCATTGGCTGTTCGACGAAACCTTGCCGCTATGGTCCACCGCCGGCGTCGACGAGCGGCACGGCGGTTTCCATGAGGCACTTTCCTTTGACGCGATTCCCATCAACAGGACCAAACGCATGCGTACTATGGGGCGGCAAATCTATGCATTCGCCGTGGCCAATGAAATGGGCTGGGATGGACCCGCAGAGGAACTGATCGATCACGGCATCCGCTTCATAAGCAATGGTCGCACGGAACGGGGCGGCTGGGTAAAGACGTTCAATCCCGATGGCAGCGTTCTGGATGCCACAGAGGATGCATATGACCAATCATGTGTATTGCTTGCGTTGGCTCACGCGCACAAGGTCGGACACAAGGATGCTCTTGCGCTCGGCACCGAGACCTTTGCGTTCATCGACGAGCACCTGGCGGACGCCAGGCTGACCGGCTTTCTCGAAACGCCGGGCGATATGGGCATGCGGCGATCAAACCCGCACATGCACCTTCTGGAGGCATTCCTTGCCTGGTACGACGCAACGGGCAATCGTGACTATCTGCAAAGAGCGGCGAGGATCGTCGATCTGTTCCGGCATCACATGTTTGATTCCGAGACCTGGACGCTCGGCGAATATTTCAGCAATGACTGGGCACGTGCACCGGGAGAGCCGGGTGAGTGGACCGAACCCGGCCACCACTTTGAATGGGCTTCGCTATTGTCGGATTTCGCTGCCGCATCCGGCCAGAAAGATGTCGTTCGCTATGGGCGCAAACTCTATGCGTCGGCAATCGCCAATGGGCTCAATCGTTCAACAGAACTGGCCTACAATGCCGTCTCGCGCCACGGCCTGCCGCTCGACAGGAATTCACGCAGCTGGCCGCAGACCGAAGCCGTCAAGGCGGCGATTGCGCTCGACGGCAATGGCGGGCCTGACCTCAAGCCGGAAGTGGAGGCTCGCGTTGGCCGGCTCTTCCGCTGGCATATCGAGCCGGCGCCGAAGGGGCTGTGGATCGACCTGATCGACGAAACCGGGCGGGCCAAGGCCGAAGATGTTCCAGCCTCGATCTTCTATCACCTCGTCTGTGCTCTTACCCAATATGTGGATTATGTAAGTAAAGGGAGATGATCAAAGCTCGCCTTGCTTTTATGAGAATATACGTCTATGTATATTCGCATATGCATAAAATGAATATGCGAGGCGCGAAATGTCCCTTTATATCAGAGACGATGAAGTCGATTCTCTCGCCAAGCAGGTGCAGCAGGCGATAGCAGCGCCCACCAAGACAGAAGCTGTGCGGATTGCCTTGCAGCATGAACTTGAAAATGCTCGAAAAAGCATACCGCTGCGAGAACGTATCAGGAAAATCCAGGAGGATGTTCGAGCCATGGGACCGGACGACCCTAACTTCGACATGAAGGCATTCATGGATGAAGGGTGGGATGGTCTTTAATGTTTCTGGATGCTTCGGCAATTGTTGCCATTCTAGCCGATGAGGACGATGCGGAATATCTGCTATCCAAAATCCAGCAATGGAAAAAGCCGATTCACTATTCATCGTTGTCGATATATGAGGCCGTGATCAGCTTGGCGCGGAAGAAATCACTGGTTGTTGAAGGGAATAAGCTTCCCACTCACCCGACCTTGATTGATCAGGCACAACGGCACGTAGAGACGTTTATCGAGACGATTGGCGCTACCGAAATTGCAATTGACTCGGCCACGCATCGCGTAGCGATCAAGGCAAGCCGGAATTACGGACGTGCGGTGGCACACCCGGCGCGATTGAATTTCGGCGATTGCTTCGCCTATGCATGCGCCAAGGTCCACAATATCCCGCTGCTATATAAGGGAGATGACTTCCCATTGACGGATATTGAATCCGCTTGAAGCCATCAAACCTCAGTAAGGGCTGTCGACCTTGCCCGTTTCCACATAGACCGACTTGATCTGGCTGTAGTGATAGAGCGCAGCCAGACCGTTCTCGCGGCCGACGCCGGACTGCTTGAAGCCGCCGAACGGCATTTCGACCGGCGCGAGATTATAGGTGTTGATCCAGCAGGTGCCGGCCTTGAGCTGGCTGATCACGCGGTGGGCGCGTGACAGGTCCTTGGTGAAGACACCGGCTGACAGGCCGAATTCCGTATCGTTGGCGCGGGCGACGACCTCTTCCTCGTCCTTGAAATCGAGGACGGCCATGACCGGCCCGAAGATCTCCTCGCGGGCGATGACCATGTCATCGGTCACATTGGTGAAGATCGTCGGCTCGACGAAGCAACCGCCCTCAAAGCCCTGCATCTGCGGCACACCGCCACCGAAATGCAGCGTTGCCCCTTCGGCCTTGCCCTTTTCAATGTAGGACACGACCTTGTCGCGCTGGGATGCATTGACCAGCGGTCCGAGATGGATTTCCGGGTCGAGCGGATCGCCGAGACGAATGGCCTTGGTGCGCGTGGTCAGACGGTCGAGGAACTGGTCCTTGATGCCGCTCTGCACGAAAACGCGCGTGCCATTCGAGCAGACCTGGCCGGTTGAGTAGAAATTGCCGAGCAGCGCGCCGCCGACGGCGTTTTCCACATCGGCATCGTCGAAGATGATCAATGGCGACTTGCCGCCGAGCTCCATGGTGGCATGTTTCATATGCGAACCGGCCTGCGCGAGGACGCGTTTACCGGTTGGGACAGACCCGGTGAGCGACACCTTGGCGACCAGCGGGTGATCGACGAGTTGCGAACCCACATCGCCAAAGCCCTGCAGCACGTTGAACAGCCCGTCAGGAAGCCCGGCTTCCTTGTAGACTTCGGCAAGGGCGAGGGCGGAGAGCGGGGTGTTTTCCGAAGGCTTGAAGATCATGGCATTGCCGGCGGCAAGCGCCGGGGCGGATTTCCAGCCAGCGCCCTGGATCGGGTAGTTCCATGCGCCGATGCCGACGCAGACGCCGAGCGCCTCGCGCCTTGTATAGGCGTAGGAGCCGCCAAGCTCGATCATCTCGCCATTGAACCCGGCGATGATGCCGCCATAGAATTCCAGCGCATCGGCAGCGGAGGCGGGGTCGGCGACCAGCGTTTCCTGAATGGCCTTGCCGGTGTCGAGCGTTTCGAGTTCGGCGATTTCGGCATTGCGGGCGCGCAGGATATCGGCTGCACGGCGCAGGATACGACCGCGCTCGACCGGCTTGAGTGCCGCCCACGCCGGTTGTGCGGCTGCTGCTGCCTGCACCGCCTGATCGATCAGCGCAGGGGTTGCACCAAAGAGTTTGGCGATGATCTCTCCGGTCGCCGGATAGATCACATCAAGCGGCTTGCCTGCCTTGTCCTCGACGAAGCGGCCATTGATGAAATGCGATGCCTTTGGCTGCGCGCGCATGGTGTTCTCCTGAAGTTTGTTCATTTGTATCGTATTTTGCCGCCGCTTATCTATCACTTACCTGCCAGCGCGGATTGATCCAAGGTTCCTGGTTGGAGCGTGGCAGAGGATCGCGGCCAAGGATATGGTCGGCAGCCTTCTCACCGGTCATGATCGACGGCGCATTGAGATTGCCATTGGTAACCCGCGGGAAGATCGAGCTGTCGGCAACACGAAGCCCTTCGATGCCGATGACGCGGCATTGCGGATCGACCACTGCTGTTCGATCATTCGCCGCGCCCATTTTGCAGGTGCCGCAGGGATGGAAGGCGCTTTCCGCATGTTCGCGCAGGAAGTCATCGATCTCCTCGTCCGACTGCACGTGGCTACCCGGCGAAATCTCGCGGCCGCGATAGGGATCAAGCGCCGCTTGGGCAAAAATCTCACGCGTCAGGCGTACGGCATGGCGGAAATCCGTCCAGTCATCGGGATGCGACATGTAGTTGAAAAGGATCTTCGGCTTCTCGAGAGGATCGGAGGAGCGGAGCGTGACACTGCCACGCGACTTCGAACGCATCGGCCCGACATGCGCCTGGAAGCCATGACCCTTCGCCGCCGCCTTGCCATCGTAGCGAATGGCGGCTGGCAGGAAATGGTATTGGATATCCGGATAGTCGATGCCGGGCTTCGAGCGCACGAAAGCGGCGGATTCGAAATGGTTGGTGGCGCCATGGCCGCTCTTGAAGAACAGCCACTCGGCGCCGATCATTGCCTTGGAGAAAAGTCCAAGCTTCGAATTCAGCGTGATCGGCTTCAGGCTCTCCTGCTGGATATAGACCTCCATATGGTCCTGCAGGTTCTGGCCGACACCGGGCCGGTCCGCGACGACCTGGATGCCATTCTCCTGCAGATGCGCGGCAGGGCCAATGCCCGACAGCATCAGCAGCTTGGGTGAATTGATTGAGGAAGCGGCGATGATGACTTCACGGCGGGCACGGATGATTTCAGTCTTGCCACGCCGGGTGATTTCAACACCGACTGCGCGTTGATTCTCGATGATCACACGCCGGGCGAAGCCGTTGACGAGATTCACATTTTTCCGCTTGAGCGCGGGGCGAAGATAGGCGTTAGCCGTCGACCAGCGGCGCCCCTGATAGATTGTCTGCTCCATGGCGCCGAAGCCTTCCTGCTTCGAGCCGTTGTAATCATCGGTGACTTCAAATCCGGCCTCTCGTCCCGCTTCGACGAAAGCGTGGAAAAGGGGGTTGTCGCGCTGGCCGCGCTGTACATTCAATGGACCGTCTGTACCGCGCCATCCTGCCTCGCCGCCGTGCGAATTCTCCATGCGCTTGAAATAGGGCAGCACGTCCGCGTAGGACCAGCCGGTCGCACCGCTTTCCGCCCAATGGTCGAAATCATGCGCATGGCCGCGCACATAGACCATGCCGTTGATCGAGGACGACCCGCCGATCACCTTGCCGCGTGGCGTCACCAGCCTGCGCCCGCCAAGATGCGGTTCCGGCTCTGAAGCAAAGCCCCAGTCATAGGTGCTCATGTTCATCGGGAACGACAGGGCTGCCGGCATCTGGATGAAGGGGCCAATATCGGTGCCGCCAAATTCAATGACTGCAACCGAATATTTGCCGTCTTCCGACAGGCGGTAAGCCATGGCGGAACCGGCTGAGCCTGAACCCACTATTACAAAATCTGCTTCCATTGCCAGGCCCTTACTCACTCGCCGCGCGGATAGCGGGCATTCTCTTCCAGAACGTTCAAATCCATATGATTGCGCATGTAGCGCTCCGAAGCCTTCTGCAACGGCTGATAGTCCCACGGATAGTAGGAGCCGTTGCGCAGTGCGTCGTAGACGACCCAGCGCCGTGCCTGGCTTTCGCGCACGGCGGCGTCGAAGGCTGCCATGTCCCAACGCGCGTGCGCCTTGGCCGTGAAATCGGCGAGCAGTTTGGCATGCGCAGGTTCGCTGGCGAGATTGGTCAACTCGTGCGGATCCGATTCAAGATCAAAGAGTTGCGGCGGGTCGATCTCGCAGTGCACGAACTTGTATTTGCCTTCCCGGATGCACACGAGCGGCGCATTCGAGCCTTCCGCGGCATATTCCATCAGGACCGGCCCGACGCGATCCTTGCCTTGCATGACAGGAGTGAGGTCTTCACCATCCGTCCACGGCAGGACTTCGGCAATATCGATGCCGCCCAGCGCAGCGAGCGTCGGGTTGATGTCGAGCGTGGAGACTGGCTGATGGATCAATTGCGGTGCGATGCCTTTGCCGGCGATCATCAGCGGCACGCGTGCCGAGCCTTCGAAGAAGTTCATCTTGAACCACAGGCCGCGCTCGCCCAGCATGTCGCCATGGTCTGAGGTGAAGACGATGATCGTGTCTTCCAGCATGCGCGTCGTGCGCAACACCTCGAGGATTTCGCCGACCTTGTCGTCGATATAGGAGATGTTGGCGAGATAGCCCTGCCGTGCTCGCCGCACCTGTTCCGGGGTGATATCGAACTCCCGGTGTTCGCAGGCCTCCATCAGCCGCTGTGAATGCGGGTCCTGTTGTTCGAAAGAAATGCCCCCCACGACCGGATCGAGCGCGGGTGAGCCTTCATAGAGGTCCCAATATTTGCGCCGCGCCACATAAGGGTCATGCGGGTGTGTGAACGAGACCGTCAGGCACCAGGGGCGCCGCGATGCTTCATCGGACTCACGCGACAGCTGATAGAGTTTCTGCCGTGCGTGGAACGCGACCTCATCGTCATATTCCATCTGGTTGGTGATTTCGGCAACGCCAGCGCCGGTGACGGAACCGAGATTGTGATACCACCAGTCGATGCGCTCGCCCGGCTTGCGATAATCCGGTGTCCAGCCGAAGTCGGCCGGATAGATATCCGTGGTCAGGCGCTCTTCGAGACCATGCAACTGGTCCGGACCGACGAAATGCATCTTGCCGGAAAGCCCGGTGTAGTAGCCCGCGCGGCGCAGATGATGCGCGTAGGTCGGGATGTCGGAAACGAACTCGGCGGCATTGTCATAGACCCGGGTCCGCGACGGCAGCTGGCCGGACATAAGCGAAGCGCGGGCAGGGGCGCAGAGCGGCGAGGCCGTATAGGTATTGGCAAAGCGGGCCGAACGCTTGGCAAGCGCCTTCAGATGCGGTGCATGGATGAATTCCGCCGGACCATCTGGAAACAGCGTTCCATTCAGCTGGTCAACCATCAGGATGAGTATATTCGGCCTTGTCATTGCGATACTCCGGCGGCGGCAAGTTTCGTCGTTACATAATCTTCCACGAGCGCTATGGCGTTCGCTGCTTCAGGCGCGCCATTGCGCAGCGCATGGCGGATATACAGCCCGTCAATCATGGCGCCGGCGCCCTCGGCGATCTGCACGGCCGTGTCCCGCTTCGTCAGCTGCTGCAGCGCATGCGCGAGGTTGGAATGCATACGCCGCGCATAGACCCGCAACAAGCGGCGCGTATCTTCCGACTTTTGCGCGTGGACGTAGAAAGTCAGCCAGGCGGCAACGGTCTGCGGAGCAAACTGCGAAGCGGAGAAATTGACGGCAATGATCGCCGCGATGCGTGCGGCGGGCGTTGTCGCGGTTTGCAGCGCGGCCAACAGGTCGTGGCCGAGTTCCTTCAGAAGGTGCCGCATGGTGGCGAGGATCAGCTGTTCCTTGCCGCCAAAGTAATGATGCGCGAGGGCAGGCGAAACGCCGGCTTCATGGGCAATCTCGGCGACCGTTACATCAAGCGAGCCGCGCTGGCCGATGGTGCGGATAGCAGCATCGATCAACTCCCGCTTGCGCAGTGGTTCCATTCCAACTTTGGGCATGTTGATAGACCTCGTTTGATCGGCATATTATTCTTGATTGACTGATCAATCAATAAAATTTCGTCGCGATATTGCGGGCTTTACCTTGAATGACTGGCGGTTCATGGTTAGGTCAAAGACAAGACATTTGTGGAGGAATGAGATGACAGCCTGTATCGTTGGATGGTCGCACCTGCCGTTCGGAAAACTCGAAGGCGAAACTGTCGAAAGCCTGATCGTCAAGGCCGCGCTTGGGGCGCTTGACCATGCCGGCATTGGCCCTGACGACGTTGACGAGATCGTGCTTGGTCATTTCAATGCCGGGTTCTCGCCGCAGGATTTCACCGCCAGCCTCGTCCTGCAGGCAAGCGACGCCTTCCGCTTCAAGCCAGCGACGCGCGTCGAAAATGCGTGCGCGACCGGCTCAGCCGCGGTGCACCAAGGCATCAAGACCATCCGTGCCGGCGCTGCAAAGGTTGTTCTTGTGGTGGGTGTCGAGAAGATGACATCGACGCCCGGGCCGGAAATCGGAAAGAACCTGCTTAAAGCTTCTTACTTGCCGGAAGAGGGCGAAGTCCCGGCCGGTTTTGCCGGCGTGTTCGGCCAGATTGCCGCCGCCTATTTCCAGAAATATGGCGATCAGTCCGATGCGCTGGCGACGATAGCCGCCAAGAACCACAAGAATGGCGTGGGCAATCCCTATGCGCAGATGCGCAAGGATCTGGGTTACGAATTCTGCCGTCAGGAGAGCGAGAAGAACCCCTTCGTCGCCGGACCTCTGAAACGCACGGACTGCTCGCTGGTGTCCGATGGCGCTGCTGCTCTGGTGCTGACCGACACGCAGACGGCGCTGAAAATGAAGCGCGCGGTGGCATTCCGCGCAGCAAGCCACGTTCAGGATTTCCTGCCGATCTCCAAGCGCGATATCCTGCTGTTCGAAGGTTGCGCCGAGGGCTGGAAGCGTGCGCTGAACCAGGCCGGCGTGACCATCGACGACCTTTCATTCGTCGAGACCCATGACTGCTTCACCATTGCCGAACTGATCGAATACGAAGCGATGGGATTGGCGAAGCCGGGCGAGGGCGCCAAGATTGCGCTCGAGGGCCAGACCGCCATGGGCGGCCGCCTGCCGGTCAATCCTTCCGGTGGTCTCAAGGCCAAGGGTCACCCGATCGGCGCCAGCGGCGTCTCGATGCACGTTCTGTCGTCAATGCAGCTGACAGGGGAAGCAGGCGGCATTCAGGTGCCTGATGCCAAGCTTGCGGGCATCTTCAACATGGGTGGCGCTGCCGTTGCCAACTACGTGTCGGTGCTGGAAAGGATCAAGTAAGCGTCACCGCTAAATGCCGACCCTGCCGAATCCGGGCACCTTAAGTCCCGGATTCAGAATATCAAATCCGGCAACCAAACCCATGAAATTAATTTCGAATCCGCTGCGTGCACCAGCGGCAAAGCCGATATATCCGAAGAGCGTTGCACGGAAATTCCGCCAGTCATCATCGATGGCAAACAACCTGCCATCGGTCGGGAAATCACGGCCAACCGCGTTGGATGGCAATACGACGCCGATTTCCGGAACCAAGCGCAGGACGTGTGCGACGAAACTGTTTGAGTTCGGGCCCGGCCATAGCACGTAACTACCGGGCCTCGCATAGGGATATTGCTTGATGGCAGCTTCGATCTTCGGGATCAGCCCTCGCGCCTCGGTGCCATGGATCTCATGCACGATGGAAGGCGTATTGGAGTACCATCGCCCATCGGCATCGTAAGCGTTCTTGCGCACCGGCGTACCCCAGCCGACGACGTCATAGCGGTCGTAGCTGGTTGTTCCGGGACGTTTTACCACCAGCCAGGAATGCAACGACAGTGCCCCCTTCAAGCCGCCTGTACGGGCGGCCAGAATATAGATTGACGCGTCGCTGGCCTCCGGCTTGGAAGGTAACACGCCGCTGGAGCTCCAATCGGCTGCACGCCAGTTGTCAGCATGATGTTGGGTCATCCACCATCCGGCTGCAGCCAACGAAGGGACAATGAAAAGCACGAGGATTGCCAGTGCCAGTCGGGTGAACAAACTGATCAAGAAGTTTCTCCATTGGAAAGGCAGGCAGACCATCCTATAAGAGCAGCAATTCCGGCTGATTTCAGCCAAATTCGTGGGAAAAGTTGGGTCTTATGAGCAATCCGGTTCTGGTTGAAGTTTTTAGAGGCGAAACGGTCGAAAGCCGCCATCGCGGTTCGGTGATCATAACCGATGGCGACGGCAAGATCGTCTTCTCGCTTGGCGATATTGAACGCCCGACCTTTCCGCGTTCCGCGATCAAGGCCATCCAGGCGCTGCCCCTGGTCGAAAGCGGTGCGGCGGATGCCTATGGCTTCGGCAATGAGGAACTGGCGATGGCCTGCGCCTCGCATTCCGGCGAGCCGGAGCATGTGCGCAGGGCGGCTGACATGCTGGGCCGCGCCGGGCTCGATGTTTCGGCGCTGGAGTGCGGAGCGCACTGGCCATACCAGCAGCCGGTTCTCATAGCGCTTGCACAGAGCGGCGAGACACCGACAGCGCTGCACAATAATTGCTCCGGCAAGCATGCCGGGTTCCTGTGCACGTGCCGGCATCTTGGCATTGAAACGCGTGGCTATTCTGCGCTCGGTTCGCCCGAGCAGGATATGGTACGCGATGCGATGGAAGCGGTGACGGGCGCGGCCCATACTCTGGATCATTGCGGTACGGATGGCTGCTCCATCCCGACCTACGCCATTCCCCTGAAGAACCTGGCCCATGGCTTTGCCCGTATGGCAACAGGCACCGGGTTCGAACCGGTAAGGGCCAAAGCGGCCCGGCGTCTGCTCGATGCGACGATGGCAGCGCCGTTTTATGTGGCAGGCACACACCGGGCATGCACGGAACTGATGGAGATGGCGCCGGGCCGGATATTCGTGAAGACGGGTGCGGAGGGCGTCTTTGTGGGGGCTCTGCCGAAGCTGGGCCTTGGTATTGCCGTCAAATGCGATGATGGCACGACGCGCGCTTCCGAGGCGATCATCGCAACGGTGCTGGCACGGATCTTCCGCAACGAACCGGAACTGGAGTCGAAGCTGGACCGCTTTGCCGATCGCGAAATGCGCAACTGGAATGGCATTACCTACGGTGTCGTCAGTCCAACCGAAGCGCTGACAGACGCAGATATCAACTGATGACATTCCGCTCGACCAGCAAGTTCGGATAGTCTGTAGCGCTTTTGCGGGTGAGATCCTTGACAGTGACGTCGGTCCAGTTGTGACCGACAATTCCGCCATTCTTGGCCCCCTGGATGATATTGTTGGTGACGACGGCAGAGCCAACACCTTTGACCACGCTGACATAGATACCTTCGCCTGACGTGCGGACGATATTGCCGGTGGCAATGACATTGCGCATGTAAGGGCCCCATCCAAGCTGAATACCATAAAGCGGTGCGTTTTCGACGACATTGCCGCTCACGGCTATGTCAGCCTCGACGGCGATACCAACGCCGAACGTACCGGGGTAGGGTCCTTTGCTGGAGAGGTTCCTGACGACATTGCCGCTGCAGGTGCCCATGCGCCCGCCGCCGTCGAAATTTACCATCGAAATGCCATTGCTGGCGCCATCCACCAAATTGTTGGCGATCACCGCGCCTACGAAGCCAAATTCAGAGTAAATCGCGGTTTCGCCGCTCGCAGTACAATTGTTGCCGGTGATCTGGAGGTTGCCTGCCGTATTGCCGCGGATCGCGGTGAACGCGCTGCCATTCAACACGTTGTTGGAAACGACGACATTGTCCGCTCGAAAAACATTGATGGCATTGCCATTCTGACCTGTGCCACCGGTGTCCGCCCTGATCCTCTCAACGCGGTTCCCTGTTATGATCGTGCCGTCGCGGCCTTGCTCATAACGTTGAACGAGAATGCCGCCATTGCCGCAATCGCTGATT
This sequence comes from Phyllobacterium zundukense, assembly GCF_002764115.1. Taxonomy (NCBI): domain Bacteria; kingdom Pseudomonadati; phylum Pseudomonadota; class Alphaproteobacteria; order Hyphomicrobiales; family Phyllobacteriaceae; genus Phyllobacterium; species Phyllobacterium zundukense. Next base: position 2,564,218 of record NZ_CP017940.1, on the reverse strand, counting down.
GTGTTGCCGGTGATCTGCAATCCGCTGGAGTCAGCGGCGAAGATGGCGGCATCGCTGGCATTTGAGATACGGGTCTTCTCGACCCGCCCGCCGCATTTGAACAGGTCGACGGCATTCTTGTGCGCACCGACAATGTCACAATCATCCAGCACAAGGTGGGCAACATTGCTGGCCTCGATCAGTCCTCCTGTTGCTTCGCCAAGTGGCCTGCCATCGCCATCGATTACGAGGCCGGAGAGCTGAACATGATCGGCTCCGCTGGCCTTGATCAGGCTCGTGTAACCGCCGAACAGCAGCCGCGACTTTCCAGCGATGCCGCGAAGATTGACGTAGACCGGAAACGTGAGGCCTGAAACCACGTAGGTTCCGGGCGGCAGGAAAATTTGTTCACCCGCCGCGCTCGCTTTCGCCAGCAGAGCATTGAACTTCACGGACTGATCATCCGGCGATCCCGGCTGCAGGCCGAATTCCGCTGCGTTGATCGATCCGGACGCCGCTTGCGCTCGTGCGACACATGGCAGGGCGCTGCCGCTGGCAAGCCCGGCCAGTCCTGTGAGGACAAGACGTCGGTTTATCATTTCGCTAATCCGCAGCTGGAGCGCCTAAATCGAAGGATTACACTTGCTGTCCGGGCTCGCAAGACCTACGTTGGTATGATGAGCAGAGCTTTCACCAAGGAAGACGATACCAATTCGGCCACCGATTTCGGCGAGCGCCCGATAAGCCCTCACCGCAACCTGGTGACGGAGCAGGGGCTGGCGTTGATTGACGCAGAAATAGCTGCCGCGCACGAAGCGCTGGCCAAGGGCAATGCCGAGGCAGATCGCGACCTGATCAGCCGTGCCGCGCGCGATTTGCGCTACTGGACGGCGCGGCGGGAAACTGCCGAAATCTCCCACCCGGATCCGCACAGCGATGTGGTGAGGTTCGGCATGACCGTCACAATCGTCGACGAACACGACAGGACGCAGAGCTGGGCGATCGTCGGTGAGGACGAGGTGGATGCCAGCCACGGCATGATCTCCCATGTCTCGCCGATGGCGATGTTGATGTTCGGCAAATCCGTCGGCGATACGTTCGAGCTGAACGGCCACGAGTGGGAAATCACTGCGATCAAAGCGGCACCTTGAGGTTGAATCCCTCTGTGAGCGCCTGCGCGTAACCGATTCATATAAAAGACATTTTCAGATCGGTTTGATGATGACCTTCGGCCCGTCCCCTATGGGGTTATGAACAGGTTTGAGTGCGATGCCACTTTCGGTTTCGACTACTTCCAATTCATCACCAACCTTGAGTTGATGTCGCTCGATAATTTCGTTCGGGAAGATCAACCAGTCGTCGTCGTCAATCCGTTGAATCTGGATTTTCACAGCCAACTCTCACTATTATTTCGCTAGCCCGTAACGTACCCGCTTGTCCACTTGGCTGCTATTGGACCTTAGTCTTACAGCCAGCCCTTCTTGCGGAAGATCAGCAGCGGGATGACTGCCGAAGCGATCATCAGGGCGATTGCCATCGGATAGCCCCAGATCTCATCGAGTTCAGGCATGAAGTGGAAATTCATACCGTAGATCGATGCAACCAGCGTCGGCGGCATGAAGGCAACGGCTGCAACCGAGAAAATCTTGATGATGGCATTCTGTTCGATCGAGATCAGGCCGACGACTGTATCCAGCAGGAATGTGACCTTGTTGGAAAGGAAGTCCACATAGGTGCTGAGCGACTGCGTATCGCGCTCCAGCGACTTGATCCAAGCCCGCGCATCTTTCTTGACGTTCTCGTCGGGAATAGCTGCCGTATAGACGAGCAGGCGACTGACTCCGGCGATACTTTCACGAATCTTGGATAGAAAAGCCCCCTGGATACCGATGTTGTTGAGACTGTCCCTAAAGTTTTTTGTGGTCATCGGCTTGTCGTTCTCGGACCGCCGGAAGATCGCATGGGAATTCACATCGATTTCACCGGCGACGCCCTCAAGAATATCAGCAATGCGATCGGTCACGGCTTCGATAAGGCCGAGCAAGATGGTGATTCCGCTGCACTTGGGTGAAATCAGCCCGTTCCCCGGCTTGGTCGCGCGGCTGATGAACACGCTGAACGCCTTTGGTTCAGTATAACGGACGGTCACGAGCAGCTTTCCAACAAGAATGAACGATACCGGAGCGATGCCGTGATGTTTCGTTTCTGTGGAGTGCAGGATCGAGGCCGTCAGATATTGCGCGCCATTCTCCGCATAGAAGCGACTCGATTCCTCGATCTCGATCATGTCCTCGTGGGTCGGTATGGCTGCCTTGGTCCAGTTTTCGGTCTGGAGGTCTTCCTCGTGCGTCGGATTGATAAGATCGATCCAGACCGCATTTGGAGGCAGCTCCGCGCCGGCCAGGGCCGCGCTTGGCATCAGGTAATCGTCTTCCAGGGTATAGACATAAATCATTTCAAAGCGAATCCAGCAAGGTATCGATCAATTTCTCGGCCGCCTCGCCAATTACCGTGCCGGGCGGGAAGATCGCCGTGGCGCCAGCCTTGAGAACTGCATCGAAATCCTGGGGCGGGATGACGCCGCCAACGATGATGAGGATATCGTCCCGCTCGCGCCGTTTCAGCGCTTCCTTCAGTTCCGGCACAAGCGTCAGATGTCCCGCCGCCAGCGAGGAGACGCCGACAATGCGCACATTGCTGTCTGCAGCAAGTTCCGCGACCTCGTCGGGCGTCTGGAACATGGCGCCGACGATGACTTCGAACCCGAGGTCGCCAAAGGCGGAGGCGATGACCTTCTGGCCGCGATCATGGCCATCCTGGCCCATCTTGGCGACGAGTATGCGTGGCTTTTCCCCGGTACGCTTTTCAAAAGCCGCCGCCTTTGCCTGCACCCGGTCGACGATCTCGCTCTTGCCGACTTCCTTGCGATAGACGCCGGAAATCGTGTGGATTTCCGCTACGTGACGCCCATAGGCCTTTTCCAGTGCCAGCGAGATTTCGCCAACCGTTGCCCGTGCCCGCGCCGCCTTGATGGCGAAGTCGAGCAGATTGCCCTTTCCCGTCTTCGCTACCGTGGTGAGTGCGGAAAGCGCCGTATCGACGGCGGCGACATCGCGCGTGCCCTTCAGCTGCTGCAGCTTGGAAAGCTGGCGCGCCCGCACTTCCGCATTGGCGACTTGCCGCACATCGATTTCCATGTGTTCGGTCGGGCGATAGGAATTGACGCCGATGACCGGCTGCTGGCCGCTGTCGATACGGGCCTGCGTGCGGGCTGCAGCGGCTTCGATGCGCATCTTCGGGATGCCCTGCTCGATGGCCTTGGCCATACCGCCCAGCGCTTCGATCTCCTCGATATGGGCGAGGGCGCGCGCTGCAAGGTCGTGGGTCAGGCGCTCGACATAGGCCGAACCACCCCACGGATCGATGATACGCGTCGTGCCGGATTCCTTTTGCAGGATCAACTGCGTGTTGCGGGCGATGCGCGCCGAATGGTCGGTCGGCAGGGCCAGCGCCTCGTCGAAGGAGTTGGTGTGCAGCGATTGGGTATGGCCCTGCGTCGAAGCCATGGCTTCGATCATGGTGCGCATGATGTTGTTATAGGGATCCTGTGCCGTCAGTGACCAGCCCGAGGTCTGCGAGTGGGTGCGCAGCGACAGCGAACGTTCATCCTTCGGATTGAAGTTCTTCTTCATCAGAGCAGCCCAGAGCAGGCGCGCGGCACGCAACTTGGCAACTTCCATGAAGAAATTCATGCCGATCGCCCAGAAGAAGGAGAGGCGTGGCGCAAATGTATCGATGTCCTGCCCGGCAGCGACACCCGCGCGCGCATATTCGATGCCATCGGCGATCGTATAGGCGAGTTCGAGGTCAGCGGTCGCGCCCGCTTCCTGCATATGATAGCCGGAAATCGAGATCGAATTGAATTTCGGCATGTTTTCGGATGTGTAGGAAAAGATGTCCGAGACAATCCGCATGGAGGGCTGTGGCGGGTAGATATAGGTGTTGCGCACCATGAATTCTTTCAGAATGTCATTCTGGATGGTGCCTGCGAGCTGCTTTTGGGCAACGCCCTGTTCTTCCGCTGCAACGATATAGAGCGCGAGGATCGGCAGCACGGCGCCGTTCATGGTCATCGACACGGTCATTTCGCCGAGTGGAATGCCATCGAACAGCTGCTGCATGTCGAGAATCGAATCGATGGCGACGCCTGCCATACCGACGTCGCCGGCGACACGTGGATGGTCGCTGTCATAACCCCGGTGCGTGGCGAGATCGAAGGCCACCGACAGGCCCTTCTGGCCCCCGCCAAGATTGCGCCGGTAAAACGCGTTGGATTCCTCGGCCGTCGAAAAACCGGCATATTGCCGGATCGTCCACGGCTGCTGCACGTACATGGTGGGGTAGGGACCTCTGATGAACGGCGCTGCACCCGGAAATGTATCGAGATTCGACAAGCCGCGAAGCGCCGGCTCACCATAGGCGCGCTTGACCTTGATGCCTTCAGGCGTCTTCCAGCTGGCTGCCTCCGGCTTGGGGGCCAGCGTCTTCGGCTCTTGCCAACCGATCTTGGTGAAATCCGGAATTCTCATTTTATTCAGAGGCCTGCAATGTTTCGTCGATGCGCGGGAACGTCAGCGGTTCGCAATGAACCACCCCGTCGGTCGGCAAGGGCATGTGGGGGGCGTCGAGCACAGTGACCGGCCGCTCCTGTTTGGCGGGAAAAAGTGTGGTGCCGATAATGGCCCGTTTGCCCGAACGATACTCCTTTGAGCGGGCATTGCGCGCTTCGACAATCCGCGCCTGGAACTTGCCATCGACGAGGCTCTGCAAAATGCCGCCATCGCGCTCAAGTGCCTGGAATTCCTTCCATGCTGTCTCACAAAGCCCTTCCGTCAGGCTTTCGACGGCGCCGGAGCCACAGGCAGGGTCGGCCACGAAGGCAACGTTGCTTTCATCGGCAAGGACCAGCTGGGTGTTGCGGGCAAGGCGCCGCGCAAAGGCGTCGGGCAGGCCATGGGCAATCGTATGCGGCAGGATCGCGATCGAATCTGCGCCGCCAATGGCTGCCGCGAAAGCCGCAATTGTCGTGCGCAATATATTCGTCTCCGGATCCAGCTTCGTCATCATCCGGTACGACGTTTCGGTGTGGATGGTCGCCGGCGCTGGGCGCATGCTGCCGCAGGACTCCTGCAACCGCGCCCACAGGCGCCGCATTGCCCTGATCTTGGCGATGGAAACAAACTGGTCCTGATCGACGGAAAGTGCAAAACCGAGGTGCGGGGCGGCGTAGACGATGGGCTGGCGCGCCTCCTCGAACAGCCGGAAATGGCCGGTGGCGATGGACAGCATGGCGCCGAGTTCCTGCGCTTCTGTCGCGCCGGCATTGTGATAGACGCGGCCATCCGCCTCGAGCACGATACCTGGCAGATCCGGTGAGAAAAAGCCGGATAGCGATTGCGGCAGCGAGGCTTTAAGCGCCGCAAGGGTCATGCGCAGTCGGCCGGTTCCGGCCAATGTCGCCGCCGGATCGATGCCGAGCGAAAAGCTCAGCGTCTTCGGATTGACGTCGCGCGGCCGCATGTAATCCACGAACCAGTCGGCGCAGGCGCGGCTCTTCGGATGCACGTCCATGCGCAGGTGAATCATGTCGAGATGCACGCCTTGGAGTACCTTGTCGACGGCCTCGCGCGTCGAGGGCAGGCCATAGCCGAAGGCATTTGGCGCACCTTCGAACACCAGCGCGATGCCGGTCGCGCCATTTTCCAGATCTTCCAGCAACTGCCTGTTGGCGCGAACCGGATCCGGATCATCGATTCGCTGAACCATATGCCAGGCTTCGGCTGGATTCTTGCGGGGAGTCAGCTTGGCCTTGCGGCGGCGCTGATAAAGCGGCTCGATCGCGATATTGTCATCGGTCCTTGAGATCAGCGTTTCGTCGAAATCCGCGCCTTTAAGGGCTTTTTGCGCGAGTTTGACCCAGGTCTCCCGGTCAATCGTCGCAAATTCAGTTTCCTTGAGCAGTGACGCGTCCATGCTTTCTCCCGGTCGCCCGTATTTTTGCGTCCGACTTTAGGGGGAACAATGCTGCTTCGCAACAAAGCAAAGTGCCGCTGACGCAACATCCTCATAACACCTATGTTTCTCCGATGTTCCTCGCGGCTCATTCCAGGGTGCACGTTTCGGGTGGCCGGGCCCGATCAGGTGTGAAATGTCTGTTGTCCAACGGGAAATCTGAAAGGCAAGAAAAATGGACATTCTCAAGGGAAAGACCGCGATCGTCACCGGCGCGAGTTCCGGCATCGGTTACGAAACCGCACGGCTCTTCGCCAGCGAAGGCGCAAATGTGATTGTCGGCGCACGGCGTCAAAGCGAGCTTGAAAAGCTCGTGGCGCTGATCGAGGCGGATGGTGGAAAAGCAGCGGCACTGGCTGGCGACGTCAGGGATGAGGCCTATGCCAAATCCCTGGTGGAACTGGCCGAGAGCCGGTTCGGCGGGCTGGATATCGCCTTCAACAATGCGGGCGCCAATGGCGAGATGGGCCCGACCGCCGGGATATCACTTGAAGGCTGGCGCGAGGCTCTGGACATCAATCTGACGGGCGCCTTCCTGGGCGCGAAACACCAGATCCCGGCGCTGCTGAGACGAGGGGGCGGGTCGCTGATCTTCACCTCGACCTTTGTTGGCCATACGGTGGGAATGCCGGGCACCGCAGCCTACGCCGCGAGCAAGGCAGGGGTGATCGGCCTGATGAAGACACTTGCCGCAGAGCTTGGCCCGCAAGGTATCAGGGTCAATGCGATCCTGCCGGGCGGCACGGCCACGAGCATGGCAGAGGCCTGGGTCGATACCCCTGAAAAGCTCGCCTTTGTTGAGGGATTGCATGCACTTAAGCGGAGGGCGATGCCTGAGGAGATTGCGCGTTCCGTGCTCTATCTTGCTTCCGATGCCGCAAGCTTCACGACCGGATCGGCAATGCTGGTCGATGGCGGCGTCTCGATCAACCGGACCTGAGCTGGCCTAGAGCAAGTTTTGTCGATTTAGAGCCAATGAAATCCCTTGGCCATCAATCCTGCCAGGCCGAGGGCTACGACGATCAATGCACCAAACAAAAGGCGGAAATCCATCTTGGCATCGCGGCGCAACTCCCGGATATCAATCTTGATGTCGGTGACAGCAATCTTGATATTTTCCATATCGGCCGAGAGTTTTGCGACTTGTGCTTCCATGTCGTTGAATGTGCCATCTCCGCCGCCACGTTTCAAGGGTTCGACGTGGGGCGATCGGGTAGATCTCGCCTTGCTCATGTAATGTCTCTCGTGCTCAAATCTCGTAAATATAATCGTCTGGATAGCATATCCTGGTAAAGCCGCACAAAGCAAAACGCGCGCCGTGAGGCGCGCGTTTTCAATCGTGGCGATGTGGTTCGATCAGACGAACTGGCTAAGGCCGGGAATGGAATTCACCACCTCGTCGACCGGGCCGGCGCCGGCCTTTTCACGAGCAAAAGCAATGGTTTCCTTGGAAATCCCGGTGATCTCGCCCATGCCGAGGCCAATGCCCATCAGCTTGGAGCCGAGGCCCATGACGCCTGGCATCAGGCCGGAGAGAAGGCCTCCACTACCTTTTGCCTCGGCGATGGCAGCTTCCGCACCGGGGAAGGCGGCGATGAGCTGTTCAACCTTGTCTGCCGGTGCTTCCTTCTGCAGGAAAGCCAGAATCAGGCCAACGGCCTTGGCGGCAGTTGCCGGATCGGTGCCGACATTAGCGGAAATGCGCGCGATAAGTTCGTCCATGAGCCTAATCTCCCGTCTATCATGAATTACGTTTACGTAATATGCGGGAATTCTTTCCCGCACAAGGGTCTGCGTCAATCTGGACCAGCCTCTCAATCGCGTACAATCAAAATGCAATTGGACGATGAAAATTTCGTACCGGATTCGCACTTTCTTGTGCCGGAATCGCCCCAACCCGTCTGAAAACCCCACGGTTCTGTTCGAGTTGTGTTTGAGAAAGCTGCTTTCGTTGCCAATTTTCCGGATGCGATAAAAGCTAGGCCATTGTCGGTTCCGGATTGGCTGTTTATACCGTGGATAGAGTGACACCGACGAGGGTAGGACGACATGGCCGCGATGAGTATTTTCCTTGGTGCAAGCCGCAAGCCCGACGACAGCTACCAGCAGGCTGAATCGCTCCTCCTGAAATTCGGCAACCGGCACGGCCTGATCACCGGTGCAACCGGTACGGGTAAGACGGTCTCGCTGCAGGTTCTGGCCGAAGGGTTTTCGGAAGCCGGCGTTCCCGTGTTCTGCGCCGACATCAAGGGCGACCTCTCCGGTATCGGCGCCAAGGGCGAGGAGAAGGATTTCCTCGTCAAGCGCGCTGCCGATGTGAGGCTCGACCCCTATAAGCTCGGCGCATCGCCGGTGATCTTCTGGGACATTTTCGGTGAGCAGGGTCATCCGATCCGCGCGACCATTTCCGAGATGGGTCCGCTGCTGCTGTCGCGGCTGATGAACCTGACCGAAGCGCAGGAAGGCGTCCTCAACATCGCCTTCAAGATCGCCGACGAGGAGGGGCTCTTGCTCCTCGACATGAAGGACCTGCAATCGCTGCTCGTCAACATCGCGGAACGTGCCGAGGAAATTTCCGCCCGCTATGGCAATGTCACCAAACCTTCGGTCGGCGCGATCCAGCGCTCGCTGCTGGTGCTCGAACAGCAGGGCGGCACGAAGTTCTTTGGCGAACCGGCATTGAAGATCGCCGATATCATGCGCACGGATACGAATGGCCGCGGTCTGGTCAGCATCCTTGCCGCCGACAAGCTGATGATGAACCCGCGCCTCTATTCGACGTTCCTGCTGTGGCTCTTGTCGGAACTCTTCGAGGAACTGCCGGAAATCGGCGATCCGGAAAAGCCGCGCCTGGTCTTCTTCTTCGACGAGGCGCATCTGCTGTTCAACGAAGCGCCGAAGGCGCTGCTCACCCGCGTCGAGCAGGTGGTGCGACTGATCCGTTCCAAGGGCGTTGGTGTCTTCTTCATCTCGCAAAACCCGCTGGATGTACCGGAAACGGTTCTGGCACAGCTCGGCAACCGCGTGCAGCATGCGCTGCGCGCCTATACGCCGCGCGAGCAGAATGCGGTGAAGACGGCTGCCGATACGTTCCGCGCCAATCCGGATTTCAACACCTTCGAGGCGATCACCAACCTTGCCACCGGCGAGGCGCTGGTCTCGACCCTTGCCGACAAGGGCGTGCCGTCCATAGTGCAGCGAACATTGATGCGCCCGCCAGCAGGACGCATCGGCCCGCTCACCAGCGACGAACGCCAGACGCTGATCAATGCGAGCCCCGTTGCCGGGCAGTATGACGAGATGGTCGACCGTGAGTCCGCCTATGAACTGCTCCAGAAGAAGGCCGAGCAGGCGAAAGTCGAAACCGACGCCACGCAGCCTCAGGAGGCGGACAGCACCAGCGGCTGGAGCCTCCCGGATATTCTCGGCGGCAGCAAGCCGGGGCCGCGTGGCGGCCAACCGCGAGGCCGCCAGACCGTGGCGGAAGCAGCGATGAAATCCGTGGTCCGGTCCGTCGGCAGTTCCCTTGGCCGCGCGCTGGTGCGCGGGATTCTGGGTAGTTTGACGCGGCGGTGACCCGCTGCCAGCGTTGAATGCCGGCCTGTCGCGGTCGCCTCAGTTGGCGCCCGGAAAGATCTGCTTCCAGTCGTCCTTCATGCTGACGAGGATCCAGCCCTTGGCCACGGCCTCATCAAGTCCCTTGTCCAGCGCGGCGAGCTTGTCGCCGCGGTCGTAGGCGTATTCACGCTCCGCGTCGTCATGATGAATATAGACCGCGAGGCGAGGCCCATCCCCGGCCGCCGTATATTCAAGCATCTGACGGTCGCCATCGGAGTTGCCGACGGCGATCACCGGGCGGCGCCCGATGAAACGGTTGATACCGACGGGCTTGCCCGCACCGTCATCGATGAACTCGACTTTCGGTTCCTTGAACAGGAACGGCTTGCCGTCGCTGCCGACCTCGTATTTGACAACACCGGACGAACCGATGACCTGCTCCGGCGGGATGCCATAGATTTTCTCGGCGAAGACGCGCATGAACTCCACACCGCCCCCCGAGACGATGAAGGTCCTGAAGCCGTTGGCGCGCAGATAGCTCAACAGCTCGAGTTGCGGCTGGTAGACGAGCTCGGAATAGGGCTTTTGCCTGATTGGATGCTTGGCTGTCGCAAACCAGTCGGCGACACGTGCTGAGAACGCTTCGGTGGTCATGCCGGTGTGGGTGGCGGCCATGATCTCGCCGATGCCCTTCATGCCGCTCGCCTCGACGCCCTTCTGGTCGCCCGCGAGCACCGACTTGTAGGGCTCGGTCGTCTGCCATTCCGGATATTGCGGCGCCAGCCGCTTGATCTCATCGAGCGCAAAGAAGAGCTGGAACGGTACCGGCTTTTCCGCCCACAGCGTGCCGTCATTGTCGAAGACCGCGATTCGATCGGCGGGCGCGATGAAATCGGCCGAGCCATCCGCCGTCACGCGTTTGACGAAATCGGTGATGGCGGTTTTATTCGCACTATCGTTCCATGACGAAAGCGGATCGGACTGCGCCAGCGCCGAAACGCTGGCGGCAAGGACGATGCTGATTGCCAGCGTGCAGTGACGCAGAATTGCTGCCAGACGCATAACGGCCTCCCTCCGTAAAACGGTTGCAGCGAGGAAAGCGCACGCCCCTGTGCTCCACAAGTACGTAACCGTTACGAGGCGGTGCTCAAGGGCCGACATGTGCACGCAAATTGAAGACCGGTGCAGCGTTCCACCAGCCATCTCTAATTGACCTGCCTGGCGGACCAGCTGCCTCCCAATAAATTGGTATCAATCTGGCCCTGATTGGTCTGTTGTTAGAATGCATCTTTGCCAATCATTTTTATAAATTCTTCACATAGCACCGGCCAGTCGCGACTTTCGTCGAATTGCATCCGGTTGTTTTCAAAGTCCAATTTAATACCACTCCGCCGCCGACGACCAGCGCTGCGGCCGTCCGACAATTTTGAACAAATTCGATTTGAGAACGAAACAATAAAAAGGGATTCATTGTGAAGAAAGCACTTTTGGCGACAGTCGCCTTGTCAATCCTCCTTGCCGGCTGCAACGGTTCCGATGACAAGACCAGCGAGCAGACATCATCGACATTCACGGAGCTGAACAACCGCATCGGCGCACTCGATGCAGCGCAGAAACAAAGCCAGGCAACGATCGACGAGCAAAACAGGAAGATCGTGGTGCTCACGCAGTCGCAGGAGGCGCTCGCCTCGCTGCAAGCAAGGTTTGATGCGCTGCAGAAAGCCTATGATGAAAGTCCGAAATTCGATCCGGAGACCCTGAAAAAGGTCGAGGATGGCCTTGCCGACCTGACGAAACAATTCAACGATAGCGCGAAATTCGATCCGGAGGCGCTGAAGGAATCTCTCAAAAAGCTGCAGGATCAGATCGACAAGGGCCCAACGTCGCAAGCGGTCACCGACCTTGATACTGCCATCGATGACCTTGAGAAAAAGCTCGTCGATGCAACATCGTTCGAAACCGTCAAGACGGAAGTAGAACGGCTCACCAAACTGCTCGCAGGCATCGATACAGACACACCAACCACGCTGAAGGAAACCCTTGCTGCTCTGCGCAAGGACCTCGACGGCAAGACAACGCTCGACCCGGCAGAGATCAAGAACATCGGCGACCGGCTCGCGGAGCTGGAAACGTTTGTCGCCGCCTTGGCGGCACCCCTTTTGCCGGGTCCTGCTCCAACAGTCGACGTGCGCACATTGCGTCCGACATTTCAGTCGTTCACAGCGGCCCCGGAAAGCTTCCAGCTGAGGGAGACGAGCCGCATCGTCATCGACAGCGACGATGAGGGTTTCAAGACAGCATTGAATGCGCCGATGGGCTGGGCGCAGAAGCTGCGTTTTGCCACCGGGCTCAAACTGGAGGTCGTCAACGGGGTCAAAGCCGTCCCCGGCGATATCATCTTGAGCGGCAAGCCCGACCAGTTGCTGCTCGATACGGCCGAGACAGCAAAAGTCACCTGGGACAAGGAAGTCGAGGATGTCTGGCGCGGAAGAACAGCTCCATGGGTCGTTGATTCTGTATCGATAAAGGATGTACTGAAGGAGGGCTATACCTATACTGCCGACGCAAATAATGTCACGCTGACCTACAATCAAAACTTCGGCGCTATTCACGCACTACAGACGCTCTATCAGCTCTTGGCGAGCGATCGACGAACACCAGGCGAGCATCGCTGGCTTCTAGGCGGCAAAGGCGTTGATTATCCGCAGAGCGAGTATCGCGGCGTGATGATCGATGTCGGACGCAAGTTCGTCTCGGTAGACGATCTTATTGGTCTCATGGACAAGATGAGCTTGCACAAGCTCAATATCCTGCATTTGCATGTGAGTGACAATGTAGGTGACCGGTTTGGCAATTATACCGGATTTTTCAGGCTCTATGATGAAAGTCTGAGCGAAGAGTACAAGAAGCTGAGGCCGTCGGACGGAAAATATTACACCAAGGCCGATATCACTCGTTTGGAAGATGCGGCGTTGGCCTATGGCATCGAAGTATTGCCTGAGATTGATCTGCCGGGGCATGCGCAAGCATTCATATCCGTTAATCCGACATTTGTCAGCAAAGACCATCACTTGAGCCTTGATGTCAAAAAACCTGAAGTAATAGACTATATCAAGCGGCTGGTTCCAGAGTTTGCAACATGGTTCCGCAGTGGAAAGTATCATTTTGGCGCCGATGAAGTGTTTGACACTTCAAAACCGGACGTTACCAAGTTCGTGAATGACATGGCAGCAAGTCTGAGGCCGAAAGTTGGCCCCAATTTGTTCGGCATTTGGTCAGGAGCGGCTGACCTGACCACAGTGAACTCGGACATTACCGTATTTAACTGGACCAGGGAAAGCAGAGATCAGTTGGCAGGCAAAAAATGGGTCGATTATGAATGGACCTACTTTGTCCCCTTTATAGACTACTGGCAGCCGAATAAAGGGGAAATGACCCTGGCAAGCCAATATGATACTTATTACGAGTCAGCAGGTCGCAATACGGGAATTCCCATTGGCCGCGAGATCGCCGTCTGGAACGATTCAGCTCTCAATCACACCTACGGATTCGAGTTGATGAATGCCGGAATACGGCTCGGCGTTCCGGGGCATGGTCTGGTGCTGTGGAATGGGCTTTCGTTTGATGAGGACAATAATTTCGTATCCTACGACAAACTGCCGGGTTTCCAGACGTCGCTGTCACATGAGCAGTCCTCTTACTGGATAAGGAACAAATATCCCTCGTTGAGCGGCCAGCAGGCGATGGAAATTCTGCTCGATACCGCCACCTTCCGCCATATTGATTGGAAGCAAAGCACTGGAATTCGCATTCCTGCGGCAAGTGACCGGCCCAACGAGATTGCCACGGACCCGCTTGGCTGGGACCCGCTCGATATGGCCGCCGCATTCAAGAAGGCGGAGGATCTGGTCAAGCAGCAGAGTTTTACCAAGACCGGGGTAATGAAGCTCCAGTAAGGACGGGTATTGGCATGACCAAGGGCGGCCACGGTGGCCGCCTTCGATCTGCCCTATCTAGATAACCAGCACCGGCGACTTGTTCGGAACGCGGTCGTAGAGGTCGATAATGTCCTGGTTGATCAGGCGCACGCAGCCGGACGAAACCGCCTTGCCGATGGACCACCATTCCGGCGAGCCATGCAGGCGGTAGAGCGTATCGACGCCATTCTGGAAGATATAAAGGGCGCGGGCGCCGAGCGGGTTCTTGAGCCCCGGCTCCATGCCGCCGTTCCTGGCGCTGAATTTGACCAGTTCCGGCTGGCGGGCGACCATCTCGTCCGGCGGCGTCCACTTGGGCCAATGGCGCTTCCATTGGATGACCGCGCGCCCGGACCAGGCAAAACCTTCCTTGCCGATGCCGACGCCGTAGCGGATGGCCTGGCCACCCTCGCGCACCAGATAGAGAAACTTGTCGTTGGTATCGACGACGATCGTGCCCGGCTGTTCGCCGGTCGGATCCTGGACGATCTGGCGCAGATAGCGCTTGTCCATCTTCTCGATCGGGATGGCAGGCAACTGGAAGCCGTCATCCTCCCGTGCCGAATACATTGCCGCATAGGAGGCGAAGGCCGGATCGACATCCATTTGCGGCTGCATCAGTGGATTGCCGTAATCATCGACCTGGATGACGGGCAAATCGCCGGGGATCTGGGCGCAGCCTGCGAGGCCGGCTGCTGCTGTAGCAGTCAATGCAGCAAAAAAGCCGCGGCGGGAAATTGTGTTTTGCATCATTGAACCAAATTCGTGGCGGGGGAGGATGGGAGAAACTTGCTCTACCGCTCCTAAACGCACAATGAATATGGCGGCTAACCGTTGACAATAGGGCTCAAACAAGGCGGAGCGGTGACTGTTGCGCCGCGGCAACAAAAACCTGTCGCGCAAGGGATTTTGCCCGTTCAACTGCGGATAAACACTCCGTGAGGGCGTCAAGAGTGGATCAAGCTGGCTCGGCCAAGGCAGAATCAGCAGCATGTTGAAGAACACGGCCATTGACCTCGCCGCCGAATGGTCCTTCGATAGGAACAACGGCAAGCAGGAACGGAATCAACATCATGGCGGTCAATGCAGCAGCCCAGACAGTGACTTGGACCTATGTCGATGGCGACTGGTATGAGGGGAACGTGCCCCTCATCGGTCCGCGCAGCCATGCGATGTGGCTGGCCTCAACGGTTTTCGATGGTGCACGCTGGTTCGAAGGTGTCGCGCCCGATCTCGACCGGCATTGCGCCCGCGTCAATGCATCGGCGATCGCGCTTGGCCTCAACCCGACCATGAGCGCCGAGGAAATCGTCGGCCTGACCCATGACGGATTGAAGAAGTTCGATGGCAAGACAGCGGTCTATATAAGGCCGATGTATTGGGCCGAACATGGCGGCTATATGGGCGTGCCGGCCGATCCGGACTCGACGCGGTTCTGCCTGTGCCTCTACGAAGCGCCGATGATTGCACCGAGCGGCTTTTCCGTTACCGTCTCGCCGTTCCGCCGCCCGACCTTCGAGACCATGCCGACCAATGCCAAGGCGGGCTGCCTCTATCCCAATAATGGCCGGGCGATCCTCGAAGCGAAATCGCGCGGTTTCGACAATGCGCTGGTCCTCGACATGCTCGGCAATGTGGCGGAAACGGGAACGTCCAACATCTTTCTGGTCAAGGACGGGCATATTTTCACGCCCGCACCGAACGGGACGTTCCTTTCCGGCATCACCCGCAAGCGCACCATCGACGTGCTCGCCGACTATGGTTTCCGCACCACGCAGACGACCTTGAGCGTGCAGGATTTCCTTGGCGCCGACGAGATTTTCTCCACTGGGAACCATTCCAAGGTCGTTCCCGTTACCCGTATTGAAGATCGTGATCTTCAGCCGGGGCCGATCGCCAAGAAAGCGCGGGAGCTTTATTGGGAGTTTGCGCACTCGACGCCGAAAATTTAACCCTTAAACCGGATGGGCCGGAAATATTGATCCGTTTCGCATTGCTCGAAAAGCAATACGGACCTATGTAACCAACGCAGGTTTTGTCAGGATGACGTTTACGCCATGGCGGCCTGCAAATGGCGTTTTTCTGCGGTCCGGTGCTCATGAACCCAAACGTTCACTGCGCTCCGGTCCTCGAAATCCACCATTTTCGGCTCGCCCTGACCTAAACGCGTTCTCGCTACTGAGTTAAATCGAAGAGGAGACTTCCATGGCTTTCGAATTGCCCGCACTGCCGTATGATTACGATGCGCTCGCCCCCTTTATGTCGCGCGAAACGCTCGAATATCATCACGACAAGCACCACAAGGCTTACGTTGACAACGGCAACAAACTGGCTGCCGAAGCCGGTCTCGAGAATCTTTCGCTCGAAGAAATCGTCAAGCAGTCCTACGGCAAGAATGCCGGCCTCTTCAACAATGCCGGCCAGCATTACAACCATCTGCATTTCTGGCATTGGCTGAAGAAGGGCGGCGGCGGCAAGAAGCTTCCGGGCGCGCTTGAAAAGGCGGTTGAATCCGACCTCGGCGGGTATGACAAGTTCCGCACCGATTTCATCGCTGCCGGCACCACGCAGTTCGGCTCCGGCTGGGCATGGCTCTCCGTCAAGGACGGCAAGCTCGAAATCTCCAAGACACCGAACGGCGAAAACCCGCTGGTACATGGCGCAACGCCGATCCTCGGCGTGGATGTCTGGGAACATTCCTATTACATCGATTATCGCAATGCCCGTCCGAAATATCTGGAAGCGTTCGTCGATAACCTGATCAACTGGGATTACGTTCTCGAACTCTACGAAAAAGCCAAGTAAGCGGCTTCTGGTAAAACGGCCCTGTCAAAAAACGGGGCCGTTTTTGTACGTCCCGACTGCATCCAACCTGGAGAGATCATGGCGGTAGTCTATTTCGTGACCCATCCGGAAGTCGTCATTGATCCCGCTGTGCCGGTACCCGATTGGGGCTTGTCGGAAAAAGGCAAGGCACGCCTGGAGGCCTTCTGCACCCGGCCAGAACTGGCGCGTGTTACCGATGTCTTTGTTAGCGATGAGCGCAAGGCGAAGGACTGTGCCATGCTGCTACAGGCCGTTCGCGGCCTGTCTTTCACTGTCGATCATCGCTTGGGCGAGAATGACCGCTCGTCTACCGGCTACGTTGCGCCGCCCCGTTTCTGGGAGATCGTCGATGAATTTTTTGCCAAGCCGACCGAAAGCACGAGCGGCTGGGAGCGGGCTATCGATGCTCAAATGCGCATCAGGTCGGCCGTGGCCGACTGCATTGCAGCACGTACCGGCAGCGGCGATCTCATCATATTTGCACATGGCGGGGTGGGAGCGCTCCTGTTGTCCAGCCTGACCAGCCAACCGATTTCCAGGGGAACCGACCAGCCGATCAACGGTGGCGGATGCTATTTCACCTTCGATAGCGATTCGATGGCTCTCCTGTCGGGCTGGAGCGACATTGTCCCGTAAAGGGACGGACGCACGGCAGACATCGCTCAGATCGAATAGGTGATGCGCACAGAGGTGCCGGCGCCCGGCGCGGATATTATATCCAGCGTTCCAGCCATCGTCTTGATCAGTTCCACACAATTGGTCAGGCCGAGGCCGACATGAACACCCGCTTTGGTCGAGAAAAACGGTTCTCGCGCCTTCGCCAGGACGGACGGGCTCATTCCGGTCCCATTGTCGCTGACGATCAGGACCAGTTGAGCGCCGCGCAGGAAACGTCTCCGGACATAGGCCCTGATCGAAATCGCCGGATCGGTTCGTGCGGCAACGGCATTGATCGAATTGCGGACAAGTTCGTCGATCAACAGATGGAACTGTGACGCAGGCACACGGACTGCACCTGCTTCGCCATCGGCATCGATCCGCAAGTCATATTTGCAGTTCCGCACGATGTCCTCAAGCAGCGTGGCAAGCGGTGCGGGCTGTAGCTCGGCGCGGGCATGCCCGATGGTCATGAGCCCTTCATTGATCGACTCAAGCTCAACGATGGTGCGCAGGGCAGCATCCGCCATTTCGCGCGGGGGATGAGACTTTCCGTCGAGATAGCCGAGAAACAGTCGCAAGGCAGTGATGCGTGTCCGGGTCATGTGGGCGAAGAGCAGCGAAAACGACCGGATGTGCTGGTCTTTCTTACGGTTGATCCTGGAGTATTGATGGATGGAAATGATGCTCAGGATAAGGGCTGAAAGTGCGCCGAAGAATACGAGTCTGTTGCGCGCGGCATCGGTCGCGATATGCGATGTTGCGCTCAACGCCTGGCTGTGATCGACGGCTGCGCTGGCCAGACCAGCGAGATATTCGTCGATGACCAGCATCGGTCCGAGTGCCTGCTCATAATGTTTGCCGATGGCGGCAACAGGCAGGACCACGGTATCGACGGCCTTGATCGCCTTGTGGAGGCCGGCGATGTTCTGGGGGGTGATGAACGTCGCCGCGTAATCGAGATGGACCAGCGATTTCAGGTTGAAGCTCAACAATTGTATTTCCAGCAGCAGCCTGGGCGGCTTCTCGCCAGACCTCACAGCGACGTTCAGATAACCGATGATTCTGGCAACTTTCTCCTTCGATTGGGAAGCACGCCATTGAATCTCCGAAGCCTGGCCGAGGATGAGTTCGGTTTGTTGCCGATAGATGTCGGTGCGAAGCAGCGACCAGACGCTAAGGCAAATTGAAACAATCAAGCCTGCATAGAGTATCAGCGATGTGGAATGGCGGAGAATGCTCTTCATTGCGCCGGACGTATCGCCACGACAAACCAGACCCATATGGAGTTGCGGCCGGGAATGTAAGATGGCGGCAAATCCTTCAGGGGCCAGATGAGATAAAAGGGGCCGCCATCATCGTCCGATAAAGGCCGGTATGACTGTCCGGCCGCGCAAAGACCGTCGGTTCTGTCTTCCTCCACACATTGCTGCTCGATCGCCAATATGGGTGAATAGGCATCGATCTCGCTGTCGCTGATGCTCGACACAAAATCATTATAGGCAAGAATTTCAAATTCCTTTGCGCCCGCAATACCATTTTTGGCCAGGATGTCTTTGAGAAGCGGACCGCGAAAACTTGTTGTCTGGCCCCCTTTGCTCCAGGGGGTTGCCGTCGTGCGCCCCTGCAGGACGAATTCCTTGCGCAATCCTTCGCTCGCATAAGTGGCCACCACCTTTCCTGTTTCCCGCTCGATCGCCAGGATATCAGGGTTGGGAGACTGGGCGCGGGCCACGCCGATGCCAAGCGTGAAAACGATTGCCAGGGTGGCGGTCGAGGTTTTCATGAAATCAAGCCGAGACAGCGTAGGCCTCCTCTTCATATTCGCGGATGTCCAGATTGCGGGAGAAGAGCACGCATGCGCCGCTCGAGCCGCGCGGGTCGTATGCAAAACCTTTCGCTGCCATCGCGGTGGTAATTTGTCTGACGCCCGCCAGGCCGTAAAGGTGATCGTGCAGTTCCAGAAACACACGTTCGACGCCGGGCAGTTCGGCGCCCTGCAATAGTTCGCATTCGCCGCCCTCAATATCCATGATCAGCAGGGTGATCCTGGCGTTGACGATGAATTCGTCTATGTCGATTGATCTTATGGTAATGATGCGCTCATAGGGCCCCTGATCCTCGAAGACCGACGACATCCAGAAATCCTTGCGCAGGTAGAAGAGGAAGTCCCTGGGCGAACCGGCCGTCATAAGACCCTGAGCGACGGAAATATTGTGCCGGCCATTCGCTTTGACCACATTTTCCGCCAGCCGAACGATTTCCGGGTTGGCATCGAAGGCTGAAACCTGAACGTCGATTTCGGTGGCCAGAATGGTGGCGATGATGCCAAGCCCGGTACCGAGTTCAAGGACCCGGTCACCCGTGCGAACCGCCTTCCTCACCCAATAGGCTTCCTTGGCTTCATAGGTCCCGTTGCGAAGCGCCGACCAGATGGTGTCGGAAACGTCGCCCGGGAGGATGGGAAGATTTATCTCACTGGAGCCCAAAACAATTTTCATAATCTTCATGCACCAAAAATGGTCCGCATGTTTGGCTATGACGCTGGAAATGGCCGGTTGGTGTGCTGCAGGCGCAGACCCAGTGACCCAGCCCTGAATGCGGTCACTTCCCGTTTGCGGAAATAAATTTTTCAAAATTCGAAATCAAAATATCAAACGCGAGTAAGCCATATCACAGCGAGTTCGGCAACTGGCCAAACTTCAAAAGTTTGGCCCTTGCGCGCTTGTAGTAGCGCTCGGCTGAACCCGCATCGATATTCATCTGCTCGCCCAGCCGGTCATATATTTCCTTGCGGCTGACGCCTGCCGGCCGCTGCCTCATCCAGCCAAGCACCTCCTGCTCCCGTGGTGTCAGGGCAGAATGGTAGACTTCCGGCGCGGCGCTTGTCTCATGCATGAGACCGACGCAATAACCGTGATCTGCGATCCTCCCGAGGATCGTGGACATTGTTCCCGGTTTCAGGCTGTTCTTGGCGATATAGCCAGCGACTCCCATGTTCCGGCAGGTTTCCCACTCCTCACTGCTGTCGGAACCGGTGACCACGATATGGATCGCCGCCGGCGATTGCTCCACGATAGTCCTGACGGCGGTCAAACGATCATCTTCGGATCTCTGATCGTACCCCGGCAGTCCGGGATCGATGAGGACAAGGGCAAACGGGATGGACTGAATGAGATCCAGCGCTATTTCCAAAGTTGCTGCGGCGTGGACGATCGAGTCTGGCAGGGCCGCCTGCAGTTCATGCGCGAGAGCCAGGCGCATCAGATGCTGATCTTCTACGATCAACACATCCTGCAGTGAATTGGAGTTCGTCATCAAAAATGCTTTCAATAAACGCGATCATCAAAAACATCATTCTAGACCAATCCTGAATTTCGAGAATAGGGACAGCACTGTCACTTTCGCCGTTTTCGAATCCGGCTAAACCCGAGTCATTGCAAGCCAATCACTTTTCGCAGGTCCAGACCTATTGCCATGAACGATAATGCCACGGAGGCCAAAATGGAGAGCATTCTTCTGATGATCGCCATCGATTTTCATGAGCAGGCCCGGCGTGAGGTCGAGCGGCTCGCAACAGCCCGTACGAAGCTCAAGGCAGCAGGTGTTGAATGTCGCCTCATCGACCGACGTTTGACGACTGCCAGGGAAATCGAGTGGCGTCTACGGGAAGAGTTGTTGCGTTGTCCCGTAAGGACAACCCAGGATGCTGCCACCAAGGCTGTGCATTTACGCCAAGCCTTAAAACATGACGAAACGACAAGCGAAGCGAGTGAGCGCTCCCTATAGCTGCAGTTCTCATACCTATCAAGAATACCTGTCGCTATTCTCACAACTATCCAGGTGGCACAATCGCTAGTCGTGCACACGGCCCCGTCATTGACGGGGCCGTTTTGTATTCATTGCAAATGCTGTTCTACGGCCGCTGCGCTCTTTTGCGATCTATCAGTGGCTTGACCAGGAACAGGCAGGGATGGCTTTCGGTCCACAGGGTAGGGAACGTTTCCGCCGGCAAAAATCCATTGCTCCGATAAAATGCCCGTGTCCGGTCAAGATGAGGCTCCTCCACGTCCCTGGGCGCTAGCGTTTTCGCTGTCAGCAGTTGGCAACCATTCCTGAGGGCATAGTCCTCAGCAGCCTGCACCAGACGGCGTCCAATCCCCCGGCCATGAGTGGCCTTGCGCGTGGCAATGACAAAGACCTCGATGGACACAGGCGAATGGCGTTTGAGCGCAATGAAGCCGCTGATCTGTCCATTGTCCGACGCTGCAAACACGGGCATTTCCTTTATGGCTTCGGCACAGGCAGCTATCCGGCGCCTCGAACCACTCCGTCAGTTCGCCCATGATCTCCTTGCAGGCATTGCTTTTTTCCTGCGCTGTCCGGATCTCGCTTATCACTTCCACCTTCTGCGTCCTTTGTTAGAGTGAAGGGACGCTTCTGCCAGAATTCGACAGGTAAAGCGTCCTGGCAATAAGACGAATACCAGTCGCAAAAAATTACTTAAGTAATCGCTAAACCATAGCTTGCGCGATTTGTGGTCGCGTGATACTTAAGTAATCGCTTAATGAATGATCAAGCACAGGAGGAGATCATGACCGAACGTTCCGTTCAACATTCGACCATTGTCATCGAGCGCACCTATGACGCTTCGCCGGCGCGCGTCTTCTACGCATGGTCCGACAAGGACGCTTTGCTGCGCTGGATCAATCCGGGCGGGACCTGGGACATGGCCTATGACCATTTCGAGTTCCGCGTCGGCGGCCAGGATATCAGCCGTTTCGGCCGGCGCGGCGGTGAGACCTATACCAACCGGACCTACTACCAGGACATCGTCCAGGATGAGCGGATCGTCTCTGCGGGAACGATGGACCGCGATGGCACCCGCATTTTCAGCGGCCTGACGACCGTGGAGTTCAAGCCGTCGGGCAAGGGCTGCCGTATGGTCATGACCGAGCAAGGGGTTTTTCTCGATGGCGGCGACGTGCCTGAAAATCATCAGGCCGGCTGGGACAGCATGCTCGACAGTCTGGGCAACGAGTTGCAGCGGGAAAACGTCTAACCATTTTCACCGCTGGAAGTGCCATTCTCACGCATTCCAGCGGCCTGATTCGATAAGTGATCGGGGCAAGTGCATGCCATTGCCCTGCCATATTGATTGTTCATCTCTCGTTCATTGGATTAGACTTAAGTCTAATGTCCTAGGGACGTTAACGTGTTGAATGCCCTTCCGAAGAGGGGGCGTTTCACTGGAGGAACAATGAGAAAGTTGATTTCTGCAATATGCGCCGTCTTGATTTCAGTTGGAACCTTCGGAACGGTCGAAGTTGCAAGCGCAGCGCCGCTTACCGTTCAGAAGCCGATTGAAGCGGCCACGAACAATCCAAATGTCGAAAACGTGCGCCATCGCGACCGCTGGGATCGCCGATGGGACCGGCGGCATTACCGCCGGCACCATGGCTGGGATCGCCGGCACTACGGATGGGAACGCCGTTACCACAATCGCCGCTGGGACCGCAGGTGGGATCGCCGCTGGGACCGTCGCCACTATCGCCGGTGGGACCGCCCGCGCTACTATCGCAGTGATTACGACTCATGGCACCGCCCTTACTACCGCAGGAGCGGTGTCAGCGTCATAATGACTTTCTGAAAACATGATGAACCCCGGCAGGAAAAGCCGGGGTTTTTCTTATCCTAAACACGGCGAACATACGAAAATGTGATCATCGCGTGCGGGTGCTTTTCGCGATCTTTAATCTAGAGTGCCAGCCGGAAACCCTTGAAGCCACACCACTTTAGCCACAAGAGTTGGGAGACACTCCATGAACAGACTGGTTTCTTTTGCCGCGGCGCCGTTGCTTGCCATTGCGGTCTTTTCGGCGCCAGCGAATGCCGATCCGATCAAGGACAGGCAGGCGATCATGAAGGATCAGGGCAAGACCATCGGCAGCATCACACCCATTATCAAGGGTGAAAAGCCGTTCGACGCGGCAGCGGTCATTGCTGCGCTCAAGCACCTCAATGAGGACGCAAAGAAGATCGATCCGGCCACATTATTCCCCGCTGGCTCGGACAAGGGTGCCGAGACAACCGCTTCGCCAAAGATATGGGAAGACAATGCCGGCTTTACGGCTGCATTGGCCAAATACAAAAAGGACGCAGCCGAAGTAGCTGCCGCCGAGCCGAAAGATCTCGACAGCTTCAAGGTCGCCTTCAACCAGGTGACGGAGAATTGCGCTGCCTGTCACAAGGCCTTCCGCATCAAGAAAGAGTAGCGACCTTTGATAACCTCACCCCGATGGTCATCTGATGCGATTTTCTGCGCTTCCGGTGCTCATGGACTTGATGTCCACTGCGCTCCGGTTCTCGAAAATCGGGCTGGCTTCTCAAAAGATCGCTGAGCTTCCGAGATGATGCGCAAGCTCGGATTGCTTATCATCCTGCTGGCGCTCATTGGCGGGGCCGGGTTCTGGTTCCTGACGGCTCCGTCCCATGTCGATCCGGCGCGCCTCGCGGCGGTTGCCCCAGGTGACCCGCAGCGGGGCATGAGCATCTTCTGGCAGGGAGGCTGTGCCGCCTGCCATGCCGCACCAAAGGCCAAGGGCGATGCAAGGCTCGTGCTGGCCGGCGGCCTCAATCTCGTCACGCCGTTCGGCACGTTCGTGGCCCCGAATATTTCTCCGTCCAAACAGGGTATTGGCGACTGGTCATTCGAGGACCTCGCCAATGCCATGATGGAAGGTGTCTCGCCGGGCGGCAGGCACTATTATCCGGCCTTTCCCTACACGTCCTACGCGCGCATGCAGGTACAGGATATCGCCGACCTCTATGCTTTCCTGAAAACCTTGCCACCGTCGGACAATGTCGCCGGGCCGCACAGGCTCGGTTTCCCGTTCAATATCAGGCGCGGGCTTGGTCTGTGGAAACAGCTCTATTTGTCTCCCGAACCGGTGCTGACGATTGCCGATGCGAGCGATGCGATCAAGCGCGGGCAATATCTCGTTGAAGGGCCCGGCCATTGCGGCGAATGCCATACGCCGCGCAATGCCATTGGCGGGATGAACAAGGCCCAGTGGCTGGCGGGCGCCAGGGCGCCAGAAGGCAAGGGCGTGGTTCCGAATATTACCGGCGGCGAAGGCGGTATCGACTCATGGTCGGAGAAAGACATCGCCTATGCGTTGGAGAGCGGCTTCACGCCGGATTTCGATTCGCTCGGCAACTCGATGGCCGATGTGGTTCTTAACACGGCGCATCTCGAATCCGCCGACCGCGATGCGATTGCCGCCTACCTGAAAGCGGTGCCTGCGCATCCCAATGGTTATCCCGCACCCGCCAAGTGATTTCGCGCCATTCGTCAAAGCAGGCATGATTTTCCTTTTACCGGCCATTGTTCGGCAATTCTGACGTCGATGGCGCCGATCGTTTGCGCCATGCTTTCCGGCAAGGTGCCCCTTGGGGGTGGCGCCATGGTCATGGAAAGGGAAGCTCCAATGTTGAACCGCAGACAAACACTCGCTCTCCTGGGCGGCGTTGCCGCCGCCACAGCGCTGCCATTCGCGGCTCGCGCGGCTTCGGAGCCGCTGAAGACGTTGCGCATCGGTTGGCAGAAGAATGGTGTGCTGGCGCTGGCCAAGGGGCAGGGCGCGCTGGAGAAACGCTTCGAACAGCGCGGTATTAGCGTGAGCTGGGCGGAGTTTTCCTCCGGCCCGCCGCTCCTTGAAGCGCTTGGGGCAGGCGCTATCGACTTCGGGCCGACCGGCGACGTACCGCCGCTTTTCGCGCAGGCCGCAGGTGGAAACCTCCTCTATGCCGGAACCTACAAGGGCTCACCCGCGGGATCGGCCATACTGGTCCGCAAGGATTCACCCATCCAGTCGATCACCGACCTCAAGGGCAAGCGCGTCGCCTTCAAGCGGGGATCGAGCGCCCATAATTTCACGGTGAAGGCGTTGCGTTCGGCCGGGCTCACAGTCGCGGATGTCAACGCCTCCGACCTTTCGCCATCCGATGCGGCTGCGGCCTTCACTGCCGGCCAGATCGATGCCTGGGCGATCTGGGATCCCTATTTTGCCGTTGCCGAAAAGCGGCCGGAAACGCGGGTACTGGCAACTGCCGAAGGTATCGTCGATTCATGGTCGTTTTTTCTCAGCAATGGCGACTTCACCGCGGCGCATGGCGATGTGCTGACGGAGGTCTTCGATGAACTGACCATCGTTGGCAAGGGAGCGCAGGAGAATCTCGACGAGACGATCAAGACGCTCTCGAAGATTGCCGGCGTGCCGGAGGATATCCAGCGCGTTGCCCTGACGCGCAAGGGCGCGGATCTTGGCAGCGTCACCGCGATCTCTCCCGACGCCGTTGCCTATCAGCAAGCGCTTGCGGACGAGTTCTTCGATCTCAAGATCCTGCCGAAGAAGCTCAATGTCAGCGATGTAGTCTGGAAGGGCCGCCCCGCTTAAGAGACCTTTCGATTACTCCATCCTTATGGACGTCATACGATTTTCCGCGCTTCCTACCGGGGCGAGCCACGGGTCTCGCCCGCCTTCGGCCCCCCACAAGGGGAGAGATAAACGGCGAGCGATTTTCTTGGTAAGCGCTTTTTCAGCGCCGTTCGCAGGCGATCGTATTGGATGTCGAGGCGGTATATTTGCTCTGCATCGTGTAGAGCCAGCCCCGGCATTCGTCGAATGAACGGAAGCAGCGATAGGCCGAGACCGGCCAGCGTGCATCACTGTCGGAAATGAACGGGGAGTCCGTATAGCCCTGGAACCGCCCGATGATCACACCGCTGCCACGTGGCGGCGGGCTGCAGCGCTGGCCGGCATATTCGCTGACATTCTTGCGAACTGCGGCCTGCACGTCGCCGACATCCACGAGTGACAGAGCAGGTTGTGCCAGGAAACCAAGACCAAGCATCAGGACAAATGCGCTTCGTTTCATCTCAAATTCCTCCGGTCCATCGGAACCAATCATACTGAAATTGCCGCGCAATTGCGCCTTAATTTCTGCGTTCGGACCCAGGAACGGAGCGGAAAACCTTTAAGTTTCGCTCCAGACGATCACATTTGCGTTTTTCCGACGAGTTTCAGCGCATAGGAATAGACATAGGCGATTTCTTCCAGCCTTGAGAAGCGGCCGGATGCGCCGGCATGACCGGCGTCCATGTTGATGCGGAAGAGCACGGGATTGTCGTCCGTCTTGATCTCGCGCAATTTCGCCACCCATTTTGCCGGTTCCCAATAGGTCACGCGCGGATCGGTGAGGCCGGCAACAGCGAGGATCGGCGGATAGTCCTGGGCCGCGACGTTGTCATAGGGCGAATAGGAAGCCATGTAGGCATAGTCGGTCGCCGAAGTGATCGGATTGCCCCATTCGGTCCATTCGGGCGGGGTGAGGGGCAGCGTGTCGTCAAGCATCGTATTGATGACATCGACGAAGGGAACTTCCGCGATGATGCCGCCAAAATTTCCAGGCGCCATATTGGCGACAGCGCCCATCAGCATGCCGCCGGCGGAGCCACCCTGGGCGATAATGCGGTCATGGCTGGTGAAGCTTGCTGCGACGAGATGGCGCGACGCGGCAATGAAGTCGGTGAAGGTATTCAGCTTGTGCAGGCGCTTGCCGTTCTCGTACCAGTCATATCCCTTGTCCTTGCCGCCGCGAATATGGGCGATGGCGTAGATGAAGCCGCGATCGGCCAGCGACAGGCAATTGGTATTGAAGCTCGCGGGGATGGTCATGCCATAGGAGCCATAGCCGTAGAGCAGGCAGGGCGCGGAACCATCGATCTTCGTGTCACGGTGATAAACAATGGAAATAGGCACGATCTCGCCGTCCGGAGCAGGCGCAAGCAGGCGGCGCGTCACATAATCGTCCGGGTTGTGGCCGGAGGGAACCTCCTGGGTCTTCAGGAGAGTGCGTTCACGCGTGCGCATGTTGTAGTCGTAGAGTTGCGTCGGCGTGGTCATCGACGAATAGGAGAAGCGGATGACTTCGGTGTCATACTCCGCGCTGCCCTGCAGGCCGAGCGCATAGGCCTCCTCATCGAAAGCGATGGAGTGCTCCTCGCCGGTCTGGCGATCGCGAATGAAAATGCGCGGCAGGCCGTTTTCACGCTCCAGCCAGACGAGATGATTCGTATAAGCCGAATGTCCAAGCAGCAGCCGTCCGGGCTTGTGGGCGACAACCTCCGTCCAGTTGGCCTTTTCAGGCGCTGTGACCGGCGCGCTCATGATCTTGAAATCCTTGGCGCCGTCGGCATTCGTCAGGATATAGAACACATCGCCGCCTTCGGTCAGGCTGTATTCGATACCAGTCTGCCGTGCCGCCACCAGTTTCGGTTCGGCACTGGCATCATTTGCGGGCAGGAGCCAGATTTCCGACGTTTCGTGGTCGTGCATGTCGATGAAGATAAAGTCGTTCAGGGTGCTGCCGCCGACACCAAGGAAGAAGCCAGGATCTGTTTCCTCGTGGATCAGACGGTCTTCGCTCTCGGGCTGGCCAAGCTGGTGATAGAACAGGCGGGACGGCCGATGGTTGGCATCGACACGCGTGTAGTAAAAACCGTTGGACTGGGCATTCCAGATACCGCCGCCGGAGGTATCGCTGACCGCCTCGGTCGTATCCTGCAATGTTGCAAGATCACGTACCCTGAGTGTGAAGAACTCCGACCCCTTGTCATCGAAACCCCAGATCATCTTCGTGTGATCAGGGCTGTGGTCAGCGGACGCCAGGCGGAAATAGGCTTTGCCTTCTCCCTCAAAGTCGCCGTCGAGCAGCATGGTCTCCGGCCCGCCGTCGCGCGGCGTGCGGAAGAAGCGCGGCTGCTGGCCGCCGGTCTTGAACGACGTGCCATAGGCATAGGGGCCATCCTTGGAGGGTACCGATGAATCGTCCTCCTTGATTCGGCCCTTCATTTCATCGAAGAGCTTGCCCTGGAGGGCTTTCGTGTCGGCCATGAGCGCCGACTGATAGGTATTCTCCGCTTCGAGGTGCGTACGGATCGCCGGATCGAGCGTGGAGGGATCGCGGAAGACATCCTGCCAATTTTCCGCGCGCATCCAGGCATAGTTGTCGACACGGGTTATGCCGTGGCGGGTATCGGAAACCGGCCTCTTCTCGGACTGCGGGGCAGGGATGCTTGAAAAACGCGGCGTGCTGGTCATGGAAAAACTTTCAACGATTGTGCCGGTGGACAAGCTATGCCCTCGCGGCAATCAATTTGATGTGTGCTCAAAATCACGTGTAGGGAAAGTTATCGCCCCGTCAATCCCGATCAAAGACCAAGGCGTTGCCATTCATGCAATAGCGCAGGCCGGTCGGGAGCGGACACCGGGAAAACATGGCCGGGATGCGCGTCGCAATCGGCGTCGATTTTCATGACTTTGAATGTTTTTGTGTCCATTGCACTGTCCTTTTTTGCAGATCTAGGCACGAACACTGCTCACCACAATATCTGTTATTATAGAATGCTTGGAGTTTGCGGATTGGTTCCTCATTTTTGCCATTTTTTGTCTTAGTGGTATGCCGCTCCTGCTCAGGTGTGCAGTACATGTTATCGTATATGCAGCAGAGCTACGACTTTCTTGCGTCTATCTCTGGGTGCCAACCGATAAGCTCTGTTCTTGGGGATTTTCAAATCATTTCTTATGTAAACGAAGTATTGATTTGACAAATTCAATCTGTTCCGCAATAGAGTAGTATCAAAGGCGTTGGAGACTCCGCGTGTTTTCGACTTTATATTGCTGATTTTTCACTCGCTACCCGGATTTCAAATTAGACGAAGGAATTGGACTTAGATGACCACATTCGAGAATTCAAACACAACTGCCAGTGACGTTCTGCTTGAACTCACGGCTGAATTGGTTGCTGCCTATGTAAGCAACAATTCGGTGCCTGCTGGCGATTTGCCGACGCTCATTGCTGATGTCCATGCTGCCCTTGGCCGCGTTGGTGGTGCAGCAGAAGCTGTCGTTGCAGTTCAGGAGAAGCCGAAACCGGCAATCAATCCGAAGAAGTCTGTCGCGGACGACTATATTGTCTGCCTTGAAGACGGCAAAAAGTTCAAGTCATTGAAGCGCCATCTGATGACACACTATAGCCTGACCCCGGAACAGTATCGTGAGAAGTGGGATCTTGATCCCAGCTATCCGATGGTCGCTCCGAACTATGCCGCCGCCCGTTCGCGCCTGGCGAAGAACATGGGCCTTGGCCGCAAGCGCAAGAAGGCCGCATAACACCACTGCGATATTTCGACAAGACGGCGCCGAAAGGCGCCGTTTTGCTATTTGGATGCGGCAAGGCATTATCCCTCAAGACAGAACCTTGTCGAGGAAGGCACGCATCACGCTGTTGAATTGCTGCGGCCTTTGCAGCGGTGCGAAATGGCTCACGCCGGGCAGGGCGATCAGTTCCGCGCCGGGAATAGTGCTTGCAAGATATTCGGCATGTTCAGATTTGATAAATTCGTCATGCTCGCTTTGCGCGATCGCGACGGGCACATGGATATCTGCCAGATCGCGCGCGGAATAGTTGGGCTCAGTCTTCATCATATGGCCGATCGCTTCGGCAAAAGCCTGGAACTGGTCCGGCGTGGCCGATAGCTGGGCATAGTCCCGGGCGTGCCGGCGGAAGCATCGATCAATGATCGGACTTGGCTCGAACTCCTTTGTCCCGCTGGGATCCATGTTGCAGCCAAAGAAGAATACACCCGCGATACGTGCAGGGGCTTTCATGGCAAGGATCAAAGCGGTACACGCACCGTCGCTCCAGCCCACAACCACTGCTTTTTCAATCTGCAGTGCGTCCATCACGGCCAGAACGTCGGAAGCCATCAGCTCATAGGTAAAAGGCCGCAGATCACGCGTACTGCGGCCGTGGCCACGGCTATCGACAAGCACCACGCGATGGCCGGAACTGATCAGCATTGGAACCTGATAACCCCAGTTACCACTATGGCCGAGACCGCCATGCAGCAGGATCACAGGAGGACCGGCGCCGTATGTCGCATACCAGATCCGTGCGCCGTCGTGTTCCACGTAGCCTTGATCGCCTGTGGCAGGCAGGGGCGCCGCACCATGCGCCGCGAACTTGCTGAGGTCGTCGTCGTAGGATTCCATATTGATCTTACTCGCAGGGAGGATCGCCCATTGTCGCCAGACACTATAACCTCGAAAGATCAGCTGATTCAACGTCCGGCTCTGATACGCCCTGAGCAAACCCTCCTCCAGGAGCGCGGGCGAGCCTGTCTTGCTTGGTTGACATCGAGGCCCTCAGGCTTTCGAGCGCCTGCTTCAATCCGATGTGGCGGTTGAGATCGTAACTCCAATGTCCCTTGACGCCCTTGAGCCGCTCGCGCTCGATCAGGCGCTTGAGGCGTCTGCACAGTTGTGCCTTGCCTTCCTCACCCCTCGTCATGACGGCGTCGAGATCCTCGCCGCAGAGGATCTGCAGGGCAGCTCGCTGCCTTGCCTGGTCTCGCTGCTCTTCCTTGGCCGCGAGAAACGCCGTTCTCTGGTTCTTCCAATCAATTGCTGACATGCATCCATTCCCTGCTTGTGAATGGATGCAGTATGACGATCAACAGGCTTGGTAGGATAAAAGTCCTTAAAATAAAGCTGAAAATAAGAAAAATTTGATATGAAATCAATTTGTTAGTGTTGATGTGGCGGAAAACTTATCCACGGTCTTGATGCAAGAAATATAAGAAGATATTCCTATCACTGAAGTGGAGTGAGAATGTCTTCGAGTTTCCCCCGTCTGATGCGATCCGCCACTGGTGCGCAGGCGATGATCGATGCGCTCCGGCCGAGACGGGGCAGATTCAAGGTGCCACTGGCGCCTGTGATGTTCGATGAGGAGGCGCCGATGGATGAGCGCCTTTTTCAGGTTTGCGATGGGGTTGTCGATATCCTGTCGGCGTTCTTCAATGTCAGCGGCCGCGAGCTGCGGTCGCACTCGCGCTGTGAGCGTCCGGTGGCGCGCGTGCGGCAGATCGGCATGTATGTCGCGCACGTAACGCTCGCATTGACCATGAGCGAGGTTGGGCGCGCTTTCGGTCGCGACAGGAGCACGGTCAACCATGCCTGCCATTTGATCGAGGACATGCGGGAGGAATTGGAATTCGACCGGATCATGCAGACGATCGAAAACATCGTCAAAACTGCCTTCATGCGCAATGGGACGGTACGCCGATGAGCGTTTTAGCCAAGGGAAACGCCAGCAGTCCGGTGGTTCAAAGGCTGTTGCGCTTTATCGCCAAGGGCCCGGTCAAAATCGTGGAGCAGGCGAACCGCGAAAAACTGCTGCTGGAGAGCGGATCCCACGGTGCGATCTCCATCGACCGGCATGCGATGAAGTTCGCATTGAGCCAGGGCCTTGCAACGCACATGAATAAAAGGCTCTCGATCAACGATGCGGGCCGGGCCTGGCTGCGCCGTCGCGAATGCCCGAACGATCCCTTTGCAAGGATGCGTCCGGCGAACCGCTGCTTGGCGACGATGCATTCAAGGCGGGCGAGCGGCTGCGGACCGATTTCACAATGGGCAACTTGATGCCGTCGATGGGCGTCAATTGGGATGTCACCGGTTCCGGCTCGCGTGCCAATGGCGTGCTCGAGATCACCGACGCCGCCCTTGCCGCACGCCAGAGGGTCGAGCGGGCGCTGGAAGCGGTCGGGCCGGAACTTTCCGGCGTCCTCATTGACGTCTGCTGTTTCCTGAAAGGGCTGGAGGTGGTCGAACGCGAGCGGCAATGGCCGGTGCGCTCGGCGAAGCTTATCCTGAAAACGGCCTTGGCTGTGCTCGACCGGCACTATCATCCGGCGCCCCCGACACGCCGACGGCCCCGCATCATTCATTGGAAACCGAGGACTACCGGCCTAGTATCAATGGCGGCTAGGACTAACGTAGCATTGGAATGGATATACTTCTGTGATATATAGATATACAAAGGAGATATCTATGGCCCTCTATGTCCGCGACAGTGAAGTTGATGCCTTGGCGACTGAAATTCAAAGGCTGACAAAGGCGAAGACCAAGACGGAAGTCGTACGCAACGCATTGAAGCACGAACTCAAGCTCGTACGCCAGGCAATGCCTGCCAAAGACAGATTTGCCAAGTCCAAAGCCATGGCTGCCGCAATTGGAGAAGATGACCCCGATTTCGACATGAAAACATATCTCGATGAAATGTGGGAAATGTGATGTTTGTAGACGCCTCGGTAATTGTCGCAATCATTCGCGAGGAGCCTGGATTTGAAGAACTGGAGAAAAGGATTGCATCTGCCGACGGAGCGTTTTTCGTTTCGCCGCTAGTCAAGTTTGAAGCGTCAAACGCACTTGCGCGCGCCAGATCGGGCGCAACAAAAAGACCGTCGTCCAATATGTTGAGGCAAGCTCAAGCTGCCGTTGACGAATTCATTGAAGCACTCGGGGCAGAAGAAATCTCTATATCTCCCGAAATCGGCAATGGTGCGATCGAAGCCAGCTGTCTTTATGGAAAGGCCGTCGGCCATCCTGCCGGATTGAACTTGGGCGATTGTTTTGCCTATGCCTGTGCCAAGGCTTGTCAGGTCGATCTGTTCTACAAAGGCAATGATTTTGCCGCGACCGATCTGGCCTAATGCTGCGTGACCTCGGCAGTGGCAAGCGCGCCTTGGGCCTCGTTACGAATGCGGCCGATCATGGCGCGCAGGCCATTGGACCGCTGCGGGGTGAGGTGTTCATCGAGACCGAGAGTCTTCAGGATGGCTTCGGGGTTGATCGCCAGAATCTCGGAAGCCTTTTTGCCCGAATAAAGCACCATCATGATTGCAACGAGACCGCGCACGATATGCGCGTCGGAATCACCGACAAATTCGATGACCGGATCGGCATCACCGTTGAGCGTGCTTTTCAACCATACCTGGCTGACGCAACCCCTGACCTTGTGGGCGGCATCGCGGGCAGATTCCGGATAGGGCCTCAGGTCGCGTCCAAGGTCGATGACATAGCGATAGCGATCTTCCCAATCATCGAGAAAATCGAAATCAGCAACAATGTCGTCAATTGTCTGTGCCATGCAAAATTTCCTGTTCATGGCATATATAGTGACCCGAACCTCAAACGTCACCGTTTTAATCGAAGAAACGGGTTACTTCTTCGCGACTGTCCCGGTCTGGGTCTTGTCGTCCACGTCGTTGGCCTGTTCGCGCTGTCGAGTCGCCGCTTCCAGGATTTCGCGCAGCGCCATTTCACGCAGTTTCGCCTTGATGGCATCGCCCTGGCTGGTTTCCGTGACGGCCTTTAAGCCGCTATGGGCGGCTGCTACCGCTGCGTCGGCGCTGTCCGCATCAAATTTCTTCGCATTCTGCCCGAACTGGGTATCGAGATATTCATAGCCAACCTTGGCGACTTCGCTTGCGCGCACGCCAGCGGTGGAAAGCGCTGCCTTGCCGGTTTCGCAGGCCTGCGGCTTGCGTGTGCAGAAATCGCCGAGGTCGGTGATCGTCTCGCGCGCGGCGATAAAGGCTTCGATCGGGCCAGGCTGCGCGGCACCCTGCTGATGATCCTTCGAGTCCACGGGAATGAACAACGAGATCAGCATCATCCAGAAGCAGAACTTGATCGCAAACCTGATCAAAAAGAACATTTTCCCATTCCTCTGTCGCACCGCATTTCCAGAGCGGTTCATGAGGGAATATTGACATAGATCCGGCAAAAACCCGTTGAAACGCATTTCTGCATTTGAGCGATCATAGAAACGAAGGATTAAGAATTTTTGAGGCGGGAAACGGCGTTTTGCGATTCGAGCGGCAAAGTACTGCAGAAGGGAAACCCTTCATTTACCATGCCTGTCACAATCGCTTGAAACAGGAGCCGCGCGGTCGTGGCGGCCCCGGTTTTATCCTTTCCTTAAAGCCTCGTCTGCAAAAGTTAACGGCGACAGGGGTGTTGTGAAAACACTCTGGAAATGACCGCGAAAAATCTGGCGATTGCCGGCTTTCGCGGAAAGCAGGAAAATATTTGTGCCGATTCAGTCCGTCACACGATCCAAGATTGCCGGGGCCTACGAGCGCCTCTGCAAGCGTTGGGTAAGCTCATCCGTCGCCGGCGCTGCCGAGCGCGACCGCGATGCACGCATGGCCGGCACCATCTTTGCCATGCCGATCATGCTCGCCGTTGCAATGGTCACCAGCAACTTCATGCTGGGTGAGCTCGCCGGCATCGTCAGCCTTGTTGTCGGCGTCCTGGCTCTTCCGATGATTTTCTGCGGTGCGCTTTCGCTCTCCAAAGACAGTACTGCGGTCGGCATGAGCGCGCTTGGCGCCTACGGCCTGTCCATCGCGTCGATCAGCGCCGCCGCATCGTCCGCCAACCTGTTGCTGTGGATCATGGCCGCCGCCATTCCGCTCGAGGCCTGGTTCATCTACCGGTCCGAAAGGTCGCTTCGCGTTTCAGGCGGCGTTGCCGCCATTGTGCTGGCAGCGCTCCTCATCGTTTCATTGCGTGCGGATGGCAGCGTCGCGCTGTCGCCGCTGTCGCTTCTGACCTCGTTCGGCTATCTGGCAACGCTGGTCACAAGGACCGCGAGCGCCCTTGCTGCCCGCGCCATGGCAGCGCGCCGCGATGACCGTGTGGCCGATCTCGAAAGCGCCATTGAGGGTGTCATATTCAGCCTCGGAACCGGCGGTCTTATCGTCTCCCTGTCATCCAAGGCGCAGGATCAATTCGGCATTGCCCGCAATCTCCTGATCGGCACGCCGCTGCTCGACCGTGTACACGTGTCTGACCGGGTGCAATTTCTCGGCTTTCTGGCCGACATGAAGAATGGTGCGCCGAGCGCGGCTGTCGAGGTGAAACTGCGCTGCGTAGCGCCGGGCGAGGTTGCGAAACAAGCGCATAGCGTGCGCTTCGCCACTTATCGCCTGCGCGCCGTGCCGCACAGCCAGGGTGAGGGTTTCGTTGTCGTCGCAACCGATATTTCGCAGGCCGTTGCCGACCGCAATGCACTGGCAATCGCGCGCCGCGAAGTCGAAACCGCGGAAATCGCCAAGGGCAGGTTCCTCGCTTCCGTCAGCCATGAACTGCGCACGCCGCTCAATTCGATCATCGGTTTTTCCGACGTGCTGCTGCAGGAGATTTGCGGCAAGCTGCCTGACGGCCGCCAGCGCGAATATGTCGAACTGGTGCATCGCTCCGGGAACCATCTTCTGTCTGTCGTCAATGCGATCCTCGACGTGTCGAAAATCGAGGCAGGCACCTATCCGATCTTTGCCGAAAGCTTCGCCTTCAAGGAAGCCGTGACGATGGTGCACGACATGATGGCGCATCAGGCCTCGCAGAAGGGCGTGACGCTTTGCGACCGCGTCAGCACGCGCATCGGCAATGTCGTTGCCGACAGCCGCGCGATCCACCAGGTGTTGATCAATCTCGTCTCGAACGCCGTCAAGTTCACCGAAAGCGGCGGTGTCGTGACCATCGACGCATTGATCGAGGATGACATGCTGGCCTTCTCCGTCAGCGATACCGGCATCGGCATCGCCGAAGCCGACCTGAAGACACTCGGTCAGCCTTTCCGCCAGGTGCAGAACGACTACACGCGCAACCACGAGGGCACGGGCCTTGGCCTTGCCACGGTCAAGGGGCTTGTCGGGCTGCATGGCGGAGATCTCAGGATCAAGAGCGTCCCGGGGCAGGGCACGGTGGTGGATGTTCGCATCCCGCTCAATGGCCCTGTCTTTGAATACGTTCACGAAGAAGAACCCGCGAATATTGTCGAATTCAACGCGGCAAGCGATATGAAGGGAGGTTCCCATGCGGAAGCCCGTAAATCGGCCTAGCAAGCGCCGTGCTCCCAAAAGGGGACGGATTGCTACGGCTTTTCTGGCGGCGGGCGGTTTGATCGCCAGCAATCCGGCCATTGCAGGTGGCTCGACGGCTTTTCTTGTGACGCTGGGCTTCATCTCCGCCAACGCACTCTGGTATCAGCCGGAGGGGCATGACGGGGTGTTCTTCCGCACGCGTCCGGATCTTGTTTTCAAACCGATCAAGCGCGAGAGCGGCATGCCCGGTTCCTCCTCGCAGAACCAGCCCGCGGATGCACCCATTCGCAAGGTAAAGTCGGTGCCGATTCCGCAAAGCCCGGATCCCATTGCCGCCGCCATCAATGGCGAGCCGGTCCTGGCGCCCGGCGGCGATCCGGAAGTGGCCAAGCTGCAGCAGAAGCTGCTGGCGCTCGGTTTCTACAGCGGAACCGTCGACGGTATTTCCGGCAAGGGCACACGCGCCGCCATTGACGCCTATCGCAAGGCGACAGCCGAAATGGGCATCGAGGTCGAGCAAACGGTCGATAATGCCAGCGAAACCACGGCCAGCATTGCAGTTCCGGCGAAGAAACCGGGGCAGACCGAGGAAAAAGCCACGGTACAGAAGGTTTCAACCAACCCGGCGCCAGATGCTGCAGGCAATGCGGCTCCCGGCGGTTTGGCACCTGCTGAAATCGTCCGTGTCCAGGCAGGTCTGCGCGCCTTCGGCAATGATATGGTCGAGATCGACGGCAAGGTGGGCGCGTCCACCAAGACTGCCGTGAGTGAGTTTCAAAAGCTGTTCCGCCTGCCGGTCACCGGCGAGCCGGACAAAAAGCTGTTGGCGAAAATGCAGGAAATCGGGTTGGTGAATTAAGTTCTGACTATCTCCCACAAGGGGAGAGATAATCGGCCGGTGCAGAGCCTAATCGAAAGCGGAATCCCCATGCGCCTGACATCTGAATTCTGGGTTTCCGCGCTGGTGCGCCGGATAAACGGCAGCGGTGCATTTGCCGCGCTCAGCAACAAGGGCGCCGTGGAAGCTGGCGCCATCTTCATCAAATTCCGCAATGCCGACGGGAGCTACGATCTGTTCGGCCCCGCGCCGCAAATGGTCTATGACCAGACCAAGCCGGACGAGCGCCTGTTTACAGCGCTGAAAGCCGGCGTCGCAGAAATGGAAATCAACGACGATCTGGAAAAGCAGAAGCGCTGGGATCGCGATCTGTGGATTGTCGAGATCGAGGATTATCGCGGCGACCGGTCGGAATTGTTTCCCGTCGCGAAGGAAATTTAGCCGGAAGACCGGCTCATCTCGCCGAAGCTTTGCATGGTTCTGGCGGCGTAAAAGGAGCTGTGGTGCGCATAAGGTCATTGAAGACAGCAACTGTGCGGCTCGGCCATAACCGGCAAGCAAGCCCATGCGCCATGTATCTGTCAGGAAACCCTGCGGCTACCGCTTTCGTAATCCTGCGCCATCTCGCGCAGTTTCTGCCGCAATTTTTGCGAGTTCTCTTCGGTCTTCCAGCGTTCGATGGTCATCTGCGCCTTGTCGCGATCGATCTGGCGATAGGATTGGACGAACAGCCGCAGGGAATGCAGGTCCTTGTGGACGAGCCCGAAGAGCCCGGTGAGGATCAGATGCGCGGCTTCGGCGGAAAGGCCAAGCGAGGCAAGGGCGATCGTCAACTCCGCATTGAGGCCATGGCCGATGATGCGTGCGGCACTGCCTTGATCGAGGCCGATCGCCTTGGCGAATTCCTGTTCGAAGAATGCTGTCTGGTCGAGAAGTGCTGCGTCGATCAGATGATTGGCGAGCGCCTGATCGCTGGAGAAACCCGCATCGCTGTCGCGCATCAGGGCTTTCAGGGCTTCGCGGGTTTCGCGCAGGCGCGGCGATTCTTCGGCGGGCGGCGTATCGGATAATTCGGCCCCGTCGCCATTGTCGAAATGCGCCTGGATTTCCAGGGCACGCTCGATCGCCGGATCGTTGAAACCCTCGAGGACGCGCAGGAGTTCGGGATCGGCGATCCGCCGCCGCGCGATAGCGCGCGCATGGCCGATGCCCTTATGCGTGATGATATCGATGAGATCGGACGGCTGCAACAGCGGCGAGCGCAGGAGCAGCGGTGCGGAAATATCCACCTCGTCCTCAGCGAGCGCGAGGATGAGGCGTTTGGGGGCATGCGGAAGCTCGGACAGGGCGGCAGCCGCATGGCGGCGCACCCGCGGAGAGGCGAGGGCAAGAAGCGGAACCGCGAGATCCTCGAGCTGCTGCGCGTCGCTCTTTGCCGGTCGGGAGACACAGCAGAAGGCGGTAATCGATGCGGTCAGGAGATCGTCAGCCTTGCTGCCGCCGCTGCGGTCTTCAAGTGCCCGAAACTCAGGATACTTCACGAACACACTCCACTCGACGCACGACGCAGTTAAACAATGGCTAAAATTAGCCGCGAAGCGTTAGCAAGCCGTTAACCATCGGTGTGTCTAATCAAATTATGGCGCAAATCATGCGCGCGTACGCATCTGAGTAGTTAAGGAGATTCAACGAACCGAACGGATGGGCGATATGGGGTTTGTCATCACATTTCCAGGCAGCGCAATGAAACGCCGCCCCAAAGCAGATACGCAACGATCGGCAACGGCCGAAATCATGATCTTTCCCGGCGTGCGCTATGAGCGCTACACGCCCGAAGCGCCAAGGCGCACCAAAGCAAAACCCGCACGCAGATTTTTCGATACGATGCCCCAGCCGGGTTGAGAATTCCGGCCATCGTCACAACATATAGGCTTGGATTTCCGCATCTGGAGCAGAGCCGATGTTTATCGTTTCCTTGACCTATGTCGCGCCGCTGGACGAGGTTGATGCGGCTATCCCGGCGCATGTTGCGTTTCTCGAGAAACATTACGCGACCGGCACATTTCTCGCGTCGGGTGCCAAAGTGCCGCGAACGGGCGGGATCATCCTCGCCAACGCCAGCAGCGAAGAAGCGTTGCGGGAGATTCTGTCCGCAGACCCGTTCCACCAAAAGAAACTTGCCTATTACGATGTGCAGGAATTCGTGCCGTCGAGAACGCAAGCCGGTCTGGAAGGTCTGCTTGGCTGAGAGCCGGCCGTTCAAAGCAATGGCGTGCAGCTGGTACTTTTCAAAAAGGCATCGACCTGCGATTTCCAGGATTCGTCCGGCACAAAGCTGCGCACGACGACGAAGCCCTCATCCATATCCGCTTCGATCAGAATCGAATTCTCTGCCGCGGCGGGCTTGGTCTTGTTGAGTTCGATCATCTGCAGGGGCGTCGCGACGACCAGATCGAGCTGGTCGGCGATCGCCGTCCGGTCATTGATGGAATAGATGTTTTCACCCTGGCGATTGTAGACGGAGATCGACCAGTAGGGCGTCGTCCCGACACCCGTGATGTGGGCGGGCAGATCCGTTATGTCGAAGCGGCAGGCAGCGGCCTGGAACAGTGGATCGAAGGCGAGGGGCACCGCACCGGCTGCGCCGCCGCGTGTCACCGCATGGAATTTCCAGTCATAGCCATAGGCGGAAATGCGCGACCATGCATTGCGGTCCGAATAGTAGGGTACGAGCAGCACGACCGCGATATGGACGAGGCCGGCGCCGACGAGACCAAACAGCAATGTGCGAAGGATCCTACCCATCACAGCTGGTCCTCCTGATGGCGGGGAATTTCATGTCGACCAGTCCGGAATTGCTGCCGACCGGTGTGTCGTAGAGCGTCATGACAAGTACCATGCGCCCACTGCCGGCGGTCGCAAGCCAGTTGCCGGGCTGTGCCTTTGGCGAGACATTGACGATGAAACGGCCATCCTCCTGGCGGAAAACCTGGCGGGAATGGATTGCGGGCAACCTGTCGGCGCCGGGCTCGAGCGCGGTCAGCGCACGATCAGCCGCATAGAGCGTCCAGAAGCGCGAATTGGGACTGTTGCCTTCGATCTTGTAGGTGCATCGCCGGTCGAGCGTCTTTCCCTGATCGTCGCTATAGGCATAGAAGGCGAGACCCTCGGCACTGCCAAGCGGAAAAGCGCCCTCGCGTGCGGCGCGCGCTTTAGCATAGGGGTCGGAAAGCGAGGTGCCGGCATCCGGATGTCCGGTCCACTGGCCGATGGAGAGGGCGCCGAAACCGTCGAA
The DNA here is from genome assembly GCF_002764115.1 of Phyllobacterium zundukense. Classification (NCBI taxonomy): domain Bacteria; kingdom Pseudomonadati; phylum Pseudomonadota; class Alphaproteobacteria; order Hyphomicrobiales; family Phyllobacteriaceae; genus Phyllobacterium; species Phyllobacterium zundukense. The sequence continues at coordinate 2,524,214 of NZ_CP017940.1, read as the reverse complement.
ACGATTGACCGCATACCATGCGCTCAGCGTGCCGCCGCCGACAGCAATCACAAGCGCAATGAGGGCAAGGAAGACATTTCGAAGCATGAAACGATGACTACACGGGAGAGACCATGCACGCAATCAAAGCGCGGAGACTTTTGCGGGCAGGACTGGCGGTTTGAGCTTCGGCGCTTCTTTCAACGACTGGCCGATTTCCCGCACTGCCGTTGCCGTGGCGTTGGAGAGCACCCGTGGACGCTCTTCCTGCTTCAACGCGTCGGTGTCCTCTTCGGTCGGCTGTCCCTTGGATGCAGCAAGCTCCTCCCGCTTCGGCATGGTCGGGTCGATGCCGGGAATGGCCTTCAGATCGATGTTCTGATGGGCGTAATTCATGAATCGCTGCCATGTCATCGCCGGAAGAATACCGCCCGTCAGTTCCTTGGTCGGCGTGAAATTGTCATTGCCGAACCAGACGGCCGCCGTGTAATTGCCGGTGAATCCGGCGAACCAGGCGTCACGATAGCTCTGCGTTGTCCCGGTCTTGCCCGCCACACGCGTCATTGGCAGGGCGGCCCGCCGGCCTGTACCCCATTCGGGCACCTGCGACAGCATGATGTTCATGTTGTAGGCCGCGGTTTCGGAAAGCACCCGATGCGGCTTGGCGCCATCCTTTTTCCAGTCCCAGAGAACATCGCCGTTCTGGCTGAGAATCTGCGTGAAGGGATGCCGCATGCCGGCAATGCCCCCCGTGGCAAAGACATTGTAGCCCGTCGCCTGATCCATGACCGTCATGCCTGACGTGCCAAGCACCATGGTCTTATGCGAACTGATCGGCGATTCAACGCCAAAGGCCTTGGTCAATGCAACAATGGGCGCTGTGGTCAGATAGTCTTTGGCAAGCCGGACCGGCACAGTATTGATGGATTTGACCAGTGCCGTGGTGAGGTCGATCTTCCCCAGATATTGGCGCGAGTAGTTCTGCGGTGACCAGTTGCCCCAGGACACCGCGCCGCCGGAGACCAGCGTCTTCGGGGTCATGCCCTTTTCCATGGCAGCAGCATAGACATAGGGTTTGAACGACGAGCCAGCCTGGCGCAGCGCGGCCGTGGCGCGGTTGAACTGGCTTTCGCCATAGTCACGCCCGCCGACGATCGCCCGCACGGCGCCATTGTTTTCCATGACGACGATGGCCGCCTGGGTCACATGATATTCCTTGCCATATTGGCGCAGGTGATATTCGGCCGATTCTTCCACCGCCTTCTGGATGCCCGTATCGAGGGTGGTGCGCACGACGAGTGTATGGGTCGGCAGTTTCTGCGCCACCTTGCGCACTTCGTCGAACGTCCAGTCGAGGAAGTAGTCCGGGCTTTCCGAGCGGCCGCGATCGACCACCGTGGCGGGATTGCGGCGGGCGCCGACGACCTGGCCCTCGGTCATTAACCCACCCTGGACAAGATTGGAGAGCACCACATTGGCGCGGGCACGGGCAGCAGGCAGATTGACGTGCGGCGCATATTTGGCCGGAGCCTTGAACAGGCCAGCAAGCATGGCGGCTTCCGCCAGGTTCACGTCCTTGACGCTCTTACCGAAATAGAACTGCGAAGCGGCCGCAATGCCGAACGTGCCGCCGCCCATATAAGCGCGGTCGAGATAGGTCTGCAGAATTTCCTTCTTGCTCAGGTTGGATTCGAGCCAGATAGCGAGGAAAGCCTCCTTGATCTTGCGATCGATGCTGCGCTCATTGGTGAGGAACAGGTTTTTCGCCAGCTGCTGGGTGATGGTCGAGCCGCCCTGAACCACCGAATTGGCGCGCAGGTTTTCTGTCATGGCGCGCGAAAGTCCGAGGAAATCGATGCCGAAATGGTCGAAGAAACGCCTGTCTTCGGTGGCGAGGACAGCCTTGATGACATGATCGGGCAGTTCGTCGATCGGGACGGCGCTGCGATGCAGAATGCCGCGCTGGCCGATTTCGTTGCCATAGCGATCGAGGAAGGTCACCGCGAAATCGTCGCGCGTGCGCCAGTTTTTTTCGGTCTCGTGAAAGGCCGGGATCGCCAGCGTCAGCATGACCACGGAGCCGACCGTACCCCAGGTGAATCCTTCGCTCAAGACTTCGATTATCGCGCGCCGCCAGCCGCTGACGTGAAAGCGGCGGAAGAAAATCGTGGTATCTTCCCAGAATTCCGCCAGACGGAAGCGCAGCTCGTAAAGGGTCGAATCGATCCAGGCATCAAGTCCGAGTAGCGGCGAGACCTTGAATCGCTTGCGTTCCCTGTCTGGCCTGGGCTCTTCCATCAAAAATCTTTGCCTGCCCTGTGCTCAGTCATACCTTCCAGCGAAGAATATGGTGTAGCCGATGACGCTTAACAGCTTCTTAGGATGGCTGTTGAAGCTCGTATATGGTCGTTTCATCCCGAAAGAGAGAATACCGCCTTTTTACGGTGGGGGACAGGGGTTGGCGGTACCACATCATCATTTTATGCGGGCTGTTGCGCAAATGTTTCCTCTTGCAATTGATCGATTCCGATGGATTGCTGCCGATATTCAATCGTGGGAGCAAAAGCATGTCCATTGAACATTGGATAGCCTTCGTTGCGGCATCGGCGGTTCTTCTCGCCATCCCGGGCCCCACCATTCTTCTCGTCATTTCCTATGCGCTCGGGCATGGCCGACGTTTTGCGGCCGCGACGGTGGCGGGTGTGGCGCTCGGCGATTTTACCGCAATGACCGCTTCCATGCTTGGCCTCGGCGCCCTGCTTGCAACGTCCGCAGCAATTTTCACGGTGCTGAAATGGGTTGGTGCCGCCTACTTGATCTATCTCGGCATCAAGCTGTGGCGCGCGCCGATCGCCAATCCCGAGACGGGGGAAATGCCGGCAAAGAATGAAAAGGCCATGCGCATTTTCCTCCACGCCTATGTGGTGACGGCGCTCAATCCCAAGAGCATCATCTTCTTCGTGGCCTTCCTGCCGCAGTTTCTCGACACCACGCGTCCCGTCTTCATGCAGATGGCGATCTTCGAAACGACGTTCCTTGTACTTGCGACGTTGAACGCAGGCACTTACGCCTTGATGGCCGCGATGGCGCGCCAGACCATCCGCAAGCCGAAGGTCCAGCGGGTCGTCAATCGTACCGGGGGATCACTGATGATCGGGGCAGGGTTGTTGGCGCTTGGATGGAAGAAAGCATAGAGAACTTTGATAACTTCACCCTGATGGGCATCTGATGCGATTTTCTGCGCTTCCAGTGCTCACGGACCAAAACGTCCGCTGCGCTCCGGTTCTCGAAAACCACACCACCTGCCTCATCAGGTTGAATTCTCAAAGTTCTCTTCTCGTGTCACTAGGAAGAGGGCGCGGCGCAATGCGTCGTAGCGGCACTTCTCGACTATTTTGTCATGTCGTATACAACTAGGAAATTTTTCCCTGCTAGGAAAATAATCCTTGACTGCGTTACGGTGATCCTGTAGGTTTTGGTCATCGTCGGAAATGTGCCATTAACACCTCGCGGGCCCGGTCTGGCTTTTGCGACACTCCTTCTCAAGGACAATCCATGTTACCCCGTCTTGTTATGTCCATGCGCCGGCGCAGCGCATTCGCGCTATGCCGCGAGCATGGCTTGTCGGCATTCGAGATTGCACCGGTACTGGGTCTGAATGAGCAGCAGTTCTTGCGTGCACTGGAGCGCGACGGCCTCTCATTCAGCGAGATGCAGCAGGGGAGCCGGCAGCTGCGCATTGCCCAGCGGATCATGGACCTCCTGCGCAAGGAACTGGATACGCTGTCGGCGCTTGAGGCAGAGACGCCGAGCAAGGTGCGGCTCGATGCCCTGGCGCTGCTTGCCCGCACCATAGAGCGGGTCAGCGACCTGCAGGACCGTTTTGCAGCGGAACGCGCAGGAACAGCGGGCGGATTGAGCGCCGGCGAACTGCGCGCCGTTTTGAAACGCATTGACGAAAGGATCGACGAACTTGCTGAGTGCCGTGCAAGAGAATTGGTCCATGAAGAACTTGAACGAAAGGGAATTGCGGGCGGTCGAGCCGGAGTGGATGTTCAAGGGAAGGATAACGCAGCAATCCAAGAGAGGGGATTCTCCATATCCAAGTGTCCCCTCTCTTGCGATTTCTAGCACTTAGCAAGAGCTAAGATGCTGAAATCGCTTTCTCTCCCACAAGGGGAGAGATAAAGCGGCGCCGCCTTCGCGAACACTTCATCATTTTTCAGAAAGAATTCAATCGCATGGCGACGCTTGTTCTCACATCCCTGGCGGGCGCGATTTTCGCAAACAGTACTGCTGCTGTTGCTGCGGTCGCCACAGCTGCGGCATCGGTTGGCGGTTACCTGATCGACCAGGCGCTCTTCGGGCAGCGCATCGAAGGCGCGCGCATGTCCTCGATGCGGCTGACGGTGGCCGAAGAGGGAGCCGCCTTGCCGCGCGTCTATGGAGCTGCACGGTTACCAGGCACGCTGATCTGGGCAACACGTTTCGAAGAAGTGAAGTCGACGAAGCGCCAGGGTGCAAAGGGCGGGCCCAAGGTGACCAGTTACACCTACTTCGCCAATTTCGCGATCGCAGTCGCCGAGGGTGAAATAAGCCTGATCCGGCGCATCTGGGCCGATGGAAAGGAACTGGACCAGACACGTAGCCCTGTCCGGGTGTACAGGGGAAGCGAGCACCAACCGGCGGATCCGCTGATCGAGGCGAAGCAGGGAGGCGGCAACGTGCCTGCCTACCGCGGGACGGCTTATGTTGTCTTCGAGCGCTTTCCGCTGGACGACTACGGCAATCGCATTCCGCAGTTCCAGTTCGAGGTCATACGCGCGGTGGGCAGCGTGGCGCGCGATCTGAAGGCGGTTGCACTCATCCCCGGGGCAACAGAGTTCGGGCTTTCGCCGCAACTCGTCACCGATGAGCCGTCCAAAGGCGAGACAAGGGGACTTAATCGCAATTGCCTGCGCGATCAAACCGATTGGCAGGCATCTCTGGACGAGCTTCAGGCGCTGTGTCCGTCGCTGAAACATGTGGCGATTGTTGTTCCCTGGTTCGGCGCAGATCTGCGGGCCGCGCAATGCGCGATCAAGCCCGGCGTCATGGACCGGGCAGATCACAAAGAAAGCAGCGATTGGCGGGCGGGCGGCATTTCGCGTGCGGAGGCACATCTCGTTACCCGCGCCGGCAACGGCGCGGCCTATGGCGGAACACCCTCGGATCAGAGTGTCATGGCGGCCATCCGCGATGCCAGGGCCAGGGGCCTGAGCGTCATGCTCTATCCTTTCGTGATGATGGATATTCGGGCGGACAATGACCTGCCAGATCCCCATGGCGGCGCCAGGCAGGCCGCCTATCCGTGGCGCGGACGGATCACCTGTCACCCGGCGCCCTACCGCCCGGGCAGTGTGAATGGGTCTGCGGTTGCGGCCGGGCAGGTGGCGGCATTTCTCGGCGGTGTGAACGCCAGCGCCTTCCAGATCAAAAAGGATCAAATTGCCTACCGGGGCGCCAAGAATGACTGGGGTTATCGCCGCCTGGTGCTGCATTTGGCGCATCTGGCGGTTTGCGCCGGAGGCGTTCAATCCTTTCTTATGGGTTCCGAGCTGTGTGGCCTGACGATGATACGGGACCAGTCCAACGGCTTTCCCTTCGTCAATGCGCTCTGCGATCTGGCGTCCGAATTGCGCGACGTTCTTGGTGGGGCATGCAAACTGACCTATGGCGCCGACTGGACGGAATATTTCGGGCACCATCCGCAAGACGGATCGGGCGATGTCTATTTCCATCTCGATCCGCTGTGGGCGCATCCGGCAATCGACGCGGTTGGCATCGACAATTACATGCCGCTCAGCGACTGGCGCGACGAGGATTACAGCGTTCCCAATCCCGATGCTTTTGCCGCTCCGTATGATCTGAACGGTCTGCAAAGACAGATCGTGTCGGGTGAGGGCTTCGACTGGCATTATGCCTCCGCAAACGATCGTTCGTCGCGCGCCTGCACGCCGATCACAGACGGAAAAGGCAAGCCCTGGGTCTATCGATACAAGGACCTCGCCAGCTGGTGGAGAAATGCCCATTACAATCGCACGGGCGGTGTCGAAAACGCGGTCCCGACCGCCTGGCAGCCCAAGGGAAAGCAAATATGGCTGACGGAGCTTGGCTGCCCGGCTGTCGACAAGGGACCGAACCAGCCGAATGTCTTCCCCGACATGAAATCATCGGAGGGTGCCTTTCCCTATTTCTCCGATCATGGCCGTTGCGATCTTTCGCAGAACCGCTTCCTGCGCGCGCATTTTGGCTATTGGGGGCGCGGGCCACGGCGGGCCAATGCTCGACATGGACCGCCTTTATATTTGGGCCTGGGATACGCGGCCCTTTCCGGAATTTCCCTTGAAGAGGTCATTGTGGTCGGACGGCGACAACTGGACGTCGGGTCATTGGTTGAACGGCAGGCTGTCAGGGGTTGCGCTTGACGAATTGATATCGGCAATCCTTGCGGATTTCGGCGTGACAAACATCGATACGAGCCAGGTGGACGGCTTCGTCAGCGGCTATGTCGTCGAAGAGCCGACGAGCGCGCGCTCCGCTGTCGAACCTCTCCTTGCGCTGTTCGGCGTCAATGCTTTTGAGAGCGGCAACAGCCTGATCTTTCAAAGCGCCATGCGCATGAACGCGAAAGCGCCACGCATCGAGGAATTCGTGGAACCGGAGGAAGGCGGTCCGGTGACACGGCGGATCCAGGAAATGACGGATCAGCCGGCGCGCGTCGAACTGGCCTATCGCGATCCGATGCTGGACTACCAGGCGGCGATGAGCTTTGCCGAGCGAACTGAGGGCAAAGGCACGGAAAACATTGCCATTCCGGGCATGATCGATACGGGACAGGCGAAATCGCTTGCCGAGGAATGGCTGCAGGCGCGCTGCGCGGCGCGGCGCACCGCCGTCTTTGAACTGCCCTGGAAACAGGCCGGGTTGAAAGTGGGAGACCGGATCAGACTTGCCGATACAAACTCGCCTCCGGATTTCGTCATCACCTCAATCGAGGATGGAGCCACGCGCCGTATCGAAGCTCGTGCCCTGCCGCAGCATGTGCGCTATCCCGATCGCGCCAAGCTTCCGGTGCAGGCGGACGGCGGCAAGTCTGCGGTTCGAGGAAGGCCATATTTCCAGCTTCTGGACCTGCCGATGTGGCCGGGCGTGGAAAAGCCGGTCGAGCAGTTTCGTGTCGCCGCATTTGCCAAGCCATGGGGTGGGGTGAGCGTCTACGCCTCGCCCGAAGCCGCGGGATTTGAGCCAAGGGCAATTCTGCCCACTCGCGCGGTCATGGGCGAACTCGTAGCCCCGCTGGCAGGAGGAGTAAGTGGCCGCCTGTTGAATGATAAGGGCCTTGAAGTGAAGCTCTACTACGAGAGCTGAGCTCGGTAACCTTGCCGCAGATGCTCAATGGCGTCAATTCGCCCCTGCTGGGCACGCCAGATGGCAGTTGGGAAGTACTGCAATTCCTCAATGCGGAGGAGACCCAGTCCGACCAATGGCGGCTGACCGGCCTCTTGCGCGGGCAAAGCGGAACGGAACGGGAAGCAATGCAGACAAGGCCAAAGGGGATGCCGTTCATTCTGCTGGATGAGGCGGTGAGTCCGGCAGGCCTGAAAGCGCAGGAAGCCGGCCTGGAACTGACCTGGCGTATCGGCGCCTCGGGTGAGGATTTTAGCGACCAGTTTTTCAGCACAACCACAAGAGCCGGTGGTCTGCGTGCCTTGCAGCCGCTTGAACCTGTTCACCTCAGATCGCGAACCGATTCGAATGGCGATATCCACATTGACTGGATGCGGCGCGGGCGAATCGATGCGGATAGCTGGCTTGCAGCCGATATTCCTGTCGGGGAGGAGCGTGAAACCTACCGCATCGAAATACGAAAGGATGAAAAACTGCTTCGGTTCGCTGAGGTCGACGAGCCGAGCTGGATTTACAAGGCCTCCGACCGATTGGCTGACCTCGGCAATCTCGATACCGAAATCGATCTCAGCATTGCAATGATTTCAGCTGCTGTGGGGCCAGGGCGGGCGATGCGCCGCAAATTGTCTCCCAAATAATTTCCAAAACAACCAATTTGAGAAGGATATTGATGATGACGATTGAGAAATCCTGGTTTCTGTCGAAGACCATCTGGGCCTCGATCGTGACAATCCTGCTTTCATGCTCAAGCTTCTTCAACATATCGCTGGATCACGTCGATGAGGCAGCGCTTACAGATACAATTCTGCAATTTCTGACGGCCCTTAGCGGCATTGTTGCACTTTTTGGTCGCATCAGTGCGACGACGCTCATTTCACGTAAAGAATTATGATGTTAAAAGGCGTGACCTGTGGCAATTCTCCCTGCCACATCCCAACTGTTCATGCATCGTTCAGACAGCAATTGATAAACATGACGCCATGATGAAACGCTCATATCTTTCTCTGCCCCTTGCGGGCCTGATCTCAGCATCTGGCGTATTCTACGCCGGGGCGGCCGTCGCGGCTGACTGCACGTCGGTCGGACAACAAGTGGCGGAATCGCAGGGCGGTACGCTTGCCCGCGCCACATCCGTCACGCAGAACGGACGGGAAGTGTGCGTGGTGGTTGTTCTGATCCCCGGCAAGGATGGCGAACGCCCGCGTCGTGTCGAAGTGGCTGTACCCGCTAACTGATCCACATACGACCGGCAAGGGACCCCTGTATGAGAATACTCGTCGTCGAAGATGATCGTGACCTCAACCGCCAGCTGGTCGATGCGTTGACCGATGCCGGCTATGTGGTCGACAAGGCATTCGATGGCGAGGAGGGGCACTTCCTTGGCGACACCGAACCCTACGACGCAGTGATCCTCGATATCGGCCTGCCGCAGATGGATGGCTTGACCATCCTTGAAAAATGGCGCCGGGACGCACGCATCATGCCTGTGCTGCTGCTTACGGCGCGCGACCGGTGGAGCGATAAGGTCGCCGGAATTGACGCGGGTGCCGATGATTATGTCGCCAAACCGTTCCATATCGAGGAAGTGCTGGCGCGGCTGCGGGCTCTCATTCGGCGGGCGGCGGGTCATGCCTCTTCGGAAATCAGCTGCGGACCACTGCGTCTCGACACCAAGACCTCCAAAGCTACCGTCGATGGCACTGCTTTGAAGCTGACATCGCATGAGTTCCGACTGCTGTCCTACCTTATGCATCACATGGACGAGGTCGTTTCGCGCACGGAACTCGTTGAACATCTGTACGATCAGGATTTCGACCGGGATTCCAATACAATCGAGGTTTTTGTCGGCCGTCTGCGCAAGAAGATGGGCATGGACCTGATCGAGACCATCCGCGGCATGGGGTACAGGATCAAATCGCAGGACAAAAAGGCATAGACCTTTTGACTGCGCTCCGTTTCTCGAAAACCGCGCCAGCTGCCTCATCAGGCAGGCTTCTGAAAAGGTCACTAGAAAAGGGCAGGGCAACGCGTGAAATTCCGGCCGACCGGCTATCTTCCCAGTTTACGTTCCCTGTCCTTGCGCGTCATCATGTTGTCGACGCTCTGGACCATCATTTCCTTCTTTGCCATCGCCACGATCATCTCGGCCCTCTATGGCGATGCACGCCTGCAGAGCTTCCGGCAGCTGCTTTCCGCCCATCTCTTCAGCGTTATCGCCTCGGTCAGCGTCAATGACGGCACGCTTGCCGGCCGGCCGGACCCGGGCGAAGTGCGCTATTCCAGCCCGGTTTCCGGGTGGTACTGGTCGGTCGAGCCTGTTGCCGACAATCTGAAGGGCTCGCTGCGGTCAGCGTCGCTCGGCGACAAGACCATTGATTCCCCCTCGACGCTGAACGTCCCGTTCGATACGTCGTTTCAACGTACCTATACCGAGCCCGGTCTCAACGGCGAGCAACTCACGGTCGTCGAAACGGAAGTTGTGCTCGATGCGGAAAATCGCGTTGCCCGGTTCAGGGTGATGGGGAATTTGAGCGAGGTCGAGCGTGAGATCGCCGGCTTCCGCAATACGCTTTACTTTTATCTCGGAATCTTCGCACTGGGCGGCACGCTGATCAACGCCGCCGTCATTCTGTTTGGCCTGCGCCCGCTCGACCGCGTACGCCGCTCTCTCGCCGAAATTCGGGAGGGCAAGGTTTCGCGTCTGAATGAAAATCTCCCGGACGAAATCGCGCCGCTCGCGCGCGAGATGAATGCTCTGATTGAGAATAACCGCCGCATCATGGAGCGTTCGCGCACACAGGTCGGCAATCTCGCCCATTCACTGAAGACGCCGTTGTCGGTGCTGGTCAATGAAAGCCGGACCATCGGCGGAACCGAGGGCCGCATCATCGCCGAGCAGAGTGCGGCCATGCAGGTGCAGGTACAGCACTACCTGCAGCGCGCCCGCGTTGCGGCGCAGCGCGACAGCGTCGTGTTCCGGGCCCCCGTGACGCCGATCCTTGCCCGGCTCGTGCGGGTAACGGCAAAGCTCAATCCCGACGTGGACGTTCAATTCCTCAACCACATGGACGATGCCATTTTTGCCGGTGAGCAGGAAGATCTTGAGGAAGTCGTCGGAAATCTCCTGGAAAATGCCGGAAAATGGGGCCGCAGTGCCATCAGGCTCACTCTCGCCAGGGTCGATAGCGGATTCGAGATCAGCGTCGAGGATGATGGTCCGGGTCTTGCCCCGGATCAGATCAAGGATGCGCTCACCCGTGGTACGCGGCTGGATGAAAGCAAGCCGGGCACAGGGCTTGGCCTGTCCATCGTGCACGACACGGTGCGCGAATATGGCGGAACGCTGCGGCTGGAACGCAGTGCGGATCTTGGTGGCCTGAATGCTCGCCTGACTCTTCCGATTGCGGGAAACTAGAGCAAAGACAAAACTTGCTCTAGAGCTTGCAAGCCAATGGCCAATCAGTTCATAAAAGACCGGTACAGCTGCCTGATTGTGAAAAGCATTGTAAAACGGGTAAATGATGAAATTCCATATTGCCATTCCCCTTCTTGCTATCGCCGTTCTTTCCGGCTGTTCGACGACGTCCGGTTCCAAAGCCGGCGGCGCCCTGAGCAGCCTGACCGGCGGTTCAAAGCAGGCGGCGCCGACAGGCGTGCTCGCCGCGCTAGGAAATGGTTTGATCGGAAACAACGCCTCTCTGGATGCATCCGATCGCAAGCGCGCCCTGCAGGCCGAATATCAGGCACTGGAATATTCGCCTGCCGGAAAGACCGTCGAATGGAAAAACAGTAGCGGCAGCCGATCCGGTGAAGTCGTTGCGGCGCAGCCCTACCAGGTGGGCTCGCAAAACTGCCGCCAATATACCCATACGGTGCGGGTCGACGGCACGCCGCAATCGGCCCGCGGCACGGCCTGCCGTAATGAAGACGGCAGCTGGACTCCACTCACCTAAAGCCTATTGACGTTCACGCCAGAACTGAACTTCAACAGACTCAAGCCATTTCCAACCTTTGCGGCGAATTGCCCTATCAATTTAAATCCATTTGGATTTTACGCGGGGGTGGGGGTATGTCTCTGGCATGGTTTTCTGGATTATTGCTGCTTGTCTGACCGTTGGCGCGACGCTGCTGGTGCTCTTGCCGTTGACGCGGCGTGCCAAGGCGCCCGTGTCCGACAACCAATATGACGTCGAGGTCTATCGCGATCAGTTGCGTGAGCTCGACGCCGACGAGCAGCGCGGGCTCATCGATAGTGTCAACAGCGAGCAGGCGCGCGCGGAAATCGGCCGCCGCCTGCTGAAATCCGCCAAGGCGGCACAAGCCGATGAAGCGATTGTCCGTCCGCAAAAAAGTGCGACACGCGAATGGCTAACGCTCGCAACAGTTCTTGCCATCCCACTGATTTCGTGGGGTATCTATACGAAGGTCGGTTCGCCTGATCTTCCAGCACAACCGTTGGGGGAGCGTCTTGCCAAGCCTGCGGACCAGAGCACGCCCGCAGAATTGATTGCGCGTGCTGAGGCCCATCTGACGCTTAATCCCGATGACGGTCAGGGCTGGGAAGTGCTGGCGCCAATCTACCTGCGGCTCGGCCGTCCGGCTGACGCCGTCACAGCCTACCAGAATGCTATTCGTCTCAATGGTGACAGCGCCGCGCGCCAGCTCGGGCTGGGCGAGGCATTGGTCGCGGCTGCCAATGGCAAGATCACGCCCGAAGCCGAAGCTGTGTTCAGGCACGCGCTTGAGCTCGATCCGAAGGATATGCGCCCGCAATTCTACATTATTGACAGCTGGATGCAGCAGGGCCGTCTGGGCAAAGCTCGGGACCTGATCCGCAAGCTTCTGGTGGAGGCGCCTGCCGATGTACCCTGGCGCGAACAGGCGCAGGCAGCCTTGACCAGGCTCGATCAGGAGATCGCGGGTGATGCGCCGGACGTGAGCGATGTCGAAAAGACCGGCCCGGATGCCTCGCAGGTGGAAGCCGCAGCAGGCATGAGCAGCCAGGACCGGGCAGAGATGATCGAAGGCATGGTTGCCAGCCTTGCCGAAAAATTGAAACAATCACCTGATGACGTAGACGGCTGGGAGCGGCTTGTTCGCTCCTACGTCGTCCTGAACCGGCCCAATGATGCGATTGAAGCGCTGGGCCGGGCAAAGAAGGTGCTGAGTGCTGACAAGATCGCGAAGCTCGATACCGTGGCCGAGGATCTCGGCCTCGCAGACGAGCCGGAGAAAGACTGATGACGCGCAAACAGAAGCGGCTTTCGGTGATTTGTGGCGGACTGCTTGTTCTGGCAGTCGCGGCGGCGCTCGTGCTGTTTGCACTCCAGCAGAAGATCGCCTTTTTCCGCATGCCGTCCGACATTCAGGCATCCGATGTGGAATCGGAGTCGCGTTTCCGCCTCGGCGGCCTCGTCGAGAAGGGCACTGTGATCCGGGGCGAGGGGACCAAGATCAGCTTTTCCGTCACCGACCATGTCAAAAGTGTAGCCGTCACCTATGATGGCATCTTGCCGGACCTTTTCCGCGAGGATCAGGGGGTGGTCATCGAGGGCAAGTTCATGCCCGGCGGCGCCTTCGTTGCGGATAGCGTTCTTGCCAAGCATGACGAGAACTATATGCCGAAGGAAGTTGCCGACAGTCTGAAGGCCAAGGGCGTCTGGCAGGGAGAGAGCAAACAGCCATGACCGTAGAACTCGGACATTTCGCACTGGTACTCGCATTAGCCCTTTCGATCGTTCAGGCCGTGCTTCCCGTGCTCGGCGCCCGTCGTAATGATGACCGGATGATGGCCGTTGCCGTTCCTGCCGCATTCACAGTCTTTGCCTTGATCGCCCTGTCTTTTACCGCACTGACGGCGGCCTACGTTCTTTCCGATTTCTCCGTACAGAACGTCTTTGAGAATTCGCATTCGCAAAAGCCGCTGCTCTACAAATTTACCGGCGTCTGGGGCAATCACGAAGGCTCGATGCTGCTGTGGGTGCTGATCCTCAGCTTCTTCACGGCGCTGGTCGCCTTCTTTGGCAATAATCTGCCGCCAGCGCTGAAGGCCAATGTGCTTGGTGTACAGGCCTGGATCGGCACGGCGTTTCTTCTCTTCATTGTCGCGACGTCCAATCCGTTTGCCCGCATCAATCCGGCGCCGATCGAGGGGCAGGATCTCAACCCGATCCTGCAGGACATCGGCCTCGCCATCCATCCGCCCATGCTCTACCTCGGCTATGTCGGGTTCTCCGTATGCTTTTCCTTTGCGGTGGCAGCGCTGATCGATGGCCGCATCGACGCCGCCTGGGCACGCTGGGTGCGTCCATGGACGCTGACGGCCTGGCTGTTTCTGACCGGCGGCATCGCCATGGGCTCCTACTGGGCCTATTATGAACTCGGCTGGGGCGGCTGGTGGTTCTGGGATCCGGTCGAGAACGCATCGTTCATGCCATGGCTCGCCGGAACGGCGCTGCTCCACTCGGCGCTGGTCATGGAAAAGCGCTCGGCGCTCAAAATCTGGACCATTCTCCTCGCGATTCTGACGTTCTCATTGTCGCTGCTCGGTACATTCCTGGTGCGTTCAGGCGTACTGACCTCGGTTCATACATTTGCCACCGATCCGGGACGTGGCCTGTTCATCCTGGCAATTCTTGTGCTTTTCATCGGCGGGTCGCTGGCACTCTTCGCCTGGCGGGCGCAGACATTGGCGCCGGGCGGTCTGTTCCAGCCGATTTCGCGCGAAGGGGCGCTGGTCTTCAATAATCTGTTCCTGACCACAGCCGCGGCGACCGTATTGATCGGCACGCTCTATCCGCTGTTGCTGGAATCCCTGACCGGGACGAAGATTTCCGTCGGCGCGCCGTTCTTCAACCTGACCTTTGGCCCGTTGATGATCCCGCTGCTTGCCGCCGTTCCCTTCGGGCCGCTGCTGGCGTGGAAGCGCGGCGACATCCTGGCGGTGGCGCAGCGCCTTATGACAGCGTTCTTCATCGCGCTGCTGGTGGTGGCGATCGTGCTTTATCGCACTTCGGCTTCGGGCGTGCTTGCAGCCTTCGGCATCGGGCTGGCTGTCTGGCTGATGCTTGGCGCATTGACCGATCTTGCACTCAAGGCCGGCATCGGCAAGGCGCCCGTCAATGTCCTGATGCAGCGCGTCACGGGCCTGCCGCGCTCGGTCTTCGGAACGGCATTCGCGCATTTCGGCCTCGGCGTGACGCTGCTTGGCATCGTCGCCACGTCAACCTTTGCCACCGAAAATGTGCTGGTGATGAAGCCGGGCGACACGATGAACGCAGGTGGCTACACATTGCGGTTCGACCGTATCGACCCTGTCAAAAGCGCGAACTTCACCGAGGACCAGGGCCAGTTCACGATCCTCGACAGTGCCGGCCGGGAAGTGACTGACCTCATGTCGGCGAAGCGCTTCTTCCCCGTCCGCAAGATGCAGACGACAGAGGCTGGCATAAAAACATTCATGTTCAGCCAGCTCTATGTTTCGCTCGGCGATCCGGTCAAGGACGGCGTCGTCGTCCGGGTCTGGTGGAAGCCACTCGTCACACTGATCTGGCTTGGCGCCGTCATTATGATGGCGGGCGGCGGCATGTCGCTGCTCGACCGGCGTCTGCGGATTGGCGCGCCGGCCAAGGCAAAGCCGCGACCGGCGCGAGCCACGGCATGAGACGCTATTTCTCAGCGGCAGTCCTTGGCCTGGCACTCTGCTTTGCCGCGAGTGGCGCACGAGCTGTGGCCCCGGATGAAATGCTTGCCAACCCCGCATTAGAGAAGCGCGCGCGGACAATCTCCGCAGAATTGCGCTGCATGGTGTGCCAGAACGAGTCGATTGATGATTCGAACGCCGATCTCGCCAAGGATTTGCGACTGCTGGTGCGAGAGCGGCTGGTTGCGGGCGATACGGACGAGCAGGTTCTAGACTTTCTCGTCGCTCGCTATGGCGAATTCGTGCTTCTCAAGCCACGGTTGCAAATGAGCACGATACTGCTGTGGGGCTTTCCCATCGGAGCGTTGGTCATTGGCGGTACGGCGATTGTGATCGCGATCAGGCGCCGCCGTGTGACGTCTGTCGAGACGGCGCCACTTTCCGAGAGCGAGAAGAACCAGCTGAAGAAGCTTTTCACGGCATCCGGAGATTGAAGTCTATTCTTCTGCGTAACCTTTAAGCACGGCCCTCACATTCTGCGCGTGAACCGGTTCATATGGCGCGTAGTAGCCGATCGCGCCTGAACGGAAATCCTCGGTGGCGAAGGTCCGCAGATCCTGTTCGGCCAGTTCCGGCTCATCGCGCAGGCGCAGCAGTTTCGTGACATAGTTGCGCGTAGCAGTAATGAATTCCGGTCCATAGCCACCAGCCACGATTACGTCCTCGGCGCCGTGATTGGGCAGAATCTTTTCGATATCCCAGGTCGCCATGCGCTCCAGATCGCGCAAATGATATTCGAGCCGTGCCGGTTCATCGACATAGGTGACCGGATCTTCCAGCGCATCGCCCGCCAGCATCAGTTTCAGCTGCGGCAGGACCAGCATGGTCCCGTCATGGCTGTGAATATCGACATGGCGCAATTCCACATCGATCCTGCCAACTTTCAACTGCAGTTGGTCATGGAAGATACGGTTCGGCATGATCAATGGCCGGATCGGCGGGTCTCGGTTCTCCAACCGGTCGCGATTGTCGATCAGGGCCTGCGCGGTCAGATCATTGGCAATGATCTTGCAATCGGCGAAAACCTCGTTGCCGGCCACATGGTCGACATGCCAATGGCTGAGCACCACGCGGATATGGCGCACGCCGGCATCTTCCAGCGTCTTGCGGATGATCTGCGCGTGGGGGAGGGAAATGCTCGTATCATAGACCAGTGCCTCTTCGCCGGAGACGACGGCATAGGAACAGAGCCCCAGCGAGTAGGCGCCGTCATCGAGCCAGTTCGGCGCTTCCGAATAGGCGCGCACGCCATCAATCCTGCCATCATAAAACGCGTAGACGCTTTCATAGGGACGGTGAATGCGCATGGTTGATCCGAGCGGGGGCATGGATGGTCTCCGATTTCAGGGCAGTTGCTAGACTTAAACCAGCTTTGTGCCATTTCGTCCAATCTCAAGTATAATTCAACTACGAATACGTATAAAGTTGCATTCCACAAGAAATAAAAAAATTACGCGCGTAAAAATGAATTTTATCATTGCGTCATATTTCAGATTAGGATATTGCCGTCTCACCAAATAAATTTTAACATTCAAATTGTAACTTGCGTTATTAAGTCAATCTTGCATCATTCATGTTAAACTAAAGAATCAAGCTATTTTAATACTTCACGCTTTGGTTGTAACTACAATTGCCACAAGTTGTACGTCAAGAATTGTTTCAAACTACATCAGAAGTGAGAACTGCAATGAAAAGAATTGCGGTCGCAGGACCAGATACAAAAGATTCATCGCAAGCCAAATCGCCTCGACATGCGCAGTCCTGGCTTGCCGCACTCCACGCCAGCCGTTCGTTGCGCCGCCGCCTGACGGCGATCTTGCGCATGGCCTGCCGCATGCTTGGCCTCAAGCGCGGCCGCGGTCTTGGAATGCTCGGCATTGGCGGCCGGGTCGCCGTCACGGCTGGTATGATTGCCGGTGTTGCGCCGGATGCACTTGCCAGCGGTATATTTGTCAATGATGGCGGCGACAGTACCTGTACTCATGTCCTTGATGGCGGTTCTGGTGGGCCAATCTCAACCATAAACGATGCACGTCTTTGTGATTCCACCACCAAGGCCACACAGACTGACCATGTGTTGTTTTACAGCGTCCAAGGCCCCCATGCCAGATCGCTTTCGCTGGGCAATGAACTTTACGTTAATGGCGGTTTTATCGGGTTGAACAACAATACGGGCGCGAACCCAACGCTCTCCATGTGCATCGGCAACCTGAACACGAGCGCTAATGGCGTGAATTCTGTTTCTATCGGCAACAATGCAAAAGCCGATAGCGATCGCTCGATAGCGCTCGGCTTCAATTCGATTACGGCGGCGGCGACGAACGTTGGCAACAGCATTATCATCAATGGCGCCTCCTACACCATCACCGGCGGCACGCCCGACAGTGTCTTGAGCATCGGATCGGACACGCTCAAGCGGCAGATTACCAATGTAGCTGCCGGGCAGTTGAACAAGGACAGCACTGATGCCGTCAATGGTTCGCAGCTTTTCGCCACCAATTCCGCCTTGGGTGCGTTGGGCGGCAGAGTGGGGACAATCGATACGAGTGTTTCCAACATCAATGCGGGCAAGGCCGGTCTTGTGCAGCAGGCCGATGCGACCTCCAACCTGACGGTCGGCAAGGACACCGATGGCGCGGCGATCGATCTGAGGGGAAAGACCGCTGCGCGCAAACTGCTCAGCCTGACGGCAGGCGCGGTCAGTATCAATTCGACCGAAGCCGTGAATGGCTCCCAGCTTTTCAGCACCGGCAAATCCGTTGCCGATGCGCTTGGCGGCGGTGCCAGTATCGATGCCACCGGCAAGTGGACGGCCCCGGCATTCAGTATGAGCATGATCGGCGCGGACGGGAAAATCGCCACTACCCCCAGTGAGAAATCGCTTGAAGCGATCAACGGCTCGCAGCTTTGGGGCGTATCGAACAAGATCGCCGGATTCCTTGGCGGCGATGCCAGCGTCGATGCCAATGGTGTGTTCACAGGGCCTTCCTATAAGGTCACCAATATCAACGCCAACGGAACTACAAGTTCCACCTCGTACAACAATGTCGGCAGTGCGCTTGGCGGGTTGAACGACAACACAACCAATATCAACAACCGGATCAATGAGATAACCAAGGAAGTCACCACATTGGACAAAGATTCCCTGCGCTGGGACGAGCAGAAGGGCGTCTTTACGGCACTGCGCGATCAACCCATCAGCGTAGACGGAGTCACTAAGATGGTTCCTGGCACCAGCAAGATTACGAACATCACGGATGGTGAAGTGAATGCCACCTCTACGGATGCCGTCACTGGCGCCCAATTATTCGAGCGAGACGAAAGAATTACAAATATCGACCATCGCGTCACGAAGATCGAAACGACGGTGAATACGGACATCACGGCGGCAATGGACAAGACAGCGGTGAAATACGCGCCTGATGCCAGCGGCAACAAGACCAACGAGGTCGCGCTCGTCGGCGGTGATCCGAACGCGCCGGTACTCATCAGCAATGTCAAGGCCGGAGCTGCCGACAATGATGCGGTGAACGTCAAGCAGCTCAAGGAAACGATCACCCAGGAAACCACCAGGGTCAACAACCAGGTCAACCAGTATCTCGACGAATCGAAGACCTATACCAACAATCAGATCGCCAGTCTGAGAAGCGATACGGATGAGAAGTTCGGTATCGTCGATCAGAAGCTGGATCAGCTGAGCTCGGATATCGGTGCGGTTCGCAATGAAGCGCGCCAGGCGGCGGCGATCGGGCTGGCGGCTTCATCCCTGCGGTTTGACAATACGCCAGGCAAGATCAGCGTCGCCATGGGCGGCGGCGTCTGGAGGGACCAAGGTGCCGTGGCATTCGGTGCGGGCTATACCAGCGAGAGCGGCGCAATACGCGCCAATCTTTCGGGCGTGGCAAGTGGTGGCGAGGTCGGTGTCGGCGCGGGCTTCACGCTCAATTGAGACCGAACGTGATCAGGCAAGCCTTGAAGTTCCCCACGGCTGTCGCTTGCCTGCTCCTGTCCGGCTGGTACCCCACCGCCGGACAGGAGATACCCGGTCCTCTCTACAGCATCAAGCCATCCGAGGTCACGGTTCCTGAAGGTGCAGAGCTTGGCCGCTACCGCCGCATTATTCAGCCATTCGAGAATTGGGTTCTCATATGCGACGAGAACCTGAAATCGATGAAGAAGATCTGCAATGTCACGCAATCGATTGTCGATCAGAATGGCCAGTTTGCCTTCTCGTGGTCGCTCGCCGCCACCGAGGGCGGCAAGCCGCTGATGATCCTGCGGACACGACCGGGCCTTGGTGTGAAAAAGCCGGTGATGCTGACTTTTTCCAGCCGGAGGGAACCCGTCTCCGTCGAGACCTATGCCTGTGATCCGGGCGTGTGCATTGCGCTGCTTCCCGTTGGACCAATCCTGCGCGAACAGATTGCCAAGGGAGCTACGGTCGGCATCTCATATGAAGCCGCACCAGCCGAACCCCTTGCCTTCGACGCACCATTGAAGGGGGTGTCGGCAGCGCTCGCGGCGATAAAGTAATTGTATACTGACACGTCGTTCTTCCCGCTAACCTTACAAATTTGTCATGTTACGGAAATGGCGGGGTAACGTTCTTATCTGTATCACTGATGGTATAAAGCAATCGGCATTTCGACCGAACGCCTCAAGGAGATACATTCATGTCGAACAAAGTTAAGTCCTCCACCTACTGCGCGGGCATCGCCGCCGCCCTGCTGTCCTCGGCGCTTGTCGGGGGCTTGCTGGCGACCGGCCCACTCAGCGCCATCGCCCCGGCGCAAGCTGAGGCTGTGCGCGTCGATTCTGTTCAGCAGCCCGGCTTTGCCGATGTCGTCGAAAAGGTCAGTCCCGCCGTTGTCAGTGTTCGCGTCAAGAGCGCTATCAACCAGACTGCCGATGACGGCTCGGGTTTCCCCGGCATGGACCAATTGCCAGACGATCATCCGCTCAAGCGCTTCTTCCACGAATTCGGCGGCCCCGACCAGCGTCCTGATCAGCGCGGCATGGAGCCACGCAAATCGCCTCGCGACCAGCACCGGCCAGACCGCGTTCGCCCCACCGCCCAGGGTTCCGGCTTCTTCATTTCCGAAGACGGCTATCTGGTGACCAACAACCACGTCGTCGAGGACGGCAGCGCCTATACGGTTGTGCTGAATGACGGCACGGAACTCGATGCCAAACTGATCGGCAAGGACAAGCGTACCGACCTCGCCGTGCTCAAGGTCGATGACAAGCGCAAGTTCACCTATGTTTCGTTCGGCGATGACAACCAGATCCGCGTCGGACAGTGGGTCGTTGCCGTCGGCAATCCGTTCGGTCTTGGCGGCACAGTGACAGCCGGTATCGTCTCCGCCCGCGGCCGCGACATTGGCGCCGGCCCGTATGATGACTTCCTTCAGATCGACGCAGCTGTCAATCGCGGCAATTCCGGTGGTCCAGCCTTCAATCTGAATGGTGAGGTTGTCGGCATCAATACCGCGATCTTCTCGCCATCGGGTGGCAGCGTCGGTATCGCCTTTGCCATCCCTGCCACGACTGCCAAGAATGTTGTCGACCAGTTGATGAAGACAGGCTCGGTTTCCCGCGGCTGGATCGGTGTGCAGATTCAGCCTGTGAGCAAGGAAATCGCTGAATCGCTCGGTCTCTCCGAGGAAAAAGGCGCCCTTGTTGCCGAGCCGCAGGCCGATGGTCCCGCAGCCAAGGCTGGTGTCGTCGCCGGTGATGTGATCACGGCCGTCAATGGCGAGACAGTGATCGATCCACGCGATCTCGCCAAAAAGATTGCGGCGATCAGTGCGGGCAAGGATGCAGAGCTGACTGTGTGGCACAAGGGTGAGGCGAAATCGCTCAATGTCGCGATCAAGCCGTATCCCCAAGACGACCAGCAGGCCGCGAACGCACCGCAACAGGATGATCCTTCAAAGGCTTCCCCACTCGATGACTATGGTTTGACGGTCATGCCGTCCGACGATGGCAAGGGCGTCGTGGTGACGGATGTCGATCGTCAGGGCGATGCCGCTGACAAGGGCATCACGACGGGTGACATCATCGTCTCGGTCAACAACAAGCCCGTGAAGAGCGGTGGCGATATCGATGCGGCGATTGCGGAAGCAACAAAGACCGGCCGTAAGGCGGTGCTGCTGCAGGTTCAGACAAACGACCAGTCACGGTTCGTCGCACTGCCCATCAACCAGGGCTAACCGCAACGAGTTGCCGCGGCGCTGCACACCCCACCCCCGCACGCGCCAGAGCAAAAGGGCGGCAGATCCTTCGATAATCTGCCGCCCACTTTTCTTTCCAGGTGACGCCCTTAACTCATTCGGCAAAAACGGCTTAGTATTGCGCCATGAAGATTCTCGTTATTGAAGACGACCGCGAAGCGGCCCGCTATCTGGAGAAGGCCTTTGCTGAGGCAGGCCATTCGGCCGATGTCGCCGGCGATGGCGAAACCGGCTATGCGCTGGCGGAGCAGGGAACTTACGACGCTCTCATCGTCGATCGCATGCTGCCGCGCCGGGACGGGCTTTCGGTGGTGGCTGCGCTTCGCGCGCAAGGCAATGATACACCCGCTTTGATCCTATCCGCTTTGGGCCAGGTCGATGATCGTGTCACGGGCCTGCGTGCCGGCGGCGACGATTATCTGACCAAGCCCTATGCCTTTTCCGAACTGCTCGCGCGGATCGAGGTCCTGCAAAGGCGCTCAAGCCCGAAAGAGGCCGAGACGGTCTACCGCGTTGGCGATCTCGAACTGGACCGCCTGTCGCATACGGCCAAACGAGCCGGGCAGGTCATCATTCTGCAGCCGCGTGAATTTCGCCTGCTCGAATATCTGATGCGCCATTCGGGGCAGGTCGTCACCCGCACAATGCTGCTCGAACACGTCTGGGACTATCATTTCGATCCCCAGACCAACGTCATCGATGTGCATGTCTCGCGCCTGCGCGGCAAGATCGAGAAGGGTTTTGATACGCCTTTGCTGCACACGGTGCGCGGAGCCGGCTATATGCTCAAAGCGGCGGCTGCCGGTACCGATGCATGAGCCGCTTCCGTGCCATGATGAAAATGACAGCCGTCCGGCTGTCAGCGCTCTACCTGCTACTTTTCACGGTTTGCGCGCTCGTCCTGGTTTTCTATATGACCAGCCTTTCGGTGCGGCTTCTGACCACGCAGACCGAGGCTGCGGTCAATGAGGAAATCGAGAGCATCGGCCAGGCTTACGAGCGCGGCGGCATTGCCGGTCTCGTCCGCTCGATCGACCGGCGCGGACGCCAGCCGGGTGCCTATCTCTATCTCGTAGCCGACCCTGCCGGCCGCATTGTTGCCGGCAATGTGCAAAGCATCGAAATCGGCGTCTTGCAGAGTGAAGGCTGGATTGAACGGCCAATCACCTATGAACGCTACGGTGAGGGCACCGATCCGCAGGTGCATACAGCCATTGCGCGGGTGATTGTCATGCCCAATGGCATCCGCGTCATGGTTGGGCGTGACCTCGGCGAGCCGGAACAGGTTCGCCTTGTCGTGAGACGCGCCCTCATGGCGGCGCTCGGCATTATGGGCGTCGGTGCTTTTCTGATCTGGTTCTTTGTCGGGCGCCGCGCCTTGCAGCGCATCGATGAGGTCTCTGTCGCCTCGCAGCGCATCATGGGCGGCGATCTGGCCGGGCGACTTCCGGTCAGCGGGTCGGGCGATGAGTTCGACCGCCTGGCGGAAAACCTCAACGGCATGCTTGCGCGGATTCAGGAACTGAACGAGGGCGTAAGACACGTCTCCGACAATATTGCGCACGATCTGAAGACACCGCTGACCCGCATGCACAATCGCGCCGAGTCCGCGCTTTCCAACGCGAAGACAATGAAGGCCTGGCGTGCCGCCATGGAAGGCATGATCGGCGACTCCGACCAGCTCATCCGCACCTTCAATGCGATCCTGATGATCTCCCGGCTTGAATCCGGCTATTCGAGCGAGGGGATGGAGCAGATGCCGCTATCGACCATCGCAGAAGATGTGTTCGAGCTTTATGAACCTTCAGCCGAAGAGGCCGGGGTCAAGCTGACCTTGGGAACGATCGACGCAACGCCAGTCAAGGCGAATCGCGAGCTGGTAGGCCAGACCATCTCCAATCTCGTCGACAACGCCATCAAATATGCCAGCGCCAGCGAGAAACCCGTCGAGGTCACCCTCTCCGTCGAGAGAGCGGACGGCAAGGTCAAGGTCATCGTTGCAGACAATGGACCCGGCATACCGCCAGATCA
Source organism: Phyllobacterium zundukense (assembly GCF_002764115.1). Lineage (NCBI taxonomy): Bacteria > Pseudomonadati > Pseudomonadota > Alphaproteobacteria > Hyphomicrobiales > Phyllobacteriaceae > Phyllobacterium > Phyllobacterium zundukense. The sequence goes on along the minus strand of NZ_CP017940.1, from coordinate 2,500,820 downwards.
GGTGGACCGGGCGACGGAGCGGTTCGTACGGCTGGAGGAGAGCCGTTCGCAGCCGGGATCCGGCTTGGGGCTTAGCCTTGCCAAGGCCGTGATGAAATTGCACGGTGGCACACTGGAGTTGATGGACAATGCGCCGGGCCTGCGGGCTGTGCTCGTTTTTCCGGTGGGGGAGGAAAATGCATGAATGGCAAAGCCACGGCGGCAAGCGCAGGCGACAAACCCTTCTTTGCGCGAACTTTGCGTGATCTGGCGCCTCTGGACAAGAAAAATGCCGAGGCCCTGCTGCGTGAACTTCTCAAGAAAGCTGCGGAGAAGGAATGTTCCGGCATCAGCGCGCTGAAAGACAAGCCTGCCGCTGCCTTCCTTTCGGCTGTGCTCGATCTCTCGCCCTATTTGCGCACCGTTCTGCTGCGCCGCCCCATGATTGTCGAGCCGCTGCTCGAAATGCCACTGCCAAAGCGTCTCGAAGCGCTGATGCTGGAGATCGCGGAGAGTACCGAAGGCGACAGCGTCACCGAAGCTGGCTTGATGACCGCGCTTCGGCAATTGAAGCTGGAAGGGCACGCCCTCATAGCACTGGGCGACCTTTCCGGCCTTTTTGTGACCAAGGACACCACATTCTGGCTGTCGCGGCTCGCCGAAGAATGTGTTGGCGCAGCTGTACGGTTCCTGCTGCGGGATGCGCATGAGGCTGGCAAGCTCAAGCTTCCAGATCCAAAGCATCCAGCGAGGGACTCCGGCTGGATCATTCTCGCCATGGGAAAATTCGGCGCCTTCGAGCTGAATTATTCTTCCGATATCGATCTGATCGTCTTCATTGACGAGCACAGCCCCGCGATCACCGATCCCTATGAATGCGTCGAGACCTTTTCACGGCTGACACGCCGTCTTGTGCGTATCCTGCAGGACCGTACAGCCGATGGCTATGTCTTCCGCACGGACCTGCGGTTGCGGCCCGATCCGGGCTCGACGCCGCTGGCCATCCCGGTTGGAGCCGCTCTCAACTACTATGAAGGGCGCGGGCAGAATTGGGAACGCGCCGCCATGATCAAGGCGCGGCCCGTGGCTGGCGATATCGACGCCGGAAAGCGCGTTATCGCCGAGCTCGCACCCTATGTCTGGCGCAAATATCTCGACTATGCTGCGATTGCCGATGTTCACTCGATCAAGCGGCAGATCCATGCGCATAAGGGGCACGGCGAGATTGCCGTGCGTGGCCACAATGTGAAGCTTGGCCGTGGCGGCATTCGCGAGATCGAATTCTTCGTGCAGACCCAGCAATTGATCGCCGGCGGGCGTTTCCCGCAACTGCGCGGCTCCAGGACCGTCGACATGCTGGCGGCACTTCATGGTCTTGGCTGGATCAGTGAGGAAGCGCGCGACACGCTTGCGCAACAATATGGCTTCCTGCGTGATGTCGAACACCGCATCCAGATGATTGCCGATGAGCAGACGCATATGCTGCCGGAAGACGACGAGAACTTCCTGCGTGTGGCATATATGATGGGCTACAATGATGGCGAGGTCTTTGCCACGGATTTCCGCAACGCGCTGAAGACTGTCGAGAACCATTACGCTGCCTTGTTCGAACAGGCGCAGGACCTGACGGGCGAGGCGGGCAATCTGGTGTTCACTGGCGACGTCGATGATCCGGATACGCTCAAGACGCTGCAGAATTTCGGTTTCGAGCGCCCCAGCGATATTTGCCGGGTGATCCGCACCTGGCATTTCGGCCGCTATCGCGCGACGCAATCGGCCGAAGCACGCGAACGTCTGACCGAGCTGACACCGGTCCTGCTGAAGGCATTCGGCGCGACCGCACGCGCGGATGAAGCGCTGATGCGTTTCGACGGCATGATCAAGGGGCTCCCGGCCGGCATTCAGCTGTTCAGCTTGCTCCAGTCCAATCCCCGCCTTCTCGACCTTCTGGTGCTGATCATGGGCGCCGCGCCGCGGCTTGCCGACATCATCACCCGCAAACCGCATATTTTCGACGGCATGCTCGATCCTGCGATCTTTGCCGATGTGCCAACGCGCGCCTATCTCGCCGAGCGGCTGGAAGGCTTTCTTGGTCCCTCGAAAGTTTATGAGGACATCCTCGACCGGCTGCGTATCTTTGCCGCTGAGCACCGCTTCCTCATCGGTATCCGCCTGTTGACCGGCGCAATCGATGGGATGCGGGCGGGCAAGGCTTTCGCCGATCTGGCCGATCTTGTCATCGATCGTGCGCTGCAGGCGGTCATTGACGAGTTCGCTGCCAAACACGGAAAGGTCAAGGGCGGGCGCATTGCCATCCTCGGCATGGGCAAGCTCGGCAGCCGCGAACTCACCGCCGGCTCCGATATCGATCTCATTCTGCTCTACGACCATGACGAACGAGAAGAAGAGTCGGACGGCGACAAGCCACTGCCGCCATCGCAATATTACATGCGGCTCACGCAGCGGCTGATCGCGGCGCTGTCAGCCCCAACCGCTGAAGGCGTTCTCTACGATGTGGATTTCCGCCTGCGCCCCTCCGGCAACAAGGGGCCAGTGGCTACGCATATCGATGCGTTTCGCAAATATCAGCGCACGGAAGCCTGGACCTGGGAGCATATGGCATTGACCCGCGCCCGGCCCGTTGCCGGTGACGCGACCTTCTTTGCCGAGATCGAAGCGGACGTCAGCGAAATCCTGGGGATGCCACGCGATACGGCAAAGATAGCCAAGGATGTCGCCGAAATGCGGGCGATGATCGAAAGCGAAAAGCCGCCAAGCGATGCATGGGACCTCAAGCTGGTTGCGGGCGGCATCATCGATCTGGAATTCATCGCGCAGTTCGCCGTGCTGACCGGGAATGTTGACGGACCGATCATCGCGCAATCGACTGCGGAAGTGCTGACAAAGCTGAAGCCGGATTTTATCGACGCAGCCACGACGGACAGTCTGGTCGAAGCTGCGCATCTCTATACGAGCATCACCCAGATTATTCGCCTCTGCCTGAACGGCGATGTGAAGCGCGAGGATTTTCCGCCCGGACTTGACGAATTGCTCTGCCGCGCCTGCGATCTGCCTGATCTCGAGCGCGTGGAGGCCCAACTCGGAGAGACTGCGAAGTCGGTGCGAAACACCTTTGACGATTTACTGCGCGACGCACGCAAGCAAGGGAAATCGCCGAAATAAGAACGTCCGGTAGCGGATCTTAGACGTTCTCTGTTGCCCGCGTCGGTATGCGCACGGAAACGATGGTGCCGACACCTTCATGCGAGCGTATCTTGAGCGCTCCGCCATGCAGCTCGGTCAGCGAGCGTGAGATGGCGAGGCCAAGGCCGGATCCCGCATGGGATTTGGTGAACTGGTTGGCCACCTGCTCGAAAGGCTGGCCGATCTTCTTCAGTGCCGATTTCGGAATGCCGCAGCCCGTGTCTTCGATGGTGAAGACAAGCGCGCCAGACACCTTGCGAGCCCGGACAGAAATCCGTCCGCCCGTGTCGGTGAATTTCACTGCATTCGACAGGAGGTTGATCAGGATCTGCTTGATCGCGCGCCGGTCGGCATTGAGCGTAACGCTCTCCGCGATCCTTGTTTCGACCTTCACAGCCTTTTCCTGCGCTTGCAGCGAGACGACACGCACTGTCTCGTGGATCAACGGGCAAAGGTCGATTTCTTCGCGGTCCAGCGAAAAATGTCCGGCTTCGATCTTCGACATGTCGAGGATGTCGTTGATGACGTTGAGGAGATAGTTGCCGCTGGTATGGATGTCGTGGACATATTCCACGTAGCGGTCGGAGCCGAGGGTGCCGAAGGTGCCGGAATGCATAATCTCCGAAAAGCCGATAATGGCGTTGAGCGGTGTGCGCAGCTCATGTGACATGTTGGCGAGGAATTCGGATTTTGCCCGGTTGGCTGCTTCCGCGCGTTCCTTCTCGACGGCATATTTGCTGTTGAGCTCCGTAAGCTCAAGCGTACGCTCGACCTCGGATTTGCGGGCGAGGCTCAAATCATGAATTGTCGCCATCAGGCGGCGCTCGCTGTCGACCAGCCGTTCCTCGTGCACTTTCAACTGGGTAATGTCGGTACCGACGGAAACGAGCCCGCCATCTTGCGTGCGCCGCTCGTTGACCTGCAGCCAGCGGCCATCAGCCAACTGCCGTTCGAAGGTAACAGCGCCATTGCGGCCATTCTCATTGGCCATGCGCTTTTCGAATGCGACGGCGCGGATACGTGGTTCGAGTTCTTCGCGGTTGATGCCGGGCAGCAGGCACTCATTCGCCAGCCCCGAATATTCATTGAACTTGCCGTTCGACATGACGAGACGGTTATCGGCATCCCACAGGACGAAGGTTTCGGAAATGCTCTCGATGGCCTCGCGGATGCGCTGGTCGGCCTGCGCGGTCGCCTGGGCAAAACGGTGCTGTTCGCTGACATCGACGGCGACGCCGACGAGGTGCAAATCGCCGACACTTGCGTCCGCTACCTGTGCACGCACCCGCATCCACACCCAATGGCCTTCCGCATGACGCATGCGGAAAACGCGGTCCATCTGACTGATTTCGCCGGCGGCGACCTGGGCAGCCACGCTGTAGAGCTTGTCGTCATCGGGGTGGATAACGGAGGAGATATCGCCAAGCGAAAGAATCGCGTCATAGGCCTCATAGCCGAGCATTTCATACATGGAGCGCGACCAGTAGACCCGTCCGCGCGCCATGTCCCAATCCCAGAGGCCACAACGGCCACGAGCCAGGGCCGTATCGACCCGCGCCTGAGTATGCTGGTAAAGCGCGTCCGCATCCTGCGCCCGTGCCGCCTGGCTGAAATAGGCATAGAGCACGATCAGCATGATCGTGGCCGTTCCGGCAAACATCGTGACGTTGACGGAGACGACCCTGCGCCAATCGGCGAAAATCGCTTCGACCGGATGCATGACGAAGACCGAGTAGGCATTGTTGCCGGTACGGCTGAAGGCGGCGAGGGCAGGCGTGCCCTCCACCTTCACCGGCATTGCGCCGGCCCGCTCACCAAAGAGAAACAGCGGCTGGCCCTCGGTTACGAAGGTTTCGAGGTTTCTGTCGCGCCAGTGATCATTGCCGTCCGACGAGGCAATGATGTTTGCGTCCTGATTGGCGATGGCAAACCACATCCCGTCGGGGATCAGCTCGTTCGAGCGTATTTCGCTGATGATATTCTGCAGATCGCCGCCGTCGAGTTTCTGGCCGCCATTCATGCGGTTGTCGATGACACTCGCCACATGGCTGGCCGCCATCGACAGCGTTGCGCGGGCGGTGCTTTCCGTATCGTCGCGCCAGGTGAGCAATGACATGGAGCGGACGACGGCAAGGACGAGCAGGAACATGATGATGAGCGGCGGGATTGCCCGGCGCAGATAGGGCTCCGCGGCAAGCAGCTTGCCATAGGCAGGGTCGGCAAGAAGTTTGACGTGGCCGGAAAGCCGGGTGCGCCCCCGCGCAGTGCCCCGATTCTTGGCATACGTCTTCCCAGTCGGCGCGCGATACGCGTCCGCATTTGCCATCGAATGGCCCCCTCATTTGCCTGTATAATCAGTGATTTGCCTCGGCACGCCGCACATCCGAAGCACCTGTAGTGAATCAAAAGTGATTCTGCGTGTCTAGTCCCTTTGTTAAATATTTATCAATACTTGTGGCAGGGCCGATTTGGACGGGATTCATGCCAGCGATTGGAGCCTGAAATGAAAGGGTTCGGTTGCTTTCTGGCATTGAGAATTCGATATAGCGGGCAAAAATATAATACCAGTGTAGATTCTCGAAAAAAAATAAGCGAACGTGATTCCGGGCATGTTTAATGAGAAAGAGACTGGTAACGCCATGGAGCAGGAACGGTTCATCGCGCAGATCAAATCTGGTGTCGATCGTCTCGACAGCGAGATCCCGCAGCACAAGCGGCTCAAGACAAGTCTCCAACGTTTGATTACGGACGAGTCGGTGGAGTGCAGCCCGTTTCTTCCTGCCGAGCGTGTTCTGGCGGACGCACTTTCCCTGTCTCGTGTCACGGTCAGAAAGGCCATCGACCTGCTTGCCGAGGACGGGCTTGTACGACGCCGGCACGGTGCCAAGACCGAGATCAACCGGCCGGTCCAGAAGTCGCTTTCGACACTGGCAAGCTTTTCGGAAGATATGGTGGCACGCGGAATGGAGCCAGGATGTATCTGGATTTCCAAAGAGATAGGCCGTCCATCGCCGGCAGAGGCGATGGCGTTGGGGTTGCCTCCGCATGCGGAAATTGTCCGATTGAAACGTATCCGTACGGCCGATGGCAAACCCGTTGCCTATGAAACTGCAGCCGTGCCAGCGAAGTTTCTGCCGAGCCCGCTTCTTGTCGATCAATCGCTCTACGAAGCGCTGGCGAAACGGCACGCACTGCCGCAGCGCGCCATGCAGCGGCTGCGCTCGCGCCCCGCAACGGCGAAGGACAGCACGCTGCTCGAATGCGCTGTCGGTGCGCCGCTGCTGATTATTGAACGGCTGTGTTTTCTCGCCGACGAGCAGGCGGTCGAATTCACCGAGACGCGCTACCGGGGTGACCTCTATGACTTTGTGGTGGAGCTGAGCAGGTAATACCAGTTTTTAACTGGTTGTATTCTGGTATGGATTGAATATCGTTTGAGCAGAATGAGGAATTCCATGCTGCTCGAAAGTCTGAAGCATAGTCTGATCGTCTCCTGTCAGCCCGTTCCCGGCGGCGCGATGGACGATGCGCAAATCGTTGCAGGCTTTGCGCTTGCGGCGCTGGAGGGTGGCGCTTCGGCGCTGCGCATAGAATCCGTGCCTTATGTCGCTGCCGTAAGGAAAGTGACGGACGCGCCCATCATCGGCATCGTCAAGCGCGACCTCGCGGATTCCCCGGTGCGCATAACGCCATTCGTGGCGGATGCCGAGGCGCTGATTGAAGCTGGAGCTGATATCGTCGCTTTCGACGCGACAGGCCGCACACGTCCGCAAAGCGTTGCCGATATTGTCGCCGCCATTCATGCGCGCGGTGCACTGGCGATGGCGGATTGTGCTCGCCTCGAAGATGCACGCATGGCGCTTTCTGCCGGGGCGGACTGCGTTGGCTCGACGCTATCGGGCTACACAGGAGGGGCTGTTCCGAAAGAGCCGGATTTTGCCCTTGTCGCAGCGATGCGCAAGCTGACGCCATTCGTCATTGCCGAAGGGCGTATCCATTCTCCGCAACAGGCGGCTGAAGCAATCCGGCGTGGGGCGTTCAGTGTCGTGGCCGGATCGGCCATCACCCGTACCGAACATGTTACGTCCTGGTTCAGGCAGGAGATCGAGAAGGCCATAGCAGAAATGACCACTGCTCCGGAGCCAGCGCCGGATCTCAGCCGGACCGTGCTTTCAATCGATATCGGGGGCACCAAGATACTGGCGACCCTGATCAAAAATGGCTGGATTTTGCGAGAGGCGGAGTTTCCGACCGAGCCCGGCATGGGCCCGGACTGCTGGATAGCGGCGATTGCCGATCGGGTGGCGGACTGGCGCGGCAGCTATGGTCAAATCGCCGTTGCCGCCACCGGATTGATCCATCAGGGTCACTGGTCGGCACTCAATCCGGCAACGCTGGCCATTCCCGATGCCTATCCGCTGGAAGCTCGTCTGCGCGACACTTTCGGCGTTGCCGCGCTCGCCATCAATGATGCCCAGGCTGCCGCCTGGGGTGAATATCGGCGTGGAGCAGGTAATGGCAAGGACATGGTGTTCCTGACGATTTCAACCGGGATCGGCGGTGGGGTCATCGTCAATGGCCAGCTGCTGCAGGGGATGGCCGGTCATTTCGGTCAATGGCGCGGTCCGTCCGGAAATTCTCATGAGCCGCTTGAGGATCGGGTTTCCGGGCACTTCATGGCGTCGGAAGCCGCCAAGGCGGGGCACGCGGTCCATGCGCCGGATATTTTTGCGGCGGCACGGGAAGGAGAGGCCTGGGCTTCGGCGATTATCGCCGCCTCCGCCAAGCGGGTGGCCTTGCTCTGTCAGGATATCCAGTTTGCGCTTGACCCTGCCACCATCGTCATCGGCGGCGGCATCGGCCTTGCCGATGGCTTTATCGATCACGTTCAAAGCGAGCTCTCTGTTTTGAACGACACGCTGCTCCCGGTAATCGCCCGCGCAAAGCTCGGACGCTATGCGGGGGTCATCGGAGCGGCGGACCTTGCAATCACCAGATCTGTAATACTTGGCAACAATAAATAGGGGAACATAAAATGCTGAAATTTTTGAAGATCATGTCCTCCGCCCTCGCTTTGCTGGCCATGACCGCAGGCGCAAATGCAACGGTCACCGTACTGGGCTGGCCCGGCGGATCCGAGGAGACAGCGCTTCGTGCGGTCGCGGAGGCTTACAATGCGCGTGAGGGAGTCAGTGCCGAAGACAAGGTCGAACTTCTGTTTTTCAGCCGCGACGGCTTCTACGACAAGTTGCAGGCGGATATGGCGGCCGGCTCCGACGCCTTCGACATCAATCTCCTGGCGACCTATACGATCGGCCGCTATGCCCCCTATATGGAGCCGGTCGAGCTTGGACCGGAGGCAGTCAAGGTATTTGGCGAATCCGTCCTGAAGACGATGCAATTCGATGGCAAGCAGTATGGCGTGCCGACCGATCTTTCACTGCACTTCATGTATTATCGCAAGGATCTCATCGATGCGCTGATGGCCGACGAAGCGGCAAAGGCGACCTATGGCGAGATAAGCCAGAAATATCTCGGCAAGACGCTGGCGCCCAAGGCGCCGGAAGAGTGGACCTGGGAAGACTGGGCCGCAACGGCGCTCTATTTCACCAAAGCGGTCAATCCGGATAGTCCGGTCCGTTATGGTACTGTTCTGCAGCTGAAAAACCTGCTTTTCAACATCATGGTGTGGCAATCCGTGGCTCGCGCCTATGGTGGTGACTGGATGGACGCATCGGGCAACGTCACGGTCGATTCTCCCGCCTACCGCAGTGCGCTCGAACTCTACAACACGCTCTATCAGGCGGGCGCCTCGCCCAAGGATTCCCTGTCCTACGAATATGCCGAAACCAACGCCGCCTTCGCCTCCGGTCAGGCGGCGACCGCTTTGCAATGGAACGCTGCAGCGAGTGAATTGACGGATCCCGGCAAGTCGCCGGTCATAGCTGAATCCGTAGGAATTGTTCCGCCACCATCAGGTCCGGCGGGAAGGGCCGATCATATCCACGGGCTCGGCCTTGGCATCAACAAGAATGCCAAGAACAAGCCTGGAGCGGTCAAGTTCCTGCAATGGCTGGGCAGCGAAGACGCGGCTCTGCTTTACGCCCGCAAGGGCGGCTCGCCTGCTTTGGCGCCGGATGTTGTTGCAAAGGTTTCCGCAGACCGGCCAGATCTCGTGAAGCTCGGCGAATATGCCGGTGCCTATGGCTATGTCATGAATGGCGGAACGTCCGCCAATGCGTTCGCCATCTATGAACTGCAGGCAAAGGAATTCACCGGATACTGGTCGGGGCAACAGACCCTGGATCAGGCGCTGAGCAACACGAAGGCGGCAATGGAAAAGCTTTTGAAGCAGTAGCGGTAGCGGTATCGAGGGGCGAAATAATGGTCGGGGGCTCCAGCAACATCGGATGGAAACTCTTTTTGACGCCCCTCGTGGGTTTCCTCCTGCTGTTTCTGGGTTTCCCCGTCATCATCGACCTCGTCTACAGCATTTCGAAGGTCAATTTCGAAAGCCTCCGCAATCCCGTTCCAAACGGGTTTGAGAATTATGGGGAAGTTCTGGGAGACCGGCAGTTCTGGCGCGCTTCGTGGTTTTCCCTGCGCTTCGGCATCATAACCGCATTGGCGCAATGCCTTCTCGGCCTGTGCCTTGCGGTGTTCCTGTCGCCGCTCATCGAGAAGCGCGCCTGGCTCATGGCGCCGCTGATGCTGCCGTTGATGGTAGCGCCAGCAATGGTCGGATTGATGTACAGGCTTGTCCTGCACGAATTTGTCGGGCCGGTTCCGTACTATCTCTATATGTGGTTTGGCGACAGTCCGGCCTTCCTCAATGCGGATAACAGTTTCTGGACCCTGGTCGTGGTCGAGACCTTGCAGTGGACGCCTTTTGCCTTCCTGCTTTTCTATACCGCCTATCAGGCGATCTCCCCGGAGATACGCAAGGCAGCCTCGATGGATGGAGCCTCGGCGTTCCAGATATTGAGATTCATCGAGTTGCCGTTGATGCGGCCAACCTTGCTTGTCGGCTTTTTCATCCGCTTCATCGACGGATTCCGTGTCTTCGACAATGTCTATACGTTGACCGGCAGTGGGCCCGGCGGCTCCACCGCTTCGCTCCCAATCTATATTTACGAAACCTTTTTCAAGCAGGGCGCGATAGGCAAGGCCATCGCTGCCTCGATTATCCTCTTCCTCGTTTCGTTCGCCGTTCTCTACGGCCTAAACTGGCTCGGAAGCCGGGAAAAGGCGGTGGCTCGATGATGAATTTCCTGCGATGGATCGTGTTTTGCGCTGCGGCAATCGTTCTGAATTTTCCGGTGATTGTCACCCTGATCACGTCTTTCAAGAGCGCCAGGGAAATATCCAGCAATCCCGGGTTCTGGATCAAGGCGCCGACGCTCGACAATTATGCGCAGGTGCTGCAAGTGACGGATCGGCTGAACATATTCGCCTATCTGTTCAACAGCCTGGCGGTATCGTTGATCGGCACAGTTCTGGCACTGGTCCTGACATTTCCCGCAGCCTACGCGATTGCCAGAAGCGGATATGGGCGCAAGACGCTTCTGCCTGTCATCATCAACTTGCGTGCCGTGCCGCTGATCATCTTCGCCATACCGATCTACATGATGTTTCAGTTCGTCGGCCTTCTGGACACGAGGCTTGGCCTCGGGCTGATCCTTGCAATCGTCAATTTGCCCCTGTCATTGATCATTCTCGTCAATGCTCTTTCCGAAGTTCCCGGGGAAATCGATGCGGCCGCGGCCATGGACGGCGCCAATAGCTGGCAGATCATGCGCAGGATCATGCTGCCGATCTGCAGGCCGGCTTTGATAACCGCCTTCATATTCGGCTTCATCACCGCGTGGAACGAGTTTCTCTTCGGCTTGATGCTGACAACGAACAAGGCCGTGCCAATGACCGTGGGCGCATCCTTTTTCTTCGCCGCCAGCGGCGGTGGCGTGCAGTGGGGCGCGGCGTCTGCCGTGATGATTGTCGGCGCGTTACCGCCCATGCTGATCGGACTGATGATGTACCGCCAGATCAGCGGCTCCATGACAGCCGGCGCGGTCAAGGGCTGACAGTCTGCTCAATTACCCCCGGGTGATGCCCGAGGGTAGGCGTGATAAGGCTCTAAGCCAACGTCCTCTCGACGATATCCCGCACATCCGTCGACAGGCCGGTGACGGTCGCGATGGTTGCCAGCGCTTCGCGGGCATGTTCGCGGCGTACCGGTTCGAAGGACCGCCAGGAACGCATCGCGGTCAAAAGCCGCGCGGCGAGCTGCGGGTTCTTCTTGTCGATCGTCAGGACAGTCTCGGCAAAGAACCTGTACCCATGGCCGTCGGCACGGTTGAAACCGGTCTGATTGCCGCTGGAAAACGCACCGATCAGCGCGCGGGTACGGTTTGGATTGTCGAGCGAGAACAGCTTGTGGGTCATCAGGCCGCGCACCTTGCCCAGCGCTTCGCTTCCGGGTTGCATTGCCTGCACGACGAACCACTTGTCCATGACCAGCGGATCGTTGCCGAAGCGCTCTTCGAAGGCACGAAGCGCCTCGCAGGTCGCATCGGTGCCGCCGAAGCGCTGGACGAGCACGCCGAGCGCGGCCGCCCTGTCGGTCATGTTGTCCGCATGCTTGAACTGCGCGGCGGCCAGCTTCGGCGTACCCTGGGCGACGCTGCGATAGTCGAGCAGCACATTGCGCAATGCCCGGCGCCCGGCACTGGCCGCATCTGGCTGGAAGGGACCAGTCTGGTCGAGGTCGTCATAGAGCTCCGCAAATCGTTCCGCATGGGCTTTGGCCACTGCGCTGACGAGTGCGTCGCGGCTGCCAAGGATCGCATCCGGATCGATATTAGCGCCCAGTTCGCGCGCAATGTCGCTCTCTGAGGGGATGCTCAGGCTTAGCGCCCGGAACGCTTCGTCCAGAGCTGGATTGAAGGCGATCTCCCCGAGCAATTTGATCGATGAGTTTTCGATGGTTGCCGGTTTGCCGCCGCGAACCCGTTTCGAATTGCTGGTCAGCTTGGCGTTCAGAAGCTGGGTGAGGGCCTGCCACCGTGTAACCTCATCGCCATCATTGCGGGCGAGGAAGACGAGGTCTGACCTTGTCAATTCGCTGGTCAGCGTCACAGGCGCGGAAAAGCCGCGTAGCAGCGACGGCACCGGGCGCTCGGAAATGCCGGAAAAGCTGAAGCGCTCCTTGCGTTTGCGCAAGTGGATCACATCGTCCTTGACCAGCCCGCCCTTGGCCGATCGCGGCTTGAGCTCACGGCCCTTGGCGCCGAGCAGCGCAAACTGCACCGGAATATGCATCGGCTTCTTCGAAGGCTGGCCCGGCGTCGGCTTGATGGACTGCTCGATCTCGATCTCGAAGGTCTTGGTCGCAGGATCGTAATCATAGGTGATGGCCAGGTTGGGCGTGCCGGCCTGGTCGTACCAGAATGCAAACTGGCTCAGGTCCTCGCCGGACGCATCCTCGAATACCTTGATGAAGTCCTCGATGGTCGCCGCATCGCCGTCATGGCGCTCAAAATAGAGATCCATGCCCTTGCGGAAGAGCTCCGGTCCCAGAATGGTACGGATCATGCGTACGACCTCGGAGCCCTTCTCGTAGACGGTCGAGGTGTAGAAATTGTTGATCTCGCGGAACTGGCGCGGGCGGACCGGATGGGCGAGGGGACCCGCATCCTCCGGGAACTGATGCGCCTTGAGCCCTTTCACTTCAGCGATGCGCTTGACCGGACGCGAGCGCATGTCGGCCGAAAACTCATGATCGCGGTAAACGGTCAGCCCTTCCTTCAGGCAAAGCTGGAACCAGTCGCGGCAAGTGATTCTGTTTCCTGTCCAATTGTGGAAATATTCATGGGCGATGACGGCTTCAATCCCGGCGTAATCGGTGTCGGTCGCAGTGTCGGGATCGGCCAGCACATATTTGTCATTGAAGACGTTGAGACCCTTGTTCTCCATCGCGCCCATGTTGAAATCGGAAACCGCCACGACGTTGAACACGTCGAGATCATATTCGCGGCCGAAGACCTCCTCGTCCCACTTCATCGAACGCTTCAGCGCATCCATGGCATAGAGCGCCCGCGGTTCCTTGCCATGTTCGACATAGATGCCGAGATCGACATGGCGGCCGGAAGCTGTGGTGAATGTGTCCTTGATCAAGCCGAGATCGCCAGCGACAAGCGCGAACAGATAGGCGGGTTTTGGATGCGGATCGTGCCAGACGGCAAAGTGGCGGCCATTGGTAAGCGTACCCTTATCTTTTGGGTTGCCGTTCGACAGAAGCAAAGGCGCTTCGCTGCGCTCGGCTTCGATGCGCACCGTATAGACGGAGAGCAGGTCGGGCCTGTCGAGGAAATAGGTGATACGGCGAAAGCCTTCGGCCTCGCACTGCGTGCAGTAGACGTTGCTCGACCGGTAGAGGCCGGTCAGCTGCCGGTTGGTGGACGGGTTGATCTCAGTGGTGAGTTCGAGCGTGAAGGCGCCGCTTTCGGGCAGGCCGCGAATCTCCAGGCGGTCCGGTGTCGCTACATAGGTATTGTCGCCGAGAGGGGCGCCATCGATACGGATGTCGACGAGGTTGAGTTCATCCCCGTCCAGGACGAGAGGCGCGTCTGCGGCAGTGCCCTGCCTGCGCTCGATACGCAATGTGGATTTGACGATGCTGCGCTCGGGATGGAGTGCAAAATCCAGATGGGTTTCAGGGATGAGGAAATCGGTTGGCTTGTAATCTTCCAGATGAAAAACCTGGCCGGTATCGGTACGCATCGTCTAACTGTCCTTTATGTGGTGCCGGAACCTACCCGCCTTTTTGATCCTGCACAACAAATCCCATTTGTTCACCCGATTGTTTGTCCGAAAAATGCAACGTGATCGATTACTGTCTGGCGCGGCTGTTTAAACCAGCCTAAAGATATATCAGTTTACAATTCCGTACTGAATCGTCTCTTTCCTCAAGGATTTTCCAACCGTGGCTTCCATTGTTCACCAGCGTGACGGTGAACCGCCTGTCGCAGACGGCGTGCGTACTTCCAACACCATGCTTGGAATTGGTCTGAAGATCGCTTCAGTCTGCGTGTTCGTCTGCATGTCCAGCCTGCTGAAAGCCTCGGATGGAATTCCGGCCGGTCAGCTGGTGTTCTTCCGTTCCTTTTTCGCGATCTTCCCGGTCGTCGCCTTCATTGCCTGGCAAGGCAAGATGGCGGTGGCGTTCAAGACCTCCGAGCCCTTCAGTCATCTCTGGCGCGGCTTTGTCGGCGTAAGCGCCATGAGTCTGACATTCTATGGCCTGACCAAGCTGCCGCTGCCGGAGTCGATCGCGATCAGCTATGCGACCCCGCTGCTGACTGTCGTGTGCAGCGCCATCTTTCTGCATGAGACGGTGCGGCTCTACCGCTGGTCTGCCGTGTGTTTCGGCCTGATCGGCGTCCTGATCATTCTCTGGCCGCGCATGTCGTTTTTCACCGGCGAAACCGAATTTGGCGGCGATCAGGCCATTGGCGCGCTCGCCACATTAGGCGGTTCGGCGTTCGCCGCCGTCGCCATGCTGCTGGTGCGCAAACTGGTGCAGACCGAGCGCACGCCAACCATCGTCGTCTATTTTTCCATTTCATCGAGTTTGATTGCCCTGGTCAGTCTTCCGTTCGGCTGGGCCTGGCCGACTCCCTTTCAGGCAACCTGCCTGGTCATGGCGGGAATCGCCGGCGGTGTGGCGCAGATCCTTCTGACGGAAAGCTATCGCCACGCCGACATGTCGGCGATCGCGCCGTTTGAATATACGTCCATGCTCCTCGGCATCGTTATTGGCTATCTGCTGTTCGGCGACGTACCGACCGCCGAAATGATTACGGGTGCAATCATCGTCATCAGCGCCGGGATTTTCATCATCTACCGCGAACACAGGCTGGGCCTTGCCCGGGCAAGAGCGCGCAAGGCATCGACACCGCAAGGCTGACTATTCTTCCTACTACTCCTCCTGGGCGGCGGCTTCGCTCAAGGGATGCAGCTGGAATGTCTCCGGCGTTTGCGGTCTGTCATGCGGACGGATGGCGAAATCGGGCCGCTCCGAGGGCGCTTGCGATGCACGGCGCAGGCTGCGCCAGAACGCATAGGAGGCGTAAGCCGCATAGCTGCCGGCCATGGTAACGAAGAATCCGGATGGGCCGTTCAGGTCCATCAGTCGCCCGGCGATCTGGGGCCCGATCATGCTGCCAATGCCATAGACAATCAGCAAGCCACTCGAAATCTTCACGAACTCGCTTGGCTCGGCGAAATCGTTGGCATGGGCGACATTGAGCGAATAGATCGGAAACAGGACGGTCCCGAAGGTAAACATCAGCGTATAGATTACCCATGGCGTAGTGGGTTGGATCATGATCATCGTCAGTGAGATCGCGACGCCGCCGATGCCCGCAACGACCATCACGTAGCGCCGGTCGACGAAATCCGAAATGCGGCCGATCGGATACTGGAAAATCGCTCCGCCGATCATCGAGCTCGCGATCATTGTGGCGATACCGAAGGTCGACAGGCCTATGTCGCGTCCGTAGACGGCGGACAGGAAGTTCCAAGCACCAGCGATAATCCCTGCAAGCAGAGAGCCGATCAGCGCGGCGGGCGATTTGCGATAAAGTCCGGGAAGGTCGAGTGACACCTGCGTCAGCGGGCGGGGTGACTGCGCGTTGGAGAGACCTGTCGGCACCAGCGCCCCCGCATAGATCAGTGCCCCGATCATGAACAACGCCTGCGTCGCAGGATCGCCAAAGGGCAGGATGTATTGGCCGACAAGAAGCCCGATCATCGAAACGATCATGTAGATCGAGAACACCATACCGCGGGTCGAGTTGGTGACGCGCTCGTTCAGCCAGCTCTCGATGACCATGTAGCTGCCTGCGAGCGAAAAGCCGGCCAATGCGCGAAACAGGGTCCAGGCCCAGGGGTTGATGATCAGCCCGTGCAACAGCATCGACATGCTCAAAAGGGTCAGCAGAACGGCGAAGACGCGTACATGGCCGACACGCCGCACCAGACGCGGGACGACGATGCAGCCAGCAGTGAAGGCCAGGGCGTAACCGGTGCCAAGCCAGCCGATCGTGGTCGGCGACCAGCCTTCCATGCCGGCGCGCAAAGGCAGCAGAATTCCTGCCAGGCCTCCTGCCGTCAGCATCAGGAACGTGCTGGTCAATAGTGCCGTAATCGGCAAGAGCTGGCGAAACATATGCGTATCCTGTGTTTCAGTATCTGAAACTACAGGTTTCGATTGGCTCGCAAGCCAGAGATTACGACACTGCCATTCCAGTTTTGCGCCAAGAGTTGGCGGAAGGCCTATGGATTATTCCGCCAGCGCACGCAACCGCATTTTGACGCTGACGAAATCGCGCCAGGCAAAGCGTTTCTGCGCCGCATTGCGCAGGAGATAGGCGGGATGCAGCGTCGGCATGACGGGGATCTCGATTCCCGAGGCAGTCACGTGGGTTTTCCAGTTGCCGCGCAGGCGCAAAATGCCTTCCGTCGCGTTGGTCAATGCTTTGGCCGCCGGACCACCGAGTGCAACCAGCAGTTTCGGGTTGGCGAGTTCAATCTGACGCTCGAAGAATGGGCGGCAAATCTCGGTTTCGAGCGGTGTCGGTGTGCGGTTGCCCGGCGGGCGCCAGGGGATAGTGTTGGCAATGTAGACGCTGGTGCGGTCGAGACCGATGGCGGTGAACATGCGGTCGAGCAATTGTCCCGAGCGGCCTATGAAGGGCACGCCCTCAAGATCCTCCTCGCGTCCCGGCGCCTCGCCGACGAACATGATCGAGGCGTTCGGATTGCCATCGGCGAAGACAAGGTTCTTGGCGGTGAATTTGAGATTGCAGCCGTCAAAGGCGCCAAGCTGCTCGCGCAGTTCGTCCAGCGTCGCAGCGCCTGAAGCAAGCTGCCGCGCCATGGCGATCTTGGCATCGTCCGGAACCGAAGCCTTTGTCAGGGGCGCTGGAGCGGGCTGGCTTGGCTGTGGCCTTTCGGGCTGCTGCTGCGGGGCAGGGGCTCTTTGCGCTGGGGCCGCGGGCGGCGTCGCCACGCGTTTTGCTTCAACCTGCGAAAAGCGGTTGACCGGCACGTCTTCGAGCGGCGTATCAACGCCGGCCTCGGCATAGAAGTGCAGCAGTTCGCGCAGGTCAGACAATGGGCAATCCTTTGGGCTCGCAACTGAAGTCGCAAATTGCACGAGCTAATGCAAGGTCAGGAGGACGGAATGCGCGGATCCTGCACCAGATAAAAGGTGCGCTTGGGGGTAAAGTCGGCAACAGGGAACTCAAATGTCGCGTTCGCACCGGGATCAACCTGGCCGCCACGGAAAACCATGCGGTCATAGGGTTCGAAATCATCGTTGAATTCGCGAAAGCCAGTGGAATGGATCATACCCGTCTTGTCGCCGGGCTGATAGAAAGACAGGCCGTCACCGTAGTCGCTTGGTACGTGCAATTGTTCCTGCAGCTCGAATTCGAACTCGATCCACGGGTGGCCGCTGCCATTGATCGCCTGAACCCGCAAATAGAACAGGATGCCGACGTCCTCGCTCGGATTCGCCAGCGCGATCCTTTCCGTGCGAATGACGAGGGTCGTGGGCGTGGCGGAATCGAATTCTTCGGTAATGACGATCGGGTCGTCGATTGTGCCTTTGCCGCTGATCGCGCGAATGGTGAAGCCACCGAGTTCATCGGAAAAGGAGTAGGGGCCAGCCGTCCAAAGCTCGGGCTCCTCGCCTGCTATCCCCTCTGACGCAAAATCAGTGAAAAGCACGCAGATGGCAAAGAAGCCATAGAGCATCCAGATCACCCGGGGCAGTTTCATCCGGTCTCCAATCGGTTTGCGATGGACCAGCAGTCGGTCGTATAAGCATCAAATTCAATAACCGGAGTATGAACCAATTGTGCAAAGGCGCAACTATCAGGCGCGCAACTGTAGGGGTGAAATTATTGACGTTTACGTTAAGGTAAATTATGAAAATCGACGATCGTCGTAGGATGAGGGCAATTGGCCGCATCTGGAATGCGTACTACCCACTGTCATACGGCTATTGTTGCGCTACAAATCGGAAAAACGCGGGCTCAATCGTGTTTGCGGGGCATTCAGGAGGACATTATGAGCGAAACAATCGAACTTCCAGAGCGGGAGAGCATGGAGTTTGATGTTGTGATTGTTGGAGGAGGGCCGTCCGGCCTCTCCGCAGCTATCAGGCTCAAGCAGATCAATCCTGAACTCTCCGTTGTTGTCCTGGAAAAGGGCAGCGAAATCGGTGCGCATATTCTTTCCGGCGCCGTGGTCGATCCGATTGGCGTCGACAAGCTTCTGCCGGGCTGGCGCGACGAGGAGGGGCATCCTTTCAAGACGCCGGTGACTGCAGATCATTTCCTCGTGCTTGGTCACTCCGGTTCAATACGATTGCCCAATTTCGCCATGCCGCCGCTGATGAACAATCATGGCAATTTCATCGTCTCGCTGGGCAATGTCTGCCGCTGGCTCGGCACCAAGGCGGAGGAACTCGGCGTCGAAATCTATCCGGGCTTTGCCGGTTCCGACGTGCTCTACGACGAACAGGGTGCGGTCATCGGCGTGGCCACGGGCGACATGGGCATCGAGAAGGACGGAACGCATGGTCCTGCCTATACGCGCGGCATGGCGCTCCTCGGCAAATATGTGCTGATCGCGGAAGGCGCTCGCGGCTCGCTCGCCAAGCAGCTGATCAACACCTTCAAGCTCGATGAGGGCAAGGAGCCTGCGAAGTACGGTATCGGACTGAAGGAACTCTGGCAGATCGATCCGGCCAAGCACAAGCTCGGTCTGGTGCAGCACTCGTTCGGCTGGCCCCTGGATATGAAGACCGGCGGTGGATCGTTCCTCTATCATCTCGAGGACAACACGGTGGCCGTCGGCTTCGTCATGCACCTCAACTACAAGAATCCTTACCTGTCGCCGTTCGAGGAATTCCAGCGCTTCAAAACCCACCCCGCTATTCGCGGCGTCTTCGAGGGCGGCAAGCGCCTGGGTTACGGTGCGCGTGCGATTACCGAAGGCGGCTGGCAGTCAGTGCCGAAACTGTCCTTCCCGGGCGGAGCGCTGCTCGGCTGCTCGGCCGGTTTTGTCAACGTGCCGCGCATCAAGGGCTCGCACAACGCCATGCTCTCGGGCATGCTGGCAGCCGAACATGTGGCGGAAGCGATTGCCGCCGGTCGCGCCAATGACGAGTTGATCTCGTACGAGAATGCCTGGCGCTCAAGCGAAATCGGCAAGGACCTGAAGCGGGTCCGCAACGTCAAGCCCATGTGGTCGAAACTCGGCACAGTCGGGGGCGTCGTTCTTGGCGGCCTCGACATGTGGCTCAACACGATTTTCGGCGGCTGGTCACCTTTCGGCACGTGGAAACATGGCAAAACGGATGCGGCGTCGCTCGAACCTGCGAGCAAACATTCCCCCATTGCCTATCCGAAACCGGATGGTGTCCTGACCTTCGACCGCCTGTCCTCCGTGTTCCTGTCGAACACCAACCACGAGGAAAACGAGCCGGTCCATCTGATCGTCAAGGATCCGGCGCTGCAGAAATCCTCCGAGCTCGAAATCTATGAGGGGCCGTCGACACGCTATTGCCCGGCAGGCGTCTACGAGTGGGTCGAGGAGGCGACCGGGCCGAAATTCGTGATCAACGCGCAGAACTGCGTCCACTGCAAGACCTGCGATATCAAGGATCCCAACCAGAATATCAACTGGGTGCCGCCGCAGGGCGGCGAGGGACCCGTCTATACCAATATGTGATTGAAAAGCCCGGCATTGTGTCGGGCTTTTTAATCTTGATCCCATGCGCCGCCCGAAACCTCGTAGGAGTTCCTTATGATCACCTGCTATCTGAAATATGTCATCGATCCCTACAAGATCGCCGAATTCGAGGAATATGGCCGTCGCTGGATTGGCCTCGTCAACCGGCTGGGCGGTACCCATCATGGCTATTTTCTGCCGAGCGAGGGTGCGAGCAACATCGCCTACGCCATGTTCAGTTTCCCAAGCCTTGCCGCCTATGAAGATTACCGCCAGCGCATGGCGAACGACCCGGAGTGCCAGGAAGTATTCGAAATCGAAAAGCGCAATCGCAGCATTGTCAGCTATGAGCGCAGCTTCCTGCGCCCGGTATTCGAATAGGCGATCGATACCACGCCTGTTCAGCGGGCGAGCATGACCGTCTGCTGATCCGGCCCGGCATCGTCTATTCCCCCGATTGAGAAACGCAGGAGCATCGGCAGGTGATCGGAGCCCACCGGATCGAGGGTTTCGACCTGCGGGTTGATGATCCGTTCCGAGACCAGGATGTGATCGAGTGGCAAGCCGATCCACCGTGTAATGAACCCAGGCGCACCTTTGGCGAACCAGCTCGGCTGTAAGCCCTCTGCCGCATGAGCCTTGCTTGCGTTCGCAATGTTCCTGACTGTCTGGCTCCACGGAGCGGCATTGAAGTCGCCAGCGATAATCATCGGTCCCTGCAGCCGCTCGAAATAGGGGACGATCGTGGCAACGTTCCTGGGCTGCGAGAAAGGCCAGGGCCAGTCGAGATGGATAGCGGTGATGATGGCGCTGCGCCCGCCGAAATCAATACGCGCAAGGCCGATCAGACTGCCGACACACTGCGCTGTGGTACCGAGCGCAAAGGGCCGGCGCGACAGAATGGCCACGCCGCCGATACGGCTGCGATTGGGGCAATAAAGATTATAGGGATAGCGCGCTTCGATGGCCTTGAGCTTTGGCCGCCAGTCCTTCGACACTTCCTGCAAGGTGAGCACATCCGGAGATTCGCGTGCGATCAGCCGGAGGACCTCGTCTGGATAGCTATTGTCATAGCGCAGGTTCAACTGCAGCAGCTTGTATTCGGGCTGGCCACCAACCGATTGTGCCGGCGTTTCGGCGTCGGCAGCGGGCGCTGGAGCGGAAGGAAGGACCGTGGCAAGTGCGGTCAGAGCCAGCACGATTGCCATCAGCCCCTCGCGCCAGAGGCCGAAAAACAGGGCAGGAACGGCCGACACGGCCATCATCACGGCAAGGTGCATGCGGAAATGCGCGAACGAATCGAATACCGGGTGGATTGTACCAAAGAATCCGAGCACGAGCGGGACCGAAAACAGGATCGGCAGCAGCACGGCGGCAAGTGTCAGCCAGGAGCGATTTTTGGTGGTCATGGCCTTGCATTAAACCTGCAATTGCGCCGCAATCAAGATGGCGGATTTGCAGAATAATCCAGCTGCAGAAAGACAACCCGCGGAGCGTTTCGCCAGGCAAGAATACAACCCAGCATTCGTTGTCGCCTTCAACAATTTAAGCCAAGTTTTGTGTGGTTTTGTAGGCAGAAGCAGCAGGCACCGAGCGAACAGGTGCATCAGGGAGATGGCCTCCCCCGACCCGGCAAAGGCCTTGCGTATAAAACTGGAGGTGAACTTTGCGGTATTTGCCGTTTAGCATCACTCTGACAATGAAAAGAACCCGGACGAGTTGGTCGCTCAGCTTCCGGGTTCAATTCAACTAGTCAGAAA
The DNA here is from genome assembly GCF_002764115.1 of Phyllobacterium zundukense. Taxonomy (NCBI): domain Bacteria; kingdom Pseudomonadati; phylum Pseudomonadota; class Alphaproteobacteria; order Hyphomicrobiales; family Phyllobacteriaceae; genus Phyllobacterium; species Phyllobacterium zundukense. The sequence continues at coordinate 2,479,074 of NZ_CP017940.1, read as the reverse complement.
ACGAGGGGCGGGCGGAAGCCCGCTCCTCACTCCAAGAACCAATATAGCATTTTTCGTTTCGTTTCCAAGCGGCCTTCAATTCGACTTTTGGGTGAAGAGCGAACGCTGACGATCACAAAACCTTCTTGAGGCTATTCAAGAGACGCTCGTGCTCGCCGTCACCCAGCATCTGTTCGAGCTCGCCATGCGTGCTCTGCCATATCGGGGTAACGTCCGAAAGCAGGCGCATTCCTTCGGGCGTCAGGGCCAGCAGCCGGCCGCGCTTATCCGCCGGGTCGATCGTAACCATCACCAGGCCACGGCGCTCCAACGGCTTGAGTGCGGCCGTGAGGGTCGTGCGATCCATTGCCAGCAAGGACGCGACGGAGCTAAGGTTGGGGGGCTTTGGCCGGTTCAGCGACATCAGGAGTGAAAACTGGCCGTTGGTCAGGTCGAAGGGCCGCATGGCTTCATCGAAGCGCCGCGCCAGGGCACGCGCAGCCCGCTGGACGGCAAGGCACATACAGCTGTCGCGTACATGTATGGTAGTTTCGAAGGGTACAGAGATCGGCTTTGACATGGTTTATATATGTTGATATCAACGTAATTGTCAACATTCAATCACGCGCATTCGGTATAGTCCGGGTAATCATGAAAAGGAGGAGCCATCATGACCAATCGCGGTAATTTCGTATGGTATGAACTGATGACCAGTGACGCGCAAGCGGCGGAAAGCTTCTATTCAAACGTGGTCGGCTGGGGCGCGCAGGACGCTGGCGTTCCGAACATGAAATATACCTTGTTGACGGTGGACAGTAAGCCAGTCGCCGGGATGATGACCACACCCGAAGGCTGCAATACCGGTGTGGAGTCAATGTGGGCCGGCTATATCACGGTCGATGATGTTGATCAGTTTGCGTCGCGCGTCAAAGACGCTGGAGGCAAAGTATCGGTTGAACCGCAGGATATTCCCAATGTTGGCCGGTTTGCCGTCGTCGCCGACCCTCAAGGCGCGCCTTTCACCCTGTTCAAGCCTTCTATGGACGAGCGCGGTGATTTCCCCACCCCTCCGACCGCCGGCACAATTGGCTGGCACGAATTGATGACCAGTAATTGGAAGGACGCGTTCGGATTCTACTCCGGCCTGTTTGGCTGGACCAAAGGCGAGGCGATGGACATGGGGCCCATGGGCACCTATCAGATTGTCGAGCGTCACGGCCAGATGTTCGGCGCGATGATGAACGATCCGGAGCCGGGGGCCTCACCAGTCTGGCGCTATTATATCTGCGTGGATGATATCACTTCCGCTGAAAGCCGTTTGAAGGCCAAGGGCGGGCAAGTGCTCTTTGGTCCACAGGAAGTACCGGGTGGCCAGTGGATATTGCACGGCCGGGATCCGCAGGGCGTCTTTTTCGCGCTGGTTGGCAATCGCGCATGATCCGGATCTGTTAAAGAGACAGTTACAGCCTGGGGCTGCAACTCATTGGAATGCCATCTCGAAAAAGCTGCGCAACTTGCGTGAGTGCAGCTTTTCGGGTGGCATTTCAGCCAGCTTCTCCAGCGCCCGGATACCGATCTGCAGATGCTGCGCAACCTGGCGCTTGTAGAATTCCGTCGCCATTCCCGGCAGTTTCAATTCGCCGTGCAGCGGCTTATCGGAGACGCAAAGCAGCGTTCCATAGGGCACGCGGAAGCGGAAACCATTTGCCGCGATCGTCGCCGATTCCATATCCAGCGCGATGGCGCGCGACTGTGAGAGCCGCTTTACGGGACCACGCTGGTCACGCAGTTCCCAGTTGCGGTTGTCGATTGTCGCGACAGTGCCCGTGCGCATGATGCGCTTCAGGTCATAGCCTTCAAGTCCGGTAATCTCCGCCACCGCCTGTTCGAGCGCCACCTGCACTTCGGCCAGCGCCGGTATCGGCACCCAGACCGGCAGGTCATCGTCCAGCACGTGGTCCTCGCGCACATAGGCATGGGCGAGCACGTAGTCGCCAAGCGCCTGCGTGTTGCGCAGACCGGCGCAGTGGCCGAGCATCAACCACGCATGCGGCCGCAGCACGGCGATATGATCGGTGATCGTCTTCGCATTGGAGGGGCCTACGCCGATATTGACCATGGTGATGCCGGAACCATCGTTGCGCGCGAGGTGGTAGGCCGGCATTTGCGGCAGTCGCCCCAGCGGCAGGCCGGAGGAGGGGGCGTCGTCGCCTGCCTCCGTCACCAGGTTGCCGGGTTCGATGAAACGTTCATAGCCACCGCCGCCTTCCGCCATCAGCCTGCGCGCCAGCGCGCAGAACTCATCGATGTAGAACTGATAGTTGGTGAACAGCACGTAGTTCTGGAAATGCACCGGCCGCGTCGCTGTATAGTGCGACAGCCTGTGCAACGAATAATCGACGCGCTGCGCGGTAAAGGGCGACAATGGCATGATGCTGTCGATATCGTCGGTCTCGTACTCGCCATTGACGATACGGTCGTCGGTGGCGGCGAGATCCGGCACATCGAACAGATCGCGCAAGGGACGTGTAAACGCGTCGGCGACGGAGGATTCCACATAGGTACCTTCGAGGAAGGCGAAGTGGATGGGGATCGGCGTCGTTGATTCCTGCACAGTCACGGGGTGACCATGGTTGCGGATCAGCAGCCTTATCTGCTCTTCGAGATAATTGCCGAAGAGGTCTGGCCGGGTGATGGTCGCTGAGTATTGGCCGGGCGCCGACACGTGGCCGAAGGCCAGACGGGAGTCGATCTGCGCATAGCTGGATGTGGAAAGCCGCACTTCCGGGTAGAAGGAACGGAAATGCATGGTGTCCCGGGCTTCGCCCTTGGCAACCTTGTCGAAGGCGTCGCGCAAGAACTGCGTATTGCGTTCGTACAGCGCACTCAATGCCTCGACGGCAGCTTTCGCATCCGTAAATTCTTCGGGCTCAACATGGCGTGGCATGCTGATGGTGACAGGTTTCCTGGTTCCGATTCGTTTGTCCATGCTCCAATATAGTGACTTCATATGACAGTTGAAAAGGAGACAAGCTAAACTCTTTGCAGAGCGACGAGGAGAACCAGGCCAACGCCCCCGTTGGATGGTGAGCGGCCTTCATAGCTTGCGGCAAACGCCACGACCGGACCCACAAGAATGGCCGAGAAAATCAGCGCCCGCAGGAAAAGCAGTGATAGATTTGTTGCCGACTGTACCATGATCCCCTCGCTTTCCTTGCCTGTTCAGGCTCTGCATTGCTGATGTGAGGACATTATGCGAGGCGGCCTGAACGAAAGCTGAGATGCCTGTTCATCCAGCGTTTATCCAAGGAATGGATTTCCGGAATCGCACCTTGTGATCTTCATCCGGAGACCTATGTTCATCCGTGATATCCCCCAAGATTTCATGGAGACCCTCATGACCACCCAGACGAAGCCGATCGAACTTCACTACTGGCCAACTCCCAATGGCTGGAAAATTTCCATCATGCTGGAGGAACTAGGCGTTCCCTATGACCTGAAACTGGTCAATATCGGCAGGGGCGAACAGTTTGCGCCTTCCTTCCTGAAGATTGCTCCCAATAATCGCATGCCCGCCATCGTCGATCCGGAAGGTCCGGACGGCGAGCCGATTTCCGTGTTCGAATCCGGTGCGATCCTGCAATATCTCGGCCGGAAATTCGGCAAGTTCTATCCGCAGGATGAACGCACGCGCGTTCAGGTCGAGGAATGGCTGTTCTGGCAGGTCGGTGGCCTTGGGCCGATGGCCGGTCAGGCCCATCATTTCCGCCAATATGCGCCGGAGAAGATCGAATATGGCATCAACCGCTATACCAATGAGGTCAATCGTCTCTATGGTGTGATGAACCGCCGCCTCGAGGGTCTTGAATATCTGGCCGGTCGTTATTCCATCGCTGACATGGCGTCCTATGGCTGGGTGATTTCCCATGCCAATCAGGGCCAGGATCTGAATGATTTCCCCAATTTGAAGCGCTGGTTTGAAGCCATCGGCGCCCGCCCTGCCGTTCAGCGCGGCGTGGAGGTAGGTAAGGCGGAACGCATCAATCTCGCCAATGACGAAGAAGCCCAGAAGATTCTGTTCGGCCAGCGGGCGCGCTGAGACAAAGAATGCTTAAAACTCGTGCGCAAAGTTACTGCGCACGAGCTCCTTTAAGTTAATCCCGTCCCCATGTGCCAGGCGATACCGGCCACGGATGCGGCCACTAGCGTCTGGATCATTCCGGCCTTGAACCGGAAAATGGCGATGACGGCGGCAAGCGTCAGCAAGAACGATGGCAGGTTGATCGAGGACAGGACGGGGATATCCAGTGTAATCCCGTACGCTTGCCAACGGATGACCTCGCTGAAAATTACGTGGAGGGCGAACCATACCGCCAGGTTCATGATCACGCCGACAACAGCCGCGGTGATTGCCGACATTGCACCCGTCAGCGCCCGGTTGTTGCGAAGACCCTCGATGAACGGCGCGCCGAGGAATATCCAGAGGAAACATGGCATGAAGGTTACCCATGTCGTCAGGATGGAGGCCAGTGTCGCCGCCATCAGCGGTGACAGCGTTCCAGGATCGCGGAATGCACCCATGAAACCGACGAACTGCACCACCATGATCAAGGGGCCGGGTGTCGTTTCCGCCATGCCAAGCCCGTCGAGCATTTCGCCGGGCTGCAACCATCCGTAGTTCTGGACGGCTTGCTGTGCCACGTACGAAAGCACGGCATAGGCACCGCCGAACGTCACCATCGCCATCTTGCTGAAGAAGATACCGATCTGACTGAACACGCTGTCCGGTCCCATGGTGAGCACGATCGCTGCAACCGGTGCCAGCCAGAGAAACAGAAAGATCGCCGATATCTTCAGCGACCAGGGGAGGTTCGGTCGGGCATGGTCAGGCGTTGCTTCCCCGAGGGCCGAATCCCGGTCGGCCAGCCCTGGGCCCGCATTGCCATGGCCGCCGCCCACCTGAAACAGGGGCGAACCGGCTTTCCCGCCCGCATAACCGATGAGGGCCGCCGTCAGGATGATCAACGGAAACGGCACATGGAAGGCGAAGATGGCAAGGAAAGCTGCAACGGCGATGAACACCATGACGCTGTTCTTGAGTGCCCGCTTGCCGATCCTCGCAACCGCCTGCAGGACAACCGCAAGAACGGCAGCTTTCAGCCCGAAAAACAGCCCCTCCACGACCCCGACATTTCCGAAAAGCACGTAGATTGTACTGAGCGCTAGGATCGACAGGAAACCAGGAAGCACGAACAGGGTTCCGGCAACGAGGCCGCCCTTCGTCTTGTGCAGGAGCCATCCGATATAGATGGCGAGTTGCTGTGCCTCCGGCCCCGGGAGCAGCATGCAATAGTTCAGCGCATGCAAGAACCTGTTTTCGCCGATCCAGCGTTTCTCGTCGACAAGGATGCGGTGCATGACCGCAATCTGTCCCGCGGGGCCGCCGAAACTCAGCGAGGCGATGCGCACCCAGACACGCACGGCCTCGCCAAAGGAAATCCCGTGGCCATCGCGGACTACAGGCGACTCTCCGACTTCGTTGCTCGCAATATCGGACACGTTACGCTCCGGGCTTTCGATTGGGCCAGTTGTGTGTCTCGTCCGTAGCATCGCGGCACCATCGATAGAATGCGTCATACAGCGTCATGCCCGCTTCGAGTTGTTCGAGATCGTCCGCGAACATGCGTGACAGGCCGAGAGACGCTGCCAGCAATCCGGGCGCTTCGGGGGCAAGGTCGGGCCGGGCCGTATCCGCGCCGCGCACGATGGTGGCAAGCCTCGAGAGCGGATCGCTGGTCAGGCCGAACTCTTCGATCATCACGTCGAATGTGCAAAGTTCGTCCCGGTGGCTCCAGAACACATTCTCGATATCGAAAGGCGCGGCATTGAACCGTTCTGCCACTGCTTCCACCTCGGCAGGTGTCACGAACAGGAAGACCGCATCCGGATCGACGAAGCGGCGGATGAGCCACGGACAGGCAATCCTGTCGATCTTCGGTCGTGCGCGTGTCACCCAGACGGTCCGTCCCTTCTGGTCGAGGGCCGGCAAGCGTGACACGGGAACAGCGGGAAGACCTGCAGTAACCCAGGCCTCATAGCCACCATCGAGCGTTTCCGCAGGCACGCCATTGTAACGCAACAGGGCCGCCGTCCCTTCGCTCAGTTTCTTGCCTTGCTGGCAGATGACAATCGCCCGCTCGCCAGCAAGGTCATGAACCCAGGATTCAACGTCCCTGTGTGAACGCCTGCGCGAGCCGGGGATCAAGCGCGGATCCAGGGCAAAATCCTCGTCGATGCGAACATCGATGAGCAGGGGGCTGGCGGGTGTACCAATCAGCCGCACCAATTTTTCGTGTGAAATAGTCGTGGTCGAAGACATTTCGCGTCCCTCCGTTGAAGTCGGTTTTCTGGACGCGATACTTGGGCATGACGCCTCGTGGGGAGATCGCAATCCCCATAACCATAAGAGTGGCACGAAAAGGAATTATGTCAAGCAAACTATCCGCGCGGATTTTCCGGGCTTCACCCCGAAATGCCGGAGGTAATTCCGTCCTTGTCGATCGAATGGCGGCATTTGCCGTGCGGACATCCGGCCGACCACCACGCAAGCCGGGTCAACTCGCCCCTCGGAACCGCAACTGCCAATTGCGTGCCGCAACGTGTCTGAAAGTCAATTTGCAATCGCCTTGAGGATAAAAAGGCAGCCATGGTGGGACTTCCATGACTGCCTGTTCTTTTGCCCATAACCAGCGAAGGATCTGTTCGGGCCGTTTGGTCCTGCGTTTGCCTGGCCCAGGCGATAGAGGTCTGGGCCAATTCTCAGGAAGAAAAACAATTGGTGGCGTTTTCCTTTCCTGACCTCCCGGGAACGACATGTCAGGCTTTGCGTGCAGGGAGGGTACGCACACAAACGACTGGTTTACCTCAAGTACTCAGCAACAGCAGGATAAAAGCTTTCAATAATTGGCATTTCGAAAAGGACTTCACGCTGAAAGCCAAAACATACGGGAAGGCCTCAATTCTCGCAATTAGACCTTAGTCTAATCGATTGAATTTACCGTTTTGCGCAACCTGTGACGTTTGCAGGGTTGAGTCAGATTTGCCTGGGATCCTATAGATGCCGCACTTCAGCCGGTTGGTTCTCCCAATGATCGTGCCTGCCGTCCTGATACTCGACCGGAGCCGCCAGCAAGGCCTCCGGTGTCAAGTCATCGAGGCAGGCCAGATTGATCGCGTAGAACGCGCCCATGTTTGCCGTTTCGCCGCGGCCAAACGGCTTGACACCGCAGGTTCGGCAGAAAAAATGTGCGATTGTTTTGCCACCGAAGCGGTATTCGGTCAGGTGATCGCTTCCTGCAGTCATGCGCAGGGCGCTTGCGTCAATGAAGGCCTTCCAGAAGCGGCCCTTTGCACAGGACGAGCAGTTGCATTTGCTCGTCCCCTGATCAAGATCGATATCCGCTTCGAAGCGGACTGCGCCGCAATGACAACTGCCGTGAAAGGTCTGCTCCACCTTGTCCTCCACTTACTGCGCTGTTTGCTGCAGCGGCTCCACATAGGCCTCGAGACGTTCCAGACATTCGGTCCAGCCGCCGCGGTGTGAATCGCGTTCCGCAAGGGAATCGAACGGTGCCTGATGAAAGACCAGCCTTGTCTGATCGCCTTGCGCGGTGAAGGTCACGGTTACCAGGGTTTCGAGCCCGCGTTTGCCGTCGGCGTCTTCCCACGCAAAGGTGAAGGTGATGCGTTCAGGCTCGACAATCTCCCTGTAGCGGCCAACCATCCAGGCGTCTTCGCCGGCGGGCGATCGTATCGAGGTGCGATAGGCGCCGCCCGGCCTGAAATCCATCTCGCAGCTTGGGCAGGTGAAATCCCTCGGTCCCCACCAGCGCATGAGCAGTTCCGGCTTCGTCCAGACATTGAATACGAGGCTTTGCGGAGCATTCACGAGGCGCGTGATCGTTAGTTCACTGTCGGAATCCGGACGGTTTGCGGCATTCATGCTGGGCTCCTCCTGCAAAACTGAAATTGTTACGCAATCGGTTGTTGTATAACTATTCAGTTAAATAACCTTTTGGTTTAATACATACTCCGGCGGATGCCGTCAAGTTGTCGTGAGGCTCTTTTCGGTCACAAATTTTCCTTGGAAATCGCCACTTCGGACATCAGCCTGCACCGGCGAGATTCCTCGCAGTTCGATCCTGGAGATGGAGATGAGAAATGGGTGGTCATATCACGCGCCGCGCGGCACTGATTGGATCGGTGCTGGCTATACCGGCGCTATCATTGCGGTTCAAATCCACGGAGGCCGCACCAGCCAGCCGGGTGGATCTCGCTGCCGCCTTCAAGACATTGGAAGAGAAAACCGGTGCGCGCCTTGGAGTCTCGGCACGCGATACCGGCAGCGATAACCGCATCGACTATCGTGAGAATGAGCGCTTTGCCATGTGCAGCACGTTCAAGTTTCTAGCTGCCGCGGCGGTCTTGGCACGCGTCGATCAGAAGCAGGAACAATTGGAGCGGATGATCCTGATCAAGAAGAGCGATCTTGTTACCTATTCGCCGGTGACGGAAAAATACGTCGGGAAGGGGATGTCGATCGAGGCGATTTGCGAGGCGGCCGTCACCTTGAGCGATAACACTGCCGGCAATCTCATGCTCGATACGCTTGGCGGGCCAAAGGCGCTGACCAAATATGCGCGCAGTCTTGGCGATGCAACGTTCCGTCTCGACAGGTGGGAAACCGAGCTCAATGAAGCCAAGCCTGGCGACCCGCGCGATACGATTACGCCAGCGGCAATTCTGAAGGATTTGCAAAAGACCATGCTCGAAGACGCCCTGTCCAGATCATCCCGTGATCAGCTCGTCGAATGGATGCTTGGCAGCAAGACTGGAGACAAGCGGCTGCGTGCAGGGCTGCCAAAGGATTGGAACGTTGGCGACAAGACGGGCACCAGCGATAGCGGCATGGCCAATGATCTCGCAGTGATATGGCCACCGGATCGCAAGCCCATTCTCCTGGCAGTCTATCTCTATGACCCGAAGGGCACGGCCGACAGCCGTAATGAAATCCACAAGAAGGTCGCAAGCCTGGTGGCTGAGAACATCTGACCACAGCCTGTAACAACCTCGCACACCTTGCGGCTGGTTTTATTCAACGCTGCGTTAGTTGCCCGCCTCGACAAAGCCAGCCATCTATTGAGCATTTCGCGGGAGAAGCAGTGGGCACCGAGCCAGCCGTGCATTGAGGAGGATGGGCCGCCTCAACCAGGGCGAAGGCCTTGCCCCGAAACTTGGAGGTGAACTATGCGGTATAGGCCGTTTAGAGTCACCCTGGAATTGAAGAGAGCCCGGACAGGCTGGCATGTCTTGTTCCGGGTTCAATTCATCTTCTAGGAAAGAGGGACGGACGAAAGCCCGTTCCTCGCTCCAGAAATATAACAGCTTTCGATCCAATTCCAAATGCGTTGTGCCTTAGCCTTTAGGCCTGGGCAACTTCTCAATCGAAGCTGAAATCCTTTACTGCCGTACCAGACTCTCGCTCTTGCAGATCAGTCCGCCCATCACGCAGCCGGACAATGATAGTGTGCCGCCACTGACGCTTGCCTTGCCGTTATAGGTCTTGCCCTCGTCGAGCTTGTTGACCTTGCCCTTGTAGGATCCGTCCTTGCCGGACATGGAGCCGATGGATTTTCCCTTGTATTCGCCGGTTAGCACGGTACCGCAATACATATCGCTGCCGCACGACGAATATTGAATGATTGTGCCGTTCGGCCGCTTCCATGAACCGACGATCGGTTCCTCCGCCAGGGCAGGGCCAGCCAAAAGGACAAAGCCAGCGCAGGCCAGCAGCAATTTGCGTTTCATACTTTCCTCCCGAATATGCAGCGATCTCTCCTCGATCATCGCCCTAATCTTACGCAAACGTAAACGTAATTCAAAAAAATCTGGATTGAAAGAGGGTATCAACGCTGGAATCGATGGCATGCACAGCGCTGTTGCAGGCGATGTCCAGGCCGCAATGCCCGGCACAAACCTGTTCTTTGGTTATCAAAGGCTTGCAATGTTCAAGCTGCATTTTATGAGAATTTTCGCCAAATGCCCGCAATTGCTGGGGCATTATATTTAATGAATTCCGAAGTTTACGAGTTGTTTTTGTTTTGTTTGGTTCCAATTAATCATGCCCCTTAACTGCAATTTCAAGCCCTTGGGTCATTCTCGAAAGCATCGAAAGAGCACGCCAAAACAAACAATCAGGCGGTTCTCAGAAGTCTAACAGGGCTTTTCGTTGGTAACGGAATTTGGTTCAACAAGGGGTTAGGTACAATGGCACGCTTTGATCTTCAGCATATCGATTCTGGTCATGTCGGCGGCTCGGCGCAGACTGACATACTCTTCGAAATGGGCATCATGTACGCAACCGGCCGCGATTGTGCCGTCGATCTCGTGGCGGCGCACAAGTGGTTCAATATCGCTGCAATCAAGGGTAGCGACCGGGCGGCAGAGCTGCGGGCCGAACTCGCGCAATCAATGTCCAAGTCTGATCTTGCAACCGCTTTGCGCGAAGCACGCGAGTGGATGACGTCCCACTGATTCAGATCATTTCCGCGCCGGTGGGTTGAAATGCGTCGCGGATCACTTTGGCCATGCCGTCGATTGCGGCGCTCTTCAAGCGCGGATTGCGCCTCAGCACGACGTTCGATGAATCGATCAGCGGAAATCCATCTGCCTCCGTCAAAGCACGGCAACCCGGCGGAATATTGCTGCGGGCAAGTGGGGCTATCGCCAGGCCCGAAACAGCTGCGATCTTGAGTCCGCCACTCGTATCGCAGCTATAGGCGACACGGTAATCGATTCTGCTGTTTTCCAGCGACCCGATCGCAAATTTCTTGCACCAGTTGGACCGCTCGTAGATCGCAATGGGAATGGGCGTGTTTTCATGCACGCAATGGACTTCTGATGTCACCCAGACCGTGGGATCGACAAACAGGACTTCACCGTTTGTCGGCTGCTCCCAATCAAAGATCACGGCGAGGTCGAGCTCGTCGGCGTCGAGGGCGGCAAGCTGCGCTGCCGAATAGCCGCATTTCACGGTCACTTCAACTTGCGGATGCTGATTGGCAAAGGCCGCCAGCGCGCGCGGCAAGACCGTATAGCCATATTCTTCCGGTATGCCGATGCGAACGGGTCCGCCCAGCGGTTTGGCCCTGATCGCCGCAGCGGTTTCGTCCAGCAGGCCGACGATCCTGTTGGCATTGACAAGCAGCACCTTGCCCTGCGCGGTTAGCGTGACGCCTCGAGATCCGCGCTCGAACAGGCTCTCTCCCAAGGTTTCCTCAAGTCGCTTGATTTGAATACTGACGGCCGATTGCGTACGGCCAACCTTTTCCGCAGCCCGTGTGACGTTACCCGTAGCTGCCACGGCCAGAAAGGTTCGAAGCAGGTCACTGTCGAGCGGGATGTTCATAGCAGCCTTCAATAAAAATTTCGAATGATAGGCATAATTTCTATTTGTTTGATCTATGTCAATATTTGGCAAAACATCGAGGGCGCATCCATTCTGGAGTTGCCATCATGTCTACCGCTCCCCGTTTTCTGATGAAACTTTTCCAACGCTGGCGTGCCGCCGGGCAGGAGCGGGAGGTCCTGCTGACCCTCCTGAACAAACCCGATGATCATCTGCTGCGGGACGCTGGCATGACAAGGGAAGAGGTCACCAATATTGTTTGCCGGTATCGCTTGGAGGATGATGCTGTCCCGGACACATCCCGTTGGCAGCCAGTCAAGTCCGGCATTGTCAATACAACCAACGGTAATGAAACGACGGGGGTCGTTAGAACGCCGGCGAGCATGATGGATGGATCCATTTCGCCGATCTTTGATGACGTATCAATACGCCATTGATGGTTTCCCCGGCAGGCAATTGTAATTTAATTCAAATTTTATCGAATTTGCGGGGATGAGCCAGGCTTGCCCTTGGGATGTTTGGGCCGACACCAAACCTGTGATCTATCGGATGAATAAAACCGTGGGTTGTAACATTGCTGTGCTTTGTCGATTTTCTGGGTTTGCGGGCAGGGGGATATCCGTTAAGTAACGAACTAATGAAATCGCATGATTCTTGATGAAAACGGGAAAACGATGCTGGACGATCTTGAAGAATTGTTGTCGAGATTAACGGACGCTCAAAAGCAGCTGGTACTATTGTCTGCCAGGACAAAAGCATTCCCGGACAATAATACATTGAAGAAAATTGCCACTTTATCGCTCAATATTTCCGCTGTCGAAGCGGTGATCACAGACGCGCAAAGCATCACGCAGAAAACCAGGATCGCCAAGGACAACGACTGAACGGTTGAACTCCAGCGGATTCAGCTGGAGTTCAGTTCGCGTCGACGGCAGGTTCTTGATGGCTCAGACGCTGGCGGGCCCTGTACGGGTCGCTTCGAAGAGAAACCAGTGGCGGCGCTCCGACTCGTCGATGTAGTTCTCGATAATACTGGTCGTCGCGCTGTCGCGATATTCATTGCACAACTCATGCACCTGGCGCAGATAGCCGATAAACCTCTTCGTGTCGTCGCGAAGCTCATCCAGCATGTCTTCCGGCGTGACTAAGTTGGCGTCATTGTCCGGAATGCGCTGCTGTGCCGAGATTTGGCCGACTGACTTCAATGTCGTCCCGCCAATCTTGCGAACCCGCTCCGCCAGGACGTCGGTCATGGCAAAGATCTCGGCTGCCTGCTCGTCGAGCAGCAGGTGGAAATCGCGGAAGTGCGGTCCGCTCATATGCCAGTGGAAATTCTTCGTCTTCATGTACAGCGCGAAAGTGTCGGCAAGCAGCGCATTGACTGCCGCCGCGATATCGCGTGTTGCTTTTTCCCCGAGGTCGGTGGGGGTAGCAGTCGGGGCACGTTTGATTGTCTGCAGGGATTTTGAGGCCATGGGTCGATCTCCTCGATTGTGAACGGGAAACTCTTCGACTTCGGCGCTCGGGAGGGCGAGCGCCTGCTACTCCTAGCACGACCTGTCCGGCATTTCCGCTTCAATTCTTCGTTGAGTCGACCGATGCGGCTTCCTCGAACCGCACCAGCGAGGATTTCTCCTTCACCTGTGAGCCCTCCGACGCGATTTCGACGATTGTGCCGTCATGCGGCGCGCTGATGGTATGTTCCATTTTCATCGCCTCCAGTACCAGCAAAATCTGGCCTTTCTTGACATGATCGCCCACAGTCACGCGCACCGATTTCACCAGCCCCGGCATCGGCGCTGTCAGCCGGTCGCCCCCGCTGCCAGCGGCTTCTGCAAGCAGGAAGGGATCGGCGATGTTGAATGTCGCTGCCGCTCCCCTGGAAAGCACCGCCACGCCGTGCGGTATCGCGACGGTCTTGGCGCGCAGATTGATCCCCTTGCCGGTAACGTGCCAGCACGCCGGCTCGTGCCGCACGCGCAAGAGGGTTGTCGTGTCCGCACCGCTGATCGCGTACCGCTCGTCCCCGTGAACGGAAACGCCGTAGCGGACGGTATTATTGCCGTTTGCGAGAACGACGGGATAGGCGAGCGCGCTATTGTGGCTGTAACCGCGCAAGGCGGTCCACGGATCGCCCAAGACCGGTCTTTTCAAAAGGCCGCTGGCGTAGAGGATGGCCAATTCCTTGGAGCCGGCTTCAATTGCAACCGGAACGATCAGTCCTGCAAGATCGCGGTCTATCAGCCCGGTATCGACGTCACCCGCCGCAAATCCCTCATGACGGATCAGCGCCGTCAGGAAAGGTGCGTTGGTGGTCGTTCCAGCGATTTCCGTCTGGGTGAGGGCACTTTCCATCGCGGCAAGCGCAGCAGTGCGGTCAGCGCCATGCACCACCAGCTTGGCGATCATCGGATCGTAGAACGGCGATATGGTATCGCCAGCCCGCACGCCGGTCTCGACGCGAACCGCACCGTCTTGCACCGAAGCTGGAAACGCCAGGTGATGCAGCGTACCGGTGGCAGGCAGGAAGCTTTTCGCGGGGTCTTCCGCATAAAGCCGCGCCTCGATCGCATGGCCGTTCAGGGCAATCTGCTTCTGGGTCAGCGGCAGTTTTTCGCCTGCAGCGACGCGCAATTGCCATTCGACCAGGTCAAGCCCGGTAATCATCTCGGTCACGGGGTGCTCGACCTGCAGCCGCGTGTTCATTTCCATGAACCAGAAGCGGTCCGGCTTCAGCCCCTCCGTGGCATCGACGATGAATTCGATCGTGCCTGCGCCGGAATAGTTGATCGCCTGCGCTGCCTTGACGGCTGCATTGGTCATCGCGGCGCGCACCTCTGCGGTGATGCCCGGGGCAGGAGCTTCCTCGATGACTTTCTGGTGGCGCCGCTGCAGCGAGCAATCGCGTTCGTAGAGGTGGACCACATTGCCGTGATTGTCACCGAACACCTGCACCTCGATGTGGCGCGGCTTGGCGATGTATTTTTCCACCAGCACCCGGTCGTCGCCAAAGGCGCTCTTGGCTTCGCGGCGCGCGCTGCCCAGGCTTTCCGCAAAGTCATTCGGATCGTCGACTTTACGCATTCCTTTGCCACCGCCGCCAGCCCGCGCCTTGATGAGTACCGGATAACCGATCTCGCGCGCCTTGGAGGCAAGCACCACCAGTTCCTGCGCCTCGCCATGATAACCGGGCACGACGGGCACGCCTGCCTTCTCCATGAGCCGCTTCGCCGCGTCCTTCAGACCCATCGCCCGGATCGAATCCGCCGATGGTCCGATGAAGACCAGGCCCGCTTTCACCACCGCGTCGACAAAACCCGGATTTTCCGAAAGGAAGCCATAGCCGGGATGAATGGCCTCGGCCCCGGTCTTCAGCGCAGCCGCGATGATGTGGTCGGCGCGCAGATAGCTGTCGGTGACGGGCGCGGGGCCGATATTGACCGCTTCATCGGCCATGGCCACGTGCAGCGCGTGTGCATCCGCGTCGGAATAGACCGCGACGGTACCGATGCCCATGCGCTGGGCGGTACGTATGACCCGGCAGGCGATTTCACCACGATTGGCGATGAGGATTCTGGAGAAGGTTTTGGTCATGGGTTTCGCTCCTCATTCGCGGGGTAATATTCATCACGCTTAAGCGAAAACAGTCGATGTCGATTATCTCTCCCCTTGTGGGAGAGAAAGGATTTTCCTGGATTTAGCCTCTTTGCTAAATCCTTGGAAAATCCAAGTGAGGGGGGAGCTGGTGTAACAAATCCCCGCTCTTGCGATTTCTGGCACTTGAGCGAAGGGCTCAAGATGCCGAAATCGCTTTCTCCCCCACAAGGGGGGAGATAATCGGCATCAACATTGGCCCAAATCTTTGTATGATTAGCGAGTGGCATGATCATCCCCATTACATCCTGAACACGCCGAATTTCGTTTCCTCCGCCGGCGCATTCAGCGCGGCGGAGAGCGAAAGTGCGAGAACTTCACGGGTCTTGGCCGGGTCGATGATGCCGTCATCCCAAAGCCGCGCCGAGGAGTAGAGCGGGTGACCCTCACGCTCGTATTTTTCAAGGATAGGCGCTCGGAAAGCCGCTTCCTCGGTAGCGGACCATTCACCGCCCTTGCGCTCAATACCTTCGCGCTTGACCAGTGCCAGTACGGTCGCCGCCTGTTCGCCGCCCATCACCGAAATGCGGGCATTCGGCCACATCCACAGGAAACGCGGCGAGAAGGCGCGCCCGCACATGCCGTAATTGCCGGCGCCAAATGATCCGCCGACGATCATCGTGACCTTCGGCACCCGCGTCGTGGCAACGGCGGTGACGAGCTTTGCGCCATCCTTGGCGATGCCGCGTGCCTCATAGGAGCGCCCGACCATGAAGCCGGTGATGTTCTGCAGGAAGACCAGCGGGATGCCGCGTTGGGTGCACAGCTCGATGAAGTGCGTACCCTTTAGTGCACTCTCGGAAAACAGCACGCCATTATTGGCGATGATGCCGACCGGCATGCCATAGAGATGAGCGAAGCCCGTCACCAGTGTCGTGCCGTAATTCTGCTTGAACTCATCGAACTCCGAACCGTCGACGATACGGGCGATAAGCTCGCGCACATCGTAGGGCTGGCGAAGGTCGGTCGGCACGATGCCGTAAAGTTCATGTGGATCATAAAGCGGCGGAATCACTTTGCGAAGGTCGAGCCCTATCTCTTTCTTTCGATTCAGGTTTGCGACGATGCGCCGGGCGATGGCCAGTGCATGGGCATCGTCGATCGCATAGTGATCGGCAACGCCGGATTCGCGCGTGTGCACTTCCGCGCCGCCCAGATCCTCCGCCGTTACCTCCTCGCCGGTCGCTGCTTTTACCAGGGGAGGCCCGGCGAGAAAGATCGTCGCCTGGCCCTTCACCATGATCGTTTCTTCCGACATGGCCGGCACATAGGCGCCGCCCGCCGTACACGATCCCATGACGACCGCAATTTGCGGGATGCCCGCCGCCGACATGTTCGCCTGATTGTAGAAGATGCGGCCAAAATGCTCGCGATCCGGGAAAACCTCGTCCTGGTTGGGCAGGTTCGCACCACCGGAATCCACGAGGTAGAGGCAGGGCAGGTTGTTCTGCAGCGCAATCTCCTGCGCCCGCAGATGCTTCTTCACCGTGAGCGGATAATAGGTGCCGCCTTTCACCGTCGCATCGTTGACGACGATCATCACTTCCTTGCCGGATACGCGCCCGATCCCGGCGATCAGCCCTGCGGAGGAAATATTGTCGTCATACATGCCCCAGGCGGCGAATTGCCCGATTTCGAGGAACGGCGACCCCGCATCGAGCAATTGTGCCAGCCGGTCGCGGGGGAGGAGCTTGCCGCGCGACGTATGGCGCTCGCGCGCCTCATCAGTACCGCCTTTGATCACCAGCGCTGCCTTTGCCTCGATGTCGCTGACAAGCGAACGCATACGCTCCGTGTTCGCGGTGAAGGTCTCGGACGTGGTGCTGATCTGGGACGTGAGGATGGTCATGCGGTCTCCTATCGGATGAGTTCAACAGGACAGCCGAGATCAAGTGTAGACCAAATGCGGTCGGCAGTAACAGCGGTACCCTGATGATGAAGAGCTGTCGCGATGCAGGCGCGATCACCTAGAGAAAGCACGCCCCGAGGCGCCTTGCGTTGTAATTCTCCAGCTGCAACAGCAAGCGTATGATTGAAGTCGAGAACGGTTATATTGCTGGCGTGGAAGTAGCTCAGCGCCACGTCTTCGCTAAAAGCGAACTCAATACACTTTGTCATGACCTCGGCAAGATTGACACTGCTCATCAAACCGCCTTCTGCCAGGGCCGATGCCCGTTCCTGACCCAGCTCCCCAAGCAGGATTGCCATCAAAACGGAAGAATCCAAAATGCGCGCGCTCACTCGCCACCGTCCAATAACGGCAGACCGTGCTTTTTGCGCCAGGCATTGGCTTCTTGGGTGTCGCGTGCGGCTTCTGCACGACGTTCTGCGATAAGTTCATCAACCACGCTCACGCCGGGATTCCTTGCCTTGAATTTCTCAGCTTCGGCCTGAACGCGTTTCATAACCATCTTTCCAGAAATGACATGGAGCACACCATCGACAACACGCAGTACCGCCGCGTCTCCGGGTGAAAATTCCATCAGTGCGCGCAATTCCGCAGGTATGACCAACCGTCCCCCCGCACCCAAAGTTGCACGGACGCCCATTTGTGAAGATGAAGGAAAGAGGGGCTGTTCATATTCAAACTTTTTCGGCTCCTCGGCAAAACGCTCGCTTTTCGTTCTCGCCATTCCACAATCCTCTTGCCATAAAGCCAAATAATGCCATTATTTTCATTTTATGGCAATTATGCCAAAGTATGGCATAATATCACTTTTGTGCCATCAAACACTCTCCGCAAACATCTCCCGTCCGATCAGCATGCGCCGTATTTCGCTTGTCCCAGCACCGATTTCATACAGCTTGGCATCACGCAGAAGCCGCCCGGTCGGATAGTCGTTGATGTAACCATTGCCGCCCAGCGCCTGGATGGCTTCCAGCGCACACCATGTCGCCTTTTCAGCGGCATAGAGGATGCAGCCGGCGGCGTCCTTGCGTGTGGTCTCGCCGCGATCGCACGCAGAGGCCACGGCATAGACATAGGCGCGCGAGGCATTCATCGTCGTGTACATATCGGCCAGCTTACCCTGCATCAGCTGGAATTCGCCGATCGGCTGGCCGAATTGCTTGCGCTCGTGCACGTAGGGAACGACCACGTCGAGGCAGGCAGCCATGATCCCGATTGGCCCGGCAGCGAGCACGACGCGCTCATAATCCAGCCCTGACATCAGGATCTTGACGCCCTTGCCTTCTTCGCCAAGGACGTTCTCGAACGGCACTTCGCAGTCGTCGAACACGAGTTCGCAGGTGTTGGAACCGCGCATGCCGAGCTTGTCGAGCTTCTGCGCCGTGGAAAAGCCCTTGAACTCCTTCTCGATCAGAAACGCCGTCATGCCGCGCGAGCCTAGCGCCAGATCGGTCTTGGCATAGACAACCAGTGTGCTGGCGTCTGGACCATTGGTGATCCACATCTTGTTGCCGTTAAGAACATAACGGTCGTTCTTCTTGTCGGCGCGCAGTTTCATTGACACGACGTCGGAGCCTGCACCCGGCTCGGACATGGCGAGTGCGCCGACATGTTCGCCCGAGCACAGCTTCGGCAGATATCGTGCCTTCTGCTCATCCGTGCCCCAGCGGTTGATCTGGTTGACACAGAGATTGGAGTGCGCACCGTAGGAGAGACCGATCGAGGCAGAAGCACGGGAGATTTCCTCCATTGCCACCGCATGGGCGAGGTAGCCAAGTCCCGAGCCGCCGAAATCCGGGTCTGCGGTCATGCCGAGAAGGCCAAGCGCACCCATCTCCTGCCACAAATGCATCGGGAATTGATTGTTCTGATCGGTTTCCGCGGCAAGCGGTGCAATCCGATCCTGCGCGAACCGTTGCACGGTATCGCGGAGCGCTTCGATCTCTTCAGAAAGTCCGAATTTTAGGCCCGACTGATACATTCCGTCCTCCCGTTTTAGTTGTCGCGATGTTCTTGGCGCCAACAAGGCGCAGTCCCATCTGCACGTATTTTTCTGCAATTTCTGCGACAGTAAGCCTGTCGTCCGCGCGGAACCAGAGATTTACGCCGGTGGTCATCGCGATGATGGCACGCGTCGTCAGGGCGATGTCGTCGATGACGAATTCGCGCGCATCGAGGCCGTCATCCAGGATCTCGCGCAGCCCGTTTTCATAGCGCGAGCGCAGTTCGACGATAAAAGCCCGATTTTCCGGGCTAAGGCTGCGCAGTTCCATATTGCCGATATGGACGTCATCGCGCCTTTCCACATGGTATCGGATGTGAAACCGGATAAAGGCGGACAGCCTTTCCAGCGGCGCATGGGCTTTACGGCTTTCATATTCCCATGCACCGAGCAGGCGATCCATGTGATCATGCATGAGGGAAAACAATAGTTCCTGCTTGTTCGGGTAGTAGCGGTAGAACGCGGCAGACTGCACGCCAACTTCATCGGCAAGCTGGCGCATTGTCATCGCCTCATAGCCGATTCTTGCAATCAAGCGCTTTGCCGCCGCGTCGATTGCGCTGCGTGTCTTCTCACCATCTGATCCGGTCGTACGTGCCATGGCGGGTTAATAAAACGAACGTTCAATTAATTCAAGATGTGTTCGATCATAGACGAAGGTATGCATGGAAGAGCAGTTTCAATGAATGTAGGCTAAGGGAATTAGAACCGTTTTCATCATTCATTTTCAGAGTTGATTTCATGTTCGATAGACGAATTATCCGCCAGGCAATTGCCATCCTCGCAGCGGCCCTGTTGCCACAGATCCTGATCTACCCTGCAAGCGCACTCACCATGAAAGAGTGCAGTGTGAAGTACAAGGCGGCGCAGGATGCCGGCCAGGCGGAAGGCGTCTCGTGGAGCGAGTTCCGCAAGACGCAATGCGCCAAGCCTGCCGACGCGGTTGCGACCGAAGCTTCCCGTAAATCTGAAGTGAAGGAAAAGCCCCAAGCCTCGGAAAAGAAGCCGGAAAAAACAGCGAAGAAAGCCGAACCGGCGACCACATCAGCATCAGGAAAAACGACTTTTCCTTCATCTATCGCCGCCAAGTTTGCCGCCGAAAAGCCTGCCAGGGCACGCATGCACACGTGCCTCGAACAGTATCGTGCAAACAAGGATGGTGGCACGCTCGATGGCATGCGCTGGATCGAGAAGGGCGGCGGTTACTACAAGCTTTGCAATGCCAGGTTGAAAGGCGATGGCTGAGGAATTTCAGTCTTATGGCTCAAAAGCTTACGCGGGTAGCAAGCTTGAAATCGGGTGATGGCGGTGGCACATTTGATGCCATGGAACACAGGGTCGCATTCCTGGAAAAATCGTTTGAGAAGATGGATGGCAAGCTTGACATCCTCGTCAGCGAATTCTCGCGATTCAGAGAAGATGTTTCAAAGGAATTTTCTCAGTCGCGCTTGGAGTTTGCGCAGTTAAGGGCAGACGTTTCCAGCGAGTTTTCACAAGTAAGAGCGGAAACATCCAAGCTCAGAACTGACGTCTCCAACGACATCTCGAAGTTCAGAACTGACGTCTCCAATGACATCTCGAAGCTTAGAACAGACGTTTCCAAGGACATCGCTCAATTGAGGACTGACGTTTCCTCGGATATTACACAACTGAGGCAAGCTGTTTCCGAGGATATTACGAAACTGCGCGATGATGTTTCTTACCTGAAAGGCAAGATAGAGACACTGCCCTCGGGCGAATCATTTGGTGAACTTCGGGGGCGCGTACAGAGCCTGCCCACGACAGCAAAGCTTGCCAGCCTTCTGGCTATCGCCGTCGGGGTGATTGCGATCATCAACAAATGGCCCGGTGTCGTCGATGCCATCTTCGGATGGTAGTGCTCGTCAGAGCGATTTCTTGAAATCGAACGCCCGAAACGCTGTCGCAGCCACGACGACCCATCCGAGAATAAGCAGTGAACCGCCAAGTGGCGCGGCGAAGGCGAACAGCCGGTCGCCGGCGTAATCGCGCGACGCCAGATCGCCGATGAAGAACAGCAATCCGAGCACCAGCACCAGCCCGCCAAAATAGGCAGCCCGGTTGATCCTGGCCAGGATCGACAGCACCAGAAAAGCCGGGGCGTGGATAAAGAGGATCGGCGCAATCGTGGCCATATGACCATCCGTGCTATGGGCAGCTGCCGCATAGGCCGCGATGCCAGCCGCCCCAAACAGGCCGCCAAGGCCGGCGAAAACGCGATTGATATCCAAGTTGATCTCCATAGGGTCAGGCACCCCGAAACGTAGTGCCTATTTCACTGCAGCGAGGGCTTCGGGAAGCTGCTGTGCAAAATAATCGAGTTCTTCATCCAGACCGACGCTGACCCGGATACAGCGATCCAGCACCGGTGCCATTGGTTTGCGCACGAAGACATCCCGGTCAATCAGGGCGTTGAGCACGGCCAGGGCGTATGGCCCGTCGCGTCCGCAATCGATGGTGACGAAATTGGTGGCTGAGGCTATAGCCTGCAGACCATTCTGTGCCGCAATCTGCGCGATACGCTCGCGCCCGGCGATGATCCTGGCAATGACGTTCTTGAGGTAAGGCTGATCCTTCAGCGCTGCCAGCGCAGCAATCTGGGTCAGTTTGTTCATGCCGAAAT
Organism: Phyllobacterium zundukense; assembly: GCF_002764115.1. NCBI lineage: Bacteria > Pseudomonadati > Pseudomonadota > Alphaproteobacteria > Hyphomicrobiales > Phyllobacteriaceae > Phyllobacterium > Phyllobacterium zundukense. The sequence goes on along the minus strand of NZ_CP017940.1, from coordinate 2,457,422 downwards.
GGTTGCGGATCTTGTCGAAGGCACCAATCTGCTTTTCTGCGCCGATAGCATAGCCGCAGCGCATTCCGGCAAGCCCGTAGGCCTTGGAAAAAGTGCGCATGCGCAAGACATTCGGCCGTGAAATATCCACCGGCGGCAGAGCCGTTGCTGGCGCCGTTTCACCATAGGCCTCATCGAGCACCAGCATTGTCTCTTTTGGCAATGCATTGATAAAGCGCTCGATTTCCGCTGCCTCCCACCATGTTCCCATCGGATTGTCCGGGTTAGAGAAATAGACAAGCGGCGCCTGTTCCCGCTTCACTGCCGCAAGGAGGCCGTCGAGATCTTCGCGGTCATCGCGGTAGGGCACCGTTGCCAGCCGCCCACCGAACCCTGCCACGTGAAAATTGAAAGTGGGGTAAGCGCCCAGTGAGGTGACGACCGGCGTGCCCTCGCGCACATATTGGCGCACAGCGAGCCCGAGCAGCATGTCGACACCTTCGCCAACGACGACATTGCCGGGTGCAACGCCGAGATGCACGGCAAGGGCCCGTTTCAGATCGAAATTTTCCGGATCGGCATATTTCCAGGCCTCGGCAGCGTTTTCCTGCATGGCGGCGATAACCGAGGGCGCCGGCCCGAAGCCGTTTTCATTGGCGCCAAGCCTTGCGCGGAAAGGCCGGTTTCGCTTGCGCTCCAGCGCCTCGGGTCCGACAAAGGGTACGGTCGAGGGGAGGGAGTCGATCAGGGGAGTAAATTGCGGTTCCATGTGCCCAGCGATATCAGTTTTTGTGCCAGTGAAAAGCAAAACTTCACCTCTGTTTGGCCGATACGGGATTGAATTTCCCGCTTTCCCTGTTTGTCGCGGATTTTATGCCAATCCACAATGCCGGAGCCAAAGCGGCGCCCAGAACCCACCACATTGGCCGTATCGAATAGCTGAATGAAAGATTGGCGAAAAGCACGCGCGTCGGTGGAATCCTGGTTGCCAGCGCAAACCATGCATATTCGATGAGCGCCGTGCCCAACGCCGCAAGGATGGCAATGCCGATCAGCGTCCAGACGGATGTGAGCTTGAAATCGCGCGCATGCGCCGAACGGTAGAGCAGTAGCGTCAGAAGGAACCCTGCCATCAGCGTCGCCTCGGTCACGTCCGCCTTGGACTGCATGAAGAAGTGCAGAACGCCGAGCGCAGCCAGCGGATAGGTGAGCCTGTGCAGCCTGTTCCAGTTCTTGCCCATGCGGCGGATCATGGCGTCTGTCGACGTCACGCCGAGTGCCGTCAGGCCCAGCAAGGTGATGAAGCCGATTAACAGATAGATGCGCAGCCAGATTTCGCTGACGACACGCCACAGGTTGAAATTCTGGTCAACGATATAGAGCGAGAAATGCAGCGCGGCATAGGCAAGGGCTGTCAGGCCGAGAATGCGTCGGATCAGGACAAGCTTTGACCAGCGTGTGATGTTACGAAGTGGTGTCACCGCCAACGAAATCAGGAAAAAGCGGATCGCCCAGTCGCCCGTTTCGTGGATGGCCTGGGTGATCGGGCGCGGTCCGAGAATATTGGCTTTGTAACCGGTAACGATCAGGATCAGCGGTATGAAGGCTGCGACGAGCGCCGCAATCTTGACGGCTGACAATTGACCGGCGCGGTCGTTCCACGGAAATTTCATCGTGTTGGCAATCTCCTGATCCTGCTGCACTTTACCGCCACAGCTCTCCGCCGCTTTCAACACAACAAGATGTGAATTCCGTGGCTCTCATGTTTCAGCCTGTCGCATGAAGTGTGCCTGGAATGGGTTTTACCCGGAACCAAATCGTCTGCCGCGGGGTTTCCCTTCATAACAGAACAATAGAGAGGCATAACGATGAATAAGATTCTTGTACTGACGGCAGCGGCATTCTTCGCCACGTCCGGTCTCGCGATCGCTCAGGATAGCGTCATCGTCGAAGTACCGCAAAGAGCCCGTGATTATGTAATCGCGCATCCGTCCGATCCGGTTGTCATTGAGGGTGATTTGTCACAGGGCTACGTGATTCCGGAGAGCGTGGTGGTACGCCCAATCCCCGAAAACCCAGGCTACGGCTACATCTATGTGGATGGCCGTCCGGTAATCGTTGCATTGGAAAATCGTCAGGTCGTTTATCTTGCCGATGATTCCGGCAGGGTTCCTGACGAGGTGATTACCTATATCGAGAGAAACCCTCTGGACACCGTGATGATCGACGGACCTGTTGACACCGGAACGGTCATTCCCGACGATATTCCCCTGATGGAAATTCCCGATCAGCCGCGTTACTCCTACGTCTATGTGGATCAGAGACCGGCACTGGTTGAAACCGGAACACGCCGCGTCGTGTGGGTGCGTTAAGCTGATACCCAATCTTGGACCGAGTGCTGGTCGCCTTTCGGGGCGGTCGGCGATTACCAGCGGCGATAGCGATTATCGTAGATGATCAGCGGCGTGTTGAACTGCATCTGCTCGAATTGCGCCCGGCTCGCAGCGCGGCGGTCAAGTTCCAGATTAAGCAGGCAGGATGAGAAAGCGTCCGTTCCGCGCCTGAAGCCGTAGGAGGCACAGGTCTGGCCATCGATCGCCCGCCGTTCCTCCGGAGTCATCGTTTTGCACCCGGCAACAAACAAGATCAGCATGAGCGCCGAAAGGGTCACTCGTCTCATCGGTTTCTCCTGCCAGTGCCCGGCATCATTGGGCTGGCTTCAACTGCTTTCGCTTGCGCTCTTTGCGTTCACGCTCATGACGTTCCACAGTGGCGATATGCCTGTTTACCGCGAAATGGCTATAAATAAGAACTATGGCGCCCATGGCCACGGACATAAGCAGATAAATCCATTCGTCCATTATCTGATACCTCTTAGCAACGCCCGCTTTCCATATCTATGGAGACCGTATGATACGGCAATCCAGGAAACACTGACAAGGCCGATGGCCAACCAGCGATGATGATCGAATTCCAGGGTTGTCACTGGATCGTTCATGAGGGTCGCCATGGGACCGACAAAACCGACGATAATGGAGCCAGTCGATAACCGGTCGAGGGCTGCGGCGATATACTTGGTCACCTCGTTATCCCGTGCTTTGAGATCGGTTTCTCCAGTCATGTCGCGTTCCCAACTGAGCCAAACATCCGCACTATCCCAATTGCTCGGGATACTTAAAAGCCAGACTTTGGTTGAACGGGACTGATCAGGAAAGGAGGGTCGATGACCGTCAGGTCACACGAGAAACGGGCCGAGAATCATTAATAATATAACGGCTCCCGCCAGAAACGGCAGGATTGAAAAACCCGAAGTGGTGGGTTGAGGTCTCAATACCAATTTGGCAAAGTCAGCAGCACGGTGGCTGCGATTTCGGTGAATATAACGAAGACGACGAACGGAATAAACCCGTCGCTGATCTTCCGGTTGTCATTGGCTGCTGCAAAGCTCATTAAAGGCTGCTCCCGATTTAACGACCCTCGCAAAGCGCGAAACGGGTCATGATCGTCAGTGCCGAATTTCGGCTTGGTCACGCAACTGTAACAGTTTGAAACCTTTTGTCACCCAAAAAGTTCTCGTTGCTGTTCACGTTTGGCGTGACGGTCTGTCCGGCGTTAATGCAATGCACGAAAAATATTGTTATTTCAGTGGTTTGCTCCCGGCGGCAGGCGGTTGAAAAACCGCGCGCCGCCGGGATTTTTGTCATTCTGCCGGTGTTGCAGCAGGGAGAATCGCGCCCGAATTGTGGCCGGATTCGCCTTCGAAATGACTGCCATGGCTGGAATGCCTGAGCGGACGGTTGCCCGATAGCGCACGCACCAGCACATAGAAGACCGGTGTCATGAACAGGCCGAACAGCGTCACGCCGATCATGCCGGCAAACACCGCTATACCCATGGCACTGCGCATTTCCGCGCCGGCGCCGGTCGACGTGACGAGCGGTACCACGCCCATGATGAAGGCCAGCGACGTCATCAGGATCGGTCGCAACCGCAGCCGGCTTGCCTCGATCACCGCGTTGAACGGCGTTGCTCCGGTGAACTCCAGCTCCCGCGCAAACTCGACGATCAGGATGGCGTTCTTGGCGGAAAGGCCGACAAGCACGATCAGCCCGATCTGCGTGAAGACATTGTTGTCTCCCGCCGTCAGCCAGACGCCGGTGAGGGCGGCCAGCAACCCGAGCGGCACGATCATGATGATCGACAGCGGCAGGGCGAGGCTTTCATACTGGGCAGACAGGACCAGGAAGACCAGCAGGATCGACAGCGGGAAGATCAGGTAGGCGGAGTTGCCCGCGATGATCTCCTGATAGGTCAGTTCCGTCCATTCGAACCCGATCCCGGCGGGAAGCGTCTCGGCGGCAATCTTCTCCACCGCCGCACGCGCCTGGCCGGAAGAGTAACCCGGCGCCGCATTGCCGTTCACATCGGCTGCAAGGAAGCCGTTGTAACGCATGACGCGATCCGGTCCGGCGCTCGACGAGACCTTGAGCAGCGCCGAGAGCGGGATCATTTCTCCCGAGCCGGAACGCACCTTCAGGTCGCCAATATCCTCGGCCTTGGCCCGGAAACTCGACTCCGCCTGCATGCGGACGGAATAGGTCCGGCCGAACTTGTTGAAGTCATTGACGTAGACGGAGCCGAGATAGATCTGCAGCGTATTGAAGATTTCCGGCAGCGACACGTCGAGCTGACGTGCCTTGGCACGGTCCACGTCGGCATAAAGCTGCGGAACATTGATCTGGTAGCTGGAGAACAGGCCCGTCAGCTCCGGCGCGGTTGCCGCCTTGCCGAGGAAGGCCTTGGTCGCGTCGTCGAGAGCCTGATAGCCAAGGCCATTGCGATCCTCGATCTGCAGCTTGAACCCGCCGATCGCGCCAAGACCCTGGACGGGAGGAGGCGGGAACACGGCGCTGAACGATTCCTGGATGCCGAACAATTGCTGGTTGAGCTGCATCGCGATCGCACCGGCACTGAGTTCCGGCGTCTTGCGTTCTTCGAATGGCTTGAGCGACACGAAGACAATACCGGCATTCGCACTATTGGTGAAACCATTGATCGAAAGGCCCGGGAAAGCGATGGTGCTTTGGACACCCGGGATCTTGAGCGCAATGTCACCGATACGGCGGACAACTGCTTCTGTCCGATCGAGCGTTGCGCCATCCGGCAGCTGGGTAAAGCCGACCAGATATTGCTTGTCCTGCGGCGGCACGAAACCGCCCGGCACGCTCTTGAACATGAACGCGGTCGCGCCGATGAGCAGGAGATAGATGCCCATCATCACGGTCTTGCGTGAGATGACCCCGCGCACGCCCTTGCTGTAACCGTTGGCGCCGCGCGTGAACACGGCATTGAACCCGCGGAACAGCCAGCCCAGCGTCTTGTCCATGAACCGCGTCAGGGCATCTTTCGGCTCGTCGTGGCCCTTCAGGAGAAGGGCGGCGAGGGCCGGTGACAGGGTCAGCGAGTTGAATGCGGAGATAACGGTGGAGATAGCAATCGTCAGCGCGAACTGGCGATAGAACTGTCCCGTTAGGCCGGTGATGAAGGCGAGCGGCACGAACACCGCCACCAGCACCAGCGCAATGGCGATGATTGGTCCCGAAACCTCGCGCATGGCCTGTATCGTGGCCTGACGCGGCGCAAGTCCGTTCTCGATATTGCGTTCGACGTTTTCCACCACCACGATGGCGTCATCCACCACGATACCGATGGCGAGGACGAGGCCAAACAGACTGAGCGCGTTGACGGAGAATCCGAAGAGATGCATCACCGCGAACGTACCGATGATCGAGATCGGCACCGCGATCAACGGGATGATCGACGCGCGCCACGTCTGCAGGAACAGGATGACCACGAGAACGACCAGCACAACCGCTTCGAGCAGCGTATGCACCACGGCCTCGATCGAGGCACGAACGAACTGCGTCGTGTCATAGACGATTTCGTAGTCCACGCCCTCCGGCATGGTCAGCTTCATCTCGTCCATCACGGCACGGACCTGATCCGCGATCTGGATGGCGTTCGAACCCGGGGCCTGGAACACGGGAATGGCCACGGCAGGCTTGTTGTCGAGCAGTGAGCGCAGCGAATACTGGGCGGCGCCAAGTTCGATCCGCGCAATATCGCGCAAATGGGTAATCGCCCCGTTTGGAGCGGTCTTGACGATGATCTGGCCGAATTCTTCCTCGGTCTGCAACCGTCCTTGCGCATTTACCGACAATTGCAGGTTGACGTCGTTCGGGCTGGGCGAAGCGCCAATGACACCTGCCGCTGCCTGTACGTTCTGCGCACGGATTTCGCTGAGAACATCCGTTGCCGAAAGGCCAAGCTCCGCCGTCTTCTGCGGGTCGAGCCAGACACGCATGGAGTAATCGCCAGAACCGAACAGCTGCACATCGCCAACGCCATCGATGCGGGCCAGCCGGTCCTTGATGTTGATCAGGGCGTAGTTGCGCAGATAGGTGATGTCGTAGCGATTGTTCGGTGAGATCAGGTTGACCACCAGCATCAGGTCCGGCGAGCTCTTTACCGTGGTGATGCCGAGGCTGCGTACCTCTTCCGGCAGGCGGGGTTCAGCCTGCGAGACGCGGTTCTGTACCAGCTGCTGTGCCTTGTCGGGATCGGTCCCGAGGGCGAAGGTGACGGTCAGCGTCATCTGGCCGTCGGCGGTTGCCTGGCTGCCCATGTAGAGCATGTCTTCGACGCCGTTGATCGATTCCTCGATCGGCGTCGCCACTGTTTCGGCAATGACCTTCGGATTGGCACCCGGATATTGCGCCCGCACCACGATGGATGGCGGCACAACGTCAGGATATTCCGAAACCGGCATTGCCGTCAGGGCGATCAGGCCGCCAAGGAAGATCACAAAAGAAAGAACGCCCGCGAAAATCGGGCGATCAATGAAGAAATTGGAGATATTCATTTCAGGTTCCAAACCTGCCCCTTGCGGGGCTCTCAATTATTGCTTTGCCTTGGCCTGGTCCGCCAGCGCCTGCTGGTTGGGAGCCTGGCCACCCATCGCCACCGTTTCAGGTGCGACGAGTGAGCCAGGACGGACACGCTGCAGGCCATTGACCACGATCTTCTCGTCCGCCTGGAGGCCGGCCGTGACGATGCGCAGCCCATCGGCCCGGGCGCCAAGCGTGATTTCGCGGTATTCGACGATGTTCTGCGGGTTGACGACCATGACGAACTTCTTGCTCTGGTCGGTTCCGACAGCCTTTTCATCGACCAGCAGTTCCTGCCGTTCGTTGGCCTGGCCCATGCGGACCTTGGCGAACTGGCCCGGCATGAGCTTGCCGTTCGCATTGTCGAAAACCGCGCGAACCTTGACGGTGCCGCTGGCCACATCGACGCTGTTGTTGATCAGCTGCAGCTTGCCTGCAACGCCGCTCGAGCCCTGCACATCCATTTGTACCGGGATACGATCGACGAAATCGCGGCTGTTCAGGCCTTCGGGAAGGTCGGCAAGGGCATTGGCAACGACGTTTTCATCGGCCTCGAAGCTTGCATAGATCGGGCTGATGGAAACGAGCGATGTCAAAAGCGGCGCGCTTGGGCCCGCGGCAATCAGATTGCCTGGGGTGATTTCGATGCGACCGACACGGCCGGTGATCGGCGCGCGAATGTCGGTGTAATCGAGGTTGAGCGTTGCCGTTTGAAGAACCGCCTGCGCGGCCTGAAGGTCAGCCTCAGCGCTTGTCTGGACATTGAGACGTTGATCATAGTCGCTCTGCGAAGCAAAGCGTGAATTCACGAGCTGCTTGCCGCGTTGAAGTTCGTTCTTTGCAAAGTCGAGTTTCGACTGGGCGGAGCTGACCTGGGCACGGGCTCGCGCAACTTCCGCCTCATAGGGCGCCGGATCGATCTTGACCAGCAGGTCGCCCTGCTTGACGATCGCGCCTTCCTTGAAGGCAATCGACTGGATGGCGCCGGCAACGCGCGAACGCACCTCGACTGCATCGATCGCCTCGAGGCGGCCAGAGAATTCGCTCCACTGGGTCACAAGCTTCGACTGGACGACGGCCACGGAGACGGGCATGGCTTGCGCGGCGGCTGGCTGCTTCTCGCCTTCCGCATGGCTTTTCGGGAGTTCGAAGAACTGTGTGCCACCGACCGTTGCAAGCGTCAGAACAATACCGCTGACATAAAGACTTTTCTTGAAAGTGCTGATTGACATCGTGGTCATCCTGCTTTGAAAGTGTGTGCCATTGGGAGGATGGCAAATCGGGAATCCATTATTGACGTTCCATACCGATCGGTATAGAACGGCTGATATAAGGCTGCGGCACAGCAGCTGTCAACCGATTTTATACCGAGCGGTATAATTCTTCTAGGGAGTCTTGTCCATGGGACGGCCGAGGGAATTTGATGCGGACGATGCCTTGCAGACGGCTTTGGAGCTATTCTGGCGAAAGGGCTATGAGGGCACGTCCATCACTGACCTGACCGACGGCATGGGCATCACCAAGCCCAGCCTCTACGGAACTTTCGGCAACAAGGAAGAACTCTTCCGCATGGCACTTCAGCGTTACGAGGAGAACTACATGGCGTTCTTCTGGAGCGCCCTCGAACAGCCGGATGCCCGCACCGTGGCTTTCGATATCCTGCGCGGTTTCGTCAATGCCCAGACCGAAGAGTGCAATCCAGGCGGCTGTCTTGTCGTCAATGCGGCCAGGGCTTGCAGCGATGCAGCGCTCGAAATCCACAAGACCATCGTCGAGCGCATTCAGGTGGGGCAGAAGGCGCTCGCCAGGCGTTTCGAACGCGCCAGGAAAGAAGGCGATCTGCCCGCCGACAGCAATCCCGAAGATCTCGCCCGCTTCATCATGACGGTTGCGCAAGGCACGGCCGTCCAGGCCTCGAGTGGCGCGGGCCGCGACGAGGTCTACCGGCTCGTCGATATCGCCATGAAATCCTTTCCGCGCTCATAAAACGAACTTGCAGCAACTGTTGATTAAGGCCGAAGGCTGTATACTTGCAGCGGGACGATCATCGTTTACGTCCATGTCGCGACGGCGACCGCCGATGCTGGATGCCGACGATCCCGCCGCTCTTACGCGAGGGCCTTTTAATTGGACGCAGCCAACCGGTCGCAGCAGCCTCAGACAACGCCGAGCTTTGCCGAACTTTTCACCCCCAAGCTGATTACCGTCCTGCGCGAAGGTTATGGCCGCACGAAATTTCAGGCGGATATGATTGCGGGGCTGACAGTCGCGATCGTTGCGCTACCGCTGTCCATGGCCATTGCGATTGCGTCCGGCGTCACACCGGACAAGGGTCTGTTCACCGCCATCATTGGCGGGTTCATCGTATCGGCGCTGGGTGGAAGCCGTTTCCAGATTGGTGGTCCGGCCGGAGCTTTCATCGTGCTTGTCGCGGCGACCGTGGACCGCCACGGCGTCGATGGCCTGATCCTGGCGACATTGATGTCCGGTGCCTTCCTGATCGTCACCGGTTATCTGAGGCTCGGCACCTATATCAAATTCATTCCCTATCCGGTCACGGTCGGCTTTACCGCCGGCATTGCCGTCATCATCTTTGCCAGCCAGTTGAAAGAGCTGTTCGGCCTCAATCTCGCAGGCAAGGAGCCGGGCGACCTGTTGCCGAAACTTGTCGCGCTGGGCGAGGCTGCCGGCACCGTCAATTTCGCCGCCGGTGCAATTTCGCTTCTGACCATTGGCGTGATTACCGCGCTCAAGCGCTGGCGCCCCTCATGGCCGGGCATGCTGATTGCAGTGTGCCTTGCTTCGGTCGCAGCAGCCTTGTTCGGTCTTCCGGTGGAAACGCTCGGCACGCGCTTTGGCGGCATACCCCGTTCTTTGCCCGTTCCCGCTCTGCCTGCATTCACGCCGGAACTGGCATTGGCCGTCCTGCCCAATGCCATCAGTTTCGCGCTGCTTGGGGCGATTGAGTCACTGTTGTCGGCGGTTGTGGCAGACGGGATGACCGGCCGGCGGCATCGCTCGAATTGTGAACTGGTTGCCCAGGGCTTTGCCAATATCGGATCGGCGCTCTTCGGTGGCATTTGCGTCACTGGTACCATCGCGCGAACTGCGACCAATGTCCGGGCGGGCGCCTATAGTCCGATTTCGGGCATGCTGCATTCGGCATTCCTGCTGGTGTTCATGCTCGTTGCAGCGCCGCTCGCCAGCTATATCCCGCTCGCCGCGCTCGCTGGCGTCCTTGCCATCGTCGCCTGGAACATGATCGAGAAGGAAGCGTTCCGCGCACTCATTCGTTCGTCCCGCGGCGATGCCGTGGTACTCCTCGTCACCTTCGCGCTGGTCATCTTTCGCGACCTCACCGAAGGTATCGTCGTCGGTTTTGCGCTGGGTGCGATTCTGTTTATCGATCGCATGGCCAAGAGCGTGGCGCTGGAAGCGCATGAGCCGTTTGCGGTGGATGACGTGGCCGATGCAGCCAATGGAGATCACACGGACTACAACGTCCGGACCGCAACTGATCCCGACACAGTTGTCTATCGTCTGACAGGCGCCTTCTTTTTCGGTGCAGCTTCGACGGTCGGCACGATCCTTGATCGCATCGCCGATCAACGGCGCAATTTCATTCTCGACTGTTCCGCGGTGCCCTTGCTTGATTCCACCGCTGCCAACGTCATCGAAGCCTCGGCACGCAAGGCAGAGCGAGCCGGTGTCCGTTTCTTCATCACCGGCACGTCGCCCAGCGTCCGTCGCATGCTGCGGGCCCATGGCGTGCGCCCGCCGCATGTCGCCTATGCCGCGACAATCGAGGACGCAAAGGCACTGCTTCGCTCTTCGGCTCCCGGAAAATCCCGGCAAAAATAGTCAACTTACGTCAGACGATTCCTGAACAGCCAGGCCGAGAAGGGCAGGGTAATGGCGGCGATAGCGACCAGCGCCAGCATCTCCGGCAGAAGCTGCCTTACCCCGGCATCCTCCAGATAGACCTGATGTGTGATGCTGATGGCATAGCGCAGCGGATTGATCATCGTGAAATATTGCAGGATGTCCGGCATGTTGCCTATCGGCGCGGTCAGGCCCGACAGCAGCATGAACGGCATCAGCAGCACGAATGAATAGATCATGGCCTGCTGCATATTGGCCGCCAGCGACGAGATGAACAGGCCGATACCGACCGCTGCAGACAGGAACAACACCAGTCCGAGATAAAGGATGAAATAGGAGCCGGTAAAGGGGATCTGGAACCACAACTGGGCGACGAGCAGGATCGTCGTCGACTGGCTGAGCCCGACCAGCATCGAGGGCAAGGCCTTGCCGACCATGATCTCCGAAGGCCGGAATGGCGTAACCAGCAGCTGGTCGAAGGTCCCGGCTTCGCGCTCGCGCGCAACCGACATGGCAGTCAGCATCAGTGTCATCATCATGGTGATGGTGCCGATCAGCGACGGGATCATGTACCAGCGTGTTTCAAGGCTCGGATTATACCAGGCGCGCGTCGTGACCTTGACGCCGCTGCTCGCCTCCTGGCCGTTCTCGGCGCGCCACCTTGTGGTGAAGTCCGCTGCAATGGCGTTGACGTAGCCCTGCGCAGTACCGGCCGTATTGGAATTGCGACCGTCGGCGATGATCTGCAATTTGGCGGGCATTCCGGCCATCATCCGCTTTTCGAAATCCTGGTCGATGACCACCACAAGTAAAACGCGGGCTTCATTGATGAATTGGGCGATGTCCGATGTCCGCTGCAGCGTTGCCACCCGGGTGAATGTGCCGGAGCCGTCGAGCTTGGAGACCAGCGCAATCGAGGCGGCGCTGTGGTCATGGTCGAGGACCGCATAGGGCACATTGTTGAGATCATAGCTCGCCGCATAACCGAAAATCAGGCATTGCAGGATCGGCGGCAGCACCAGCACGACACGGCTTTTCGGATCCTTGAACATCGCCAGCAATTCCTTGCGTATCAGCGCGATTATCCGGAAAAAGGATTCTTTCATGACTGCGTCATCCTAATTTCTTGCGTGTTGCGAACACTGACGCCGTCATCAGCACGGTGGCCATGACGGCAAGCACGGCCGCATTGGGCAGGATCACCGGCCAGATATCGCCGGCAAGGAACAGTGTTTGCAGGACGCTGACGAAATAGCGTGCCGGAAAGATGTGGGTGATGACCTGGATCGCCAGTGGCATGCTCCTGATATCGAACATGAAGCCCGACAGCATCATTGCCGGCAGGAAGGTGACGACGAGCGTGATCTGGCTGGCAACGAACTGGCTTTTGGTCACCGAGGAAATCAGCAGGCCGATCCCCAGCGCCACCAGCAGATAGAGCATCGATACCACAATCAGGATCCACAGCGACCCGCGCAGCGGTACGCCGAACAGCACCTGACTGCCGATAACCGACAATGCCAGCCCCAGCATGCCCAGCACGAAATAGGGCACGGTCTTGCCAAGCAGGATTTCGCCGGGCCGGGCAGGGGTGACAAACAGCGCCTCGAACGTGCCGCGCTCCCACTCGCGCGCCATCACCAGCGCCGTCAGCAGCGCCCCGATCAGTGTCATGACGAGTACGATCAACCCCGGCACCAGAAAATAGGTGCTGTCGTTGGCTTCGTTGAACCACAGCCTCATTTGCATATCGACCGAGGCGCCGGCGTTCAATATCTTGCCCTCCGCCGCCTGCCGCGCCACCCAGGTTCCGACCGCACCCTGCGCATAGCCAAGCGCGATGCGCGCCGTATTGGCATCCGAGCCGTTGACGAGGACCTGGATTTCCGCGTTGCCGGCCTGAACGTCGCGGGCAAACTGCGTCGGAATGCGCACAATGCCGTTGACGGTCTTGTCCATCAGCAGCCGCTCCGCCTCGGCCATCGTCTTGACCTGATGCGTCTGGAAATAGTCCGACAGCTCGAAGCCCGAGACGGCACCGCTTGCTTCCGCCGATGATTCCTCCATCACCAGCGCGACGGGAAGGTTTTTCAAATCGAACGACAGGCCATAGCCGAACAATATCAGCAGGATCATCGGCATGACGATCCCGACGGCGATGCTGCTTGGGTCGCGCACCACCTGCCATGATTCCTTGCGCACCAGCGCCATGATGCGGCGGAAACTGCCCTGACCGAGCCGGGAGGAGGAGGTCATGCTAGCCTCCACAACGGGCTTCGGATTACACCCCCCTCTGGGCTGCCGCCCATCTCCCCCACAAGGGGGGAGATCAATATCGCGCTGTTGTATCCGCTTAACCGCCAGCGATATTGATTTGCAGAAACGTCAATGAAGGCTGATCTCCCCCCTTGTGGGGGAGATGCCCGGCAGGGCAGAGGGGGGTAAAGGTAGCCAAAAATCATGCCGCCTTCCTCCTCTCCGTGCGCGATTCCTCGACAATGGCGATGAAGGCATCTTCCATGTTCGGCTCCTCGCCGTTCTTCGGCTTGGCATGGGCGCGAATTTCAGCGGGTGTGCCTTCGGCGAGATTGCGCCCGGCATCGAGAATGATGATGCGGTCGCAATATTCCGCCTCTTCCATGAAATGCGTGGTGACGATTACGGTCACGCCCTGTTCGGAGAGGGCAGTGATGCGCCCCCAGAACTCGCGCCGCGCCAGCGGGTCGGCTCCGCTGGTCGCCTCGTCGAGAAAGAGAATGTCCGGCTCGTGCAGCAGGGCGGCCGCCATGGCGAGGCGCTGCTTGAAGCCGCCGGGCAATTGACCGCTCGGCAGTGTTGCGAGTGCCCCGAGTTCGAACTGGTCCTTTGACCAGGCGATCCGCTCGCGCTTTTTCGCCCCGCGCAACCCGTAGGCGCTGGCGAAGAAGTCGAGGTTCTCATCGACCGACAGATCGCCATAGAGCGAGAATTTCTGCGCCACATAGCCGAGGTTCTGCCGCGCTTCCGCCCGGGAGGTGCGCAAATCCGCACCCGCCACGCGCAACGTGCCGCTGGTCGCGGGCATCAGCCCGCACAGCATGCGGAATGTCGTGCTCTTGCCTGCGCCATTCGGCCCGAGCAGCCCATAGATTTCGCCGCGCTTCACCTGAAAACTGACATGATTGACGGCGGTGAAATCGCCGAAGGTGCGCACGAGATCATGAACTTCCACCGAAATTTCATCCCCGCCCGCTGCTTTGGGCCGGTCCAGAGCCACATTGCTCGACTGGCTCTTGCTCGCCACCGCGCTGAACAGCACCATGAAACCATCCTCGAACCGCGCCGTGACCGGCTGCAGCTTGACCGGCTTGCCGTCGATCCTGATCTCTCCCGCATGGTCCGGCTGTTTCACGACACGCACCTTGCCGGCTTCCGGTACGGCGTCGGCGACGCCCTCCTGGCGGAACAGCCGCGCCTGCAGCGACCGGGCAGTCATGCCCTTGTCGGGTGTCGCGATGAACACATTGCCATTCGCCCTGGCTGTGATCTCGTCGGGCTTGCCCTGCGCCAGAACCTTGCCGAGATGCATGACCACGGCATGGTCGCACAGTTCCGCCTCGTCGAGATAGGAGGTGCTGACGACGACTGTCAGCCCGTCCTCATGTACCAGCTTGGTGACGATCTCCCAGAGCTCGCGCCGCGACAGCGGATCAACGCCCACGGTCGGCTCGTCCAGCAGCAGCAGTTCCGGTGCGCGAACGAGGGTGCAGGCAAGGCCGAGCTTCTGCTTCATGCCGCCGGAGAGCTTGCCCGCGAGCCGCTCGGTAAAGCGGCCGAGATCGGTCATTTCCATCAGACGCGGATAGATCTCCCGGCGCTGGTCCTTGGTAATGCCGTGCAGGTCCGCATAGAGGTCGAGGTTCTGCTGGACGCTCAAATCCTCATAGAGCCCGAATTTCTGCGGCATGTAGCCGATGCGGTTCTGGATGGTTTGCGGATCGGCGGCGACATCGATGCCGAGCACGGAAAGTTCACCGCTATCGGCCGTCATCAAGCCGGCGATCAGGCGCAGAAGCGTGGTTTTCCCGGCGCCATCCGGTCCGACCAGCGCGGTGAGCGTGCCTTGCCGCGCCTCGAAGGAAACGCCTTCCAGCGCCTTGACGGTTTCGCCAGTCTCGCGGCGGAAACTCTTGTGGATCGTCCGCGCCGCAACGGGGGTGGCGGCGGCGGTCATGGCTTTGCCTTGGGATCCGTGCTGTTGGCGTCCTGGGGCAGGGGCTTCGGCGCCTCATCGGGCAGCAGTTTTACCGTGGCGGGCATGCCGAGCCGGAACAGATCGTCCTTGTCCTCGACGAAGACCCGTACCTCGTAGACGAGGCTCGAGCGCAGATCTTCCGTCTCCACCGTCTTGGGCGTGAATTCCGCCACCGGCGAGATGAACCCGACCCAGCCATCCTGCGGGCGATCCGGGAAACTGTCGGTCGTTATCCTGGCGCGCATGCCCGAGCGGACATGTCCAAGGTTGGGCTCGGAGACATAGGCCCGCACCCATTTGATGCCCGTGGTCGCCAGCGAGAAGACCGGCTTCGTCGGCGCTGCCATTTCACCCGGCTCCATCAGCCGCGAGCGGACGACCGCATCGAACGGTGCCACCAGTTCGGCATCGTCCAGTTCCTGGCGTATCAGCGCCAGTTGCGCCTCGTTGGCGCGCAGCTGCGCCTCGGCTTGCAGCAATTCTTCGGCGCGCGGACCGGCAATGGCAAGGTCGAGCGCACTTTGCGCCACTTCAACCTTGGCACCGGCAACGCCGGCCGCTGCTTTCGCCGTATCGAGGTCCTGCTTGCTGATTGTGGCAGTGGCCGTCAGCGCAGCGCGCCGTTCATATTGTATGTTGGCATTGGCGGCATCGGCCTTGGCGGAGGCGAGGTTGGCACGCGCCTGGGCGATTTCTTCCGGCCGGCTGCCATTGCGCAACTTCATCACCATGGCACGTTGCGCGGCGACGGTCGCATCGGCTTCCCTTACCTGCGGCGACAGCCGGTTGGTATCGAGACGGGCCAGCACCTGGCCCTTTTTCACCATATCGCCTTCCTCGACCAGAACGCCCGCGATGCGTTCCGAACCATTGAAGGCGAGGGAGGCCTGCCTGAGGTCGACATTGCCGTAAAGCGTCAGCGCGTCATTGGCGGCGGGGTGGTGCAAATACCACCACGCGCCGCTGCCAATCCCGGCGAGGACAAGAAGGAGAACGATTATTCGAAGGGGCTTGCTCATGGCGGCAATCATAGCCAAAGAACTCATATATGTCAAATTAGAATTTCAATTTCAACTTCCAAACGCTATCGATTTCGTGTAGTGTGATTCGCATGGCACGAAAAACACCGCGAAAACTCCCCGGCCGCCGCGAGGACGGCGCCACGACAAAGGCTCAGATTCTGGAGGCTGCCGGCGCAGTTTTCGCCGAAAAGGGATTTGACCGCGCCACCGGCAAGGAGATTGCCGAGCGGGCAGGCAGCAACTCGGCTGCGGTCAATTATTACTATGGCGGGATTGAAGGGCTCTATGCCGAGGTGCTGGTGGAGGCACATCGCCGGCTGCTGACCTATGATCGGCTTGTCGCTCTCGCGGAAGGGCCGGGAGACCCGACGGAAAAGCTGAAGACGCTCATCGGCCTGATTGCCCGCACGATTACCGGCCCGGCTACGGCATCATGGGCGCTGGGCGTTCTTGGCCGTGAAATCCTCTCGCCGTCCCCGGCCTTCGCCGTTCTGCTCAAGCAGGAGATTCTACCGAAGAAGCTGGTTATCACTCGCATTGTCGGCCAGATTCTCGGGCTGTCGCATGATGATCCGGTTGTCACCCGCTGTGCCCTCAGCATTATCTCGCCCTTCGCCATGCTGGTCGTCGGCAACAAGCAGATATTCACGCAGGTACTGCCGGGCCTCAACCCGGCGGAACCCGGCGCGCAGGATGCGATCGTCGAGCATTTTCAGCGCTTTGCCCTTGCCGGACTGGCGGCAACGGCCGAGGCCCTGAAATCAGCTGCTCACTGACGCGTGTGCTGAAAATTCCACTGGGGTTCTTCCTGCGGAACAGGAAATTTGTGCTGTTCGTCCCCGGCCTTCTGGTTCTTGGCAATCGCTTCCCGCAGCAGCTGCCATTCTCTTTCGTGGCGCTGATAGACATCCTGCGGAACGGTTGGTGCTGGCATTTGCGTTCTCCGTATTGGGGTTTGTAGACCCGATAACGGTCAAATAGGGCGCCAGTTCCGGCGTTTCCATTCAAGAATTGCAACCGTCATTTACAGATGCGAGAAACCGCCTAGTTGCGTGCTTTCAACGCCTCGTAACCGCGGCGAACCTTCTCCGCCAAAGTCAGCAGTCTGTCCTTGCAGGTTTTCGCGTCGAGATCCGAGGGTTGTTTCGGTCCGGCGATCACATCCTTCAGCCAGCCGCGCACGATCCGGTCCGCATCGTCGCTGGATTTGCCAAGCGTCTTGAGGATGGTTTCGCTGCTGTCGATCGCCGAATAATGCGGCTCGCGCCCGAGTGCGTCCTGACATTGATAGGAGATTGTGACGAGGCCCCTGGCGTCCGAAATCACCTGGCTCTCGCTGGCGCCGCCTGTTGTCGTACAGGCCGACAAAGCTGCGGCCATCAGCACACACACCACACCTGAAAATCGCATCGCATCCCCCAATCCCTCGGCGCAGGCTATTCAACCCGTGCCGCAGTGTCGAGAGGGGAGTTTTCGACCCCGATTGGAGCTATTGGCCGCGCCGGCACATGTTTGCCGGGTACCATCCGGCGATATTGCATTTTTTCCGGGAAGCCCAACAAAATCCTTGCAAACGAGGGGTTTCATCTTTAGTCAGCGTCCTCGGAGAGGTGGCCGAGTGGTCGAAGGCGCTCCCCTGCTAAGGGAGTAGGGCTCAAAAGGCTCTCGAGGGTTCGAATCCCTTCTTCTCCGCCATCCACTTGGAATCGTTGCATGATTTGGAATGGCCATTTAATGGTTACTCCCTTATCCCCAACGTGACTGCACGGAACAAAACGGGCATTCCCCCACCAAATCGGGGGATATTACGGGAAGGTTGTTCCCCCGCTGTTCTTTCCATCAAAAAATATATGATGTGTGGCTGCCCTTGGGTGGCCTTTAACCGCTGGCGCGCAAAAAAACCGCGCCCCGACTGCAATCAGAACGCGGCAATAGTACCTGAAGGATAACATATCGAATGGCAAATCCATTGTCAACTAAAAAGATACAATCGAAGAAGATCGTTCACAACAAGAAGCCAGGCGGCTTGCTTGATCAGTGGAATCTGGTGCGAGCCGCTACACAGGACGATAGATTGAGCCGTGGAGACATAGCGGTTCTCGTCGCCATCCTTCGGAGGTACTGGCCGAAGTTTGGTAATGGATGGGCTTCTATAGACATGCTTGTCGAGATGAGCGGTATGAGCCGTCGCCAGATCGTCCGCGTTCTCCCATCGCTCCAAGACGCTGGTTATGTGGAGGTCCTGACCAAGGGGCGCTGCGGCAGAGCTACGGTATTCCTTCCAAACTTTTCTTTAGGATACCGTTTCAGTGACATACATGGCACCGAAACAAACGATAACAGTTTAGGTGACACAGATGGCACCGAATTGACCGTATTGGGTGACATAGATGGAAGCTATCAGCCAGCCCGCGTAGATAGTCAGCCGGTAGGATTGCCATGCTTACCGGTCGTCTCTGGCCTTGCCGTAGCGTCAACGTAGATACCAGCTTCCCTCGCAGCCTCTACGAGTGCCACGCGCGCAACGGCAGGGGAGCACTTGCTGACTTCATAGCTGCAATAGTACAACAAACTTCAAGACATTCTTCGATCTATGAGGGGTAGTGAATGTTTGTGTCGGTCGAGAAAAACTTCATTTTCGTCCATGTCGCCAAGACCGGTGGCCAGGCGTTGAAGCGGGCTTTGCGCCCCTACGCCGTGCAGAAAGCCTCCGGCCAATGGCGGAGGCTCCTTTCGCATCTGCCGGTCCCAGAAGGCCCGGACATTCAGTTCGGCCCGCATGCCTCGATTCGCTGGGCAAAGCTAAAGCTGCCGCGCAGCTTCTTCGACGGGGCTTTCAAATTCGGGCTGGTGCGCAACCCTTACGACCTCGCCGTCTCCCGATACGCTTTCGTTCGCGGAAAGGGCGACCACCACCGCCACGAGCATGCCCAGACGCAGAGTTTCGCCGATTTCCTGCGCCAGGAGCGCCGTCGCGCCTTGTGGCGCCCGCGCGATCAAAGCTCAATGCTGTGCGATTTCGGCGGTAAGCTGCTGGTTGACCAGGTCTACCGCTTCGAACGGATTGAAGAGGCGTTCGCCGATATCATCACCCGACTGGATCTGCCCAAGTCCCCAGAACTGACCCACAAGAATGCCAGCCAGCGCGGTGCCTATCAGGATTATTACACCCCGGTTGAGCGCCAGCTGGTCGAGCAGATATGGCGCCGGGATCTCGAAAAATTTGGATACGGGTTTTAACGTGTTCTGAATTGGAAAGCCGCGTTGCTTTTTGCTGTCCGCTCTACAGGTAGGACATTTGCGGTGGCAGCCGAATTGGTTCGTCATTCATCTCGACTGAGCTTTGCCCTGAGTTCGGCAATTTTTTGTTTGATGGCACTGATGGTTTGAGGATCGATCGGATCTTCATTGTCCATCGTGCCGATTGAAAACACTCCACGGTCTTCGTAGATGCCCAGATCTTCTTCCAGTTGCGAAAGCTTGGCGCGCAATTCCTCGTCTGTCGGTTTTTTGGTCATGGCTCGTCCAGCGTTTTTTCACTTTGACTTCGACATGATAGGCATTGACGATTGGCAAACAAGCTAAAATCAATTTGAACAAATTCCAATTTTGTTCGCATTTCGTTCTCATGACCAAGGATACTTAGCCTCACCACAATCGGCGCTTTGATAGACAACGCGCACAATCTCCGTGCCTATTGTAACAACCCGAAATGCCACAATTGCGTGAAGCTTGACCTGGAGGCATTGGCTGCCAAGCTGGGCCGCGATCACGGCACTCTGCTCGCGGATCTGGTTCCCAACCTCAAATGCTCGAAATGCAAGTCAAAGAATATCAGTCTCATCCTGTCGACCAACGAGACAGAGGGGCGCGGTCATGTGTGACGGCAGACTTTTATTCTATCTCGGCAGGCTATTTGATTTGTAAAGAGCTTCGCGAACCCTATTGCCCTCATCAGTGAGTTTGTACGTAGGCTGGCCGTGTCTGTGTTGGCCGTCCTGAACTATGATTCCCCATAAGACCAACTGGTCTAATGTTGATTGGCCGACGCCAGGCATACTGCAAAGCGGCTCCGATATCACGAGCCTCGAAATTGCTTTGCGTTGCGCGTGATTGAATTCCGAAGCCTGAATCTTATCTGCCATATCTTCCCCCTTATTTTTGTTGGGATAACAGCTTAACGCCGGTACCGTTGAAGAACTCAATGCCGGCAGCCTCTAGGGCACTACGAATCGCGTCAACGGTCCTCTCCTTCAATTCCTCGCCAGCCTCGAATCGAGACACAGTGCCGGGCGCACCATGGTGCGTGCGACCGTGCAGGCATAACGAACTTCACCCCGCACGATTGCCGACACACTTGGGCAACATGGCACTACAAGGCCAACCGCGACCTCGGCGCATTGCAGAAGCTTGGCGGGTGGAAGACGATGGCAATGGTCATGCGCTACGCTCACACGAACGTTTCTGAGCACGTTCATACGATTGACGCCCTTCCAGACGGTGGGGCAAAAAGTGGGAAGGTAATAAAGATGAAACGAAAAAAGACTTGAATATCAACGCACTAGATAGCGCAAATGGCTCCCGTCTAAGGGAGTAGGGCTCAAAAGGCTCTCGAGGGTTCGAATCCTTCTTCTCCGCCATTACCTCAAAATTACCTATAATTATCAAGGTGTTAATTGTGCAGCGCAGAAGGAAGGCCCTTCCGACGTTTTCTGCCCCCTCCGGTGGATGGTCTCATAGGAGACAGCGATCCCGCGCTCAAGCAGCATTTCTTCAACGTGGCGCAGGCTGAGCGGAAACCGGTAATAGAGCCAAACAGCGCGGGCGATAATGCGTTGTACATTATTCGAGAAGGTTAACGTGCAGGCCTTACATGGAGCGAGTATTTGCTTATTTGCTGCAGCTTCGAATATGCGCTTATCCGCGCTGGAATGGCTACGGAGGTGTTCGAAGCTCTAAACGGTTCACTAGTTGGCTTCAATGACTTGCCTCCTGACAATGAAGAACGCGCTATCGCGATAGAAGGATATCGCCACCCGTTCGGGGGTTAAGGCCGAGGTCACTCATGCGCTCGCCGCCCTTCTCGTTTCGCCTGAGCTCGTGCCAATCAGATTGCTCATGGCGATAAATTGATCAACGGGAATGGATGAGCCATTTCCGATTCTTGCCACGTCATATTGTTGATGTTCTAATGCCCTGAGTGCTTCCTCGACAGAGTCGAATATGTCCCACTGCGCTCCACGCTGTGAAGATTCAATCGCGATCAGGATGATTGGTTGCTTACCCATGGTTGCCCTCGTTTTCTTGTTCTCATTGGATTTGTCGTGTGGCATCAATTGGTGAATTGCTATCGGACGCTGTGAGTTGGCTGTCATATTCCGCTGGCTTAACGAGCGAACGTTGTAACTTCAGATCTGACCGCAGCTAATCGATTGGCGAAAAGCGTGGCAAACGACTTGCTATGGGTAGTCTGTTCGAGATTTGGAATAATCTCGAAATCAATATCGTGGATCAATCCTCTCACCGCTATCATCATCAATACTGCCGACAACACCGTCCGCTCGACCGCATAATCTATATGCAACTGCTTGATGACAGCAGACTGATCATTGAGCAGCGCCACTATCGGGTTTGACCTATCTTTCACAACGGTTCCTGATACTTACGACGATTCCCACCTGCATATTCCAACATAGACACGAAGTTGGGTCGATCTAATAATTGGTATTACGACGCCTTCGTGTATGTGTCCTCGTGCAATATCTCCAGAAGTCAGGATGGAGATGTGCAAGAAGCCAATCAGGTCGAGAGCCGGATAGCTTCATCAAGGTATTGGCTTACGTCTAACGATGTACTGACTACATCCATGTATTGAATGTTTTACGCGTCCAAATCATCGTACGTTTTTTTCACGAAGGCTTATTTTTATTGTGATCTGCAGGCGGCCTGTTGCGTTGTTGCTGCGCAATATTTTCACTTGCGTCATAATTTGGGGAACAAAAATGAAAATTATGATTACAGGTAACATGGGTTATGTCGGGCCTGTGGTCACCAGCCATCTTCGCAAGGTCTTTCCACAAGCAACGCTCGTTGGCGTCGACAGCGGGCTCTTTGCTCATTGCCTTACCAACAGCCATTTGCCGGAAACCATAGTTGACAGCCAGATCTTTCGCGATGTGAGAGATCTTACGGCCGATATGTTTGAAGGTGTCGATGCGGTCGTTCATCTCGCAGCTGTTTCGAACGATCCAATGGGTTCGCGTTTTGAGATTGTAACCGAAGAGATCAACCAGTTGGCGACCATTCGCGTTGCTGCTCTGGCCGCCGGGCAGAACGTCAGCCGCTTCATTTTTGCGTCGAGCTGTTCGATGTATGGCTATGCGGAAGGTGGGGCTCGAACGGAAGGCGATGACCTTAACCCCCTGACAGCCTATGCGCGATCGAAAGTTGGTGCCGAAAATGGACTGGAGCAAGTCAGCGCGGATAGCCATATGGTGGTGACTGCCTTGCGTTTTGCAACGGCATGCGGGTTTTCTAGCCGGACTAGGCTCGATCTCGTTCTCAACGATTTTGTTGCATCAGCACTTTCAACCGGCCGCATATCGGTGCAAAGCGACGGAACCCCGTGGAGGCCTCTCATCCATGTCAGCGACATGGCGCGGGCGATTGAATGGGCTATCGTCCGACCTGTGTCCCATGGTAAGTTTCTCGCTGTTAACGCCGGCTCAGAGGCTTGGAATTATCAGGTGGCCGAACTGGCCGAAGCTGTACAGTCGGCCATGCCGGGCGTCGAAGTGGATATCAACAAAAATGCACAGCCCGACAAGCGGTCTTACCGGGTGGACTTTTCGCTTTTCAAATCGCTCGCGCCCAACCATCAACCGCGGGTCATGCTCAAGGAAGCTATCGAAAACCTACGGGACGGCCTGACGGCGGTCAAATTCAATAGCCCCGCGGATCGTCCCTCGTCACTGATCCGGTTCAATGTACTTGATAAGCTTCTGGAAGAGGGAAAGTTGCAGCCAGATCTTCGTTGGGCAACCGAAAACCGACACCTGGAAAACTGCGAGAGAATTGCAGTCAACGCGGCCTAGCATCGTCAGCTCGTTCTGCCCAGGCCGGTTTGAATATTCTCCTTCTGGTTTGCGCTCGATGAAGAAAGATTCCGGACCACTTTGAAGTTCGCCTGACGGTGTTCACAGACCCGCTTGCGAAACTCGCGTCAATCAGTTGCTTGGGGAACATGTATGATATTTCATGAGACAGAGTTGCCAGGAGCATGGCTTATCGATCTCGATAAGAAAGGGGACGAACGCGGCTTTTTTGCGCGGGTCTTCTGTGATCAGGAATTTGCCGAAAGGAACCTCGAAACCGGGTTTGTTCAAATCAATACGTCACTGAGCGCCGTTGCGGGCACCTTGCGCGGGATGCACTATCAGCTGTCTCCCTCAGCCGAGGTCAAGGTTGTTCGCTGCATCCGCGGCTCACTTTGGGATTGTATCGTCGACCTGCGTCCCGACTCGCCAACGTTCGGCAAATGGTTTGGCGCGAAATTGTCGGCGGAAAATCGAACCATGATGTATGTCCCGCGTGGCTTTGCGCACGGTTTCATTACGCTGAGCGACGACGCTGAAGCACTCTATCTGGTCAGCGATCGCTATGCGCCCGAATCCGAGCGCGGCCTGCGCTGGGATGATCCCCGATTTAACATTGAATGGCCGAGACAGCCCGTAGAAATTTCCGCAAAGGACAGGTCCTGGCCAAGCTTTGATCCGGAATATCACGGCATTGAGAAGTTTCGCTTTCCCGACATTTCGCGCCGCCTGACAAATATTGGAGCCCCATCATGATTATTGTCGATCGCGCTATATCGGCACGCCTGCAAACAGGACGGCCAATTGTCGTTGGCATGTATGGCATTGGCTTCATGGGCCGAGGCATGTTGATCAATGTTGAGCGCTATACCAAGGTTCTGCATATAGCTGCGATATGCAACCGTAATATCGAAAGAGCGATCAGCGCTTTCGCCGCTGCAGGAATTGACCGGGACGATATCCAAGTGGTCACCACAGCTTCAGAAATGTCCCGCGCGCTGGACCTCGGAAAGCGGGTCGTCACAGACGATCCCTCATTGATTGCCCGGTCAGCCCAAATTGAAGTCGTGCTGGAGACGACCGGTCACGTGGAATACGGTGCGAAGGTCACCCTTGAGTGCATCGCAAATGGCAAGGATATCGTATCGCTCAACGTTGAGCTTGACGCCACTGTGGGGCAACTGCTGCGCGTAAAGGCCGAACAGGCGAATGTCATATTTTCCGGCGCAGATGGTGATCAGCCCGGCGTTACCATGAATCTGGTCCGCCATATTGAAGCCATGGGACTGCGGCCACTTGTCTGCGGCAATATCAAGGGCCTTCAGGATCGATACCGCAATCCAACTACACAGGAATCTTTCGCCAGACAATGGAACCAGACGCCAAGCATGGTCGCAAGCTTTGCCGATGGGACAAAAATGACAGCTGAGCAGGCTATCGTTGCAAATGCCGTTGGCCTGAAGGTTTCGCAGCGCGGCATGGTTGGGCGCGAGCACAACGGCCATGTCGATGACCTGGTCGACTTCTACGACATCGACCAATTGCGCGAGCTTGGCGGTATTGTCGACTACGTCGTCGGCACGCGCCCAAGCCCCGGTGTATACGTTCTGGCCGAAGCACAGGATGAAAATCAGACGTTCTTCCTGAACCTCGGCAAACTCGGCAAGGGGCCGCTTTATAGCTTCTATACAGCCTGGCATCTTACAACGCTTGAATTCGGCATATCCATCGCCCGCGTCGCACTTTGCCGGGACGTCGTAATCGGAACTACAAAAGCCCCCTCGGTTGACGTTATCGCTGCGGCCAAGCGCTCCTTGAAAAAAGGCGAGATCATCGACGGCATCGGGGGGTACATGACCTATGGCGTCGGCGAAAACTATGACATTTCGCGCCAGCAAAATCTGCTTCCCATGGGCCTTGCTGAAAACTGCCGCTTGAAACGCGATATAGCGATCGATGAAGCGCTCACCTACGACGATGTCGAACCTCCCGCCGGCAGCGTGGTACATGCTCTCAGACACGAACAGGACCTGCTTTTTCCAGTTGCCCCCCGCCCTACGGTCTCGCCCGCTGCGTCCAAAGCAAATGAACAGAATCCCGGTTTGGCATTTCAAACTTTTGTGTAAGGGGTGTGGATCGATGAAAGTAGTCATTTTCGCCGGCGGTTACGGTACCCGGCTCACTGAAGAGACCACGGCACGGCCCAAGCCTATGGTGGAAATCGGTGGTCGGCCCATAATATGGCATATTATGAAAACCTATGCTCACTATGGCTTTACCGAATTCATTGTTCTTGCCGGTTATAAGGCCGAGGTCATCAAGTCGTATTTTTTGAACTACTTCATGATCAACAGTGATTTCACAATTGATCTCGGATCGGGTGAAATTGCCTGGAAACAAAAGAGCTCGGAGAATTGGAAAGTTACAGTGCTCGACACCGGCCTCGACACCATGACAGGCGGCCGTTTGAAGCGTGCTCGAGACACGATCGGCGAGGAGAGGTTCCTTCTGACGTATGGCGATGGTGTTTCTGACACAAACATTCTCGAGTCCATCCGGACGCATGAGAAAGGCGATAACTGGGTTACCTTGACCGCTGTCACCCAACCCGGGCGCTATGGTGCCTTGGGCCTCTCGGACGATGCGCGCAAGGTTCGGGCGTTCCGCGAAAAAGTAGCCGGCGATGGCGGTCTCATAAATGGCGGTTTCTTCGTTTGTGAGCCGCAGGTATTCGACCTGATTGATGGGGACGAGACGGTCTGGGAAGAACAACCCATGGAGCGCGTTATCGAGCGCGGAAAGCTCGGCTCGCATTGGCACCACGGATATTGGCAAAGCATGGATTCATTGCGGGATAAAGCTGTACTGGAAAAAGCCTGGTCGAGCGGCAGTGCCCCCTGGAAAGTCTGGAGCTGACGCGATGACAAGCATTCGTAGAAACTCCGGGTATTCCTTCATAAGTACCAAAATGTCGCCCCCTCGACGCAATAACCAAGTGTTTGTTACCTCCGTTGCGGGCGTCGACGCATGCAATCCGTAGGCACCAGCCCTGGAGTTCTCAAAATGTCGGTACCGCTCGTTGCTGTGATTACCCCGACGTACAACGGTGCAAAATATCTGGCTGAGACGATGGAATCCGTACAGCAGCAAACATGGCCGAACCTGGTCCATGTCGTGCTCGACAACAACAGCCGGGACGAGACACCCGAAATCGTAAGACGATGCTCCAACGGTCGCATACCGGTGGTTTACTTCCGCAACGACACGGTGCTGTCACAGCGCGATAACTGGAATAAAGCTTTTTCCCTAGCGCCCGCGGAAGCCGTATATGTCCGACTTCTGTGCGATGACGATACGATTTATCCGCAATCAATCGAGAAAATGGTGCAACTCGCCGAGACAGACCCTGGCATCGGCGTCGTTGGCTCTCGCGATGATGGGCATCTTAGGGACTTTCGCTGGCCCGAGTCGCGGCAGATCTTTGACGGCCCGCAGGCCCTGGCGAAGGCGCTTCTCGGGGAAGGGGTCATCATGCCAATCCAGATGATGTGGAGAAAGGAAGTCGTCGATCAACGTCAACCGTTGTTTGACGACTACATTGAAGGGGGTGCTTTCGATATGGATACCGTGTTCGACCTTTTAACCCGGTCGAAATTCGGATTTATCCATGAAACCCTCGGCTTTACCCGAGCACATCCCAATTCTGTTTCGAACATGGTCTACGGCGAAAAGACCCATTCGAACACTCGTGACCACTTTGACCTTTTTCTGAAATATGGACCCAGCGCGCTTGGTCCCGATTATAACGAGCAACTCAGCCGCTTTCGGCGAATATATGTTCGACAAATCCTTGTCTGGTGGCGTAAGGATCGGCGGGCCGTGCAACTGGAAAGCCATTTTCGGGCGCTTGAGCGGGCCGGATGGCCCTTTGGGGTGTCGCTGGTTGCGGACGCGATCACCGACTGGTTTCTTCGCAAGATTCATATCAGAAGCTATTCAAGCGCATTTACACCGCCGCAAGCAGTCAGAAATCCGTTGCCACGATAGATATCCGTCGCAGTCTCAGTGATCAGTACCTGCCTGGAGCAGGCAACTTAAATAGAATAACGCTGATAACCAGCATAAAAAGATCCGGTACCTGGTCCAAAAGGAAAGACGGACAATGACGGAAATGACAATCGGCAAATCATTGCATAACAGCATGGTCTGGAATGCCTTGAATTTGCTGACAACGCAGCTGTCCGGATTTGTGATTTTTATCATCATTGCCGGAAGGATTTCACCAGAAGTCTTTGGTCTTGTCGCGCTCGCTGCCGTTTTTGCGGATGTGCTGACCAACGAGGGTCGTACCGCTGGAATGGATGCAATCATCCAGGAGAGCGCCTTTGACAGCAAAAGCCTCAACTCCGCTTTTTATAGTCTCATGGTTGTCGCAACAATCTTTTCTGCGGCTATGATTGTCACGGCGCCTTGGTTCGCGGAGTTGCAAGGCAAGCCTCTCATCGGACAGTTCATGCCAGTGTTCGGCGTTCTCATTCTCTTCATTCCATGGCTGTCTGTCATGGACGCGCTTATCATGAGGAATCTTGACTTCAAGATCATGACGCAGCGTAACATGATCAGTACTCTGATAGCGGGGTTGGCAGGGATAGCCTGCGCGTTTTCCTCTTGGGCAATCTGGGCGCTGATTGTCCAACGCTGTGTGTCAATCGCTGTGACTGTCATCTTTGAATACTGGCACACACGCTGGCGTCCCGGTCTTCATGCCGACCGCCATCAATCCGCGAATATCCTAAGACGTTTCTTCCCGCTCTGGACCATCGGTGCGTTTAATCTTTTGCTGCACCGCGTTGCCACATTTGTGTTCGGATTGCGCTATAGCGCCAACGTTCTCGGACTGCTGCGCGCGGCAGACCGAATTAATGAGTCAGTTCAAGCCCCGCTTATAAGCCCGCTTTACGCCTTGTGGCTCCCGCTCATGACGCGCGTGCGCGGCGAAATCGACAAGGAAAGAGAAATCTATCTCGCCATCATCCGCACTGCCGCATTTTTATCAATGCCCGCTTTTGCTGGCCTGATCATCGTCGCCGACGATATCGTAACGCTCGTGTTGCCGGAGCGTTATGCGGGAGTTGCGTCACTCATGCGGGTCCTGTCCATCGTCTCTCTTACTATTCCCTTCGTATGGTTCAACACTTTGGCGATGAATGCATTGAACATGAACAAGACATCGCTGAAGTTCAGCATCTTCTCGGTCTCCGGATGTGTCGTTGCACTGCTGCTTGCCCGAAATGCCTCACCGGAAGCCGCCATCCTGTGGATGTCAGCGCCAGCTCTCGTCATTGGCATTCTGGGAAATATGATTATTCACAAGCGTCTGGAATTATCACATTGGGAAAGCTATCGCGGCCTGATGCCGGCCATTATAGGAGCTGCCGTTATGGGGTGTGCTACGGGATGGCTCCGCGGCTCGATGCTCGGCTGGAGTTCAGGAGCCAGACTGGCGATGTGCGTACTCGTTGGTGCCACGATCTATTTTGGATGGCTTGCAGTGTTTCATCGCAGCTGGCTTCTGGAACGCATCCAACTCCTCAGAGGCCATTCGAACTGAGGATTCCAGAAACTCTGCCATGACAGTGGTCTGGCCGTCGTATCAGACCGCAGGGGGCGCCGCCGTATCTGCGCGAATGAGAAAATCGGAAATCTGCTTTTCATGGCCGTTAATTCTCGCCGATAGCGCGTCATCGAACGCGCAGAATCTCCTGTCCCACTTTCTTCTTTCATACTTTTCCACAATCTTTGCCATCAAGCTGCGTGCGGTGTTGGCTGCGCCGGTGAGTTCCTGAAATTTTCGATTTTCAGCTGCGATCGCATCTCGGTTAGCGGCGCCATGGATTGTAGTATTGTAGCCGAGTTCCATGATGGGAAAAGGGTAGATAAAAGTGATCGGCAGTTCGGTATCCCAAAATCGGTCCATCAGATCATCGATGGGCCGCTCAAGTGCGGCCTGCGACAGCAAATGCTTTAGGAATTGATTGGCGCCGTTTCTTGATACAACATAGGCCTGCGTTCCAAGAAGAGGCCATGATCCTCTGTAAAACGTCCACCTCCCCACGCTCGCGACGTAGCGTGAGGGGACGAAGTAGCGGGCATAAAGTTTCAGATAATGTAGTTCCAGTTTTGCTAGGACATCCGGCAATCCGCCAACATTGAAAAATGGATCAAAATGAACATCATCTTCCATAATCAGCGCATATTTGTCTTCACTGCCAAGGAAATCCTGAAGCATACCGATGTGACTTGCCGCGCAGCTTATTTCGCCGGTTGAAAGTACTGATTGTCGGGTCTGGAAAGCAGCCTGCGCGCTGTAGGGCACCTGAACGCGCTCTGCCGGAAGCGGGGTGAAAAATTCCCAATTGGTGATCCCCATTTCCGAAAACATATTTGCCAGTCTTTCGCGCCGTTCGGTCGAGCTTTTGAGGGAGAGCACATAGATTCTGAACTTCTCATTGTCACGGTTCGGCATAAGGTTCACTTTCCACACTGACGGGGTCATTCGACCAGTTTTCGAACCGCTACCGTTCATGGTGTCAAGCGCTCCGGCTAAAGATAATCTCATCTCGGATTTGGTCTGGTCGTTGTGCGATGCATGATGAGATTTACGGTTGTCGACCAATACTGGCCTGATGCAACTTCGTTGACACACGTTGGGGGATTGCTAACTGGCCGGCTGAATAATACAGCAGAAACGAGCCGATCGTGTAAGGCTGGATAAAATCAATCTCAAAAAAGGAGCGGATAAGCAGGAGGAGGGCGACGCCGAACATCAGATGCGCCTGCGGGGTATATTTTTCAATCAGCAACAGGCGCAAGTTTCCGAATACTACGGCTGCAATAAACAGGCATATTAGTATCAGGCCCGAATATCCGAGCTCAACAAGGACTTCGATATATGTGTTGTGGAAATGAAATCCGCTGCGTCCGTCGATATAGAACTCGTCCCACAATCGTTCGGCTTCCGAAAACCCCTGAACCCAATAGGCCTGGTAACCTATGCCGAATATCGGCGACCCTTGGTAGGCTTTGAGACCTTCCTGCCATAAATATGTCCGGCCGGTCAGCGTTATATCCTTCCCGAACGCTCCCAGAAGGAATTCCACGGCGCCAGCCTTTACCGCTATTGCCGCAGCTGCTGCGAACAGGACCAAACCGATAGTAAAGAAAATCCTGCGGTTCCTTGGAGAGAACATCAAGGCAGCACCGAGGCTAAGGCTAATCACAATCGTTGCGATCGTCGCGACAATCGAGGTGGCTGAATTGGAAACAATCAGGCAGTAGACGGCAAGAGACCCAAACAGTAATGACGTAACGCGCCAGAGCTTGCTTGTTCGCAAAATGAAAAAGCTGCTGAACGCAGAATAAATTCCGAGGGAAGCAAAAAATCCGAGCTGGTTTTTGGAGGAAAAGGCTCCCGTGAAGCTGTACGAACCGTCGAGTTCATCATATTGAAACTGACCGAAGGCCAGTGAATAGAGCAATACGACGGCCACACCGATGCTTAGGCCAGTGGCGAAGGTTCGGGTGTCGACAATGCGCGACGCTATCAAGGCACATATGATCGTTGTGGCGTACTGAATGCTAGCCCGCAAGGTCACTGAAGGCGCTGCAGACCATGCAAACGACATGCAGGCCAGAAGTGCAAACGCAAAGATCCAATAGAACCGGGCATAGTTCCCAAGGACCTTGCGGTAGCCCAGCAATATGAGAGGAAGCCAGAGAACATAGAATATCAGGATCGACACGAACCCGTAGATTATGGAATAGGCGAACACAAATACCGACATTGCAACGGCAATTGTGGCGAACCCAAAGTTCCTGCCAGGTTCCACGAAGGAAGATCTTTGTATCTTCATGGAGATAAGGTCGGCTCCACCATGCGTTGACGGACTACAGCGTAGGCTCTCACGAAGGATTTCTCGCCACGGCAACTTTTACCACATCGCCTGGGACGAGCACGGTATTTTCCTGTGCAGTGATTTCCTGCGTTGTTCCTTTTATCGTGCGTACGATGCTGTAGCGCAACACTGGAGCAGCGACACTGGCGGCCAGCCCTGCAGCCTCAGGGGCACTTACGAGCGCTTCGGCCATAAGCTTCTTGTACATGGCCAGTTTAAGATTGTTCTCGTCCAGCGCCGCCTGAGTTGTCCGCTTTTCAAGGGCAAGCTCTGCCTTTCTGTCATTCTCGAGGTCAGTGGCGTCCCGCGCTGCCTTATTCACTTCCTGTTTGGCCCGCAGCGCGGCCGTATCGAGATCCAGGAGTTTGCCCTCCATGTCCGCCACAGTTGTTTTGAGGTCCATTAGCCGGGAATTTACCACCAAGCCTCTGTCAGCAAGACTGCCAATGCTGGCCAGGTCGGTCTTGACCAGTTCCATCTGGCGGTTCTGCACTACCATTTTCTTCTCCAGCGAGACTATTTCAGCCTCGTAAAGAGTCTTGAGTTCGTCTAGCGCGCTTAGCTGAAGTTTGACGGAGTTTGTCTTGGACGACATGATTTCTTCTTCAGCCGACATCAATGCATCAGCTTGCGGATCGCCGGCAAGTTCCGACGGAGTCTTTATCGTTTTGGCATTCTCGAGCTCTGCCTGTATGCGAGCGAGTGTCGCCAACAGCCTGTTCCGTTCTGCGACCAGCACCACGTAGCTGCCTTCTGCGTTAAAGAAATCCCGTTCGAAGCGTTGTCCCTCGTCGGTGGACCTGCGCATGCCACCGGCCAGACTTACAGCTTTAAGAACGGTCATTTCGGGATCGAACGGATATTTTCCGGGAAGCTGCACGACGCCGGATACAAAAATCGGACGGAATTCCAGAACTTCTACCGAGGCTTCGGGCAAATCGATCAAGCCAAGTTTTTGTTGGACACTGTGCGCAATTTCGGTGGCAACTTCCTGAGTTGTCTTTCCGGCCGCCTGCAATTCGCCAGCGAATGGAAGCGAGAGACTTCCCGACGAGCTGATCATATAGGTATTGGTAATTGCCGGCCACTCTCTGAATGCACCCTCGGCCGTTTGCCACTGCACAACCTTGATGCTTACCTTGTCCATCGGACCCAGTTTGTAGTCTGCCGCACTCGCGTAAGGTGAAGTAAGCAACAGCTGAAGCGTGGCGATGCCAATGGCAAAACGCGCAAACGGGCGCAGCAGGTGGCGCCGCTCCAAAAGCGACAAAGCAATTTCACGGAATGCGTAGTAGGTACTCAACAAAGTTCCTCCGGGTAGTCTTCAAATCACAAGTACCCTTGTGCACGCTCAATGTGCGCCAATGGCCTGGAGAATGCAGCATCAATATTACACAAAGTCTGTGAGATCGACCGATAACATTGGGCTACATCGTTGCATTTAAACAGCGAAATTTGTCCGACCCCATGCCGATAACTAATACGAGCCCCGCGCTGCGCAAACCGCCGGGATCGTTTTGAGAATGATTGCTACGTCCCCGCGAAATGACCAGTTTTCAACATAGCGCTGATCGAATGCAACACGTTTGTCGTAGGACACGTTGTTGCGTCCACTTATTTGCCAGACGCCGGTCAGGCCAGGTCGTGATCGCAGGTAGTAGGCCGCAGCCGGGCCGTACAGCTCAAGCTCTTCCAGCACGACAGGGCGCGGTCCGACAATGCTCATCTCTCCGCGAAGAATATTAAGAAGCTGCGGTAGTTCGTCCAGGCTTAACTTCCTGATGACGGCACCCACATCAGTAACTCGTGGATCCGACTGCAACTTGCGCGCAGTTTGCCACTCCTGTCGCGCCTGGGGATTTTCGCGAAGGAACGACTCCAATATGGCATCCCCGTCTGTTTTCATTGTTCGAAACTTAAGACAGTAAAACGGCTGCCCGCCACAACCTATTCTCCGGTGGCCATAGAAAACAGGGCCACCGTCCGACATTTTTATTAGAAATCCTAACATGATGAACAACGGACTAAGGATAAATAACCCCAAGGTCGCCACCACAATATCGAACGACCGCTTCAGCGGTCCTCCGACTGCAGCATTATCCAGTCTCTTTGTCTCTCGGAAGAAAGGAAAGGCGGCTAACTTCACCGAAGGCTTCATCTTTTGCGCTCCAAATCAGTCATGCCAAATGCTCACAAAACGTTAATCAGAAAAGGCGTGCGACGCAACATAATGTCTGGACCCGCATGTTGTTTGTTCAACGGACAAATCGTGCTTGATGGGGAGCTTTTAGTGTAAAATAATGAATTCACATACTAATCAATCCGATATAGCGGGAGTTTCTTTAGTTGTTGAAAAGCAACATGCTACTAATTTCTATTTATATGGTATATATCTATGGAGGCAAGACGATGGTCACTTGATAGACATATTGTTTTACAAAAGTTAGTTGGTTGTAGCGCGATCGACACGTTGTAAATATTATGGTGATGATGTTTTTAATTGATGAATGGCAATCTGTCTGGCATTGTGCAACCGCTAAGCAATTCGATCTAATCCCGCGGCAGAGGGATTAGATTGGTGATCCTAGGGTGAAAATGTGGGTGCGAATCGGCGGCCGACTCCCCGCCAGATCAGTTTCGTGTTTCCGCTTGTATAACCAACATCGCATCAATAATATCACAGCGTGTTGTTAACACGATGTTTATGCATTCGATGTTTGCATGTGTTCTCGAGTTTAACGTTTCAGCTCAGTTAGCAGCGAGCACAGCGTCAAATGTGTCGGTCGCAAAGCGGAGGAATTTACGCATGAGATTTCCGCGATTTCTGATCGGGCTTCTTGCTGCGTTGCTTGTCTTTGGGGTTACGACCTATCTGATCACTAACAATTTCTGGCTCACCCTTGGCCAGACCTTAATTTGTGCGTTTCTGATCCAGCTTGGTTATTTTGCGGTGATTTTGTGGCTCGTAAGGCGTCGCAAGTCGCTGTTATCCGACGAGGGGCATCCCGATGATGCGGGCTTTTCGAAGGAACGCCGCTCCATTTTGGCCTCCCGGCTGCGGCAAACTCGTTAGGGCAACACAATCATGCGAAGATCGGGCGTGGTAGCAGCATACATTGCAGGATTAGCGGTGAATTCGTGAGCAGCGTGTGCACCATCATTGCCGCCCGCAACGCATCTTCTACCATTGCTGCTGCTATATCTTCTGCATTGAACGATCCCCATGTATCAGAAGTTATTGTAGTCGATGATGCTTCCACAGATGCAACCGCCGACACCGCCCGGGCGTCGGACGATGGAAGTGGACGCCTTAAGGTTATCCGCTTCGACATAAACAAGGGGCCCGCAGCCGCCCGCAATTACGCTATCGAATGCTCGTCAGCTCCGATCATAAGCGTACTTGATGCCGATGATTTTTTTATAGAAGGCCGTTTTGCACAGCTCTTGTCCGTTACGAACTGGGATATTATCGCCGACAATATCGTTTTCATCCGCGAGCAATCACTCCCAGATTTTGACCGTCGCTGCGTTCCGCGTTTTGGCGGGGCCCCCTGGGCTCTGGATCTGGCGACATTTGCAGAACGGAATATTTCGAGTCGTCATCGACAGCGCGGGGAGCTTGGCTTCTTAAAACCTCTCATTCGCCGCGAATTTCTAACGCGGCATAACTTGCGTTATAATGAAAACCTGCGGCTTGGCGAAGATTATGATCTTTATGCGTGGGCACTCGCTTTCGGCGCCAGATTTCTCGTGATTAGCAACTGCGGGTACGGTGCCGTTGTCCGGTCAGACTCGTTGAGCGGGAGGCATTCCACCGGGGACCTTAAAAATCTTGCAGAAGCAGCGCAATTGCTTCTCAAGAGTGGAATACTGTCACGTCAAGCGGCGAGAGCGGTTGGGGCCCATGCACGGCATGTACGCTCGAAATATGATCATCGCCGATTTCTTGACGTAAAAGCCCGCCAGGGTCTTGCCGCGGCCGTTGTTATGTCCGTGCGCGATCCAGCAACAATACTGCCAATTGCACACGCAATCCTTCTTGACAAATATGGGGGGCTCGCTCGCCTGTGGCATAGCGAACGAGCGCTGTCGGGCAACGACGGCAAACCACGTTACCTGTTTGATCACCCGACGATCTGACAACGATACAGGTCAGCGAAGACCATTCTGTCCACCGCCCCCTTGGGTCGGAACGACCACCTTTTGCGACCTTACGCAGTTGTGAGATCGAAGGATCGCACACCTGTGCGAATTTCGATCGCATAGTACCGCCAACACCCTGCTTAGGGTGCAAAAATCGGTTTGATTGCAAAGATATAAGTCGAATTGTTCAGCTTGAACCAAATCAATGTGATTAGTCCATCAGCTAGCACAAAGTTTGCGGCATCGGATACATTGACTGGATTCGTATCTATATCAAAACCCCGCAGATGACGTGTCGAATGAACTATTCCAGCCAAAGAATAAAGGAAGATCATACGAATGGCGGCCAACCGGGTGGGTTATCAAATTTTGCCGGCTAGCGCTTGCGCAATATTGGCGACAGACTTTGCCAGGGCCGAGGAAACCCGCGGCTCCTTTGCCGAAGAATTCGCGAATCGGGACAATGACCGTTGGCGCGTATCTGATGGGTGGTCTAACGGCGATCATCAGAATTGTGTCTGGTATATCAGCCTTTGGGCTAGCGACACACTTACCTCGTGGCTCGCTACTTTCCCCAACCCTTCAACTCCAGTCTTTGCCAGGATCAGCTGGGTAATCTTCACAGCAGAGGGAACCGCCTGCCAGTTTCCAGAATCCGTCGCTCGCTCATTGCAGTAGTCCCGCCGGGACGTAAGACCATTATTGGCTTTAGAATAGGAAAAACCGGGTGCTGCATATCTTATACCTCGTGCATGATCTGACTGATCCAGCGGTCCGCCGCAGGATCAGTATGTTGCATGCCGGCGGCGCGCTTGTGACACTGGCCGGTTTCACGCGGGGTCAGGTAAAAGTGGCCAGGATCGATAATATTGAGCCCGTGAATCTTGGTCACACAAGCGATGGCAAATTCGCGCAACGGTTATTGGCAGTTGGACGCGCTTTGTGCAAACTTTCTTCCACGTTGAGGAATGTCGCCAAACCCGACGTGATCATTGCGCGAAATCTTGAAATGCTTGCTCTGGCAAACCGCGCATCCACGCTTGGTGATTGGAATGCACCCATTGTCTACGAATGCCTCGATATCCACCGCATGCTTCTTCGGCAGGATATCATCGGGAGATGTTTGCGCTTTGCGGAGCGTTTATTGGCGCGCAGAGCCAGACTTCTGATCACGTCGTCACCAGCATTTGTCGACAATTATTTCACGCCGTTCAATGTCCTCGATATGCCAGTCATGCTCTTGGAGAACAAGGTCTTTCGGCCAACTGCCTCACCGGATCAAATGTCCCAGCCGATAGCGACGACAACTCCCTGGAAGATTGGCTGGTTCGGCGCTTTACGCTGTCGCCGGTCACTGGAATTACTGGCAGATTTCACACGACGATCGAAAGGGCAGGTCGAGGTCATCCTCCGCGGACGTCCAGCTTATTCGGAGTTTGACAATTTCGACAGATTTGTTGCGGAAGAACCTTATTTGCATTTTTATGGCCCCTATAAGAATCCCGAAGAACTCGCCGCAATTTACAGCGAAGTGCATTTTTCCTGGACTATCGATTTTTTCGAGGCCGGTCAGAATTCTGACTGGCTATTGCCGAACAGGCTTTACGAAGGCTGCCTCTATGGGGCGGTTCCCATTGGACTAGCCGGGACGCAGACTTCCCGTTTTCTGCAGGAACGCAATATCGGCTTTTCGTTGCACGAACCAACTGTCGATGCTCTCGTAAGTCTGTTCGGCCAGCTTGATGAGAAAAGCTTTCTCCAGGCCCAATCAAACGTAACGGCGCAACCGCGTGAGGGTTGGGAATGTACCGAAAAAGACTGTCGCAGCTTTGTTGACCACCTCCGCCAGCTGGCAGGGTCAACAGACAAACGTGCAATTCGCAAAATAGCGGCCTGACTCCCAAGCGGGGCGCTATAGAGAGTAGGAACAATTACACGATGTCGAAAATGGTAGACATGGATTTCTTTGGTCGCGCCATCATTGTCGTGCCGTGTCTGGATGAAGCTGACTATATCCAGGATCTCGTAACCAAACTGGATGTCGAGGCTGAGCGGTATGGTTTGAAAATCATTGTCGTGGATGGGGGAAGCAGCGACGGGTCCCAAGACATCGTCGCAGGAATGGCGCAATACAATCCAAGGCTTGTACTGCTGCACAACGCAAAGACAATACAAAGTGCTGCGTTAAATCTCGCCGTAGCAGAGTTTGGCGGTGGTTATGACTACCTTATTCGGGTCGATGCTCATGGTCATTATCCGGACGATTATTGCGCCGTACTCCTTCGCGAAATGGAGGAAACCGGTGCTGATTCTATTGTCGTGGCAATGGCAACTGAGGGGGTAGGCGTGTTCCAAAAGGCAACAGCTTTGGCTCAGAATTCCAAGCTCGGCAACGGTGGAGCAAAGCACCGAAAAGGAGCCCAGGGACACTGGACCGATCACGGTCACCACGCAGCGATGCGTATTGGCGCATTCAAGGAAGTCGGCGGTTACGACGAAAGCTTTACGCACAACGAGGATGCCGAACTCGATTGCCGGCTTACAGCTGCAGGTTTTCGGATTTGGATGACTGACCAAACTTTTATGGTCTATTTCCCGCGCTCTTCGGCCTGGCCCCTGTTTCAGCAATATCTAGGATATGGGCGCGGCAGGGCGAAAAATCTGCTAAAACATCGTATGATACCCAAAGCTCGCCAAGCCATTCCACTGATGGTCCTGCCGGTTGTAGCAGTCGCATTGCTTGCCAGCGTTCATTGGTATGCGGTGGTGCCCGCTGTGCTCTGGATAACGGTTTGCCTTGGCTATGGTTTCTGGTTAGCCCTCAAGGAGGGAAATCGCTACGGTCCACTGGCCTCGGTCGCGGCAATGATTATGCATTTCGCCTGGTCTACCGGTTTCTGGCTGCAATTGCTTGGCCTGGGCGGCGCAAGGCAGGATTTCCCATCATGACTGTTCATGCCGGAGAATTGGAAATTGGCTTGCCGCGGATCTCAGTCGAGGTCTGTGTTTGCACGTTTCGCCGCCGGGAGCTTGCCGAGACGCTACGCTCATTGGGCGCCATGGATATAGCGAGTAAATACAGTGTCCGGATCATAGTGGCAGACAATGACCTTGAACCAACAGCGCGCGATCTGGTGGCAGTTATCGCAAATGAATTGCCTTTCGATGTTTGCTACGTCCACGCGCCCGCCGCCAATATATCGCTTGCCCGCAACGCTTGTCTTGATGCCGCTAACGGTGATTACGTCGCATTTATCGACGACGATGAAACTGCGTCGCGAAACTGGCTCAGTAGTCTTTTGGATACTGCTAGTACGACTTCTGCGGCCGTCGTGCTTGGACCGGTGCGAGCGTTATACGGTGCTGATGCTCCTACGTGGATGAGAAAGGGGAATTTCCACTCGACGCACCCGGTTTGGGTCAAAGGAGAAATTCGGACGGGCTACACGTGCAACGTATTGCTTGCATGCGCTTCCCCTTCTGTAAACGCGCGCCGATTTGATCTTTTGCTCGGACGCAGTGGCGGTGAAGACACCAAGTTTTTCACCGACGTTTACAGGGCCGGGGGGCAGATTGCATTCGCAGAGCAGGCATATGTTAGTGAGATCGTGCCCGACAAGCGCGCCACACTGTTGTGGCTTTGCAGGAGGCGCTTTCGTTTTGGCCAGACACACGGGCATCTGCTTGGAAAAAATGCCAGCTTCCTCGATCTTTGCTGGCACACGTTCCTGGCTTTTGCCAAGGCAGTTTACTGTTTCTGCACTGCCATCATCTTTGGCCTTTCGGCTCTTCACCGCAATCGGTCATTCTTGCGGGGCGTCATGCATGTGGGTGTGGTCTGCGGCCTGATGGGAATGCGAGAAATTCAACAGTATGGTCAGGACATTTTGGTTGCAACCGGCGGAGATAATCGACGTGCATCCTGATATTAGCGTCATCATAGCTGCATACAACGCGGAGAGTACCATTAGCCGAGCAATCCGCAGTGCGCTCGAACAGGATGGCGTGAGCGTGGAGATCATTGTCGTCGACGACAAATCGTCAGATAACACGGTTGATG
Source organism: Phyllobacterium zundukense (assembly GCF_002764115.1). Taxonomy (NCBI): domain Bacteria; kingdom Pseudomonadati; phylum Pseudomonadota; class Alphaproteobacteria; order Hyphomicrobiales; family Phyllobacteriaceae; genus Phyllobacterium; species Phyllobacterium zundukense. Next base: position 2,418,106 of record NZ_CP017940.1, on the reverse strand, counting down.
TCGTCAGATCCTTTTCTCAAACAAATATCCGGGTTTTGCAGTTGGATGTAAACGGAGGTCCCGCTCGTGCCCGCAATGTCGCAATCGATGCGGCACGGGGCCGGTGGATCGCTGTTCTCGATGCCGATGATGAAATGTTCCCCGGCAGACTATTGGCCCTGACGAGCCGCGCCGAAAGTACCGGCGCGATGTTAGTAGTCGACAATATCGAGGTTATCGATAACAGAGATGGCAACACCTATCAGATGTTTCCCGCCGCCAGGCTGAAACAGGTCGAAAAGCTGACGCTACCTATTTTTATTGCCTCAAACCTCGTTTTCAGTTCGACATTCAACTACGGCTATATGAAGCCCGTCTTTAGCCGGGAATTTGTTCTAAGGCACGGTCTGCGCTACAGTGAGAATTTGAGGATCGGTGAGGACTATCTCTTCTTTGCCTCGATGCTGGCTAGCGGTGGTGAATGCGTGGTCGAGCCTACCACCGGCTACTCGTACCACGTCAACGATGGTTCAATCTCCCGCACACTGAAGTTTCACCACGTCGCGTCGATGATCGAGGCTGACGCCGTTTTTCTCGCTCGATTTGAACTCGATTTAGAGGCAAAGGCTGCCCAAGCGCGCCGAACCCGCAATCTTGAGGAAGTCCAGAACTTTCTTTCCCTCGTCGAGTACATAAAGTGCGGCTCGGTTCGCAACATCATCAGGATGGCGCTTGTCGATCCAATGGCATTTCGTTTTCTGCACATGCCGGTTGCTGTACGCATCAAACGGCTCATGCCAAATTTCATGTCACGGAACCCATTTCCAAAGCATGGCCGAACAAAGCAGCATTCCCGTGTTTGAACCAATTATCGAAAGACTTGCGCATGCCACCACTCTTCGATCTAAATACTAAGCAAACACGAAGTGTGCCGGCAAAACTGTCAACATTCTAACCTATTGAAGCGGCGGTAACATGCACCAGGCCAATATTCCCTTTAGCAGCCGAATTGGGGTGAGTTCGGACACCGAGCACGATGCCGACGATTTTATAGATATCGAGCGTCTCATCACAATCGCCCGGCGGCAGGCCAAAGTCCTCGCTGTGGGGGCCGGGATCGGTCTTTTGCTTGGAATAATCTACATCATCGTCGCCACGCCCAATTACACCGCTTCCACCAGCATCCTGCTCGATGACAGCTTGGGCAAATTTGCCGATGACGTGTCGCCGGCGCCCTCGAACATGCAGTCCGATACCACTATCCTTAGCCAGATCGCTATCTTGAAGTCAGCCGAGCTTGCAACGAAAGTTGTCATCCGGGAAAAACTCGATGAGAATGAAGTCTTTATGAACCCGCCACGTTCATTGGCCTCCCGTGTCAAATCTGTCTTGAGAACTATCATCGGACTCTTTGGTGGAGGGCGCGTGTCTGACGTAGATTTGACGAACAGAGACGCCCGAATTGGTTACGCAGCGTCGCTGCTTGAAAATGGTCTCTATGTTGAGCGCCAGGGGCGCAGCTTTGTAATCGACCTCACTTACACTTCAAATGATGATATTCTGGCTGGTAAAATAGCCAAAGCCTATGCCGACGCTTACTTGTCGGATCAATTGGACGCGAATTTTGATGCAACGGAACGGGCGACTATCTGGCTTCAGGCTAGGCTGAAGGACCTGCAAGAAAGCTCGCAGGCAGCTGCATTGGAGGTAGAGCGTTTTCGTGCCGCCAATGGCCTGACAGCTGCAAAAGGAGCTCTGGTTTCCGAGCAGCAACTTTCTGATATCAACAGTCAATTAATATTGGCTCAAGCAGATACAGCTCGTGCACTTGCCTTGTACAACCAGTTCAAAACAATTGTCAGCGCAGGACCGGATGAGGCAGTTAAAAATGCTTCTGTGGTGACCGACCAAAACGGAACCTCCGTTATCGAAACGCTTCGAACGCGATATCTGTCCGTTAGTAAACGGGAACAGGAGATTGTGGCGCGTTTCGGACAAGACCACCCCCAGGCTGTGAGTCTTCGAAGCGAAAAACAGGACCTCGGCAAGCAGATTTTCCAGGAACTGAAACAAATGACCGAAAGCTATCGCAACCAGTACGAGGTTGCCCAGTCGAGGGAGACGTCACTGCGCCAGGGCCTTGGTAAAGTCACCGGAGAAACTTCTTCTGCAAATGAAGCACTTGTACATTTGAAGGAGCTTGAGCAGAATTCCGAGGCACTGAGCAATCTCTATAAGACCTTTTTGACCCGTTACCAGGAAGCTTCACAGCAGCAGTCGTTTCCCATAGCCAAGGCGCGGGTTATCTCTATTGCTTCCACGCCCAGCAGCCCGTCCAGTCCAAACAGAACGATGGTTCTAGTTTTATCTGTGCTGCTTGGAACCTTCGCCGGAATGGGTGTCGGCGCGTGGCGTGAATTTCGTGAGCGATTTTTCCGCGTGGGCGATGATGTCAGAGCCGTGCTTGGGCTCAAGTTCCTCGGCTATGTTCCGGCCTTTCATGGTCCAGCCGATCACAGGTCGCCACGGGGAATGGGTCCTGTGCAAGCACCAGCTGCGGCCAGCTTGAGGATCACACGGATGGCAGTCGAAAATCCTTCATCCTTGTTTGCTGAAACGCTGCGTAATGCGCAGATTGCCGCCGACGTGGTTTTGCATGGCCAACGAAGCAAGGTTTTGGGAGTGATTTCCGTCCTCCCCAATGAAGGCAAGTCAACCGTCGCGGCAAATTTCGCCAATCTGTTAGCCGTCAGGGGTTCCAGAACGCTTCTTATAGACGCCGACCTGCGCAATCCAGGCTTGACCCGATCGCTTTCTCTATCACCTCAGCGCGGCCTGGTTCAGGCAGTGCTGGGCAAGCAGCCTTGGCAAAATTCAGTCAAAATTGACAAGAGAACCAAACTTGAACTTCTTCCAGCAGTCCTTCACAAGCATTTTCAGTATACAAGCGAGTTACTGTCGAGTGAGGCGATGCGGAAACTTCTGGAGGAGGCCCGCAGTATTTATGACTATATAGTTGTAGACTTGCCGCCGTTGGGTCCGGTCGTCGATGCAAAGGCATTCGCACCATTGGCAGATGGGTTTATCATGGTCGCAGAATGGGGAGCAACGCCGCGCGCGCTGGTTAGATCCGTGCTGCAATCCGAAACTCACATCACGCCAAAGGTGTTGGGTCTTATTCTCAACAAAACAGATATGAAGGAGCTGGCCAAATACACCTCCTATGGAAGTTCCGAGCACTTCATGGAGCGGTATACGAGCTATTACCTTAATCACACCCAGTCGACAACACCGAAGCCGAAGACAGACGGCGAGGCGGCTAATGAACAATCAGGTAGTGAAAATGCGGCCCCGGTGGTTCCACAATCTTAGGGCGCTGAGTTTTCCGGTGTAAAATGCACCAGTATCCAGATTAAACCGTTTGCCATCTCGAACCGGCTTGTCGATGGGCGTGTGGCCGTGAATGACCCAGTGCTTTAACAAGTGGCTGTTGTTGAAAAACTCACTTCGGATAAAGACGAGGTCTTCGTCTTTTTGTTCCTGGATGGGGATGGACGGCCTTATTCCCGCATGCACAAAAAGAAATTTGCCGGCAGTAATTAAAATCGGCAAAGTTCGCAGAAATTCTGCGTGTCGCACGGGAACCGCACGCCGAATGATCTCATCCAGCTTTGCCTGGGATTTATAGATCTGTTTTAGATGCTCGACGTCGATGCCGTACGAAAGTAACGTTGCGTCGCCTCCCATTTGAAGCCACGTCGAAAGTGCAAGTCTGCCGTCTAGATATTCGAGCATCGCCATATCATGATTGCCGGTGAGGCAAAGGCGTTCAAACCCCTCGGGACAGACATCGATCAGGTGGTCAATCACCTGTGCTGACGCGGGACCCCGATCAACATAATCTCCAAGCATGATGATGAGCTTTTTGGCTGGCAGGGACGCGGCATCGTCACTAATTGTGCGTTCCAATGCCAGCAGCTCTTTCAGGCAACCGTGGACATCTCCAATGATGTAGACGGCCCTTTCAGAGATGTCTATCGACGTGCGTTGTCTTGATTTTCGAGCGGTCAGTTTCGTTCCGCACAAGCGGATCACGGGGCCGATCATATTCTGAATTTTCATCTACTGGCCCTGACGCTCCGAAGTTGATTGGTTAAGCGCTATTGAATACGAGAATTGACGCTGTTGGTCAGAATATCTCCGTCAGTGTTGTTATGAGAACACGTCAAATACGAGTAAGCAGATCTGGCGTAATATCGTCCAAAGTATTGGCACCCAGAAGCGCCATATCCTGATGGATTTCCCTGGACAAAAGGTCAATCGCTTTGGCGACGCCAACCTTGCCACCGACCCCGGCTGCGTAAAGGAAAGGACGTCCGACAAAGACAAATTTTGCGCCCAAAGCCCATGCCTTCAGAACGTCGGTACCTCGACGGATTCCTCCATCCATCATGACCGTTGTAGAATGACCGACCGCTTCCGCTACGCCGGATAGCACTCGCAATGGCGAGACCGTATAGTCGAGCTGCCGTCCGCCGTGATTGGAAATGATAATTCCGTCGACACCGGCTGCGGTCGCTTGCTTGGCGTCGTCAACTCGCATGATACCTTTGACTATAAGACGACCGTTCCAGCGGCGCCGAATCTGGTCGAGATGACGCCAGTTCAAGTGATCGCGTTTGCCAAAATCACGCGTAAGGGAGCGAGATAAAATTGGTGCACCACGTGTGGCATAGGAATTCTCGAAATGCGGAACGCCGTGCCTTACCAGCGTTCTGACAAATGTTCCCAGTGACCAAGAAGGATGAGACAAGCCCTCCCACAAGAGCCGCGCGCTCGGGCGGAGCGGCGTCGAAAAACCTGCACGAACATTGTTTTCCCTGCTAGGCAATGTTGCCACGTCCACTGTCAGGACCAACGTCCTGAAGCCCGCAGCCTCCACCCTGTCCAGCAAAGCGTCGATGCGCTCTGGTTCGCCGGGGAGATAGGCCTGGAACCAACTGTTTGGTGCAACTGCTGATACATCTTCAAGTGGAATCAACGAAGATCCGCTCATGATCATCGGTATATTGGCTGCGCGTGCGGCCGAGGCAAGCACGATATCGCCCCGATATGCCATAAGCGCGCTGATACCCATCGGTGCAATGCCAAACGGGCTCGCATATTCAGTTCCAAAGAGATTGGCAGATTGGTTTCGCGTGGAGACATCCGTAAGAATATGCGGGCGAAAGCCATATTCGGAGAAAGCACGCCGGTTGTCGGAAAGAGACGAATTTGTCTCGCTAGCGCCCGCAATGTAGCCAAAAAGCGGGCGAGGCAAATGCCTCCTGGCCAAGGGTTCGAAATCATCGAGGCACAACACTTTTTTAAGCTGACGGCTTTGACGCCAGGAGGCAGCTCGCTCTCTCGCAACTATAATCGGCAGTGGAACAGTAGAGATGGTGTCGGTCATTTCAATTACCTGTTCGTATCACCACAAGTCGGCGTTAATCTGGAGAGTAGTCTTTGTTCTCAACGTATTTCTATTTGAAAACCTTCCAAAGGTTTAAGCAAACCCAACGCTTTCGACGGGCATCTTGGTACGATCGCGTGGTGCATGTTTGCAATTCCGTTTGAGTCATAAAGCTACATTGAAGATTTTAGAAACGTAATAAACACTGCGATTTAATTGCGAGGCAATCGCTAATTACAATGATTAGGTTGAGCACACCGCCCCACTCCTCCACGATATCGTTGTATCCGGATGCGAGCGTGTTCTGACTTTCAGTTTTCTGGTCGTCGTTGGATTTCAAAGGGAATTCAATGCCGTCGCAACAGAATCAAACGGTCTTTGTCTCTTTCCAAATGTCACCGATGATGGATTCGTACATTGGAAAGGCGATAATCGGATCGTCCGTCACCGCATCAAGTTATCGCATCGCACAGATCAAAGCTAAACTCGCCAGGCCCGTCCAAATGATCGCAGCTTGCATCCTTTCCGGGGGATTGCCGACATGAACACAATTTCGACTTATAGCCGTGTCGACCGTCTCGTCGCCCTTATCGTGGCTGAAAAGCCAAGGGCAGCAAGGCTGGTTGATCTGGTGGAACTGGCTGCGCGGATTGATCCTGCAATGCCGATGGTTGAGCTGCGTAAAGCATGGACGCTGTTCAACAATTATCACCGGCAACCGCGACTCGGCCGCGCGCCCGAAAAATCGAAATTCTGACGCCCTGGTTGGCTCGCCGTGTTCCTGATGGCAGCTATTTGGCTCTGCCGTTTTCGCGTAGCCTGCTCAGGAAGTCGGAGAGGTCAGGTGCGACCCTGCACGACCTGTACAAGCCGTTCCGGCGAACAGCGTGTACATCCATCGCAAGTAACTCCTATTATTGATATCGCAGCAGCCGAAAATGACATACGCTCAGCATAAAAATAGAAAAATGAAAATTAAATGCTGGGGCAAGTATCGGGTTGGATTTGAAGGTTGTGTATTATCTATGTTGATGAATAATCCGTATCTATGAAAATAAGCTATTTGAATTGTAAGATTATTATTGCACATTTTGTTAAAGTAAGTTGTGTTGTCATAACTATAAATATTGCGCTCTTGTGTCTCCTGCATTTGCCCGCAAAGAAATTATCAAGCGTTTTATAGCAAGCCAGAGAGACACACGATGACCGCTAATCTTGCTCAATCAGTAGCTGAGCACGCTGCAAGAAACCCGCACCATATCGCAATATCCACGGTAAGCCGCGATTGGACATATTTGGAAGTGGCAACAGCAGCGAGTGCTATTGCGCAGACAGTTCTGGCCTCGAAAAGAAGTGGCCGCGTTGGTATCCTTGCGTCGAGAAGCGCTGCTGCCTGCCTTGGTATTTTGGGTGTGGCCTGGTCCGGAACAACGTATGTTCCCCTAAGCCTAAAACTTCCCGAAGAACGTCTGCTTCAGCTATTGCAGACACTTGATCTGGACGCTCTTGTGGTCGATCAGCGTGGCGCCGCGTTGCTGTCCAGGCAGGTCCTGAACTTTGCACCGAGCCTGATTATCCTTTCAGATGATGCTGCCTGCATCGCAGGGACAAGCAAACATTCCATCGTGCGGGTGTCGCTCATTGGCCACACAGGCCCCGTCGAACCGTTACCGGTCTCAGATACCGCTATCGCCTATATTGAGTTTACTTCCGGAACAACGGGAACGCCAAAGGGTGTCATGGTCCCGATTGCAGCTGTAAACAACTACCTCGATGTCATGCAGGAATGGTTCGCTCTCACGCCGGATGATCGCGCCGCCGAAACCTGCGACATTACCTTTGATCTTTCCGTTCACAATATGTTTCTTACCTGGCGGGCAGGGGCTTCGCTCCACATTATGACGCCTATGCAGATGTTGGCCCCGGCACGCTTCATCCGTGACCGGAAGATAACCAGCTGGCTATCTGTGCCCTCGATTATCGCTCTGATGCGCAAGGCAAAGGCATTGGAACCTGGCGCGCTGCCAAGTCTGCGGCTCTCTTTCTTTTGCGGCGAGCCGCTGCCGCTTCGCGCTGCGCAGTCCTGGGCAGAAGCCGCACCGAACAGCATTGTTGAAAACATTTACGGACCAACGGAGGCAACAATCGCATGCCTCAGGCAGCCGATAAAAAGCCCCGTCATTGTGACCCCAAACCGCGATGTCGTGGCTATTGGAAAACCCTATCCCGGTATGCAGGCCGCTATTGTCGATCACAATGGCCAAGTGCTGCCGGCCGGAACACCGGGGGAAATTGCGCTGTCGGGTATACAGCTTGCATGTGGATATTTCCAGCAACCCGAATTGACAGAAAGTCGCTTCCCGACAATTGACGGCCGGCGCTGGTATCTCACAGGAGATATGGGTGTGGAGGATGAATATGGAGTTTTCCATCATCTGGGCCGGCTCGATAATCAAATCAAAATTCTGGGCAACCGGGTAGAGCTCGAAGAGGTTGAGATGCATTTACGCGCGGTCAGCGGTTCTGACGATGTTGCCGCTATTGCCTGGCCCATATCGCATGGCTCGGCTGATGGCCTGGTTACTTTTGTTGTCGGTGCTCAGTCAACCGCCGAAAATATTCGTGCAATGATGAAGACCAAGGTCGCCGCCTATATGGTGCCGAATGAGGTCTACATCACCGATGCACTGCCTCTCAATGGGAATGGCAAGGTCGACCGCAACGCGCTCAGCCGGATGCTTGCTCGGGATTCCTGACGCCGCCAAAAGTGCTGCCATACGCAACCAGAAAGCTGCTATGCTCGATTCCGAGCACAGGTCTTCTTCGCAGGTGAGGGCAGCTTAATTAAGGCTGATTGTCTGCATAAAATGCTACGAAATCACCAAATGTTTCGGGCTCAAACGGCGCTTCCGTCAATGAGAATGGATCCCACCCCAAATCATCGTGCAGCTTTGCAAACAGGATGGCAAACCCCAATGAATCGAGACCGCTTTCGAAAAGCTTTGTATCGTCTGTAAGGTCCACCTTGGCGAGCGATTTTGATGTTGATATCACCTCTTGGTACGCCTCAATGATCTTTTCCCGTACTTGCTGCCTGTTCATTCCGGCTCCATTGCAACAAAATTAGAAACGATCAGTTTATTTTTCCAAGTTCAGCTTTTCATCGTCGATATTTGGTCTGGCTAACGTCATCCTGCTCATCATTCGCGGTGGCGGGGCCATCACAGTCATATTGGCCCGCACATCGGTTAGTACGACGGCATTAGGGCCGATATTAACGTCATCACCGATATTCACCCTGCCAATGATGACAGCGCCAACACCGATGTCAACGCGATCGCCAAGTATAGGTGCATGTTCGCTTCCCGTTTCGCCGCGCTCGATGCCTGCAATGCCGAGGGTGACTCCTTGACGAACGACGCAATCGTCTCCAATCGTTGCATATTGATGGATCACGATGCATCCCTGATGGCCAATATGCAGCCGACGACCAATCTTGGCCGTATGGTAGATTTCGATACCGTAAATATTTCTGACGAACCGATTGAGAAAAATATAAATGATCGAGAAGAATGCGCGTGCAAGATAAAAGCGCCGGGTGCGCGCCCATGTTCCGTAGCGATATATCGCAAGCGCGCGAAATCCAGGCAGCGTCCAGTCCCGCCGGTGATTATTGAAATCCTCCTTGATGAGAGCAATCAGGCCCACACTTTCCATCAATTCATTTCTAAACATTCGGGACCTTTTGTAACATTCTCGCAGGACAGAGCTCATCCATTCCAACCATGGCCCGTGTAACACAGCGTCACATGCAGGCCCCATTACATTATGTAAACGTAGTCGCGGGGGCAACAAACTCCTTAATTATAATTAAGTAATCTTAGCTGTTGGTGAACAAAATCACGCCGGATACTTCAACAAGCCATCCATACGCAAGCTATCAGAAGAATTGGCACATGGCCAAAGCCTAAATACGAATGGACGAGCGCCTTCCAACCTTGATCGATTCGCCACGGACAATTGTTCAGTTCATCCTCCGCCAGTCCGCCTAATTAACAAAAATTAGTGGGTTGATCTAAATCGTTTTTGGAACAATCCTTTTGGGCCAGCAAACATTCGCAAGATACTCGTGCACAGGAAAGGCCATTCTCTCATGCACGTCGTACGACCAATCGGCTATCCTTCTGTTTTTAACACCCCGCGCCATTCCCGACATAAGATCACCACGCGCTGGTTTGTACCAGCTCACAAGCTTTGGCGGCCACTTGAGGTCGCGTTGATGATGCCTACAAACGGGGCTGACCTAATTGCGACATTCAACCGTATACCCCTTGGAACGAAACCGTTTGTCATCTCTTTTGAAAGCCATTTGCCCCGCCTTTTCAATTACGAGAAAACGGCCGCATTCCGGTATTTCTCGTCAAAGTTGCAGGACGACAGGTGCCGCAAAATCATTCCGATCTCACATTTCTCGCGCAGGATTTTCCTGCGACAGCATGATGCCAGCCCTCATCGTCGCGAGCTCGAGGAGCGGCTGTCCGAAGTGATTTACCCTGCTGTGGAGGTGCCGATTGAAATTGACACAGTCAATCGAACCGATGAGCAACTAAACGTTTTCTTCGTCGGAGCGCACTTTTCACGCAAAGGCGGACCAGCATTGCTTCTTACAGCCAAGCGCTTGAACGATATGCGGCTGCCTGTCCAATTCCACGTTGTATCAGATTTGATCGTTGGGGGGCAGAACGGAGTTTGGACCGACCCACCGGAAGCAGCGTTCTTTGACGAGTATAGGCCGTTACTTTTGCTTCCCAACGTGAAACTGCACGGCAAGATGCCGAACAACGAGCTTTTGCAACTACTGCAGATATGCGATGTCAGCGTCCTACCAACGCTCTGTGATACCTTCGGATATAGTGTGCTGGAGTCACTCGCAGCAGGAGTTCCGGTCATTGCAACCAAAGTGTCAGCACTTCCAGAGCTAATTGAGCCCGGAAAAACGGGGCTTTTACTTGATCTGGAAACTGACGAAATGGGTGAATGGCGTCATCTTTTTAAGTTCGATCAGTCGAGCGATGCCTATCGCAATATTTATCGCCGTACTATGGAGGATATTGCGGATCAACTTGTAGACGCTTTGACCCTACTACTTGAGCGGCCGCAGCACTTATCTACAATGAAGACGATCTCGCACCAGACTGCTGGTCGTCGCTTTAATGCCTACAAACAGTCATCCGTGCTTGATACTCTCTACGAAAATTCTATCCACTAGAAAATAGGGTCTGCGATAGGTTAAACGACAAGAGAGAACTTGGGGATAGCTTCTATAACTCTTCGATATGTAAGGAATTCTGACAATGAATTACATTTGCGCAACGATCGCGTTGATAGCAATTGGAGTTGTTTTACCCGCCCGCGCAGACGAAGTTGGTGTAGATGCCTTTCGGGATAGCTTCGATTTGTTGAGCTCGGATCGATGGTTCACGTCAGACGGGTGGACCAATGGAGATCATCAAAACTGCCTGTGGCTCGCCGAGAGACTGTCGATCGCGGATGGGATTTTGCATTTATCGCTTGCGGACAAGCCCGGCAAAAATCTCTCATATAGTTGTGCCGAAATCCAAACGAGACAGCGGTTTGGTTATGGCACATATGAAGCCAGCATGAAAATTCCTTTCGCTTCAGGCACGAATTCCAATTTTTTCAGTCATGTCGGCGCTCCACAGGGGAGCCCGCACAATGAGATAGACTTTGAATTCATTGGCAAGCATGACGGCGCCCTACAGACAAATTATTTTGTGAATGGTGTCGGTGGGCACGAGGCGGTAGTTGAGGTTCCCGATGCCAACAGCCGTTTTCGAACCTATGCATTTGTATGGGAACCGGACAGCATTCGCTGGTACATTGATGGCAAGATGGTCCGAGAAGTCAGGGAGGGCGTTCCCACAGAGCCGCAAAAGATCTACCTGAGCATTTGGTCAACCAGCACGCTGAGCGACTGGCTTGGCAAATTCGAATACCCGGGCAAGCCCTTGGACCTGGAAGTCGACTGGCTAGCTTTTACGCCGCAAAATACTGTCTGCCAGTTTCCCGAATCCACGGTCTGCCTGATTGGAGATGCATCCACCCCTCTCACGAAAAATCCCTAAATCGCTCGATGAAAGGGCGCCGGCAGGGATGTGACGGAACGACTAGCCTTTTGTTATCGGCACTAAAGGGGCGGTCGGCAACTGCTTTATGTTTCGCCTGCGAGGTGATGTGCGAGCCGAAGCGCGAGCGCGACTGCTGGAAGCGTGGGGTTGGCTTGACCTCCGGCCGGGAAAACGCTGCTGCCGGCTAGATAGAGGTTGGATACGTCGTGTACGCGGCAGTTTATATCTACAATGCCATTATGCTCACTATCGGACATACGCGTTAGGCCGATCTGATGATAGCCGTCAAATGCTTGGTCTAGTACTCTCCGTGCGCGCTCCGACGCGTCGTTCAGGTATTCCAGCCGCCCGATGGCTTGGTCGCGGAGCCATTGGTCGAGGAGCGCATGAGAGCGCACGACCGAGTCTACGTCCTGCTCATTGATCCTATAATCCACCAAAAGCACAGGCAGAAGAGTGTCGGCCTGTCGTTCGCGCAAAAATACGCGGCTCTCCCGACTTGGTATTTGTTCGGCGTGATATCGCAAGAGGTATCTTCCTGCGGGATTCGACAATGTCCCCCACCTCTTGAAGCGGCGATGGAAAAGGCTGGCGGTCGCTCTGATAAATTCTTTTAGCACCACTCGATTTTGCCGGATGTTGTGCCAATGGCGGATATTGTCGATGCGTTCTGATTTTGTTTTTGGTGCCAAACCATTTGAAAAGATTCGATAGAGCCCTGAAAAGGTGAGCATCAAATAAAGTGCGGAAAGTGAGCCGGAGCCATGGGCTGGATCGGCAATGGAAATAGCGTCCAACCAGAAGGCAGAGTTGAGCAATGCGTTCTTGCATTGAGTTTCCGGGCTTATCTGTAGCCTGCGTCGGAAGTAATATCCTTGGGCATCCTTCTGGAACGTGAGAGCTTTTTCGGCCTGCCGATCGTCAAAATGGATAAGTGCGATATAGCCCGTCAGATGGCCCTGATAAAAGCGGCCTAAGGGACCATCCGTTCCACCAAACTTTTCCGGCCAGTCACGTTGGGCTGCCAAAAGGAGGCGAGTATTCTCCAGGCCGCCGCCAGCCAGCACGTAGGTTTTCGCGCGAACCTGAGAGATGCGTCCACCGGAAAGAACCCGCAAATGGTCAGTGTGCGTTCCGGTTGGATCGAGCATGATGTCGGTAACTGTTACACCAGCAATCGCCGTTACATCCTTCGAGGCGCGTAGACGATCCCTATAAAAGGGCCCGACAGCAGGGTGTGCACTCCAGCGTTCGATCGATGAAGTGAGCACATCTTGATCCCCGGAGGTTGGACCGCTGAACTGCAAGTCGTTCCCACCGCAGTTGAGAAATGCGAGGGCTTCACGATAGTGTCCGTGCAGTTCGGAGTGGGCAATAGGCCAGCCGGAAAACGGCACGTGTTCTCGTCGATCGAAGTCAAGGTCATCGAAGGTAACGCATCGCCCGCCCCACAATGCAGTCGATCCGCCTAAACCGCGGCTTGTGGCTGCAGTGGCCGCAGCATGATGTCCGTTGGTATACTCTACTTCGCCGAACGTCTGGCTGGCATCCGAGAAACTTTCTGACGAACCTGCCTCTAGGAGCGCGACTTTGAGTCCGAGTTCTTCACATTTCAAAGCAAGGGCGAGACCTACCGGTCCAGCACCGACGATACATACATCTAACACAGGCAGGTTGGCTTCGGCGCTGCCAAAGATCATGTTATGCCCCCATTACTTTGCCCAAAGTATCGCAATGCAGCAAATGAGCCAACCAGAAACAGCTCGCAACGGGCACTGGCCGACACGATTTGTCTGAGAAGCGTTCCGCCTGCGGAGTTGCTAGCCATTCCGTACGATCTGGCAGTAGAGGTGATGCCGATGGACTTGCCATCACGCGAGGAACGCAATGTGAAGGAGGTGCAGCGGCAAGGAGAGTGGCATCGTGCGTGAATTACTGGTGCGCGAGGGCTAACGCGTTAAGGCAGGCGACGTCGTTCTACGTCTCGATGAGCAAGCCGGATGCCCTTGCTGGCCCCTGGGAAAGTATCAAGTGAGCATCTTCGATTGTCCCAAGCCGCTTCTTCTCAGTCCGGCGTGGCAGTTTTCCCGGCGGACGCGGTGGATGAGGCTTGAGATTTTTTGGCGGCGACCACGAATTAACGCGGGCAATGGGCCGTTTCGATCCGATCTGGTGAAGATACAATGCAGCGGTCAGATAGGCGTCTTCCAGCGCACCATGAATCCGATAGATCCGTGATTTGCCTATGCGCTTCAGGCATTCATCCAGATCTGCTGACTCTCTGCCCCACAGTTCAACGGCTCGCTCCATCGTACAGAAGGTGGGTTGTGTGAGCTCTGCCACTGACGCCTGGCACAGCTCACGCTGCAGATATTGCATGTCGAATATGCAACCGTGCATAACAATTTCATCTGCCCACGACAGCCATGCATGTATTCGGGGTGCGAGATCGGAAAACAGATCCTGGAAACGTGTCATCCAATCATCATATCCGTGACTTTGGATGGCCGCCGGATGGCTGTCCCTGCGCGGATCAAATATAAGATAGAGTGATTGTCTATCCAGTTCGTCGCCCTCCAGGCGTACGGCGCCAAGAGTTACGATGCGATCCCAAGGCAATGCCCCCGTCGTCTCCGTATCCAAAACAATCACGCGTTTTTTGCGTGTATGAACCGCTGGAATGCTCATATTGAAAGCCCTCCTCATAGCGCGAATACTCTGCCGTTTTTGGATTGGATTCGCCAGCACGATTGGTGCTCCGGAGAGTCCCGAAATGTAGCTAGAAAATCAATCAAACTATTGATGTGGGGAAAGGCTCAAGACTTTGAACTGCACACGTGAAGAACTGATGGAAGTTGGCCCAACATCATGGTGCAGTCCAGAGGTCGGTGCGATCGGGCGCAAAGCGGCTCTCCAAACTTCGCCGACAAGGCAGTCTGTTGACTGCCCGCGCTGTCGGCAGGCTCGTTTGTCTCGAAGTATGAACTGACGAAATCCATCGGACGTAGATCAAGCGTTTGACAGAAATGGACGAGCGTTGCGACCGCTATACGGTTCGCGCGCCTCCAAATCACCGGGCCGGCACCGCCGATTGGCATCGTAGACTTTCAGGAACCAATGAGAATCCGCTATTATCGGCATTTTCAAAGGAACGATTATTCACCAGAATTGATTTTGAACAAACGGCCAGATTCAACCTACGTTGAGGGCCTCTCGGTAGGTACGAGTGGTGATCGCCACCCAAAGGCCTTGCTTGCCTTCATAACCGCCGCCGATGTATTCGATGATCGGGTGGTTGTAGTTGGCGATGAGCTTTTGCCGGGAGAGAAAGTTGAAATAGCGGCACTGGTCGGAGCGCTCCTGCTCGAGCAGAACGATGAATGGGCCGAGCAGCGCGCCAGACACATGCACATGACACTGGAAACCATCGGTCAAATGAGCGATGATCCTTTTATCAACCTGCCAACCGTGGCGCGCTATCCTCCGGCCTATGCCGGAAAACCACGGCGACCAAGCCGTCAGATACACCCCCCAGGGACACGATCCCTGACATCCGAGGTAACAAAAATGCCTGAGGAAACTGCTGTAAATCGAACGCTTTCTTCTCTCGATAAGGCGGCCCAGCATGTAGGGCGCGACTGGCGGCATGCCGCCTATTACGACGATGCCGAAACCGGAATGGACAAGCATTGGAGCGGCATCATCTGGCCTTTTATCGGCCCTCATAAGAAGTACATCGATTTTTCGAGAACAATGGACCTCGCGGCCGGGCATGGCCGCAATTCGGCAAAATTGCTTCCGCTCGTCGAGGAACTGCATATCGTCGATATCAATCAGGAAAATATTGATTTTTGCCGGAAGCGGTTCGGTGACAATACGGCCGTCCATTACCATCTGACCAACGGCTATTCCCTCGATTTTTTCGAAACCGGAGAATTGACCTTCGCTTATTGCTTCGATGCGATGGTCCATTTCGACAGCGACGTGGTGCGGGAATACCTCAAGGAACTGCGTCGCGTGCTGCGTCCGGGCACAGGACGGGCATTCCTGCACCATTCGAACCTGGTCGACAATCCAAAGGGCAGCCACAAGGCGAGCCCCGGCTGGCGCAACTTCATGTCGAAGGAACTGTTCGAGCATTACGCAGCGAAAGAGGGGCTGCGCGTGCTCAAGCAACAGGTCGTGGATTGGAAATTCGACGGCTCCGACATCGATTGCCTGACATTGCTGGAGCGCCCCTCGAACTGAGCGGGCTGAAACAGCAGACGAGGGCTGGTATGATTCAACGGTTTTTCAAGCAGCCTTGCACAATGGCTCATCCGGAACAGCAGGTTGTGGACGCCACGACGCACGCACTGCTGGGTTGATGATAGCACAATGGCGAGGCGGGATCGGCGCGGGCGGGTGGAGCGAGTGTCCGAAAGCAGATAAGCATGCCGCGTCCGCGACGCGGCATGCCATTTCAACCTCGGCCATGCTACCCCGCCGGCTGCAGCGCCGCGCAAGCCTGTCCGTCGTCGCAATCGCCGGCAAGGCTCTTCTGGCCAAGCGCCACGATCGCCACCGCAATAGTGCCCGCCGCCGCCGAGGCCCAGAAGCCATTCTGCGAACCATAGTTGTCGACCACCCAACCCGAGACGAAGGCGCCCAGCGCCATGCCGATGCCGATGCCGGTCATCACCCAGGTCACGCCCTCCGTCAGCATCGATTCCGGCACGCGACGTTCAATTAGCCCGAAGGCAGTTATGAAGGTCGGTGAGATAGCGATGCCGCTAACGAAGACGGCGATGGCAAGCAGGGTCACCGAGCTGCCGGCGACGAGCAGCGGCAACGAGGTCAGCGCGATTGCCACGACCGCTATCAGTAGCTGACGGTGCAGGGCCATGCGCGGGTTAAGCGCTCCGAGGATCAGGCCTACCGCGAAGGAACCGACGGCATAGACGCCGATCACCAGGCTCGCGGCATTCGGCTGCCCGAGCTCCTTGGTGATCGCAACAGCACTCACTTCAGCCGTTGCAAAGATCGAGCCGACGAAGATCAGTGCGAGCGTGATGATCTGCACCGGACGCTGCCGAATCGCCGAGCCAACCGAAACGGCATTGGCGACATGACGCACCTTCGGCTCGGTGCCGCGCTGCACAATGAAGGCGGCCGTCCCGAGCGCTAGGAAAGCTGTGCTCACCATCATGCCAGCTTCAGGAAATAGTGCCACAGCGAGCCCCACCGACAGCGAGGCCCCGGCGATATAAACCAGCTCATCCGCCGCGCTTTCAAACGCGAAGGCCGTGTTGAGCTCGGGCCGATTGCGGAAAAGCTCCGTCCAGCGCGCCCGCATCAGCGCCGGAATGCTTGGCATGGCGGCGGCGAGGAAGGCCGAAACGAACAGCGTCCAGACCGGCCAGTTCTGGTTGGTCGCCGCAATCAGCGCGATGAACGCCACCACCGACACGACAGTGGTCGGCACGACCACCGCCGTCTGGCCGACCCGGTCGACCGCCCGCGAAATCTGTGGCGAAATCAGCGCATTGGTTAGCGCGTAGGTCGCCGAAACCGCGCCGGCGAGCCAGTATTCGCCATGCGCCTGGGAGAGCATTGCGACAATGCCGATCGGCGCCATGGCGATGGGAAGGCGCGCGAAAAAGCCGGCTGCGGAGAAGCCCTTGGCCCCAGGTGCCGCGAATATCTCTTTATACGGATTTGACATGGGACAATCCTTTCAGGTATCTAATGGACAGAATACATACGCAGCGTATGTGAAGTAGTAGTTGCATACGTCGCGTATGTCAAACGAAAATACGCCGCGTATGTCAAAAGGAGACAAGATGGCCAGGCCGCGACAGGAGATGATCGCTGAGACCCGCGCAAAGCTCATCGCAGCCGGCCGGAATGCCTTCGGCACAATTGGCTATGCGGAAGCATCCATGGATGATTTCACCGGCGAGGCCGGTCTCACTCGCGGAGCCCTCTACCACCATTTCGGCGACAAGAAGGGTCTGCTCCAAGCCGTCATCATGGAAATCGACGCGGAAATGACCGAACGCCTCAACAAGGTCTCGGCATCAGCCCCCACCCGCTGGCAGGGTTTCGTCGACGAATGCGCCGCCTATATCGAAATGGCGCTCGAGCCCGAGATCCAGCGCATCATGTTCCGCGATGGCCCCGCGGTGCTGGGCGACATCTCGCAATGGCAAAACACCCCCGGCTGCATCGCCGCCCTCTCCCGCAGCATTGACTGCCTCAAGGCTGACGGCGAGATGATCGACATTGACACCGAAACCGCCGCCCGTCTCATCAATGGCGCCAGCAGCCACATGGCTCTTTGGATCGCCAATGCAGAGAAGCCCGAGGCGGTGTCGAAGGTGGCGGTGACGGGGTTTAGGGCAATGCTGGAAGGGCTTCGCAAACAGCTGACGCCTTAGCAGTCGGGAGAACCTCAAGCCTTGGCAGAGCTTCGGCACAGTCGCTAAGGCGGAAATACTTCGGGATCAACCATGGCTCTCTCATTTACCACAGCAGGGTCTCGACCCGGCCATCGCCGCATCCATTCTACGTATTGAAATTCAGGGCCAGGGGTTGATAACCGGCTCGCCCGATGGGGCAGACCGTCGTAGCGCGGCGACAGCATCTAGAATTCGCTCGATTTTGGGCCGCGTATACGCCTCAACCGGGTGCTCATCTCTATTGCCATCGTGATAATATTCCCCGGAATCAAAGGCGAGATAGATTTCCCAGAAGAACCGCGGGCGTTGCTCGTTCTTAAATATTATTACTGAATGAATTTCATTGACGACGGCATCGCAAAATTCAAACGACAGTTCCGAGGCATAGAAGCCACGGGCGAGTTCAATTGCCAATTGATCGTAGAGGTCTTGCCTGGGTATGCCCGCGGAGGCTGTCCATTTCAGAATATCGAAGTTGGTGAGAATAACACGCTCACGCCACGTGGCACCGTCGGGATATCTGACGTGCAGCTCGGCGAGTAACTCATCAATCGTCATATCGTCCAACTCCTTTCGTCTTCGAGAGTTACGTGATCCCCCCAATAAAGCCGCCCATTCCATCCGGCCGTACCATAGCAAGGCGGACGCGACCGTGACTCCTCTCGCGCCCGGCCCACCGTCTCTCGCTCCAGCTCGTCGATGTAGTTCCGGCGATACGCAGATCATGGATTTCGTGAGCTAATGGACGTGGTCGCGTCTGCGGCCCACCGCTTCGCACTTGGGAACGCCTTCGTGGAATACGCCGCCACGTATCTCCCGATGCGCCGACCCCATCGAACGGCGCACTTCTCAACGCTGCTCGGCAAACCAGCGCTGCATCACGTCCTCCACTATTCCCCTTGAACCTTTCCGATCTGTCCAGAAAAGAAGGCCCTTGCGTCCGCGGTCAGGTCATGCCGGGAGCTTGGCCGCGTATAGAACATATGACCACCGCGATAAAGCTTGAGGCCAACCCGGCCCGCTGCAAGCGACGAGGGCAGATGGTCAATGACATATTTGCTGATCCCATAGGGGGTTATCGCATCGCTATAGCCCTGCGCCACCAGCACGCGGAAAGACGGTGTGACCGAAAGCAGGTCGCGAATATCGCCGGTCGCGCTCGCCTGGGCCCGCGTACCGCCATTTGGGCCGCGGCGACCCCATTCCCAACGATCGTTCACGTCCTTGGCGAGCAGCGTGTAGGTCATTTCCGTGCGGAAACCAAGTTCATTGCGGGCGTAGCTGGCAAAGGCCGCCCCATATGCGCGCGTGAACCCGTCAAGGATGGGATCGTTGCTTCGGTCGGCATCGGACTCAGGGTAGGGGTCTGAAACGGCAAAGGATGCATCATAAGGACTGACCACTTCGAATTCGTCGCCCTTCGAGTGTTTGACATAGGTGTCTGCGAGAAAGCCGCGCGTCCGGCTGACGACCGCTTCGGGTATACCAGTCAGTTGTGAAATCCGCGCATAGAAGTCTCTTGCCTTGTTTCCCGAAGGTTCGGGCCCCGCAAGGGTCACGAGATAGTCGGTCATGGCGAATTGTTCCGCCTCCCGGATCGCCTTTGGGCTGAAGGCGTTTCGGCGTTCCATCTCCGCGGCCGCAAGCGAAGGAAGTTGAAGGGCAGCCCCCAGCGGATATTGGCTCGCCCCAAACAAAAGCTGCCCCTCGATCAATGGCGACAGCATAATAATTCCCGAGACAAGAATGCCTTGGCCGTCCTTGAGTGCAGAAGCGACTTTCGCAGCACGAAAACCGCCATAGCTCTCGCCAAGGAGATATTTCGGCGAGGCCATGCTTTCATTGTGATTGACGTAGAGCGCGACTGCCTTGGCAATGCTCTCCGCATCCTGGTTCACCCCATAGAAATTCGAAGCAACGTTGTCGCTCGCCCCACGACTCCAGCCCGTGCCGACAGGATCGATTAGCACAAGGTCGGTGAACTCCAGCCAGCTATCCGGATTGTCCACGAGCGTTGGACTGGTGCCATCCTGTCCGTTCGGGCCGAAATCGAGAATGCGTGGCCCAACCAGCCCAAGGTGGAGATAGGCCGAGGCGGCTCCGGGTCCTCCGTTGAAGACAAAGGTGAGGGGACGGCCCGGTTGTCTGTTCCGGGCGACATAGGCTGTATAGAAAATCTTGGCGGATCGCGCCCCATCTTGACCGAAGAGGCTGAGTGTGCCCGCCGTTGCGGTATAGGCAAGTTCCTGTGTTCCGATCTTTAACACGTGATCGGTAACCGAATCCGCGGGCAGGAGGCTAAGAATGCCCGTCGAAGCGTCACCTTCCGTCCTCGGCGGATTTGTCGTCTCTTCGCCCTTGGAAGAAGGCCGAGCTTCCGAGGTCGTCGCATTGTGATTATCTACGTCATTGTTCTGCCGCGCGTCCTGCGGGAGGGCTGGTGAAGCCAGAAGCGCGAAGGCGACTGCAAGACACGGAATGGTGTGATGGAAACACAAGCTCTTCCCTCCTTCAATACTAGCCGGAAGCCACAAAGAGTGTATTGCGTTTTGCTGGGGAGAGGGAACTCAACACATATTGATCCGCTGCTAGCCTCTCATGATCGGCCTGCCGGCCGCGGGTGGCCGGGGAAAGGGAGGACGGAACGGGCGGTCCCGCGCCTAGCTCGCCGGGACTAGTGCGCAGGGCGCGGACGAGGGGGGCGTCGGCTCGGGGGAGTAGGGCACGGTGGTCGTGGTGGCCGGGCCGGCGTGGTGGGCGCTCGGCTTGGTGTCCGTCTTGGCGCGGCGCGGCGCGGCGGGCTGGGTGTGCCTGACCTTGGAGCCGGTGAGGGGCTGGTCGGCGGCGATCAACCGGAACAGCTTCTTGGCCGGTCCTTCGAGCCACTCGACCCGGCCGGGGTAGGCAGTGGAGTAGCGCCAGGGCGTGGTGACGAAGTGGACCTTGTCAGACGACAGGCTGCGGGCGGTGAGTGCGAGGTCGCTCATCACGCGGGGGGTGAGGCCGGGGTCGGTGGTGACGGACTTGGTAGCCGCGTGCAGGAAGCCGAGCAGCCGGGCCGGGTTGGTCAAGGTCTCGCTGCTCATCGCCTTCTTTGCCATGGCGGCGACGAAGTCCTGCTGGCGCTGGATGCGCCCGATGTCTGACCCGTCGCCGAGGCTGTAGCGGGCCCGGACATACCCCAGCGCCTGTTCCCCCAGCAGCGTCTGCCACCCTGCGGGCAGGTTGAGCTGGACGTACTTGTCGCGGATCGGCTCGGGGATGCAGAGATCCACCCCACCGATTGAGTCCACCATGCCCTTGAAGCCAGTGAAATCAACCTTGACGAAGTGGTCGATATGGATGCCGGTGAGCGTCTCGATGGTCTTCCAGGTGCAGCCGATGCCCCCGAAGTTGAACGAGGAGTTGATCATGCCGAGGTGCCTCTGCTGGCCCGGCAGACCTTCCCGGGAGCGGCAGGCGGGAAGCTGCACCAGCGAGTCGCGCGGGAAGCTGATCACGGCTGCGTTGTTCCGCTTGGTGGACAGGTGCACGAGCATGATAGTGTCCGTCCGCTCCCCGGCGTACTTGGCGGTGTTGCCGTCTCGCTGGTCCGACCCGACCACCAGGATGTTCAGCGCGGCGGTCGGCGCCTTGGCCGGGCGGGCGTCGCCCAGGTCCTCCCGGGTGACCTCGATGTGCCTGATGTTGCCGGTCAGCTTCGCGTACACGGTGGCGGCCACGGCCAACATGATGACGGTGACGATGGCGAGCGACCACAACAGCCAGCTGCGGCGCCGCCGGGACAGGGCATTGTCCTCGGGTGCCGGCGGTTCATCGATCAACCCACTGCTCACGTGACTCTCCAGGGGAGGGCCGACACCCGCACCTGGCAGGGCTTGCCCGAACCCAACGTATCGTGCCAGGATTCTAGTCACACGCATCTGAAACGCAAGGGACAACGCAGCCTTGGCGGATCTGTTGCAACGTTTTGGTTACCGGCAGCATGGCAAGAAATCCGTTGATCATTTTAGGGGGCATCGTCACCCGTCAGTCCATCAAGCCAGCATCACGCAGATTGGGGAAGATCGATAAATTTGCGATAGAGCAATAGCCATTGAAAATCATTTGTTCTTGAAGCGCGCTGCTTCTTGGGATCCGCCTGTCGCATCGCCGGCACTGTAGGAATGTGCACCAGCACCCGCGAGTTTCCCGCCATCAACGATCAGATATTCCTCACGGATGGGCCGCCCTTCGAACCAGCATTCAAGGATTTCTCGTGTTCCCGCCGCGTAACGCGCCTGAGCGGACAAGGATGTTCCAGAAATGTGCGGCGTCATTCCGTGATGGGGCATGGTCCGCCACGGATGATCTCTCGGCGCCGGTTGCGGGAACCAGACATCGCCCGCGTACCCCGCCAACTGGCCGCTTTCCAATGCCCTGGCGACGGCGTCGCGATCGCAAATCTTGCCGCGGGCGGTGTTCACCAGATAAGCGCCGCGTTTCATCTTCGAGAGCATTTTCTCGTTGAACAGGTTTTCCGTCTCCGGATGAAGCGGGCAGTTGATGGTCACGACATCGCAAACCTTGACCATGTCCTCTACAGTGGCATGCCATGTGACGTTGAGCTCCCTTTCGACAGCTTCCGGAAGCCGGTGCCGGTCGTGATAGTGAAGGTGCATGTCAAAGGGCTTGAGACGGCGCAGTACGGCAAGGCCGATGCGCCCGGCGGCAACTGTTCCAACGTGCATCCCCTCGACATCGTAGGAGCGGGCGACACAGTCGGCGATATTCCAACCGCCCTTGATCACCCATTGATAGGAAGGAATGTAATTTCTCACCAATCCCAGGATCACCATGACAACGTGTTCGGAGACGCTGATGGAGTTGCAATAAGTGACTTCCGCAACCGTGATGCCGCGGTCGATCGCGGCCTGGAGATCGACGTGATCCGATCCTATTCCCGCCGTCAGCGCCAATTTGAGCTTCGGTGCCTTGGCGATGCGCTCTGCAGTCAAATATGCAGGCCAGAATGGCTGTGAGATTACGATTTCAGCGTCGGGCAGTTCCCTCTCGAACACTGAGTCCGGGCCATCCTTGTCTGAAGTGACCACAAAGGTGTGGCCAAGTGATTCAAGATATTTTCGCAGACCCAGTTCGCCCGAAACGCTTCCGAGCAACATGCCGGGTTGAAAGTCGATCGTCTTGGGCGAGGGGAGCGTTTGGTCGCCGGGATAGAGATCTATTTTAGGCAGATCGTCGCGTGCATAAGATCTCGGATATCCGTCAATCGGATCGTCGTAGAGAACACAGACTATTTTGGCCATGATCGTTTCCTTTCCGATGCTGGACAATGGAAAACACATCTGACAAAGCCCGAAGCAAACCAGGGACATGGGATCGTCGCGTGGTTTCGCCGCTGAAACCCTGGGGCCATCCTGACAGCAGTGAGGCCTGACGATGTGCCCGTCACGGCGGTGACCAAACGCCGAGCCTCTGCTCCCACTGAAAGGGCATAACTCAGCGTGATCTTCGCTTCGCAGCGTGTCAAATCACATTCCGGAGCGACTGGGCCCCGCCAAACCGGATCGGTTCTCACTCGCGCCGCCGTCGTTCGCTTTGCCGCGGTTCACTTATACACCGCTATCTGGATTTGGTTGCCGCAGCCTTGAAGAGTTCGCCGAGTTCCATTGGGAATGGAAACACAATCGTTGAATTCTTCTCATTGGCGATGACATTCAGCGTGCTGAGGTAACGCAGTTGCATGGCTTCCGGCCGTTGCCCCAGGATGTGGGCGGCCTCCAACAATTTCTGGGCAGCTTGTTGTTCGCCTTCGGCGTTAATGACTTTGGCGCGTCGTTCACGTTCGGCCTCGGCCTGCCGGGCGATGGCGCGCACCATGGTTTCGTTGAGATCGACATGTTTGATCTCAACATTTGCGACCTTGATGCCCCACGCGTCGGTCTGCGCGTCGAGAATTTCCTGAATATCATTGTTGAGCTTGTCGCGCTCGGCTAGCATCTCGTCGAGATCATGCTTGCCAAGAACGGACCGCAACGTCGTCTGGGCAAGCTGGCTCGTTGCCATCAAGAAGTCCTCTACCTGAATCATTGCCCGCTCGGGGTTGATAACACGGAAATAGAGAACCGCGTTGACACGCACCGAGACATTATCCTTCGAGATTACGTCCTGGCTTGGCACATCGTGCACCACTGTCCGCAGATCGACACGCAGCATCTGCTGGACAAAGGGGATAAGGATGATCAGACCCGGTCCTTTAACGCCGGTGAAGCGGCCGAGCGTAAACACCACGCCACGCTGATATTCCCGCAATATCTTGATCGCGGCAGCCAAGAGCATCAGCAGGATGACGATAATCGGAATAAAGATAGTGATAAGCATTGAAAAATCCTCCACTAGTTGCTCTCCGGCTGATCGGGTTCGACCTTGAGGATAATGCCCTCGATGCCTGCTACACGGACCTGTTGTCCCTTTTTCAGCGGCGTCTCGGATATTGCCGCCCACCGTTCGCCATGGGCAAGGACATGCCCCTGGCGTCCACGCCACTCCAGGACCTCGCCATGGGCTCTCACCATCTCCTCGCTGCCCGTCACCACCGGGCGATTGTGCGAGGAAAAGACCAAGCGGATTATGATCAAGGAAAGCGCCAAACTGGTCAGGGCGATGCCAGCGGTGAGCGGCCAGGAAATGCGGAAGGCTGGAACATCGGTGTCGATCAATATCGTGGCGCCGAATATGAAAGCGATGACGCCGCCAATGCCCAGAACGCCGAAAGATGTCACGAACGCTTCGGAAGCCATCATCGCAAGGCCGAGGATAATGAGACCAAGACCGGCAAAATTCACGGGAAGCACAGCGAGTGCGTATAGACCAATCAGGAGGCAAATCGCGCCAATGGTTCCCGGAAAAAACGAACCCGGAGCCATGAATTCGAAGATAAGTCCGTAGATACCTATCATCATTAGGATCAGCGCGACATTCGGATTCGTGATCACCATGAGCAGCTCCGTGCGCCAGTCCTGGTTGATCTGCTCAAGAGGAAGACCTCTGGTATCGAGCGTAATCTCATTTCCTCCCGCGCTGACTTTGCGACCATTGGCCTGCGCCAGAAGGTCATCCACGCTCGTTGCGAGGATATCGATCACATTTTCTTTGAGCGCCGCGCTGGAGGAAAGGCTTGCCGCTTCACGCACCGCTTTTTCAGCCCAGTCGACGTTCCGGCCGCGCAGTTCGGCCAGCGAGCGGATATAGGCAGTCGCGTCGTTGATTGCTTTCGCTTCCATCGGACTATGCGGCGTAGGGGAGGTAACCGCGTCATCCCCATCCTTTTTTGGCTTGGCGTCCTGATCCTTGTCCTCGCCGGCCCCTGGAAATGGTAAATCGCCGATCTGGATGGGCGTCGCTGCGCCAAGATTGGTCCCGGGCGCCATCGCCGCGATGTGACTGGCATAGAGAATGTAGGTGCCGGCGCTGGCTGCGCGTGCGCCGCTTGGACTGACATAAGTGGCCACGGGCACCGGGGAGCCGAGGATGCCACGAATGATGTCGCGCATGGACGTGTCCAGACCGCCGGGCGTGTCCATTTGCAGAATAATGAGAGGCGCGTTGCGCTCTGCCGCCGTTCGCATGCCACGCAATATATAGTCGGATAAGGCTGGGCCAACGATCCCTTCGAGTTGTAGTACCAGCGCCGTACGCGCCGTCTGTGCATCGTTCGGCGAAACACCCAAAAAGCTACCGAGTAACACCACGGCAACGGAAAGGGCGGCACGATTACGTCCGAACCAATCTCCGATGAATTTTCTCATCAGGCCCATGATCCAGCTTACATCAGAGCGTTTGCTTCTGCCATATGCGGATTAAAGTTCGCGCACCCAACACACATCATGGTCGCGGGTGCCTGCCATCTGGCAGGCCGAACCTTGACTCGGTTATTTGAAAAAGAAGGGGTCGGCTGCGTTGGCGCAGCTGGTGCGGAGCGTCCATCTCTGAGTATATTATTTAGAGTACATCCGTGGGGACCGGTGCTAACCACTTCGCACTAAAGACTAAGACGAACCGCGTGTGCTAGAATTAGGCCCAACGCCTCATTAGAGGGGGGTCCATACCATGATGACCGCGAGGGAATACGCCAAGAACGCGACGGCCGTTCTGCATCATATCCTACACATCCCGGCGGACGAGTTCGATAACGACGGCACCGCCGCCGTTATCGAGCAGGCCATAAGGGACGCCACGCGAGACCGCGACAGCAGGGTCGGCGAAATATTGAAGGAAGCCCAGGCGGCTGCGCAGCAGCGTTTGACGTGGCTGCTGAGTTCGTCGCCTGCAGTAATCTACAGCTTCAAGGCGACCGGTGATTTCGCGCCCACGTTCGTAAGCGAAAACATCAGAACCGTGTTCGGCTATGCGCCGGGCGAGTATCTCGAGCACCCGTCATTCTGGCGCGACCGGGTCCACCCCGACGATCTTGTCCGCGTCGAGGAGACGATTTCCCAATTCTTTCAGAACGGAACCCACGCGGTGGAGTATCGCTTTCGCCGCAAGGATGACTCCTATTGCTGGGTGAATGACGAGCAGCAACTGATCCGTGACAAGCAGGGCCAGCCGCTGGAGATCGTCGGATCATGGAGCGATATAACGGCGCGCAAGGCGGCGGAGGAAGCACAGGCGGCTGCGCAGCAACGTTTGGCGCGGCTGCTGAGTTCGTCCCCTGCCGTGATCTACAGCTTCAAGGCGACCGGTGATTTTGCCCCCACGTTCGTAAGCGAGAACATCAGAACCGTGTTCGGCTATGCGCCGGGCGAGTACCTGGAGGACCCGTCATTCTGGCGCGACCGAGTCCACCCCGACGACCTGAACCGTGTCGAGGAGGCGATTTCCAAATTCTTCCAGAACGGAATCCACACGGTAGAGTATCGCTTTCGCCGCAAGGATGGCTCCTACTGCTGGGTGAATGACGAGCAGCAACTGATCCGTGACAGGGAGGGCCAGCCGCTGGAGATCGTCGGATCATGGAGCGATATAACGGCACGCAAGGCGGCGGAGGAAGCGAAGGCGGCTGCGCATGCCCGCCTGTCCCAGTTGCTGATCAGCTCACCGGCTGTGATCTACAGCTACAAGGCGACAGGAGATTTTGCGCCGACCTTTGTCAGTCAGAACATAAGGGACTTGTTGGGCTATGAGCCCCAGGAATACCTGGAGAACGCGGATTTTTGGCGGCGCTGCGTGCACCCCGATGAGCTTGCTGCGGTGGAGGCCGAGTCCGTCCACTTGTACAAGAAGGGCCGCCATACGGTCGAGTATCGATTTCGCAAGAAGGACGGCAGCTTTTCCTGGGTGAATGACGAACAGCAATTGGTTCGCGATAAGGACGGCCAGCCGCTTGAAGTCATCGGCTCGTGGAGCGACATCACCGATCGCAAGCGGGCGGAAGAAGCGGCGGCGGCGGCCCAGGATCGCGTCTCATATCTACTCACCTGCGTGCCGGCGGTGATCTACAGCTTCAAAGCAACGGGCGATTTTTGGCCGACGTTCATCAGCCCGAACGTAAAGGACCTGCTCGGATATGAGCGTGAGGAATATCTCGAGAGTCCGGATTTCTGGCGCAGCCGCGTGCATCCCGGGGACCTGCCGCGCATTGAGCAAGATTATGCGAGGCTTTTCGAGGAGGGTCGTATCGCCAACGAGTACCGGTTCCGCAAGAAGGACGGCAACTATTGCTGGATCAGTGACGATCTGCAACTGCAGCGCAACGCTGCAGGCGATCCGATCGAGGTGGTCGGAGCGTGGAACGACATTACAGCCCGCAAGCAAATTAGCGAAGCTTTGGTTGCCTCTCAGGACCGCCTCGTGCGTGTGTTGTCGTCTGCCCCTGCGGTTATCTACAGCTTCAAGGCGACCGGCGACTACGCGCCCATCATCATCAGCGAGAATATCAAGAGCTTGCTAGGATATGAGCCGAGTGAGTACCTGGAGAACGCCGATTTCTGGCGCAACCGGGTGCACCGCGACGACTTGGCTGCAGTGGAAGCCGAGTCCGTCCACTTGTACAAGAAAGGCCGCCACACGGTCGAGTATCGATTTCGCAAGAAGGACGGCAGCTTTTGCTGGGTGAATGACGAACAGCAATTGGTTCGCGATAAGGACGGCCAGCCGCTTGAAGTCATCGGCTCGTGGAGTGACGTGACCGCGCGCAAGCGTGCAGAGATCGATTCCCAGCGCAGCGAGCAGCGTTTGACGGACGCGATCGAATCAATCTCGGAGGGGTTTTCGCTGTACGACGCGGAGGACCGGCTGATCGTCTGCAACAGCGCCTATGGCGAACTCCTCTACCCAGGACTGGGCACGCCAGCGCCGGGTACGCCGTACGAAATGCTCATCCGCAACGCGGCGGAACAAGGCCTTGTCGAGGATGCGAAAGGACGGGTTGACGAGTGGATCAGTGAGCGGCTGGCGAGACACAGGCAACCGGGCGCACCCCATGTACAACAGCGGGCCAATGGCCGCTGGATTCAAATCAACGAGCGCAAGACGACAGAGGGCGGAACCGTTGCGGTGTACACGAACATCACCGCAATCAAGCAGGCCGAAGAAAATATCCGTAAGGCCAAGTCCAAGGTTGAGCTGGCGAATGCGCTCGTGACCGAAAAGAACGAGACGCTTGAGGCTTTGTCGAACAAGCTGTCGAAATATCTGTCACCCCAAGTCTATTCATCGATATTCGCGGGTACACAGGAGGTAAGGATAGCCTCGAGCCGCAAGAAGCTCACCATATTCTTTTCTGACATCGCTGATTTCACCGAGACGACAGATGATCTGGAATCCGAGGAACTGACGGCTCTGCTCAACCACTACCTGACGGAGATGACGAAGATCGCCCTGGCGCACGGCGCGACCGTTGATAAGTACATCGGCGATGCGATCCTGGCGTTCTTTGGCGATCCTGAGACGAGGGGCGTCAAAGAGGATGCAATGGCCTGCGTCAACATGGCGATCGCGATGCAGCGGCGGATGCGGAACTTGCAGACAGAATGGCGTGACAGGGGACTGCAGAAGCCGTTCCAGCTGCGGATCGGCATCAACACGGGCTATTGCACGGTCGGCAAT
The DNA here is from genome assembly GCF_002764115.1 of Phyllobacterium zundukense. Classification (NCBI taxonomy): domain Bacteria; kingdom Pseudomonadati; phylum Pseudomonadota; class Alphaproteobacteria; order Hyphomicrobiales; family Phyllobacteriaceae; genus Phyllobacterium; species Phyllobacterium zundukense. The sequence continues at coordinate 2,388,977 of NZ_CP017940.1, read as the reverse complement.
TTCGGCAGCGAAGACCGCATGGAGTACACCATCATCGGCGGTGAAGTGAACCTGGCCGCCAGGCTGCAGTCCCATGCCGAGCTTGGCGGCATTCTTTTGAGCCACGCGGCCTATTCGTTGGTCAAGGACAGGGTTCTGGCCGAGGAGCGGGAACCCATAAGGGCCAAAGGCATCGCCAAGCCGGTGCCCAACTACAGGGTGCTCGAGCGGATCGACGATATGGTTGAACATGGCAAGGCCATACGGGAAGAGCAAGACGGGCTGAGAATCCTGCTAGACTTGCAGAAACTCGACAAGGCAAGCGCCGTCAAGACGTTGGAAGGCATCCTTTCGCGCCTCAAGACCTGATTTTAATCGGGACGCAGTCGTTCGAATATTGGATGGTCACCAGCGAATGTCCGGTTCGGGCCAAAAGCCGCCATCCAGCAACGTCCGCTTCGCGCCAGAAGCGGTCGTTAGCGTTCCTGAATTTCGATAGTGCTTGCTGTGAAGTTTTGCTGACGTTCCTATGATACCGACCATCCACCATCGACCAGCAAATTCAGTCCCGTAATGAGGGAGGCTGCCGGCGACGCCAGAAATACAACAGCACCCACAACATCATCCGTTTCCCCGATCCGGCCCAGGGGAATATGTCCGAGCTCCTGTCATTAAATTCTTTGTCAGCCAGCGCAGGTTTCGTTCCATCGGTCCATATGAATGTTGGGGCAATGGTGTTGACGGTGATGCCGTACTGCGCCCACTCAGCTGCAAGACAGCGCATCAGGTGATTGATGGCGGCCTTGCTCATGCAATAGATCGCCTCACCGCGAAGCGTCACCGTACCAGCTTGTGAGCTAATGCTTATGATGCGGCCCGCCTTTTGTGCAATCATTTGCCGGGCGACGGTCTGGGTCACGAGGAACGCGCCCTTGATGTTGACCTGCAGAATCTCGTCGACGTCTGCCTCAGCGACAAGCTCGGCAAGATCACCGGGCGCGACGCCGACATTGTTCACCAGAACATCAATCCGTCCAAAGGTCTCAATCGCCTTGGCGACGGAGGTCTCGATCTCACCGCGGTTCGAAATATCCAGTCGGACGGGAAGGACTTTTCTTCCCATGCCTTCTATTTCTTTGATCAGTTCCATGGACTTGGTAACGTCACGCAAGCCAAGAACAATATCAGAACCTGCGGCAGCGCACGCGAGGGCGCATGCTCGGCCTATTCCGCGTGACGCACCTGTCACCATCGTCACTTTTCCCGCAAGGCTGAAATCAGGTGCGTGTTTGAGCTGGTTTTCCACGATACTCCTCCGATAGTTGTCCGGCGACCCCATGTTTCTGCTGTCCTCCGTTTGTGGAGCGAAGGGCGCACAATGCCCGCAATGGGCCGGAAGCGGACCTCGTGCCAAGACCTAACGCAGAATTTTGTTGGTCATTACCCATTTGGCGGACCGAGGCCACGCATAGTTCGCGCCCATTCGCAGATCGGTGAAACCCTGAGCAACGGTTTTCCCGGTTTCAGCATCGAGAATCCGAATGAATATGGTATGCTCTGTGCGGTTCACACGCGTCACTACGCCGAGTAGAGCAAGAGACGCACCGTGTTCTTGGGCAATTTTGCCCTCGCAGCCACCGCAGTAGCGAAGTCCGTGCGGAGCTACCGCTTGCAGCTTTTCGGTGGGCGCGTCAATTATCGCATAGCCGCCAGACTTTGAGAGCATGTCTCTTGCAACTTGTGCAGATTCAGCAAGATATCGTTTATCGTGTTCGTCAGGAGGAATGATTCCTGCTCCAGCACTCTTGTCTTCCAATTCGAAGGGAAAGACTTCGATCGTCATCGATTGGGTTTGCTGACCATGCGCAAAACTGCAAGCATTGAACATAATTGTGAGGACAATTATTATGCGGATTGGCATGGCAATCCTCCCATCAAAGGACCGGTGTTGTAATCGTATCTATAACACAAATGACGATTAATCGCGGTCTGGAGCCTTGGGAAAATTCGGCCGCATCGGCTGAGTAAGCGGGGTCGTACGGCAATCGCCCTGAACGTTTGGGCACCGCCTGCGCTATAATTTGAATCACAATTTGCATCGTCGTTTCAGAGCATAGAGGTGGATTTTGGTGGCTCGTGCTACCTAAACAGGCAAAGCAGAAACAAAAATCATGGTTCGAAGTGTGGAGAGCCCGGATGAAGATTGATTTAGGCGAAGTGCTCGATCCCTTTCGCAGGCACGTCATCGACATCAAAGATGCACTTGCTCACGCCCGTTATCGCTACGATGGGCTCGATTTGATCTTGGAGACGGTCTCGGACTCCAAGATCCGCGGTGCCTCACAGGAGATTTTTGCCGTCGCCGGTGAAAAGATGAATGTCGTTGATGATATGCTAGATGAACTCTATCGGCAGCTATCTGACGTCGATCGTATGCTAGAAGCTTACGAGTCAAAACGAGAGTGACAGCGACAACATTAATCCCGTCGATGTCGCGGCCAACAATCATCAGGAAAAGAGGGCGGCCTTTTCATTTGTCGGTCTTTGCCTAGCCGCCTAGCACGGTCCACTTGATGCCACCGTCGGCGCTGACGAGAATGTCGCCTTTATGGGTGGCAACGAACATGCGCTTTGCATTCGTCGGATCGACGGCAAGATGCAGGGGAATACGGTTGCCCCAGTCGTTTGAGACGGTATCCGGCGTCGGTTGATCCTCCCGGAACCGCACAAACCCGCGCCCGAGAACAAATGCATAAGCGGTCCCGTCACCCGTCACCTCGACGAAACTGACGGGAGCACCATCAAGAATCGTCTCCCAGGTTCGACCCTCGTCCTTGCTGACGGCAAGTCCCATTTCCGTCGCCGCATAAATTGTCTTGGCATCGTTGGCAGATGCGGCCATGTCGATAAGATTGTCAGGCAAGGGACCGACCTCGGACCACGATTTCCCAGCATCGCGGCTCATCTGCAGCACACCATATGCACCGTAGACAACTTTCGGATCGGCAAGGCTGACGGTCATCTGGTGAAAGTCGACAGGGCCACCAACGCCGGGTGAGAGCTGCTGCCAGGTTTCGCCATTATCCGTGGAGGTGAAACCCGAGATTGCCGCCGCCAGCAGGATGGCCGCTGGCGAAAAGGCTGTTGGGGTCAGACGGGTCTGGGGTGAATCCCATAAAGTCCTGGACGACAGAAATGAGCTTGGCATTCCCGTCGCCCGTAACGCGAAACAGTCCGTGATGCGTCGCAACCAAAAGTTGGCTTGGGTCGTTCCGGTCCACTGCAAGCCCATGGATATGGGTATGCACCTTGAGGTCGGCTACGCGCATGTCTTTCGCCGACGCGCCATAACCGTATACAAATAAGGTGAGTGCCACACCAACGAATATCCGTGCCAGCTGTCGTAAACCCATCAAACGCATTCGTCTGCCCCATACAGTCAGTGCTGCTGAAGCCTTTATATCATGGGTAGACGGCAATTGAATTGAAGATGAGTCCTCCCGAAAATCGAGCCGATCGCAAGCGGAACGACAAAGCTACCCTCATACCGCGGATACCGCGGAACCCGCCATGCTGATTTGTTTTGACAGGTCGCTTTGCGGGGTGTGCACTACTCCTGTGCGGGTGCATCCCGCATGCGAAATATGGGAGGAAGCCATGAAAGACATGAATCGTCGGTCGGCATTGGCACTGGGTCTGGCGGCGACGGCCGCGGCACCTCTGCTCACATTCGCAAGTCCAGCGTTGGCCAAGACTAAGGAGTACGGCCCAAACGACGGCAAGGAACTTGCCCCTGGTGTTCGAATAGTTGAGTCAGGCACGTTCAAGTCAGATATCCCCGCCTACAAGAGCATCAACATGGTCGACATCGTGTTTCAACCCGGCGCGGTGATCCCGGAAACCATGATGGACAATGACATGTTGTGTTACATCACGGCGGGTGAGTTCACGATCAAAAAGCCAGATCGGGAATTCAAAATAAAAGAAGGCGAGATGTACGCTTGCGCCAAAGGCAAGACGGACATGGCGACAAACACCAGCAGCGTGGTTGGGATACATACGATAGGCATTCTGATCCCCGCCTGAGCGGGTTAGAGTTACTTCGGCTGGACTCCTTCGGCTAGTGCTTTCGGTCCCGAGTCCAGCCTGAGCAGCATCACGGCGGCGACAAGCCTTCATTGACGGCGAGTCTTCGGATGGCTCGCCATTGGCGGTTGAACACGCCGGCGTGCCTGGGTGGAGCCTTGTTTCAGTCAGGCACTGTGCCGGATCTAGAGTGACGAACGCGTCCCTACGTTTCTGCTGTCGTCCGTTTGTGGAGCGAAGGCGCCCAATGTCCGCAATGGGCCAAAAGCAGCGATCTGGTCGGCTTATCCTCAACGCGTTCAGCGTCTATTTCTGCGACCGGGCATCGAATTGCTGCCTCGCGGTCGGCCTTGCTCGGGTGTATTGTCGCGGTTTTCCTCCCGCAGTTTTCGCCAACGGGTCAGACGCTCAGGATCCAGCGTTCCTTCTGCCACTGCCGCATGAACCGCGCAGCCCGGTTCATGAGCGTGGGTACAATCGCGAAACCTGCAAAGGGGAGCAAGCTCGGTTATTTCGGCGAACAGAGTGTCGATACCAAAATCCACATCGCTGACATGCAACGTTCGTATTCCCGGCGTATCGATCACCCAGCCACCCCCGGCAATGGCATGCAGCGACCGCGAGGTGGTCGTGTGGCGGCCCTTTGCATCATGTTCGCGAATGCCTCCGGTCTGCTGGGGCAGTTCTTGTTCCGCGCCTGCCAGTGTGTTTACCAGCGTCGATTTGCCTACACCGGAGGAACCGACCAGCGCCACTGTCTGCCCCACTCCGCACCAAGGGGCTAACGCGGTGATAGCATCAGCGGAACGGGCGTTCAGCGCCACGACAATCAGCCCGCGTTGCAGAGCGGCGGCCCGGTGTTCGTATTCCCGGACATCTGACACGGTGTCAGCTTTGGTCAAGACGATAACCGGGTTGATTTGGGCTTCGTTTGCCAAGGCCAGATAGCGCTCCAGCCGGGCAGAATTGAAATCGGCATTGCATGAAGTCACGATGAACAGCGTATCGATATTGGCAGCACCAAGCTGCCGGGCTCGATTGCCTGCTGTGCGACGCTCCAGCAGTGTTTTTCGCGCCAGACGGCGTTGCAGCAGGTGCGTTTGAGGATGGACAAGCACCCAGTCCCCCACGGCAAAATCGGCCGTGGTGCTGGCGGCAGTCGGAAGGGTCAGTTTGACTTGCCCGGTTTGAGAAATTGCGGTCAGACGCGCGCGGTGAACCGTAGAGACGCGCATTGGGACGAGGTCCGTCTCCAGGGACTCAAGCTGATCACTGAAAAACTTGGACCATCCCAGACTTGCAAGAGAGACGGAATGATCCGTCACGTTTCTGTCCGGTGGTACGGCGTCATATGCATGACAGTATCCTTCAAACCTGGGGGCGCTGACGACAATTCAACCGAGACATGTCGTGACCACACGCCTGATCGGAGGTGGCAAGATCCCTGTGACCTCAAACTCTCGAGACATTCTATAAGGCGACGTGGTCGGATTTAGCAAGCTGGGACAGTTCGCCCAGCCGAACGGGGGGCTCGGCGCACCAGCATATACGCGCAGCAGGTGATTTGCGGCTGACTGGCGGACCTAGGGGCAGGGAATACTCGCCGAGTGCATGGGAAAGAGGTTCACGGCTTCCCGCAATGGACAACTATTCCAAAAATTCTAGATGTTAACGGCGTCCAATTCGCTTTCAATTTTCTTTCGGTTACCTCCATGTTTGGCGATCAGCTCAAGCGCACGGTTCTTGCTGAGATCGTATTTGGTCATGAGATATTGGACCTCATAGTCCTCACTGGACGAGACCTTCGAGCGATCCCGATTATCCCTTTTTATTTTGTCATCTGCCATTTGAGTAATCCTCAATTTGCGGGCTAACCTGCAAAACTGTGCTCAGGCATTTTCGTTCCATGCGAAGTGGAGATGTGGTCAGAGCCTGGAGCTGCGGCCAAGCTAATCGTAGATCATCACTAGGAGGTTTGTTACGATTATCAAGCCGATGGTTGTAAGCGACATAATGGCAATGAGGTCATTCATTGACTGCACCCTCCGTGGATGCGGATACGTTTCCATACTACGGCTTTAGCCTAATTTTGGAGAGATGGTTTTTTGTCGCTGAGACCGAGTTGTACATGAAATTCAGCCATCATGTTCCGCGCCTGAAAAGCTCAACAGCTAGGCGGCAGGATCAATGGGCTGCTCCTGGAAGGGCTGCCTAATCAACAACGCCTCTGACGAACGATAAGCGCAGTCGGCTCGGCGCGAAAAATGGTTTTGCATAATTTTGATGACACTCAATTTATTTGAATTGCTGAGAATAGCGGCTCAGAACCAGTCACGCCCATCACGACGATTTGTCCATGCCGAACATTTTCGCAATCCATGTTTCTACGACTTTGTACCTGAGGCATTGGCCCGAGCGAACGAGCCGCATCACGCCAACAAGTTCAGCCTTCAGTTCAGTACAGATGCCAGGCAATGACGACGGCCACGACGACCCCAATCAGGAATACCGTGCTGAAGGTTATGGGACCGGCATTGACGCCAAGTTTCTTCAGTCGTTCGTCAAGCTTGTGCGACATGACTATTGTCTCCTCGCGTCTCTTGCTGGCCTATTTCGCGCGCGTGATCAGATTACGAATCCACGACAATAGGGAGAACGAGCCGGCCCCGGCAACAGCTCCTCCGAGAAGGTCTATTACGTAACCGGCCATAGGCACGTTGCGTGCTCTCCCCGTAAAGATAATCACCGCAGCCATACATACAAATCCAACGACGAAACCCCACAATGCAGCGTTTGTGATGCTGAACTTTCTCATGATACTCCCCACGGTTACCGTCTGACGCGCCTCATATCCACAACACGGCCATTACTCTGGCGCACTGCGATTTCGAACCAGGAGGGGCCCAGCTAGGCTTACCAAACCATCGACACCGCGAAATAGATGATCGCAGCTGCTATAAAAATTGCGCCAAAGATAACCAACGATCTAACGTTATTTTGCATGTGAATTCCCCGAACGTTGATTGCTCCGTCCAAAAGCGATGTTGTCCCATCCTCAGCCATGAAGCCGGCGCAGCAGCACGCCGAACCGCTCTGCGGGCGCGTACGCCTTAAGGTCGGCAGCGGGCCTGTACGGCAGACCGGCACTTTGCCCGCTCCTGACATCGGTAGGGCTACAACCGAACTCGCGCCTGAAGGCGCGGCTGAATTCCGTGCCATCGTTGAAACAGCGTTGCTCGGCGATCTCGATGATACGGCGTTGATCGTTCGGGTCAGCCAGGGCCGAATGGGCGTCGAGCAGACGTCGATGCTGGATGTAATGCGTGACGCCGCCAAACGGCTCGAACAAGCGATAGAGCCGCGAGCGCGAAACGCCAAGCTCGCGCCGCAGGGTCTCGGCTCGAAGCGTCGGATCGAACAATCTGGCCTGGATGATCCGGTGCGCTTTTTCGATCAGGGCAGTCGCAATCGGCTCCCGCGCCTCGTCTAAATGGTCTGCGGTTGGTGACACGCAAGCAAGTATCATCGCGCGCGTAGCAGCCACCAACGCAGGAAGATCAGCTTCTTCGACCGTCGGCAGCCGTTTGGCGAGGCCGATCATGAAATCGGAGAATAGCCGGCCTATTCCGGTGTCGAGCGTCGAGAATTCCGCGGCACTTAACGCGTTGGTCACCTCGTAGGAAAAATCGCGTGGGACGAACAGCATGAGCATTTCACTATCGGTGACACTCCCCTCGAAGGTCCGGCCGAGTGAGTGGACCTGCACCACACCCGCGCCACCCTCAAACGTCCTGGCCGGAGCGATCGTGTTCACGTTCCCATATAGTAACATCGTCAATGTCCAGTGATCGAGGGGATCGCGCCGTGTATGTCCGGGCAGGCTGGAAAATCCCAAGGCATCAGTCTTGATGCGGGAGAAGGCGAGGCAGCCGAGGTCCCAAATCACTTGCTTGCCGCCAAAGCCGACGGTCACGTCGTCGGGCTCATCGAATTCGAGCATGGATGCGAAATTGTTACGCCATGCTTCAAACTGATGGCCTGGAGGAAGGTCGTGCGTTGTGAGCTCGTAGGCGGGCAGGTGCAATGGCCCGCTCACTTTTCGTCCCGGTGCAGGCATGGGGCGTTCTGATGCCATTGCTATTGCATCGGAGCTTGTGCCAGGCAACCTGTCTTCGCCCACCGTACCTTCGGCTCTCATAGCATCCTCACAGGAGTGACTGAAGACCACGACGGAACATTCGACCTGGCGTCGCGCGCCATGATCAAGATGGCCCTGCTTTTCCGAAGATGTTGTTTCGACATCGCTCCTCCCCCGGGAGCTCAGATAGCCACATCAATTTGAATCTGTGCAGTAAAAGAGCGTATAGCACAGTTAAGCAGAATTGTTTAGCCGGTGATTCTACCGATTGCAGATGCAGTTCAGTGGTATAGCTACAAATTCACGGCTCAGTCAGACTCGTACGAGCGCCCGGTTACTACATGCACTAAGATGTCATTCGGTACGGCTGTGCTTTCCCAACTGTGCCAAGCAGATCTCTATGCGCGTTCATGATCAACGAAGAGGAACATTTCGGCCCTTGTTCAAGGGCGACATCCGTTTGTATTGCTCTGCGTCCCAAATCTTGGCAGTGGGTCCAAATCTGGTAGGCAAGGCAGGGAATTTCTTGTCCGTATAATGGCTTCCGATATATATTTCGGCGGTGCGATGATGCGATCGCCTTGGAGATCCAGTATGAATAAAATCTCCTGGACTATCCTAGCCGTCTCTTTTTGCCTCGCCATTTTTTCACCATTGCCCGGACACCTGGCGGCACAAAACGCTGCTCCTGGGGGGCCGGCCAGCTCCCACTGTCGTTGTTCAACCGGTTGTGGATGCGCCGACTGAAACACCCGCTGAGAACATCGGCCGCGTAGAGGCCATGGAAGCGGTCGATGTTCGTGCACGCGTATCGGGATTCATCGAGGAAATTGCGTTCAGGCCGGGCGCCGCTGTAAAAGAGGGCGATGTTCTGTTTGTCATTGAGCCGGCGGGCTACCAGGCTGCTGTTGCCACTGCCAAAGCGCAGGTCGGCCGCGCGGAAGCAGCCCGCCGACAGGCCACGGACAACCGGGACAGAAATGCGGAACTCGTCCGGCGCAGTGCCGTGGCGCGCGCTGCATACGACGAATCCCAGACGGCCCTCGATATCGCGATCGCGGATCTTGCCGCAGCTCAGGCCGGTCTCACCAAGGCCGAGCTCGATCTGTCTTACACACGCATAGCAGCGCCGATCGCCGGCCGTATCGGTCAGCCGCTTTTTACCAGGGGAAATTTTGTCGGGCCGGATGTCGGTGCAATTGCCCGATTGGTGCAGGTCGATCCGGTGCGTGTTGTCTTCTCGGTCACCGAAGGGGACATCACGACATTTCGTCAAAGAGAAGTTGCCGAGATGAAATCCAAGGTCGACGCCATGAAATTGAACCTCAGATTGCCGAATGGCAGCGTTTACAGCCCGCAAGGCACTCTGGAATTCCTGGCGCCAGAAGTTGATTCAAGAACGGGAACAGCAACTGTCGGCGTGGTATTCCCAAATTCCGATGGCTTGCTGATGCCGGGCCAGTTCGTCAAGCTCGTTGTCGGCAGTGTTCAACAGTCTAAGGGGCCATCCGTCCCCCAAACCGCAGTTCTACAGGATCGCGATGGACGGTTCGTGTACGTGATGGGCGAGAACAACATCGTTCATCAACGCCGCATCGACACCGGGGCGAAGGTCGGTGATCTCTGGGCGGTCCGTCAGGGTGTGAAGTCGGGTGAAAAGGTGGTTGTGCAAGGGACGCAACGGCTCTCCGACGGCATCGCCGTCCAGCCGGTCGAGCAAGCTAGCGGGCAACAGCCATGATTTCGGGCTTCTTCATCTCCCGTCCACGGTTCGCAATCGTGGTCGCCATTGTCTTGTGCCTTGCAGGCACCTTGTCAATTTTCGGGCTTCCCATCGCCCAATATCCCAACATCACGCCGCCAAGCATCACGGTTACGGCTCTCTATCCCGGTGCCAATGCAGAGGTCATCGCCAAGGTGGTCGGCGACCCTCTGGAAACGGCGATCAATGGCGTTGATGACATGATATACATGTCGTCAAACAGCTCCGATGCGGGCTCCTACACGCTGACAGTGACCTTTGCCGTCGGCACAGATCCTAATCTTGCTCAGATCAACGTTCAAAATCGTGCCCAGCTCGCTACGGCGCAGTTGCCGGCCGCGGTCTCTCAACAGGGGATTACCGTGCGGGCACGCTCGCCCGATTTCCTGCTGGCTTTTGGTTTCTATTCTCCGGAGCAGGCGCTAAGCGAACTGGACATTGCCAATTACCTTTCCATGAATGTCACAGACGCCCTATCCCGCGTGGAGGGTGTCGGCGAAGCTTCGGTCATGGGATCCTCCCAATACAGCATGCGCGTCTGGATGGATCCCGTGCGCATGGCGGCACTCGAGATAACACCGGACGATGTCGCTGCTGCAATTCAATCGCAGAATATTCAGGCGTCGATCGGGCAGGTCGGTGGCCCGCCTTCGCAAGATAATGCGCAGATTCAGTATACGCTGATCGCCCAAGGGCGACTTGAGGACGCTGAAGCGTTTGGCGACATCGTCGTGAAAACAGGTGATGCGGGTGCTCTGGTACACATTCGCGATATCGGCCGGGTTGAGCTCGGGGCGCAAAGCTATGCGTCCAGCGTTCGAGTGATCGGGGCTCCTGGCGCAATGCTGGTCGTAAATCAGGCGCCGCGCGCTAACGCCCTCGGTACGGCGGATGCGGTGACCAAGGAACTTGAAAATCTCTCGCGACAGTTTCCGCACGGTCTGACCTATGAGCCGGTCTATGATTCGACACTGTTCGTGCGCGCGTCTATCCGCGAAATCATCATCACGCTTGCAATCACCTTCACAATTGTGGTGGCGGTTACCTTCCTGTTTCTTGGCGATTGGCGCGCGACCATTATTCCTGCACTGGCCATTCCCGCATCGCTGATCGCCACGTTCGCCGTTCTTTATGTCGCGGGCTTCTCAATCAATCTCATCACGTTGCTTGCGCTTATACTGGCGACGGGACTCGTCGTTGACGACGCCATTCTCGTCGTTGAAAATGTCCAGCGGCTAATGAAAGAACAGGGATTTGACGCGAAAACCGCCAGCGAAAGGGCCATGCTGCAGGTAACCGGCCCGATCATCTCGACGATGGTATTGTTGGGAGTATTTGTTCCGACGGCATTTCTACAAGGCATTAACGGCCAGCTTTATCAGCAGTTCGCCGTTACAATTTCTGCATCTCTCGTTTTGTCGTCGTTCATGGGTTTGACACTTAGTCCGGCGCTTTGCGCGACTCTTCTGCGCAAGCCCACCGATCTCAGCGGGCCGCTGGCACGGTTCGAGTCCCTGCTCGAAAGGACACGCAATGGGTACGCCCGTGTTGTCAGTGGTCTCGCCCGGCGTATCGTCATTGTTCTTTGCGTCCTCGCTGCCACGATCGTCGCTGCGGCGCTTCTTTTCCTGAATGTGCCGTCGTCGTTCTTGCCCGACGAGGATCAAGGCTTCCTTTTTGTCGATGTTCAGCTGCCCAACGCATCGGCACTTTCGACGACGGAAAGAACGATGCAACAGGTTGAAACGGCGCTGCGGGAAACCGAAGGCGTGGCGAAGGTCGTGACGATATCAGGTTTCAGCCTTCTGCAGAACGGCACTGTCCCGAATGGTGGTTTTGCCATTATCATGTTGGACCCTTGGGAAAAAAGACACGCGCCAACCCTGTCGACGACAGCTATGCTGGCATCGCTGAATGCGCGTTTCTCGAATCTTCCGCAGGCCAGTGTTGCAGTGTTCTCTCCTCCACCCATCCCCGGCATCGGACAGGTGGGGGGATTGGACTTCCGGCTTCAGGCGCGCTTGGGCCAGTCACCCGAAGACATTAATCAGGTGACGCGGGCGCTGATAGCAGCGGTCATCCAGACCTCGGAAGTTGCGATTGCATCCAGTCCATTCTCGGCGGACGTTCCCCGGGTGTTCGTGAATGTCAATCGTGTACGCGCTGAAAGCCTGGGCGTCAGTGTCGACCAAATCTATTCAACGCTTGGCGCTCAATTCGGCGGAAGATATGTCAATGATTTCACACATGACGGCAGAACATTCCAGGTTAACCTTCAGGCGGACCGCCAGTTCCGGGTAATCCCGGATGACGTTCTCAACCTGCATGTCAGAAGCCGCGACGGCGCAATGGTTCCGCTGCGCGCGCTCGTAACGCTCGAACCTGATCTCGGACCGTTTTCGCTGTCGCGGTACAATCTTTTTCCAGCTGCTCCGGTGAACGGAATTCCGGCGGCGGGGACGAGTTCGGCTCGAGCCACGGCGGCATTCGAGAGTGCGGCCTCGCAGGTGCTGCCCGAAGGATACGGCTACGAATGGTCGGGACTGTCCCTGCAAGAACGGCAATCTGCGGCCCAGACTCCCATGATCTTGGCGCTGGCGCTTATCTTCGCGTTCTTGTTTCTTGTTGCTCAATACGAAAGCTGGGCGCTGCCGGTTTCCATTATCCTGTCGCTTTCCTTCGCCGCTCTCGGCGCAATCATCGCCCTCGCGGCCACCGGACTCGAAAACTCGCTGTACGCCCAGATTGGCATCGTTCTGCTGATTGGACTAGCTTCAAAAAATGCCATCCTGATAGTCGAGGTTGCGCGGGTCGAAAGGGAAAGAGGGCTCTCGATTATCGATTCCGCGATTTCAGCGGCGGCCCAGCGTTTCAGGGCGGTCATGATGACCGCGGTTTCCTTTATCTTGGGGATGATCCCTTTGGTAATCGCAACGGGCGCTGGTGCCAACGCCCGTCAAGCCCTTGGCGTCACCATCCTCGGAGGCATGTTGGCGGCGACGACTGTGGGAATCTTGTTCATCCCCGGATTGTTCGTTGTTGTGGAACGATTTGTAGAATGGTTTTCCGGCCGCTTCGCTCGCTCGACCGACGATGCTCGGAAGGGCGACGAGCCGGGATAGCGGTCAAATCGGCTTCCCCGAAGCCAGTATAGCGACCCACCTGGAGGATGGATTGCGTGCGCAATAGACAATGAAGGCGATCAGGATGGGCACGCCGATGAAGGCGCCGGGAACACCCCACATAAAACTCCAAAAAAACACTGCGAAAATTACCGCAAAGGGTGAAATCGAAAGAGAGGTGCCGATCAACAAAGGCTCAAGGTAGCTGCCAATAACGAATTGGATCAGATTGAGTCCCACGAAGACGCCGACCGCCATCGGCCAAGATTCGAATTGGGCAATGGCAAACAAGGTTGGCAATACCGTTGCAACAAACGGACCCAGGAACGGTATATAATTAAGCGTAAAGGCGATCGCACCCCAAGCGGCGGCGAGTTCCAGCCCTGCAACGAGGGCGAACATCCAGACGACGAGACCTGTCAACACACTGGCGAATGTGCGCACGATCATGAAGCGGCGCAACTTGATTCCAATCTCGCGGTTTGCAAGCAGTATCTGCCCTCCATGGGGCTGAGCCGCAGGGGTGCCCAGTCTCTCGTTGAAATCGTCGACCTCGAGCAGACCAAGCATGGTGAAGACAAGGACCAGCAGCGCGAAGCCAGCGAAACTATTGAGCCGCCCAGCCATTCCTTGCGTGAAGCCGACCAGCCACCTCACATCGAAACGGTCGGCGAGTACACCGGCGATCGCGACCCCGTGCCCCTCCAGCCAATCGGTCCAGTTTACATAGATTAGCTGGAATCGACCCGCATTGGCGAACAGCCATTGACCGAGTTTGCTGAAGCCCCAAGCTACCGACGAACTGATGGCAACGATGACCGCGAGCGTTACGACAATGGTGATAAGTAGCGCAATGAGCCGCGGCAACCGCCGCTGCAGCGCGGATTGGATTGGACAGACCAATGCAATGACAAATAGCGAGAATGCGAGCGGAACGAAGATTGCCTGAGCAAAATGGAGGAGGGCAAGGACAAGAATGCCGGTTGCAACAGGTCCAATCATCTGGCTTCCACTTTGTCTTGCCATGTTGACTCTCTGCCGCCATGGGCCTGAGGGAAAATGCGATAGGATCACTGCGCAAGCTGCGGGGCAGCCCGGATTACTCGGCTACGTCAAAGTTTCAATTTTTTCGAGCCGCACCGCTTTTTCGCGTCAACCCGATAAGCAAGCTCAGAAGAATTCCCCCTAAAAGACCGGCGATGCCAACGCCGACGAGAACAATTGGGGTTAACCCGCCTGCACTTTGGGTGACAGCATCGGCGGCATATTCGACGCGGCCGACGAAGCGACCTACATAAGGAATCCGTGCTGCCACCCAGGTCAGGATCAATCCACCGATCGCGCCCGTGAGGGCATTTCCACCTGCGCCGAGACTGAGGCCAGGTGCCCACGCGCCGATGGCAATTCCGCCCGCGGCTCCGCAAAGGATTTCGATTGAGATCGGAACGATTGTCTCCCCCATGAGCACTAATTCTCCTCGTTCCTGCCGAGCCGTGTTCTGGCGGATTGCAAAACGATTACGTTGCCGAAGCTTTCTGCAACGCGTCGCGTAGAATCTGCTCCTTGGTTTCATCAAGGGAAGTTTTGAGCACCACGCCGCCGAAGCCAGATATTTCCTTCAGCACCTTATCGGCGGTCATTTCCTGCACCAGCACGAACAACGCCGCATTTCCCGGTTGAAGGTTGCTCGCCAGGTCTTTCATGAAAGCGTCGTTTATGCCGACATCGGTCAGGGCACCGCCGATAGCACCGGATGCCGCGCCCACAGCCGCGCCGATGAGCGGATTGAGGAAAAGGACACCTATTAGAAGCCCCCAAAAACTGCCCGATATAGCCCCAGCCGCTGTCGTACTTACAAGCTGGTTTAGTTTGATTTTGCCAGCGTCGGTCTTGGTCGCGATGACGGCGTCACCGAGCGTGATCAAATACTCCTTCTGCAGTTCGATGAGGCGACGGCGCACCTCTTCAGCCTTGGTTTCCGTTGGATATACGATGACGATGAGACTAGACATGACCCCTCCAGGTTGCGAGTGCTTGGACGTAAGTAACAAAGTCACATCAAATCATATCGCGCCGACGCAACGAGGAAATTGGCACAGAATCCCGGAATGATGCATTGCGTCTCTTTTTAAGGGGTCTGGTGGCATTTGCTCATGCGCATTCAACAAAGCAGATAAACGCAAAAGATCACCAGCGCCGCGACTGACCAATATCTTATCCGCCCGTGGACGGCTCGGCGTCACTGCGAAACTCGGTTGCGAAAAATGTCTTGAGGCGCGTGACATCATTCGGCCGAAGGCCTTGCGGATCAGTGACAGCGATCCAGGCATCGATGTAGTGTTCCGGTGCGTAAACATGCCCATACCCAATCGGAGATGTCGTGGCTATTGCCATGTCCAGCAAAAGTTGCACCATCGTGACTACAGGGAACCAGCGCAAATCAGGGGAGACGTCGGGACCGCGTGGAGTCTTCATCCAGTCAGGTTCCCGGTAGAGCGAATGAAAATCGAAAAATGTCACTGGGTCGCTGGCATATTGAAGGTAGACGATCCGGATCGGTCCCCAGGTGGCACTCGGAATATTCAGAGCGTTGTTCTGATTGGTGAATCGGATGATCGAGCCGTCACGGAAACGCGGCAACCAGGCGGGTGATCCCGGATTGCGGTTGGCGGTCACTGATTTCCAGGTGCCGCTCTGAAAGGGCGGTCCACTCCACAGTGCGCCTTCAAACGGGTCGGCGACTATATCGAAGAGATCGGCCGAAAGCTCCGAATTCATTGCGCCAAGGCTCAGCCCATGCAGGTACAGTTTGGGGCGGCGATCGCGAGGGAGAGTGATCCAGTAGCGATAGACTTCCCGGAAAAGAGCGTGCCCGGCTTCGGCGCCGTATGCTGGCTCGACCAGTAGCGAGAGCCAACTGCTCAGGTAGGAATACTGGAGGGCAACGCTCGCAACGTCGCCCTTATGAAGATATTCGACAGTGTCCATTGCCGCAGGGTCGACCCAGCCGGTCCCGGTTGGAACAATGACGACCAGGATGGACCTCTCGAATGCGCCGTCGCGCTTGAGCTCCGCCAAAGCCAGCCGAGCTCTTTCCTCAACATTATCTGCGCTATTGAGTCCGACATAAACGCGGATGGGATTGGGGGCGTTTTCCTGAAAGAATTTACCAATTTCAGCGCCTGTCGGGCTGGAAGAAATGAATTGGCGGCCCTGCCGGCCCAATTCCTTCCAGTTAATCAGCGAAGCCACGCTGCCGGTTTTGGCAGGATCGGCCGGCATCGCCAGATTATCGTCAATGATGGCGTCGAGCTGCTGGAATGAGCTATCTGCAATCCGCAACGCTGTTCTGAAAAGAAGGCCTTCCGCGATCGACCAAAACAGTCCGACCGCGAGCAATCCCCCGACTACATTGGACACCCGTCTTGGAAGAAATCGTTCGAACGAGCCCGAGAGAACCATGTAGGTCAGCCTGAAGAGCCGCGCAAGCAGAACCAGCAAACCAAACACCACCAGCGCAATGGCAGCAAGCTCGAAAGGCTCGGCCCTTTGTACTGGATCGAGCCCCATCAGTTTCCGGATGGAGTTCTGCCATTCCGTGGTTTTCCAAAGGAAGAAAGCCGCAATTGCGACGCAGATGGCGATAGTCGCGATCTTCGCTATTTTCCGAGTGCGTGCCCGCGGCAACGGAAGCTCCAGATAGAACCAAAGCCAACGCATCAGTACGCCGACACCATAGCCGAGCGCCGCACAGCATCCGGAAACAACGCCTTGAACAAGATAAGTTCGAGGCATCAGGCTCGGAGTTAAGGATGCAGCGAAGAAGAGAATGCCGACAACCACGCCGATAATTGATGGTGACTTCGCCAATGCGGTTTTCGCCTGCAACTACCCCTCCGCACAGTGTTCGAGTTTTTACTCCCATGCATAAGCGTGCAGCGATGCCTGGCACAAATGCAGTTGTTGGGCTACCAAGTAATCTCCGCCGTGGCTCAGTCGCAGTTTGTATCTATACAGCCGTCTGCGCGGTATTCGCGAGGCTATCGCAGGATGCCAGGATCAGTAATCCACCGGATCACGGCTGATTGGACAGGTCATGCAATGACCGCCACCACGACCGCGGCCGAGTTCGGCGCCTGTGATGGTGATGACCTCGATGCCCTCCTTGCGCAGCAGCGTGTTGGTGTAGGTGTTGCGGTCGTAGGCGAAGACAACGCCCGGGGAAGCGCAAACGAGATTGGCGCCGCTGTCCCACTGGGTGCGTTCACGCATATAATCATTACCACCTGTCTCGACCACGCGCATCTTCTTGAAACCGAGAGCGTCGCGAACAGTCTCGACGAATGTCCCCTTATCCTTATGCAGCTCGACCGTTCCCGGTTTTTCACCAGGCCGGTAGGAAAAGGCATCGATGCTGTTGACGATATCCGGATAGAGCAGCACGCAATCGCGGTCTGCGAACGTGAACACCGTATCAAGATGCATTGCGGCACGCAGCTTGGGCATGGCAGCAACGATCACGCGCTCCGCCGCCCCCCTCTCGAAGAGCGTCGCCGCAAGCTGGCTGATTGCCTGGCGCGAGGTGCGCTCGCTCATGCCGATAAGCACGTTGCCCTTGCCGATCGGCATCACGTCGCCGCCCTCCAGAGTGGAGAGGCCCCAGTCTTGCGTCGGATCGCCCCACCAGACGTTGACCTTTCCGGCAAAGCTGGGGTGGAACTTGTAGATTGCGGTGGTGAGGATTGTCTCCTCATGGCGTGCCGGCCAATATAGCGGGTTCAGTGTAACGCCCCCATAGATCCAGCACGTCGTATCTCGTGTGTAAAGCGTATTGGGAAGCGGCGGCAACAGATACTCGTTTACACCGGCCGCGTCCCTGACCAATTTCAGCATTTCTCCGCCATGCGTTTCGGGGAACTCATAGGTTGAAAGGCCGCCGATCAGGGTCTCTGCAAGCTCCCGATTGGGCAAGCCCTCCAGATAACTGCGTATCTCATCGACCAGGCCCAGTCCGACCTGGTTCGCAACCACCTGGTTGTCGAGAATCCACTTCTTTCCTTCGGGGATCGCGACTGTATCGGTGAGCAGATTGTGCATCTCCAGCACCTCCGTGCCACGGTCGCGCATTTTGGTCATGAAGTCGAAATGGTCACGTTTGGCATTGTCGACCCAAAGCACGTCGTCAAAGAGCAACGCATCGCAATTGCTCGGCGTCAGCCGCTGATGCGCACGGCCTGGTGCGCACACCAGAACCTTGCGCAACTGGCCCACCTCGGAATAAACGCCAAAACCGGTAGTATCGGGAGAAGCTGACATGTTGGACCTCCTGAATTAAATGGCGATGTAGCCGGTCGCGAGTCCGATCAGCGCCGCGATGCAGCCGATTGCTGCGACGGCAAAGATGGCCCAGTCGGCTGTGGTGTTGAACACCTGCTTGCCCTGCTCGCGGCGGGCCCAGAAATAGAGCAGTGTGCCAGGTGCATAAAGAAGCGCGGAGAGCAGAACGAATTTCGGCCCGCCTGCCAAAATCATGAAGACTGTGTAGATGGCGGCGACAGAGGCTATGATGAGGTCGCGAGAGCGCTCCTGCGGACGTGTCTCGTAGGTTTCCCCACGCCGGGCGAGCAATAAACCGAAAGCCGCCACGAAGAGGTACGGAATCAATGACATGGCGCTCGTCAAATTCAACATCAGCGCGAAGGCATCCCGCGACCAGTAGGTACTGATGACGAAGATCTGCACCACGATATTCGTCAGCCACAGGGCGGCCGCGGGAACCTTGTTCCGGTTCTCTCTTGCAAAGAGCCTCGGCATATCATTGGTTCTTGCAGCAATGAACAGCACCTCAGCACATACCAGCGACCAGGCAAGATAAGCACCGAGCACCGAGACGATCACCCCGACGCTGATGAAAACCGCCCCCCAGTGGCCGGCAACGGCCTCGAGCACCCCGGCCATCGAAGGTTGGCCCATGGCGGCGATTTCTGCGCGGGGCAGGGCGGCATAGGGCAGGAGCGTCACCAGCACCATCAGGGTCGACACGCCGATGAAACCGAGGATCGTTGCCGTCCCGACATCGGAGCGTTTGGATGCATAGCGTGAGTAGTTGCTCGCACCCTCGATGCCGATGAAGACGAATACCGTTGCCAGCATGGTCGCGCGCACCTGGTCGAAAAGACTTGCATCCGGCATCCCCACCCCGCCCCAGAAATTGGCGCTGAACATTTCCGCTTTGAAGAACAGGAAAAGTATCAGGATGAAGAGCAGAATCGGGACGATCTTGGCAATGGTCACCACGGTATTGATAAAAGCTGCCTGCTGGACGCCCCTCAGGATCATGAAGTGAAAAAGCCAGATGCCGATTGAGGCGACGACGATCGCGACCACCGTATTGCCGTCTCCGAACACAGGGAAGAACAGCCCGAGGGTCGACTTGATCAGAACCCAATAGGAGACGTTACCGATGCAACTACCGATCCAGTAGCCGAAAGCTGACAGAAAGCCTGGATAGTCGCCAAAGCCTTCCTTGGCATATGCGAACACGCCCGCGTCGAGATCGGGTTTTCGCTCGGCGAGTGCCTGGAAAACGCGGGCAAGCATGTACATGCCACCCCCGGCGATACACCAGGCTATGATCGCGCCAAACGGGCCGGTGGCATTGCCGAAGGTGCGTGGGAGAGAAAAAATGCCGGCGCCGACCATAGACCCGACGACCATGGCGGTGAGTGCGAACAATGAGAATTTCTGAGTAGAGTCTGAAGCCATGGTGTCCTCTACAAAACTTTATCAAGTGTTCCCGGGCGTCGACCGCTGGGAGTTCTCATTTTGAGATTATAGTGTTGTTGGGGTCTCCAGGGGATCAGCACAGAATCCCACGACTATTCCTAGCGTCCCGATTTTCTGAACAACGTCCGAAAGAACAACGCTATTGCGAGCCCGGCTAGTCGAGGCGTAACGTTTTGGTCCAAGCTCGTTATTCCGGCATACACCATCGCGACGCTTGGCTAGACGGGAGTGAGACCTGCGGCGATGGCATAGATCGCTACCGCGGCGCCAAAAACTGCAACTGCGAACATGGCCAGTTCGATTGGCGAGAACAGCGCTTTGCTCCGTTCGCGGCGCGCAATAATATACAGAATTGAACCAGGACCATAAATCACGGCCGACAGCAGCAGGTGGTTCGCTCCGGCTGCATAAATCAAGCCCGCAG
This sequence comes from Phyllobacterium zundukense, assembly GCF_002764115.1. Taxonomy (NCBI): domain Bacteria; kingdom Pseudomonadati; phylum Pseudomonadota; class Alphaproteobacteria; order Hyphomicrobiales; family Phyllobacteriaceae; genus Phyllobacterium; species Phyllobacterium zundukense. The sequence continues at coordinate 2,368,680 of NZ_CP017940.1, read as the reverse complement.
TGTAAATCAGGGCGATGCCTGCCCGCGCCAAATCCGTCCTGTGGCCAGATGGATCCCTGTCATAGGTTTCGCCGGTCCAGGCAAGTTTAAATCCGTAGGCAGCAACGAGAAGGTAGGGGATGAGGATCATGGAGCTCGTTAGCTCGAGCGCAAGCCTGAACGCATATTGCGTAAACAGCGTCAGGATCAAAAACGTCTGGACGACGATATTGGTAAGCCACAGGGCATTGGATGGTACCCCGTTCCTGTTCTCGTGCGACAAAAACTGCGGCATGGTTTCGTATCTGGATGCCGAAAACAGAATTTCTGCGGCGAGAAGCACCCACGACAGATAGGCGCCCAAAACGGAAATCAACAAACCCAAGCTGACAAATATTGCCCCCCAGGGTCCGACGACCGCTTCGAGAACACCGGCCATGGATGGGTTGCGCAGCGCCGCAAGATCTGGACGCAGCATGACGCCATAGGACAGGATTGTAACAAGAGCAAGCAGGCACAACACACCGAGGAAACCCACAAGCGTCGCCACACCGACATCGTTGCGGTTTCGCGCGTAACGGGAATACACACTGGCCCCTTCGATTCCGACGAACACGAAGACTGTCACAAGCATGGTCGCGCGGACCTGGTTGGCGACATTGTTGAAGCTCACGTCCTCACCGCCCCAGAAATTGGTGGCGAAAATATCGGCGTGGAAGCCCCCGACCACAAAGACGATGAAAAGGAGAATTGGAATAATCTTGGCGAAAGTCACGACGGTGTTGACAGCGGCCGCGCCCCTGACCCCGCGTAGTATGAGCGTATGGAAGATCCAGAGAAGGACCGACGAAAAAAAGATCGCTATAATCGTGTTGCCGTCTCCAAAGACGGGAAAAAACAAGCCAAGTGTCGACTTGATCAGCACGAAATACGAAACATTGCCGAGACAGGCAGCCGACCAATAGCCAAGTGCGGACAGAAACCCGAGATAGTTGCCGAATCCGGCTTTGGCGTAAGCATATATGCCTGTGTCCAGGTCGGGCTTTCGTCGTGACAGCGTCTGGAATACGAAGGCCAGCATGAGCATACCCGTACCGGCGATCGACCATGCGATCAGTGCGCCAAATGGTCCAGTTACCCGCCCGAAGGCCTGTGGCAAAGAAAAAATCCCAGCCCCGACCATCGAGCCCACGACCATCGCCATCAATGTCCAAACGGAAAAATACGGTTTTGAAGCTGAAGCCATGTTGCTCACACGCTCGTGCCGAGATTGTCGTGTCAACCGGCTGGGGCCGGCTAGGTCACTCTAGCGCTGCCCTGGCGGCTCCGTAATCAGCATGGAATCCCAAAACTATGCTCCACGTCTATTTCAGCCTGGAATGATTCCGAGGCAATAGCGAGGCCGACCGGTCCGGGCTATGCTTCGGTACGCAATATCTGAATAGGCCGAACGATTAGCCACAGATCCATCCCTTGGGATTCCGATCCAAGAGTAATCAACGTTCCGGAAACGCTCTAGGGCAAGGATATGCCGATCAACGATTGTCAGACATACCGAGCACTGCAGCAGCAGGATTGCCAATGCTTTCCGTTCTTGAGAACCGGACATATCGCCACCTGTTCTCGGCCCAGGTCATCGCCCTCCTCGGTACGGGGCTGGCGACAGTGGCGCTGGGACTGCTGGCCTATGACATGGCAGGAAAGAACGCTGGCGAGGTCCTTGGCACGGCCTTTACTATCAAGATGATCGCGTATGTTGGCATCGCTCCGATTGCGGCAGCCTTTGTCGAGCGATTGCAGCGTCGTTTCATGCTTGTCAGCCTTGATCTCGTACGCGCGCTTGTAGCGCTGGCTTTGCCTTTCGTGAAAGAAATATGGCAAATCTATTTGCTAATTTTCGTGCTCCAATCGGCTTCGGCCGCGTTCACGCCGACTTTCCAGGCGACGATCCCAATAATACTGCGTGATGAAGATGATTACACGCGGGCGCTCTCGCTCTCCCGGTTGGCCTATGAACTTGAGAGCCTTGTCAGTCCTATATTGGCGGCGGCTTTGCTGAGCGTAGTGAATTTTCATAGTTTGTTCGCCGGCACCGTCATCGGGTTTCTCGTTTCGGCTGCGTTGGTGATGTCGGTTATCGTACCAAGTCCGAGACCGCCCGAACGCCGCGGCATTTATCACCGAATAACGCAGGGAGTTCGCATTTTTGCAGCAACGCCGCGCTTACGGGGATTGTTCACACTGAACGTCGGCGTGGCAGCAGCAGGCGCGATGGTAATGGATAATACGGTCGTGATGGTGCAATCTGATTTCAGCCTGTCACAAAGCTCGGTGGCTTTGGCTTTGGCTGCCTATGGTGGCGGCTCAATATTGGCGTCGATCGTTTTACCTGACCTGCTTGAGACTATCTCCGACCGTTTGGCCATGCTGATCGGCATGTTATTGCTTTCGTTGGCGCTTTTGGCGGGAGCGGTGATCTCTTCCTACGGTTCTCTAGTGGTGCTCTGGTTCGTACTCGGCGTCGGATATTCCATAGTGCAAACGCCATCGAGTCGACTTTTGCGAAGGTCCGTGCGTCCGGAGGATAAACCTGCGGTATACGCCGCCCAATTCGCACTATCCCATGGGTGTTGGCTGGTTGCCTATCTTCTGGCCGGATGGCTGGGCGCGACATTCGGTCTAACAATCACCTTCGTCGGACTGGCAGGCATTGCTGGACTGTCTCTTCTGCTGGCTGCCCTGGTTTGGCCCGTCGACGATCCGCTTGTCGCGGCGCTGGATTATTCACATGTGAAGGCGGGAAATGACGAGGTCGGCAAGCGGAGCGCCAGTTCGATTGCTGGCGCGCACCATCATGATGTTTGGCCACCAGATCATTGATACGCTCGCAATCCATATCAGAAATTCCGCCTGAGATTGGGGTCTGCTCCGGCAGCGGCTCGGCGGCCAAGTCAGGGTTGCAAGGACCGCGCGCAGCCGTTGCAGGACGCCGCATGGGTGCTGCCAAGCGACTCGTCCATGATGCGGCGGATGGTGCGCGCGCAGCGGCCGCACTGTGCGCTGCAACCGAGACAGCCATAGACCTGGCTAATCGAGTGCGTCCGCTCCGCCTCGACGGCGGAGCGGACATCCTGATCGCTCAACACATTGCACGAACAGACAATCATGGGATGGTCCTCGACGGCTACCTCTTCACCCCTGACCCAGAAAGCGGTCAGTAGTCCCAGAATATCGGTACCCAACGAAAGGTATCGCCGTCGACCGCCACATGGCCGACGGAGGGGAACGGCAGGTGAGTGGCCACCAGCAACTCGCCGCTCGCCGCCAGCTCCCGCAAAAGACGGACCCGGACGCGGGCCGCCTCCTCGGGGTCGTGTTCGAAGCCGTTGTACCAGTCGGGGTGCTCGAACCCGACCGCGAACACAGCATCGCCTGCGAACATCAGCCGGTCGCCGCCGGACGCGAGGCGCACCACGCTGTGCCCGGGCGTGTGGCCGCCAGTGCGGGTGACGACCACCCCCGGCGCAACCTCGTACTCCTCCTCGAACGTCCGCAGCTGGCTGCGGTACTCTTCCGCGAACCGCTTGGCGGCCGCCCGAAGCGCGTCCGGGAACCCCTGCGGCATGGAGACGTGGGAGAAATCGGGGTGCGTCCAGAACTTGACCTCGGCGTCTGCCACATGGATTCGCAGGTCCGGACGCAGCTGCTCCTTCACCCCGTCGACCAGCAGCATGCCAATGTGGTCCATGTGCATGTGGGTAAGCACCACGTCGGTCACGGACGCAAGATCGATGCCGGCGGCCTCCAGTCGATGGGCCAGTTGCCCGGCCTTCGGCAAGTTCAAGTCCGGGTCATCCCCCAGGCCAGCATCGATGAGTATGGTCTGGCTGCCGCTACGCACGACCACCACGTTGAGCCCCCAATCGAGCATGTCCGTCGGCAGGAAATTGTAGTCTGACCAGGCCGCCCGCGCGGCCGGGTCGGCGTTGTGACCCAACATCGCGCCTGGCAGCGTCAGCACCCCGTCGCTGATCACCATTACGTCAATCTCGCCGATCTTCAGCGCGTAGCGCGACGGAACCAACTCGTCAGGTCCCGGTCTACCGGAATGTGAAGTGTTATCCAAGCTCATGTTAACCTCCTGTGACGTACCTTTTCTGACTGTATTTCATTACTTCCGTTGGCAATGGAGTTGGAATCACGCTGTGGTATAGGCTGCATATAGCCAACGCATAGGAATCTATGAGTCCGAAGCGCACGTAAGGCGAAGCACTGCGGAATTCCCGCGCCATTCGCCCGGTCGCCCCCACGACCGTGATTTTCATCGACGTGCTCCTCCCTCTATAATGCCGTGAACAGCGGTCTGATTTCGCCCCTGCCAGGCAGCTGGCAAACCATCGGACCTTCGCCTGCTTGGGGAGTCACTCCACCGGCAGGACGACCGGAGCGTCCTTGTTCTTGAGCAACACAACGATGAATTTCGCTGGTTCGGTCGTGCTCGCGTTGCGGCTGACCAGGTGGATGTCGGAAGGACCTTCGTAGAAGGTCTCCCCCGGCGACAAGGTGACTTCCTTTTCTCCCTTGACCTGCATCACGATCGAGCCCTCGAGAACGTAGACGAATGCATTTGCGTCGTGTTTGTGGATGGGATCGGAACCTCCTGGCCCATACTCGACGGAAATCATCAGGCCCTCCTTGCCCGGATAGTTGGGAAGGTCCTTGCTCATGAGCGACGTGACCTTTGCAGTGTTTTCGGCGGCGGCAACCGGCAAAGTGCCAAGCAGGCAAACTGAAGCCGACACGAACAGTGTTAACAAAGCTGACTTCATTGTCGTTATCCCTTTGGTTGTTGAATGCATATGTGCGTTCGAAAAGACCAGCCCACAGGTGGTTCGACGCTTGGCTTACTTCGGCTGTTGGGACGAACGGAACCAGTCCTCGAAGCCGACCTTGCCGAGCCGCGCACCTTCGCTGGGCACGAGCGACTGATCGTTGAGTTCAGATCCGAAATAGCGCGCGTGGACGTCTGCCTCGACCGCTCGCGGGTCGTTGGCCGCTTTCAGATACCGGGCAATGATCTCGTTCATGGGAGCGCGTTCGGGACCCGCAATCTCGATCGTGCCGTTGAGCGGCTTTCTGAGGGCGACATCCGCCACCGCATCGGCAACGTCGTCCGAGGCGATAGGCTGGAAAGCGGCGGGCGAAAGACGCGCGACGGTACCGACGGTTCCTCCATCGGCGATGCCCTTCAGGAATTCCATGAACTGGGTGGAATGGACGATCGTGTAGGGAATCGGCGATTCCTTGATGAGCCTCTCCTGGGCAAGTTTGGCCCTCATATACCCGCTTTCCGGCAACCGCTCTGTTCCGACGATCGACAGGGCAATGTGGTGCTTTACGCCAGCCTTGGCTTCGGCGGCGAGCAGATTGCGCCCGGCCGTTTCAAAGAACTCCAGCACGGCCTTGTCGTCCCATGATGGCGCGTTTGCAAGGTCAATGACGACCTCGGCACCGACCAGCGCTTCGGCTAGGCCTTCGCCGGTGACGGTGTTGACGCCAGTGTTTGGCGACACGGCAAGAACCTCGTGGCCTTTGTTGCGCAAACGTACTGCGGTCTTGGAGCCGATGAGCCCGGTTCCACCGATAATAACAATTTTCATAACCTATCTCCCTTGTTGTGGACCTTTCGGGCGATCGTCGGGTACGCCATTGACGTGCACGTGCAGCCGTAGAGCTGTGCACGAACGGCAACAAGATCGCGGATTGGGTCTTCGATAGAACTTTCACGGCTGGCAGCTAGAAACTCGGTGAACTTCTGGAATAGATCGGCCGACTGTTCTGCAGAGTTGACACGCTGAGTCATTCTCGTCTCCTCGATCTGGTCGATCGCTTCCGACAATAGTTGGAGAGACGAAACCATTCTATCACGTATGGGGCATAACGCTTTAGTCATCGGGTTTAGTCGACCCATACTCAAGTTTAGAAGGGGCCGATAGAAGTGTGTTGCCGACTCGTAGCTTTAGCTCGATGCCGTGCCGCTCTCCGACCTCACGATGCCCAAGCCCTTGACCAAACCGCCCCGAAGGCTACGTTCGTTATTTCGAATATTTGACTGGGGTGTTATGTTGAGGCATGACCCGCGAAAAAGCCGTAGCTAGTGCACAGGCTTATTTTGATTCCGGCGCTTTTCGGGAGGATTTGGCGCGTCGAGTACGCATGCCGACCGAGAGTCAGAACCCTGACCGCGCGCCAGTGCTCGTCGATTATATCGAGACGGAGATCAAGCCGGCCCTTGTGGCAATTGGCTTTACCTGCCGCACATTGTTCGAGCGCGATTGGCCATTCCTTTTTGCCGAGCGCATCGAGGACCCAAAACAGACCACGGTACTAGGCTACGGCCACGGTGACGTGATCCGCGGGCTGGATGACGGCTGGGAGGAAGGGCTGTCGCCTTGGCAACTGATCGAGCGTCACGGGCTGCCAATTGCGTTTCGTCGTCGGGGTGATGTAGCGGACGTGCTACCCGCCCTTCGCCGGCATCTCGACCGCAATGGCTTCCAGGGTGTGCAGATCGCACAAGCGGGCGATGAAGTTTTCTATGCAACACGGCTCGACCCGGAGCATCCCTGGGTCCGTTGGGCTGTGGACTCGATTTCTCGCACCACGGGCAAGAAACCGGCGATCCTTCCGAATCTTGGTGGCTCTCTGCCGAACGATGTCTTCTCCGACATTCTGCAGCTTCCGACGATATGGGTGCCGCATTCCTATCCGGGGTGCTCGCAGCATGCACCGAATGAGCATCTTCCGCTCAGCATAGCTCGGGAGGGTCTTGAACTGATGGCGGGGCTTTACTGGGACCTCGGCGAGCCGGGTGTCCCGGCAAGTCAAAGCGCCGGAAAGGAACGACTGAGTGTCGATTAATATTCTCCACATGAGGCGAAGCTGCCGGTGGTTGGGCATTTTTCTCAACGAGGGCTGGTGGCGTTTGCCGCATAATTCCGCATATCCGGACATTCGATCACGCTTTCGCAAGCAGTCGGCACGATGCCTTCAAAATGTCCCATTGGGGGTCGAACTGAGAGTCGTCTGTAACTTCCGCCTTCCACCACGCTTCGACACATGCAGCTTCAATGATGCGATTGGAATCGCTCTGCGATAACATCTATAATTCATCGCTGGATGTGCTGGCAGGTGGAGCGATTGCGGTACACGGGTTACAATTTGAGAAGGAGAGTATCATGACGAAAAAGACTCTTGCGATGGCGCTTGGCGCAGCGTCGCTGGCTCTCGTCAGCGCCACGGCCGCCAATGCAGCCGATACCCGGACCTACAGGGATCAGGGACCACGCGGCGGCGTTCGCATCGGCTACCTCGACTGCATCGTCGGCGCCGGCGGTGGCTACCTTCTCGGCTCAGCCAAGGAAGTCGACTGCGGCTTCCATACGGCAGTCGGCAGCGAACCTCTGGATCATTATAGCGGAGCGATCAGGAAGCTCGGTGTCGATATTGGCTTCACGACGCGCAGCCGGATCATCTGGGCCGTATTCGCACCGACAGCCGGCTATCACCATGGCTCGTTGAGCGGTATCTATAGTGGCGCGACCGCTGAGGCGACGCTCGGCGCCGGTATCGGTACCAACGTCCTGTTTGGCGGTACATCGGGCTCGGTCCACCTTCAGGCGATAAGCGTGACAGGTCAGATCGGCCTCAACATTGCCGCTACCGGCACATCGCTGACACTCGCCTCGGTGAACTGAGACCTATCATTCGCCCCTTCCGCCGCGGCGGAAGGGGCTCTATCCTGGCTTTTCATCCGTGACGCCGAGATGGTTGTCATGATGCGTGAGATGCCGCCATTTCCGGATCATCAAGAAACTGTCAGCGGGGATTCGCGTGAAATCAGTCGTCCGACTTTCGCTGCTGGCGGCCTGTTTCGCCTCATCGCCGGTGACGGCGCGCGCGGAATGGCAGGCCGCCGAGAAGGTGCAGACCTACGCCATTGCAGGACAAACCGGCGCCGAGCTCTATGCATCTATCGGCGAGAAGGGCCCGCAGCTTGGCGGCACGTCACGCGCCATCGCGCATACCAATTTCAAGCTGTTATGGTCGAGGAAATACGAGGCGCAGGGCGATGCTTGCACTCTGATTTCGGCGCGGCCCAACCTCACAATCACCTACACGCTGCCCAAGCCCGCCGGGCAATTGCCGGTCGCCGCTCGCAAGAATTGGGAGACGTTCATCGCTGGTGTCCGCGACCATGAAGTGGTGCATGGCGATATCATCAAGGATATGGTGAAGGCGATCGAGGCGACAAGCGTGGGCATGTCCGTGCCGGGCGATCCGAAGTGCCAAAAAATCAGGACCGAGCTGACGAAACGCCTTTCCGAACTTTCTCTCGCACAGCGGCAGCGAAGCCGGGACTTCGACCAGACGGAGCTCAGCGAAGGCGGCAATATCCATCAGCTCATCCTGAAGCTGGTGAACGGTCCGTAGACGGCTCCAATTGCAGTCGCGCTGCAATTGTCAGAGCCGGGGACATCAGGAAATGCTCAGGGAAGATCTGGCCCGAAAAGGGATTATTGGGTGCAAACCTGGCAGATTAATACGGCGATCGAAACTACAAAACCGAAGACCAGCAGATGGCACCACATTGGTGTGGTGTAGTGCATGATCTCATTGTCTTCATCTTCATACATGGACGGCCTCTCGCTGTTGAGCCGTCCCTATCAGGGACAAATGACACGTGGATGTCAAGCCGCCCCTTGCTGGCGGCCGTCGCCGGATCGGGCACGGGCCCCGGATCCGGGAACATTTTGCCAGCCGCAGATTTGGCCATTATGGTCGATCGGGAAGAGGATCTGCAGCGATGAAAATGCTTGCTCCATGTGCGGCAATCGTGTTGGGCACGGTTCTGGCAACATCCCCGGCGCTGTCTGAACCACGGAACGCTGTGGCGGTGGCGAACTTTGATTTCCTTGATACATCCGGCGAGGTGAGGGACCAGAAAGCGGAGCACGACCGAAGACTGAAGGAACTTTTAGACTATCTTCGCCAGCAGCTTTCCGGCAGCGGCAAGCTCGATATTGTCGACCTGCCGTGCCAATCGTCTCAATGTACGGCAACAGACCCAGGCTTCGAAAAACTATCGGAACAGGCCAAACAGGCGGGCGCACATTTTGTCATTATTGGCATTGTCAAAAAAACCAGCACGCTGATCGGCTGGATTGAATACTCCGTGCTCAATGTTGTCGACCAGCGCGCCGTTTGCGGCGAATTGATCAGCTATCGAGACGATACGGACGAATCTTGGCGCCGCGCCGCAAAGTTCTCAGCCGGGCAGATATTGAATCGGTGCAAACTCGCCGCTCAGGGGCGGTGAGGGGAGGCGTGGCGGGTTAGCCATCATTCATGACCACCACGGATTCTGGCGCCAGAACCGGTCCGATACGCCTCGCGTCAACCGCGCTCGAGCACGGCGACACAGGAATCAAGATCGTTGGTCGCGAGATGTGCGTAGCGCATGGTCATCGACAGCGTCTGGTGGCCGAGCCATATTTGCACGCGCCTTATATCGATGCCGCCGCGCACCAGACGCGAGGCGCAGGTATGGCGCAGAATGTGCGGAACAACCTGATCGTCCTTTCCCAGGCCGACTTCCGCCTTGGCATCGTTCCAGATCGCGCGAAAGCGCACCTGGTTGTGCATGGAGAAGGGACCCTTCAGCCGCCCATGCGGAATCTGGATGAGTTCCCGCGCCCGCGCGGTGAGGGGGGCTGTCCGGCTGCGTCCTGACTTTGTCAGCCAGAAGGTCGACCGCGAATCCTGCAGGTCATTCCAGTTCAGGCCGATCGCTTCGCCAAGCCGGCAGCCCGTATCGACCAGGAACACGCTCAACCGGTAACTGTCGTCGCAGCGCGCACGAATAGCGGAGAACAGCCGTTGTTCTTCCTCGGCCTCGAGGAATCGAATTCGTCCCTGCCGCTCCTTCTGACGGCGGAACTCCGGCAAATTGTAGATGTCGCCCATCTTGCACGCCTTCCGCAGCAGTTTGCTCAAGGCAGCCATCTTGCGATTGATGGTTGCATTGCTGTTGCCGCGTTCGCGTAGCGTGCCGATCACAGAATCGAGCATTTCCTGCGTGAAAACGCTGAAACGCTCTCCGCTCAAAATTTCGCTGATCTCCCCAAGGAAGGACCGGACATTGGTCTTGTGCGAGCCTTCATCCCAGAGAATGCTGATATATTGCGCGGTCAAATTGCTGAGAGAGTGTTCCTTGACCAGTCGTTTGCTGCCGTGATCCGCCGATGCATAGGTGAGATCGTACTCGAACCGGACAGGAAAGCTGGGGGAAGGCTGCGAGTTGCCCAAGGGTGAAGTCAGCATGATGATTGCGCTCTAATTGATAAAATATGCATCGGATAAATATGCGACGAGTTGTACCCGTCTTTCCGAAAAGCGCAATCCGGGAACCTATGCCTCTTTAGGCTAATAGCCTCCCGTTTGATGAATCCGTTGCGGGTCTCATCAACGTCCAACCTCGAGGGTCGTTGTCCAAACATTTCACTGTCTCCTCGGTCCGCGACCGTTCCAGGAATCCTTTCTCCGCTTAAATGTCTGTGCGCCGCCTATGCGAACGCTGAAAATTGATTGTTCAAAATGAATTTGGGGAAAAGCCAACGCCGGAGAAAATCCGGCGCTGGTAGATATGTCAGATCAGGGGATCAGAAGTTGCGCTGGAAGCGAACGATGCCGCCGAAAGCGTCGTCGTGATCGTCATCGAACGTGACATACTCAATTTCTGGCGTGATGACGAAGCCTGGAACAAGGGTGTAGTTGACGTTCAGTACAGCAGCCAGTTTGCCTGCCTCTTCATAGGAGAGCGCGCCATTGATCGTGGCCTGTTCGGTGACCTTGAAGGAAGCACCACCCCATACGGCCCAGTCGCCATTCCATGCGCCGTAATAATCATCCACTTCGCCGCCAGTCTGGTAACCACCCATAACGAAAGCGGAAATCGTGTCGGTGAACTTCACGTCCAAACGGACCTTACCGGCGAATTCTTCTTGATTCGAGTCATAACCGCCAACGGCCGAAACCGAACCCCAACCCTGTTCAATCTTCGCACCTGCCACAATGTGAGGCAGGTAATCCTCGATCTGGTGGGCGGTATCACCCTGTTCCAGAGCAACGATGGCCGAGAAACCATTGCCGCCCGTGAAGGTGTAGCTGGCCTGATTGGTGCGTCCACCAGCGTAAGATACGAGGCCATCTTCGATGACAGCGCCCGCACCGTCGGTCCACGCATCAAAACGCGAATCAGTCACACCGAGGCGGAAACCGCCAAGCTCGATGTATGCGTGCGGGATAATGCCGGCAGAGTTCACGCCATCGACGAAGTCGAACCTGGATGCGATGTAGGAGCGCAATGTGCCAAGTTCGGTTTCCGAACGGGCATCGAAACGTACTTCACCGCGAGTCAGCCCTTTATAGGTATCGAGTGCAGTGCCATCGCCCAGGTCGTCGCCGGCCCGGACATCAACTCGAACGAGGCCATCGATCTTCAGGCAGGTCTCTGTTCCCGGAATATAATAGAATCCCGCGCCGTATGCGTCGCAAACTTTGACGTATTCGACGGGTTCTGGTTCGGCGACGACGACTGCGTCTGCAGCGCGGGCGCCGGTTACTGCAACGAGGGCTGCAGCGGAGCCGAGTAGAAGGCTCTTGATGTTCATTTCTGACCTCCAGTCAAGATTCGCTGGAGGCCAGACGGGAAACGGGACGTCAGGCCAGCTTTAATGGCCGACGGAGCTGGAGAACAGATTGACGATGAGAACCCCGGCGACAATCATCGTGAGGCCGATGATTGCAGCCAAATCAAGCGTTTGCCTGAACCAGAACCAGCCAATGGCCGCAATCAGCACGATGCCGGCGCCCGACCAGATCGCATAGACAACGCCGACGGGGATCGTCTTGATGGGAATGGACAGGAAATAGAATGAGGCGGCATAGCCGACAGTGCAGACTACCGAGGGCCAGAGCCTGGTGAAACCATCGGCCTGCTTGAGGGCCGATGTCGCTACCACTTCGCAGACTATGGCGATAACGAGGTAAAGATATGTCATGTCAAATCACCATTGAGAGAGGCGGCAAATCTATGATTCGATTCGACGATCGGCCGTGAATGGCGGTTTATTGGCCGATTCTGCGGGCAATTGCCGTTCCAATACCGCCATGCCGTGAAGAATTTTATTAAAAACCGGGTTACCTATATTAAGGAGTGGTAAAGATATTGCAGGCCCCGAGGCGATTTCGTGTCATTTGTGCAACAGCGCTCTGCCATAGAGCCGCCACAAGTCGCTTCACCCGACATTCGTGGTTGAAACCCCGACGCTGGCGAGTATGGTCTGTCGGGAGGAAGGGCGTTCATCGCATTTCTTCTTGGACTTAGGGGATGGGGACAGGTTGTCCTTCAGCCAAATTGGAATGCCCAGACCCATTTTTAACTTTGACTGGAGGTCAGAAATGAACATCAAGAGCCTTCTACTCGGCTCCGCTGCAGCCCTCGTTGCAGTAACCGGCGCACGTGCTGCAGACGCAGTCGTTGTTGCTGAACCAGAGCCCGTCGAATACGTTCGCGTTTGCGACGCATACGGCGCAGGCTTCTTCTATATTCCGGGGACCGAAACCTGCCTGAAGATCAGCGGCTATCTTCGTTACGACGCACAGGGCGGCGATGATCCGTATACTGGCATCGACACCGAAACATGGACCAAGCATACTCGTGCAACGCTGCGCTTCGATGCCCGTTCGGAAACCGAACTCGGCACACTGCGTTCGTACATCGAAACCCGTTTCGACTACACTGCTGGTCGTGAAGGTGACGACGAAGATGGCTTCAATCCATCTTATGCTGAGCAGACCGAAACTCTGGCCCATGGCTACATCGAACTCGGCGGCTTCCGCGTTGGTGTGACGGACTCGCAGTTCGACACATGGACCGGTTCTGCTGGTAACGTGATCTTCGACGATGTCATCGATTACGGTGGCGGACGTACAAACCAGATCAGCTACACTTTTGCTGGTGGCAATGGTTTCTCGGCCACGGTCGGCCTGGAACAGGGTGATTCAGCTCACATCATCGACGACTACATGCCGCACGTTGTTGCTGGTGTGAAGTTCGAGCAGGGTTGGGGCGCAATCTCCGGTGTTGCTGGTTACGATGCACTTGCCGAAGAATTCGCTGGCAAGCTGCGTTTGGACGTGAAGTTCACCGACACCATTTCTGCCTTCATCATGGGCGGCTATCAGTCTGACTTCGATGGCGCACCAACTCAGTTCTATGGTGCTTGGTACGGCGATTGGGCTCTTTGGGGTGGCGCTTCCTTCAAGGTTAGCGAAAAGGCCACGATCAACGGCCAGGTTGCTTACGAAGACGAAGGCACGGTTGCTGCTGCTTTGAACGTAGCTTACGAGATCGTTCCTGGCTTCGTGATCACACCTGAAATCGCCTACACTTCGTTCGACGGCGATACTCGCCCACATGATGGCGATGACGCATTTGCTGGTATCATCCGCTTCCAGCGTAACTTCTAATCCTTTACTGGATTGGTTGATTGAGACCCGGCAGCGCAAGCTGCCGGGTTTTCTTTTGTTCACAACATGCTGACGACATATCGCCGTGTTGAAATGGCGGTGAACATGCGGCAGAAAACTGCTTCGAAGAGAAAGACTTGATATATGCGCACCATCAAGAGCTGGTTCTGGCCAGGCGTCATCACCACAGCGCTGCTCACGGCTCTGGCCGGGTGGTTTCTCGCCGGACCGGTCGACCAGAAACTCACCGATGAGGTCAATGCCGCGCTGGAATCGCAAAACCCATGGGCGAGCGCCGATGTCGATGGGCGGGATCTCATCCTGAAGGGTATCGCGCCCTCGGAAGAGGCACAGGCTGCCGCGCTGAAGATCGCCGGGGAGACGCCCGGTGTCCGTGTCGTTGAAAATGATACCACGCTTCTGCCGCTTGCCGATCCGTTCTCCTTCGTCATCACCAAATCGGACGATGGAATCCTGCTGTCCGGCAATGTTCCCTATGGCGATTCGCGCGCCCGGATCCTCGCTGCTGCGGAAAGCGCCATGCCCGGCATCGAAATTCTCGACGAAATGGCCGTGGCGCGCGGCGCTCCGCAGGGGTTTTTCGATCTCGCCAGTTTCGCCCTGGCCCAGGCGGCGCAACTCACCAATGGCGAGGTGGAAATTGCCGGCGAAACCTATAGTATCAGCGGCACCGCCGCGAACTCCGCCGATTACGAAGCCATCAATGCCGCCTTGCGCCTCGCTCTTCCTGGCAATGGTAAGCCGGGGGAAGTGAAGCTGGCGGCGCCCGCCAGTACGAGCAGCAACTAAAGGCCCTAAGGAGAAAAAGCATGTGGTACCTGATCACTCAGCTCTGGCTCTTTCTGCTGATAGCTGCTCTTGTTGGTTTCTATGTCGGCTGGTCGACCCATGATGGCGCACACAGCTGAAGTCCGCTCGATGTGGGATAGGGAACGATGGTTGCATTCATTCTTCAGTCGCTGTTTCTCATCGCCGCCGCCTTTATCGTCGGTGCGATTTTAGGCAATCTTTTCAAACGGTTCTCGCCAAAAAGCGATTCTATTGCTGAAAGCTCCACCAAAGCGGCCGACGCGCGGCTGGCCTTGGGCATTCCTGCCAATGACGATGTGCGGAAATCGGCGCGCGAGGCGGCCGCGATGATTCCGCCGGCCGAGCCCATCCCGCCGCTTGCCCCTTCCGCACCCCAGCCATCCGCCCGGTCCGCGCGCAAGACGGCCGCGAAGAAAGTGCCCGCCAGGACGCTGGCGAAGCCTGTGCCAAATCCCCGGCAGGACGACAAGAACCGCCCCGCGACTCTTAAAGCGGCGCGCCGTGGCAAGCCCGACGCCCTGACGGCCATCGAAGGCATCGGCACCGGCATCCAGACAAAGCTCTTCGCGCTCGGCATTTTCCATTATGACCAGATCGCCGGCTGGAGCGTCGACCAGGCCAAATGGGTCAGCGAGGAAATCGGCTTTCCCGGCCGCGCCCTGCGCGAAAACTGGGGCAAGCAGGCAGCCGCGCTGGTGAAGCCGCCAGCGAAGCCGAAGGTTGCGGCGAAGCCTGTGAAGACCACGGCTGCGCCCAAGGTTGCGAAGACGACGGCTGCGCCCAAGGCGCCCGCAAGGCCTGCGATTCACACTGCGCCGAAGCCTCCCGCAAGGACTTCAAAAACCGGCAAGAGCGGCTAAGCGCTTAGCTCTCCTCTTGCGATGCCGGTTATCTCTCCCCCTGTGGGTGTGCTGCGACAGCCGATGCCGGTTATCTCCCCCCTCTGTGGGTGTGCTGCGACATTCGATGCCGATTATCTCTCCCCTTGTGGGAGAGAAAGCGATTTCAGCATCTTAGCCCTTGCTAAGTGCTAGAAATCGCCAGAGAGGGGATTTGCCTCACCGAGCTACCCCCTCACTTGGATTTTCCAAGGATTTAGCGAAGAGGCTAAATCCAGGAAAATCCTACCCGGGGCGAGCCACGGGTCTCGCCCGCCCTTCGGGCCCCGCAAGGGGAGAGATAATCGGCATCGGCTGTCGAGCGCGAGCCGCAAGGGGAGGGATAATCATCGCGCCAGCCGCCATCCACCTTCCTCATCGTGACATCCTCATCGTGAGCTTCGTCATCGTGAGCTCGTCGAACGACGAACGACGAACGACGATCCACGCAAAGCTTATGCGGCAGCTGACCACCGGCTGAACCTGTCCACCATGCGACAAAACTCTGCAATCGCCCAAGTATTTGTTTCTGTTGATGAATCATTCATCTGGCGAAATACGCTATAATGCTTTTGGGCTATGCTTAACATTCAGTAATAAATACTCATGACTATAGGTGGTTTAATATAAAGTTACTACTTTGTTTGCCGGACAAGGCGTATCCTGTCCCTGCAGTTGCAGGGGTAACAGGCCCTGGGGAGGATACCGGCCCTTTGCAGCCCTTTTAATGGGAGGGCGGGTTATGCCTGCATTACCTATATTACCTGACGACGTAAGGCAGCTTCTCGGCATCGCGGGCATTACGGTGGATTTTGGCGACGACAGGATCAATGTCAAGGCCTATGCAGATAATCCGCACTATTATCAGGGCCAGGGCAATGTCGATACCATTACCGGCGGGTTAGGCGTTGATTATATCGAAGGCGGGAAGGGCGCCGACAATATTCTCGCCGATCTTGGCGGCAGCAACAACACGCTCGGCTATTTCAACTCAGAGCTTGCAGTGGCTGTAACACTCAACGCGCTCGGCGGCTTCGACCTGCTCGGCGCCGGCGCCCCTCTGGCGGCGATGCACAGGGCGATAAGGTCGTGGGTGGTTTCGAAAACCTCGTCGGTTCGAATTCCCATGATACGCTGACCGGCAACAACGCCGCCAACAAGCTCCTCGGCATGGGCGGCAATGACACGCTCAACGGCAATGGCGGCAATGACAGCCTCTACGGCGGCGATGGCAATGACACGCTCAACGGTGGCGATGGCAATGACACGCTTGTCGGTGGTCTGGGCGGAGATATGCTCAACGGTGGAGATGGCATTGATACGGCAGATTATTCTTCGACGGCTACTCCAATACGGGTGAATCTCAGTTCAGGAACGGGAATCGGGGGCGACGCGGAACGCGACACGCTGACCTTGATCGAAAATATAATAGGTAGTGGTAGCTTCGATATTCTTATTGGTGACAATGGTAACAATGTGCTGGTGGGTGGTGGTCAGGGAGATAAACTAACAGGTGGCCTTGGAAACGATACGTTCATGTATCGTGATATTTTGGATGCAGAGTTAGATGAGGACGAAACTATAGAAGACTTTACAAGTGGAGATATAATCGACCTGTATGCCATCGACGCCAATGCCAACACAGCGAACATTAATGATCAATTTGTGATCGTAACGAATTTTACCGGCCAAGCTGGTCAACTTAGTTTTGAGGAGTTCGAATTCCAAACTGTTGTCAGAGGGGATGTAAATGGTGACAGTATTGCCGATTTCCGGTTCTATGTGGAATTCTCAGGAGAGGCTCGGAATTTAACGGCCAGTGATTTCATCCTCTAGCCCCCAAAACTCCCCGGCATTCACCCGCCGGGGAGCCTTCGCAATCCTGGCGTGATGACCGGTCGCGCTGGGATTGCGATCCGACCATCTTGGCGATCGAAGCGAAGCTTTCGCCGGAATTCGCCAGAAGAGGGGATTTTTCAGCCCACAATCCCCTGGAAAATCCTTTGTTTGTGGCGGGTGGGGGATGCCGATGCCCTCTGCGGGTGTGCTGCGGCAGCCGATGCCGCGTTATCTCTCCCCTCTGTGGGAGAGAAAGCGATTTCAGCATCTTAGCCCTTGCTAAGTGCTAGAAATCGCCAGAGAGGGGATTTGCCTCACTGAGCTAACCCCTCACTTGGATTTTCCAAGGATTTAGCGAAGAGGCTAAATCCAGGAAAATCCTTTCTCTCCCGCAAGGGGAGAGATAAGCCGGCATCGGCTGTCGCAAGCCGTTCATTGTGCGGCAGGGACAGAGGACGACCTCAAAACTCACACCGCCCTTAGATCGATCCCCGCCGTAAACGCGGCGATCAGCTCCGGCAATTGCCCGGTTTCAAGCAGCGGTGCGTGGCCCTGACCGGCGACATTGATCACCTGCAGGGCGGGGTGACGGCGGGTCATTTCCGCGACGATTTCGCTCGACAGCAGCTTGGTATTTTCGCCGCGGATGAGCAGCAGCGGCAATTCGGCGAAGAGGTCGAACTGCGCCCAGAGGTCCGGCAGTTTCTGGCTGAAATCGATGCCTTCCAGCGTCCTTAAAAGATTGAGGTCATGATCGGGACGCACCCCGTTACCACTCTCCACGTAGCTCGCCCGGGTCCCGCGCTCCCAGTCCGCATTGGTCAGCGCCGGAAACGCCTCGCCCAGCGCCGCGCGCTGCAGCGCTTCCGCTTCGGCAAAATTCCTTGGGTTCGGCGGTTCGTCGCCCAAGCGTTTGCCGAGATTCTCGCTGATCTCCATCAGGCCTTCCGGCGCGAGCTCCGGGCCGATATCGTTGAGGATCACCCCGGCCAGCAGCTGCGGTGCGATGGCCGCGAGGATATGGGTGACCATTCCGCCGCGCGAGGTGCCGAGAAACACCGCCCGCGCGATGCCGAGATGGGCGAGCCCGGCAATCACATCGCCCGCCTCGGTGCCGATATTGTAATGCGACCAGTCCGGGTCATAGGCCGAGCGCCCGCGTCCGCGGAAATCGAAGCAGATCACCCGGCGCGGCGTTATCGCGTGGCCGGCGAGGGTGAGCGCCAGTTCGTGAAAATCTCTGGCGTTGCGGGTCAGTCCTGGCAGGCAGACGATTGGCAGGGTGTCGACCGTTTGCTCCGGCTCATAGACCCGCGCGTAAAGCTTCAGGCCGTCCGGCGCATTGTAGAAAATCTCGTTAAAAGAATCGCTCAATAGTATGACTCCAATGAATATGAAAATGATGAAATTAAAGAGCACGACGATGCAGTGTTATCTCTCCCCCTGTGGGAGAGAAAGCGATTTCAGCATCTTAGCTCTTGCTAAGTGCTAGAAATCGCAAGAGAGGGGATTTAGAGCCACTACAATACCCCCTCACTTGGATTTTCCAAGGATTTAGCAAGGAGGCTAAATCCAGGAAAATCCTACCCGGGGCGAGCCACGGGTCTTGCCCGCCCTTCGGACCCCACAAGGGGGAGATAAACGCGGCATCAACCCCGCCGTCCGGCGGTCAGATCGCTTTCGATCTGCGCCTTGCCGGTCAATCGCGCCTTATAGACCTCGTAATTTTCCATCACCCGCTGCACGTAATTGCGCGTCTCGGTGTAGGGAATGCGCTCGATCCAGTCGACGACCTCGTCGACGGACTTGCCGCGCGGGTCGCCATATTTCACGATCCACTCATTGGCGCGCGTCGGCCCGGCATTGTAACCGGCAAAGGTAAGCACATACGAACCATCGAATTTCGAGATCTGCTCGCCGAGGAATTTCGCGCCGAGCGTCGCATTATAGGCGGCGTCCGTGGTCAGCCGGTCCTTCGAATAGCTCATGCCGGCGCGGGTGGCGACGCCCTTGGCCGTTCCCGGCAAGAGCTGCAGCAGGCCGCGCGCCCCGGCGCTGGAAACGGCGGCAGGGTTGAATTCGCTCTCCTGCCGGGCAATGGCATAGGCCAGCGCCGTGCCGGAGCCGGAAATATTGGCGTTGGCGGGAATGGCGCCGATCGGATGCGACAGGGCGCCGACGTCGATGCCGCGCTGTGCCGCCGCCTTGCCGACGCGCAGGGCGACATAATGGTTTTTCTTGCGCTCCGCCATCACGGCCAGCAGCGCCAGTTCGCCGGGGCTGTCGAGCTCCTGCGCCAGACTCGTATACAGCATCGCCGCGCGTGAATCATAGCCGGTGTCCTCCAGCCGCTGGATCGCCCGCACGGCCTCGCGCCCAGCAAAGCGTGCCCGCTCGGCGTCCGTCGGCTTGGGGTAGGGCAACTGCAAGGCGGACTGGCCCAGCTTCGCCGCTGCCAGCTGGCCGTAGAATGTGGTGCCGTAGCGTGAGGAGCGGCCGTAATAGTCGCGCGCACTTCCGGCGCTACCGGCTTCCGCCGCGCGTCCGAGCCAGTAATAGGCGCGCGAGGCCGACATCGGCTTCGACGAAATTTCGGCGATACGGGCAAAGTGCCGCTGCGCCGTGTTCGGATCGTTCAGCGCCCGTAGCGCCACCCAGCCGGCGTGGAATTCCGCATCGGCGGCCACGGTTGGGGTCTCGGCGCTGTGCATCGCCGCCACGCGGTAGGCGCGCTTGGCGTCGCCAATGTCGAGCAGTTCGCGCGACAGCACGCGCCGCTCGGTCCACCACGCATCGGGATCGACCAGCGCCGCCGCATCGCGCGGGGCCGTAGCCATCACATCCGCCGCTTCGCGGAACTTCTCCTGGCGGCGCAAATATTGCGCCTTGGCGAAGATATAGGCGGCGTTTTTCGCCCAGGAGCCATCCACCTGCGCCAGCTTCTTGCCCGCATCGGGCGATTTCTGCAGAACGGCGGCAAAGGCCTGGAACAGCGAATCCGCATTGGCGAGCTTGGCGACACGCCCGGCGGACTTGACCTTGCCCTCATAGAGCATGGTCAGCATGCGCGTCAGATGGTCGTCGCGGGCGATCACCTGCGAGAACTCCTTGAGGATCATGGCTTCCTGGCCGTCATCCAGC
Source organism: Phyllobacterium zundukense (assembly GCF_002764115.1). Taxonomy (NCBI): domain Bacteria; kingdom Pseudomonadati; phylum Pseudomonadota; class Alphaproteobacteria; order Hyphomicrobiales; family Phyllobacteriaceae; genus Phyllobacterium; species Phyllobacterium zundukense. The sequence goes on along the minus strand of NZ_CP017940.1, from coordinate 2,348,419 downwards.
TTCTTCGTGCGCCAGAACGGCGCGAGGATCTGGCGGGCGCGTGCCGGGTTGCCGCTGGCCACATAGGCGCGGGCGAGGATGACCACGCCCTCCGTTGTCTGCGGCGGGGTATTGCCGAAAGCATTGATGACAATCGACGGCGCCGGACTTTCCTTGTACAGCGCCCGCTCCGAATTGTTGCGGAAGGTGGCCATGCCCGGCCAGCCCGGCAGTTCGGCGGCCGCATGGGCGATCTCCGAGCTCGGCACGCCCGGCGCGTTGGAAAGGCCGATCGCCCAGGTCAGGATATGCCGGTCGAGTGCATTGATTGGCAGGCCGTTGCGGATGCCGAGCGCGCGGTTCACGTCGCCGGAGGCGATCGCGTCGAGGCCGCTCTTCAGGCTCCCGGCAATCGCCGATGGCCTCGAAGGCTGGGTAATGCCCGCCGTCGTCACCGGGTCCGGCCGCGTGACGGCCTGCATCGCCGGGTTCACCCTTGTTCCAGTCGAGGCGAAAGGCTTCAGCCCCGGCACGGGGACGGCGGCGGAAGGCGCAGGATTCTGGGCATGGGAAGCCGTAGCCGTCAGCGCAAGCGTGAGGCCAAGAAGAACATGATGCAAAACAGGAGTTCTCAGCATTCGGATACCAGTTATTTGAAAGCGGGTGCCCCCGGAACCAGGGACATGATCATCAGATAATAATGGCGGACGTATGAAAGCACTCTTAACAAAAGGTTAGCTGATTGAGCGGCATTTGAAAGGACGGCGTCTACGGCCGATGCCGATTATCTCCCCCCTTGTGGGGCCCGAAGGCGGGCGAGACCCGTGGCTCGGCCCCGGGTAGCGATTTCAGCATCTTAGCCTCTTGGCTAAGTGCTAGAAATCGCCAGAGAGGGGATTTGCTTCACTGAACTACCCCCTCTCTTGGATTTTCCAAGGATTTAGCGAAGAGGCTAAATCCAGGAAAATCCTTTCTCTCCCGCAAGAGGCGAGATAAGCCGGCATCGGCTGTTGCAGCACACCCGTCAGCGACGATCCTTACAACCAACCCACTTCCCCACCGAGAGCTTCGTCGAACGACGAACCACGCAACTCTCTGTTCCACAACGCAAATTCTTCTTCTTGCCGCGCAAGTATAATACTTTTGGGCTATACACTTTACGTAAGATGTAGCTCAGATTTAACATAAGTTGCTTTGATTTAATCCGAAGGAGGTATAGAATAGAACCTGCAGTTGCAGGGGTGGCAGGCCCTGGGGAGGATACCGGCCCTTTGCAGCCCTTTTAAAGGGAGGGCATGGTTATGGCTATTCCAGCTCAAATTTCCGCACTTTTTCCGCTTCTCGGCATCACGGGCGTGGTGAGAGAATTTACCGGCACTGCGGGCAATGATTTGCCTCCGCAGGGCGGCGCCGGCAGCGACTACATGAACGGCCTTGGCGGGCTCGATACTCTCAACGGTGGCGGCGGCAATGATTATCTCGAAGGCGGTCCTGGCCTGCTCGGCTTGGTTGGCGACGTCATTACAGGCGGAACTGGCAGTGATACCGCCGGTTATGCTACCGCCACAGCGGGCGTAACCGTGGCACTCACGCTCAATGGGGCAGGGACCGGGCTTGCAGGAGATGCCCTCGGCGATGTTCTGACGGGTATCGAGAATCTGGTCGGTTCAAATTTCGCCGACAACCTGACCGGTGACAATCTCGCCAACATTCTCATCGGCCTCGACGGCAACGACACGCTGAATGGCGCCGCTGGCAACGACACCCTCTACGGCGGCGGCGGAAACGATACGCTGCTAGGAGGCGCTGGCATCGACACGCTCATTGGCGGTGCCGGGGCGGATGTGCTGAATGGCGGGGCCAATCTCAACATTGTCGACTATTCGACTTCCCCAAGCGCAGTCACCGTTGATCTGACCGTGGGGGTATTGGGCATTGGCGGCGATGCCCAGGGGGATACCCTGATTTCCAATGAAAACGTCATCGGTAGCGCGTTCAATGACCACATTATGGGTGGTGGCTCGACGGACAATGCATTCTTTGGCCGGCTTGGGAATGACACCCTCGAAGGACGCGATGGCGAGGACGTCCTCGAAGGAAACGAAGGTAACGACACGCTCATTGGCGGAAACGGCAATGACGCCCTGGACGGAGGCTCCGGCAATGACATCCTGAATGGCGGGGTTGGAGCCGACAATCTGGTTGGATCAGGAGGCGACGATAGATTCGTCTATACGAGCGTGGCGGATTCTCCCCTGTTTGGCCTGACTGATATGGTCGTGGGATTCAACCAGGCGTCATTAGATGCAATTGATCTGTCGGCGCTGATTCCGGGGGAATTTGTCTGGGTGGGATTCCAACCAGGCGGCGCCTTACCTGGTCAAGTTGCCCAGGTTTTTGGGCAAGGCCTCAACAATTATATTCATGTCAACACCGGAAACGGTACGCTGGAGATTAATATTTTCGCACCTGACCAAAGCGGCTTTTCGGCCAGTGATTTCATCCTTTGATGGATGCGTAACTGGTGCAAATGCCGTGTTGCTCACCTGCATTTGCACACTAGCCTGAACCGCCGCGCGGGCTATATCCACCCGCGCGGCCGCATCGCACTATCTTCCATCGCGCCATGACGCGCGCAATATTACCGAGAGTTGCAAGGGGTTTCCGGCCCCGTGATGGAGCCGCCCCCGTGCGTAAACATGGGAGGACTATCATGGCTATCAATCTACCAAACGGTCTGCTCCAGCTTCTGGGCATTTTGCCGAGCACCGTCGAGATTTCGCTCAGCGATCAAGGCAATTCCTTCACCGGCACCAATGCCAATGAACATATACAGGGCAATGGCGGCGGCGACTCGATCAATGCCGGCGGCGGCTCTGATGTTGTCGAAGGCGGCGCGGGCGGTGACTCGCTGCGCGGCGGCACCGGCAATGACTATGTCGAAGGCGGCACCGGCGGCGATTCCATGGATGGCGATGCCGGCAATGATACGGTGGGCTATTCGCAGTCCGCCTCAGGCGTCACCCTAACCCTCAGCAACAATGCCAACGCAAACGGCGGCGGCAGCGGCGGGGCCCAGGGCGACTCCTTCAGAAACTTCGAAAACGTCGTCGGCTCGAATTTTGCCGACATCATCACCGCCAACAATTCCGTCAATATCCTCGCCGGGCTTGGCGGCAATGATCATCTGAAAGGCATGGGCGGCAACGATATTCTCGTTGGCGGCCTTGGCGCCGATATTCTTGACGGCGGCACCGGCATCGACACGGCCAATTATTCCACCAGCGCCGCGCCGGTCAACCTCGTGCTCGGCGGCGTCAGCAGCGGCGGCGATGCGGCGGGCGATACCTTTATCTCCATCGAGAAATTCGTCGGAACGGCGGGCGCCGACCAGTTGAGCCTTGGCAGCAGCGCCGCGCTGGCGCTCGCAGGGTTCCAGGCCGAGGAGGGCGGCGAGGTTAACGCCGGTGCTGGCAATGACAGCGTCGCAGGCTCCGGGGGAGACGACCGTATTCTTCTTGGGTCCGGCCAGGATGGCGTAAATGGCCATGATGGCGACGACGGTATCAGCGGTGAGGCCGGTGCTGACCGCATATCTGGCGGTGGGGGTAACGACGTTATTTATGGTGAGGATGGCGAAGGTTTCCAAAGCCTCTCCGCGCTCGCTGCCGAAGACGAAAGCGACACCCTCAACGGCGATGAGGGCGACGACCAGCTCAATGGCGGCATTGGCAACGACACGCTTAACGGCGGCGAGGGCAATGACATCCTGGACGACGGCCCTGGCGATGACATTGTTGACGGTGGCGATGGCAACGACACGTTCAGGCTCGGCGTCGGCCGTAACACAGTGACGGGCGGCGCGGGCGACGATACATTCGTATTCTCCGACGGCACCTTTGCAGGTGGCTCGACTGACCCCGACGATCGAACCGATCTTGGCTCGATTGATGGCGGCGAGGGGGAGGATGTGTTCAACTTCGCCAATGTTTCGCAGGGCATAGCGCTAAATATCGGTGACGATGGCACCATCGATATAACGCTGCCGGATGCCCCGACGCTTGCAGCAATGTCGGGCTCGCAGGCGGCTGCGCTCGCCAGTGAAAGATACTACCGTTTTCACGACCACAATAGTTGCATTCATGGATCCGATCACGACGACCATGTTAACGGTAGCGTGCAAGACGATGCCGTCGAAGGCGGTGCAGGCAACGACACGCTCAATGGCAACGGGGGAGTTGACACGCTCAATGGCGGCGAGGGTGATGACACGCTTAACGGCGGCGAGGGCAATGACATCATCGACGGCGGCCCCGGCAAAGATACGTTGAGCGGCGGTACCGGCGCCGATACTTTCAGGTTCCAATTCGAGGCAGATGCGCAAGACACAATCACCGATGGGGATGCCGGCGATATCATCGATCTGAGAGCCATTGACGGCGATTTGGAAGAGGAGGGGCCTCAGCCCCTGACGGTCGGCGAGGGCCAGCAGGTCGAAATCGTCAACGATCAAATCTTCGTACGCCCGAATGGAGCGCCAGAATTCGTCATCAATACCAATACCTATCAGTTCGACTACGCGCAGATCCAGGCGATCTGACGAAAATCGGGTGGGAGGAGCCAGTGAGGCGGGAGAGCTTTCTCCCGCCCTTTTTCATGAACGTCCCGAGGCGCCAGCCTTCCTCGTGCTGAGCTCAACTTCCTTTGTTAAGCACAACCTCCCGCCGAGCCTCTTCATCGTGAGCTTCTTCATCGTGAGCTTGTCGAACGACGAACGACGAACGACGGCCGACAAACGACGATCCTCGCAAAGCTTATGCGGCAGCTGTCACGAGCTTAATTTGTCATCCACGCGACAAAACTTCTCGATCGCGCAAGTATTTGTTTCTGTTGATGAATTGTTCATCGGGAGAAATACGGCATAATGCTTTTGGGCTATATTCGGATTTCAGTAATAAATACTCGCAGCTATAGGTGGTTTAATACAACGTTACTATCCTGTCTGGCGGATAAGGCGTATGGTGTACCCTGCAGTTGCAGGGGTAACAGGCCCTTGGGAGGATACCGGCCCTTTGCAGCCCTTTTAAAGGGAGGGCATGGGTATGCCATCACAACTTTCGCAAGCAATGTTCGATCTTCTTCAGGTTTCCAACGGCAATTGGCTGCCGCAGGTGACTGTCAACTTGTCCAATCTCGGTGGCACGTCAGGCAATGACGATATGATCATTCCGAGCGGCCTTGGCGGTGGCGCGGCTGTGATCGTCGGCGGCGGGCAAGGCAATGACCGGATTGACGCAAGCGCCGCCACCCTGAACGTGGTCAGCACGATTAATGGAGGCGCCGGCGATGATCAGATCTTCGGCAGCACGGGTAACAACATCATCAATGGCGGCGCCGGCGATGACTTTATCGAAGGCGGCGGCGGCCTCGCTGATGTGCTGAATGGCGGCCCCGGCATTGACACATTGAGCTATGAGCATTCCAGAGGTGCTGTGACCGTCGATATGAGTACGCTTACCGCCCTTGGCGGAATCACCGTAAGCGGTGGGGATGCGGTGGGCGACCAAGTAGCCAATAATTTCGAAAATGCGGTCGGCTCGGCAGGGGCCGATTCCATCACTGGCAATGCCGGTAACAATGTTCTCGTTGGCCTGGCTGGCGATGACACGCTATTGGGCGGCGATGGCAACGATATAATTATCGGCGGTGAAGGAAAAGACACAGTGGAGGGCGGCGCCGGAAACGACACATATAAGTTCATGGCTTTCAGCGATTTTCATATTACCAGCGAAAAAGTCCCGTTTACCCCAGGTGACAAACTGGATTTTCAGGCAATTGATACAAATTCCTTTAGGCCGAACGATCAACCATTCGAGCTCGTGGACTATGACCCTCAGAATGGGCAGATAGCGGTAGGTGAGCCGGGTGGGGGAATCACTGAACTCTCGATTAACCTCGGTGGCCAGATCCGGTATATTTATGTCTTTCACGAGTCTGACTTCATAGGACAAGACGACTTTATCCTTTGATGTGACCACGAACGTGACGGTCGAGGTGTCGATCGGCCATCAACGAAAAACTCCCCGGCATTCACCCGCCGGGGAGCCTTCGCAATCCTGGCGCGATGACCGGTCACGCTGGGATTGCGATCCATTTCGCATTCGTTTCAGTGCCGCGACGATATACTTCGCTACTCATGCTCAAAAACCGGCGTTTTACGGATGCATTTTCCGGAGAACACCTGCCGTACCAGCCGGTACGGAAAGCGGCGAGCTTAACCGCCCTCATATGAATGGAAATTTAATTGAACGACTGTTAAATTAATGTCGGCCGCAGAGTCCACTAAAACGGCTGTTTCGGCAGTTTTTGCGTCGTCCGCGCCCGGATTTCGCACGTGAAATTTCCGTTCTTGTTCGATTCTTCGCGAGAGTGCACGATTCTCGCACATGAAATGTCGAATCTGGTACGAGAAAATCAACCGGGGCGGGAAGTTTACATGTACCGGGTTGATGAATTTCATCAGGGAAATGAACTTGCCCCGCACGCCTGCGATGATTATGGTGCGCCACCTCATGACCGGAAATGGTTCTGGGGAGGATCATTTATTCTTTGGAGTTTCCCATGCTGAAAGGCTCAATCACCGCTCTCGTCACGCCCTTCGATCAGGACGGCGCCTTTGACGAGAAAGCCTTTCGCGCCTTTGTCGGCTGGCAGATCGCCGAGGGAACCAATGGTCTGGTGCCGGTCGGCACCACGGGCGAATCGCCGACGCTGTCCCATGCCGAGCACAGGCGCGTGGTCGAGGTCTGCATCGAGGAAGCGGCCGGAAAAGTGCCGGTGATTGCCGGTGCGGGTTCGAACAATACGCGTGAAGCCATTGAACTTGCTGAGTTTTCCGAAAGGGCGGGGGCGGATGCCATCCTCGTCGTCACGCCCTATTACAACAAGCCGAACCAGCGCGGCCTCTACGCTCACTACAAGGCGATTGCCGAAGCCGTGTCGCTGCCGATCATCATCTACAATATTCCGGGCCGCTCGATCATCGACATGACGCCGGAGACGATGGGCCAGCTCGCCAATGATTTCAAGAACATAGCTGGCGTCAAGGATGCGACGGGCAAGATCGAGCGCGTCTCGGAACAGCGCATCACCTGCGGCAAGGACTTCATCCAGCTTTCCGGCGAGGATGCGACGGCGCTGGGCTTCAACGCCCATGGCGGCCATGGCTGCATCTCGGTGACGTCGAATGTCGCGCCGCGCCTTTGCGCCGAATTCCAGGCGGCGACCTTGAATGGCGATTATAACAAGGCATTGAAAATACAGGATATTTTGATGCCACTGCACAAGGCGCTGTTCCTGGAGCCCAATCCGACGGGTCCGAAATATGCGCTGGCGAAGCTCGGCAAGATGCACAATGCGCTGCGTTCGCCCATGGTCCCGGTCGAGTCCGCCACGGCGGAACGCATCGACCAGGCGATGCGGCATGCCGGTCTGATCAACTGACGTCTGATCAACTGATAATTTTGCCCGAAAGCACTATATAGACTGCATGAACAAGCCAAAAGCTGCCTCAAAACCCATCACGGTTCGCAAGATCATTGCGGAAAACCGTAAAGCGCGCTTCAATTTCGAGATTCTCGACACGCTGGAGGCTGGCATCGTGTTGCAGGGCACCGAGGTGAAGTCGCTGCGCCGCAACCAGTCGAATATTGCCGAGAGCTATGCCAGTTTCGAGCGTGGCGAGTTCTGGCTGATCAACTCCTATATTCCGGAATATCTGCAGGCCAACCGCTTCAACCATGAGCCGCGCCGCCACCGCAAGCTGTTGATTTCAAAGCGGGAAATGTCGCGGCTGGCGCAATCTGTCGACCGCGAGGGCATGACCGTGGTGCCGCTGAAACTCTATTTCAACGACCAGGGCAGGGCCAAGCTCGAGATCGCCGTCGCACGCGGCAAGAAGCTGCACGACAAGCGTGAGACGGAAAAGCAGCGCGACTGGAATCGCGAGAAATCACGGCTGCTCAGGGATCGCGGGTAGGCTCCGCTCTATCTCTCCCCTTTGTGGGAGAGAAAGTGATTTCAGCATCTTAGCCCTTGCCAAGTGCTAGAAATCACAAGAGAGGGGATGAAATTACCCAGCGATTCCATTGAGATAGCTGCTCACTTCACCGAACACTCCCTTGAACATTTCCGTTGTCAGCCGTCCGGTATTGGTATTGTAGCGCGAGCAGTGATAGCTGGAAAAGATCCGCACATTGCCGATATCCGACTGGCCGCCATGGCTGAACGGGTGTTTTGCCACCGGCTGCCCAAATGCGCGCACTGTCGATTGATGCGCGATGGTGCCGAGGGTGACTATGGCGCGGAGATTAGCGAATTGTGCGATGGTTGGCGTCAGGAAACGCCGGCAATTGCTGATTTCGCCGCCAACCGGCTTGTTTTCCGGCGGAACGCAGCGCACGGCATTGGTGATGGCGGTATCGATCAGTTCCAGCCCGTCATCGGGCCGGGCGGCGAATGTGCCGCGCGAAAAGCCGAATTCATTCAGTGTGTTATAGAGCAGGTCGCCGGCATAGTCGCCCGTAAAGGGCCGCCCGGTACGGTTGGCGCCGCGCAGGCCGGGCGCAAGGCCGACCACCAGCAATTGCACGGATGCGACACCGCCTGCCGGCAGGAACGTCGGCACGGGTGCATTGTGCCAGCCGGGTTCCTTCACGCGCCACGCGGCAATGAAATCGTGCAGGCGCGTGCAGATGGAGCAGTCCGGAGAAGGTTCCGGACCGGTCGGGGCTGCGATCAATAATCGACCTGTTCTTCTTCGACCCGCTGGCGCGGCGCGCGCTCGGATGCCTCGCGGCCGATCTCGGCCCGCAGCGAGGTCAGATCAATGAAGTGATCGGCCTGGCGGCGCAACTCATCGGAGATCATCGGCGGCTGCGTCGACAGCGTCGAAACGACGCTGACCTTGCGGCCCTTTCGCTGCAGCGCCTCGACCAGGGAACGGAAGTCGCCGTCGCCGGAAAAAATCACGAAATGATCCACCGTATCGGTCAGTTGCATGGCATCGACGGCAAGTTCGATGTCCATATTGCCCTTGATCTTGCGGCGACCGGCAGAATCCGTGAATTCCTTCGCAGGCTTGGTAACAACCTTGTAGCCATTATAGTCGAGCCAATCGATCAAGGGTCGAATAGAGGAGTATTCCTGATCTTCAACTAAAGCAGTATAGTAGTAAGCGCGTAGCAAATAGCCGCGCTTCTGGAAAGCAGAAAGCAGTTTCCGGTAATCTATATCAAATCCGAGTACCTTGGAGGCCGCATAGAGATTTGCACCGTCGATAAACAAGACGATTTTTTCTCGTGGATCAAACATAATAAGGTTCCATTTCAAAAATCTGAGCTTCAATTTCAAATCAGCTTGAAGGTAATAAAGCCCGATCTGAACTTATACGAAAGTAGGATATTTAGTACGTCGGGTTGGAGCAAAAGCCAATACCTTCCTTGAAATTTTGTATATGTTTCTGGACAGAAGTGCTCAACATTGCGTGACTTCTGCGGCCAAATCGGTTCAGGGCGTCAAAAAGCGTCGAGCGCTTTTGCTTGTCTTTTATACGCAACCGCGTTATGTCCGCATTAATCCGCTAATTCAGTAAAAAATGAAAGGGGCAGTTCATGGCCCGCGTAACTGTTGAAGATTGCGTTGACAAGGTTGAGAACCGTTTTGAACTGGTTCTGCTTGCCAGTCATCGCGCCCGTCTTATTTCGCAAGGCGCAGCGATTACCATCGATCGCGACAATGACAAGAATCCGGTTGTAGCTCTGCGCGAGATCGCAGAGGAGACCCTGTCTCCCGGTGATCTGAAGGAAGATCTGATCCATTCGCTGCAGAAGCATGTGGAAGTGGATGAGCCGGAAGCAGTCGCAGTACCGCAGGTTACCGCTGGTGACAGCGAGGCGACCGAAGCCGCCGAGATGGATGCTGATGACAATGTCTCCTTCGACTCGATGTCGGAAGAGGAATTGTTGGCCGGTATCGAAGGCCTTGTGGCCCCGGAAAAAAGCGACGACTACTAAGAGGCTGTTTCAAGGTCTCTACATCAAATGTCTTTTGATGCGTCGCAGTCTCTGCGGCGCATTATTTTTGCGTCTTGGTAACGCAATTACCATATAGGCGGCATAACAATTCTATCTTCGACCAAATTCTGTGTGTGACTCCGGAGGCCCCCGTCCATGATGCGTCAGTATGAGCTTGTCGAGCGTGTGCAGCGTTACAAGCCTGACGTTAATGAGGCACTGCTCAACAAAGCCTATGTCTACGCCATGCAGAAACATGGCCACCAAAAGCGCGCATCGGGCGATCCCTATTTCTCGCATCCCCTGGAAGTCGCCGCTATCCTGACAGACATGCATCTGGACGAGGCGACCATCGCCATCGCCTTGCTGCACGATACCATCGAGGACACCTCGGCCACGCGCCAGGAAATCGATACGCTCTTTGGTCCCGATATTGGCAAGCTGGTCGAGGGCCTGACCAAGCTCAAGAAGCTTGATCTCGTGTCGAAGAAGGCCGTTCAGGCAGAAAATCTGCGCAAGCTGCTGCTGGCGATTTCTGACGACGTGCGCGTCCTCCTGGTCAAGCTCGCCGACCGCCTGCACAATATGCGTACGCTCCATCATGTGCCGGAAGACAAGCGCCTGCGCATCTCCGAAGAGACGATGGACATCTATGCGCCGCTCGCCGGCCGCATGGGCATGCAGGACATGCGCGAAGAACTGGAGCAACTCGCCTTCCGCTATATCAATCCCGAAGCCTTCAATGCCGTCACCAACCGGCTGGCGGAATTGATGGAGAAGAACCGGGCGACGCTCAAGCAGATCGAAACCGATCTGTCAAGCCTGTTCGAAAAACACGGCATCAAGGCCAATGTCAAAAGCCGGCAGAAGAAAGCCTGGTCGGTTTTCCGCAAGATGGAAAGCAAGGGGCTTTCGTTTGAACAGCTATCGGACATTTTCGGCTTCCGGGTTGTCGTCGATTCAGTCGCCGATTGCTACAATGCGCTCGGTATCATTCACACTACATGGTCGATGGTCCCCGGTCGTTTCAAAGACTATATCTCGACGCCGAAGCAGAATGACTACCGGTCGATCCATACGACCATCGTCGGTCCGTCGCGCCAGCGCGTCGAGCTGCAGATCCGCACCCGCGAAATGAACGACATTGCCGAATATGGCGTGGCCGCCCATTCGATCTACAAGGATCGCGGCAGCGCACAGAATCCCCATATCATCTCGACCGAAACCAATGCCTATGCATGGTTGCGGCAGACGATCGAGGCGTTGGCTGAGGGAGATAACCCGGAAGAGTTTCTCGAGCATACCAAGCTCGAACTGTTTCAGGACCAGGTCTTCTGCTTCACGCCCAAGGGCCGCCTCATCGCACTGCCGCGCGGCGCAACGCCAATCGACTTCGCTTATGCGGTGCATACCAACATCGGCGACAGCTGCGTGGGCGCCAAGGTCAATGGCCGTATCATGCCGCTGATGACCGAGCTGCATAATGGCGATGAAGTGGAAATCATTCGCTCCAAGGCGCAGACGCCCCCCGCCGCCTGGGAATCGATTGTCGTCACAGGGAAGGCGCGCGCCGCCATTCGCCGCGCCACCCGCATCGCCGTACGCAAGCAGTATTCCGGGCTTGGCATGCAGATCCTGGAGCGGGCTTTCGAACGGGCCGGGAAAGTTTATTCCCGTGACGAACTGAAAAAGGGCCTGCCACGCCTGGCACGGAAAGAACTTGACGATGTTCTGGCGGCGGTTGGCCGTGGTGAATTGCCGTCATCGGATGTGATGAAAGCAGTCTATCCGGAATATCAGGACGCCAAGCCAAAACCCAGCGCCAGCGAGCGCGAGGAAGGCTGGGTGAATTTCCGCAACACGTCAGGCATGATCTTCAAGATGCCAGAGGGTGGGGAAAGCGCGGGTTTTGAGCCCGGCGGACCGAATGCCCTGCCGATCCGCGGCGCGAGCCCCGACATGCCGGTGCACTTCTCTCCGGAGGGGGCAGTACCGGGCGACCGTATCGTCGGCATTCTCCAGCCGGGCGCAGGCATGACGATCTATCCTATCCAGTCTTCGGCGCTGATGGCCTATGACGACCAGCCCGAACGCTGGATCGACGTGCGCTGGGACATCGATGAAAGCCGGCGTGACCGCTTCCCGGCCCGCATCAACATTTCGGCAATCAATGCACCGGGATCCCTGGCGGAGATCGCGCAGATCATCGCCGAGAATGAGACGAATATTCACAATCTTTCGATGGTCCGCACAGCACCGGATTTCACCCAGATGATCGTTGATCTTGAGGTGTGGAACCTAAAACATCTCAATCGGATATTGTCGAAACTTAAAGAAAGCAAATGCGTCAGCGATGCGCAGCGCGTCAACGGATAGAGGGGCGAAGATGAACACAAGTGAAGTTCTGGATGTATTTCGCGAGGCAGGCGCGGTGCTTGAAGGGCACTTTATCCTGACGTCAGGTCTGCGCAGCCCGATCTTCCTGCAAAAGGCGCGTGTTTTCATGCATGCGGACAAGACGGAGCGTGTCTGCCGTGGCCTTGCCGACAAGATCAAGGATGCCGGTCTTGGCCAGATTGATTATGTGGTTGGCCCGGCAATCGGCGGTATCATTCCGGCCTATGAGACATCACGGCACCTTGGCGTGCCTGCGATCTGGGTCGAGCGTGAAAATGGCATATTCAAGCTTCGCCGGTTCGAAATTGCCAAGGGCGCGCGCGTTGTTATCGTTGAAGACATTGTAACGACAGGGCTTTCGATCCGCGAAACGGTCACGTGCCTGCAGGAATTGGGTGCCAATGTACTGGCAGCAGCATGTATCATCGACCGATCTGCAGGAAAAAGCGACGTTGGCGTGCCTTTGATTGCACTGGCGGAATACGAGGTGCCGGCTTATCCTGCTGATCAACTTCCGCCGGAACTTGCCGCAATTCCGCCTGTTAAGCCGGGTAGTCGCAACATCTGATCACATTGGGCATGCCAGAGCAGGATTGACACATTCACCATGCACGAGTGGTGTTTTGGCGTAGAGGGACTTGAATAGAGATGCTTTTCAAACGGCGTAAAGTGCCAGGCTATCGCGAGCGGCTGCGTGTTGCGCTTTGGCCGCGCCGCTCGATCGGCCGCTCATTGCGCTATTTTGGCAAGCGTGTCTTGCGCCTGAGGGCGACGCCGCACGCGATTGCCGCAGGTTTCGCCTGCGGGATTTTTGCCGCGTTCATTCCCATTCTCGGCGTGCACATTGCCGTCGCTCTGGCGATAGCCTGGGTTATTGGCGGAAACATTGCTGCTGCTGTTATCGGCACGACGCTTGGCAACCCCCTGGTTCTGCCTTTCATATGGGCGGCAACCTTGGAAGCAGGGCGTTTTGTTCTGACCGGCCATCTCGCCGGTGACCCTCTGCCGCATCATCTCGGCTCCATGCTCCGGCATCTGGATTTTGCTGTTTTGTGGGAACCGTTGATCAAGCCCATGCTGATTGGCGCTGCCCCGCTTGGCTTTGCCGCCGCGCTGCTCGTCTATTTTCCGGTTCGCTGGGCCGTTGGCAGCTTTCAGAACCGCCGCAGGTCGGGCTTTCGGCTCGAGAAAGTCGCCGAGCCAACATGATCATTGGAATCGGCAGCGATTTGATTGATATCAGGCGCATCGAAAAGACGCTTGAAAGGCATGGCCAGCGTTTCATCGACCGGGTCTATACACCTGTAGAACAAGCGAAATCCGAACGCCGCAAGGAGCGTGCGGCTTCCTACGCCAAGCGCTTCGCTGCGAAGGAAGCTTGCGCCAAGGCGCTCGGCACCGGGTTGTCTCAGGGCGTGTTCTGGCGCGACATGGGTGTGGTCAACCTGCCGAGCGGCGCGCCGACAATGCAACTCACCAATGGTGCGGCGAAGCGCCTGAGCGCGATTGTACCTTCCGGCTACACATCCCGAATCCATCTGACGATCACTGATGATTTTCCCCTTGCACAAGCATTCGTGATTATCGAGGCTTTGAAAATCGAAGAATAGCCGTATTCAAACGGCAATGAGCGCATTGCTCCCCGGGCCCTCAGCGGTTATGAGGGGGCACATTTTTTGTTTTTGGAGATATGAGACACGTGAGCGACAAAGCTGTTGTGAAGAATTCTGGTGGTCTTGGCGAGACGATCAGCGTTATCGTGCAGGCGCTGCTGCTCGCACTGGTTATTCGGACATTGCTGTTTCAGCCCTTCAATATTCCCTCGGGTTCCATGCGGCCAACGCTGCTGGAGGGCGATTATCTCTTTGTCTCCAAGTTCTCCTACGGCTATTCGAAATATTCGATCCCGTTTGCACCGGACCTTTTTTCAGGTCGCATCTGGGCCGGTGAGCCGAAGCGCGGCGATATTGCCGTATTCCGCAAGCCGAATGACACATCGCTGGATTTCATCAAACGCGTGATTGGCCTGCCTGGCGACAAGATTCAGATGCGTGCTGGCGTGCTCTATATCAATGACGTGGCCGTACCGCGCGAGAAGGTCGGTCAGATCGACAATTCGGACGTTACAGAAGTTAACCGCCCGGTCGATGTCTACCGCGAAACTTTGCCGAACGGCATTGCCTATGACACGCTCGACCTGACACCGAATGGCCTTGGCGATGACACGCGGGAATTCGTCGTACCGGCTGGCCATTATTTCATGATGGGTGACAATCGTGACAACTCCAGCGATAGCCGCTTCGACGTTGGCTACGTGCCGCTCGAGAACTTCATCGGTCGCGCTAACATCATTTTCTTCTCGATTGCCGGCAAGGCAAGCCCGCTTGAAATCTGGCGTTGGCCTTCGGAACTGCGGTTCGATCGTCTGCTGCACAGCGTCAACGGTGCTCCTGACTCAGTAAAAAGCAATTGATGAGCCGATGAGCCTGTCCGCCGACGCCGTTCGCAGACTGGAAGAAAAGACGAGGCACACTTTCCGCGATCTCGGCCGTCTGGAACGCGCGCTTACCCATGCAAGCGCACGGCCCTCGGCCGGATCCGATTATGAGCGTCTCGAATTTCTCGGTGACCGCGTGCTCGGACTGGTCATCGCTGAACTCTTGTTTCGAGCCTACCCGACAGCGAGTGAAGGCGAATTGTCATTGCGCCTGAACTCTCTCGTGAACGCCGATACCTGTGCCGCTGTCGCGGACGAAATCGGTCTGCATGAGTTCATCCGCACGGGCTCGGATGTAAAGGGCCTGGCGGACAAACGCCTCAAGAGCCTGCGCGCGGATGTGGTTGAATCGTTGATCGCCACGATTTATCTGGACGGCGGACTGGAAGCGGCGCAACCTTTCATCGAGCGTTACTGGGATGCCCGCTCGCGCGAGATCAATTCGGCGCAGCGCGATCCGAAGACAGAATTGCAGGAATGGGCGCACCAGCAGAATGGCGCGCAGCCTCTATATACCGTTGTCGGCCGCACCGGACCGGACCATGATCCGCAGTTTACGGTGAAGGTCGATGTCAAAGGCTTCGAACCTGCCACAGGTATGGGCCGTTCGAAGCGCATCGCGGAGCAGGAAGCTGCGGTCGCATTGCTTTATCGTGAAGGCGTCCGTCAGAAGGCGCAGGAAGAAGATACGAAATGACTGATCAGGAACAGACACCCGAGGTCGAAACAAAGTCCGATGTTCCAACGCGCTCGGGCTTTATCGCCTTGATTGGTGCGCCGAATGCCGGCAAATCGACCCTGGTCAACCAGTTGGTCGGCAGCAAGGTATCCATCGTCACCCACAAGGTACAGACGACGCGTGCCCTTGTTCGCGGCATCGTCATTCATGAGCAGACGCAGATGGTCCTGGTTGATACCCCCGGTATCTTCAAGCCGAAGCGCCGTCTTGACCGCGCCATGGTGACGACCGCCTGGGGCGGGGCGAAGGACGCCGACCTTATTCTGGTGCTGATCGATGTCGAGCAAGGGATCGATGAGGAGGCGGAAGCTATCCTCGGTAGCCTGCACGAGAAGAAGCGCAAAGTGATCCTCGTTCTCAACAAGGTTGACCGCATCGAAGCGCCGAAGCTTCTGGAATTGGCCCAGAAAGCCAATGAAAAGGTCAATTTCGACAAGACCTTCATGATTTCGGCGCTGAAGGGTTATGGCTGCAAGGATTTGTTGAAGTACCTTGCCGACAATTTGCCGGAAGGGCCTTGGTATTATCCGGAGGACCAGATTTCCGATATGCCCATGCGCATGCTTGCGGCGGAAATCACCCGGGAGAAGCTCTATCTGCGCCTGCACAACGAATTGCCCTATTCCTCGACCATCGAGACGGAAAGCTGGGAAGAAAAGCCGGACGGTTCTGTCCGCATCCAGCAGGTCATCTATGTCGAGCGCGACAGCCAGAAGAAGATCGTGCTCGGCCATGAGGGCCAGGCGATCAAATCCATCGGCCAGGCGGCGCGCAAGGAACTGATGGAAATCCTGGAGCAGAAGGTCCACCTGTTCCTTTTCGTCAAGGTTCGTGACAATTGGGGCAATGATCCCGAGCGTTACCGCGAAATGGGCCTTGAATTCCCGCACTGATAGCGCGACGTTCCATCAATGGAATGGCGAGACGAAGGTATCATCCTTGGAACGAGGCGGCACGGGGAAACCAGCGCCATCCTTGAACTGATGACGCGCGAACACGGCCGTCATCTGGGCCTGGTGCGCGGCGGACGCTCCCGCCGCATGCAGCCGCTGCTCCAGCCTGGCAACCGCATCGACGTGGTCTGGCGCGCGCGCATGGACGAGCATCTCGGCATGATGCAGGTCGAGCCTGTCAGCTTTGCGGCAGCCCGGCTTATCGAACAGCCAGTCGCACTCTATGGGCTGCAGCTTGCAGCCGCGCATCTGCGCCTTCTGCCGGAGCGTGATCCCCATCAAAACCTCTTTGAAATCCTGGCCGTCATTCTTGAGCATTGCGAAGACACGCTGATCGCCGGTGAACTGCTGTTGCGGTTCGAGGTGTTGATGCTGGAAGAGCTGGGGTTCGGCCTTGATCTGAAGCGCTGTGCGGCGACGGGCAGCGATCAGGACCTTGCCTATGTGTCGCCGAAATCGGGGCGCGCAGTCTCGCGTGAGGCCGGGGCGCCGTGGGCTGACAAGCTTCTGGAAATGCCGCCCTTCATGGTCAGTTCAAGCGTGCGCGCTGCGTCGCTCGCCGAAATCATGGCAGCCTTCCGCCTGACCAGTTTCTTCTTCAACCGCCACGTCTGGGAGCCGCGGGCACAAAAGGCGCCGGAAGCGCGTGATGGCTTTCTGAGCGCTGTTTCAAGATCGTTGTCAAATGCACCGGGGCAGGGACGCGTCGTGCAGGAAAGGACTGTTCTTCCATGAGCTTTGATGATGCGACTGCTGCCATCGCGTTTCCGGGCGGCATTGGCCTGCTGCCGCTTGGCGATCTCGCAACCCGCGGCGGTCTCGACATTCTGCAGGCAATGCTGCGCGGAGATTATCCTGCCCCACCAATGGCCAAGACACTCTCCTTTACATTGCACGAGGTCGAGCAGGACCGTGTCGTCTTCAAAGGCCTGCCGAGACCTGAACATCTCAATCCACTGGGCGGGATTCATGGCGGCTGGGTTGCCACTTTGATGGATTCCGCGCTGGCCTGCTGCGTCATGACCACGCTGAAGCCGGGCGAGGCCTATACGACGGCTGAATTCAAGGTAAATCTGGTACGCCCGTTAACTCCGGATACGGGCGTTGTCTTCTGCGAAGGACGGCTCATTCATCGCGGCCGTACGCTGGCGACATCCGAAGCCTTTCTGAAAGACAGGAATGGCAAGCTTCTCGCCCATGGCACCGAAACCTGCGCGATCTTTCCGCTCGAAAGCTTCGTTCGCGGCAAATAACTGCAGTTTCGGTTTTCAATCGAAATTCGCACTGCGCGCTGCGCCGAATTGGACCAAATAACGCCTTACTGTTCAAGCAATCGACAAGCTCTGTAAGAGCGGGGCGATTCCTGATGCGCATTTTGACGGCACTTCTTCTTTCTCTGGGTTTGACATGCGGCGCGCATGCCGCCGATCTCGCCAGTTTCTGGGACACTCCCCAGCATGGCGGCAATAGTTTTAATCGCCTACCGCCCGATCAAGCCTATTTCGACGCACTGAAAAAATATGGCGCAAGCTGGGTACGGCTTTCCTACGATAAATGGAAACCGGCCAAACGCGACTTCCTTATTGGGGATGCAGATCATTATGAGGGCATTCCAACGAGCGATCTTGCGACGCTCAAAGCCACGCTGGATCGTGCCGACAAGGCGGGTCTCAAAGTCGTCATCACACCGCTATCCTTGCCCTCGATGCGCTGGGCTCAGAACAATGGCGGCAAGTTCGATGACCGGCTGTGGCAGGACAAGGCCAGGTGGCAGGATGCCGCCCGCTTCTGGAACGATCTGGCCGCCGCCCTGAAGGATCATCCTTCTATCGTCGCCTACAATCTGATCAATGAAACGGCACCGGAAAAGAAGGGCGGGCTGCAGGAACACGCGAGCACTGCGGACATGCAGTCCTGGTATAAGACGCAGAAAGGCGGCTCGCGCGATTTGCTGGCCTTCTACGACATGGTCATTGCGGAAATCCGCAAGGTGGACGCTGTAACGCCGATCATGGCTGATGCGGGCTGGTATGCGGCGGCGGACGCCTTCACCTATTGGCCGTCGGCCCTTGGCGACAAGAATGTGCTCTACAGCTTTCACATGTATGAACCCTATGACGCGACCAGTGCCCCCAACATGAAACGGGAAAAACCCTATGCCTATCCGGGCGAGGTGCCTTATGCCGGCACAAACGTCGTGTGGAATGCGCAGAAAGTTTCGGAATATCTGGCGGAGCCGGTCAAATGGGCCAAGTCGCATGGGGTGCCGCTCAATCGTCTGGTTGCCGGCGAATTCGGCTGCATGCGCAGGCTCGCCGGGTGCAAGACACATCTCGACGACGTGCTGACGGCGCTTGATAGCAACAAGCTGCACTGGGCCTTCTACAGCTTCCGCGAAGATAGCTGGGACGGCATGGATTACGAACTCGGTGCCGGAAAAGTGCACTGGAAATACTGGGAGGCGATTGACGCCAACGCGCCGGACCCGGCGAAGCGCAATGCTACACCGGAGTTCGAGCCGATCCGCAACCGTCTCCAGCCCTGACGGAGCTATTCCGCAGGCTGGAGAGCAGGGCGATACGCTGCTGTTTCCTGGATCGGCCAATGAACGATGGCCGCGAAGATGCCAAGGACGACGCCAAGCCACCAGACTGGATTGTAGCTGCCAAAATGGTCGTAGAGATAGCCGCCGAGCCAGACCCCGAGGAATGAACCGATCTGGTGCGAGAAAAAGACGATGCCACCGAGCAGGCCGAGGTGGCGTGTGCCGAACATGATGGCGACAAGTGAATTCGTTGGCGGCACTGTCGAGAGCCACATCAGACCCATCAGGATCGAGAAGACGATTACCGAGGTTCCTGTCTGCGGCAACAGCAGGAAGGCGGTGACCAATACGGATCGGCCAAGATAGAGATAGGCAAGGAATTTCGGCTTGGAGTAGCGTTGGCTGATGACGCCAGACGCCAGGGAGCCGATGATATTGAAGAAGCCGATCAGGGCCAAAGCAAGCACCGCATAGGTCGCATCGATGCCGATATCGCCGATATAGGCAGGAAAATGCGCGGTGATAAAAGCCACCTGGAAACCGCAGACGAAGAAGCCGGTCGTCAGCAACAGGTAGCTCTTGTGCCCGAAGGCTTCCCTCAGGGCTTCGCCAATCGACTGTTTGTATTGCGTTTCACTGACCCTGCCGCTGGAAGAATTGCCCCGGAGCGGTATGGCAAGAATCGGGATGATCAGCATGGCAATCCCGAGATAGACCAAGCCGTCAGACCAGCCAAATCGATCGATCAGTCCCTGGCTGATAGGTGCAAAAACGAACATCCCGGCTGAACCGGCGGCGGTGCCGATACCGAAAACGAAGGTTCGGTTGGCCGCGGAAACATTGCGGGCAAAGGCCGACAGGATGATGCCGAAGGAGCCTGATGCAACGCCAAGTCCCACCAGCACGCCGCCACCCAGATAGAGCAAGCCTGGCGAAGTGGCCCACGCCATTAACAAAAGACCACCGCAATAGAGGATCGCTGAAATGAACAGCACACGCCAAGTGCCAAACTTGTCGGCGATCGCGCCGAAGAAGGGCTGTCCTGCTCCCCAGCAGAGATTCTGCAGCGCCATTGCCATGCCGAAGGTCGTGCGATCCCAGCCTTTCTCGGCGAGCAGCGGTAGCTGGAAGAAGCCCATGGCAGAGCGCGGACCAAACGTCATCAGCGCAATAAGGCAACCGGCGATGATAATCAGCCACGGTATACCAGTTTGCTTGACGGCTGTTGTTTGGCTCTGCGACATGGCTTTCCCTTTTTTCTGAGAACGCAGGTTTAGCTCATTTACCATCCCAATCAATTGAATTGAGTTGATTGGTACTTAAATGAGTTTGATGAGTACAAGCACCGGGATGTTGCGCGCCAGCGCCGATGCAGAGAATGAAGGATCGATTATATGCGACTATTACTGCCTATTTTGGCGCTGGGTGCTATTGCTCTCAGCGGTTGCGCGAACTCGGGCAATGTCAGCCCGCTGGTCTTCTGCGACCGGCCGAGTGATTTCGGCGCCAAGGTTTTCACCGATTGCACCCCTCGCGTCGGCGGTGATAGCCCCTACAGGAACGAGCGGGACAGCCGCCGCTATGGTGATGACCGCAAGATTATCATTGGCGGCGTTTATGGCGGCTGAGCCGGGAGATCAATCTGAAAGGAAGGCCGCTGGTTCCGGTGGCCTTTCCTTTTCCCGTTGATTGCCCCTTGAAGCCATCTAAATATTCCCCTATGTAGATCGTGACGGCCCTGCCGTTTTTCTTTTGATCATAAATATGCTCAAAGTGAGTATAAATGATCTTCGGCAAGCAACCGGCCAGGGAAGGGCCAAGGTTGATCCGTGAAGAGTGTCCAGGAGGAATTGGATATGACCAGCACCCGCCCGACCAGTGACCGCATTGCCAATGATCGCAATGAGGGGCAAACCGCAGCGGATCGTTTTGGTATTCTTGAAATGCCGGATCTTTCATATACGCCCGAGGTCGCGGCGGAGACCGAGAATCTCTACCAGCGTGTCGCCCATCATATCCCGCGCATCGAATGGCCTGTCTACGCGCCCTATGTGGCAGCAATCAACCGGCTGAAAAAGCAGCGCAATGCGGTTATCCTCGCGCACAACTACCAGACACCGGAGATTTTTCACTGCGTCGCCGACATCGTCGGCGATTCCCTGCAGCTCGCCAAGGAAGCCACCAAGGTCGATGCCGACATCATCGTTCAGTGCGGCGTCCACTTTATGGCGGAGACATCGAAGCTGCTCAATCCGCAGAAGACGGTTTTGATTCCGGACATGAGGGCAGGCTGTTCGCTCGCCGAGTCGATCACTGGGGCCGACGTGCGTCTGCTCCGCGAAACCTATCCGGGCGTGCCGATCGTCACCTATGTGAACACTTCCGCAGAAGTGAAGGCGGAAAGCGATATTTGCTGCACGTCGGCCAATGCGGTTCAGGTGGTCGAGAGCTTCGGCGTCGATCGTGTATTGTGCATTCCTGATGAATTCCTTGCCCAGAATGTTGCCGCACAGACCAAGGTCAAGATTCTCACCTGGAAGGGCCATTGCGAAGTGCATGAGCGCTTTACCGCCGACGAATTGCTTGCGTACAGGGCGGCCGATCCGGATATCCAGATTATTGCCCATCCGGAATGCCCGCCGGAAGTCGTTGCCATCGCTGATTTCACCGGTTCCACGAGCGGTATGATCAATTATGTGAAGGACCACCGTCCGGCCAAGGTCCTTCTGGTGACCGAATGCTCGATGGCTTCCAATATCGAATCGGAAGTGCCGGATGTGAAATTCATCAAACCGTGCAATCTCTGCCCGCATATGAAACGCATCACCTTGCCGAACATTCTCGAGAGCCTCGTCTATATGCGCGAGGAGATCCATGTCGACCCGTTGGTTGGCGAACGCGCGCGGCTTGCCGTTGAACGCATGGTCAATCTGAAGAATTGACACGGGAGGCGATGTCCATGTCCACCCAATCCGAACCCGTCATCATCATTGGTGGCGGTCTTGCTGGACTTTTCTGCGCCCTGAAACTCGCTCCACGGCCTGTCACGGTGCTTGCAGCTGCGCCGATCGGACGCGGTGCCTCCTCTGCCTGGGCGCAGGCAGGTATCGCCGCTGCCGTATCGGAAGGCGATACGATGGAAAAGCACGTGGCCGACACGGTCGCAGCGGGCGATGGCATCGTCGATGAAGGTATTGCCCGCCTGATGGCCGGGGAGGCTGCTTCCCGCGTCCACGATCTTCTCGGCTACGGCGTTCCCTTCGACCGCGATCTGGAGGGCCGCCTCCAGGTTTCGCGTGAAGCGGCGCACTCGGAAAGCCGCATCGTTCGCGTTCGCGGCGACATGGCCGGCCGCGCCATCATGCAGGCACTGGTCAAGACGGTCGAGGACACGCCGTCCATCCGGGTGATGGAGGGATATGTCGTCGAAGACATCATGACCGAAAAGGGCGCGGTGACTGGCGTCATCGCGCGAACCGAAGCGGGACGCGGCAGCCAGGTCAAACTGGCATCGCGAACAGTCGTCATAGCCACAGGTGGCATCGGCCATCTCTATGCTGTGACCACGAATCCGTCGGAAGCGCGCGGTGAGGGGATTGGCATGGCGGCTCGTGCCGGCGCAATGATGGCCGACATGGAATTCGTGCAGTTTCATCCGACGGCTTTGGACGTCAACAAGGACCCAGCACCACTGGCAACTGAAGCCCTGCGCGGGCATGGCGCAACGCTGATCAATCGCGCGGGCGAACGTTTCATGCTGAAGATCGATCCCGACGCAGAACTCGCACCGCGCGATGTCGTGGCACGTGGCATCTATGCCGAGGTCATGAGCGGGCGCGGCGCCTGGCTCGATTGCACCAAGGCCGTGGGCGCGACGTTTGCCGAAGAATTCCCCACCGTCTACAAATATTGCCGCGATGCCGGCATCGATCCCGTCATCGAACCCATCCCCGTTGTCCCCGCCGCACATTATTTCATGGGCGGAATCCTGACGGACAAGGACGGACGCACGTCGATCGATGGCCTTTGGGCCTGCGGTGAATGCACATCGACAGGCGCACATGGCGCCAACAGGCTGGCGTCGAATTCGCTGCTCGAAGCGGTGGTGTTTTCTGCCCGCATCGCCGCCAAGATTGGCAAGGGTAACGCGAAACACGCGGAAGACTGGTCTAAGGGCTCAGTCGACAGGGACGATCTGGTTGCCGAGGCCGATACGGCCGCGATGACCAGGCTGCGTAAGACGATGAGCGCCAGTTTTGGCGTCATCCGTGATCGCAAAGGTATGCTGGAAGGGCTGAAGGTCATCCTCGAATTGCAAAAAACCAATCGCGACGCGGCTTTCCGCAATGTGCTGGCGACCGCAAAAATGGTCGCTGTCAGCGCTTTGCGTCGCGAGGAAAGCCGTGGAGGCCATTTCCGCACGGACTTTCCCGAGAAGCGGCCCGAATGGCGGCACAGGACATTTTTGACCCTGGCCGATGCCGAAACCGCAGTGGACGAGATAATGGAGCTGGCTTGATGGCGTACACACCTGAGGGCGCACAAAAGGCCTTTCCTCCATCCTTGCCACAACTGCTGATCGACGATGCTGTGCGTGCCGCCTTGCTCGAAGATCTCGGCCGGGCAGGGGATATCACGACCAACGCAACTTTGCCGGAAGATGCCGTCGCTACGGCGGTTCTCTCCAGCCGCGAAACGGGTACGATCTGCGGCATGGGTTTTGCGCGGACAGCTTTTGCGCTCATCGAGCCTTCGCTGAAGTTCACCGCTCTGGTGAAAGACGGCGCGCGGGTCAAGACGGGCGATGGTATTGCGCGGATCGAAGGCAATGCGCGCGCCATTCTGTCTGCCGAACGGGTCGCTTTGAATTTCCTCATGCATTTGAGCGGCATCGCCAGCTATACGGCGAAATTCGCGGATCTGATCGCCCATACCAATGCCAAGGTCTGCGACACCCGCAAGACCATTCCTGGACTTCGCGCCTTCGCCAAATATGCGGTGAAATGCGGCGGCGGTTCCAACCATCGTTTCGGCCTCGACGATGCCATCCTGATCAAGGACAATCATATTGCTGTCGCTGGCGGCGTGGCAAAAGCCATTCTCGCGGCGCGTGCCTATGCCGGCCATCTGGTCAAGATCGAGGTGGAAGTGGATGGGATCAAGCAGTTCGAGGAAGCGTTGTCAGTCCATGCGGATGTGATTCTTCTTGATAATATGGGGCCGGAACTGCTTGAAAAGGCGGTGAAAATCAATGCTGGCCGCGCCAAACTCGAAGCATCGGGCGGCATTGCCTTTGACACGATCAAAGCGATCGCGGAAACCGGCGTCGACTACATTTCGACATCGAAGATCACCATGGCAGCGCCAACGCTGGATATCGGACTGGACATTGAAATCGCATGAAGGTCATCACCACCATTGCTGAACTGCGCGCCGCCCTCAAAGCTGAGCGGCTTAAAGGCAAATCCATCGGTCTCGTGCCGACCATGGGTTATCTGCACATAGGCCATATGGAACTGGTCCGCCGGTCGAAAAGCGTCAGCGCCATCACCGTGGTCTCAATCTTCGTCAACCCGACGCAGTTCGGGCCGAACGAGGACCTTTCAACCTATCCGCGCGACATGGAAGGCGACCTCGCCAAGCTCAAGGCCGAGGGTGTCGATTATGTCTTCACACCGGAAGTCGCCGAAATCTACCGGCCCGGCGCCAATACGATCGTCGACAATCCGGTCTTGTCGCGCGTATTGATTGGCAAGATCCGTCCCGGCCATTTTCGTGGCGTCACGACTGTCGTTACCAAACTGTTCAATATCGTGCAGCCGGACCATGCATTTTTCGGTGAGAAGGACTATCAGCAGCTGACGATCATCCGCCGCATGGTGGCCGATCTCGATATGCCGATTGAAATCACCGGTGTTGCGACGGTACGCGAGCCCGACGGCGTCGCCTGCTCGTCGCGCAATGCCATGTTGACGCCTGCCGATCGCAAGGCTGCTGTCGTTCTGGCGAAATCTCTGGCTCAGGCGGAGCGAATGGTTGCGAAGGGCCAACGCTCTGTCTCGGCCATTCGCCATGCGGTTCGCGCGGTTCTGGAAACCGAGAAGCGCGGCGAGATTGAGTCAGTTGACATTCGCGATGCTCAGACGCTCGACCCGGTTTCGGGAAAATTCAAACAGCCAGTCGTCATTCTCTTGACCGTGCGCTTCGGCAAGGTACGCCTGATCGACCAGCGGGTCGTAGGTTGAACAGGGCGAGGGAGGGAAGAACCATGAGCCAGGAAGTCATTACTCGCCGGATCACTGCGCCGGAAATCCGTGGGCGCAAGGGCGGCGAACCGATCGTTGCGCTGACCTCCTACCATGCCAATACCGCCCGTATCGTCGACAACCATGCAGACATCCTGCTCGTCGGCGACAGTCTCGGCATGGTCCTTTATGCCATGGATTCAACGCTCGGCGTGTCGCTCGATCTGATGATCGCCCATGGCCGCGCGGTGGTTCGCGGCTCGAAACGGGCGATGGTTGTCGTCGATATGCCCTTCGGTTCCTACGAGGAAAGTCCGGCAATGGCCTTCCGCAATGCTGCCCGTGTCATGCAGGAAACCGGCTGCGGCGCGATCAAGCTCGAGGGTGGCGTGCGCATGGCCGATACCATCCGCTTTTTGACGGAACGCGGTATTCCGGTGATGGCCCATATCGGGCTGACCCCGCAATCGATCAACACGCTCGGCGGCTTCAAGACGCAAGGTCGCGACACGGCGTTGTGGCCGCTCATCAAGGCCGATGCGCAGGCCGTGAGCGCGGCGGGCGCCTTTTCCGTTGTGCTTGAAGGCATTGTCGAACCGCTCGCTGCGGAGATTTCCCGCGAAATCGCCATTCCGACCATCGGCATTGGCGGGTCGAAGGAATGCGATGGCCAGATCCTCGTCCTTGAAGACATGCTCGGCTACAACCCGAAGCCGCCCAAATTCGTCAAGGTCTATGGTGCCGTCGGCACCGCCATTGACGAGGCAGTCAAAGCCTACGCCGACGATGTGCGCTCGCGGGCCTTCCCCGGTGACGAAAACGTTTATCCGCTGAAATAAAAACTATGCAGCCCGGATCGTGGGGATTTTGCTTACGTCAACCTCACGCTCCGCATGCCAGGCATCGTGGGCGGCTTGCATTTGCAGCCAAATCTCCGCGCCATCGCCGAAGGCTTTACCGAGACGCGCTGCAACATCCGGCGAAACCGGCTTTCGTTCACCCAGGATGTCGTAGAGATGCTGTCGCGAGATGCCGAGAAGTTTGGCGATTTCCACTTTTGTTTTGCCCGTTGCGGGAATGATATCATCAAGCACGGCACCGGGATGTGAAGGGCAGCGATTTGGGTCGCGGATTGCTTTATACATGACAGTTCCTAATGATATTGTTCAAAGTCTACTGCGTAAGCATGACCGCCTTCGAATGTGAATGTGATACACCATGGGCCATCGTGCACGGTATACCGTGTTGGGTCAAAACCCTTTAGCGCGTGAAAATCAAAGCCAGGCAGGTTCATCTTTTCAACCATTGGTACAGAATCCAACCGATCAAGTCGCACAAGAATTCGCTTGTGCATTCTCGCGTCTATCGTCGATTTGCCATTGCGCCAGAGATTTGCAAGCGCCTTATTCCTGAAACTCTTGATGATGTAAGCAATTTGCTTACAGTTTGCAACTCGGTCAATTCGACATTAGTAGCGTTTCATGCGCTATTTTGGATTTTTCCGTTCAGTATCAGCGCCTTGCCAGTATTCCATGACAGCTGATCTGTCATAACCTTCGCCCATCAGCCGAACGCCGACACGCCCCGTCTCCGGATAGAACACGACTTCGTTCGGGTTTTTCTCGCCAATCATGATGAAGCGGCAAGGCGCATCGCTGTGATTGTAGAAGGAATGGCCCACCTTCTGCCCGGCAGGAAAGACGACATGGTCGCCGGCTTTCATCGGATAGGTCTTGTCGCCTAGCCGCAGTGTCATCTCGCCTTCCAGGATAAAGGCCTGCTCTTCTTCAAGCATGTGATAGTGGTTCAAGCTCGACTGCATGCCCGGCGCCAGTTCCTCCAATTGTACACCGACGTGATTGGCGCCGCCAAAGCCGGAAAGATAGCGAAATTTGCTTCCGTAGCGGCTGCCTTCCGACCATTCTTCCCAAGGCACGCTGTCCGACGAGAATGGTTCGGAAATGCCGTCGGCGTTAAGTGATGTCGGTTTGTCGTTCATTGCTTTCTCCCTAACCCCTGCCGCCCACGCGAAGTCCCGCCACACTGCGCTCCTCCAACACATTGTGACGGAAGCGATAAAGCGCTGCCGGCCTGCCGCGCGCCTGTGTCTGTTCGGCGCCCGTCGGCTCGACCAGCTCGGTTGTCTCGACCAGCCTGCGGAAATTCTGTTTGTGCAGGTGCCGGCCAGAAATCGCCTCGACTGTCTCCTGCAACGCTGTCAGCGTAAAGGTCGGCGGCATCAGTTCGAAGACAACTGGGCGGTATTTGAGCTTGGCGCGCAGCCGCGAAATCGCCGTCGCAAGGATGCGCCGGTGATCGAAACTCATTGGCAATCCCAGCATGCGTGAAAGATCAGTGCGCTCGGCGCGTCCATCCCGCGCCGCTTCTTCGATCAGGCCTGCTTCATACAGGAGCTCATAGCGTTCGAGCACGCGCTCCTCGTCCCAGACAATGCCGTCATCGCCAAATGCCAGCCGAAACCGGCTGAGCCGCGCCGGAACGCCGCTTTTTTCCGCCCAGGCATGCAATGCAGGCCGGATCGTCTCGTCAATCATTACAGGTTTGCCACCGCGCCAATCTTCCCAGGGCAGGAACGAATACCAGCTGCGCCAGCGCGCGCCGGATTTGCGCAGAGCCTCCTTGTTGTCGTCGGTAATGCGCGTAAGCGCGAGATAACCCACGGAGACAATATGCAGGTCACGATCTTCAGCTGTCTTGTGCCGCCCGCGATCGCCGAACGTATAGAGCTGTTCGACATATCCGAGCCGCAAGGGCGTCTGTTCCGCCACCCATTCGCGCAGGCCCGTCTCGAAGGTTCTATGCTGCAACGGGTTGAAAGGGCCGAAAGGCAGCTCGTCGCGCTCAGCATCGTCGCCTGAAGGCGTGGTCAGGATCAGCGGATCATTGTTGGTCACGGCGACAATGGCGGCGCTCAGGTTTATCTCGACCGCATTGGGCGTACCAGTCATGGCTACACCACGATTGGAAGAATGAAGGGCGTACCCTCAAAGGCCTCTTCGCCGCGTCCGATTGCCTTGATCGCATCGACCATCCGGCCCTTGCGCCCAAGCATATCGTCGGCGAGTGCCACGAGCCGGCTGTTGGGTGTGGCAGACGGCGCATTGCGACGCAGAACTTGCGCCAGCTGCACCTCGTCAATCTCCGGATTGAGCGCCAATGCCGTGATGTAGGCACCCGCGGTCGAGCGCGAGATGCCGGCATAGCAGTGAATGAGGAGAGGTGCCTCGCGATCCCAGCGCCGGCCGAATGCTATCAAGTCGCTGACGTGGTCGGCGACCGGATGTGTCATGCCTTCCATAGGCTCGACGATATCGTTGAATCCGAGAAACAAATGCCGCTCCTCGACTATTTCGACAGGGCGCAGGACGGACGTACCGATGTTGATCAGCGTTATCATGTCGCGAGCGCCAAAACGGGTCGCTGACTCGGCGAGGCGGGAAAGGGGAGACACAACGATATGCGGCATGATGTTATCCTTGGCTCTGCCGACGTTGCTTGTCGAGATATGCAAAACGCTGCAGAAAAGCATTTTGTACATTCTGGGTCGCCATGGCGGTCAAGTCGAGGCCTTGCGGATCAACACCACGCGGCCGCCCGAAAAATTGTACCGCTTCCTTCTCGGCAAAGCCGGCAAGGCGCGTCGCTTCATGATAGGCGGCAATCGCGTCTGCCCGTTTTATGAGCGTACGCAGATCTTGCTTTACCACTGGTGCCAGTGAAAAGCGCAAATGGATCGCGTGCTGCAGACGCAGCTCGACGCTCTTGTAATCTCCACCCACAACGGCCTTGAACGGCGAAATCATGTCGCCGATCACATATTCCGGCGCATCGTGCAGCAGGGCGATCAGGCGCTGTTCCGTGGTCGCTTCCGGAACGATCTTGCCAAAGATTTCTTCGACCAGCAGTGAATGCTGCGCCACTGAAAAAGCGTGCTCGCCGACGGTCTGGCCATTCCAGCGCGCGACACGTGCCAGACCCTGGGCGATGTCCTCGATTTCAATATCCAGCGGCGAGGGGTCAAGCAGATCGAGCCGTCGCCCGGACAACATACGCTGCCAGGCTCGCAACTCTGTTTTCTTCAATGGACTGGTTTGCGGCTTTGCCGATCGCAGCATCAATATTCCCCAATCAGGCCTCTTGCGTAGCCTCCGGGAATGTAAACCGGTGTTCGGGCGGAATGGCAAGATGAATGGCAATCTCTCCTGCCAGAATCGGTGTGTCGCTATCCATGGCGTCTTTCACCCGGTCGATGCGCACAAGCGCGAGCCCGCTTTTTCCGGCGATACTGCCGAGCGTGCCGATCTCGCGGCCATTGGCGGTGATTGGGGTGTCAGTTGCTGGCAAGTCCGATGTACCAGTCGCAACCAGGATACGCCGCCGCGCCGTGCCGCGATGCTGCATGCGTGAGACCACTTCCTGACCGACAAAGCAGCCCTTCTTGAACGAGACACCACCTGTTTGATCCAAATTGGTGTCATGCGGGAAGGCGTCGCCAAGCGCGTAATCGTTCGGGGCTTCTGCCACGCCATGGGCGATGCGAAGGGCAGTCCACGCCAGCTCGTTTCCCTCTGTCACCCGCTCCCCCCCGTATTGACGTCTGACATCCAACGCATCGGGAAACCGCCGGTCGTGCACCGTTGATTCAGTTTCCGAAAGCTCTGACTCACTTTCCCAGGCAACCTCAACAAACGATTCAGAATCCACGGCAATTTGCACCTTGGCGCGCAGTTTGTAGAGCGTCAATCGCTTCAAAAGGTCGTCCGCGGAAGTCTGTAAGGCATCGAGTCGCAATCCATCGCCTTGGCGCGAAACGAGGAATTCGAAGAGGATCTTGCCTTGCGGACTGAGCAAGGCGCCGGGTTTCAGATCGCCGCGTTCAAGTGTGTCGAGATCGGTCGTAATCAGGTTCTGGAGGAAATCTTCAGCATCCTCGCCGGTCACGTTGAGGACGGCTCTTCCGTTTAAACTTGCCGATGGCATTGCATCACCCTTGCCTTTCGCGTCCCTGTTACGTAATCCGCTGGAGACGGGTTCGCAAGGCTGGAGGACAAGCAAATGGCTCAGACGTTCGACACGATTTATCGAAGCGGCATTGTCGTCAACCAGGATGGCGTCGGGTTGCGCGATATCGGCATCACGAACGGCCGCATCGCTGCCATAGGCAATCTTGGCGGCGCTTCAGCGGGCGAGATCATCGATGCCACCGGCCTGCATATACTGCCCGGTGTCGTAGACAGCCAGGTGCATTTCCGCGAGCCGGGCCATGAACACAAGGAAGATTTGGAAAGTGGTTCGCGCTCTGCTGTTCTCGGCGGCGTCACCGCAGTCTTTGAAATGCCCAACACGAAGCCGCTGACCACCTCCGCCGAAACGCTTGAAGACAAGGTACGGCGCGGCCAACATCGCATGCATTGCGATTTCGCCTTCTGGGTAGGCGGTACGCGTGACAATGCCAATGATGTTGCCGAGCTTGAGCGATTGCCCGGCGCCGCCGGCATCAAGGTGTTCATGGGCTCCTCCACTGGCGATCTTCTCGTCGAGGATGATGAGGGCGTGCGTTCGATCCTCAAAAATACGCGCCGTCGTGCTGCCTTCCATTCGGAAGATGAATTCCGCCTGCGCGAACGCGAAGGGTTGCGCGTACCGGGGGATCCCTCGTCTCATCCGGTATGGCGTGACGAGATCGCTGCACTCAAATGCACCGAACGGCTGGTGCGGATCGCGCGCGAGACTCGTGCGCGCATTCACGTCCTGCATATCTCGACGGCCGAAGAGATCGATTTCCTGAAAGATCACAAGGACGTCGCGAGCTGCGAGGCGACGCCGCATCACCTGACGCTTGATGCCAGCCAGTATGCGACGCTTGGAACGCTGCTGCAGATGAACCCGCCGGTGCGCGATGCGCGCCATCGCGACGGCGTCTGGAAGGGTATCGGGCAGGGGATTGTTGACGTACTTGGCTCCGACCACGCACCGCATACGCTTGAAGAAAAATCAAAACCCTATCCGGCCTCGCCCTCGGGGATGACCGGCGTACAGACGCTGGTGCCGATCATGCTCGACCATGTGAATGCAGGCCGCATGTCAATCGAGCGCTTTGTCGATCTGAGTTCGCACGGCCCGAACCGGCTGTTCGGCATGGCGCGCAAGGGTCGCATCGCGGTCGGCTATGATGCCGATTTGACGATCGTCGATATGAAGCGCCGCGAAACCATCACCAATGCGCAGGTAGGCTCGAAGGCTGGCTGGACGCCCTATGACGGCAAGACGGTCACCGGTTGGCCCGTCGGCACCATCATCCGCGGCCACAAAATCATGTGGGAAGGTGAGATCGTCACGCCTTCGCAGGGCGAACCCGTGTTGTTTGGAGAGGCGTTGCCTCAGGCCAGATAAATCTCGGCCTTCATGAAGGTGACTGCCGATCCGGTTATAAGCACGCGGTCACCGGCAAGTTTGCAAAGGAGGTGCCCGCCGCGCTTCGAGCGCTGAAAGGCTGACAGGCTGGTTTTGCCGAGCTTTTCCGCCCAGTAGGGCACCAATGTGGAATGGGTCGATCCCGTCACCGGGTCCTCCGGGATACCAGCATAAGGCACAAAATAGCGCGAGACGAAATCATGTTCGTTTCCTTTGGCCGTGACGACAAGACCAAAGGGACCAAGGTCCGTGATCTTCGGCAGATCCGGGATGAAATCGCATACAGCCTGCTCGTCTTCCAGTTCGACGAACAGATTTTCGAAGTTCTTGAATGCCGGTGCGTTTTCGCCGACGATTTCCCTCAATAGTGGCGACATCTCGCTAATTGGTTCTGGTGAAAAACTCGGAAAATCAAGCTGATAAGCTGAATTCTTTCCATTGACCCGCAGTGTTCCAACGCGCGTTTCAAAAGCCAGTTCACCCTCAACGCCAAGCTCGTGCGCCAGAACATGCGACGTGGCGAGTGTAGCGTGACCGCAGAAATTGGCCTCGTTTAAAGGCGTGAACCAGCGCAAATCCCAGCCACTGGAATTACGTTTCACAAAAGCCGTCTCGGTCAAATTGTTCTCGGCTGCGATCGCCTGCATCTTCGCGTCGGGAAGCCAGTCATCCAGAACGAGTACAGCGGCAGGATTGCCGCTGAAGAGTTCAGTTGTGAAGGCGTCGACTTGATACATCGTCAGCTTGGTCATGGGCACCGTCCATTGAGTGAAATTCGTCAAGCTGTACCCTGAGGCGATGATTTCGCAAATGCCAGATGGCCGAGTTTTTGCGGATTACGCACGATATAGATCGTCTTGATCTTGCCGTTCTCGATTTCGAGCGCAGTTGTCTGCGGGATGCCATCGAACTCGGTTGTGACGAAACCGGGCAGCCCGTCGATCATCCCCTCATGCAGGAGGGGCGGGAACTTGTACTCAACGTGGCGGGCAATTCCATCGAAGAAGCGCGCAACCTTGGCCATCGTATAGATGGGGTTGATCGTGGAAGGACGAATGCCACCGCCATCGGCATACATGACCACATCATCCGCCAGGAGAGATTGCAGCGCTTGCATGTCGCCGCTGCGTGAGGCGTTGAAGAAGGCCTTTGCAATATTCTGACCCTGTTCATCCGACACCGGAAAACGCGGCTTGGCCTGCTGGACATGATTTCGCGCCCGGCTCGCAAGTTGGCGGCACGTCGCCGGATCGCGGCCAATTGCTTCGGAGATCTGGTTGAAGTGCTGCCCGAAGACGTCGTGCAGCAAGAACGCCGCGCGCTCAAGCGGCGAAAGCCGCTCCAGGGCCATCATCAGCGTCAGGGTGATGTCGCTGTCCGACTCCTCTTCGCTTGGGTCGAATATCGGCTCCGGCAGCCAGTTTCCCACATAGGTTTCCCTTCGAACGCGTGCGGATTTCAAATGATCAAGGCAAAGCCGCGTGATGGTGCGCACCAGAAAGGCTTCTTCGCTGCGCACCTCGGACCGGTCGGCCTGGTGCCAGCGAATGAAACCTTCCTGAACGATATCTTCCGCCTCCGCGACCGATCCGAGCATGCGGTAGGCAATGCGGATCAGCCGCGGCCTGAGGCGGTTGAACGTCTCAGCCGAATTGTCAGGCTGCGGCACGGTCTTTTGCTACCGGATGGATCGAGCGGAAACCGATGGCCAGGCGGTTCCACCCGTTGATGGTTACGATCAGCATGGACAGTTTGACGATCTCCTCTTCGGTGAAATGTTCCTTCAGCGTCTCGTAGTCGCTGTCCGGCGCATGGGTTTTGGCGACCAGCGTCAATGCCTCCGTCCAGGCGAGGGCAGCGCGTTCGCGCTCGCTGTAGAGCGGAGATTCCCGCCAGGCGTTGAGCAGATAGAGGCGCTGTTCAGTCTCGCCCTTGTTGCGCGCATCTTTCGAATGCATGTCCAGGCAGAAGGCGCAGCCGTTGATCTGCGAAGCCCGCATCTTGACGAGCTCGATGAGGCTCATTTCCAGCCCGCTATTGACGACGCTCTCCTCCATCTTGAGCATCGGCTTGATGGTGGCTTCGTGGTTGTAGGGGTTCAGTCTTGCCTTCATGATATCTCTCCTTGTCTGGCATTCAGTTGCCTGAACACAAGACGAGACAGCGTTACCGAACGTGACATCGAAGCGGATTATTCGCAAAAATCTTTTTAGGCAGCCCGCTTCAGGGCATGGCGGATCAGCCGATCGATCAATTCCGGATAGGGCACGTCGCTTGCTGCGAATATCTTTGGATACATGCTGATATCAGTAAACCCAGGTATCGTATTGATTTCATTGATAAACGCCTGCCCATCGGCGCGCAGGAAGAAATCGATACGCGCCATTCCCTCACAACCCAGCGCAATGAACGCTCTTTTCGTCATGTCCTGAAGGGCGGTTGCGGTGCTTTCCCCGATATGGGCCGGCACGAACAGCGCAGCGCCGTCGGCGTCGATATATTTCGCCTCATAAGAGTAGAAACCATGTGCCGCAGCGGGGGCGATTTCGCCCGGAACTGATACGCGCAAAGTGCCGTCCTCACCTTCGAGGACACCCAATTCGAATTCGCGTGCCTCGATGAATTCTTCGATCAGAACACGGCTGTCATACTGCAAGGCATTATCGATGGCCGATCGGAGCTCCTCGGTTGTCCTGGCCTTGCTGACCCCGACGGAGGAGCCCTGTCGCACAGGTTTGACAAAGACTGGCCAACCCAAATCGCGTGAAATCGCTTCGATATCCGGCGAATCTTGCCGGTTGATAGTTACGCCGCGTGCCACCGGCAAACCTGCCTGGGCCAGCAAGCATTTGGCTTGGTGCTTGTCCATGGCTGCCGCCGAACCGAAAATGCCACATCCGACATAGGCTATGCCTGCGACTTCCGCCAAACCCTGAACAGAGCCGTCTTCACCGAACTGGCCATGCAGGACCGGCATCAGCACATCCACAGGCGCTATTTCATAGGCGGAGCCGGATTGCGGAAGAACAAGGGTTCGCCCCTTGCCGCCGGGCAGAAAGCTGATCTGTGCACCGTCCTCGGGAACAGATTGCGGAAATTCGCCATTAATAAGCAACCATCGGCCCTGGCGCGTAATCCCGATCAGGACGACATCATATCTTTCTTGATCGATAGCTTGGGCGACGTTTCTGGCCGACATAACCGAAACATCGTGCTCGGCTGATTTGCCACCAAACAGAACTGCAACGCGTAACCTGGACATGCTGAAACGTCTCACCACGAAAGAGCCAAAAGACAGTTTGAAATTGAAAGAAGGGTTTTTGGAAGGCGTCTCAATCGCCCGTAACGAAAAACCGCCACCGGCCCTTCGGGGTGATCCCGAGGCGATAGAACACATAGGTTCCAAACTGCTTCATCTCGTCATAATCGCCGGCGGTGACAATCTGGAAGAGCTCCACCTTCTGCCTCGCGTCGAGCTTGTCGAGCGGATAGGCGAAGAAATATGGCCAGACATAGAGCTCGTCTGCTGTACCCGCATCAAGATGGACGTAGCCCGACTCCAGCACGTCGACGAGAATGGCCAATATTTCCTGGCCGTCCGGGTCACCCGCAAGGCTCTTCAGAAAGGCAAGCGGATCGCCGTCTATATCAGTCAGCGACAGCATGGTGACGTCATCGCCGGAACCGATCAGTGGACGAAGCGCCTCGATCGAACCGGACTTGGCGGCGGTGAGTATGAGCTCGCGCATTTTCTGCACGGGGAAGGGCAGCTTGCTGACGTCGTATTCGACCTGGGGAACAGGCGCGCCATCCTTGGCATTCGGCATGGCTGGATTGGTCGCGGCTGTGCCGGCATCATCCGTTGGCGCAGGATTTTCCGGCGCGGCGGCAGGCTTTTCGGGGGCAGCGGCTGGCGGGGTTTGCGCCTCTCCTGCAGGCTTTTGCTCGGCGCCCGGCTTGGCTGGCGCTGGTTCAGCAGCTTTGGGAAGATCTTCTTTCTTGATCTCGCTCAGGGCGAGCTGAACCGGTACATCGGCACCCGCCGAAAAAGCGGGAATGCTGAAAGCACAGACCGCCGCCGCTAAAAAACTGGTTCTGGCGATCGCAGAAGCGGAAAAGTGCTTTTCAAGCATGCAGGATCACCCGGGTGTTGAACTATTGCAGAACGCGATTCGATGAAAACTCACCCGCAGAAATACGTTCACGCAGCACTTCAAGCAAGGCCAGTGCAGACACTTCCCCGTTATCGCGGATCAATTCGGTCAACGCGGTTGCGAAAGCGGCTTCGGCCATAATTTCGGGTTCGATACCTTCAAGCGTGCCATCTGCCCAGACTTCGTTCTGATATTCGATCGCAACCAGTTTTTTTTCTTCTGCAACCAACCTATCAAGGTCCGTCGATGTCATGTTCATGATATACCATCCTTGGCCGAGGCCAATTCTTAAACTACCGCTAAACAATACCATACGTTTTGTTTAAAATGCGGTTCATTGGCTCCAACAGTTAAAGCCTGGTTAATTTCCATAGCCCGATACGATCTCAGAAGAAAGTCTCATTCCTTCGCTCTGGTAGCGGTCAATCGCCGCAATCGCCTGGCTCGTACAGGTCGAGTACGTCTCGTTGAATGTGCGGTATCCACGGTTGAAGCTTGCGATCAGCCGCGCCTTGCGCGCAGGGTCAGGATTTTCCGCCAGAAGCAGTGAATCCATGCGATCGCGCCACTGACTGCTCTTCTCACCACAAAGATTACGCAATGAGTGGATTGACCCAAGCACTTCCGCGAGGCGAACGAGCTTCGCTTCATACAGGGGATCGACCGCATGAGCCGGCGCCGCTGCGACAATGACTGCCAAAAACGCTGTGATCAATCCTATGCGACGCACGAAATAACCTTGAGCCTTAGAGCGGAGAACATTCAAATGGAACCAGTTCTGTTTCTCGGATGGCGAGACAATCCACGCGGAAGGTGGCGAGGCCGATGTTTGTGCATCGGACGAAGCCGCCTGACAAAGTGGGTGTCCGCCAGCCGGAAACCCGAAGGGGCCGGGTGAATTCGGCCAAATCCGTCGGGCTTCGGCGTCGTCCGATGGAAAGACATCGGCCTCGCCAAACCCCTTGACCTTGTCCACGAATTCCCTCCGGCAGAACGATTCCATTTGGATGTGCTCCGCTCTCGATTCCCCTCAAGAAGGCATGTTGCTTGAAAGCAAGGCGCCTTCAAGGCGTTGATGGTTAATACCCTCAACTTTCGAACGAGCTCGCAAGATCGTATGCAACTTCCAATACGCTCTCCGTCACATCGAAAGCCGCCATCTCATCAACCCGCAACCAGTGGACGGCTGCTGCATCGTCGGCGGCGACGGCCTCGCCCGTTGGATCGTGAGCCAGGAAAACGGCGAGGCGGAACGGTTTGGGCGACGGGAATTCCGGCGTGGAATAGTCGAATGTCACCGTGGTGAGGTAAGAGACCCCGGTCGCGACAATGCCGGTTTCCTCGTAAAGCTCGCGGATGGCCGCGTCTTGCGGCGTCTCGTCTTCCTCGCGTCGCCCACCCGGAAATGCCAGCCAGCCCTTCGATGGTTCGCGTCCGCGTTCGACGAGCAGGAAAGCTCCATCGCGAATACAGACGGCCGAAACACCATCGACAGTTGCGGAAAGGGGAATCTGGTCCATATCTCAGGGGTAAGTCGTGACAGCGATTTTGACAAGGGTAACGATACTTGACCCGGCACCGCAAATGCGGATGATCGCCAGTCCCAAATCTAATCAGGCCTCAATTGCATGTGTGGACGTTTTTCCCTCCTCGGAACCCCGGAAGAAATCGAAGCTTGGTTCGACCTAATGGAACTAGAGGCATTTCCCCCACGCTATAACATTGCCCCAACGCAGCCGATCCTCATGGTGGTCAGCGGTGAAACACCGCCACCCGGCAGCAATCGTCCGAACCGCCGGGCGCTGCTCGTACGTTGGGGCTTCATTCCGGGCTGGGTGAAGGATACGGCAAACTATCCGCTGATGATTAATGCCCGCTCGGAAACGGCCATCGAAAAAGCCTCGTTCAAGGCCGCGATGCGCCATCGCCGTGCTCTGATCCCGGCCTCGGGCTTTTACGAATGGCGCCGGACTGGCGACAAGAAAGCCCAGGCCTATTGGATCAGGCCGCGAGATGGCGGGATTGTCGCCTTCGCCGGTCTCTATGAGCCATGGGCCAATGCGGAAGGCTCGGAAATAGATACAGGGGCGATCCTGACAACGGGCGCCAACGCGAATCTGCGCTTTATCCATGACCGCATGCCTGTGGTGATCGAGCAGAAGGATTTCACCCGCTGGCTCGATTGCAAGACGCAGGAGCCCCGCCACGTCGCCGATCTCATGAAGCCGGCACAGGCGGATTTCTTCGAGGCTATCCCCGTCTCGGACAAGGTCAACAATTTTGCCAACACCGGGCCGGAGATTCAGGAGCGGGTTGCTGAAACTCTGGAAGAGCGCAAGAAACCGGCGCGGGCCAAACCTCCAGAGCCTGACGACCAGATGAAATTGTTCTAGGTTTCCAACCCCAACTATTTTCCAGGATACCCACCCGATGTTTTCAGCCGCACTCTCCGGTTTCCTTCTTGGCGCGTCCCTCATTATCGCCATCGGCGCGCAAAATGCCTTCATCTTGCGGCAGGGGCTGCTGCGCGAGCACGTCTTTACCCTGAGCCTGATCTGCGCACTTTCCGATGCCTTGTTGATTGCCGCTGGCGTTGCCGGGCTCGGCACATTGATTGCGCAATCGCCAAAGCTGATCTCCTTCGTGACGCTTGGCGGCGCCGCATTTCTGTTCTGTTATGCTTTTATTGCTTTCCGGCGCGCATTCCACCCGGAAGTGCTGCGAGCGGCGACCTCGGGCAACGGCAATTTGAAGGTGGCCATCGGCACCGTTCTGGCGCTGACCTTCCTCAACCCGCATGTCTATCTGGATACGGTGGTCTTGCTTGGGGGCCTGTCGGCGCGCTTCGAAGGTGTCAACCGCGCGGCTTACGGCGCAGGCGCGGCGCTTGCATCCTTCATCTGGTTCTTTGGTCTCGGTTATGGTGCGAGACTGCTGCAGCCGGTATTTGCGAGGCCGGCTGCCTGGCGTGTGCTTGACGTTCTGATTGGCCTCGTCATGGCCGGCATTGCGTTAAGCCTGTTAGTCCGTTTCCTGCACAATTGAGGCGAGCTTCAGCTGTGGACGCTGGCGTACTGTGCTGAGAACGGCAGCCAGAATCGCGGCAGGGCCAATCGCTCGGTATTGTGAGGCAAGATTGTCGGCGCGGGCGCTTTCGCGCGGCTTCGCCGTTTGTTGGTTGTTTGTCATGGTCTGGTCCTTTTGGCGGGGCCTATTCCCCTTAGTTCAAGTCACAGGATTCCCGGTCAAATTGGCCGGAAAAAAGGCACTTTCCGGGAGGATTTTAGGCTATTCGGTTAATTTGGATTAACCATCGCCGAGGCGACAAAATTGCAACACCGAGGTTGTGGTGATCGACTCTTGACGATTGGCGCGCTCTCGACCATAAATGCCCGCATGAAAACGTTGCCCGTCACGATTATTATTACCTGTCGGATCATTATCAGCTAGCGCTCTGCTGGCCCGGCCGTTTTCGTCTCAAAATTCAAGTACAAAGATGCGAAACACTCCGGTCAGCAGACCAGCGCGTTGGTATGAATCTGAATATCTGAACCCGAGTTTGAGACAACCGCCATGCCGCAACAACTGAGCCTTTACAACACGCTCACCCGCACGAAGGAAATCTTCGAGCCGATCGATCCGGAAAACGTGCGCATGTATGTCTGCGGCCCGACGGTCTATGATTACGCCCATATCGGCAATGCCCGGCCAGTGATCGTCTTCGACGTGCTGTTCCGTCTGTTGCGCCATATCTATGGGACAAACCAGGTCACCTATGTGCGCAACATCACCGACATCGATGACAAGATCAATGCGCGGGCTGCCCGTGATTATCCGGATCTGCCGTTGAACGAGGCTATCCGAAAAGTCACCGAGACCACCAACCGGCAATTCCAGACCGATGTTGCCGCACTCGGCAATCTGCAGCCATCGGACCAGCCGCGTGCAACGGAATACATCGCCGAAATGGTCGCAATGATCGACCGTCTCGTCGAGCGCGGTGTTGCCTATGTGGCCGATAGGCATGTGCTGTTCTCGCCCTCGGCAATGAATGCTGCCAAGGGGCCGCGTTACGGTCTGCTCGCCCGCCGTTCATTTGACGATATGCTGGCGGGCGCACGTGTTGATGTTGCCTCTTACAAGCGCGACGAGATGGATTTCGTCTTGTGGAAGCCGTCCAAGCAGGATGAGCCGGGCTGGCCTTCGCCCGCCGGCATCGATGGTCTTGGGCGCCCGGGTTGGCATATCGAGTGCTCGGCCATGGCGATGGCCAAACTGCTGGAGCCGTTCGGCGGCGGTCTGCAATGCGATGATCCGATGAAGAATATCTTCGACATCCATGCCGGCGGTATCGATCTGGTCTTTCCGCACCATGAGAATGAGATAGCCCAGTCTTGCTGCGCGCTTGGCACGGACCGCATGGCCAATGTCTGGATGCATAACGGTTTTCTTCAGGTCGAAGGTCAGAAAATGGCAAAGAGCGTCGGCAATTTCGTGACGATCCACGAATTGCTCGAGACGACGGTATTTGGCGACCGGAAATGGCAGGGCGAGGTGCTGCGCCTTGCGATGTTGATGACCAACTATCGCGAGCCGATCGACTTCAGCGTGCGGAAGCTGGAAGAGGCGGAAAACATCCTCGCTAAAGCCCGCGAATATGTGGGCGATGCCGGCGTCGGTGTGATTCCGGATGAGGCGATTGACATCCTGTCAGACGATCTGGCAACACCAAGCCTGATCAACTGGCTGGCATCGATCAGGAAGTCACGCGTCCTCGATCCAGCGGACTATCGTGCAGTGTTTGGATTGCTGGGTATTGACCTGAGTGCGGAAGCAATTTCGACAGAGCTTGAGAATGAAATCGAAGTCAAGATCCGTAATCGCCTTTCCTTGCTCGCAGCCAAGAGCTTCACTGAAGCCGACCGCATCCGCGATGAACTGCTGGAGAAAGGTATTCAGCTGAAGGACGGCAAGGATCCGGCAACGGGCGAACGCATCACGACCTGGGAGGTGAGGCGATGAATGTTTGTGCTTCTCACCCCCCTCTGTCCTGCCGGACATCTCCCCCACAAGGGGGGAGATCAGATGGCATAGGTGCTTTCGCCAATTTCCAACGTTGGAGATTGGCATCAATATTGGTGCAAGCCGATCTCCCCCCTTGTGGGGGAGATGTCCGGCAGGACAGAGGGGGGTGAATGAACATGCCGTCTCATACGCCTGTTCCTTCAAGAATACGCAAAAATGCCAAATCTATGCGTCACGCATTGACAGATGCAGAGTTGAAACTTTGGAATTCGCTTCGCGCGCATCGCCTGATGGGGCTGTCATTCAAGCGCCAAATGCCGATTGCTGGATATATAGTCGATTTTGCATGTCCCTCGGTCCGTCTAATTATCGAGCTAGACGGATCCCAGCATGCTGATGATCATAATTTGATATACGACCAAGAGAGAACCCAGCGCTTGGAACGCGACGGCTGGAACGTCTTGCGATTTTGGAACGATGATGTGCTGCGTGATATCGAAGGGGCATGCCAGCACATAGTTGCGACAGTTGATCAGATCCGAAAGGGACATCCATCATGAGTCTCGACAACAAGCCGATCTATACCGGCGGGTGTCAGTGCGGTGCGATCCGTTTTCGCGTCGAAGGCAAGCTCGGTGATGCATCGATCTGCCATTGCCGCATGTGCCAGAAAGCATTCGGCAACTTTTTTGCGCCGTTGACATCGGTTCGCGGCACAGATTTTCAATGGACCAGGGGCGAGCCCAGGCGGTTTCAATCCTCCAACCACGTCAAGCGCGGCTTCTGCGCGAACTGCGGAACCCCGCTGACTTATGAGGCGCCCGACGGCATGGCGCTTGCGATTGCTGCTTTTGATCATCCGGAGGAACTAGCCCCGACCATTCAATGGGGCCTCGAAGGCAAGCTGCCTTATGTCGATGGTTTGTCGACACTACCGGGATATACTTCCGAGGGAGACCCGGAATCGGCAGAATTCCTGAAAACAATGATATCCTATCAGCACCCCGACCACGACACGGATCAATGGCCGCCATCGGGGCCGCAAGGGGAGGCGGACAAGTGACCAAGGAACGGATCTATCTCTTCGACACGACATTGCGTGATGGCCAGCAGACGCCGGGCATCGACTTTTCGGTCGAGGACAAAAAGGTCATTGCCGATTTGCTGGACGAGTTCGGTTTCGACTATGTCGAGGGCGGCTACCCTGGTGCCAACCCCACCGACACCGCATTTTTTGCTGAGAAACGTACGAAACGCGCGAAATTTGCGGCTTTCGGCATGACCAAGCGCGCAGGCGTATCTGCTGCCAATGATCCAGGCCTCGGCGCACTCATTCGCTCGGCGGCCGATACGGTGTGTTTCGTCGGCAAGAGCTGGGACTACCACGTCCGTGTGGCGCTCGGATGTACCAATGAGGAAAACCTCGAATCCATAGATGCTTCCGTCAGAGCTGCTGTCGAAGCGGGCAAGGAAGCCATTGTCGATTGCGAGCACT
Organism: Phyllobacterium zundukense; assembly: GCF_002764115.1. Taxonomy (NCBI): domain Bacteria; kingdom Pseudomonadati; phylum Pseudomonadota; class Alphaproteobacteria; order Hyphomicrobiales; family Phyllobacteriaceae; genus Phyllobacterium; species Phyllobacterium zundukense. Next base: position 2,305,882 of record NZ_CP017940.1, on the reverse strand, counting down.
TCTTCGATGGCTACAAGGCCAATGCGGATTATGCGCTTGCCTGTGCGAAAACTGCCTACAACGCCGGAGCCCGCTGGGTCGTTCTCTGCGACACCAATGGCGGCACGCAGCCAGCGGAAGTGGCAGAAATCGTCCGCACGGTAACCAAGTTCATTCCCGGCGATCATCTCGGCATTCATGCCCATAATGATACGGAGCAGGCGGTTGCCAATTCGCTAGCCGCGATCGATGCCGGCGTTCGCCACGTACAGGGCACGCTGAATGGCATCGGCGAGCGCTGCGGCAATGCCAATCTGGTGACGATCATCCCGACGCTGATGCTGAAGCCTGCCTGGGTGGATCGCTTCGAAACCGGCATCAGCCTGGAGAAATTGCAGGGGCTTACCCGCCTCTCGCGCAGCTTTGACGAGTTGCTCAACCGGGCTCCCAATTCGCAAGGCGCGTTCGTCGGCAGCTCCGCCTTTGCCACCAAGGCCGGCATTCATGCGTCGGCTCTGGTCAAGGAACCGGCGACCTATGAACATGTGCCGCCGGAAACCGTTGGCAATCGCCGCAAGGTGATGGTCTCCGACCAGGGCGGCAAATCCAATTTCATCAATGAGCTGGAGCGCCGCGGCATACCTGTAGCCAAGTCAGACCCGCGCCTCGACACGCTGATTGCGCTGGTCAAGGAACACGAGGCCGAAGGCTATGCCTATGAGGGCGCCGATGCGAGCTTCGAACTTCTGGCGCGGCGCACGCTGGGCACCGTGCCGGAGTTCTTCAAGGTCGAATCCTTCCGTTGCATGGTCGAACGGCGCTTCGATGCCAATGGCAATATCAAGACTGTCTCGGAGGCGGTGGTCCGTGTGGAAGTCGATGGCGAGACGCGCATGTCTGTCGCCGAGGGACATGGTCCGGTCAATGCACTCGATCTTGCGCTGCGCAAGGATATGGGCCGCTATCAGCACGAGATCGACGATTTGGTATTGGCGGATTTCAAGGTGCGCATCCTCAATGGCGGCACGGAAGCCATCACGCGCGTCCTCATCGAGTCGACCGATTCCAGCAATGTGCGCTGGTGGACGGTGGGTGTCTCCGACAATATCATCGATGCGTCCTTCCAGGCACTGATGGACTCGATTGTCTATAAACTGATGAAAAATCGCGACTTGGCGGGCAAAATCGCTGCGGAATAGCGATATTCTCTCTGGTAACTGCACAAATAATGCCCGGAATGACGAAAAAAACATCAACTGTCTTGATGGATTGATCAGCCGAATTCAATGGACGTCAGGGGACGCGAAGAATACGACTTCGCGTCATGACCGAGCAGATCAACCATAGTCCAGCTGTAAGCGCGACACTTGTGACACACGAAACTACCGCTGGCATGTCGGATGGAAAGAAGGGCTTCATTTTCGCGCTCGCAGCCTATCTGCTGTGGGGCATTCTGCCGTTTTACCTGAAATCCGTTGCCCATATGCCGGCAATGGAAGTGGTCGCCCATCGTATCATCTGGTCCGTTCCGATTGCCGGTGCACTACTCTGGTGGCTTGGCCTGTTCGGCGACCTGAAAATCGCGCTGACCACCCCGCGCATGCTCGCAATGGCGACGCTGACGGCCTCGCTCATCACCCTTAACTGGGGAACCTATGTTTGGGCAATTGGCAGCGGCCATGCGATCGATACGGCACTCGGCTATTATATCAACCCGCTGGTGAATGTCGTTCTTGGCGGCATTTTTCTGGGCGAACGCCTGTCAAAACCACAGATGGTGGCGGTTGCGCTGGCAGCCTGCGCTGTCATCCTGCTGACGGTGTATTCCGGCGGTCTGCCGTGGATTTCGCTGGTGCTCGCCTTCAGCTTCGGTTTTTACGGTTTCTTCCGCAAGACTTTGCCGATAGGTCCTACACAGGGCTTCATGCTGGAGGTTCTGCTCCTGTCGATCCCGTCGCTCGGCTTCATATTCTGGACGGTATCGCAGGGCACGAGCCATTTCTTCAATGGCAATGCGCATGACATCGGTCTTCTGTTGTTCGCAGGACCGGCAACGGCCGTGCCGCTCATTCTCTATGCTTTTGGCGCAAAGCTCCTGCGCTACACAACGATTGGTTTGATGCAGTATATCGCGCCGACGATCGTTTTCTTGAGCGCAATCTTTATTTTCGGTGAGCCATTCTCGCACATCCAGTTCATTGCTTTCGCCCTGATCTGGTCTGCCCTCGCGATCTATACCTGGTCCATGCTGCACGACGCACGCAAGGTACGACTGGCTGCAACAGCCTAATTCCGCGATCCGCCGATCTTTCGAACCAGAAGATACACCATTGCGGAAATCGCCAGCGCCACGAGGGCGACAATCCAGAATCCGTGCTCGCTGCTTGCCAGCGGCAGACCTCCGGTGTTCATCCCGAAAAGACCACTGATAACGGTACTTGGCAAAAGCACCGCGGTCATCACTGACAGGACATAGAGGAACTGGTTCGACTGGTCGGTCAACTTCGCCATGAGTTCATCCTGCAGCAACCGCGCACGCTGTTGCAACTGGTCGCCTTCAGCATGCAGCGTCTCTGCGCGGCGTGATAGCCCTTCGATCAGATCGTCCAGATCCTCGGGAAGGGCCCGGCGATCCGCATGATCGATATGCCGGAACAGACTTGTCGCCGCCGTCAGATAGCGGTGAAAGACAACGATCTGGCGCCTGACCGGCACAAGCCGTTCGCGTTCGCCCTGCCAACTCTCGCCAACGATGTGATCCTCGATTGAATCGAGCGTTTCGGAAAGCTTGGCGATTTCCGCCTTCAGAAGCTCGAGAAAGCGGCGGAAGATCGCGTTGAACAGGGCGATGGGTGTTGCCGGCTTGACCTTACCGCGACCGATGGACTGACGCACATCATCGACGGACTGGAGAGGATGGCGGCGGCCGCTAATGAAAAGCCTGTCGTTGAAGGCAAAACGGAAATAGCCGAGTTCGCGCGGGTCGCCATAATGCTCATGCTGCAAATCGGGCAATTCACCAAAGAGCCAGCCATCTTCAAAGCTGATCTGGTATTGATCGCCTGACGAGAGAAATGCCTCGCGGACCATCTCTGGCAAACTCTCGTCTGTCTCAAGGGAGCGCCGTGCCCGCGCATCGGCGAGAGCATAACTCTTCCATGTCCAGACAGTGTTCGAAGGGGTTGCGGCCTGCTGCAGAAGCGTGCCGTCTGCGTCAAAACCATGAGTTATGACGAAATCATCATTGTGGAGCTTCTTGATGCTGGATAAGGGATCGGAGGGTAAAGTGTCCACCATGAGATCCCTTTTTGTCTCTATAGCCGCTCGATAATCGCTTCGTTGCCTTCCCGATCGCCCCTTGATGCGGCGTTCAGGATCGCTGGCACAATGTCTTCCGGCCCGTCTACCACAATCGGATTGACCAAATGTGACGTATGCACGAAACCTTCCGCCTTCATGTGATCGATCAGCGCCAGCATGGGATTCCAAAAACCGTTGATGTTGGCGAAAACCATCGGCTTCCTGTGACGTCCAAGCTGCGCCCAGGTCATGATCTCGACGATTTCTTCGACAGTACCGATACCACCGGGCAAGGTGACGAAAGCATCTGAACGCTCGAACATCTTATGCTTGCGCTCGTGCATGTCTTCGGTGACAATCAGCTCGGTAAGCTGGCCAAGCGCGTGTTCCGTGGCTTCCTTGTTCATCAGGAATTTCGGGATAATTCCGGTGACCTTGCCGCCCGCAGACATGACGCCGTCTGCGACCGCGCCCATAATGCCCTTGGTGCCGCCGCCATAGACAAGCTCAAGCTTGTGCTCAGCGATAGACTTGCCGAGCAGCCTGCCGCTTTGCTTGTAAACCGGATCGCGGCCCGGTGAGGAACCGCAATAGACACAAATGGATCGAATCTGGCTCATTCGATGAGTGGTGCCTTGTGCATCGCAAAACGTCAAGCCCGATACAAAGGCGACAAAATGTTCAGGTCGCAGCTTTCCGTTAGTAAGTCTAAAGAATAGGGCTGAATCTAAAGGGTTTTCTTGTAGCGTAGGACAAAAGGCGCTAGAGCAAAAAGAACAAGAGGATCGGGGAACAATGATCAACAATAAATTTGCGGTTTTGGGGTTTGGTGCTGTCGTTGCTGTGGGCCTCGCTGCTGCCTATATGGGATATCTTCCAGGTAAGCCAACTCTGGACAAACCGGTCGCGCCAGTAAGCGGAACTGCGCAGACACCGCCTGCCGAACCTGCTCCTCAGCAGCAGGCGGCAATTTCTCCGACGACGCCCGCACCAGACGCGAGCGCTCCAGCAGCGCAAACTGCTCCCGCGCAGACTGCTCCGGCAACGGCCGAGCCCCAAGGTGAGGCGGCAGAGGTCCAACCCGGCGCCCCTACCTTTGACGTTTTGCGTGTTGAACCCTCCGGCGCAATAGTCATCGCTGGCAAAGCCGGCAAGAATGCAACGGTCGATCTTCTTTCCCGCTCCAATGTGATCGGCTCGACAAAATCATCAGAGGCCGGCGACTTCGTCATCGTGCTGGACGATCCGCTAAAGCCCGGCGACTATCAGCTTGTGTTGCGTTCAACGACGCCTGATGGCACCGCCATGACATCGCTTGAAACGGCGATCGTATCAATTCCCGAGACAAAGACTGGCCAGGTATTGGCCCTTGTGGAGCAATCCGGGCAGCCAAGCCGTATGATTACCAAGCCGCAAGCAATCGAACCTCCAGCCACAGCGCCGGCCGAGACGGCGATGGCCGCTGCTCCAAAGGGTGACAAACCCGCGGTCGCACCCGCTGAAAAGGCGCGTATTGCGGTTGAGGCTGTGGAAATCGAGGGCAACAAGTTATTCATTGCCGGGACAGCCGAGGCAGGCTCGACAGTCAAGGTCTATGCCAATGACGATTTGCTCGGTATCACGAAGACAACGCCCGACGGCCGTTTCCTTGTACAGACGGTCCGCGAACTGGCCGTTGGCGACTATATTGTCCGGGCTGATATGATCGGCAAAGACGGCGTGACCGTCGCCGCCCGGGCAGCGGTTCCGTTCAAACGCGAAGCCGGCGAGCGCGTATCGGCGGTGGCATCTGCAACCCCGGCGCCTTCGGTCGACGGTACGCAGACCGCGACAGGGGCAGTTGCGCCGCAAACGGATGCACAGGCGCCGCAATCGGCCAGTCCCGAAGCGCCGCTCAAGAGTGTTGATGGCTCGGTGATCATCCGCCGCGGCGACAATCTCTGGCGGATTTCCCGGCGCACCTATGGCGAGGGAATGCGTTATACGACGATCTACCTGGCCAACAAGGAACAGATCCGCAATCCGGATATGATTTACCCAGGACAGGTTTTCGCCTTGCCGGAGAAGGACAAGCCGGCGGCTCAATAGCAAAATCGAGCAGCAAACATTCGCTTTGCAGAAAAGCCGTTTGCGTTTTCTGCTTGCACTGGAAAATTATATCGTTTATCGCCGATGAACGATGAAGTGCAGCAATCGATCTGACCCATCTGTAACAGACGCAGAAATGGCGCGTGTCCTTGCCGCGCTGGCCCATCCAGCGCGGTTACGCATTGTCCGCCAGCTTGCTTGCTTTGATGCGTCCTGCTGCAAGGACATTGTCGCGCAGCTCGATCTGGCGCAATCGACCGTGTCGCAACATCTGAAGATACTTGTCGACGCGGGTCTTGTTCTGTACCGGCCGTCGGGCCAGAGCTCGCATTACAGCATCAATCCGGAAGCCTTTGCCGATGTCGCATCGCTAGTGGGCGACTTGGCCAATCTTTGCTGTCCGCCAGCTACAATTGTTCAGGAAGCGGCGCTGCCGCAGCCCGAAGCCAGCCTCAAGGATTAACAGTGGCCAATAAAACTGTCTCAGCCGAGTCTGGAAAAACGCTCCAGACAATTCGCAATCTCTGGCCCTATATGTGGCCAACGGAACGTCCCGACCTGCGGATGCGCGTTGTCTGGGCAACCGTCTTCCTGATCGTCTCTAAAGTCGTCCTGATCCTCGTTCCGTATTTCTTCAAATGGGCAACGGACGCGCTGAATGGAAAATTCGAGGGCTCGGAACTCGTGCCCGTTCTGCTGATCGGGCCGCTGATGCTGGTGGCTGCCTATAATCTGGCTCGTGTCGTCCAGGCGGGACTTAACCAGCTTCGCGATGCGCTTTTTGCCAGCGTCGGCCAATACGCCGTGCGAAAACTCGCCTACAGAACTTTCGTGCATATGCACGATCTGTCGCTGCGCTTCCATGTGGAGCGGCGTACCGGCGGGCTCTCCCGTATCATTGAGCGCGGCACGAAGGGCATTGAAACGATTGTCCGGTTTACCATCCTGAACACGGCGCCGACGATCATCGAGTTCCTGATGACCGCCGTCATTTTCGCCGTTACCTATGGCCTGTCCTATCTCGCCGTGGTGGTTGCGACAGTCTGGCTCTATACCTGGTTTACAGTTCGCGCCAGCGATTGGCGCATCAATATCCGCCGCGACATGAATGCCTCCGACACGGACGCCAATTCCAAGGCGATAGACTCGCTCCTGAACTTCGAGACCGTCAAATATTTTGGCAATGAGGCGATGGAAGCGAGCCGCTTCGATGCGGCGATGGCGCGTTATGAAGTTTCCGCAACACGCATCTGGACCTCGCTTGGCTGGCTCAACTTTGGTCAGGCAGTCATTTTTGGCGCCGGCATGGCCGTCATGATGATCATGTCGGGCAGGGAAGTCTTGGCCGGAACGCAGACCCTTGGCGACTTCGTCTTTATCAACGCCATGCTGATGCAACTGTCCATTCCGCTCAATTTCATTGGTTTCATTTACCGCGAAGTGCGCCAGGGCCTGACCGATATCGAGCAGATGTTCGACCTTCTCGACGTCCCGCAGGAAGTGATGGACAAACCGCATGCCAAGCCGCTCTCGATCGATCGCGGTTCTGTGCATTTCGACAATGTCGAGTTCGCCTATGATCCGAAGCGTCCGATCCTGAAGGGCGTCAGCTTCGATGTGCCTGCGGGCAAGACCGTTGCCATTGTCGGGCCCTCCGGTGCGGGGAAGTCCACCCTGTCGCGCCTGCTGTTCCGCTTCTATGACATCCAGAGCGGATCAATCAGCATCGATGGACAGGATATTCGCGATGTGACGCAAGAAAGCTTGCGGTCGGCCATCGGCATGGTGCCGCAGGATACAGTCCTGTTCAACGACACGATCGCCTATAATATCCGCTACGGCCGCATCAGCGCCACAGAAGCCGAAATGCGCAACGCTGCAGAATTGGCGCAGATTGGCCCGTTCATCGAAAGCCTGCCTGAGGGCTATAATGCGATGGTCGGCGAACGCGGCCTCAAATTGTCCGGTGGCGAGAAGCAACGTGTGGCGATTGCCAGAACCATTCTGAAAGCCCCGCCGATTCTGATCCTGGATGAGGCGACATCTGCGCTGGACAGCGCGACCGAGCATGAAATCCAGTCGGCGCTTGATGTTGTCAGCCGTAACCGCACGACGCTGGTTATCGCCCATCGCTTGTCCACAATCATTGGTGCCGACGAGATCATTGTCCTGAAGGACGGTGTGATTGCCGAGCGGGGCACGCATTTGATGCTTCTGACAAAGAACGGTCTTTACGCTTCCATGTGGAATCGCCAGCGCGAAGCAACCGAGGCCGAGGAGCGGCTGCGCAAGGTTCGGGAAGAGGACGATCTCGGCATCGTCCTGCGTGGCAAACCTGCACTGCCGGCATAAATCTAATTCATTATTGAAAGAAACTTGCTGACGATGCGGAGCCGTTCGGGTGAAGAGTTTGCTCAAGCTTCAAATCTCCGATAAGTAACGCGCGAATTCCATTGGAACGCTTGCCGTTTCATGGAACATGAGATGCTGGCCAATCAGGAACCCACGAATGAGCCTTGTCGATTCCATCCGCAACACCCTGGTGCCGATTCATCGGGAAGGTTATCCGTTCATCGCTGCCTTTGCCGGAGCCACCATCATCGTGGGTTATTTCTGGGAACCGCTGTTCTGGATCGGCCTTATCCTCACCGCCTGGTGCATCTATTTCTACCGTGATCCGCAACGCGTAACACCTATCGACGACAAGCTGGTCATCAGCCCGGCCGACGGCATTGTATCGGCAGTCGGCCCCGCTGTACCGCCGCGTGAGCTCGGGCTTGGCGACAAGGAAATGACCCGTATCTCGGTGTTCATGAATGTCTTCTCCTGCCACATCAATCGCGCGCCGGTGCGTGGCCGCATAACAACGATCGTGCACAAGCCAGGCAAGTTCCTGAATGCTGAGCTCGACAAGGCGAGTGCCGAAAACGAGCGTAACAGCCTCCTGATCGAAAGCCCGAACGGCGACGTTGCGGTGGTCCAGATCGCCGGCCTCGTTGCGCGCCGCATCGTTTGCTGGGCAGACGAGAACAATGCGATTTCGATTGGCGAGCGTTTTGGACTGATCCGTTTTGGCTCGCGCGTCGATGTCTACCTGCCGGAAGGTTTCACCCCGCGCGTTGCGATCGGCCAGATCGCTGTCGGCGGCGAATCCGTGATTGCGGAATTCGGCGGTGCAGCCAGCGCTCCGCTCGTCCGCATCAATTGAGGCATCCCGAATGAGCGAGCAAGAAGCCGATCCACTCTTTGATGAGAAACCGCAGGTACGGGGGCTGACAAGCTCTCGCATACCCATGCGCTATCTTGCTCCCAATGTGATTACCGTTCTGGCGATCTGCGCCGGGCTGACCGGTATCCGGCTCGCTTTCGAGAACCGCTTTGAGCTGGCCGTCTCCATGGTGCTGTTGGCGGCGTTTCTCGATGGTATCGACGGTCGTATCGCTCGCATGATGAAGGGATCGACCAAGTTCGGTGCCCAGATGGACTCGCTTGCGGACATCGTCAATTTCGGTGTTGCTCCCGCGCTCGTGCTCTATGCCTATATGCTCGATCAGGCGCGCTCCTTCGGCTGGATCGCCGCGCTGCTGTATTGCATCGCCTGCTGCCTGCGTCTCGCACGCTTCAACGTCATGCTGGATGTGGTGGACAAGCCGTTGTGGCAGAACAATTTCTTCACCGGCGTTCCGGCTCCCGCAGGGGCCATGCTGGTCATGCTGCCGGTCTATCTCGGCTTTCTCGGTCTTGCTCCGACAAGGACGCTGGCTTTTGCCGCCGCCGCCTATACGGTTGGCGTGGCTATCCTGATGATCAGCCGTCTGCCGGTTTACAGCGGCAAGGCTGCGGGCACCAAGCTGCGTTCCGACTGGGTCATGCCGACCTTCCTGTTCATCGTCGTCTATGTAGCGTTCCTGATGAGCTATACGTGGCAGACGCTGACGCTCACGACCATCGCCTTCTTCACCACACTGCCCTTCAGCGCAAGGGCATGGAAGCGCTTCGAGGCGGCGGATGCAAGCGCTGCTCTCGCCAGCGCCGAAAAGGATGGTTCCGAAGCCGTCTCGTGAGCCCGGAACCGATCCATTCACTGGTTAGCTTCGACCAGATGTTTGCGGAAGAAGGTCAGGATATCTGCATTGAACTGTTTGTGAAAAGCGGCCCGGTCAAAGCCCGTTTTATCAGTACAGAGTTCAGGTTCATCCTCGGCGGTACGTTTTGCAAATTCCAGGGTGCACGGGGGAAGGAAATCGAAATGGCCGGAATTGGGGACAACCCGAAAATCCGCCTTAACGGGAAGGTTTTGTACAATCATTGCTGCATCTTCGGGCGATACGCCGTCGCCGCCGCGCTCCGATGCCCAATACTGCACCGGCACTGATACATTGCTCAATCCTTCGCGGGTGAAAAGCGGCCCGCCGGGTGAGTCAGCAATGACAGCGGCCTTGATTCTTGCATCGTGAGACATGGGAGCGATTGGACCGGACCGGATCTGTTCGCAAAAACGGTTTCCGGGATAAACAGGGCAATTGTCGAGTAGAAAATTCCAATCGGGATCAGCGCCAATCAATCCAAGCCCAGTGAAAGCGCCTCTGGAGAAACCGATAAAACCAAGGTGTGCTGCGTCAATTCTTGCTCGGTCCGGCCAATTATAGAACATGAAATCAATTAATCGGGATATATCCATCGGCCGCTGCACCATGGAGGCGATATCGCCGGGGTTTCTCACCTTGGATTGGCCACTGTCCAAAGGGTGATTGATGGCGGCAACGATGAAACCTTTATCAGCTAGCATTTCGGCAAGTGCATGGTAATTACCGAAGGTACCACCCGCACCATGCGAGATAACCACAAGCGGATGTTTGGTCCCGATTATCGGGCAGTCTCGTACGGCCATCATATCAAATGAGGCAATTTTTATTTCAATTGGTGTAGCGGCACATGGGTACCAGACAACGCCGTCGATTGCGGGTCCATGGCTGTCTTGGGGTACGTCGACAAGCTGTAGTCCAGCAGACCAAGAGGGCAGAATACTCAAGGTAAGAAACGCAAGAAGAGCGGAGAGTTTGAGTACTTTCATCGAAATAATTCCTTGTTTGGCATGGGGTGAGAAAAATAGATCGCGTGCCTTACCGGATCGTCGCGCGGACAAATTCGCTCTTGATGTCGATCGATGGCTTTGCGCCGGGCGTATTCGCGAGTTTGCTGTCGATGAAGGATGCCTTGGCGTTCACGGCATAGCTGATCACTGCATCCTTGCCGAAGCTGAGGGATGCATCGAGCGCATGCGAATTGAGCCGGATCGTCTCGTTGTTGTTCGTCCGCTCGAAGCGTATATCGGCTCTGACCGCATCGCCCATAACATCAAGGCTCGAGGCATATCCATCCAATGCAAAGTCCGCCGCATTGCCATCGATGCGGATGCCACGATAATCGCCGGAGAGGCGGGCATAGAGCGCGTGCTGCTCAATGCTGACATCGCTGTTCTTCGGCACGTTGGCGCGGATGCGCACCTCGCAATCGGAAAGGCTGAGCAGCGGTGCGTTGACGACATGGATGAGCAGAACCTGATCCTTCACCACCATTGTCGAGGCCGTTTCGCACGCGTTGGAGAACCAGCTCGAAGTCCAGTTTGAAAACCAGCCGGATCGAATGCTGGTCATGGCCACTGACCAGGGCAGGGTGTCTGTGGTGGTGAATTCGACACTGCTCGCTTCGCCGGTGATGCTGACCTTTTTGACCTGCGCGATATCGAGCGGGGCTTTGAATGCTTCAGCGCTTGCCGCGGTCGGCGTCAGGGTTTGGAAAAGCAGTAATATTGAAACGTACAGGTTGAGCATGATGTATTCCCATGGCTTGCCGCCTTGATTGGCGCTGGAACCACGGGGCTCGTTTTCTTCGGCAATTTCGACCTCGATCGCATTTCAGGTCGTCCGCGAACGCGATTCAGGACATAGTGGCGTCCATAGTTTCAATGGTTGTTGCCCATGCTCTTTGTCCCATTGCCCTTTGTCGTTGCTTTCCTGCTCCTCATCCTGCTGGTCCAGATGATCAGGCGGAATGACGGCAATGCGCCAAATCCGTTCTTTACGGCCCTGATCGCAGTCTATGTGCTGCAATCTGTGGTGATCGGCGTGCGATGGGGCTATGGCGTCCTACAGATACTGCCGATTCAGGCGGTTCTTGCCGCAATCATTCCCTCGCTCGCCTGGTTGAGTTTCGAAGGACTGAGAGAGGGGCGGTCACCCCTGAAACGGCCGTTGCTGTTGTTGCACGCACTTCCGGCGCTGCTGATCGTGGGGTTCGTCGCTTTCTGGCCCGCACCGATTTCCCTTGCCCTCATTCTGATATTCCTCGGCTATGGTATCGCGCTCACATGGCTGGCATGGGCGGGACCGAATGCGCTCGGTTCATCGAGGCTTGATGGGGTCATCAGCACCTACCGGGCCTTGCAGGTCACGGCCTTCTCCATATTGGCTTCGGGCTTGATCGATATTGTCATCAGCCTCGATTTTGCCGAAACCGGCGGCGTCTATTCGGGGGGCATCGTGGCCTTTGGCAATGTTTTGGCCTTGTTCATCTTGGGAACTGCCGCGACGGTCGCGGGGACCAGCCAGCCACCATCAGAGGCAGCGGAAGAGGGTGCAGAGGCCACCTCGGTGATTGTTGCCAGCGAAGAGGACGCGCAAATTGCTGCCTCGCTCGATACATTGATGCAATCCCGCACGCTCTACCGCGATGCCGATCTCAACCTGAACCGGCTCGCCCGGAAAATGGGTCTGTCAATCCGGCAGGTCTCGACCGCTATCAATCGCGTCAAAGCGATGAGCGTCTCGCAGTATGTCAATGATTTCAGGGTGAGGGAGGCTTGCCGCCTTCTGGCCGACACGGACGAACCAATCACCCGGATCATGTTCGACGCGGGTTTTCAGACGAAATCCAACTTCAATCGCGAGTTCCTGCGCGTCACCGGCATGAGTCCGAAGGCATGGCGCAGCGCTAATCTCCCCCCTAGTGGGGGAGAAAGGATTTTCTTGGATTTAGCCCTTGCTAAATCCTTGGAAAATCCAAGAGAGGGGATTCTGCAATGAGTTTGACAATCCCCTCACGACGGTACTAGCTCGGGTCGTTATAGCTCAAAAATTTGCCGGCGCGCACATCGTAAAGCTTGCCGGTTGCGTCCAGCGCAGGATCGCACAGGAGAGCGATCTTGGCGGCAACCTCGGCCGGTGTTGGCAGCGTTTCTGGATCTTCGCCGGGCATGGCCTGCGCCCGCATGGCAGTGCGGGTGGCGCCGGGATTGACCGAGTTGACCCGCAGGTGGGTCTGACGCGATTCTTCGGCCCAAGTGCGGGCCATGACCTCGACCGCTGCCTTGGATGCCGCATAGGGGCCCCAGTAAGCGCGTGCCGTGTGTGCAACACTCGACGACAGCAGGATTGCACGACCGCTGTCAGAAAGCTTCAAAAGCGGGTCGGTGGTCCGGATCAGGCGCCAGACGCTGGAAACATTGATCGCCATCAGCTTGTCGAAGACCTTTGCCTCGACATGGCCAATCGGTGAAATGGTGCCGAGTACAGCGGCATTGGCAACCATGACGTCCAGCTTGCCCCAGCGTTCGTGGATCGAGCCGCCAAGCCGGTCGATGGCTGGCATATCGGTCAGATCGAGCGGGACCAGCGTGGCTGATCCGCCTGCCGCCGTGATTTCGTCGTCGAGTTCTTCAAGTCCGCCGACCGTGCGGGCAACGGCAATCACATGGGCACCACGGCCGGCGAGTTCTTTGGAAAGGGAATAGCCAATGCCACGGGATGCGCCGGTGACAAGCGCAAGCTTGCCGTCCAGCCGAAAACTGCCGTCAGAAATCATCGTGAAAAAAACTCAACCGTTGTTTGCGAGAAGCGAAAGCTTGTGGACGTTGCTGGGACCGTCTTTGTCGAGAAGCCGCGTCGGATAATCGCCAGTGAAATAGTGATCGGTGAACAATGGCGCGCGCGGATCGCGTGGGTTACCGCTGACAGCCTTGTACAACCCGTCGATCGACAGGAATGCCAGCGAATCCGCGCCGATATAATCGCACATCGCAGCAAGGCTCGCATATTGGTTGGCGAGCAGCTTGTCCGCATCCGGCGTATCGATGCCATAGAAGTCCGGATGGAAGATCATCGGGCTGGCGACGCGGATATGCACTTCGCGCGCACCGGCATCGCGGATCATCTGCACGATCTTGACGGAAGTCGTGCCGCGCACGATGGAGTCGTCCACCAGGACAACGCGCTTGCCTTCGATCACGGCGCGATTGGCCGAATGCTTCAGCTTCACGCCAAATGCTCTGATCGACTGGGTCGGCTCGATGAAGGTGCGTCCGACGTAATGGTTGCGGATGATACCGAGTTCAAAGGGGATGCCGCTTTGCTGGGCAAAACCGATGGCTGCAGGCGTGCCGCCGTCGGGTACCGGAACGACCACATCGGCCTCAAGCGGTGCTTCCTTGGCAAGATTGATGCCCATATTCTTGCGAGCGTTGTAAACGTTGCGGCCGCCGACGACCGAATCCGGACGCGCGAAATAGACGTATTCGAACAGGCAAAGGCGTTCCTGTTTCGGATGTTGCGGCTTGTAGGTTTCGATACTGATCGAGCCATCCGGCTGGATTTCGCAAACCACCACTTCGCCATTTTCAATGTCGCGGACAAATTTTGCGCCAATAATGTCGAGTGCACAGGTTTCTGAAGCAAAGATCGGCTTGCCATCGAGGTCACCCATGACCAGCGGGCGGATGCCGATCGGATCGCGCGCTGCAATCAGCTTGGTGCGGGTGAGGGCAAGCATCGCATAGCCGCCTTCCATCTGGCGGATCGCGTCGATGAAACGGTCGCTGGATGAAGCGCTGCGCGAGCGGGCGATGAGATGCAGCACAACTTCCGTATCGGAATTGGACTGGCAGATAGCGCCATCGGCAATGAGCTGGCGGCGCAGCGTCAGGCCGTTGGTGAAGTTGCCGTTATGGGCAATGGCGATTCCGCCAACTTCAAGCTCGGCCAATAGCGGCTGTACATTGCGCAGGATGGTATCGCCGGTGGTCGAATAGCGCACGTGGCCGATTGCCCGGTCGCCGGGCAACTGGGCGAGGGTGACCGGGTTGGTGTAGTGGTCACCGACCAGGCCCATTCGGCGTTCCGAACAGAACTGGCGGCCATCATAGGAGACGATACCTGCTGCTTCCTGTCCGCGGTGCTGCAGGGCATGCAGCCCGAGCGCAGTCAGGGTCGCGGCGTCGGGATGCCCCAAAATGCCAAACACACCGCATTCTTCATGCAGTGTGTCGTCATCCAGGGACATCAATTGATTATCGTCACGAGAAATGTCGGTCATTACCGCCAGCCTTTCGCCGCAGATTCAATTGTGCCTATGTTGCATTATGCCACACTATATGGGGCATTACCAAGCAAACGCCAAGTTACTGGTTTGTCGCACCTTCCGGTGGGATATCTTCCTTCGGTTCCGGTGCAGCCGTTCCATCGGGGGCAGCATCCGGAGCCGGAGTTGTGCCGGGTTTCAGCCGGTTGAGAATGGTCGATTCCGGATCTTCGGGCAATAGCCCGATCAATTTTGCCCCCAGCGAGTCGATCATCGGCTTGGACTTCGCCTGGGCGATCCATTCCGGCTGGCGGTCCGTGACCAGCCAATTGAAGAACAGCATGGCGACAACCACAAGCAGAACACCGCGTGCTGCACCAAAAAGGAAACCGAGTGTGCGATCCAGCGCACCGATACGGCTGTCGATGATGAAATCAGCAATCTTCATGGTGATGATGGACACAACAATCAGCGTAACGACGAAGACCAGACCCGCCGCGGCAATCTGCGCGATCGTGTCGTTGCTGATATACGGCGTGAGGAAGGGTACGACTGGTTTGTAGAAGAGGTAGGCAGCGGCTGCCGCAGCTGCCCAGGACACAACCGAAAGCACTTCACGGGAGAAGCCGCGTACCATGGCGAGGACCGCCGAAACGAGGGTGATGCCCAATAGAATTCCGTCAAGCAACGTAATCGGCATTTATTTTCATCCCCATATTCTGACCAACAGGCCAATCTGGTCAGTCTTCGCGTTGTCTCTTCCCGGGTCCTGACGCCGCGATCCGGGCCACTAGGTCCGGCAGCGAAGCCGTCTCGGTCAGACGAGCATTGCCGTTCTTTGCCACGTCGTTGCTTCCCTTGGGAAGAACAGCCTGCTTGAACCCAAGCTTATCTGCTTCCTTCAGTCTCTGCACCGCGTGCGCCACCGGGCGAACCGCGCCAGACAAACTGACTTCGCCGAAATAGACGCAATCTGCGGGAAGGGCAATACCGGCAATGGAGGAAACCAGTGCAGATGCAACCGCAAGGTCAGCGGCGGGCTCCGTTATGCGATATCCGCCCGCCACATTCAGGTAAACATCATGTTGACCAAAGCGCACGCCGCAATGCGCTTCGAGCACGGCGAGAATCATCGACAACCGGTTGCCGTCCCATCCTACAACGGCGCGGCGGGGTGTGCCGAGGGTCGATGGCGCGACCAGTGCCTGGATTTCGACGAGAATTGGTCGCGTCCCCTCCATACCGGCAAAAACCGCAGCTCCCGGCGACTTTTCATTGCGTTCGCCGAGAAAAAGCTCGGACGGATTGGCAACTTCGCGCAATCCCCGATCCGACATTTCGAACACGCCGATCTCGTCCGTTGGTCCGAAACGGTTTTTGACCGTGCGCAGAATGCGGTAATGGTGGCCGCCTTCGCCCTCGAAATACAAGACTGCATCGACCATGTGCTCGACGACGCGCGGGCCGGCGATCTGACCTTCCTTGGTCACATGGCCGACGAGAACGACAGCGGCGCCAGTCTGCTTGGCATAGCGGATCATCGCTTGCGCGCCGGCGCGCACCTGCGTCACCGTGCCGGGAGCCGAATCGGCCGCATCGGTCCACAGCGTCTGAATCGAATCGATGATGATCAAATCCGGCCGTTTCGAATCGGAGATTGTCGCCAGGATGTCTTCGACATTGGTTTCAGCCGCGAGCAGCACATCCGTATCCGCCGCATGCAGCCGCTGGGCCCGCAGCCTGATCTGCGCCACCGCCTCTTCGCCGGAAACATAGACAACACGGTGGCCCTGGCGCGCCAGCGCAGCCGCGGCCTGGGTAAGCAGCGTGGATTTGCCAATACCTGGGTCGCCACCGACAAGAATCGCCGAACCGCGAACGAACCCGCCGCCGGTAACGCGGTCGAGTTCGCCGATCCCCGATTTGATCCGCGGCGCATCCTCAATTTCACCGGAAAGCGAGGTGAGCGCGACTGCGCGGCCCTTGCGGCCCGACAATTTGCCCGGCCCGCTGCCGATACCTCCGGATGTGCCCTCCTCGACGAGTGTGTTCCACTCGCCGCATTCGTCGCACTTGCCCGCCCAGCGTGTGTGCACGGCGCCGCAATTCTGGCAGATGAATTGGATTCTCGGCTTGGCCATCAGTCAGCTGTTTTCGTATGGAGGTAGCGGCGGTGATACCGGTTTCCAAGGCTGGTGAGCAATTCGTAACCTATCGTCCCCGCGGAACGAGCAGCATCGTCAAGGGCGATGTTCGGACCGAAGAGCTCAATGTAATCCCCGGGCTTCACCGCACGTTCTGCAAGGTTGGTAATGTCGAACGAGGTGAGATCCATTGTGACCCGGCCGATGATCGGCACTTTCTTGCCTGCCACAAAGCCTTCGCCGCCGCCCGGAACCGCATTGCGCAGGGGAACTCCGCTGCCGGAGGACGAACGAAGATAGCCGTCCGCATAGCCGACCGAGCAGATCGCGATGCGCGTATCGCGTTTGAGCGTCGTTGTAGCACCATAGCCTACGGTTTCGCCCATCAATCCGGTGCGGATTTGAACGATGCGCGCTTCGAGCGTCACGACGGCGCGCATCGGATTGGCAGCGTCTGAGAGCGGCTCGCCGCCATACATGGCAACACCGGGACGGCTGAGATCAAATTCGCCCTTCTCCGTATGAAAAATGCCGGGCGAATTGGCGATGCTTGATTCAATTCCTGCAAAAGCGGTGCGAAGCTTTTGAAATGATTCAAATTGCTGTTGGTTCAGCGCATGAGCCGGATTATCGCCTGTCGCAAGATGCGTGATCAGAAGAACCGGCTTTTGGTTTCGCCCGTCGTCGGCAAAAGTCAGAGCTTCTTCGACGCTGAGGCCGAGACGGTTCATGCCAGTGTCGACATGCAGCACGTAAGGCAGTTTCTCCTTGCGGCTCTTATTCAGCTTCTTCCAGAGAGCGAGTTCATGCAACGAGCCCAGAACCGGGATCAGGTCGGACTCTTCGTAGATTGGAAATGCTTCGGCAAAGAAGCCATTGAGGACGAATACCCGGGCATCTGGCGCAACGGCCTTGACGCGCAGACCCTCCTCAGCCAGCGCGACAAAGAACGTGCGGCATCCTGCCTGCCACAACACCGGCACGACGTGCACGATGCCAAGCCCGTAGGCGTCGGCCTTGACCACGGCGGCTGTGTTCGATGGCTTGGATTTTTCCGCGAGGAAACGCCAGTTCGCGACGAGCGCGTCGAGATCGATCGTGAGCCGCCCGCCCGCAAGCCGGGGATCGGCGCCGGCAGTAGTGATGTGAGGTTTCCTGGCAGTCAAATGATCACTCAAACCGTTCTGGCAGATGCGAGTCTTCGGCCAGGTCGGTAAAGCGCGTATATTCCGCCTGGAACGCAAGCCTCACGGTGCCCGTCGGGCCGTGACGCTGCTTGGCAACGATGACCTCCGCCTTGCCCGTGGCTTCGTTGAGGTCGGCCTGCCATTTGAAATGCTCTTCCGTGCCGGCCTTCGGTTCCTTGTTCTTGATGTAATACTCATCGCGATAGACGAAAAGCACCACGTCGGCGTCCTGCTCGATCGAACCCGATTCACGCAAGTCGGACAGCTGCGGATGCTTGTCCTCGCGGCTTTCAACCTGACGGGAAAGCTGGGAAAGCGCGATAATCGGCGTGTTCAGTTCCTTGCCGAGCGCTTTCAGGCCAGTCGTGATTTCTGTGATTTCCTGCACGCGGTTTTCCGAGGCGCGCTTGGAGGACCCCTGCATCAGCTGGATATAGTCGATGACCAGGACATCGAGGCCGCGCTGGCGCTTCAGGCGGCGCGCACGCGCCGCAAGCTGGGCGATGGAGATACCACCGGTCTGGTCGATGTAGAGGGGCACTTTCTGCATGTGCTGCGAGCAGGCCACCAGCTTCTCGAAATCGGCTTCGCTGATCTCGCCGCGGCGGATTTTCGACGAACTGATTTCCGATTGCTCGGAAATGATACGCGTCGCCAGCTGTTCGGACGACATTTCGAGGGAGAAGAACCCGACAACGCCGCCATTCTTCGCCTTGAAAGTGCCATCCGCCAGCTGTTCGGGCTCGTAGGCTGCAGCGATGTTGAAGGCAATGTTCGTGGCAAGCGAGGTTTTGCCCATGCCGGGGCGCCCGGCCAGAACGATCAAATCCGATGGCTGCAGGCCGCCCATGCGCGCATCGAGCGCGCGTATGCCAGTCGAGATGCCGGACAAATGTCCGTCACGCATGAAGGCGGCATTGGCCATGTCCACGGCGGTCTTGACCGCGTCGGTAAAGCTCTGGAAGCCGCCATCGTAGCGGCCGGTCTCCGCGAGTTCGAACAGCCGCCGTTCTGCATCCTCGATCTGGCCCTGCGGCGCGACATCGACCGGCGCATCATAGGCGATGTTGACCATGTCCTCGCCGATGGTGATCAGCGCACGGCGCGTGGCGAGATCGTAAATTGCCCTGCCGTAATCTTCCGCATTGATGACCGTCACGGCTTCTGCAGCGAGGCGCGCAAGGTATTGCATGACCGTCATTTCGCCAATTTTTGCATCGGCGGGGAGGAAGGTCTTGAGCGTCACCGGATTCGCCATCTTGCCCATGCGAATCATGTCGGAAGCGACTTCGAAAATCTTGCGATGCAGCGGTTCGTTGAAATGGGTTGGCTTCAGGAAGTCGGAAACACGATAGAACGCGTCATTGTTGACGAGGATAGCACCCAGCAAGGCCTGCTCGGCCTCGATGTTGTTCGGGGCTTCCCGATAGAGGGTGTCTCGCGCCTCGTTGATCTTGCGTACCGTAGCTTCAGCCATTTCGCTTTTTCCTGTTCCCCTTCATTATGGCCCATCGCGGAAAATTATAGCGTGGCAGATTTGTCCTTATCACCGCAATTCACACAGATGCGGATAAGAAAACCTGTGGCTTGACTCTGATGGGTGACTATAGCGTGAGTCGTGCTGAAAAAGCGATGTTCTGAGCGGGCGGGTGCGCAGGATTATCCCACTCCTTCTCCGTCATCGTCGGGTCATCCTCGGGTTTAACCCGAGGACGAGGATCACGGAGAAGAGATGCTTAGCAGAACCCGGGGGCGGACGGCTCCACGCCCTGCGAACGACTGGAACGTTACCTCCCGGCGATCGATTCCTTTCGGTTGACCTGGCTGTTGGCCGAGCTGCGTTCGCATTCCAGCCGCTTCAGCCGCTTTTCTTCCTTTTCGATGTAATTGCGCGTCAACGGCACAGCCTCCTGGCGATGCGCCAGCTGGATCTGGAACACCACAAGATTCTGCCAGCGAAATGCGGCCTCGGAGGCTGCGAGATAGAATTCCCACATCCTGCAGAAGCGTTCATCGTAGATCGCCTTGGCCTTTTCGCGGTTGGCCATGAAGCGTTCCCGCCAGATCCGCAACGTATCGGCATAGTGCAGGCGCAGGATTTCGATATCCGTGATCACCAGACCGGCCTTTTCGATATGCGGAATGACCTCTGACAGTGCGGGAATATAGCCGCCCGGGAAGATGTACTTCTGGATAAAGGCATTGGTATAGGATGGGCCGTCCGAGCGGCCGATCGAATGCAGGAGGAAAACGCCATCCTTCTTGAGCAAGCGCGCTGTATGCTGGAAGTATTCCGGGAAATGACCGATACCGACATGTTCGAACATGCCGACGGACACGATGCGGTCAAAACTTTCTTCGAGCGTCCGGTAGTCACGCAAGTCAAACCGGGCCTGCGCCGTCAGGCCTTCCTCGAAGGCACGTTTGTTGGCGATGCCGTGTTGCTCTTGGGATAGCGTCACACCGGTAACATCGGCTTCAAGATGCTTGGCGAGATAAATTCCGAGCCCACCCCAGCCGCAGCCGATATCGAGGGTCTTGTGACCCTTTTCAACCAGCAGCTTGGCTGCGATATGGCGCTTTTTCGCCATCTGCGCCTCTTCCAGCGCTGCGTCCGGCCGCTCGAAATAGGCGCATGAATATTGCATGTCCGTATCGAGGAATAGACGGTAGAGGTCTTCAGACAGATCGTAGTGCCGCTGCACATTGCTGGAGGC
Organism: Phyllobacterium zundukense; assembly: GCF_002764115.1. NCBI lineage: Bacteria > Pseudomonadati > Pseudomonadota > Alphaproteobacteria > Hyphomicrobiales > Phyllobacteriaceae > Phyllobacterium > Phyllobacterium zundukense. The sequence goes on along the minus strand of NZ_CP017940.1, from coordinate 2,285,113 downwards.
ACGCGTCAGGGTGTTCATCTGGTGCAGGCGTCGCGTGGCGCGGCGGATGCCTTCGATCGCCAGCATCCAGGGTTCCTTGGCGACGGTCGCACCGGTGTTTTCGAAGATGATTTTCAAGACATCATAGATGTCACCGTCGAGAACATCGATTTCACCGTTCATGTAGGCTTCGGCGAAATGCAGTGACGGATCGAAAGCGATTTTTCGCTCCGCTGCAGCGCTATTGATACGGAAATGTATGGGCTCGCCGGTTCCGTCGCCAAAGGTTCGGGGTTTGCCGGATGAGTCGGTTATAATCAAAGTGCCAGTATGAACCATCCGCGAGAGTGCGGCCTTTAGAATGGCATTCATGAACAATCTCCATCATTGACGACAGAGCTCGGCCATTGAGAGACTCAGGAACGAGTCTACGGTCGGGCATGGGAAGAACAAATAAATCTAATCGTTTTTTTGTTCCTGAAAAGAAAAAAACACCCGGCAGCGATGCCGGGTGTTTCAAAATATTGATGGGATCATTCTTTCGAATGATCTACTGAGTAAAATCAGGCGTTTTCTTCGCCTTCTTCGTCTTCATCGAAGAATTCGTCAGACAGCGGTGCGTCTTCAATGCCATAGATCGCCTCAGCGGAGGTGAGGTCTTCACCCTTTACCTGACGCTCGGCTTCATCGGCCGTACGGGCAATATTGATAGTGACCGTTGCTTCTACTTCAGGATGAAGCGCCAGAACGATGCTGTGCAGGCCGATCGTCTTGATTGGCGTGTTCAGTTCAACCTGGTTGCGATTGATCGAGAAACCTTCAGCCGTGATCAGGTCGGCAATATCGCGCGTCGAAACTGAACCATACAGCTGGCCGGTTTCGCCAGCCGAGCGAACGGCGACGAATGACTTGCCGTCGAGCTTCTCGGCAACCGACTGGGCTTCAGTCTTGCGCTCGAGGTTACGGGCTTCGAGCTGTGCGCGCTGGCCTTCGAACTTCTTCTTGTTGGCTTCGTTGGCACGAAGAGCCTTGCCCTGCGGCAGGAGGAAGTTCCGGGCAAAGCCGTCCTTTACCTTGACGGTTTCGCCCATCTGGCCGAGGCGGCTGATACGTTCGAGAAGAATGACTTCCATTTGAGTTTTCCTTTTAAGTTCTGATGTTCAATTGTCGTTATTGGGTGGTGTTGTATGCGCAGCCTTCGAAACCGGTGCGTTGCGCGACGTGTCGAACAAACCGGCCAGAAGGAAGAGGAAGAGCACGAAGGCAAAGAGCAGAACGGCGAGATATGCAAACCATAGCGCGACCGGGCGCCATGGTGCACCGCGTGTCCTTGCATGCAGCATGGCGAAGCCCGCCATCATGAAGCCGGCGCCAAGCGCACCGGCAATCGCAGTTGCCGCATAGCCGATCCCGCCGGGCAGAAAACAGGCAGCGCAGGCGACGGCAAAGATGATGAGTGCAGGACGCGGCATGCGCAGCGCGCGCGGCCAGTCGTCCTTCGGGCGGCGCAGTTTGCCCGACGCAGCCGTGAGCCGCAGTGCCAGATAGAGATTGGCGACGATGATCATCACCCACACCGCAGGCTGCAGCGCAGGCAGGATCCGTACGACGAAGAGCGCCATGTTCTGTGCGACGTCGGCGTTCCCGGCAAGCTCCGGGTTGCTGGCGGCAAGTTGCTGGCCCAGCGATTTCGCAAGTTCACCGGCAAGGTCGTCGCTGAATCCGATCATGACACCGATGACGATGAAGCTGGCGCCGACGATCAGGGCGAGTCGCAGCAGCGTATCGGCAAGCGGATACCAAACGGTAACGTCCTTTGGACCGCCGATTTCTTCCGCGGGACGCGCCAGGCCGGTGAAATAAGCGGCTGCGGCTGCGGGGAGGGCGGTGATCAGAACGACGATAAGGGCAGCTGTCGGTGCGGCTAGGACGGAAACGGCGACTGCCATCGACAGGGCTGCGATGAAGCCTGCGGCAGTACCCCAACCGAGTGCCGCCACAAAGATCGGCAGCGGAGAAAACAGGAGCAGCGCCATGGCGAGGGTCGACTGCGTGATAACGCCAATCGAGAGCAGCGCGGCCGCGAGGCCCGCCAATACTCCAACGCCAATATCTTTTGCAGTCGGTTTCATTTCGCTCGCTGTCCTGCTTACCGAAGCAGTTAGAGGCGGTTTTTCAACCAGTTCCTCAACTCGGGTTTTCTAGTTCACCAGACCCGCGCCCATCGCGGATGGAGAAAACGAAGGCGGCGGAACGTATTCCGCCGCCTTCGATAGTGTCTTACTTCACAACGTAAGGCAGCAGGCCGAGGAAACGGGCGCGCTTGATCGCCTGGGCGAGTTCGCGCTGCTTCTTCTGGCTGACAGCCGTAATACGGGAAGGAACGATCTTGCCACGCTCGGAAATGTAGCGCGACAGGAGCTTGATGTCCTTGTAGTCGATCTTCGGCGCATTCGCACCCGAGAACGGGCAGGTCTTGCGACGGCGATGGAACGGACGGCGGGTCGGGATCTGATTGATATCAACCATTATTCTGCTCCTTCACCGGCTTCGTTGTCACGCGGGCGGCGCGGACGGCGCGGACGGTCGTCATCGCGGCCACCGAACTTGTTGTCGTCGCGGTCGCGGCGATCGTCGCGGCGTGCGAGCATGGCCGACTGGCCTTCCTCGTGCTCTTCAACGCGGATCGTCATGAAACGCAGGACGTCTTCGTTGATGCGCTGCTGGCGCTCAAGCTCGGCAACAGCTGCTGCAGGAGCATTGATGTTGAGCAGGGAGTAATACGCCTTGCGGTTCTTGTTGATACGATAGGTGAGGGCACGGAGTCCCCAGCTTTCAATACGCCCGACTGAGCCGCCATTGGTCTCGATGATACCCTTGTACTGTTCTACAAGCGCATCGACCTGCTGCTGCGAAATGTCCTGTCGAGCAAGGAACACATGTTCATAAAGAGCCATTGTCTTTGCCTTTCTTCGTTAATATTGCCCGGTATCAACGGTAAACCTCTGCGAATCTCTCTGCCGGGTGACCGGGGAAGAAAGGACGCTGATGGAGACGATCGAGAGCGGAGACACGGGAGGCTGAAGCTTTACGCTTCGACGGATTGTAATCCGGCCCTCCGTTCAGCCCCCAGCTGACGCCGAGCAATGAACGGGCGGCTTATACGGGCAAATGTTCCAAGAAGCAACCCGGCCGAGGGATTTTCTCAGGATGCCGCTTTTATCAGGCAAATGTCAGCTTGTGCGATGGCGCCGGGATTTCCCGCCCTAGTTCACTGGCAGCCTCAATCCAAGCTTCGATGGCGTCATATGCATTATGCACGGCTTCTTCAGGCGTATCGCCATCGCTCATGCAGCCAGGAAGATCAGGTACATAGGCGCCGAAGCCGCCGCCATCTTCATCAGCGAGGGGAGAAACAACGACCGGATATTTATGATAGGTCACGCGCATTCCTCACAGCTTCGACAAACTCTAAAAGTTTTCTGATATATACAGGCTTGATAGGTCTTTTAAAAGGGATGGTGAGAATCTCAATTTGTGGAGCGTGCGTGATCTTATAGTGCGAGCTACCGGCGCGAGACCTCTCGCAAGAAATATCAAACTCTTTACAAACCGCCTGTACATCTTCAATGCGCCAGTCTGCCTTCGGATTCCAGCGCATCTGTTCAAGGCGTTTGCTCATCGAATACCGCAACAAATAGATTTGGACAACTAAGAGAAGGGTATTCGACCACAGTCAATCTATCACTTAGGCCAACGCTGGGTAGTCTGGTGTCGGGCCATCCTAGCATGAAAGCTTGACTTCGCGCTTGCTGATAGGCACATCGCGCGGCAGATTGGCACTATAGTATCACTGGAGGCATCGCACATGTCCATTGCATTCACCTTTCCGGGTCAGGGAAGCCAGGCCGTAGGTATGGGCAAGGCGCTGGCGGAGAATTTTGCCGAGGCACGTGCGGTTTTCGACGAGGTGGATGATGCGCTTGGCGAAAAGTTGTCTTCGATCATCTGGGACGGCCCGGAGGAAACGTTGACGCTGACTGCCAATGCCCAGCCCGCGCTGATGGCGGTATCCATCGCGGTTCTTCGGGTGCTTGAGTCGAAAGGTGTTTCCTTGAAGGACAAGGTTTCCTTTGTCGCGGGTCACTCGCTCGGCGAATATTCGGCCCTCTGCGCGGCCGGTACGTTCTCGCTTTCCGATACGGCAAGGCTCCTGCGTATTCGTGGTAATGCCATGCAGAAGGCTGTACCCGCAGGCGAGGGTGCAATGGCCGCCATCATCGGCCTCGAGCATGAAGATGTCGAAGCCATTTGCGCCGAAGCATCGAAGCAGGGACCGGTTCAGATCGCCAATGACAATGGCGGTGGCCAGCTGGTTATTTCCGGAGCAAAGGCACCCGTGGAGGCTGCTGCTGCACTCGCAACGGCGAAGGGTGCAAAGCGCGCCCTCATGCTCCCCGTCTCCGCCCCCTTCCATTCCGCCCTGATGGAGCCCGCGGCAGAAGCCATGCGTGAGGCCTTGGCAAATGTTGCAAAGAAGGATCCCATTATCCCGCTCATCGCCAATGTGCGCGCAGCTCCGGTGACGTCCGCCGACGAGATCGCCGCTTTGCTGGTCGAACAGGTGACAGGACAAGTGCGCTGGCGTGAGACTGTGCAATGGTTTGGCGAGAATGGCGTGACGACACTTTATGAGATTGGCGCAGGCAAGGTGCTGACCGGTCTCGCGCGCCGTATTAACAAGGACATTTCCGGCGTCGCCGTGGGCACTCCGGAAGACATCGATGCGGCTGTGGCTGCCCTGAACGCTTAAAAAGGAACGCGCAATGTTTGACCTTACTGGCCGCAAGGCTCTCATCACAGGTGCGACAGGTGGTATTGGCGAGGCGATTGCCCGCGCACTTCATGCGCAGGGCGCAATCGTCGGCTTGCACGGCACGCGCGTTGAAAAACTCGAAGCGCTGGCGACCGAGCTCGGCGACCGGGTCAAGATTTTTCCGGCTAACCTTTCCAGCAGGGATGAGGTCAAGGCACTTGGCGAAAAGGCCGAAGCCGATCTGGAAGGCGTCGAAATCCTCGTCAACAATGCCGGGATCACCAAGGATGGGCTGTTTGTCCGCATGAGTGATGCGGATTGGGACAATGTGCTTGAAGTCAACCTGACAGCCGTATTCCGCCTGACCCGCGAACTTACCCACCCGATGATGCGCCGCCGTTATGGCCGTATCATCAACATCACCTCGGTGGTGGGCGTGACCGGCAACCCGGGTCAGACCAACTATGTGGCTTCGAAGGCCGGACTGATCGGCTTTTCCAAGTCGCTCGCTCAGGAAATTGCCAGCCGCAATGTCACGGTCAACTGCGTTGCGCCGGGCTTCATCGAATCGGCCATGACTGACAAGCTCAACGACAAGCAGAAGGAAGCCATCATGTCGGCCATTCCGATGCGCCGCATGGGCACGGGCGCCGAGGTTGCTTCGTCGGTTGTCTATCTTGCCAGCAGCGAGGCCGCCTACGTCACCGGCCAGACAGTTCACGTCAACGGCGGCATGGCAATGATCTGACGCCGCTTGGCGCCGGATTGCATCATCGTACCCTGTAGTATCGGTGGGTATCGGCCTCAATCACATTTATGAGATTGAGGCCAGCAATAAAGCGTGATAAGTCGCGCACCAGTCTGGGCAAATCAAACCGATTTGATGCCCTTTCAATTCCGCAAGGAAAGAGCCGCAAGGATGGGTGTTTTAGCTGCTGAACAGGGTGAAACAACCATCTTATTGCTTGATTAGAGTCATCCGTGCCGCTAACCAAGGCATAGGGAAAAACAAACAGGTTGAGGTTTCCACATGAGTGATACTGCAGAACGCGTCAAGAAAATCGTTATTGAACATCTGGGCGTTGATGCCGAGAAAGTCACCGATGGTGCGAGCTTCATCGACGATCTCGGCGCCGACAGCCTTGATACTGTCGAGCTCGTGATGGCTTTCGAAGAAGAGTTCGGCGTTGAAATCCCGGACGATGCTGCTGAGACGATTCTGACAGTCGGCGATGCCGTCAAGTTCATCGACAAGGCATCTGCCTGATTTTCGTTCGGCTCGCCATCGCATGGATCGTGATATAAGGTGTTCTACCTTGCTCGTTCATGCATGGGGCCGGAAACAATCATGTTGCAAATGACATTGAAGGATCGGCCATGAGGCGCGTTGTCATAACCGGCCTTGGGCTGGTGTCTCCTCTTGCATCCGGTGTTGAGGCCACCTGGTCGCGGCTTCTCGCCGGCCAGAGCGGCGCCCGGCGTGTAACAGAATTTGAAGTTGAAGATCTGCCTTGCAAGATTGCTTGCCGTATTCCGGTAGGCGATGGCACCGATGGCACATTCAATCCGGACGATTGGATGGAGCCAAAGGAGCAGCGCAAGGTTGATCCATTCATCATTTACGCTGTTGCAGCCGCCGATCAGGCGCTTGCGGATGCCAAATGGGCACCGGAAAGCAATGAGGACCAAATCCGCACCGGTGTTTTGATCGGCTCGGGCATAGGCGGTCTCGAAGGTATTGTCGAAGCTGGTTATACGCTGCGCGACAAGGGCCCTCGGCGTATCTCCCCGTTCTTCATCCCCGGCCGTCTGATCAATCTGGCTTCCGGCCACGTTTCCATCAAGCACAAGCTGCGCGGCCCGAACCATTCGGTCGTTACCGCTTGCTCGACCGGTGCGCATGCCATTGGCGACGCATCGCGATTGATCGCCTTCGGTGATGCCGATGTGATGGTGGCTGGTGGTACGGAATCGCCGGTCAGCCGCATCTCGCTTGCCGGCTTTGCCGCCTGCAAGGCTCTGTCCACGGCCCGCAATGACGATCCGACTGCTGCATCCCGCCCTTACGACGATGACCGCGACGGTTTTGTCATGGGTGAGGGCGCCGGTGTCGTCGTGCTGGAAGAGTTGGAGCACGCTCTTGCACGCGGGGCCAAGATTTACGCTGAAGTGATCGGCTATGGCCTTTCCGGGGACGCTTTCCACATCACAGCACCATCCGAGGATGGTGAAGGTGCGCAGCGCTGCATGGAAATGGCCCTGAAGCGCGCCGGCATAACCCCGGACGATATCGACTACATCAATTCGCACGGCACCTCGACGATGGCTGATACCATCGAACTTGGAGCGGTCGAACGCGTTGTCGGTGATGCGGCCTCGAAAATCTCGATGTCGTCCACCAAGTCTTCTATCGGCCACCTCCTTGGTGCTGCCGGTTCGACTGAGGCGGTTTTCTGTGCTCTGGCAATCCGTGACAATATTGCTCCGGCGACCATCAATCTGGATAAGCCATCCAAGGAAACCAAGATCGATCTGGTTCCGCACAAGCCGCGGGAACGCAAGATCGATATCGCGCTGTCCAATTCCTTCGGATTTGGCGGCACCAACGCTTCGCTGGTTTTGCGGCGTTATCAACAGTGATTGATCCTGTGGCGAGAGCGCGTTCGCGCTTTCGCCATATTCACAATCGATTCTACCGGGCCTAGAGCGAGGTGCTTGCGTGAGCTCAGATCAGCAGTCTGAAGAGACAAACGGTTCAGCCGCTGCCAGCGTGCCGGATCGCAAGCCGATTGTGCCGCAATCGGCCTCTGAAGCGCTGCGCCCGGAACCAGGCACGCCGCCACCGGCACCCAAAAAGCGTTCTCGCCGTGCACGCAGCCAGATCGTCGTCTTTGCCAATTTCATGTTGTCGCTTGTCGTGCTGGTGGTTCTCGCCGCCGCTGCAGCGGTCTATTTCGGCAAGGTTGCGTTCAATGAGCCTGGGCCCACCGATGTCGCGACCAATTATGTCGTCAAGAGTGGCACCGGCATCACCGAGATTGCCGACGGGCTTGAACGGCGCGGTATCATTTCCGACGCCCGCGTCTTCATGTACGGCGTGCAGGCCTATGGCCATCAGCGCGACATGAAGGCGGGCGAGTATGAGATCAAGGCGGGCGCTTCCATGCGCGATATCATGGACCTTTTGCGCAGCGGCAAGTCTGTTCTCCATTCGCTGACTATTCCTGAGGGCCTGACTGTCGAACAGATTTTCCAGCGCGTTCGCGAGGACGACGTGCTGACGGGCGATCTGCCGGCAACTATGCCGAGTGAGGGCTCACTCTTCGCCAATACCCTGCGTTTCTCCCGCGGTACAACGCGCGAAGAGCTTGTGAAGAAAATGCAGGCAGACCAGAAGAAGCTCGTCGAGGACATTTGGGAGCGTCGTGATCCCAGTATTCCGCTGAAGACCATCGACGAGTTTGTGACGTTGGCTTCCATTGTCGAGAAGGAAACCGGGAAGGCCGATGAGCGTCCGCGTGTCGCCGCCGTTTTCATCAATCGCTTGAACAACAAAATGCGCCTGCAGTCGGATCCCACGATCATTTATGGTCTGTTTGGAGGCAAGGGCAAACCTTCTGACCGGCCAATCCTCAAATCCGACCTCGAAAAGCCAACCCCCTATAACACGTACACTGTAAACGGCCTGCCGCCTGGTCCGATCGCAAATCCCGGCCGCGACGCACTGGAGGCTGTTGCACATCCCTCGCAGACCAAAGATCTTTACTTCGTCGCTGACGGCACTGGCGGGCATGTATTTGCCGAGACGCTTGAAGAGCACAATGATAATGTGAAGCGTTGGCGTGAGGTCGAGAAGAACCGTCTGGACGAAGCAGCCAAGGCGGCCACCGGGGACAAGAACGCCTCGCCGCCGGACGCGGATAGCGGTAATTAGCACTGGAATGGCCTGATTGCGATCGGGCCTTTGTCCTAGGGGGATACATGTCATTGCAGAGCATGACGGGATTTGCCCGTCACCTCCGGAACAGCGCCGGGGCGCAGATCTCGTGGGAAATCAAATCCGTCAACGGCAAGGGTCTCGACGTGCGGTTTCGCTTGCCTGCTGGATTCGAGGCGGTGGAGCAGAAAGCGCGCGCCTTGTTCAGTGAACATTTCAAGCGCGGTAATTTTCAGGCGGCTTTGTCAGTTGAACTGAGCGCTGGTTCCGCCAAGGCGACTATCAATCAGCCCCTCTTGAAAGAATTGGCTGCGATAGCGGCGCATTTGCGTGAGGAATATGGGCTTGCGGCCTCGACGCCGGAAGGTCTGATGGCACTTCGCGGTGTTCTGGAGATCCCGCAGGAGGTAACAGCACCTGAGCATCAAGTCGAGCTTGAACGTGCCGTCCTCGGCGTTCTGGATGAGACGCTCATTCAGTTGGGGCACAATCGCCAGGCGGAGGGTAAGGCGCTTGGCGAGATTCTGACGGTGCAGATCGCCACTATCGAGATGCTGGTCGAACAGGCGAAGCTTGATCCCAACCGCTCGATCGATGCGGTTCGCGCCCGTCTCGCGGCCCAGGTTGCACTGTTGCTCGATGCCGCTCCGGCCCTTGATGAGGCCCGGTTGCACATGGAAGCGGCATTTCTGGCGACGAAGGCTGATATCCAGGAAGAGCTCGACCGGTTGGAAATGCATATTGCCTCCGCCAGGAACCTCATCAGGGAAGGAAATGGCGTTGGCCGCAAGCTCGACTTCTTGACACAGGAATTTAACCGCGAGGCCAATACGCTCTGTTCCAAAGCCAATGCGGCATCCATTACAACGATCGGGCTTGACCTGAAGGCTGTTGTGGATCAATTGCGCGAGCAAATACAGAATCTGGAGTAATTATGCCGAACAGCATCAAAAGACGCGGCCTCATGCTCGTCCTGTCGTCGCCATCGGGCGCCGGGAAATCGACAATTGCCCGGCTGCTGCTCAACGACAAAGAGAAGCTTGAGCTAGCGCTTTCGATCAGCGTGACCACGCGTCCGCGCCGGCCCAGCGAGATCGATGGGGTTCATTACCATTTCATCTCAACGCGCGAGTTTGAACGGCTGCGTGATAGCGATGAACTGATTGAATGGGCTGAGGTGCATGGCAATTTTTATGGCACGCCGCGCGAAGCTGCGGAAAATGCGCTCGCCGATGGTCAGGACATGCTTTTCGACATTGATTGGCAGGGCGCATTGCAGTTGCAGGACAAGATGAAGGGCGATGTCGTCAGCATCTTCATTCTGCCTCCGTCCATGGCCGACCTCAAACTGCGGCTGCATAGGCGCGCCGAAGATACGGAAGAAGTCATCGACATGCGCCTGCGTAATGCGCGCAACGAGATCGAGCGCTGGCGCTCCTATGATTATGTCATCGTCAATGAAGATCTGAACCGGGCTTACCATCAGGTTCAGTCCATCGTCACAGCCGAGCGGCTGCGGCGCGATCGTTGCCCCGGCCTGTTCGATTTCGTCAGCAATCTGCTGGACGAAAAGCTCGATTAGAGCGCGTTAGCCAAGGCTACGAACTCGTCAATCGAGAGCGTTTCCGCGCGGCGCGTTGGATCGATACCTACCTTCATGAGCAGTGTTTCGCCGCCCAAGGGCTTGATGCTCTGACGCAGCATCTTGCGCCTCTGGCCAAAGGCTGCCTGGGTTACCCGCCCAAGCGTGGCGGCATCACAGGCCAGTGGTTCGGCGCGCGGTACGAGATGCACCACGGAGGAGGTAACTTTTGGCGGTGGCGTAAAAGCCTGTGGCGGAACATCGAATGTAATCTTCGCCTCTGTCCGCCAGCAAGCCAGCACACCCAGACGGCCATAGGCGTCCGAGCCGGGCCGGGCGACGATGCGCTCGGCCACTTCGCGCTGGAACATCAGCGTCAGCGACGCGTAGAAAGGCGGCCATGGCTCGGCCAGCAGCCAGCCTATCAGCAATTGCGTGCCGACATTATAGGGAAGATTGGCGACGATCTTGACCTTGTCGCCGCCTGCCAGCGCAGCAAAATCTGTTTCCAAAGCATCACCGGCCACCACGCGAAGCCGGCCGGGATAATGGTCGGAAACCTCCTGCAGGGCAGCCAGGCAGCGCTCGTCACGCTCGATGGCGATGACATTGGCACCTTGAGCCAACAGAGGGCGCGTAAGGCCGCCAGGTCCAGGCCCAACTTCGATAACCGTTTGTCCATGCAAATCGCCCGCCTGCCGCGCGATCTTGGCCGTGAGGTTGAGATCGAACAGGAAATTCTGGCCGAGCGATTTCTTCGCCATCAGCTCATGACGATCGATAACCTCGCGCAACGGGGGAAGGGTGTCGATACTCATGCAGCAGGGCGCTTTTGCTGCGCACGATGCGATGCAAGTTCGCCAGCAAGGCGCAAGGCGGCAATCAGGCTATCGGGCTTGGCTTTGCCGGTTCCTGCAATGTCGAATGCCGTGCCATGGTCCGGCGAGGTGCGTACGAACGGTAAGCCGAGCGTGACATTGACGCTGTCGTCGAAACCGAGGGTCTTTACCGGGATCAGCGCCTGATCGTGATACATGCAGATGGCGGCATCGTAGGTGGCCCGTGCAGCAGCATGGAACATCGTATCGGCCGGGAGGGGCCCCCGCGCATCGATACCCTCCGCACGCAGAGTCTCCACAGCCGGGCGGACGATCGTTTCGTCCTCCATGCCCATGCTGCCGCCTTCGCCGGCATGGGGGTTGAGGCCGGCAATGGCGAGCCTTGGATTGGCGATGCCGAACTCGTTCTTCAGCGCGATGGCAGTAATGCGGGAGACTGCCAGGATCTTCGCAGTGTCGAGAACAACCGGTACCTTGCTCAAGGCGATATGGATCGTCACTGGAACCGCCCGCAGCAGCGGTCCTGCCAGCATCATGACCGGTTTCACTTCATAGCCGAGGTGTTCGCTTGAAAGATGTGCCAGGAATTCTGTGTGCCCCGGAAAATCGAAACCCGCCTCATAAAGCGGTTTCTTGGCGATAGGGCAGGTGACAACGGCACGAGACCGCCCGGAAAGCGTAAGCGCAACTGCTTGTTCGACAGCTTCGATTGTTGCGGCTGCACTGTCCACGAGAGGTACGCCGGGCCGATCTGATTGCCGGTTCTGGAGTGGCACCACAGGCAAGGCACGGCCAAATACATTGCTCGCATTTTCGGGCGTTGTAATTTCAATCGGACATTGTTGGCCAAGCAACGCCGCGCGCGAGGCTATTAATTCCGGGTCTGCGAGGAGAAAAAATGGCGGAACATGCATTTTCTCGCGCAAGGTCCACGCGGATATGGCGATGTCTGGTCCTATGCCGGAAGGATCACCAGAACTGACGGCGAGTGCGGAGTTCATGCGCAGGCGATCCCATCATTGGCATTATTGATTGACGATGGTCGCCTTCTTGCGCAATTCATCGAGATACTTCTTGTCGACAGCTTCAACCGTTGCGTCTTTCTTGCCATCGCCTGAAGCCGCAGCCTGCTCCTGGGAGAAGACCATGCGGGCGACACGGTCGTCGGATACCTGGCGGGTGGCGCAAACGCCAAGAAATTCAACGCCCTTGTCCGTATCCTGGATTGCAGTCGCCTGACCGACAGGCGTGGATGTAACCTGCTTCGTCCATTCCGGGGGTAATTCCTGCTCGATGAATTTACCCAGATCGCGCACGGTGACGTCCAGTGTCCCCTTGGCAATATCGCGTGTTGATTCGCAGCCACTGAACTTTGCGCGCATGGCGCTGGCTTCGCCGCGCCGCTTTGCCAAAATGCCCTTATTGTTGGCAGGAACGACGAAGATAACCTGCTGCAACTGATACTCGGTGGACACCGGCTTCTTGCCGCCGTCCTTGAGCATGCGCTGCACGGCATCCTGTTCACTCACCCGGGCACCGCCCTGTGAGCGGTTGCGACTCGAAAGGGCACGGCCCCAGCTCATTTGAAGGCGGATATATTCCTTGAAGTGCCCCGGTGTGACGCCGGACTTTTCCAGAACTCCGGTCAGTTGATCGAGGGTCATCTTGTTGTTGGTGGCAAAGCGCGCAAAGGCGTCATTCACTTCGCCATCCGAAACGAGCATGTTGAGTCGCTTGAGTTCCTGACGTTTCAATGCCTCGTCCGTGAGCTCTTCGCGCGCCTGCTGCGTAAGATTGCCCTTCTTGCGCTGCAGCTTCATAAACGCTGCGCGCCGGGCAATGTCGTAATCGGTGATCGGAGCGCCATTGACGACAATCTTGATCTCGCTCGCCGCAGCCGGCAAAGTTACGCCAACTGTCAGGGCAGAACTCAATGCGGTGGCAATAGCCGCTGCAAGAATATGCTTCCTCACCATCATTTCTCACTATTTCCGATCGTATAGTATTCGCGCCGAATGGATTTCAGCTTTGTTGTTGGGATGCTCAATCCTCTTATTGTCGCTTTACTAAGGCAAAAGCATGACTGGCCGCAAGTGCGGCCAGTTCAGACAAAGTGATTAGATGCCGCCAATATCGACCGGCTTGCCAAATTCCCACAGGGTCCGGAACGAAATATTGAAGCCCCATGTTGTCGTCTTGTCGCCCTGGTTGCCATCGGCGGTAACCGGCTGTTCCTGTGTATACGACATCATGTAGGTAAAGCATTCATCGTCATAGGCGAGGGCGGCGGTGCGTTTTACGAGTGTATCGGAAATAATATCATAGGTTCCGGAACCCAGAACGCGCCAATTGGGAGTCAGCTTGGCCGAACCGCCAAGTGTAACCTCATGCCTGTCGTCCTCGAAACCATAGGTCGGTTGCGCAGCGATGAACGCATATTTGAGAAACATCGTGCCATATTGACCCGCAGTCGTGCTTGCAACTTCAGCCCGGCGGACCTCAAAACTATCCTTGTCGAAGCGACCGCCTGTCGTAAGGTTGAAAGCACCACGGCTTGCGCCGATCATGGCGACATAGTCGGATCGCGACGATTCCAGTCCCGATTCAGCGCCTGCGTTGACGAAATCATCCGTTGCGAATGAATTCAGGCCGCCAAGCTGGAATGATTGACCGGCAATACCATTGAGCGACCAGCCATTGTTGAACGTTCCGGAATAGCGAATGCCAAGATTGGCACGCGTGCCGCCTTCAACACGGTCATAGCCGGAGAACTTGTCGCGATCAAACAGGCTTGATGCATCGAACACAAAGCTCTGCGCGTCTTCGTTCGGCATATCGCCGGCGTAGGGTTCGTTGTTACGCACAAAGAGCTGGGCAGTCGGCTCCAGCACATGGGTCGAACTGGTGCTTGAAAACAGAATTGGCCATCTCGCTTCGAGGCCGGCCGTTGCCATGGCACGGAAAGCTTCGGAGCGTGTCACGCCGATCGAGTCCGAGTCGACATACATCCCGTCGCCGCGCAGTGCGAGGAGCGGCGTAATGACGAGGCCATTGTCGGAGATGAAACTACGCTTCCATTCCGCCTCGGCGGTTATGCGGCCATTATTGCCCTCGGCGCCTGAGAGGTAGCCGCTGCGGGTCAGTCCTATCGGGGTCGTGCCATCTTCCCTGTCACGATGCAACGCCTGAAGATTCACATCGAAATTCAGCTCACCGCCCGCTACAGATTGCGTCGGCGTATAGGCATAATCCAGACTCGGCAGAACCCATGGTTGCTTTGGCTCGGATGCGCTTGTGTTGGAATCCGGAATACTTTCCTGCACAAGGAATTGATAGAACCGAAGGTCGAAGTAATTCCGGTCGTGCAGGCCGGTCAAATAGATCTGGTTGGTGATATTATAGTCGTCGTAGCCCTCAATCCCGTAACGATAGGCAAATGCCTTGTCCGTTTGGGCCATGACATTCCAACCGTATGACCAGCGCGGATTGATCTGAAATGCGCCACTCGTACCGATCATTCCGCGGTTCTTGGATTGGTCCTCCGGCTCGCTATCGTTAAACTCGTCGGGGTTCATCTGACTGATACCAGCAAGCTTGATGCTATACGCGCCATTGGCCAGTCGGTGGCGCCACTCGGCCTCGCCGAGAAAGCCCTGCTTGGTATAGCCGGTGCCGGTGAGCGTCAGATCGTAATTGGGCGCGAGCGCCCAGAAATAGGGAACGCTGACACCATAACCAAGATCGGTTTCGTAGCGGTAGCTCGGCATCAGGAAGCCGCTCTTGCGCTTCACCGTTGGGTCGGCGATTTCGAATGCCGGCAGGAACGCCAGAGGCATGCCGAACATTTCAAAGCGGCCGCGCTCGAAGCGAATGGTTTTCTTCTTGCCGTTCCAGACGATCTTCTGCGCGCGTACCTGCCACAGCGGCGCCTTGTCCGGCTTGGCACGGCAGGGCTCGCAGGCGGTATAGATACCATTATTGAACGTCGTCAGCTCGCCGCCGATACGTTCGGCACTTTCGGCCGCAAAGCGCGTATTGTCAGCGGCCTCGACCCGCAAGGCGTTGACGAAGCCTTCCCGGAAATCGTCGGTAATGTCGAGATTATCGGCGTAGATGCGATTGCCGTCTTTTTCGACAATCTCGACCTTGCCCATGGCTTTGAGTCGGCCGGTATTCTGATCATAGGTAACCTGGCGCGCTACAAGCCGGTTTCCGTCATAGTCGATCTGCACGCCGCCCACTGCAGAGATGGTCTTGGCGTTGATGTCATAGACGAGCTCATCCGACTCCAGCAGCAATTGTGCGTTTGGATCCGTCTGAATATTGCCGACAAGCGCGTCGCCTGTCTGGGCATAGGCTGGGAGCGAAATCCCGCCCGCTAGGCATAGCACCGCCGTCCCGCACGCAAGCCGTGCGAACCACGTCGGCAACACCGAGCGCGTTACATTCAATCCCACTCTAACCATCCTCCTTGTGCAGTAGAAAGGAGACCCCAAAAAACGTTGCAATCAACACGGGTGTCCATGCGGCAATGAAAGGCGGAACGAATCCCGCATTACCAAATGCCTTGACCACAACAGTGACGACATAAAGCACGAAGCCTGCGAGGACGCCACCCAGAATCATCGTCCCTGATTGTCCAAAACGTACAAATTTCAGCGAAACGGTTGCAGCGATTAAAGTCATTGCCATCAGGAGAGCCGGCAAAGCCAATAAAGACTGGAAATGCATGTCAAAAGCGTTGGCTGGATAGCCAAAAGAGCGAGCTGCGGCAATTTTGTTACGCAGCTCAAAAAAAGGAATCGTCTCGGGCCTGGCGAGGCTTTCTTCAACGAATTCAGGACGAAGGTGGGTTGGCACCCGCACCTCATCCAGCGAAACAGGGGTCTCGGCCAGCACGAATTTCGTCACATTGCTCAACCGCCAGAAACCATCGTCAAGATCGGCGCTCTTGGCATCCAGCCGCTCGAGAATGTCCTGATTCTTGTCCAGGCGAATGAACGTCGCATCGATGAGACGCAATCCCCGGTTGACGATCGACTTGGCGCCGATAATCGTCTCGCCGTCTTCCGTTTTCTGCCGCAGCCAGGGTACGCGATCGGCGGATACCTCATTGGCTTTTCCGGCGCGCCAGTTCGCTGTTATCTGCTCGCTTCTCTCAAAGCCCCAGGCGGCCAGCGGATTGACCAGCAACACCGCGGCAAGACCGAACAGAAAGGCGCCCGTGCAGGCAGGCAGGAGAAATTGCCAGGCGGATACGCCAACGGAACGGGCCACGACCAGTTCGTATTTCCGGTTGAGCGATATAAGTGTCGCCATGGCCGCAAACAGGGCAATGAATGGGAACACCTGCTGCATGATATAGGGGATGCGCATTGCCGAGAGGCCAAATGCCTGGATCGCGGAATAATCCGGCAAGGAAGACAGTTTGCCCGACAACTCTGTAAAGTCGAGGATCAGGGCAAGCGCAAAGCTGCCGAGCAGGAAATATGCCGTGATCTTCACGTAGCGGAGGAAGAAGTAACGTCCGAGCGTCCAGCCGATCATTTTCTATACCCCCGCTTGCGGCCGAACAATCTTGCTCCGGCGCTGGCGAATGCTGCCTGTTGTGACGTGAAAGTTCGCTTGAACCAATTGGTCCATGTTACCGGCACGCCAACCTGGCGATTGGTTGCGAGGGCGTAAATTGCCGAGAGAGCCGCGAGGATCGGGAACGCAAAAAGCAGGGGCAGCAGTGAAGCATCTTTGTCCGTGCTCTGCCCGGTTGAATATCCCAGCCAGAAGACGATGAGGCACAAGGTGATAGCGGTGAACGAAGCGGATATGCGCGCTTCGCGATGCGAACGCGAGTCTGCAGCGGCCGCCAGCGAAATCAACGCAAAGACAATCGGATACATCCAGTCCGTCAGCCGCTTGTAGAGCTCTGACGTATATCGGAGCGGCCTCTGCTGGTACTGTTTGTCATTGGGATCCGGGTTCCATAGGTAATCGATCGGCCGGTCCTTCGGGAAAATACTCACTTCGTTGTCGTCTGCCGACAAAAATGCCGCCATATCAAGGGCATAGGTATTGAATTTGATAATGGACACGTTGCCGGTCTGGACATCGCGGCGGTCAACTTCACCGTCCTTCATGATCAACAAGCTCTGATTCCCCGTTTCGAGGACGAGACCGTCCTTGGCGTAATAAATCAGGTCCGTCGTCTTGTCGCGCGAATCCGAAACAAACAGGCCCTTGATCGCTCCATTGGCATCACGACTTTCTATCTGAAGGTAGAGATCGGTGTCGATTTCCTTGAAGGTGCCCTGCTGGACGACGAGGTTGATGACGTCCGCGCGCGCATCGGCGACCATCTGGCGCATGTTCATCTGGGAGTAGGGAACAACAAAATTGGCGATCAAGAAGGAAGCAATGGCGATTACCGTTGCAAAGAGCATGACGGGACGAATCACGGCCGAACGCGGAGCGCCCGCTGCATTGATCACGACGAGTTCCGAATCCTGGTTCATCGTCGAGAGCGTCTGCGTCACCGCAATGACCAGTGCGAAGGGCATCACGATCGGGAAAGCGTTGGGAAGCAGGTTGGAGCTGAATTTGAGGATATAGAAAAAGCTCTGTCCGCTGGTGGTGAGGAAGTTGATACGTCCAAGCACCTGGACAATCCATGTGATTCCCACTGCTGAAAGCAGCACGGCGAAAAACATGACGACGATCCGTCGCAAGATGTATATCTCAATCAGGCGCATGTCATGTTTCGCAAAGAGAGTTCCATCACCTTGTTCGACTAGCCGTTCACGAATGCCCGACCGTTCAATCTATGCCATGGGATCCAAGGCATTATTTTGCCGCACTATGGGACGAACCCGTTACATGTTCAACAAACCCGACATATGTTCACTCTAGTCAGGCTTGGCTAAAAATAGGCGAAGAAAGCTGGTTAACAAGGTGTTAGCCAATGTCTTTGCGAATACCCCCTTCATTCATCAACTCTGATGAATAGGAAAGTCACATTTTTGTTCAATCTGGAGATATCATGTCCAAACGCCCATCCATCAGTTTCGCCAAATTTGCAGCCGTCGAAAGTGGCACTGCAATCTTGCTCGTTGCCGCTGAAGGCAAGACCGCTGCAGAAGCCGAATCTGTTGTCGGACCGGCATTGCTGTCGCGTATCATCGATGTCTCGGAATTCAAGGGAAAACTGGCTGCCAGCCTCTCGACCATCGCGCCAGCCGGTACGGAGCTGGAACGGCTGGTGCTTGTCGGTAGCGGCGATCCGGCCAAGCTGAAGGCCGACGACTGGCTGAAAATCGGTGGCGCTGCCCTTTCGAAAATTGGCACGGCCAAAAACGCTACGGTGATTCTCGCTTTGTCCGGTGCGGAGGTTTCAGCTGAAAATGCTGCCGATTTCGCGCTTGGCATGCTGCTGCGCGCCTACACATTCGACAAATACAAGACCAAGAAGGGCAAGGACGAGGACGAAAAGGAACAAAAGACCGCGGCCAATATCACCATTCAGGTCGCCGACCCTCACGCTGCGAAAAAGGCATTCACGAACGCCGAAGCAGTGGCGGACGGTGTCGTTCTTGCCCGTGATCTCGTCAACGAACCCGCCAATATCCTCGGTCCTGTCGAATTTGCCGAACGAGTCGAGGAATTGAAGAAACTCGACGTGAAGGTCGAGATACTCACTGAAAAAGATATGAAGAAGCTCGGCATGGGCTCATTGCTTGGCGTTGCGCAGGGGTCTGCGCGTCCGGCACGTCTCGCCATCATGGAATGGCATGGCGGCAAGGGCAAGGACAAGCCAATTGCCTTTGTCGGCAAGGGCGTCACTTTCGATTCGGGCGGTGTCTCGATCAAGCCTGCTGCCGGCATGGACGAAATGAAGGGCGACATGGGCGGTGCCGCAGCGGTTACCGGTCTGATGCATGCGCTTGCTTCGCGCAAGGCCAAGGTCAACGTGGTTGGTATCATCGGCATCGTTGAAAACATGATCAATGGCGAAGCCCAGCGTCCCGGTGATATTGTCACCTCCATGTCGGGCCAGACGATTGAGGTACTCAATACCGACGCGGAAGGGCGCCTCGTTCTCGCCGACGCACTTTATTATTGCAATGATCGCTTCAAGCCGAAGTTCATGGTCAACCTTGCAACGCTGACCGGTGCGATCATGGTGGCACTCGGCGTCTATCGCGCCGGCCTGTTTTCCAATGACGACACGCTTGCCGGACAACTCTTCGACGCCGGCGAGGGCTCGGGCGAAAAACTGTGGCGCATGCCGCTGGGCGATGAGTATGACAAGCTTATCGACACCAAGAACGCCGACATGAAGAATATCGGTGGCCGCCATGGCGGCGCGATCATTGCCGCACAGTTCCTGCAGCGTTTTGTCGGTGACACGCCCTGGGCGCATCTCGATGTTGCGGGCACGGCGATGGGCTCGCCGGCCACGGAATACAGCCAGTCCTGGGCGTCAGGCTTCGGTGTACGACTTCTCGACAGGCTGGTTCGCGACAATTTCGAAGGATAGTCCTGTGGAGGTCAGGCTCTACGGGACCGAAGAAAGTGTTTATACCCGCATCGTGCGGCTCGTCCTCCTGGCCAAGGAAGTCGATTTCGCATTGATCGAGGCGGACCCGTTTGACGGCGGAAAACTGCCGGGAGATTATGATCTCCGGCACCCCTTCAAGCGGATTCCGGCAATAGAAGTGGATGGCATGCGTCTTTATGAGACGGATGCCATCGTGCAATACATCGATGCGCTCATCGAACATCCGAAACTGACGCCGCCAAATGCTGAAGACGCCGCCCGCATGCGCCAGATCATGCGGATCGTCGACAATTACGCCTACCGGCCTTTGGTCTGGGGCCTCTATGTTCCGGTGTGGTGGCGTGAGGGGCTCGAACCCGCCGGCGAGGCGATCGAGCAGTCACGGCATGTCCTCGGTGTCCTGGATAGCTTCTTTGACTCGTCGCCCGATGCCTGTTTCAACGGGTGGACGCTGGCGACATTCCATCTCGCGGGCGTACTTGGCGCCGCCGACAGTGTTGCGCAGGGTTCGGCACTGATTGACGAACGGCCCCGCTTGCGCGAATGGTGGAATGGCCTTCGAATGGAACCGATAATGGTAAAGACCAGATCTACGCACACGCAATTCTGACCCCGGGCGCAAATGACCGAAATCCTCTTCTATCACCTGACTGAATCGACGCTGGAAAACGCGCTGCCCGGTCTGGTTGAACGCTCGCTGGCCCGTCAATGGAAAGTGGTCATTCAGACTGGTTCGGAGGAGCGGCGAGACAGTCTCGACAACCATCTGTGGACCTGGTCCGATGCCTCCTTTCTGGCTCACGCCACCGATCAGGAGCCTCACCCCGAAGAACAGCCCATCATCCTGACAACCGGTGACGGCAATCCGAATGGTGCGACTGTGCGCTTCCTCGTCGATGGCGCGGAACCGCAAAATGTCGAGGCCTATGAGCGGCTCGTACTTATGTTCGACGGTCATGACCAGCAACAGCTGGAGCAGGCGAGGGCACAGTGGAAACTGTTGAAAGCGCAGGGCCATACGCTAACCTACTGGCAGCAAAATGCCGAAGGGCGGTGGGAAAAGAAGGCTTGAGGGACTGTTGATGCGGCCGATTCTATTGCTTCTCCTGGTTGTTGGTGTCGTGCTCGGGGTGGGATATCCTTGGGTTGCTACCAATTTTTCCGGCGAGGAAATTGGCTCCTGGCGTGTCTACGATCGGCCCGGTCCCTACAAGCCTGTCACCGTCAACCTGAAGAAGGGTGACGCGCCGGTGCGCGCCTTCATCGATATGCAGCCGTTGCGCAATTTTGTTCCTTCAGAGGGACGCACGGCCTTGACGGCCGTCGTGACACGCCAGGGCAAGGACGCTCTCGTCACGACGTTGACCTATGTCAGCTCCAAGGCAACCAACAAGGGTTCGCCGCAAGGTCCGCAGGTCTACCGCGACAGTATCGGTGACATCGATCCGGTCGAAGACGGCGATTATGTTTTCACCATCGGTCCCGGCGACTATGATGGCCTCGAAGTGGCGCAAGTCGATCTTGTCTTGCGTAAAGGCGCGATAGCCGTCGACCGACGCGCCATGCCTGCGGGCATCGCCCTGATAGCCATCAGTATTTTTGGCCTTATTCGTCTGCGCCGTAGTCGCAGGGCAGCGGAAAACACTGTGCCTCCACCGCCGAAATGGGGACGATAATGGCAGATCAAGCAGCCCCTTTTCCGACGATTCTCACTGCGCGATTGCGTCTGCGCCAGTTCGAGCCCCAGGATGATATCGGTCTGCATGCCTGCCTCGGCGATCAAAATCTGATGCGCTACTGGGATTTCACCGCTTGCGAGACCATTCAGGAAACCCGGCGCTGGGTGCGGATTCTTGCCAAGACGACGGCGACCCATGAATCGGTCGCCTGGGCCGTTGCTGACAGCAAATCCGATGAATGCATTGGCATGGTCAACTATCACCATCGCGAGGCACGCAAACGCAGGCTGGAAATCGGCTACATCCTCAACACGAAATGGCACGGGCGCGGCCTGATGAGCGAAGCAGTCCAGGGGTTGATGATGCACTGCGTCGATAATCTGAAAACACACCGCATCACTGCGATCATCCATCCAGACAATGCGCCCTCGATAAGGCTCGTGACACGACTCGGATTCGAATGTGAGGGCGGGCCGCTGCGCGACTATTGGCGTGTCGGAAACAATTATATGAGCCCGATGCTCTACAGTTTCATCGCCAGCTGAGAACTACCCGGTTGCTTTTCGGTGATGCGATAGGCGCAGCGCCGTGCGCCTTTCAGAATATGCTCGAACCGCTTGATCTCGACATCCGGTCCGAGCGCCGCCTGAAATACATCGAGCTCCGAGCGGCATAGCTTCTGGCAGGCCTTTGCCGCAACGCAGATCGGGCAATGATTCTCGATCAGAATGAGATCACCGTTCGCTTCGCGCCTGGTTTCAGCCATGTAGCCTTCCGCCGAGCGAATTTCCGCAAGATGCTCGACTTTCGCCTCGATGGAGTCGATGGGCTCAAGTGCTGCGCGGTATTGATTGAGCGTTGCGGTTTCACGATGCGAGATAAGACGATCCAACCCTGCATCACCAAAAACTGCCGAAACGGATGCCAGTATGTCCGCTGTCAGTCCAGCATGATTGTCGGGAAATTGTCCATTTCCAGCGTCGGTCAAATGCCAGAAACGCTTTGGCCGTCCAACGCTCTCGCGGCTGTCTTCAAAGCCAACGAGACCATCTTCGTTGAGGCGAGCCAGCATTTGCCGCACAGCCACAGGCGTAACACCCAGGCGGTCAGCAAGGGCTGCCGCTGTCTGCGACCCGGCAACCTTGAGCGAATAGAGCATGCGATTTGTCGTGCGATCCTGCATGGTCGTAAGATAGCAAGAAAAATTTAAAAAGCTATTGCTTGTTTTATTAAGAGGAATATAAAAATAAAAAACTTTTAAATTGAGGAAATGCCATGCATGACGCGCCTGAAATCGGCAGTACCAGCTGGTCGGAACTCTTGAGTCCTCGCTATTCGGCGGCAACAATGACGCTTTGCCTTGGTGTGGCGCTGTTTGCCTTCAACGGCTTCCTCGTTTCTACCTCGCTGCCCACAGCGGTCCGGGAGATAGGCGGACTTGAACTCATTTCCTGGGCTTTTACGCTTTACCTCGTCCTCTCGATTGTCGGCGGTGCCAGCGGTGCGTTGTTGAAAGCCCGGCTCGGCGCGAGAACGGCGCTGGTCGGGTCAGCTCTGGTGTTCCTTGCCGGAACCCTCATCGCCGCGTATGCCTCGTCGATGACGGAAGTCCTGATCGGCCGCGCACTCCAGGGTCTGGGCGAGGGCATCATCGCCGCCACCTGTTATGCGCTTATTCCTGAGCTCTTTCCCTCGCGTCTCGTAGCCAAGGTATTCGGCGCGGAGGCCGTCGTCTGGGCGGTTGCCGCCTTTGGCGGGCCACTGGTTTCGGGATTGCTGACCGAGCACCTGTCATGGCGTGCAGCGTTCCTGGTCAACGTGCCGCTTGCACTGATCTTCATTGCCCTGGTGTTCCGCATTGTGCCGAAATTTTCCGGTGAGGTCGCGCGGCTTTCTGTTCCGTTCCTGCGGCTTGCCGCAATCGGTTGCGGCATCATGCTCGTGGCGCTCGCCAGCATCATGCACACGCTTGCGATGGAAGTCCTGTTCGTTGTCGGTGCGGCTGTGGTCCTTGCCTCGGTCATTGCTGTTGACCGGCGCAGCCGCATACCGCTCTTTCCATCCGATGCCTTCGCGCTGAATTCCACGGTCGGCATTGGCCTTTGGATCGTCCTGCTCATGCCGGTAGCGCAGGCCTCCACCTCGGTCTATCTGGTCATGACACTGCAGGATCTGTGGGGTTATGGTCCCACCAAGGCAGGGGCCTTCAACGCCACCTTTGCCATTGCATGGAGCATATGTGCGATCTTCGTCGCCAATATTCAGGATCCGCGCCGCCGCGCCTGGCTGATCCGTCTTGGACCGACCCTGCTTGTTACAGGTCTTGCCATCATCGTCTTTGGTTTCTCGCTCGATATTCCGCTGGTGGTGATGCTGGGACAAATCTTTATCGGCACCGGCTTCGGTGTCAGCTGGGGCTTCCTTAGCCAGACGGTGATGGAATCGGCGCGCAGTGGCGAGCGGGATCGCGCTTCGGCTCTCCTGCCGACACTGCAGTCGGCCGGTTATGCAATCGGCGCTGCCGTTGCCGGGCTTGCAGCCAACGCCGCCGGCTATCCGGAGGCTACGACTCCAGACGCCCTGCGGGACGCAACGATCACGATATTTTTCGTATCGACGGTCATCGGTGTTGGTGCACTGGTCGCAGGCTATGCCTTGCCGCTTCGCAAGCAAAATCTGCTGGCGATCGAAATGCAGAAGCAGCTATAGATTGCCGATGGCAATTGATGAACGCGATTTGAAGGCCGATCCTGAGATTGTCGGGATTTGGGTCGAGGGATGGGCGCTGACACGGCAGGTGGCAGCGCCCGTTTTCGAGAATGGTGGCTATCGCATCGAAGTCGGTTTGCCGGACCAGAAGCGGCGGCATGTGTTTCCGGCCTATTCCGATCACGTCCGTCAACATGCGGATTCTATCGCCGAGCCGTCCATTTTCCTGAAAGTCTGCGCGCCACCGGAAATTGTCCGGGCCAATCTGCCGCCACCTTGGCGTATTGAATCGCCGGGCTTCATGATGCTGCTCTCCGGGCCGATGCAGGGTGGTCCTGCTTCCCTGCCGGATGGATATGTCTTCGATCATCAGCAGCACGCCGGCGTCACCATCGTGAATATACTCGATGGGGGCGGGGAGATTGCAGCGACGGGACGGATCGCTTTTCCGGGTGAGCTTGCCGTCTATGACCGGATTCGTACGCACGATAACCATCGCCGCAAGGGGCTTGGACGAGCGCTCATGAAGCAGCTTGAAACGCTTTCACATGAAAAAGGCATACGTCGTGCGGCGCTGGTGGCAACCCCAGATGGCCGGGCACTGTATGAGACGCTTGGCTGGCAGTTGCACTCGCTTTACACCACGGCCGTCATTCCAGCGGTGTCCGAGGGTTGACTGGCGCTACTGCGCCAGTTCCGTCATCGCTTCTTCATACTCGCCCGAAAGCGTCAGCCACTCTTCTTCAGCGCGGGCGAGGGAAGACTTGGCATAGCCGATTTCCTTGCCGATCTGCGTCGCCTTGGCTGGTTCGCGCGTGTAAATGACCGGGTCAGCGAGCTGTTTCTGCAGCGTATCGATCTTCTTCTGGAAGCGGTGCACTTGCGCCTCGGCTTCCTGGATCTTCTTCTGCAGGGGCTTCAGGGCTTCGCGCTTCTGTGCTGCCAGCTTGCGCTGCTCGGCCTTTGTCAGCCTCGGACCTTCGTCAGCAATAGCCTTGCCGCTGCCAGCCCGTTCGGCCTTGGCGTCGGCCAGAACCAGTGAGCGATAGGCATCGAGATCGCCATCATAAGGCGCAACGCCGCCATCACGCACCAGCCACAGCCGGTCCATGGTCGCTTCGATCAGATGCCTGTCGTGAGCGATGAGGATGACCGCGCCATCGAAATCGTTCAGCGCATGCATCAGCGCTTCACGGCTGTCGATGTCGAGATGGTTGGTCGGCTCGTCGAGGATCAGCAGGTTTGGGCCCTGGAAGGTTGCGAGGCCCATCAGCAGCCGCGCCTTTTCACCGCCGGAAAGATCTTTCGCGGCCGTGTTCATCTTGACGGTCGCCAGCCCCATTTTCGCAACGCGGGCACGAACTTTGGCTTCCGGCGCGTCCGGCATCAATTTACGCACGTGTTCGATCGCATTGTCTTCGGGAATCAGGTCGTCGAGCTGGTGCTGGGCGAAAAACGAAATCTTCAGGTTCGGCGCCACGGTCAACCGGCCACTTTGCAAAGGCAGGCGACCGCCGATCAACTTGGCCAGCGTCGACTTACCATTGCCGTTCGAGCCAAGCAGCGCGATGCGATCATCCGCATCGATGCGCAGATTGAGATGTCTGAGCACCGGCTTGCCAGGCGTATAACCGACTTCACCGCTTTCAACAGCGATGATCGGCGATGCCACGACCTTTTCCGGCTCCGGAAAATGGAAGGGTTGAACGTGATCTTCGATCACCGCGGAAATCGGCTTGAGCTTCTGCAGGGCCTTCAGGCGCGACTGTGCTTGCTTGGCCTTGGACGCCTTGGCGCGGAAGCGCTCGACGAACGCCTCCATATGCTTGCGATGCGCTTCCTGCTTGGTGCGCTGCTTCTGCTGCAATTCCAGCGCTTCGCTGCGCAACCGCTCGAACTGGTCGTAATTGCCCTGCCAGAGCGTCAGCTTTGTCTGATCCAGATGAATGATCGAATTGACGGCCGAGTTCAGAAGGTCGCGGTCATGGCTGATGAGGATGACCGTGTGCGGATAGCGCCGCACATAATCTTCCAGCCACAGCGTCCCTTCGAGATCGAGATAATTGGTAGGCTCGTCGAGGAGCAAAAGATCGGGTTCGGCAAAGAGAACCGCAGCCAGGGCGACGCGCATGCGCCAGCCGCCCGAAAAGGATGAGGCAGGGCGCTTTTGCGCCTCCGCGTCGAAGCCAAGACCGGAAAGGATCGAGCCAGCGCGTGCTTCTGCCGAATGCGCATCGATATCGGCGAGGCGGATATGGATGTCGGCAATGCGGTGCGGGTCCGTCGCTGTCTCGGCCTCGGCCAGAAGCGCCGTGCGTTCCTGATCCGCGGCAAGCACGATTTCCATCAGCGAGTCTTCGGTACCCGGCGCTTCCTGTGCCACCTGGCCGATGCGGATATTCTTCGGCAGGAAGAAATCGCCGGTTTCCGCGTGAAGCTCGCCGGTGATCACCTTGAACAGCGTCGATTTGCCCGCGCCGTTGCGCCCGACCAGGCCGGCCTTCGTGCCGGATGGCAGGTTCAGGCTGGCGTGATCGATCAGCAGGCGGCCGGCCATACGCACGGATATGTCGTCGAGAATAAGCATGGTCGCGCTTTTGCACGGGAAATGGCTTTTCCGCAAGGTATTCGTGTTGCATATCTGATGTGCGTGGTTCGACGGGGCTCACCATGAGGGATGTTTGTCGGTTGCAAGAGACAATCACCAACATCGCCTTCTTAGTTACCCTGCAACCAACCCATTCCCTCATCCTGAGCTTGTCGAAGGGCGCACAATGGTGATGCAACCCTTATGAATAAGGTCGCCCCTCTTCGGTCCGTTGAAACTGGATGAGATCGAAGGATGGCGCTGCCTTTCCAAGCGCAGTCAAAATAGCGTGAGCCTGGCCGCGATGGTGCGTCTGGTGGTTGAAGAGATGAGCGAGCGCCGGCGCCAGCCGCTGGCTGATCGTGCGCATATCGCTGATCGTCGTGTAGGTGAACCGCCCGGCAATCGCCGCGCTGTCCAGCCCGTTGATCCAGGTGAGGATGCGGGCATCCTCTTTCTCCCGCGCTGCCTTCAACTCTTCCAGCTTGTGAAAAAGGATTGCGTCGAGCGCCTTCGGAGCATCGCCCTCACCGGTGAAGCGATGCAGCCAGATGCGATCGGTCACAAGCAGATGGTTCAGCGTTCCGTGCAGGGATGAAAAGAATGCGTGCATGTCACGCCGGTATTCTTCGTCGTCGAGGCTGGCTGCTGCTGCATAAAGCCGTTCGTTGGCCCAGCGATTGTAGGCAGCAAACATACGAAAATGCTGTTCCATCAAATTGACTTTCTGCCGAAAAGAGTCAGTCTTGCTGCCATATTATCCAAAGAGAGGCGGCTTTCCATGGGAATCATTCTGCACGAACTCGTCGGCGCCGACAAAAACCGTCCATTCAGCCCGCATTGCTGGAAAACGGTCATGTCATTGGCCCACAAGGGGCTCCCCTTTGACCGCAATACGATTTCCTTCAAGGATATTCCGCAGCTCGAGAACGGCTATTCCGCCAAGGTCCCGATCATACGAGACGGAGAAAAGGTCGTGGCGGATTCCTTTGAAATTGCGCTCTATCTGGAGGACCACTATCCGGACCGCCCGTCGCTGTTCAAGGGCGCGGGCGGCCGCGCCATGGCCCGCTTTGTCGAGGGCTGGTCGCAGATGACCATCCATCCCTATATGAATGTGGTGATCCTCATGCCGGTGCACGACCTGCTTGATGCGCCGAACCAGGCCTATTTCCGCGAGAGCCGCGAGAAGATCTTTGGCCGCAAACTGGAGGATGTCGCTGCCGAGCGCGATGCAAAGCGCGAAGCCTTCACCAAAAGCCTCGAGCCCATGCGCAAGATGCTCGTGTCGCAGCCGTTTATCGGCGGGGAAGGGCCGCTATTTAGCGACTACATCGTTTTCGGCGCCTTTCAGTGGGCTCGGGTTCTGACACCATATAAATTGCTGGATGGAAGCGATCCGGTGCATGACTGGTTCGAGCGCTGTCTCGATCTGCATGGTGGCATCGCGCGCCAGATCGGCGCTGCTTAGACTTGGGCTTATAACGGTGCCGCGCCTTATCCTCCCTCCTACAAGGGGAGGGTAAGAAGAGGTGCAGCCATGTGCCCATCGGGATGGATTGGCAAAAGGTCTATTGGCAAATGGGCTGCCTGCCGCTATAGAGCCGCCACCATTCCCCCTAATGACAAGGTTTCATTTCATGGCAATTGAACGCACTTTTTCGATGATCAAGCCCGACGCTACCCGTCGTAACCTCACCGGCGCCATCACCCAGAAGTTCGAAGAGTCTGGCCTTCGCGTCGTTGCTTCCAAGCGCGTCTGGATGAGCCGCCGCGAGGCTGAAGGCTTCTACGCAGTGCACAAAGAACGTCCGTTCTTCGGCGAGCTGGTTGACTCCATGTCCTCGGGCCCGACGATCGTTCAGGTCCTCGAAGGCGAGAACGCCATTGCCCGCAACCGTGAAATCATGGGCGCGACCAACCCGGCCAATGCCGACGAAGGCACGATCCGCAAGACTTTTGCTCTCTCCATCGGCGAGAACTCGGTTCACGGCTCCGATGCCCCTGAGACTGCTGCGGAAGAAATCGCCTACTGGTTCTCCGGCACCGAAATCGTTGGCTGATCCGACGTCCATTGAAATAAAAAGGCCGGGCAAACGCCCGGCTTTTTTATTGCTAGAGGATTTTCTTTCTATTTCTCTCGAGCCAGGCGGGCGATGATTTTCCCGGCTTCATCGTGCAGGAACAGCTTTCCAGTGGCAGCTTCGATTGTGTAGGAACGTGTCTGCTCCAGCGCCGAGAAGAATTTCTGTTCCTGGTCCATCACTGCCGCCGCGCACATCATGCGTGTTCCAGCTGCGGGCTTGAAAGTGAGCTGCGATCCAGAAATCGTCGCGCTTGTCATGAAACGATTGCATCCGCCAGAGCCGCTCGCCGATCCGTCGGCCTTGATGAGCAGCGTCGTCTGCGCATAGTCGATCACGCCTGCGCCATTGATATCCTCGGCCAGCCAGGTCACATCCCTGAGCTCGTCGCCCCGGGCGGAAAAAGACAGGACCAGCAATACGAGCACTGCGACAAAGCCGATGACGAGTGATCCAATGGCAATACGATTCATTTGATCTTCTGCCAGCGCTTGAGTGCTTCCTTGTCTTTCGGCTTTACCTCAACCCAGCAGCTTTCCCCGCCGCTGACGAGGTGCTGTTTCTTCCAGAAGGGTGCGGCGTCTTTCAGGTAATCCATCAGGAATGACGCCGCCTCGAAGGCGGCCTGGCGATGCGCGGATGCGGCGACAACGAGGACGATGTTCTCGCCAGGTTTGATGAAGCCATAACGATGGACGACGGTAAGACCAGTCAAGGTCCAGCGGCCCAAAGCCTCTTCGGCAATGCGGCCGATTTCAACCTCGGCCATGCCGGGATAATGTTCGATTTCCAGTGCCGCCAGCATGCCCGCTTCGTCGCGGCACAGACCGCTGAATGTCACCACCGCGCCAATGCCGCGGCGATCCTTGGTCATGCGGGCAATTTCGGCAGCAGTATCAAAATCCCCGCTCTGGATAAGGATGAGCGGTTTGACCGTGCTCATGCTTCATCCCCCGGTCATCGGCGGGAAGAGCGCGATTTCATGGGCACCCTTGATCGGTGCATCGTGATCCACATGTTCCTGATTGATCGCAACGCGGATCACATCCTGATATTCAAACGCCGCTTCATATTCTTCGCCGCGCGTCTTCAGATGCGCCAGCAGGTCGCCGACGGTCACGATCGATGGCTCCAGATCGAGATATTCCTCGCCCTTGCCGATCCGCTCTCGCACCCATGCGAAATAGACGAGTTTGGTCATCTTTCAGTCCACCACGTGTTTCAGCCCGGCCCGGAAATAATCCCAACCAGTGTACAGCGTAATCAAGGCGGCGATCCACAACAGAATGATGCCGGATATCGTAATAATCGGAATGATCTCGTCGCCGGCAGGGCCCGCCAGCAGAAATGCAACGGCAATCATCTGAATTGTGGTCTTCCACTTGGCAAGCCGGCTCACCGGTACGCTAACCTTGAGTTCCGCCAGATATTCGCGCAGGCCCGAAACCAGGATTTCCCGGCAAAGAATGATGATCGCTGCCCAAAGCGTCCAGCCGGCGATCGTTCCATCCGCCGCCAGGAGCAACAGGCAGGCCGAGACCAGCAATTTGTCGGCTATCGGGTCCAGCATGCGGCCAATTGTCGACGTCTGTTGCCAGATTCGCGCCAGATAGCCGTCAAAGAAATCCGTGATGCTTGCGATGAGGAATATCGCAAGAGCACTCCAGCGGGCCGCATCGCTCGATTGCAGGCGGCCTTCCAGGAAAAAGCACAGGACCACAAGCGGTACCGCGATAATACGTGCATAAGTCAGGATATTCGGCAGCGAATAGGCGTTGTTTCTGGGCATGTTTCCAACCAATCAAATCAGTGCCGATCAAAGGGGTTCGACCGCGTTCCGTCAAGCTCATCAATGGGGAGTCGGGCGCATTTATGTCCCGATATCAATAAGAAAGACTCTATGTACGGAAATGGTCGCGAATTGTAATCGCCATCGCTTCAGATATACCGTCGACCTTCATCAAATCTTCGACAGCAGCCCGTGAAACCGCCTTGGCCGTGCCAAATTGATGCAGGAGGGCACGTTTGCGCGAAGGACCGATCCCGGCGATTTCATCGAGCGGGTTCTTGACCATTTCCTTCTTGCGCTTCGCGCGGTGCGTGCCGATGGCAAAGCGGTGCGCCTCGTCGCGCAAGCGCTGCAGGAAATACAGGACCGGATCGCGTGGCGGCAGCGTGAATGACGGCTTGCCCTCCATGAAGAAGCGCTCGCGTCCCGCATCGCGGTCAACGCCTTTGGCGACGCCGATGGCCGTTACCTTGTCGGCAATGCCCATCTCCTGCAGGATACCGCGCACCGCGCTCATCTGTCCCTGGCCCCCGTCGATCAGGATAATGTCGGGCCACGCCGGAAAAGCGTCAGAATCGTCGTCGAATTCGTCGATCTCGATATCCTCTGCCGGCGCGTCCTTGGTCTCCGGCGTGCCATGTTCCTTGACGAGCCGGCTGAAGCGCCGCTCGATGATCTCTCGCATCATGCCGAAATCGTCGCCCGGCGTGATCTCTGTCGAGCGGATATTGAACTTGCGATACTGGTTTTTGACGAAACCTTCGGGTCCGGCAACGATCATCGCGCCAATGGCGTTGGTGCCCATGATGTGGGAGTTGTCGTAGACCTCGATGCGCCGCGGCGTCTTTTCGAGACCGAAAGTCTCCGCCACGCCCTTGAGCAGCCGTGATTGCGATGAGGTTTCCGCGAGCTGGCGCCCCAGGGCCTCGCGCGCATTGCTCAGCGCATGCTCGACCAGATCCTTTTTCTCGCCGCGCTGCGGAACGCTGATTGTGACCTTGCGATCGGATTTAGCTGTCAGCGCCACGCCGAGCAGTTCCTGGTCTTCGACTGTCTCGGAAAGCAGGATCAGGGCCGGGCAGGGCTTGTCATCATAGAACTGCGACAGGAACGCGCCGAGAACCTCCGCACCGGACAAGGACGAATCCGCCTTCGGATAATAGGCGCGGTTGCCCCAGTTCTGACCGGTACGGAAGAAAAACACCTGAATGCAGGTAACGCCGCCGTCCTGATAGATGGCGAAGACATCGGCTTCCTCCACCGATTGCGGATTGATGCCGGAGTGCGCTTGCACATGCGACAGCGCCGAGAGCCTGTCGCGGTATACGGCAGCCCGTTCGAAATCCAGTTCCGCCGATGCCTCGCGCATCGCATCGGACAGATGCGTCTTCACTGCCTGGCTCTTGCCGGAAAGAAAGGCCTTGGTTTCGCTGACGAGCTCGTCATAATCCGCATCGCTGATTTCGCCGGTGCACGGCCCGGAGCAGCGCTTGATCTGGTAGAGCAGGCAGGGTCGTGTACGGTTCTCGTAGAACGAATCCGTGCAGGTGCGCAGTAGGAATGCCCGCTGCAGCGCGTTGATCGTCCGCCCGACTGCTCCGGCCGAGGCGAAAGGCCCGAAATAATCGCCCTTGCTCGAACGCGCGCCGCGATGCTTGAAAATCCCGGGCGCCAGCCTCCTGTCTGTCTGTTTCGGAGCGGTCAGCAGGATATATGGGAAGGATTTGTCATCCCGCATCAACACATTAAAACGTGGCCGCAAGCGCTTGATCAGATTCGCTTCCAGGAGCAGCGCTTCCGTCTCGGTACGGGTGACGACGAACTCCATCTTCATGGTTTCGCGGATCATGCGGGCGATACGGTTGTTGTGGCCCTGACCGCGCGCATAGTTGGAAACGCGCTTCTTCAAGCTGTGCGCCTTGCCGACATAAAGCACGTCACCGGCCTCGTTGAACATGCGATAGACGCCGGGCTTGTTTGGCAGGCGCTTGACCAGCTCGGCAATCACATCGGCGCCACTGGTGCCATCGCTGACGACGGTAGAATCCCACTCGATCGCACTGATCAGCGCGGCAACATCGCGCAGCGGCTCGCCGCTCTCGTCAGGCGTCTCGTCCTCTTCCTTTGCCACACCAACGTCGATATCGTCCTCCTTCACGTCGTCAGGAAGAATCTGCTTCGGATTGGGGGATGGGTTTGCCGGGTCGTTCATTCTGTAATTCCTGTTACATCCGGCGTTTCCCAAGCCAGATGCTGCCCGCCATCGAGCGCAATCATTTGCCCCGTTATCGAGCGTGTCTCCCAGAGATAGCGGATTGTACGGCCGAATTCTGACAGATCGGGCCCGTGTTTCAACAGGAGCCCACTGACCTGGCGGTTGAAATCCGTTTGACTCTGCCTGGGGCTCGGCAGGGTTGGCCCTGGGCCAATAGCATTCACGCGGATACGTGGCGCCAACGCCTGTGCAAGCGTCTGTGTCGCTGTCCCGAGCGCCGATTTCGACAACGTATAGGACATGAATTTGGGCGTGAGCTTCCACACGCGGTAGTCGATGAGATTGACAACCAGACCATCCTTGCCGGCGGGCAGGGCTGAAGCCATCGCATCGGCGAGCAGTACCGGCGCCTTGACGTGCACGGCAAAATGCCTGTCCCAGATCGCGTCGTCGGTCAGATTGCCGATTCCGTCTTCCTGAAAAGTCGAAGCATTGTTGACCAGCAATTGGACCGGTCCGAGCTGATCCTTCGCGTCACCGACAAGCCGGCGCACGGCATTGCTGTCCGCAAGATCGGCCTGGACGACACACGCCGTGCCACCCGCGGCATAAATATCTGTCAAAAGTTCTTCGCCCTCATCGCGCGAATGATTGCAATGAATCGCAACGGCAAAGCCATGTGCAACGAGATCTTCGACAATTGCCTTGCCGATTCGCTTTGCGCCACCGGTTACAAGAACAACGGTTTGGTCAGACTTCAAGTTGGCTCTTCCTTATGCTGCGATTCAGCCACGAATATAAGGATGGCGGATTGAAAGCGCGAGGGCGAAAGGTCAGCAATGAACAGCTGCAGTGGATCGCGCATGTCCAATGCCTTTTCAGTCAGCTGACGCCGTATAGCACGAGAATTTCAAAGCGCGGCTCAAGACGAATGCAGAAATTAAGTATCCATTAAGTATATTATATTGCGCTGCAATATCGAGTGACGTCCGAGTAGATTTTACTCAAATATCCATAAACTTTTATTTTATGGGAGTATTTTTAGATAATTGAAATCATTGACGAATTCTGATTGTTGCATAAAAAACACATCGCATTTCTGCCATCTTCTCGTCGGCTTCTTTTCACACTCCGGAGCAAGTGCCGCCACAATGCGGAGCGAATGTCCGTCTCGTTAAGCGGACGCAGATCAATGGTTTTCCCCCCGACCAGTGCCCGCTCCGTGTGAAAGAGTTCTAAAAAGGGAGATTGCCATGCGCACTCTTAAAACAATGATCCTCGCTTCGGCAGCTGTGCTGACGCTCTCCGCCCCGGTTCTTGCTGCCGACGCCGTTGTAGAACAGGCTCCGGCTCCGGAAGCCGTCGTTGAAGCACCCGTCTCCGATTGGTCCGGCGCCTACCTTGGTGCCTATGGCGGCTACGGTTGGAACAAGCACAAGACCGAGGAAGGCAACATCGACGCCGACGGTTTCAAGGGCGGCGCCTATGGTGGTTATAACTTCCAGAACGGCCAGTTCGTCTATGGTGGTGAAGCCGATCTCGGCTATTCCGGTGGTGACGATACCAGCAATGGCATCAAGGCCAAGCAGGGCGTAGAAGGTTCGGTCCGTGCTCGCGCCGGTATCGATCTCAACCCGGTTCTGCTTTACGGCACCGGCGGTCTTGCCGTGACGAACAGCAAGCTCGAGTCCGCTACCGGTAGCGATTCCAACACCCACATCGGCTGGACGGCCGGTGCCGGTGCAGAAGCCAAGATCACTCAGAACATCGTCGGACGTCTTGAGTATCGCTACAGCGATTATGGCCGCAAGGACTATGACCTCGGTGGTGTTGACGACGTTTCGAGCAAGCTCACCACGAACGAAGTTCGTGTTGGTGTTGGCTACAAGTTCTAAAACCAGCGTATTTCAGCAAAAAGCCGGGCAGGAAACTGCCCGGCTTTTTTCTTGCCTGGGGTTTATTTCGGCAGCAGCGCGGCCAACTCCGGATGCAATTCCTCGAAGCGCTTCTGCCAGCGCTTCAGCTTGGAGCGGCCCTTTTCCCATTTGCCTTCGAAACGCAGGCTCGCATAGGCGAGGGCGGCGGCCAGCGCGATATGACCGCCATGGATTTTCTTGTTGAGGCGAGGCGGCGCGGCATTCAACTGATCAAGCACGCGGAGCGCCTTGCCCCATTGGCGATCGAGCCACGGCTGATGGATCTTTTCCTCCGGGTGAAAGCGGCGCTCATAGACATGCGCCAGCAGGACATCGCAGAGACCATCGGCGATCGATTCCAGCTGTTCGGCTTCCAGGCGTTTTTCCGCATTGCGCGGGAAAATCTTGTTGCCGGACAAACGGTTCAGATATTGCGTGATGACCCGGCTGTCGAAGATGGCCTTGCCATCGTCGAGAATAAGCGTCGGGATCTTGCCCAGCGGGTTGGCATTGATCAGTTCCGCGGGTTCGGCATTGCTGTCGACCAGCACGGATTCAACAGGGACACCCGCATAGAGCGCAGCCATGCGGACTTTGGTGCTGTAGGGGGAGGCAGGAGAATAAAGTACTTTCGTCACGATGACGCTCCAGTGTTTTGGCGATTCGGTGCCGAACCGTAAACCGGTCACGGGGATTAGCAAAGCGCGGCATTTTACTGCGCGGCCGGCATTGCCGCAGATCGCCGCCGGCAGGACGAGCGCTCGACCTCGGGACACGAGCGGAAGCTGAGATCCTTTGTCAGGCAGACGCGCACCTCGCGCAAATAGTCGCTGTCACAGGTAATGGCAATTCCATCCTTTGTCAGACCCGGATTGGCGGAGATAAAAGCCTGTTCGAGAACGAGCGGATTGACCGGCGCGCGTGGCGTTGGCTGGCGGTACGCCGAGGGTATCGAAACGCGCTCTACCGCCTGGCGTATCACCGCAAAATAGTCCTTCTGGGTCAAGCCGGTACAGGTACCGTGCTTGCGCCACTCGTGGATAACGAGGCCGGTCGACGGCATGATATCGGATAGCTGCTTGGCCTTGGCAAAAGGCACGTCGCGTGGCTGCGATGTATCGCAATCCTGCGGGTAGCCGCGCTCATATTGCGGCCATAATCCGTGCACGACGAAGCCGTAGGGGCGGCCGGAAGCGCATTGCTGCCGGTTGGCGTTTGGACCTTCCGCCGCGCAATAACTCGGCGACCAGGAGAGGGCAAGGACGTAATAGTCGAACCCGGATCCTGCCGGAACAACTGCGGCCGGCAAACGATTCGGTTGCCGTTCGGAGGCCGCGATTGGTTCAGGGCTGCTGTCCTGCGGCTGATTCTGCTCCCTCAGATAGGTGAGGATGGTTATGCCGATCAGGGCCGCAAACAGGGCGTAGCGGGCCAGCTTTCCGATCGGCATACTCTATTTAAAATCAATACAAGGTGCGGCAATTGCCATTGTAGACGTGCCAGCGATCAAATCCTGCGACGCAGAACTCGACATTGTTACCGACCCCGACAAACCCCTGTCCCTCTTCGACCAGATACCAGACCGGACGCTGATCGCCATCGGACAGGTGGGCTGTAGCACGGCAATAGTGACGGGCCACTGCAGCCAGTTCAGGATCGCGGCTCGGTTCATAGCGACTTAGGCGCACGTCGCTGAAATCCTGGATCGCCACCTGCGGCAGGCCGGGTACGTGGTGCACCTGGTAGGAGAATCTGTTGACGATGCGGTTCAACACGTGTGCCCGACCGCATGTATCGTCATAGCCCGGCCCGCTCTCGGTGTAGTCCGCAGCCCTTGCCGGGGCGGCGATGGAGGATAGTGCCACACCGACTGCGAAGCTTGCAGCAAGAAGGGACGATACGCGTGCCATGGATCACTCTCCGTGAAATGTCTTCGTAACGCCAATCTCGACCAGCAGTTGCGTCCGGTCAAGTGGCAACTTGCTCGCCACGGATCCAATCGAGTGTGAAACCTGCATTCTGTCCCTCACTGAGGATTTTCGACAACGCCGGGAGGATGGTGCGTAATTCATCATCCAGCGTATAGGGAGGATTGACGATAATCATGCCGGTGCCATCCAGCCTCGGTTCCGCTGAGGGCGCACGAATCATCAATTCCGCACGCAAGATCTTGGGAATTCCGGTTTCCTGCAGCGCCGTGACGAACCGCCGGACCTCCTGCCGGTCCTTCACGGGATACCACAGCGCAAAGATCCCGCCGGAAAAACGCTTGTGCGCCCGCACAAGCCCATCGACGAGCCGGTCGAATTCCCCACCCACTTCGAACGGCGGATCGACCAGCACAAGGCCGCGCTTTTCCTTCGGCGGCAGATGGGCGCCAAGCGCCAGCCAGCCATCGAGCTTGGTCACGCGGACCTGAATGTCGCCCTCGAAGACGTCGGCCAGCAATTCGGCATCCTGCGGGTGCAGTTCGAGCGCCGAAAGCCGGTCCTGACGCCGCAGAAGATGTCGCACGATCAACGGCGAACCCGGATAATGGCGCATCGTGCCGTCAGCGTTTTCAGCGCGAACGATGTCGAGATAGGGCTGGATCAGCTCCGCAACCTTTGCATCGACCTTGGCGTCCAGCAGCCGCCCGACGCCGCTTTGCCACTCATTGGTCTTGCCCGCCTCGATGCCTTGCAGATCATAGCGGCCGATACCCGCATGGGTATCGATGACGCGAAAGGCCTGGTCCTTGCGTTGCAGATAAAGGACAATTCGCATCAGTATGATGTGTTTGACCACATCGGCGAAATTGCCGGCATGATAGGCGTGACGATAGTTCATGGCTGCTTGTTTCACGATGTTCGTTCGGTCGCAAGCGTACGAACGATCGTCCCATTAGAATCGTTGATGTTAAGCTTCCAATTAACGAATTTGCCCACAGACACAAATCTGTCATAGAGCAAGCTGGTCACGCGCAACTGGCTGGCGTGTTGGGGTTATAAATGTCCGGAACCGTCGTCCTCGTTGTGCTGTTTGCTGCGCTCATGCATGCAAGCTGGAATGCCGTCGTCAAATCCGAGGGCGACAAGTTCCTCAACACCGTGGTGGTGGTGACCTCTGCCGGGCTGATTGCTGCGATTTGCCTGCCCTTCCTTGCGCCGCCGGCACGCGAAAGCTGGCCGTTCCTTGCAGCGTCCGGCGTCGCCCAGGTCATCTATCTTGTGCTCGTGGCTGCTGCCTATCGCAGTGGCGACATGAGCCAGGCATATCCGATCATGCGCGGCACGGCGCCACTGATCGTGGCCATTGCGAGCGGACCTTTGATCGGCGAAGTGCTTTCCTTGCAGAAATGGGCGGGAATTGCATTGATATGCGGAGGTGTCCTCGCGCTGGCGCTGGAATCGCGCCGCCGGGCGGCATCAAATCGAGCCGCTACAATGTTCGCCCTGATCAATGCTGTCGTGATTGCCTCCTACACGCTCATCGACGGCGTTGGCGTGCGCCATTCCGGCGCGCCCGCTGCTTATACAATGTGGGTTTTCGTACTGAATGCCGTGCCGCTGTTTGTCTGGACAATGGTGATGCGCAGGGGCGAGCTTTGGCCGCATTTCGTCAAACGCACCCGCCTCGCGACGATCGGCGGCGTCGGTACGCTTGGTTCCTACGGTCTGGCACTATGGGCAATGACCATGGCGCCGGTCGCTGCCGTGGCGGCCTTGCGCGAAACGTCCATCCTCTTTGCCGTCGCCATTTCGGCCTTCATCCTCAATGAAAGCGTTGGTCCGAAGCGTCTGGCTGCCGTGGGTTTGATCGCGGCCGGTGCGGCGGTCATGCGGCTGGCGTGATCTATTCTGGCCGCAAGTGAAAATACGGCTGCGCTTCTTCGATAGCGCGAGCGAAAGAGGGGCGGTTCATCAGCCGGTCCAGATAACGTGACACATTGGAATGTTCGGCTCCGAGCGGTACCGACAAATTGGCATAGAACAGCGCAGGTGAGGCTGCACAGTCCGCCATCGTGTAATGATCGCCTGTCGCCCAAGTCCTGTTCACAATTTCTTTTTCCAGGATGCCGTAGGCAACCCCCAGCTTCTTCTTGCACTCTTCGACGCCAAAAGTGTCATTCTGGCCTTCCGGGCGGAAATTGTCGGTGACGATCTTCTGCATCGGTACCTGCACGTGCAGGTCGAAGAAGCGGTCGAGCTGACGTGCCCGAAACGCCAATTCGGGATCCGCGGGCAGCAACTGCACTTTTCCCGGATAATGCTGGTCCAGATACTCGATGATCAGGCTTGATTCAGGAATGGTCTTGCCGCGCGCTTCGTCGCGAAGCACCGGAAATTGCCGGATCGGCCATATTTCGGTGAAGCTGGCGCTCGCGGCCGGATCCATGAAATCGACGACGCTTTTCTCGAAGGGCAGGTCTTTCTCATAGAGCGCAGTCAGCACCTTTTGGCAGAAGGAGGACAGCGGGTGAAAATACAGTTTGAGTGACATGGCGGCTCCTCCGATTCTTTTGCAACGTTTGTCAGTACGATACTAAAGTAATCACTTAACTATCAAGATGCGAAGGCTACGTCAAGAGCTGCGGGCACAAGCTTGTCACCAAGACAAAAAGCAGCATTTGTGGCTGCCAGAATTTGCGCTATGGATAGACGATGAACAAAGCTGTCCTTCTCCACACCGGCCATTCGGCCTGTCCCCACGATTGCCCGTCCACCTGCGCGCTCGACGTGGAAGTCCTCGATACGAGCCATATCGGGCGTGTGCGCGGCGCCAAGGAAAACAGCTACACGGCTGGCGTCATTTGCGCCAAGGTCGCCCGCTATGCCGAGCGCATTCACCATCCGGAACGGCTGCTGAAGCCGGTCATTCGCGGCGGTGCAAAAGGCGAAGGCATCTGGAAAGACGCGAGCTGGGAAGCAGCCCTTGACCTGATCGCCGAGCGGTTCCTGAGGGCGGAGGCCGAATACGGCTCCGAGAGTATTTGGCCCTATTACTATGCGGGCACAATGGGCCTTGTGCAGCGCGATTCCATTCATCGGCTGCGCCACGCCAAGAAATATTCAAACCAGTTCGACAGCATTTGCACGAACCTCGCCTGGTCCGGTTTCTTCGCAGGCACCGGCAAGCTCGGCGGCGTCGATCCGCGTGAAATGGCCAAGTCCGACTGCGTCGTCATCTGGGGCACCAATGCCGCGGCGACACAGGTCAACGTCATGACCCATGCGGTGCGCGCCCGCAAGGATCGTGGCGCCAAGATCGTCGCCATCGATATCTACGAGACTGCCACTGTCCGGCAGGCGGATCTTGGGCTGGTGCTCAAGCCCGGTACCGATGGCGCGTTTGCCTGCGCGGTCATGCATGTCCTGTTCCGCGATGGCCTTGCCGATTGGGATTATCTGAACAGCCATACCGACGATCCGAAGGGACTGGAACAGCATCTGAAGGATCGCACGCCGGAATGGGCTGCGGCGATCACCGGCCTGTCCGTTGCAGAAATCGAAGAATTTGCCCGCCTGGTCGGCACGACCAAGAAGACATTTTTCCGTCTCGGCTATGGTTTCGCGCGCCAGCGCAATGGCGCGGTGAATATGCATGCCGCCCTGTGCATTCCTGCTGTCACAGGCGCCTGGAAATATGAGGGTGGCGGCGGGTTTCATTCGAATTCCGGCATTTTCCGTATGGACAAGCGGGAGATCGAGGGCCGGGCATTCGCCGATCCATCTGTCCGCCATATCGACCAGTGCAAGATTGGTGCGGCACTCACAGGCGATCCGGCTGCGCTGTATGGCGGCCCACCGGTCATGGCCATGCTGGTGCAGAACACCAATCCCGCCAACGTTGCGCCGGAACAACGCCTGGTGAAACAGGGCATGCTGCGCGAAGACCTGTTCATGGCCGTGCACGAGCAGTTCATGACCGATACCGCGAAGCTCGCCGATGTCGTCCTGCCGGCCACCATGTTCATGGAGCATGACGATATTTATCGTGGCGGCGGCCAGCAGCATATCGTCCTCGGACCGAAGTTGATCGATGGTCCCGGCGAAACGCAGCCGAACCTCTACGTCATCAATGAATTGGCGAAACGCCTCGGCGTCGACGATCTTCCTGGCTTCGACCTCGATGCCAGGACGCTGATCGACAACATGATGGCCGCCAGCAATCTGCCCGGTTTCGATGCGCTGAAAGAAGCGCGCTGGCTCGATATCCAGCCCGACTTTGAAACCGCGCATTATGAAAAGGGCTTCAGCTGGCCCGACGGCAAGTTCCGCTTCAAGCCGGACTGGACGGGCGGACCCTCGCCGAACCGTCCGCCGCAATCCATGGGTTTACAGGGACCATACGAGGCCCTGCCACAATGGCCGGACTACTGGCAGGCGATCGAGGTTGCGGATGAGAAGCATCCATTCCGCCTTGCGACATCGCCTGCGCACAACTTCCTCAACTCGACCTTCTCCGAGACCCCTACATCGGTAGTCAAGGAACGGCGCCCCGAACTGCTGATCCATCCGGATGATGCGGCCGAGCTTGGTATTGAAGACGGCGCGCGCGTCGAGATAGGCAATGATCGCGGCGAGGTCGTGGTGCATGCACGTGTGCAGGCTGTGACCAAGCGCGCCGTGGTCATTTCCGAAGGCATCTTTGCAAATTCAGCCTTCGAGCGCGGCGAGGGCATCAATGTCTTGACCGGTGCCGATTCTCCCGCACCCAATGGCGGCGCCGCCTTCCATGACAACAAGGTCTGGGTGAGGCTGGCGGCGGATCCCGCACTTATCTCCCCCCTTGTGGGGGAGAAAGCGATTTCAGCATCTTAGCCTCTTGGCTAAGTGCTAGAAATCGCAAGAGAGGGGATTTGCTTCACTGAACTACCCCCTTTTGGAGTTTCCAGACGCGGCTTAGGCACGGCCAACGCATCAATCGCTGAAAACCGTCCGACCATCCTTCATCGCCGCCTGGCCGGTTGCCACCATTGCCAGCGCGCGGGCATAGGTCTCGTGCTCAACCGACAAAACCCGTTCGGCAAGCGTGTCGGGGGTATCGCCGGTCCTCACTGGTACGGCCGTCTGCGCGATGATAGGGCCTTCATCCATGCCGGCGGTCACGAAATGCACCGTGCAGCCATGCACGCGCACGCCGGCCTCGAGCGCCTGTTCATGTGTGTGAAGGCCCCTGAACAGTGGCAGCAGGGAAGGGTGGATATTGATCATCCGGCCTTCCCATTCACGCACGAATTCCGGCGAGATGATGCGCATATAGCCTGCAAGGCAGATGATGTCGGCTTTTGCCGCCTGCAGTGCCGCGGAAACCGCCGCTTCATGCGCCTGTTTGGAGGGATAGTCGCGATGCGCAATGGCATGGGCCGTAATGCCCTGCGCCCGCGCCGTATCAAGTCCACCGGCATCCGCCTTGTTGGCGATGACCGCAACGATCTCTGCCGGATAGTCGGCCGCTTTCGCCGCTTCGATCAGCGCGCTCATATTGGAGCCGCGCCCAGATATGAGGACGGCGACGCGCTTCTTCGGCGTTCCGCTGCTCACAGCGCCAGCGTGCCCTGATAGGCGACACCCGCATCACTGCGCCCAACCATCGTGCCGAGGCGCACGGCCTCTTCACCCTGTGCTTTCAACGCTTCGAGCACTGCATCGACATTTTCCGGTGCAACCACGGCAATCATGCCGATGCCGCAGTTGAACGTCCGCAGCATTTCATCCCGTTCGACACCGCCGGTTTTTGCCAGCCAGGAAAACACCGGCGGAACCTTGATGGCCGAAAGATCGATGCTCGCCGTCAAGTCCTTCGGCAGCACGCGGGGAATATTGTCGGGGAAACCGCCGCCGGTAATGTGCGCAAGCGCCTTGATCGCCTTGGTTGCGCGGATTGCGGCAAGCAGCGGCTTCACATAGATGCGTGTCGGCGTCAGCAGGGCCTGCCCGAGTGTCGTGCCGGATTTGAACGGCGCATCTGCATCCCAGCCAAGGCCGGAGAGTTCGACAATACGCCGTACCAGGGAAAAGCCGTTGGAATGAACGCCGGAGGAGGCGAGGCCGAGAATGACGTCGCCCTCGGCGATATCGCCGGAGGGGAGCAGCTGGTTGCGCTCGGCCGCGCCCACCGCAAATCCGGCGAGGTCATAATCGCCATCGCGGTACATGCCGGGCATTTCCGCCGTTTCGCCGCCGATCAGTGCGCAACCGGCCTGCAGGCAGCCTTCGGCGATACCGCTGACGATGGCCGCGCCCTGATCAGGGTCCAATTTGCCGATGGCAAAATAGTCGAGGAAGAACAGCGGCTCAGCGCCCTGCACGACCAGGTCGTTGACGCACATGGCGACGAGATCGATACCGACCGTATCGTGCACGCCGGCATCGATGGCGATTTTAAGTTTGGTACCGACGCCGTCATTGGCGGCGACGAGCACCGGATCGGTAAAGCCTGCAGCCTTCAGATCGAACAGGCCGCCGAAACCGCCAATCTCGCCATCGGCGCCCGGACGGCGCGTCGAGCGCACGATCGGCTTGATCTTTTCGACAAGCAGATTGCCGGCATCGATATCGACGCCAGCCTGTGCATAGGTGAGGCCATTCTTGCCACCTTTGGTGGGCTCGCTTTTCACGCTCATGATCTGCTCCGGGATTGTTGACCGCGAAATGGCACGACTCTGGCGCTGCTGCAAGGTCTGAGTCCCTGAAGGGCCGAGAAAACGCCACTTATCGACACTTTGCCGGCCGTTTGGGCTTGAGCAACGCATTCATTCTCTCCATTTAGGAAGGAGAGGCATGCACGAGGAAGCAGGAACGAGTGACCATTCCCAATTACATCACGATCTTTCGCTTCATTCTCGTCCCTTTCATCGTAATGGCCCTGTTATCCGGTTATGTCGGAGCCGCGCTGATCGGCTTTGTCGTCGCCGGCGTCTCGGATGGCGTCGATGGTTTCATCGCGCGGCGCTACGATCAGAGGTCCAAACTCGGCGCCTATCTCGATCCGATTGCAGACA
The DNA here is from genome assembly GCF_002764115.1 of Phyllobacterium zundukense. NCBI lineage: Bacteria > Pseudomonadati > Pseudomonadota > Alphaproteobacteria > Hyphomicrobiales > Phyllobacteriaceae > Phyllobacterium > Phyllobacterium zundukense. Next base: position 2,241,444 of record NZ_CP017940.1, on the reverse strand, counting down.
AGCTCCTGCTCGTTTCGCTGTTCGTGGTCCTGGGCTTCCTCGAGCAATTGCCGGTCTGGCTGGTTGTCATCGTTGTTTCGCGCGATATCTTTATCATCGGTGCGGTCATCCTCGGAGCGGTGATGGGCAAACCGGTGGAGATGCGCCCGCTTATGGTGTCCAAGGCAAATACGGCGCTCCAGATCGTCCTCGTCGCCATTACCCTGGCGGATTTCGCCTTCGAATTTTCTCTCCCCGGCATCCGGACCATGCTCGTATGGGTGGTTGCCCTCTTGACCGCAGCTTCCGCGACTGCCTATCTCGTGGCGTGGACAAAACACATGGCAGGATATGAGCAAGAGCGAAAATAAGAGCGTGGGCACGGCCAAGCCTCAACCCGTACCGGTGGAGGTGATCCCGGAGCGGGACATCCATCTCGACGTGCAGGTCAGCACGCTCGCCACCAGCGTGCGCCGTCAGGCCGTATTCTGGACCGGGGCGATGGTGTTTCTTGCACTGTTTCTCTATATTTTTTCCTCGATCCTTCTGCCATTTGTGGCAGGACTCGTCCTCGCCTATTTCCTTGATCCGGTCGCCGACCGGCTTGAACGTCTTGGCCTGTCGCGGCTGCTGTCGACCGTTGTTATCCTGGTGCTGTTCATCGTAACCTTCGCACTGCTGCTGATCATCCTCGTGCCCGTACTCGCGTCGCAAATGAGCGATCTCATCGCGCGCCTGCCGACCTATGTGACCATGCTCCAGGAACTGATCGCCAATCGTGACTCGCAATGGCTGAAGGATTTCATCGGTGTCGATGCCTCGGTGATCCGCAACAGCCTGGATTCGCTGCTTCAGCAGGGGGCGGGCTTTCTCACCACCTTGCTGCAATCGATCTGGAGTTCGGGCAAGACCCTGATCAATGTGGCGGCGCTCTTTGTCGTCACACCTGTCGTTGCCTTCTACATGTTGCTCGATTGGGACCGCATGGTTGCCAAGATCGACAATCTGGTTCCGCGCGAACATGTTGAAACCGTTCGTGTTATCGGCCGCGATATGAACAAGGCCATTGCCGGTTTCGTACGCGGGCAGGGTACTGTCTGCCTGTTGCTCGGCATCATCTATGCGGTCGGTCTGACCGTCGTTGGCCTCAACTTCGGATTGTTGATCGGGCTCTTCGCTGGTCTGATCAGCTTCATTCCCTATGTTGGTTCGCTGGTCGGCCTGGTTCTGGCGCTTGCCGTGGCGATCGTGCAGTTCTGGCCGGAATGGGGTCACATTGTCGGTGTGGCTATTGCCTTCGGTATCGGCCAGTTCATCGAAGGCAATATTCTCCAGCCGAAACTCGTGGGCTCCTCCGTCGGCCTGCACCCGGTCTGGCTGATGTTTGCGCTGTTCGCCTTCGGCTCGCTCCTCGGCTTCACCGGCATGCTCATCGCCGTGCCGACGGCCGCCGCAGTCGGCGTACTCGTCCGCTTTGTCATCGGCCGTTACCAGCAATCCCCGCTCTACACAGGCGAGTACCGCAAAAGCGAGAAGACCAAAGAAATCAGATGACAGTCCGGCGTTGCTGGCTGTATCTCATCGCGCATGACCGACGCTTTTACACCGCGACAGCTGCCGCTCGATCTTGGCCACGAGCCGGGTTATTCCCGCGACGACCTGATCGTGTCCGCATCCAACATGGCGGCGGTTGATATTGTCGATCGCTGGCCGGGCTGGATATCTCCGGTCGTCGTGCTGGCCGGGCCGACAGGCTCCGGAAAAACCCATCTCGCCGCGGTCTGGAAGGCCGAATCCGACGCCATCGTCATCGGTGCGCAGAATATCGGCGCCGTATCGGGCGAAACGGGTCCGTTCCTGATCGACGATATCGGCAGCGGGCAGCTCGACGAGGCCGGCCTGTTCCATCTGATCAACAGCGTGCGGCAGAGCGGGTCCAGCCTGCTGATGACCTCGCGCAAGTGGCCGGCAAACTGGCCGGTCACCCTGCCGGATCTCGCCTCTCGCCTGAAGGCTGCAACGACGGTGGAAATCGGCGAGCCGGACGACATGCTGCTGTCGGGCGTGCTCTACAAGCTTTTTGCCGACCGGCAGATCGCCGTGGACCCTAACGTCATCAGCTTTCTGGTTAGCCATATCGAGCGCTCGCTTTCGACCGCCAACCGCATCGTCGAACGATTGGACCGGGCGGCGCTCGAAAGGAAATCGAAGATCACGCGCGCGCTTGCTGCCAGCGTTGTTACTGCAATCGACGAAGGGCAGGCGGCGTTTGATCTGTGAAGCGCATCGGAAACGGGAAGGTTCGCCTGCGACGTTCTGTCTCCACCGACTTTTTATTGGTGTACGGTGATTTATAGCTTGCTTCTCGGCGCCGGAAACACTAGTCAGGCAACCGTTGAAGAACACGGAGCGTAGCGCAGCCTGGTAGCGCATCTGGTTTGGGACCAGAGGGTCGCAGGTTCGAATCCTGCCGCTCCGACCACTTCAAGCAAGATGCTGCTGGAGTTCGTCAAAAGCCTGTAATATATCGGAATTGCAGACAAAGGGATTTCTTCGATGGCAGCACGTATCTACCGCCCAGCAAAAACCGCAATGCAGTCCGGCAAGGCCAAGACCGATACCTGGACGCTCGAATTCGAGCCGGAACAGCCGCGCAAGGTTGAACCGCTGATGGGCTATACCTCGTCGCGCGACATGAAGAGCCAGATTCGCCTGACTTTCGAGACGAAGGAAGAGGCGATCGCCTATGCGCTGAAAAACGGCATTGCCTATAGCGTGCAGGAGCCCAAGGAAACGCGCCGGCGCGTGGTGTCCTATTCGGAAAACTTCCGTTTCGACCGCAAGCAGCCCTGGACGCATTGATTTTTACTGAATTTTGCGATTTTCCGGCGAGGATTGGTTCCGCCGGAACACAAATTGGTCCCGTAGCTCAGCTGGATAGAGCACCGGCCTTCTAAGCCGACGGTCGCTGGTTCGAATCCAGCCGGGATCGCCACCTTTTCAATAACTTAGCGCTGGTGGAATCGAGAAGTTTAGGCAAGCCTACGAGCGGAGTTTAGACTTTTCGGCCTCATTGTTCTGGTCGCGCATCCTGCGATGGCCAATTTTGCGGGCCTCGTCGGCTTGACGCACACTCTCCAAATCGACCGGCTGATACGCCTTGTGAATGGCATTGGCACTGGAAATGGTCGATCGATTTTCGTTCTACAATCTCAAGAGCCAAGCCTCCACTTTCCCCTTGCCTTTGACTTCGATAGCGCCGCGCGTCTCGAAGACGAACTGGCCCTTAAGCTGGTCGTAGACCGGGCGCGTCACCTGAATGGAGTCGGGGATTCCACCTGATTCCATCCGACTCGCGAGGTTCACCGTGTCGCCCCATAGATCGTAGATGTACTTGCTCTTGCCGATGACGCCGGCCACCACCGGCCCGCTGTTGATGCCCACCCTGAGCTTCATCGAGACGTTATGCTCCATGGCGTGCTCGCGGGTAATGTGGACCATGCGTATTGCCATGCGGACCATGCGCTCGGCGTGGTTGGCCACCGGCTCGGGCAGGCCACACACTGCCATATAGGCGTCGCCCACCGTCTTGATCTTTTCGATCCCGAGATCGTTGGCGGCGATATCGAAGCGCGTGAACAGTCCGTTCAGAAACGTCACGACCTCGTGCGGCGGCATCTCCGATGTCAGCGCCGTGAAGCCGACCAGGTCTGCGAAGGCGACCGTTACTTCGGCAAAGCCGTCGGCGATTGCTTCCTCGCCACCGCGCAGCCGGTTAGCGATAGGTGCCGGCAGGACGTTGAGCAGTAGCTCTTCGTTCTCCCGGTTTTTGTTCTCGATCACGGCATTCTTCTGACTGAGATCCTCGACCATGCCGTTGAAAGCTAAGCAGAGCTGGCCAATCTCGTCGCGCGTGCGGACCGGCACGCTGGTCCCGTAATCGCCGGCAGCGAAGCGTTTTACTCCTGCAGTGAGCTCGCGCAGCGGTCCGAGCAGCGCGCGCGAAAGCCACGCGGCGGTGGCGGCGACTACCAGCAGCGCCAAGCCGCCAACGAGCAGCAGATCCCGGCGAAGCCGGTCGATCGGCGCGAGGGCCTCGGCGCTGTCGATCTTGGCGACGAGGGCCCACTTGACGCCCGGAATCGCCAGCGGTCCCCACGAAGCGAGCGTCGGGACGCCACGGTAGCCGATGATCTCGCCCGTGCCCTCGACACCGGCAAGCGCAGCCCGGGTGGCCTTGGTGTCGATTCGCTGATGCAGCACAGGCGTCCCGTAACGGCCGATGGCGGCGATCTCCTCGTTCGAGGCACCGACGGATTTGAGCTCAGCGAAGTAGTCGTCCCGATTCTCGTAGAACGCCCGCGGACCCGAGCGCACCAGATAATCGGGACCAACGAGATAGGCTTCACCAGTGTCGCCAAACCCTTCCTGTCGCCAGCGGCGACCGCCGGTGACGACGTTGTCGATCTCCTCGTTCGACAATTGCGCGATCAGCACGCCGATGACGACGCCCGCGTCAATCACCGGTGCTCCCATGAAGGCAATTGGTGCGCCGCCCGATGGCGCGTAAGAGGCGAAATCCTCCAGGCACACGGCCGACCGGTCGGGGGATGGGGCGCAGCGGGCAACGGCGGCGGCGACATTGGAGCGGCGGTAGGGACCGACTTGGAGGGAAGTCGTGAAATCGACTTCCTTCTCGACCGTGTAGATCAGGCGACCTGAGTTGGCGTCGGCCAGCATGAAATCGAAGAACCCGACCGTTGCGGCTGCAGCGCGCATCAGGGGATGATACACGGCGTGCAGCCTGCTGTAGTCGCTTCCGTCGCCCGCGTCGTCGAGAAGCTTGCGCCGCTCGGCCGGATGCGGATTGGCGACGATGTAGTGGTACTGCAGATAGTAGGGGGCGGCACCGACTGGCAGGTAATCTGCCAGTGCCGGCTCCTTACCAAGAATACGCGTCATTCCGGGGATAAAGTTCTCAGCATACTAGTTGCTGACCTTCTGCCGCAATTCGGGTGACGTGCCTCCCCGGTCGATCTGGTCGACTGCGATCCGGAACTCTCGCGTTGCATCGACCACCATCTTGGAGGTGGCAAGGAGGCGTAACTCGGCATGGATCGTGCGGAAGTAGGTTTCAACCTGACGCGCCTTGGCCTGGCGGGCGGCCGTGAGCTGGTCGAATACCGCTTTTTCGAGGGCGTCGCGGGCGCGGAAGTAACCGAGCACCCCGGTCACCAGGACCGCGATCGCGCCAAGCAGGACGAGGGTTGTAAACAGCTTGGCGGCTAAGCCCCACCGCCCGGGTCGGGATGAGCCGCTCACATCGGTCGAAGACATGAATCAACTCTAACCGACAGCGCGAAGTGCCTGGCAGATATCGCCGATGATGATGATCCGAACGTCGACACAACCCCCGCTGTTGAAGACCGTCCAATCCAGAACGTGTGATGGATGCTACTGCATTCGCAACCTGAGGGGTAGCGCAATCTTCGGGCCGGCGCAGGGGCCATTTTGACATCAGTTGGCCGCCAAAAGGCATCGACCGTCGTATGGTTACAGCTTCGGACCATTCTTGCTATTATTTCCCCACCGAATGTCGCGGCCACGAATTTATCTCAGTCGAAATCCAGAAAGGCAAACGTCATGAAACCAATGACCCGCCGAATGTTTACCGGAGCCCTTGCATGGAGTGCCGCCCTCAGCCTCCTTCCAAAGGGAGTGCTGGCAAATGATATCGTCAAGGCAACGAACGTCGTGCTTGTGCATGGCCTTTTCGCTGATGGTTCATGCTGGTCTGACGTGATTGGCCGCCTTCAGGCAACGGGGTTAAACGTGACCTCGGTACAGAACCCGCTGACGACGCTTCCGGAAGCGGTCGCCGCCGCCAAGCGCGTTCTTGACCGCCAGGAGGGGCCAACGGTTCTTGTCGGGCATTCTTTCTCCGGGATGATCGTCACGGAAGTTGGTGTGCATCCGAACGTCTCCTCGCTTGTCTACATTGCCGCCCGCGCTCCGGATGCCGGAGAAGACTACACTGCCCTCGCCAAGACCTATCCGACACCTCCAGCTACCGCCGGCATCGTATTCGACGGCGATGAGGGTCGACTGACCGAGCAAGCCTTCCTTCATGACTTCGCGGGCGACGTGGCTGAGAAGCAAGCCAAAATTCTCTATGCCGTACAGGCACCTTTCAACAAGGCGTTGCTGGCTGGCAAGACGACACAGGCCGCCTGGCGATCAAAGCCGAGCTTTTACGCAGTCTCCAAGAACGATCGTACCATCAATCCAGACCTTGAACGCTTCATGGCAAAACGCATGGGCGCTAAAACGATCGAGCTGGAGTCCAGCCACGTGTCGATGATCTCGCAACCAGAGGCCGTGGCGGCGCTCATCCTCGAGGCGGCGGGTATGGGCACGAAAGGTTGAGAGGGCCCCCACCCGCGGCCTAGACCGACTTAATTTCGGCTTCGCGGCCACAAGCAGCCATCATGATAAACTTGGCACAACGCATTCTGCCGGTCTCCACCGTGTTTGCCAGCGTTGCGTTGGCCATGATCTGTTAACGTCGCAAGCGCATCGCGGAGCGTTTGTTGGGCAAGCGATGGGACTCGCTCCGCTTCCAATTCCCCGTCATCAATTGCCGGTGTCAGATTGACCCGATGGTTGAACGAGTCCGGGGCGGTTCTGTCTAGTCTCGTCCCGCGATAAAAAGGCCAGTGCCGCTAGTAGAGCAAACATCACAACTAGGGCGGGGAGCATAACGGATTGCTGTGTCATCGAACACCTCCCGTGACTGTGCCAAGAACAGTCAAAACAGCGAATTGTTCCGCACAGAGATGGCCATCGCGTCGCTTTTTTAATGGGCTGTTTAAATGCGCTGCGTTCACATCATCGGCTTCAAGGGTGAGGGTTATTATTCAGCGGTAAAAGCTTCGGTCCACCGCATTTCGTCGATTGCGGTCGGGACTTGAGTCTAGTTGATTAAGCCGGTGAGGCGATGGCTAGAATGATAGCGATTGCCAGCAATAGCGGTCCCATCCATTTGAAATGAGTCACGAGGCTCGCAAGCCACGCATTCTTGTCACCTTGGTTGGGAGTTGGAAAAGATAGGTAGCGGAAGCCTACAGCTGTCATCCATAATCCGGCGCAAAACATAATGAATTCGTCGATGTAAGCCGCAAGCATGGTCGTTTTTCCCCCGTGTCAAAAGGTGATCCAACAGTGCCCCTAACAGGAAAGCAAGAGTGGCCTCCGGTCATTCACCCAACGGTGATATTTTTGCGATCAAACCTGCCGGCGTGAATGTCCTCGATGCGTTGCCAGAAGCAGAAGTTACTGCAATCGGAACCACGCGAGACAGCATCGCGTATTCGCAAAAGTGCAAGGGATCTTTAGGATTTGATCATTGGAAGCTGCTTCCACAAGGTCACTGAACCCACCCGCACATTTGTGCTATTTAGGATGGCTTTAACAACCCCGGAAACACCTGACGTTCCCTTGATGCTATCTGGCTTCCCCGTCAAATATCACAATCGGGGTTGTGCCGGCCCCCAAATGCAATGTAGTTTCCGCATTGGTATAGGCTGGCTTTTCATTGGAGCATTCGGAACAGATTTATGCCTGACTTTGGTATTAGGCTAATTAAATAGGGGATTCTCACCATGTCCGACGCGGTTTCAGGTTCATCCAATACTTCCAAAAATCTCTCCCGAGGCCGGATTTTACTATTTGTCATTCCGATGATGGTCCTCGCGGCATGCGCTTCTTCTGAGAAGAAGTGGGTCCATAGCGAAGATCCTGTCACACCTGCGGACAAGGATATGGCGCAATGTAAGTATCAAGCCGCCGGTTCAACCGCCGCCTTAGCCACTAACGCCTCTGCCAGAAGCAAGGAAGAGGCCAATCTTGTCAATGCATGCATGCAGGCAAAGGGCTATAAGCAATAACACGCAAGGCATGTGACGTTCTTCTAAGCGACGTGGAACCCGGAGCGATATCCAGCCGGGATCGCCACCTTCTCAATGGTTTGGATGGTTTGGCTCGGCGCAGCTGACGGCTATTCGACGACCGATTTGGTCGCGGCATGTTTTGCAGCCAAGAGCTCCACGCCACTCGGCTTGAATCGACCTTGAATGTCCAGGTAGGTCGAATAGACAACACCGGTCAGCAGCATAATCGCAACGCCGTAATCGCAGATCTTCACTAGGAATGAGCGAGAACGTCTCGCTTCATAATCGTAGTAGTCTCGAGTTCTTTTCATGGCCCCCACCACATTTTTTTGTTTTTACCCGATGGTCTAAATTACACTTGCGGGGAGTGGGCGGCAATTAATCGAAAGCTAATCCGTTAGAGTCGCTTGCCAGCGGTGAATCAGCGTTTCCGGGCTACGCAGACCGGCCGGATTGAAAACACATATGTATAGGCCGGATTGCACCTTTAAACGTCGCGGGCGTGCTTTCGCCACTTTTTGGATAAGTTTATATCCCATGCAGGGACGGGAACGCTATCGGGAATCAAACGTTGGTTCAGGAGCGTGGGGTATTTTGCGTACGATTTTGATCTTAAGGAGAATGTTATGTTGAAGAGATTGGTAGTTGTTGGAGCAGCGGCGCTGATGACCGTTGCGGCAGTGCCGCAAGGCTTCGCTCAATCGATCGTGATTGGCCCCGACGGCGTGCGGCTGCGTGAAGCAGCGCCAGAACGGGTAGAGCGCCGGTACTACGAAATTGGCGAACGGCAAGCCGTTCGCATCGCCAGAAGCGAAGGTGTTAGGGACGTCGACAACGTAAGGCGCACCCGGTCCAGATATGTCGTTGAAGGCATTGACCGCCGGGGTGATGACATCCGGGTCGATATCGACCGCCAGACAGGCGACGTGATTTCTGTCGATTGACCTTCGATCAACGATCCAGGATAGCCCGTCATTGCAAAATGGCGGGCTATTCTGTTTACAATCGCCTCATGAACTTGCACGCCGGTAAAATGCTAGGGAACCGGCAAGGGCGAGCAAGGCGCCGCCGCAACACCGGTCCAGCCAGAGTGCCCCTGTCTTCTTGAGCAGGCGCACAGCGCGTGAACCCAAAATGGCGTAGCCAAACATCACGGCAAAGTCGATCAGCGCAAAAGTGACGGCGAGGGCCAGGTACTGGGGAAACTGCGGCAGAGCCGGCACGACGAATTGCGGCAGAAACGCCGAGAAAAACAGGTATCCCTTCGGATTGGTAATGGCGACAAGAAAACTCTTGAGAAATGCCAGCCGTGCCGAAGGTGATGTGATGGCGCTTGCGTCTGGATGCACGACGTCGAGCGTGCCCTTGGACCGCAACAGCATAATACCCAGGAACGTCAGATAGCCGACGCCTATCCACTTGACGACGGAGAACCAGAATTCCGACGCCGCGAGAAGAGCACCAAGTCCCACCGCCACAGCGCCGATCAGCACAAAGTCTGAAAGAACCGCGCCGGCCATGCCGAAGCTAGCCGTTTTGATACCAAATCTCGAGCCATTCGTCAGCGCGAGCAGTACTGTCGGGCCGGGCGTGGCAATGCCAATGAACGAAACCAGTGCGAATGCGAGAATAGTCAGATGTGTCATGACTCGCTCCAAAGATCGGATAGGACAGCGCCAGAACCGCGCGGAAATCGGCTTGACCGGCGATAACTACCAATCTCTGTTTTTGGCCGCCAAGTCAAAGCTTCTCCACGTTCCGCGGCACCGAGCTTTCTGGTCAACTGTCCCAGTAGGCCGGACTGCCGAAGGCTTTCCGCAGATGGTCGGCAAGCGCCCGAAGCTTGGCCGAGGGCATGCGGCCTTCCGGATGGGCGATGAAGATATGCTCGACCTCCGCCTTGACGCCCACGTTTATAGCCTGCAACTGGCCCGATTTGAGTGCCATTCCAGCGATAAAGGTCGGCAAAAGGGCAATGCCGATGCCCGCAATGGCCGCATCCCGCATCATGTCGCCATTGTTGACCCGCAAGCCGATCCGTCCGCGCACCACGGCGGCTCCGGTTTCAGTGGCAAAACTCCAGTCCGCGGCGCCACGGTTGGCGTAGAATATGCCTTTGTGCCGGTCGAGTTCCTCAATCGTGGCCGGGATTCCGTGCCGGTCGAGATAGGCTGGCGAGGCCACCAGAACACGCTGGCTGGTGGCAAGGCGCCAGGTCATCAGCCGCGAATCGACAATGGAGCCATGCCGCACCACGGCGTCATAGCCGCCTGCGGCGACATCGACGCGGCGATCATCGAGATCGAGCGATAGTTCGATATCGGGGTGGGCCAGAAGAAACGGGTAGAGGGCAGGGCCGAGATGCATGCGCCCGAAGGTGACGGGCACCGAGATCCGCAATGGCCCGACCAGCATGCCGCGACGCTGCGCCATATCGGCGGCAGCTTCCTCGACATCACGCGTGATGCGCGAAGCACGTTCGAGAAATGCCGCGCCATCCTCCGTCAGACTAAGCTTGCGTGTCGTACGATGCAGGAGAACGGCGCCAATTTGCCGCTCAAGTTCTGCCAGCCGCTCGCTCACGATGGATTTCGACAGGCGCAAACGGCGGGCAGCTTCGCTGATGGACCCGGCTTCCGCCACTGCCACAAATGTAGAAATACCTTCAAGTTTCATCATTGTTCGATAATTCCGTATGCGACTTCACCCATTCCCAGACTAATCCGAACAACGTGCGAGCGCCATGCTCCGCTCTCATGTCCTGCGCGCTCCATGTGAACGGCGTTCGCCATTGATTTGCCGTGTCCTAAGGCGGTAATGAAGGGATTGTTGAACCCAGCCGCGGAGTCGCTCCAGAAAATCGATGGAAACCAAAGCCAATTATCTTCTTGTTGCGGTTTTCAGCCTGGTGGTGGGTCTCCTTGCGTTCGGTTTCTTTTACTGGATCGGCCGCTACGGAGATACCCGTGAGACCACGACGCTTGAGATCCGCGTTCCCGGTTCCGTCACTGGCCTGGCGGCCAAAAGTCCGGTTTTCTTCAACGGACTGAAGGTTGGCGAGGTCCGCCGGCTGTTCGTTGATTCGACCAACCCCGACGCCGTCATCGTCCAGACGGAGATCGACTTGACCACCCCCATCACGCGCTCGACAGTGGCGACACTGGCGTTCGAGCTGCTTGCGGGACAGGCGCGAATCGAGCTGACGGGCGGCAAGGCCTATGAGCCGAAATTGCTCGAGGAAGCCGAAAAGGAAGATACCATCGCGCGAATGGATATCGATCCGTCATCCTTGAAAACACTGGTACAGACCGCCCAGGACTGGATCGAGCGCGTCGACAAGGCGACAGCCGCCACGGAAAAATATCTGGAGGAAACGAGAGGGCCGTTCATCGACAGCATAAAGCAGGCCAAGACCTTCACCGATGGACTAGCGGACAGTACCGAACTGATCGACAAATATGGCCAGCAGGCGCAGAACGTCGAAGAGATCATGCATGATGCACGCGATGTCATATCGCGTGTGAATTCAGCGTCGGTAAAGGTCGACGAGACTCTTGCCAATGTCGACAAGCAGCTTTCTGACGCCAAGGACAGTACCGTAAGCGAGGTGCGCGCAAAACTGCAGTCCTATCAGCAACAGGCAAAGGAGCTGGATGTCCGGCTGGCTTCCATCATGAGCAATCTGAGCAGCCTGACCGGCGACAAGCTTCGCAATGTACAGAGAATCGTATCCCAGAGCCGTCGCACGGTTCAACGCATCGAACGCGGTGTCTCCGCAATCCAGGACGATCCGCGAAAGCTCATTTTTGGCGATGAGAACAACGTCCCGGAATATGACGGAAAACACTAGACCACGTTTTGTCTACAGAGCCTTGCTTGTGCTCGGCAATCCGTCCACATTATTCGGGACCCACCCTGCCGTCAGGAAGCGAAATACATTCCGACCAGATAACCTGCGGTGGACAGGACAATCATCACGATTGCCGGAGGCCAGTACAGATACGGCCTGAATTCGTTGTCGAATGCGAATGTACTTTCGTCACTCGATAGTGGAAACGATACTGCGACGGGGGTCTTCGCCCTCTTATTCAAGACAGTAAACGACACAACAAATCACCTTCCGAACTGACGGCCCAGGTATAGGACAACCGGTATGATGATGAGAAAGAGTATAAGATAACCCCATATCGAAGTTAGGTACGGCGTATAGTCATCTTTGTCTTTCTTGTCATCCTCCTCTTCCATTGGTGCCTCCCGCTTCTGCCAATGAAAACAGTGGTCAAGAGGACTTTGAGCCCAGTAAAGCAACGCGGCTCAGGTCGCATGAGGCCACAGGGATACATCTAAAACAACTCAACAATTCGAGCTATTTAGATAGCTCATCGTAACATAAATACATTATATCGAGGCGCGTCTCGACCGCAGGGGAGGATTATGGTTAGCGGGGCAGCCCGCCACCACTATCAGTGCGATGTTTTCGCTTGGTACACGAGGAGTACAATCGCGATGACGGCGAGAAGGATATCAAGATCACGCATAGCCGTAACCTCGTTTCCACTTCAATAGTTGGGCACGCAAACCGCTGGCATCCAGTGATGCGGCAATCCACGTCGCATTGCCTTGCCGGGGCTTTTCTTCATGGCAGACACGGGAGATCGATGCGATCGGCCCTTTGCCGATTACTTTGCATGCTCCTTGAATCTTCGATGCGTAAATCCGCCTTTGGCGCGCCTCAGAATATCCGAAAGCTTATTCGGGCTGGTTGTCTTCTTTGGCATTTCCGAGCGTACTTTTTGTAGTGTTTGCGTCGATGCGCAGCTTGCATTGTGGGGTGTATGCAGCGTCACCTCTTCCATTTTGCTTGTCACTCCCTTGAGAAGAACAAAGTACCGGTTAAAAGCCACCCAAACCGGCAAAATACGCCTGATTTTTTGCTTATTCAATAAGGACCAGCATCAACGCATCGAAATCAGCGTCTACCACGGTCAAGATGCCGTGAGATGGCGCAGATATTTGTTCCGGTCGCGTTCGCTGCTGGCTTCGTTTCAAGCAGCGAGGGGATAAAATCGCCGCAGGGAAAGAAACCCGGCGATGATGAACAGCACCAGGACAATGCTCTGTACGATGGCAAATGGCGGCTCCGACCCTGTTGGTGCCAGTGCGTTGAGCGCAGGTATTTTCTGGAACGACTGCACAACCAGCACGAACACGTTCAGGTGGAGCGACACGACGGCGCTCACCACATAGATCCAGCGCCAGGCTCCGGCGAGGCGGCAGACGTAAAGCGCTACAATTGCCGCGATAAGGAAGATCATTGATATGATGCCGACGCCGATGGCCGGTGTGAAGCCGGCGAACGGGAACAGAAAGCCGGTCACACTTGTACCAACGGTCGTTATCAGAAAGACCAGTGTCCAGCCTTCCTTCCGGTCTGACCCCAGTAGACCGGACAGAACAATCAGGCCAGAAACGATGCCGATAAGGCTTAAAATCACATGGAACAAGGTAAACGGCGTCATACCTAAGATCATGAACGTGCCCCCATTTGCATTCCGTCCAATTCTATTTGGAGTCGGAGCAACAACACGTAACAATCTTTGCATCGAGTTGTAAATCTGTCAGTGCAATGAGAAAATATGACTGTTCAAGTCAAAATTCTCGCCAAGAGCCAAGCTGAAATGCCCTAGGCGCACTTGCGGCGATCGATGGACCGGCTCATCGAATCAACCTGGCCTTGCAAGGCGCCGGCCTTCTTCTGATTGGCCGTGCGGTAGTCGGGCAGGAAAGGGCCGAAGCCGGTGATGACGTTCGGTTCCTGATACCCCTCGCCATTGGTAAGGCGGCTGATTTCCGCCATGGCCTGGTTGCGCTGCGCCACAAGTGTTGGGCACGCGACCGGGTCGTAGTTCAGGGAAGAGATCTTTTCGCTATCGAGCTGACCTTGAATATTACCGCAGCCTGCGAGCAGTGCGGAGAGTATGATCACCTGAAGGTGCCTTGTCGTCATGTGCCAATGTCCTCGATCGCGTCACGCATGAGACCGAGAATCGGAACCGATTTTCGGAAAGGATATGCATCAATTCAAAGTGTTGCTACTCCACTGCGCTTTCGTTTGGACGCGCGGCACTGCAACGGCACATGAATGGGCCAACGGCGCCGTTTTGGCAAGATGGACGGGAAAAATGTCGGTGGCGTCAGACATTGAAATGCGGTCCGGTTCAAAATATCGCAACAATACACCTGAGACCAGCTTGGCGGACACCGCATGTCAAATCAGTTAGGTGCAGAGTAATCCCTGCCATCGTCCGCCAGACTGCGTAGAAGTGATTGTTCGGCCGCATTTTTGATGTGCACCGTCAGCCTCTCAAATACCAAAAATATAGTATATTCAATATATTATTCAATTTTACGCAGTTATCGGTTGAACAATGAGGGGTAAATCCGGCGCGATAGCTCGATTTAATCAAATATCTCTAGTAAATTGGTATGGTATGGCAGTTAGGGCTTGCTGAAACTGCCTTTCCGCCCTTATGATTCTATTTCCGGGAGCCCCCGGCAGTGCAACACGAGAGTGAGGAGACAGGAATGCCTGGTTTGCTGCACCCACTTCATGACGGCCACGCGCCCATCATATTGCATAACGCCTTTCAGGATGCGATCGACGCCTTGGAGGACTGGGAACTCGGTAACGACGAACCTGTGATCGACGTCAATGAAAGGCAAGTCGCCATCAGCACCGTGTTCCGGCGGCTGTGGACCTGCACGGACATTCTCCCGTCGCGCACACTCGACGTTGTCGAGGATTTGTTGCCACTGCGTTCAGCCGAGTTCAAGGCTGGGACTTCGACCTATGCCGATGCTGCCTATAGTCTTTGGCAACTATGCCTGCAAAAGCGGGCAGCCAGCTACGAAATGCGTCAATAGGGCCTGAGTTCACGAGTTTTAACGATCACCCGCCGGCGCAAACCGGCGGGTGATTTTTTGCGCGGTATCAACCGCCGTTCTTGGCGAGCCAGGCTTTCATCTGTTTGATTTCGCCCTCCTGCGCCGCAATGATTCCCTCGGCCAGTTTGCGGATTTCCGCATCCTTGCCGTATTCGAGCTCGACCTTCGCCATATCGATCGCGCCTTGGTGATGAGCGATCATACCAAGCACAAAATCCTTGTCGGCCTTGCCCGTGAAGGCGATCGACATGTCCTTGTGCATCTTCGCATTGGCGGCGGCGAACGCCTTCGACGAAGCACTCTGGTCACCGGCCGGCATCGCCATCATGTCATGCTGCATGGTTTTGTGGGTGCTTTGGTCCTGTGCCAGTGCCGGTGAGGCGAGGACAATGGCGCAGATCAATGCTGCACTGTGAAATATTGCCTTCATTGGTGTGATCTTTCCATGGGCCAGTCAAAAGCGCACAGGCTGCGGCCCGCTCACCTGTGCGTCAGGACGATGGGAACATTCACTCAATGACGCGGAGGCCGGGGAAGCGGGGCATCGGCCCGTGCGACCAGCGGCAGTTCCTCGCCGCGTGGAACGATGATTTTGGGCTGTCCGATGACCAGTGCCGGAAGCGTCACTGCCGGAACGCCGATACAGGCTGCACATATCGCCGGATGCTGTTGCTTTTGCGGACAATGGTGCTGCCCGCCGGTGCAGCCGTTGGAACGATGAACATGCACTGGCCCCGACGAGGTGTCGGCCAGGGAAATGCTGTGCGAACCCATTTCCTCTGCCAGACGGCCGGGCGCTGCAAACACAGGTACCCAGCCGATACTGAGCGCAGTCAGAAGCACGAGGATTGCAGCGAGCCTGTTCATTCGGCTTTCATAGCAAGCGCAATGTCTGAAACGAAATCACTTTCTATTCAGGCGGCTTTCATAGCTGCCAGGGCATTTTCAATATCGGCGATGAGATCCGCCGTGTCCTCGAGGCCGATCTGCAGCCGGATGACAGGGCCTGCATAATCCTTGCCGGTAATGACCCGGCCACCGAGGTGAACATGCAATGCCAGGCTTTCATACCCGCCCCAGGAGTATCCAAGGCCGAAAATCCTGAGTGCGTTCAGAAAAGCGTGCGCCTGTTTCGTCCCGCCATTGATAACGATGGAGAACACGCCGCCTGCACCGCAGAAATCGCGTTTCCACAAGGCGTGACCGGCATGACTTTCCAGCGCGGGGTGCAACACCTCGATCACGCCCTCCTGGCTCTCCAGCCATTTGGCAATCTCGATCGCGTTCTGGGCGTGCCGCTCCATCCGCAATCCCATCGTGCGCAGTCCGCGCAGGATCTGGTAGGCATCGTCGCCGCCCACGCAAAGGCCGAGCGCGGTATAGGCCGCATCGAGCTTCTTGAAGCATTTATCATTGGCCGAAACCGTGCCCATCAGGATGTCCGAATGTCCGGAGGGATATTTCGTTGCCGCGTGGATCGAGATATCGACGCCGTAATCCAGCGCCTTGAAGTAGATCGGCGTCGCCCAGGTATTGTCCATCAT
Organism: Phyllobacterium zundukense; assembly: GCF_002764115.1. Taxonomy (NCBI): domain Bacteria; kingdom Pseudomonadati; phylum Pseudomonadota; class Alphaproteobacteria; order Hyphomicrobiales; family Phyllobacteriaceae; genus Phyllobacterium; species Phyllobacterium zundukense. The sequence continues at coordinate 2,225,027 of NZ_CP017940.1, read as the reverse complement.
GACGATTGCACCCGCTGCATGTGCCTTTTCGACAATGGCCGGAATGTCCTGAACCTCGAATGTGTTCGATCCTGGCGATTCGGTGAAGACAACACGCGTGTTGGGCTTGATCAGGCTCTCGATACCCGCTCCGATGAGTGGATCGTAGTATTCCACCTCGATACCGTACTGCTTCAGCATCGTGTTGCAGAAGTGCCGGGTGTTTCCATAGCAGCAGTCCACCATCAACAGGTGATCTCCTGGCGCAAGAAAGGCGAGGAGGGGAAGCGTCACCGCCACGAGGCCGGAGGGAACGAGTAGCGTCCCGACGGACCCTTCAAGTTCGTCGATCGCGCGGCAAAGCGCGTCCGTCGTCGGCGTCCCGTGCGTGGCATAGGTGTATTTCTGCTTGTTGCTGGCCATGGTTTCGGCATCAGGAAACAGCACGGTCGAAGCATGGACGACGGGTGGATTGACGAACCCATGATAGTCGCGTGGATCGTATCCGCCGTGAGCAAGCCTGGTATTGATGCCCAGTTTCGTGGCCTTGCTCGGTTGCTTATCCATAAGGTGATCTCCACATGCTCTATTGAATGACTTTGAAGAAGTCGATAATGCCACCGCGTGCCCGTTGCAACAGGAGAGCAGGCTTGGTGACTCGGAATGGGAAGATGACCGAGGAAATTCAACACCGGCAATCCGCCCTGCAGCGAGCAGGTCGATCCATCGTCCGCTTTCTGCGCCGTATCAATGCTCCCGCCTATCCCGGCTCGCCGCCGGCGTGGACGAATGCCATGTCCATGGCCGTGGTTCTGATCTTCTTTCTTATCCTGCTTTTGCATCCCTACGACGAATATCTGTCGCGCACCCTATGGTCCTATGGCTCGTTGGGGCAGGTGCGCCACCTGACCGATATCGGCCTGTCGCAATGGTATCTCATTCCGGCCTTTGCCATTGGCGTCTGTCTCATTGGCATCGATTGGGCGAATATTGCGCGGCACAGGCGTGTACGATTCGGTTTGGTCTATGCGCAGGCGACCTTTGCCTTCTGGGCCATCGCCCTTGCGGGAATCCTGACGAACATCGCGAAATTTCTCATAGGCCGCGCCCGGCCGAAATTCATCGACACACTGGGAGCAAACAGTTTTTCGCCCTTTGAGGCAGGCTATAACTTTGCCAGTTTCCCCTCTGGCCACTCCACGACGATGGGGGCGGTAGGCGCCGTTCTCGCCCTGTGGTTTCCGCGCTGGCGGCTGCCCATCGTCCTGGCAACGATGTTCATAGCTTTCACCCGCATCGTCGCGCGCGCCCACTACCCGACCGACGTCGTGGCCGGGTACAGCGTCGGATTTCTATTTACGATTGCACTTGCCAGATTCCTCGCAGGGCGTCGTACGGCGTTTGTTTTCGACGGGGCCCGATTCTGGCCAGTTTTGCGTTTTCGCGAGCGTTTTTGGCGCCCTGAGGTCAATCTGAGTAAGAAATAATCGAAAATTGAGCCTCAGTGCAGCCGCTTGGCCCTCCTTGCTGCATTATTGAGCAAAGATTATCCCTTGACCAAAGAAGCAGAATGGCCTTCGATGCAACGGTGAAATGGGAGATGTATTGGGCCCTTTTTTGGGGTTGGGGTTACCTGCCAATATGCAATTTTTTCTCTCTGGGAACACGGGCAACAACCAAAGGGTACATTTGTGATGAAAAATATCGTTTTGAAGGGCACGTTGGCTGCCTCGGCGCTGGTTCTCCTGGCGACCGCAGCCTCGGCTGCTACACTTGACGACGTCAAGAAGAAGGGCTTCCTCCAGTGCGGCGTCAATACCGGTCTTCCGGGCTTTGCCTCGCCGAACGACAAGGGCGAATGGTCGGGGTTTGATGTGGATTACTGCCGCGCCGTTGCTGCTGCCATTTTTGGCGACGCAACGAAAGTGAAGTACACCCCATTGTCGGCGAAGGATCGCCTTCCGGCTCTGCAGTCCGGCGAAATCGACGTGCTGATCCGTAACACGACATGGACACTCAGCCGCGACACGCAAGGGTTTGATTTCACTGGCGTCAACTACTATGACGGCCAGGGTTTCATGATCAATGCCAAGAAGCTCTCGGGCATCAATTCTGCGCTGCAGCTGTCGGGTGCGTCGGTTTGCGTGCAGGCTGGCACGACAACGGAACTCAACCTCGCCGATTATTTCAAGTCGAACAAGATGGAGTACAATCCAGTCGTGTTCGAGAAGGTGGAAGAGGTCAATGCGGCCTATGATTCGGGGCGCTGCGATGTTTACACGACCGATCAGTCGGGCCTTTATGCCTACCGGTTGGCACTATCGGCGCCAGACGATCACGTCGTTCTGCCTGAGATCATCTCGAAGGAGCCGCTGGGACCCGTCGTTCGTCAGGGTGACCCACAATGGGCCGACATTATCCGCTGGACGCATTATGCCATGTTGACGGCAGAGGAACTTGGCATCACCCAAGGCAATGTCGAAGAACTGAAGAGCAGCGAGAACCAGGAGATCAAGCGCGTTCTTGGCCAGGAGGCTAATACCAAGCTTGGAACGGACCTCGGCCTGACCAATGATTGGGTCATCAACATCATCAAGGCCGTTGGCAATTACAGCGAAGTGTTCGAGCGTAATATCGGCTCGGGCAGCCCGCTCAAGATTGCGCGCGGCATCAATGCCCAATGGAGCAAAGGCGGTCTGCAGTACGCAATGCCGATCCGCTGATCGCTCTCGAGTGATCATACGAAATCGGGAGAGGGGGCTCTGGCCTCCTCTTCCAAAACAAAAATAATAAAAAATAATAATAACAAACGTTTGAAAGAAACGAGGGGTCAATGGCATCGCAGGAAATTACGCCTGTCGGTAGAGACAGTGCAAAAGCATCACTTTTATACGATCCAAAGTTCCGCGGTTATATTTTTCAGGCCGTAACCGTTCTTGTGCTCGCAGGTCTGGTCTATTGGATCGTCAATAACACCATTGCCAATCTGCAGCGTGCGAATCTCGCATCCGGGTTCGGCTTCCTGGACGGGCGCGCCGGGTTCGATATCAGCAGCAGTCCATACTTGAGTTACACGAGCGATTCGACCTTTTTAAAGGCTTTGACGGTCGGCATTCTCAACACCCTGACGGTTGCTGTCGTCGGCATCATCACGGCAACGTTCATCGGCTTCATTATCGGGATAGGTCGCCTTTCGCACAATTGGCTCATCCGTAAGCTTTGCACCGTCTATGTCGAGGTATTCCGTAATATCCCGCCTTTGCTGGTCATTTTCTTCTGGTATCTGGGAGTTTTGTCGGTTCTGCCGCAAGCGCGGGAAAGCATCAAACTGCCATTCAGCACGTTCCTCAACAATCGAGGTTTGTTTTTCCCGGCACCCGTGTTCGGTGAAGGCGCTTGGCTGGCAGGTGCAGGTCTCATTGCCGGCATTATCGGAGCTTTGCTCGTTCGGCGCTGGGCTTACAAGCGGCAGATGGCGACCGGTCAGCAATTTCCGGTTGGCTTGACGGCGCTCGGCCTCATTGTCGGGCTTCCGCTCCTTGCTTTGATTATCAAGGGTTTCCCGATTTCATTCGATTATCCGGTTCTCGGCGCATTCAATTTGAGGGGCGGCACGCTGATTGGTCCGGAGTTCATGTCGCTCTATCTGGCTTTGTCCTTCTATACCGCATCCTTCATTGCCGAGATCGTCCGTGCCGGCATTCGCGGTGTCGGCAAGGGACAGAGTGAGGCATCGCACGCACTTGGATTGCGGGCGGGACCGACAACGCGGCTGGTCGTGGTGCCGCAGGCGATGCGCATCATCATCCCGCCGCTAACGAGCCAATACCTCAACCTCACCAAGAACTCCTCCCTGGCTGTAGCGATCGGCTATCCCGATCTCGTTGCGGTCGGCGGGACGATCCTCAACCAGACCGGCCGCTCAATCGAAGTGGTGGCCATCTGGATGGTCGTTTATCTGAGCATCAGCCTGCTCACATCTATCTTCATGAATTGGGTAAACGCCCGAATGGCATTGGTGGAGCGCTGATCATGGATAACAATCTTAGCTTCGTCCGCACCGAAATGCTTCAGGGCCAGACCCCGCCACTTGGAGAAAGGGGTGCGGTCCGGTGGATGCGCACGAATCTCTTCGCCACGCCGCTCGATTCGGCCCTGACTCTCCTGGCCATCCTCCTGCTGGCCTGGTTTCTGCCGGGTATGATCAACTGGCTTTTCGTCAATGCCGTCTGGTCTGGGCCAGACAGATCCGTCTGTTCCACGGTGGCGCAGGGCGGCATCCAGCCCGAAGGGTGGTCCGGTGCCTGCTGGGCCTATGTGAACGCCAACTTCAATCAGTTCATGTACGGTCCCTATCCGTTGGACCAGCACTGGCGCGTCAACCTCGTCGCGATCATATTCGTTTTGCTGCTGGTGCCGCTGCTCGTACCCAAGGCCCCCTACAAGGTACTGAATGCGATCGTGTTCTTCTTCATTTTCCCGATCGTGGCGTTCATACTCCTGGTCGGTGGCTGGTTCGGCCTGCCCTATGTCGAGACTTCCTCGTGGGGTGGGTTGCTCGTCACCCTTACGCTTTCCTTTGTCGGCATCTCGGTATCGCTTCCGTTTGGCATTGTGCTGGCACTCGGGCGGCGATCAAAGATGCCGGTCATCAAGATGCTCTGCGTCATCTTCATCGAAACGATCCGCGGTATTCCGCTGATCACGGTACTGTTCATGGCCAGCTACATGCTGCCCTTGTTCCTTCCGCCGGGCGTATCGTTCGACAGGTTCCTGCGCGCACTGATCGGTGTGGCGCTCTTCGCGTCTGCCTACATGGCAGAAGTGGTGCGTGGTGGTTTGCAGGCCATTCCGAAAGGGCAATATGAAGGTGCTGATTCGCTCGGACTCGGCTACTGGCAGAAAACCGGACTGATCGTCCTGCCACAGGCGCTGAAGCTGGTTATTCCAGGCATTGTCAATACGTTCATCGGCCTGTTCAAGGATACGAGCCTCGTGACCGTGATCAGCATGTTCGATCTGCTTGGAACCGTGAAACAGCACTTTTCGGACGCCAACTGGATTTCACCGCAAACACCTATTTCCGGCCTGATCTTTGCCGGTTTCGTCTTCTGGATTTTCTGTTTCGGCATGTCGCGTTATTCCATCTTCATGGAAAACAGGCTCGATACAGGACATAAACGCTAAGGAGTATTCCTACTATGACAACCGAAAACGTTGTTGATCCCAATGAAATCCATGTCGACCGCTCGCTCTTGCATGTCTCCAAGACAGACGTAGCCGTCGAAATCATCAACATGAACAAGTGGTATGGTGACTTTCATGTCCTGAAGGACATCAACCTGAAGGTGATGCGCGGCGAGCGTATCGTCATTGCCGGGCCGTCCGGTTCGGGCAAGTCCACCATGATCCGCTGCATCAATCGGCTGGAAGAGCACCAGAGCGGCAAGATCCTGGTTGATGGCATCGAGCTCACCAACGATCTGAAGAAAATCGACGAAGTGCGGCGCGAAGTCGGCATGGTGTTCCAGCACTTCAATCTTTTCCCGCACCTGACCATTCTGGAAAATTGCACGCTGGCACCGATCTGGGTACGCAAGATGCCGAAGAAGAAGGCCGACGAGATTGCGATGCATTATCTCGAGCGCGTCAAGATTCCCGAGCAGGCCAATAAATATCCGGGCCAGCTGTCCGGCGGCCAGCAGCAGCGCGTGGCGATTGCCCGCTCGCTATGCATGAATCCGCGCATCATGCTGTTCGACGAACCGACCTCTGCCCTCGATCCGGAAATGATCAAGGAAGTTCTCGATACGATGGTTCAGCTCGCCGAAGAAGGCATGACCATGGTCTGCGTCACCCACGAGATGGGCTTTGCCCGACAGGTCGCAAATCGCGTGATCTTTATGGATCAGGGCCAGATCGTCGAGCAGAACGCACCGGCGGAATTCTTCGACAATCCGCAGCACGAGCGCACAAAACTGTTCCTCAGCCAGATTTTGCATTAATCGGCGGCATCTGCGTTTCCGGCATAAAACAGCGGCCCTCGTGGCCGCTGTTTTCATTTAAGTATCGGGTTTTCGCTCTTCCGCATCGAATCCATAGAGCCAATCGAATCCCTTGACGAATTTCTCCACCGGCCGGTTGCGCAGGAGAATGTTGCGTGCAAGCGCTAGCGGCCCCTTGGCGTGGTAGGCGAGCTGGTTGAGCGCACCGCGCCTGACGACAGCCGTAATGCGCTGTGTCCGGGCGCTGCTGAATGCAGCAAGGGCTGAACTCCATGTTGTGCTATCGGTGCCAAGCGCGCAGGCAAGGGCGCAGGCGTCCTCGATGGCCATGGCCGCGCCCTGCGCTGCATAGGGTGTCATCGCATGGGCGGCATCGCCGATGAGCAGCAGGCGATCCCCGAGCTGGAACCGGCATTTCTTCATTTCCAGCAGCCGCCAGGGTGTCCATGGCCGGCCAACCCGCATCACATCGCGGATACCTTGATGCCAGCCGGCGAATTCCCGGATGAAATTCTGGCTGACGCCCTCCGGATTGATCTGGATATCCCAGCGGCGGCCATTTTGCCGTTCGGGCGCCACGGCGACAAAATTGATCATCTGACCGGAGCGGATCGGATAGGCGATCAGATGGGCATTTGTACCTGTCCAGGCAACGACATTGGTTCCCGCTGGCAGCAGCGTTTTGAACGATTCAGGCAACTGCTCGACAGCGACAGAAGACCGCCACGCGATGGTGCCCGTATAGCGGGCGCGATCGGTGTCGAACATGGCGGTGCGCATGTCGGACCACACACCATCTGCACCCACCAGCAGTGCTGCCCGGTGCTCCTCTATGCGGTCATGATACTGCACGCGGATCATAACGCTCTGGCGATCAGCCTTGTGATGGGTTACCGCGGATTGCAGCTGAATGGCGATGTTCGGGCGGCTGCGCGCTTCGGTGAGCAGGGCGTTTTGCAGGTCGGCACGGTGACAGACGATATAGGGGGCGCTCCAGCGCTCCTTAGCTGCTTTGCCAATCGGCAGGTGCAGCAGCTTTTCCCCGCTGGTGCCATCCTGCAGGCAAATGGCTTGCGGTTCGACAGAGGAATATTTCAGCCGTTCAAGCACGCCCAGCCGGTCCAGAAGGCGCGTCGCATTGGGCGAAAGCTGCAATCCTGCACCGATCTCGGCAAGCGTTGCACTTTTCTCGAATATCTGGACCTGAAATCCCCTGTTGGCCAGCGCCAGAGCAAGGGTGAGGCCGGCAATGCCGGCACCGGCAATAATGACCTGATCAGGATTGGGAATGCGCCTGTTTCGTTCTGTCTTCAGATCGATAAGTGCTGCTTTCAAGCGGCCTCGTCCACATAGGCGCAGCCTTCCGGAACGGTTGTATCGGCAGCAAGGGAAGCATCATAGCGATAGAGCGTCGAGCAATAGGGGCAGACCTTCTCGTTATCATCGCCCAGATCGAGGAACACATGGGGATGGTCGAAGGGTGGATTTGCGCCGACACACATGAATTCCTTTACACCGATATTGATCGTTGCATGACCAGCGCTGTTCTGGAAATGAGGGATGCTGTGTCCAGCCATTATTCGCTCCTGAAGCTTTTACTGCGCCGTGCGTCCGATTGGACGCACAAAGACGCAGTAACACTTTTAAATCTGCACATAACCTTTTCCAAAAATCGATGTCGATTTTTGGAAAAGGTTATGTGCGGCTCAACGCGCCTGTCGCGCAATTGACTTCTCTTTCGTTCCGGTTTGTATCATCTTGATTACGATTTCAAGACGATTGCTATCAAACTGTCAAAAGACTTCTCTATGGTGCGATTTTAGGTCCGTATATGACGGGTGTTTTTTTAAGATGTTTTGGGAATTCGGCCTGATTGGGCAGGTGATGTGATTTTCGAGAACCGGAGCAGGGCGGACACCGCCCATGACCACCGGAAACGCAGAAAACCGCTTCACATGACCGTCAGGATGGATTGGCAAAGGGTCTATAATCGGAGAATGGACAATGAACGAACAATCGCCTGCAATTCCGGAAGCAATCGAAAAAGTCGATCTGCCGGATATGTCCACCAGTGTCGACCGGTTCGTCAATCGCGAATTTTCCTGGTTGCAGTTCAACCGGCGCGTGCTTGAGGAAGCACAAAACACGCACCAGCCGCTGCTTGAACGCCTGCGTTTCCTGTCGATTTCCGCGGCAAACCTCGATGAATTCTTCATGGTACGCATTGCCGGCCTCGCCGGTCAGGTTCGCGCTGGCGTTTCCGATCGCAGCGACGATGGGCGCACCCCTCAGGAGCAGCTCGAATTCGTTCTTGAAGAAGTCGGCAGGCTTCAGGAGGCGCAGCAGATGCGGCTCAATGAACTGCGTGCTGAAATGCTGGGTGAGCACATCGAGATCGTCCGCCCCGACAGACTGACGAAGACCGAACAGGCCTGGCTCGAAGATCACTTCCTCGAGACGATTTACCCGGTTCTCACGCCGCTCGCCATCGATCCGGCCCACCCGTTTCCGTTCATCCCCAATCTCGGCTTTACCATTGCCATGCTCCTCAACCGGAGCACCGACAACCGTCCGATGACCGCCTTGCTGCGTCTGCCGCAGGCGTTGAAGCGCTTCATCCAGATTCCGGACGAGGGTGGCCGATTCCGCTTCCTCACCCTCGAGGATGCAATCAGCCTTTTCACCGGGCGGCTGTTTCCGGGCTATGAGGTCAAGGGCGCCGGTACGTTCCGTATCATCCGCGACAGTGATATCGAAGTCGAGGAAGAGGCCGAAGATCTGGTGCGCCTGTTTGAGAGCGCGCTGAAGCGCCGCCGCCGCGGCCAGGTGATCCGCATCGAGTTCGACGATGAAATGCCGGAATCGCTGCGCAGCTTCGTTGCAACAGAACTCGGTGTTCCGGACAACCGTATCAGCGTCCTCGACGGCCTGCTGGCGCTGAACATGATTTCCGAGATCGTCAGCATCCCGCGCCCCGATCTGAAATTCGTGCCCTACAATCCGCGCTTCCCCGAGCGTGTGCGTGAACACGGCGGCGACTGCTTCGCCGCCATTCGCGAAAAGGACATCGTCGTTCACCACCCGTACGAATCCTTCGATGTGGTGGTGCAGTTCCTGCGCCAGGCGGCTGCCGATCCGGACGTGGTGGCCATCAAGCAGACGCTTTACCGCACCTCGAACGACAGCCCCATCGTGCGTGCCTTGATCGACGCGGCCGAGGCCGGCAAGTCGGTGACGGCACTGATCGAATTGAAAGCCCGGTTTGACGAAGAAGCCAATATCCGCTGGGCACGCGATCTGGAACGGGCCGGCGTTCAGGTGGTCTTCGGCTTCATCGAGCTGAAAACCCATGCCAAGATGTCGCTGGTCGTGCGGCGCGAGGAAAGCAAGCTGCGCAGCTATGTGCATCTGGGGACGGGCAATTACCACCCGATCACCGCCAAGATTTATACCGACCTGTCATTCTTCACCTGCGAGCCTGCGATCGGCCGCGATGTGGCGCAGATCTTCAACTACATCACCGGCTATACGCCGCCTTCCGGCGAGATGCAGATTGCCGTTTCGCCGCTTTCGCTGCGTCCGCGCATTCTCCAGCATATCGCGGAGGAAATCGCGCATGCCAAGTCCGGGCGTCCGGCTTCGATCTGGATGAAGATGAATTCGCTGGTCGACGCGGAAATCATCGACGCGCTCTACGATGCCAGCAAGAATGGCGTGGAGATTGATCTGGTCGTTCGCGGCATTTGCTGCCTGCGTCCGCAGGTGCCGGGCCTTTCCGAAAATATCCGGGCAAAATCCATCGTCGGACGCTTCCTCGAGCACAGCCGGATTTTCTGCTTCGGCAATGGCCAAGGATTGCCATCGGAAAAGGCGCTGGTCTATTTCGGTTCCGCCGACATGATGACGCGTAACCTCGACCGCCGTGTCGAGACTTTGGTGCCCATCACCAATCCAACTGTGCATCAACAGGTTCTTTCACAGATTATGCTAGCCAACCTTCTCGACAACCAGCAGAGTTACGAGTTACTAGCAGACGGAACGTCGCGCCGTATCACACCGGCTGACGGGGAAGAGTCGTTTAACGCACAGGAATATTTCATGACAAATCCCAGCCTTTCAGGCCGTGGCAAGTCGCTGAAGTCCTCAGCCCCCCGTTTGATCGCTCATCGCAAGCGGTCAAAAAGAAATAAGGCCGCATGATCTCGGCTGCACAAGGACGCGTACAGGGACGTCAACCGGCTGCTGTAATTGATATCGGTTCGAACTCTGTACGTTTGGTGGTTTATGAAGGCGTGAACCGGTCACCGACGGTTCTTTTCAATGAGAAGATTCTGTGCGGCCTCGGCAAGGGGCTGGTAAAGACCAAAAAGCTGAATGCGAAGGCGGTGCAGAGTGCGCTTCGCGCCCTGCGCCGTTTCCGTGCGCTGGCCGATCAGGCTGGGGCGGTTTCGCTCGATGTGCTGGCGACAGCCGCTGCGCGCGAGGCGGAAAACGGCTCGCAATTCATCAAGGAAGCCGAGGCACTGCTCAAGGAGCCGATCAAGGTCCTGTCGGGCAGGGAGGAAGCCTATTATTCGGCGCTCGGCATTATTTCCGGCTTTCACGATCCCGATGGCATCGCCGGCGACCTTGGTGGCGGCAGTCTCGAACTGGTCGATGTGAAGGGCCGCAAGATCGGCGACGGCATCACGCTGCCTTTGGGCGGCCTGCGCCTGCAGGATATGTCGGATGGCGATCTGACCGAAGCGGTGAGTATCGCCAAGAAACATTTGTCGTCGGCAAAGCTTCTAGCCAATGGCAGGGGCAGGACTTTCTATGCGGTTGGCGGCACCTGGCGAAATCTCGCCAAGCTGCATATGAGCGCGACGCACTACCCGCTCCATGTCATGCACCACTACGAAATCCCCTTCGACGAAGCCCAGCGCTTCCTGAAGCTCGTTGCCGCCGGTGATCTCGATTATATGCGCGGCATTGAGGATGTCTCGAAAAACCGCCGTGCGCTCTTGTCCTATGGTGCTATCGCGCTCCTTGAAACCATCAGGCTGATGCGACCCTCGAACGTCGTATTTTCGGCGCTTGGCGTGCGTGAAGGCTTTCTCTACTCACTCCTGCCGGAACGCGAACAGCTGGAAGATCCGCTGATCTCGGCAGCCGACGAGCTGGCCGTGCTTCGTGCCCGCTCTCCGGCCTATGCGCGCGAGCTGGCCGATTGGACAGGCGAAGCTTTTGCAGCGCTGGGCTATGATGAAACCGAGGATGAAAAGCGTTATCGCCGTGCAGCCTGTCTTGTGGCCGATATCAGTTGGCGCGCCCACCCGGATTATCGCGGTTCCCAGGCGCTGAATATGATCTCCAACGCCGCCTTTGTCGGCATCGATCATCCTGGCCGCGCCTATATCGCGCTCGCCAATTTCTTCCGGCACGAAGGCATTACCAATAGCGTGGCCGATCCCGAACTTTCGGCCATCGCCAGTCCGCGATTGCTCGAATATTCCAGGATCCTGGCGGCGGTTATGCGCATCACCTATCCGTTCTCTGCCTCAATGGCCGGGGTTGTTCCCAGCCTCTCCTGGAAGCCAACTTCGGACGGCATCGATCTGGTCGTCAACAAGACGAAGGCCGATCTGATCGGCGACGTTCCCGAAGGCCGTCTGCAGCAGCTGGCAAGGCTGACGGGCAAGACTTTAAGAATGACTGTCGGCCAATAGGCCAGCCGCTGCGCGGGGCTGCGGCTGGCCGCAGGTTCTCGAATTAATTATTCTTTTTCATAGTAATGACGAGGCTTCCATCCGAAGGATAAGCATAAGCCAGGGTTCTCAGGTAGGGTTTGGAGTTGATAGGCATCACGAGGAAGGGACCACTTATTCTCGCCTCATTAACGACGGCAGAATTGAAAAGACGCCAGCCTTTTGATGCCCTTATAATTGTATGATCTTGAGTGAAAAGAGCGATCTGCCCCTCCCGTGTGGGAATGGTTTCATCTGCGGCGTGAATATGGAACAAAGTGGATCCGGTAATTGCGAGCTTGCCGTTAATTTTCAGCGGATTCAATGTGCCGTCTGGTTTGGCTATTATTTGGAGCTGGCTGCCAGGGATGAAAGTCGCGTCCCCCCGCACATTCCATCCGCCATCTGCCTGAGTTTGTACAATCGCACTGTCTTTATCGACGGTGAGATTCTGGACGGAACCCCTGACAGCAAGCTGACCTTGGGCGATATGAGTGTCGCCCGTATAGTCATTGTCTCCACTCAAAATCAGTCCGCCCAGCCCGGTTTTGACGAGTGAGACATTGCCGGAAATTTTCTTATCAAAAGTATACTTTCCATCTTCATAAACAACGACAGTACCCGGTTTCGGGGTCTGCACGGTTGCGACTGGCTTATCCAGGTTAAGTGTGATCGCTCCATCAGAAGTTACGGGTGTGCTGCTAGCCGCGGGGGCGATCTTGTTCTCCTCCGCATTGGTAATCACGTCATTGCCATATGTCGTGGCAATTTCAGCCAGACCCTGGCTATTGGTGATCAGCGTGCTTGATGGTCCGAGTTTTGACGGGTCTTTCAAGAACTCGGCTATATATTGAGACAGAACCGTGAAGCCACCTGTTGAGGGGTGAAGTTTTTCAGCCAAGACGCGACTTCGTTCCCATTCGTCATCCAGTGCGCTCGTGGCGGTGACCCCGCACGCCATAGGATAACCTTTGCTGCAGCTAGGCTCATAGTGTTCAAACTTCGTCGTCTTACCATCGATATAAGTGTACCCTTGGCGCCTTGGGACAATTTGTCCCGTATCGATAAGAAGAACTCATTCATATCGATCAGATAAATTTTTGTTCCGCTGGCCGTAGCTGACGCCAATTCTGTCTTGAGCGCGGCGAAATAGGTTTGGGCGAACTGATTGGCGCGTGGCACAAAACTTCGACCATTTACATCCACGAAAGTAGCCCCGACGAAATCAACGCCGCTGAATGCATCAAAAATAATTGTTTTGGCGCCCGCATCAGCAAGCTTCTTGACCTGTATGCCAGCTTCCTTGGCTAATTCCATTCCATCAAGGTATGGCTGTGCGGTGTCAGCTGCGGGAAAGAAGAGGTTGTCATAATTCCTGGCTATCTGATACACGTCGGAAAGACCGAAATTGACCAGCACAACATCCTTGTCGGTGAAGTTGACCTTCGGCGATGCGGGTAAACGAGGTATGGAAAAGGCGCCAGGATAGCCATTTAAAGCCCAGTTCACCTGTTCCGACAGTGTCGGTTTGAATACAGCCAGAAAAGCGTTCGACACCTTACGGGCCTTGTCCGTCATGGTCGCGCCGCTCCAGCCATATACGCTCAGGTTGGATAGGTTCCAGGGGTCGGTCCATGGATTCCATGGATTTATTGGTTTCACCTCTGGCTTTTCGTCCATTCCAAGGGTTCTAAAAAGTATCCAGGGCAGCGCGACAAAAGGACCGTTGAACTCCTCAGGCTTTACCCACTGGGATGGATAATAATAACCTTGAATATCTCCAAAAGCAGGCAAGGGTTGGCCATTATTCGTATAGCTGTCGCCGAAGGCGTAGAGCTTGTTGAACGTGCGCGACGCTGACGGTGTGTCGGCGGCCGAAGCAGCCGAGGCTGCAAGCACAAGCGGCACGGTCAAAGCGGCAAGGATTTTTCGTAGTTTGGGTGTGGTCTTTCGAAAAAGCATAATATTCCCTAGTTCATCATTAAAGTGGGGAATATGAAGATCAAAATTATGAAAAGGATATTGGCAATTAGTCTGAGTAGTAAAAAGTGCAAGCAATTCTTGGAATTCAATCTTGCGTTGTTGACCCATCCATTATTCGTACTGCGAGGGTCAGCCGCAGTGGCGGGCCCGATAATTGACGGCGGTAACTCGATCACACGCATGTGAGACGTTGTGTGTTGATGTGGCTCGCAGCCATCGTCAATCTCGGCTGATGAAAAACAGTCTTTTGACGATCGATCGCCGCGCATTCCTGCTGACCTCCGTTGCCGGCGCAGCTTATGCCCTCGCGCCACAACGGGCCCTGTCACAGTCAGTCCCGGCTGCGTCGTTCGATCCGGCTGCAGCCAGCGATATTGTGCAGCTGGCATCGCTGCTCCCCGCCTTGCATACCATGATCGTTTCCCGGCAAGGGACGGTCCAGATCGAGCGTACTTTTCGCGGGCCGCCTGCCGACCGTCCCGTCAATGTGAAGTCTGTGTCCAAGACGATCATTGCAACTCTGGTCGGCATCGCCATCGATCGCAAGATTTTCGATGGACTCGATCAGCCGATTGCGCCGCTTCTGCAGGACAGGATCCCACGCAATGCTGATCCGCGATTGCAGCGCGTGACCATTGGCAACCTTCTGTCGATGCAGTCTGGTCTCGATCGAACCTCGGGACAAAACTATGGGCGCTGGGTCGAAAGCAATGACTGGGTGCGCTATGCGCTATCGCGTGAGTTTGTCGACGAGCCGGGCGGCAGGATGCTCTATTCGACCGGTAACTCTCACCTTCTATCCGCATTGTTGACCGCCAAAACCAGACGGTCGACGCTTCAGAACGCACGGGATTGGTTGGGAAAACCCCTCGACATCAGCATTCCTCCTTGGCCACGTGATCCACAGGGCATCTATTTTGGTGGCAACGACATGTTGCTGTCGCCCCGCGCAATGCAGGCTTTCGGTGAAATGTTCCTGAATTCGGGTCAAAGCGATGGTAGGCAGATCGTGCCGAAGGCCTGGATCACGGAATCCTGGAAGCCGAGGACCAGCTCGCCGTTTACCGGCGATTCCTATGGTCTCGGATGGTTCGTTTCCAGCGCCCGCCGACGGCCAACCAATTTATTACGCCTGGGGCTATGGCGGGCAGATGATCTATGTGGTGCCCCACGCTTCTCTTGTTGTTGTCATGACATCGGATCCCGGCGCGCCTTCCGGACGCTCCGGTTATGTGCGCCAGCTGCATGATCTGGTCAGCCAGCGCATCGTCCCCGCTGCCGAAGCCCGTGACGGTTAGAAACTCAGGCCGTGACAGCTGCCTTCTTGCGGGACGGAAACGTCATGGCTGCAACGCCCGCGATCACGCAGATCAGACCGAGCCATGCTGTCGATGTCAGGCTCTCGCCAAGGAAGAGCACGCCGATGCCGACGCCGATCGGTACCCGCAGGTAGGCTTGCGATGTGGTGCTGACCGAACCCAATGTGTGGATAAGCCGGAAATAGATCACGAAGGCGAGGGCCGTCGAAAAGACCGACAAGCCGATCAAAGCCAGGATCGAATGGGCAGAGGGCGCGAGCGTCCAGGGCTGGTCGACGACGAGGCTGACCGGAATGAGCAGCACCGCGCCACAGATGAGCGAGCCCGCCGCTGGCATCATTGGATCGAGCCCCTTGAAGCCGCGCCCGAAAATCGCGGCGCAGGCATAGGAGATCGTCGCGACCACAATCGCCAGTTGCGAAACCAGTCCCTTGCCCAGGCCATTGAACGCTTCAAGACCGATGATCAGGCTGATGCCGATGACCCCGGCGACAACGCCGAAAAGTTTCCGCGTTGTTACCGCTTCATGCCGCGTGATCAGCACCGTCAGCAGGAAGGCGAAGATCGGCGTCGTCGAATTGAGAATGGTCGCGAGCCCGGCGTCGACGGTCAGCTCGGCCCAGGCAATCAGCGTGAACGGGATGACGCTGTTGATGCAGGCCTGAATCAGGAACCGCTTCCAGATGTCCGGGTCCCTAGGCAGCGACAGTCCGCGCATTCCGATGATCGCCATAAGCAGCCCGCCGGCGATCAGGGTCCGTGCCGCGATGAAGGTAATCGGCGGGATGGTTTCGACGCCGATCTTGATGAACGTATAAGAGGCACCCCACAGCGTGGCGAGGACGGCGAGAAGGGCGATTTCTTTGGCGAGTGCCGGTGTTGGTGCTGCGGGAGCGGACATGATTGTTTTCCATCGAGAGAGGATCAATGCGACAATGGTAGCGGCGAGAAGGCCACCAAAGCTTCGATCCCGGCCGAACCATAATTTGCGAACGGGGTGACGGCCAACTCGCACACGAATTGCACGAAGTCATACGATTCCCGGCGAAAATCGGCGATTCTCACACATAAATCCGCGAATCCGGGACGAGATTCTCAATCCGGAGCTGCAATTTGGTTGCGCCTGGTTGAAAATCGTTATTCAGCGGGCCAAGCTACTGCGCGGATTTTCTTGTTTTCGAATTTGAGGCAAAGTGCGCCATTGATGAGCTGCAGCGCCTTTTCGCCGAAGACCTCGCGCCGCCAGCCCTGCAGCGCCGGAATGTCCTCCACATCGCCTTCCGCCGCGATTCTGTCGATTTCGTCGGAGGTCGCGACCACCTTGGCGGCAACGCCGTGCTCCTCGGTGACCAGCCGCAACAGCACTTTCAGCAGTTCCGCCGCAGCGCCTGCGCCTTCGGGCGACTGTACGGATTTCGGCAGGCGCGGCATGTCCTCCTTGGGCAGGTCGAGTGCCAGATTGACGGCATTGAGCAGACCGGTTGCCATGCTGGAGCGCTCCCAACCCTTTGGAATCGTTCGCAAACGCGACATGGCTTCCGCATCGCGCGGCTGCTGCTGTGCGATCTCGTAGATCGCGTCGTCCTTCAGGACACGGCCGCGCGGCACATTGCGTTCGCGCGCTTCCCGTTCCCGCCAGGCGGCAACGCTGCGCAATACGGCAAGTTCAACCGGCTTGCGCAGGCGCATCTTCAGCCGCTTCCACGCATCGTCCGGGTGCATGTCATAGGTCTCCCGGGCGGTGAGGATCTTCATCTCGTCGAGAACCCAGTCCGTCCGGCCTTCCTCTTCAAGACTGGCTTTCAGGTGGAGATAGATGTCGCGCAAATGGGTCACGTCCGCCAGCGCGTAGTCCAGCTGCTTCTCGGAGAGGGGGCGGCGGCGCCAGTCGGTAAAACGCGAGGATTTGTCGATCTGCGCTCCAACCACCCGCTGCACCAGCTGGTCGTAGGCGATTGCATCGCCAAAACCGCAAACCATCGCTGCAACCTGTGTGTCGAATACCGGATGCGGGATCAAATTGCCGAGATGGAAGATGATTTCGATGTCTTGGCGGGCGGCATGGAACACCTTGACGATCTTTTCATCGGCCATCAGCTTGAAAAACGCTGCAAGATCAAGGCCAGGCGCCAGCGCATCGACAATCGCCGTGTGATCCGGAGAGGCCAATTGGATGACGCAGAGCTCCGGCCAGAACGTGGTCTCCCGGATGAATTCCGTATCGACGGTCACGAAATCGGATTGCGAAAGGGCGGCAACAGCCTGTTCAAGCTGATCTGTGGTTGTAATCATGGTCATGAAATTTCTATAGCGAATGGATTGGCGTTTGTCTTGGCCCTCAATCCTGATCTTGACAAATCACCGTCAAAATGCGCTTGTCCGCCCAAATTCCTGCTCAGTTCGGGGCTTCTCCCATGCCTTCCGGCAACTAGCACCATACATATCAGAGGCACATATCATGCACCGTTACCGCAGCCATACCTGCGCCGCCTTGCGTAAATCGGACGTTGGTTCGACAGTTCGTCTTTCCGGCTGGGTTCACCGCGTCCGCGACCATGGCGGCATTCTCTTTATCGATATCCGCGACCATTATGGTCTGACGCAGATCGTCGCCAGCCCGGATTCCCCCGCATTCAAACTGGCGGAAACCCTGCGCGGTGAATGGGTTATCCGTGTTGACGGTGAGGTCAAGGCCCGCACTGACGATACGGTCAACCCCAATATGCCGACTGGCGAAATCGAAGTCTTTGCCCGCGAGATCGAAGTATTGTCCGCTGCCAAGGAACTGCCTTTGCCGGTGTTCGGCGAGCTCGACTATCCGG
Organism: Phyllobacterium zundukense; assembly: GCF_002764115.1. Classification (NCBI taxonomy): domain Bacteria; kingdom Pseudomonadati; phylum Pseudomonadota; class Alphaproteobacteria; order Hyphomicrobiales; family Phyllobacteriaceae; genus Phyllobacterium; species Phyllobacterium zundukense. The sequence goes on along the minus strand of NZ_CP017940.1, from coordinate 2,207,193 downwards.
AAGACATCCGCCTGAAATACCGCTTCCTCGATCTGCGGCGCGATACACTGCACAAGAACATCATGTCGCGCACCAAGATCATTGCCGCGATGCGCCGCCGCATGAGCGATATCGGTTTCACCGAGTTCTCGACGCCCATTCTTACCGCGTCGTCGCCCGAAGGTGCGCGCGACTTCCTCGTGCCAAGCCGCATCCACCCCGGCAAGTTCTACGCGCTGCCGCAGGCACCGCAGCAGTACAAGCAGCTGATCATGATGTCCGGCTTCGACCGATATTTCCAGATCGCGCCGTGCTTCCGCGATGAGGACCCGCGTGCTGATCGTCTGCCGGGCGAATTCTACCAGCTCGATATCGAAATGAGCTTCGTCGAGCAGAATGACGTTCTGTCGACGATGGAACCGGTTCTGCGTGGCGTTTTCGAGGAATTCGCCGACGGCAAGCCGGTCACGCAGGAATTCCCGCGCATCGCCTATGACGACGCCATGCGCAAATATGGTTCGGACAAGCCCGATCTGCGCAACCCGATCGAGATGCAGGCTGTGACCGAGCATTTTGCCGGGTCGGGCTTCAAGGTTTTCGCCAACATGATCGCCAACGATCCGAAGGTGGAAGTCTGGGCGATCCCGGCCAAGACCGGCGGCTCGCGCGCCTTCTGCGACCGCATGAATTCCTGGGCGCAGGGCGAAGGCCAGCCGGGCCTCGGCTATATTTTCTGGCGCAAGGAAGGTGAAAACCTTGAAGGGGCAGGGCCTCTTGCCAAGAACATCGGTCCGGAACGCACGGAAGCGCTGCGCATCCAGCTCGGCCTCGACGAGGGTGACGCCGTTTTCTTCGTTGCTGGTGATCCGAAGAAGTTCGTGTCCTTTGCGGGTGCTGCCCGTACGCGCGCCGGCGAAGAATTGAACCTCGTTGACCGCGATCAGTTCAAGCTGTGCTGGATCGTCGATTTCCCGTTCTTCGAATGGCTCGAAGACGAAAAGAAGATCGATTTTGCCCACAATCCGTTCTCCATGCCGCAGGGTGGCATGGATGCGCTGGAAAACCAGGACCCACTGACCATCAAGGCGTTCCAGTACGATATGGTCTGTAACGGCTTCGAGATTGCCTCGGGCGGTATCCGCAACCATCTGCCGGAAACCATGGTCAAGGCGTTCGAGGCTGTCGGCCACTCGCGGGAAACCGTGGAAGAGGACTTCGGTGCCCTCTACCGAGCATTCCAGTATGGCGCGCCGCCGCATGGCGGCATGGCGGCCGGTATCGATCGTATCGTGATGCTGCTGGTTGGCGCGAAGAACCTGCGCGAAATCACCATGTTCCCGATGAACCAGCAGGCTCATGATCTCTTGATGAACGCGCCGTCGGAAGTATCGCAGGCTCAATTGCGCGATCTGAACATTCGGCTCAATCCGGTGAAGAAAGAGGTTTAAAAACCTTTCGTAACCGATTCCGAACAAACAAAAAGCCCGGCATCTCTGCCGGGCTTTTTGTTTGGTTTCACGCCGGTCACTGGTTGGCGTTGACCGTTACACCAAGTGTCTTGATCAGCGACTTCGGATCGGCCATGCCGCCGGCGGCGATGATGGCGAAGGGAACCGGCTTTGCTGGCGCAGCCTTGATCTCGATGGTTTTCGGATTGTCGAGATAGGTGTTGACGGCCTCGCCAAGTGACTGCGCGAATTCGGCATTGCCGAGTTGTGCTGCCGCCATCGGCAGGATCGCCTTGGCCTGGTTGATCAGATCGCCACGTTTGGCGCCCTGCTGCTTGGCAACATAGTCCAATGCTTTATAGGTGACCGACGCGTCGTCGAAGCGGATGGACGCTCCGGTGAAGCTCAATTGCTGCATCAGCCCCAGCATCGCCATGCCCTGCGCGTCGTCAGGCTTGCCTTCCATGTTCTTGGTGGCTTCCTGCAGGCCCTTGATGAAATCGAGCGTATAGCCCGAAATATCGAACGTCAGACCGAGCGTGCCGGCGTTATCGGCGATAAAGTCCATTTTCTCGAGATTGAGACGCCCGTCGGAAACGTTCCATGTGCCGTTCATCTCGATTTTTCCGGAAATGGTCTCATAGCCAAGGGCCTTGAGCGCATCCTTGGTCTTTGGATCCTCCACGTCGGACAGATCGGCCTTGAAGCGCTCGACGTTGGATGTGAACGCGACGGGGCTCGTATCGGTGAGCGGCGCGATTGTCGCCGTCATATTGTCGGCGGTGAACACGTCCTTGCCCTTGGCATTGACGTTGAGATGCTTCACTTCGGCCTTCTCGTATTGCAGAACTTTTGCGAGAGGCTCGGTTGCACCCTCAGGGGGAAGGGTAATGCCTTCGAGGCTGATGCCATCGATGCTTATCTTGTTGTCCGGTTCGCCTTCCGGGCTGAAATCGATATCGGGCATCGTCAACGACCCGATCTTGAAGCCGCCGCCCGAAACATCGCTGACGTCGTTCAATGTCACATCGCCGGCGTCGAAGCTTTCCTTGATCCCGGCCGTGGAGACTTTCGTACCTTTGAGTACAACCGTCGAACCATTGGTTTCAACAGAGCTGTAGTCGATGGTGCCGCCCTGTTCGGCGTAGATTGCCTTCAATCGAGCGGCCACCGCATTGCCATCGACCGCGTAGGCAGAACCGGCAAATACGATGACGAGAGCGGAGCTTGCTGCGAGAACGCGCAAACCGGACTTCAGAGGGTGGACTGGAGGCATGATTTGATCCCTATTGCTTTCAACATTCGAACCTATTGCATGGGGCGCGGCAAAACTATGACAGGCGCCAGTCAACGGGCAATAATTGCAACTTTGGCGCTAGAAAGTCAGATTTGAGGTTTGAACGCAAGTTTCAAGCGATCCAGCGATCCAAATGCGGGTAACTGCCTGTGATCTCGGCGAATCATCGCTTGCCCGGGAATCAGCGAATTGATAACCCATTGACATGGGAAAAAGCCTGATTCCGCCAGACAATGGCGATGATAATGTAGAACCGGTTGATCTGAAGGCGGCGCTGGAAGAGCGCTATCTTGCCTATGCGCTTTCAACGATCATGCACCGCGCCTTGCCGGACGTGCGCGACGGATTGAAGCCGGTACACCGCCGCATCATGCACGCCATGCGCCTGCTTCGGCTTTCGCCTGACCAATCCTATGCAAAATGCGCGCGTATCGTCGGTGAAGTGATGGGTAAATTCCATCCGCACGGAGACCAGTCGATCTATGATGCGCTGGTGCGCCTATCGCAGGATTTCGCCGTCCGCTATCCCGTCGTCGACGGGCAGGGGAACTTCGGCAATATCGATGGCGATAACCCGGCAGCGATGCGTTACACCGAAGCGCGGATGACCGATGTTGCCATGCTGCTTCTGGAAGGCATCACCGAGGATGCGGTTGATTTCCGGCCGACCTATAATGAGGAAGACGAAGAGCCGATCGTTCTTCCGGGTGCGTTTCCAAATCTTCTTGCCAACGGTTCGTCCGGCATTGCCGTCGGCATGGCGACATCTATCCCGCCGCACAATGTTTCGGAGCTCTGCGCCGCAGCCCTGCACCTGATCAAGCATCCCGATGCAACCGTCGAAGAGCTGATGTCGCAGGTCGAGGACGAGGATCCGCTGAAGACCAAGGTTCGCGGTCCGGATTTTCCGACGGGTGGCATCATGGTCGAAACTCCGGATGCTATTCTTGACGCCTACAAGACCGGTCGCGGTGGTTTTCGCCTGCGCGCACGCTGGCATGTTGAGGATCAGGGGCGCGGCACGTGGAATATCATCGTCACCGAAATTCCCTATCAGGTACAGAAATCCCGGCTGATCGAGAAGATCGCCGAGCTGTTGATCGCCAAGAAACTGCCGCTGCTCGACGATGTACGCGACGAATCCACCGAGGATGTGCGCCTCGTGCTGGAACCCAAGAGCCGCAGCGTCAATCCCGACATTCTCATGGAATCCCTGTTCAAGCTCACCGAGCTTGAGACGCGCTTCCCCTTGAACATGAATGTGCTTTCCGCCGGCAAGGTGCCGAATGTCCTGTCGTTGCGCGATGTTCTGAAGCAATGGTTGGAGCACCGCAAGGATGTGCTCATCCGGCGCTCGCGCCACCGTCTTGGCGAGATCGAACGCCGTCTCGAAATCCTCGGCGGCATGCTGATCGCCTATCTGAATATCGATGAGGTCATCCGCATCATTCGCGAGGAAGACGAGCCGAAACAGGAGATGATCCGCCGGTTCGAACTGACCGACAATCAGGCCGAAGCGATCCTCAACATGCGGCTGCGCTCCTTGCGCAAGCTCGAGGAATTCGAGATCCGCAAGGAATTCGAAGGCCTTACCTCAGAAAAGCACGAAATCGAGCAGCTCCTTGGATCCGAGCCCAAGCAATGGCAGACGATCTCCTGGCAGATTTCGGAAATGCAGAAGAAATATGCGCCGGATACGCTGCTCGGCAAACGCCGCACGACCTTTGCCGATCCGCCGCAGCACGATCTGACGGATATCCATCACGCCATGATCGAGAAAGAGCCGGTCACGGTCGTCGTATCGGAAAAAGGCTGGCTGCGGGCCATGAAGGGTCACCTGGCGGATTTCTCGGCGCTGACCTTCAAGGAAGGTGACAAGCTCAAGCTTGCCTTCCATGCGGAGACAACGGATCGCATTCTTGTTCTGACCACAGGCGGCAAGTTCTATACGATCGGCGCTAACAGTCTGCCGGGCGGACGCGGCCATGGCGAGCCGATCCGTATCATCGTCGACATGGAGAACGATCAGGATATCGTCACTGCTTTCGTGCATAATCCGGAACGCAAGCTGCTTCTGTCATCGCATGTCGGTAACGGCTTCATCGTGCCCGAGGCGGACGTCATCGCCAACACCCGCAAGGGCAAGCAGGTGATGAACGTCAAGGCGCCGGACGAGGCGCGCCATTGTATTCCGGTCAATGGTGACAGCGTTGCGATCATCGGCGAGAACCGCAAGATGCTGGTGTTTCCTCTCACCGAAGTACCTGAACTTGGCCGGGGCAAGGGCGTCCGCTTGCAGCGCTACAAGGATGGTGGCGTTTCCGACATTCGCATCTTTGCTATGGAGCAGGGCCTGACCTGGCAGGATGCATCGGGCCGCAGCTTTACCCGCGGCAAACTGGAACTGCTCGAATGGGTCGGTCCGCGAGCCACCGCAGGTCGCATGGTGCCGAAAGGATTCCCGCGTTCCGGCAAGTTTTCCTGAAGTTGCTCCAAGCTTGATTGCGCGACCTACGACTTAAGTTGTCTGGATTGAACGAATTTTGGATTGTATCTTGTCGCGCGACATGGGACAATCTAATGATAAAATCGTTTGGTCATCGCGCATTGAAACGCCTTTATGAGCAGGACGATGGAAGTCGACTGCCCCAGGATATGGTCCCAAGGATTGCGGCGATACTAGCGGCACTGGATTCTGCCGGAAGTCCTCAAGATCTGGACCGGCCATCCTTGCGACTGCACCCTCTGAAGGGTAAGCGCCAAGGAAAATGGGCTGTAACCGTGCGGGCTAACTGGCGCATCACTTTCTCGATGTCGGATGGAAATGCCTTCGACGTTGATTTTGAAGACTACCACTAGGGGTCGCAAATATGGCTATGAAAAATCCGCCTCATCCGGGCGCACTCCTAAAAGATGACATCGAAGCGCTCAATCTTCCTGTTAGCGCTGTCGCTCAGGCATTGGGTGTCACGAGATCGCAACTTTATCGCGTTCTATCTGGCCAAAGTGCCGTTTCAGCGGAAATGGCCCTTCGCTTGGAGTATGTCATCGGCGGCTCGGCTGATCACTGGTTAAGCATGCAGTCCGCCTATGACGTTGCACAAGTGCGTAAGAAGGCCGATGAAATTACGCGCGGCCTATCCCGTCTCGCATCGCCTGCATAGTCAAGCTTTCCGCCAGATGAAACGAGAATGATCATTCTCGTATTGACTGCGTTTGAGCTTTGCCGTAAATGAGAGAGAACGTTCTCTCTTTTTTAATTTGGGCCCTTATGGTTGATCATGTGCTTCCGAAACAGGCAGCGAACCTCTCCGACGATGAATCGGATGGTGCGTCGCATTGTTTCGTCGCAAAACTGTTCGGAAAACGCGCACGCAATCGCGAAGCGCAGGAAGAGCGCATCCTCAATGCGGCGATGACCTGCTTCATCCGTTCTGGATTTCGCGGCGCTTCGATGAATGAGATCTGCTCCGAAGCTGGCATGAGTCCTGGTGCGCTCTATCGCTATTTCCCGTCTAAAGAGGCGATCATCGAGAAGATTTCAGCGGCGCACCGCCAGGAAAGCGCTGAAATCCTTGACCGGATGTTGACCTCCAGGAATATCATCGACGCCGTAACGCAGGTCGGTATCGACCATGTGCGGAAAATGTCGCTGAACACGACCGGGCCGGGCCCGCGGGATTCCAGCGCCCGCCTTTTCGTTGAAGTCCGCGCCGAAGCCATGCGCAACGAGGGCGTTGCCGCTATCTGCGAGCTTCATGAAGGTCTGATGCGCGAGAAGCTTCTGACAGCGTTCACCGCAGCCAAGGAGCGCGGCGAGATCGATCCCGTCACTGATATGGAACTGCTCGTGGCAACGCTGGCGGCGATGGGCGAGGGGATCATCATGCGGAATTTCCCGTCTCTCGGCGTCCCGGTCGAAGCGCTGGAACCGGTGTTCCGGGCGCTCGCCGTGGCCATGCTGCGCCCGACGAACAACCAAGACAAATGAATGATACTGCTCTCACCCCCGGATTATCCAATGACGCACTATAGCAAGAAAATACTGCTTCCTCTGGCTCTCGCCTTGGGTTTCTCGTCGTCCATGAGTGCCAGTGGATTTGCCGAGGAGAAAGCGGTGGCGGCAATCCAGGAAGCCAAGGCGCCGGTCATCAACGTCACGCCTGCGAGCAAGACCGAAATGGTGGCGACGATCACCGTCACCGGCACCATCGTGCCCCGCCAGGAGGTTGCTGTCGGCACCGATGTCGCGGGCTTGCTTGTTCTGGAGCTCAATGCCGATCAGGGCGACGTGGTCAAGGAGGGCGATATCCTCGCCCGGCTCGACAAATCATCGCTGGAAATCCAGCTGGCCCAGATCGAAGCGCAGCGCGCTCAGGCGGATGCGTCCATCGCCCAGTCCGAGGCGCAGATCGTCGATGCGGAAATTGCTGTCCGCCAGGCGCAGGAAGCGCTCGACCGGGCGCGGGCACTGTCGGCCAAGGGCATCAATTCAAAAATGGAACTCGACAACGCCACCAACGCGCATGACAGCGCCAATGCCCGGCTCAATACGGCCCGGCAGGCGCTGGTCGCCACCAAGTCGCAATTGCAGCTCGTTGCCGCGCAAAAGCGCGATGTGCTGCTACGCCTGGAAAAAGCCGACGTGAAGGCACCGGCCAGCGGTGTTGTCCTGAGCCGCAACGCGCTTCTGGGCGGTATCGTCTCGTTCAATGCCGGTCCGCTGTTCCGTATCGCGCGTGATCAGGATTTTGAACTCGCCGCCAACATCCCGGAAATCGATCTGCCCCGGCTGAAAGAAAACATGCCCGTGGCCGTTCGGGTTTCCGGTATGGATGAACCCGTTGCCGGTCGCGTTCGGCTCATATCGCCAGAGATCACCGCGAGCTCGCGTCTCGGCTCGGTCAAGATCGCGCTCGACAGGAATCCCGCGATCCGGCCCGGCAATTTTGCCCGCGCAGTCATTGAACTCACGCGCCGCGACGGGATCAGTGTTCCGCTTTCCGCCGTTGTCTACCATGGCCGTTCTGCACTGGTGCAGGTGGTAAAGGATGGCGTCGTCGAGAGCCGCAAAATTGAACTCGGCATCCGCAACGACCGTGCAGTGGAAGTGCTGAAAGGATTGGCCGAAGGCGAGGATGTCGTCGCCCGCGCCGGAACCTTCGTTGCCAATGGCGACCGCGTCACGCCGGTTCGCGTGACCGATGAGACGACAGGGGCGGTCCAATGAACTGGAACATTTCTGCCTGGTCGATCCGCAACCCGGTTCCGTCGATCCTGCTTTTTGTCGTGCTGGTCGTACTCGGCCTCATGGCCTTTGCCAAGCTGCCAATCACGCGCTTTCCCAATATCGACGTGCCGCTGATCTCTGTCTCGGTTACCGATCCCGGCGTCGCGCCGACCGAGCTCGAAACGCAGATCGCCAAGCGCGTCGAGGACTCGGTGGCCAATATCACCGGCGTCAAGAACGTCACCACCAATCTGACTGAAGGCAACTCGACAACGCTGGTGGAATTCCGCCTGGAGGTGGATACGCAAAAGGCGCTTAACGACGTCAAGGACGCAGTGTCGCGTATCCGCGACGATCTTCCGGCGACGATCAAGGAGCCGATCATCAATTCGGTCGACGTCGAAGGTTCGGCGATCCTGACCTATGGCGTTTCGGCGCCGACCATGACGTCAGAAGAGCTTTCCTGGTTCGTAGACGACAAGATCCTGCGCGATATTCAGGGCCTGAAGGGCGTTGGCCGCGTCGAGCGCTATGGGGGCGTCACGCGTGAAATCCGCGTCTCGCTGGATCCGGACCGCTTGACCGCGCTCGGCGTGACGGCTGCCGATGTCAATCGCGCGCTGAAGTCGATGAATGCCGACCTGACCGGTGGACGCGGCGATCTCGGCAGCACCCAGCAGACAATCCGCACGCTCGGCGCATCGCGCACGCTCGACGATCTGCGGGCGGTGGAAATACCCCTGGCCGGGGGGCGCTCGGTGCGGCTTGATGCGCTTGGAACGATCAGCGATGCCTATGAAGAGCCAAAATCCTTTGCCCGCGTGAACAACCAGACCGTCGTATCGCTCGGCGTGTTTCGTGCCAAAGGTGCCAGCGACGCCGATGTCTACGCGCTGGTGCAGGCGCGCATGGACCAGCTGCAGCAGAAATATCCCGATGCACGCTTCAATATCATCGATAATTCAGTGAATTACACCTATGGCAATTACGAGTCCGCCATGAGTTCGCTTGTTGAAGGCGCGCTGCTGTCGATCGTCGTGGTCTTCCTGTTCCTGCGCAATATTCGCGCTACCCTCATCGCGGCGGTCGCATTGCCGCTCTCGGCTATCCCGACTTTCTGGGCGATCGATATGCTGGGTTTCTCGCTTAATCTGATCAGCCTGCTCGGTATCACACTGGTGACCGGTATCCTGGTGGATGACGCGATTGTGGAGATCGAGAACATTGTCCGGCATATGCGGTCGGGCAAATCGCCATACCGGGCTTCATTGGAGGCCGCCGACGAAATTGGCCTTGCCGTCATCGCCATCTCCGTGACCATCATCGCGGTATTCGCACCGGTCAGCTTCATGAGCGGTATCGCCGGGCAATATTTCAAGCAATTCGGCCTGACGGTGGCCGTGGCTGTCTTCTTCTCATTGCTCGTCGCCCGCCTGATAACGCCGATGATGACGGCCTACCTCCTGCGCGATGGCAAAAGCTTGCATCATGGCGAGGAAGAGATGGGCTGGATCAAAGCCTATACGCGTTTCCTCACTGTTACCTTACGTTATCGCTGGCTGACGCTGATCAGCGGCGTGGCCATATTTGCCATCGCCATCTGGGCGATGGGTTTCCTCCCCTCCGGTTTCGTGCCGCCGCAGGATGAGGCACGCGTTGCCGTCAGCCTCGAGCTGCCGCCAGGCGCACCGATCGAGGAAACACGACGTGTGACCGATCAGGCTGCATCGCTGGTTCGCGAAATTCCGGAAGTGCAGCAGACCTACATTACTGGCGGCGCTTCGCCGACTGGTTCGCTCGACACGCGTCGTGCAACTATGATTGTCAAGCTCAGTCACAAGAGCGAGCGCGATCGGACGCAAAAGCAGGTCGAGGTCGATATCTTCAACAAGCTCTCCGAAGTGCCTGATTTGCGTGCGAATTTCGTCAATGATCGGGGTGAGCGCGAGTTCGCCGTCGGCGTCATTGGCAGCAATGGCGAGAAGGTGAACGAACAGGCGCGCTTGCTCCAGAGCGCCATGACGGCAACCGGCAGCTTCCAGGCGGTTTCCTCGACCGCCGCACTTGACCGGCCCGAAATCATTGTAACGCCGCGCATGGACAAGCTGGCGGAACTGGGTATTTCTACCACAGCACTGTCGGACGCGCTGCGTGTTGCGACGCAGGGCGATCTCGACCCGAACCTTGCCAAATACACGGTCGGCGATCGCCAGATACCGATCCGCGTTCAATTGACCGAAGAATCTCGCCGCGATCTGTCAATTCTCAGCACGCTGACCGTAACGACGCCGTCGGGTGTCGTGGTGCCGCTGGAATCAATTGCCGAGATCAGTTTCGGGCAGGGACCATCCTCGATCGAGCGCTTCAATCGCGAACGCCGCATCGTTGTCGGTGCCAATATGGCGGGCGGCAAGGAGATCGGCGAGGGGCTCTCGATCGTCAAGAACCTGCCGCAGGCGACATCCATGCCGGATGGCGTGCGCATCCAGGAAACAGGCGATGCGGAAGTCATGGGCGAAGTCTTTGCCGGCTTCCGTGACGCCATGATCATGGGGCTCATGCTGGTTTTTGTCGTTCTGATCCTGTTGTTCGGCAGCATCTTCCACGCCTTCACGATCCTGATGTCGCTGCCGCTTTCGATTGCCGGTGTTGCGGTTGCGCTTCTGCTGACCAACAATTCCGTCTCGATGGCGGTGGTCATTGGTATTTTGATGCTGATGGGCATTGTTACGAAGAACGCCATCATGCTCGTCGATTTTGCCCTTGAAGAAGTGAAACATGGCATACCGCGCAACGAGGCCATTATCGATGCGGGCCGCAAGCGTGTCCGCCCGATCGTCATGACGACCATCGCCATGTCGGCCGGCATGTTGCCTGCGGCCATGGCTTTCGGCGATGGCGGCGAATTCCGCGCACCAATGGCCATTGCAGTGATTGGCGGCCTGCTGATCTCGACCGTCCTGTCGCTGGTTTTCGTTCCGTCCTTCTATACGATTATGGACGACGTCAGCCACTGGATGGCCCGCGCATTTCGCTGGTCATTCCGGCCGAATATTCCGGACGAGGCAGAAGCAACGCCAAGGCCCGGCACGCGGTCGGTTCCGGTTCATCCTTCGGGTCGTGTTATCGCAGAAGCGGCTGAATAGGGGGCGTTAGATCGGATGGCGGAGTAATGCCGCCGTTCGCGCCTGTTTGCGCACATGATACATTTGCCAGAGCGAGTGGCAGACCAGTGCGGTGATGATGATCACGCCGCCAACCAGAGTTGGGTTGCTTGGCCGTTCTGAAAAGACCAGCCATACGGTCTCCAGCAGGTAGAACATCGCCACCTCCGGTCCGGAAATGAACTTCGGACCAGTTGCCAGGCAGAGGAACGCAAGGGTTGTAACAACCGCGCCATTAAAAATGATCCACCCGGGCACCGCAACGGCATAGCCGTTCTGCGATACCATGAAAGCCGCCACCAGCATTGGCAGCGCTGTGCCGATGATCGCGGCAAACCCCATGTCCTTGCCTGACGAACGGCTGACCGTGATCGCCAACGAGAGAATGAAGGTGGAGAGCAGTGCCACCAGATCTCCGAATATATGGCCGGAGGCGAGCCCTTCGCGCACTATGATCCCGACGCCAATCAGCATGAAAAACATGGCGACGAAAGTGACAGTCTTTGGCCGTTCCTTCAGGAAAATCCATGAAAGCAGCGCCGAGAACACCGTGTTGAACGCCAGGATGAATACGAGGTTGGCTGTTTTCGTGTTGTAGACTGCGATCATGAAGGTAATCGAGGTGAGGCCGTAGAGCGCGGCAACAACGAGGCCGACACGGCCCGGAACGACGGGACGCAACTTGCCTGTCACAAGGCTCCAGACCGCCCATATGATCAAGGCCGCGACAAAGGTGGTGACGCTGCGCAACAGCAAGGTCGACCAGGTTTCTCCCTGGCCAAGCCGGAGCAGTGGAATGTCTGCGGTAAGCACAAGCCCGCCAATCCCGGTGATGAGCAGGCCCTTGTGGTGGTCGAGCTGTAATTGCGACATGCGGCGTTTCCGGCGTTTTTTTGATTATGCCGCGTGGTCTAGCGGGAGTTTATATCTTCGTCCAGGGACCTGAAGCCGGGATTTTAATCCTGTCGTTCCCAGCCTTTAGGGCCGAGATGTTCCTGTGGCTTGTAGCGGATCTTGTATTGCATCTTGCGCGAGCCTTCGACCCAATAGCCGAGATAGACATGCGGCAGGCCGGCGGCGGCGGCACGCTGGATATGGTCCAGGATCATGAAGGTACCGAGCGAGCGGCTCGCATGCTCCGGATTGAAGAACGAATAGACCATCGACAGCCCATCCCCCATCATATCCGTCAATGCTACGGCGATGAGTTCCCCTTCGCCTTTCTTGGTGATGAAGGAATCCGGTCCGCGCCGCCGGTATTCGATGATCTGGGTTGGCACATGGGTGTCCTCGACCATCATGGCATAGTCGAGCACCGTCATTTCCGACATGCCGCCTTTGTTATGGCGGGCATCGAGATAGTGCCGGAACAGGGAATATTGTTCGGTCGAAGGTTCAGCGTGATGGATATTGCCGATCAGGTCCCTGTTCCGGTTCCAGACGCGGCGCATGGATTTATCCTGCTTGAATTCGCCGGCAAGGATACGCACCGATACGCAGGCCCTGCAGTTTTCACAGGCCGGACGGTAGGCAATGTTCTGCGAACGGCGAAAGCCGCCCTGTGTCAGGAGGTCATTGAGTTCACTGGCACGGCCACCAACCAGATGCGTGAAGACCTTGCGCTCAAGCTGGCCCTCCAGATAGGGACAGGGCGAAGGTGCTGTCAGGAAAAACTGCGGTGACTGCTGCGGTTGATGCGTCATTCATTGTCCTGGAACGGTCTGCAATGCCTATAGAATCGTACGACCGTCTCAAACGTCAATTCAATTATATTGTATTCAGCTGTGAATGTCTCCGGTGAGATATTATCTGTCTGAAAGACCAGTGCAGATGGACCCATTCCAGGAATGGCTGGGAGCTTCGAACCGGCCATTGTTCGAACCACCCCAGCGGCCCTTGAATCCTTTATAATCATCCGAGAATTTAAGTTCGAGCAGTCCGGTGCCATACTTATCCGTCCACACCAGTGTTCTCGATGTTCCGGCGCTGTCCTTCTCTGTCAGCGTCCCCTCCACACGGCCATCCGGCTCATCGAGCTCATAGCGTCCGGCTATCCGGCCGTCCCTATCCACGTTGAGAAGGGTCTCGACGTCCTGGTAATCGCCACTGGAGATCATCTCGCCGCAAAAGCGACCGGCTGGCGATGCGGCGATCCCGTTCGCAACACCAAATCCATAGAATGCAAGCGCCGCGAGAACGAGCGCAAAGGATCGTAAATTCATCATGATGATAGCCGAATGAAGGAGGGCTCCAGATCAGGAGCCCTTGGGATTAATTGGTGTAGGCACGGACCACCACGGTGCCCAGAAGCAGGTCATGGACAGTCCGTTTGCGATCGAGAAACAGTGTTGCCAGCAGGATGAGTGGTGTCAGCACGACATTCAGGCCCCAGAAGAGGATCGTGTGAACGACAGCAAGCAGGCCGTCAACCTTCTGACCGTCGAGCCGCTCCAGTTTCAGGCCCATCATCTGCATGCCCTTGGTCGCCTGGCGCGGGCCGCCTAAAGTCGTCGCGACATAGGCAAGAGCAACCACGGGAAACATAATGCCGTAGAGCATCCAGCCGAGACCGAGCGTTGCCACGCCGAGGATCGCAATCAGGACCGCGACCGGAATGCACAGGAAAAACACGATCACATAGTCGATCAGGAACGCGAAGATACGGCTCGTCCGCACGCCCTGATACATCCGCCAGTCATCCAGGCGGTTGGTGATGATTTCGCCATCAAGGGTCTTCGCGTTCATTTCATTTCCTGTTTCAAAGCGGCGGACACATTGCCGTTCTGCTGAAATTGGGAATTGGAGAACAATAAATCAAGACTAGAGCGGTTTGTGCTCCAATATGAGCGCAATTCTAATCAGGAGCCGGCTTTCAAACGCTCTGCTACAATCGGAGCAAAATAAGTCAGAATGCCGTCGCATCCAGCCCGCTTGAAGGCGAGGAGGGTCTCCATCATGACCCGTTCTTCATCGATCCAGCCGTTGGCGCCGGCAGCCTTGATCATGCTGTACTCGCCCGACACCTGATAGGCGAAGGTCGGCATGGCGAAGGTGTCCTTCAGCCGGCGGATGATGTCGAGATAGGGCAGGCCAGGCTTGACCATGAGCGAATCCGCACCCTCAGCCAGATCCTGTTCGGCCTCACGTACTGCTTCATCGGTATTCGCCGGATCGATGTAATAGGTCTTCTTGTCACCCTTCAGACGCCCGGACGTACCAATTGCCTCTCGATAGGGGCCGTAGAAAGCCGAGGCGAATTTCGTCGCATAGGCCATGATCGCGACATCCTGAAAGCCGTTGTGGTCCAGCGCGTCGCGGATTGCGCCAATACGCCCGTCCATCATGTCCGACGGCGCAATGATGTCCGCGCCTGCAGCCGCCTGGAGTACCGCGCCCTTGGTGATCTGCTCGACCGTCTCGTCATTGACGATAATGCCATCACGCAGGATACCGTCATGGCCATGGCTGGTGAACGGATCAAGCGCAACGTCGGTGATCATGCCGATCTCCGGCACCGCGTCCTTGATTGCCCGCGTTGCACGATTGATGAGGTTGTCCGGATCGAGGATACCTGAGCCGGACTCGTCGCGCAGGTCGGCGGCGATATTGGCAAAGGTGGCAATGGCAGGAATGCCAAGCTTTGCCGCACGCTCGGCTTCGCGCACCGCCATATCCACAGAAAAGCGCTGGACGCCCGGCATGGCGCTAATGTCTTCACGCCGGTTCGTGCCCTCGCACAGGAAAATCGGCCAGATCAGATCATTGACCGTCAGCTGGTTTTCCTGGACCAGGCGCCGCGACCAGTCAGCCTTGCGCATACGCCGCAACCGACGGCTTTGCGTGATTTCATCGACGGTTCGGGGCGCACGGGCCTGAAATGCGGGATGTTTGTTCATGTTTGCTGCCTTGTCTGCCGATCGCAGACATTTTTCTGTTGTTTGGAATGGTTTTAACAGGGATCGCGCTATTGACCAAGGTGCTGGTCCGTATCTGTGATCCATTGACGCGGTGCGCCGGAGTTTCCTAACGTCAGCGAAGAAAATCTGGAGGGGTGCATGGAAATCGATTTTGGCGGGCAAGGCGAAATCGTGTTCGAAAGGCGGGGCAAGGCAGGTCTGGTGCGTCTGACACGGCCCAAGGCCCTGAACGCATTGACCCGGACCATGGTCAACGCCTTCCATCGTGCACTCATCGCCTGGTCCACCGATCCGGACGTCCATTGCGTTATCGTCGAAGGTGAGGGGCGGGCCTTTTGTGCTGGGGGTGATATCCTTGCCGTCTATCATGCTGGTCGTTCCGGTCAGCCTCTCTATGAATTCTTTGCCGATGAATATCGCCTCAACGCCTTTATCAGGCACTTTCCCAAGCCATACATTTCCCTCATCGATGGCATCGTCATGGGCGGCGGTGTCGGTATTTCAGTCCACGGCTCGCATCGCGTTGTGACGGAAAACGTCATGTTCGCCATGCCCGAAGTGGGCATCGGGTTCTTTCCGGACGTCGGTGGCAGCGCCTTCCTGCCGCATCTGCCGGAACATTTCGGCACCTATCTCGCCCTGACCGGCACCCGCGTCCGCCAGGGGGATTGTCTGCAAAGCGGTATCGCCACGCATGCGATCAAGGCGGAAGACAAGGAGAGGGTGCGGCGGAGCCTGATAAGAACTGGCAATCCCGACATCGCTTTGCGGGGTAAAACGATCAATCCGGACTATGAAACGCCCGAGAAAACCCGCGATATGATAGGTGTTCTGTTCGATTCGCAAACGCTTGGCGGTTGTCTCATCCGCCTTGCCGCTGCCGGAGTGAACGGAAACGATTGGGCGCAGCAGATTCTGGATCTTATCAAGACACGCTCTCCGACAAGCCTGCACGTGACGTTCAGGCAGATCGAGGAGGGGCGTGATCTGGAGATGGATCAATGCATGCAAATGGAGTACCGGATTTTGTCGCGCATGCTTGAGAATCACGATTTTTATGAAGGCGTTCGCGCACTTCTTGTGGACAAGGACAATACGCCTGTGTGGCAGCCCGCCAATATAGATGACGTAACGCCGGAGATGGTCGATGCCTATTTCGCGCCTCTGGGCGAGCGGGAACTGCAATTGACATGAATGGCGTGACATGAACGAACGGCCTACCCATTTGCCATTCGACCCGACAATGGCCCAGCTGGGCTTCGTCTGGTTTCTGCGGCTCGTTTCGATCTACTGCCTGGTGGCGGGCGTCGGCTACTGGGCGCAGCTGAGCGGATATTATGAGGGACTGCTCTGGCGCTTCGACCTGATGCCCTGGCAGTGGAAAGTCGCTTCGGTATCTCTGGCCATGCTCTATCCCGTGGCTTCGACCGGGCTCTGGATGATGGTTTCCTGGGGGCCGGTCATCTGGTTTGTCGCCGCACTTGGCGAAACGCTGATGTTCACGGTCTTCTCCAATTACTTCTTCTACAGGCCGCAGATCGCCGTGGTGCATGGGTGTGTGGCACTTCTCTATATCTGTTTCCGCGCCGTGCTTTTCCTGCAGAAGCGCCAGCAGGCGAAGCCGGTGAGATAAGGCGAGGCCAGGAAAAATGGCACCGGTTTTCCGTCCGGCTTTAGGTGCCGGGTAAGTCTTCATTAAGATTGAAATTGATTCATTCGCGGTAACGCACTGTTAAGTCTGTGTTTTAAGTCGAATTTTATGCGTATTGGATAGTGTTGCCTCAACGGTGAGAAAAATACACCGAAACAACAGTGAGGCAGGTATTATGAACAACACACAGAGAAAGTCTGGCGCAAGCTCGCATTCAACACCAAGTGACACAGCATTGCGGACACTTTATCTTGAAGCACTTCAATTGGTCGAACGGTTACATCGTCGTCTGCTTGATGTTGTCAAAGATGAATTCGACCGCAATGGCCGCAGCGACATCAATGCCATCCAGGCATTGCTTCTGTTCAACATCGGCAATGCAGAACTCACCGCCGGTGAATTGCGCAGCCGGGGCTATTATCTGGGTTCGAATGTTTCCTACAATCTGAAGAAACTGGTCGAACTCGGCTTCATCTCCCACGAACGTTCACGCACCGACCGCCGCTCGGTCCGGGTCAGCTTGACGGAAAAGGGAACGGAAGTCGCGGAACTGGTTGCAGGTCTCTATGAGCGCCATGTTGCCTCGATCGAACATGTCGGTGGCATCAAGGCGGAAGAATTCCAGTCCATGAACAAGGCTCTTCAGCGCCTCGATCGTTTCTGGAACGACTCCATCGCTTATCGGATGTAAACAGCGCGACAACCCATAATAACAAAAGCCCGGCTTCGTGCATCGCGAAGGCGGGCTTTGTCATATCGACGGTTCAAAGCTCAAGCGGGAAAGGGGTGCGTTCCCAGTACTTTTCGATCTCGTAGGTTTTTACCGATTGTTCTTCCCAATCATGGAAAATCTTGGCCAGGGCGGCGCGATCCCCTGCAAGCAGGGCGGGATGGAAGTTTGGCATTCTGGCCATAAAATTTTCGAGCTCTTTTGTTTGGAAATAGTCGGGGTCCTGTTCATTGGAATCCCATAATGCGCGCGCTTTTTCGAAATCACCTTCCGCAGTAGCGACGAACATGCGCTCAAATGCACTGGTTCTATAGGGGAAATGATCAGCCCAGCCGAGCGTATCGGCAAACGTTACGAAATCATCGAATGATACTATTTTTCGTAAGTCAGGGAGAACTTCATCCTCGATCATTTCGCACATGAGGCGAATACTTGCAGGATCGGCGATATCCCAACGGACCCATTCCATTCGGACGCAGTTATCCCAATGTTCGGGGCTCCTGTAATCTTTGTTGAAACTGTAAACTGCTTTTCGGATTTCGGACGTAACACGCACTTTTTCAGCGGCATCAGGATGGTCATTATGATTGATGACTCTATCCGAAGCGGCAAAAAAAATTAACTTTTCGAGTTCTTTCTGTGTGATAAAAAATCCGTGGAATCGCTCGCCGCGCATGCTCGTCCACGGCCCCGCGAAAAGCCTGACGCTTGTGCTTGTCACGAACTGATTTTTAATACTGCTGCGGTCAAGGAATATGCCCTTCAGCATGTGGTGCACCGGCTTGATGATAAGAAATCGTCCCATTAAAACCAGATCTGGGTTATGGGCGAGGACAGGCTGAAGCGCCTTGCGGGCTTGTGAAATCGTTGTCATCGGCCTGGGTTCACTTCCACAATGCGTACTTCAGGCATGGTTTTGAAACGTCGTCTGACGGATTCGTATATTTCTACGGCCCTTGGAACGGTGATACCTCTGTTTCCAGTTTTGAGATCGTAAACACAGACTGTATTGTCATGGAGGACTTTGCCCCGTGTATCTATGCGCATCGCAAATCGAGCTGCTCCTGCAGCATTTTCTGCTCGTGCCGGACATGGTCCGGTGTGCGGTAGGGCAGACCCGAAGCGCGGAGCCAGCCTCTCCAAAGCGAAAATGACATTATTTGCGGCGATCTGGGCCTTTAGGCGGATAATTGGATATTCGGGCGTGTCGGCAATACTCATGAATTGTCTCCTAAAAAGGATAAAATTCCTATAATTCGAAATGGTTGTCAATTAGACCTTGGTCTTAAGAGGTGGTGGAACATCATCGGCCGCATGCCGCCCGACAGTCATTAATCCGCCATAATGGAATGAAATTGCACATCCAATACTTCATGTCAGCGTAGCATCGACGACAGTCCTCACTGGTCTTCACCATCACAATCACGCTATTCAGTGTAAAGGTTGGTGTTTGTTAAGGATGTTCCTGATATTTTTGGAAACCATATCTGCTCTTGCACATTGCGGTGAGCAGCTTGACTGCAGAACTTCCAAGGGTTGGACAAAATATGAAGAAATTCGGATCATCAGCGCTTGATCGCCGCGCATTTCTGAGAGGCGTGGCAACGGCTGGTTTCGCTGCAGCGACGTCAGCGGCTTTCGCGCAGCAGTCTGATATCGGTGAAATTCTTGCTGCTCCCCGCCGCGGCAACTGGGACGATCAGTTCGATGCCCGTTCGAGCAACAAGGGCAAGGTCGCAAGTTTCCAGCCGATCGCAAGTCCAGAAACAGCTTCCTTCATCGAAAGCGCCATCAATACCTACAGCCAGATCGTCAGCAATGGTGGCTGGCCAAGAGTAGATGCAACTGTGAAGTTGCAGCTTGGTGTCATTGATCCGTCCGTCGCTGCCATGCGCAAGCGCCTGATGATCGCCGGCGATCTTTCTGAGAGTGCAGGCCTGTCGAATTCGTTCGATACCTACGTCGATGCCGCCGTAAAGCGTTTCCAGGCGCGTCACGGCCTTCCGGCAGACGGTGTCATGGGCGAGTATTCCCTCGCTGCGATGAATGTTCCGGCCGACATTCGCCTTAACCAGTTGCAGACCAATCTCGAGCGTGTCCGTACTCTTGCCACTACTGATCAGGGCGGGCGCTACGTCATGGTCAATATTCCAGCTGCACAGCTGGAGGCTGTGGAAGGTGCCCGCGTTGTCCAGCGCCACACCGCTATCGTCGGCAAGATTGATCGCCAGACGCCGATCCTCGATTCGAAGATTCACGAAGTCATCCTCAATCCTTACTGGACCGCACCGAAGTCGATCATCCAGAAAGATATCATTCCGCTGATGCGCAAGGATCCGACTTACCTCGAGCGCAACAAGATCCGTCTGTTCGATGAGCGGACCCGCGAGGAAATCGCTCCGGAAACGGTTGACTGGAGCACCGAAGACGCGATGAAGCTGATGTTCCGTCAGGATCCGGGCAAGATCAACGCCATGTCGTCGACGAAGATCAACTTCCCGAATGCTTTCGCGGTTTACATGCACGACACACCGCAGCAGGGCGTATTCAACAAGCTGATGCGCTTCGAGTCTTCCGGGTGCGTTCGTGTGCAGAACGTCCGCGATCTCAATGTCTGGCTCCTGCGCGATACGGCCGGCTGGGACCGCCAGACGATGGAGGCAACCATCAAGACCGGCGTCAATACGCCGATCCAGGTGACCGATCCCGTTCCGCTGCATTTTGTGTATGTCACAGCATGGTCGACGGGCGATGGCGTTGTCCATCTGCGCGACGATATCTACGAGCGCGATGGTCAGGCTGCTCTGTCGATCGGTACGAATACCTGATCGCATGCACTGGACGATATGCTGATACAGACCGCCTTCGGGCGGTCTTTTCATATTTGAATCCCGAAAGGCGGTTTCGGGCTAATGCTTTTCGCGTACCGGCCATTGGCCTTGCCGGTTTAAGTATGATAATGCGCCGCAATTACCTTTGAATTACCCACCGGCAAATGAGGGTCCAGGCACCATGTCGAATGCAAGCGCTTCTGTTGCAGATACCTTTTTCAACGCATCGCTCGAAGAGATCGATCCGGAAATCTTCGGCGCCATCCGCAAGGAGCTGGGCCGCCAGCGTCATGAGATCGAACTGATCGCATCGGAAAACATCGTGTCGCGTGCCGTGCTCGAAGCGCAGGGCTCGATCATGACCAATAAATATGCCGAAGGTTATCCGGGCAAGCGCTACTATGGCGGCTGCCAGTTCGTTGATATCGCAGAAGAATTGGCAATCGAGCGCGCGAAACAGCTTTTCGGCTGCGAGTTTGCCAATGTCCAGCCGAACTCGGGTAGCCAGATGAACCAGGCGGTTTTCCTGGCGCTGCTGCAGCCGGGCGATACGTTCATGGGCCTCGACCTCAATTCCGGTGGTCACCTCACGCATGGCTCTCCGGTCAACATGTCCGGCAAGTGGTTCAAGGTCGTCTCCTATGGCGTGCGCCAGGACGATCATCTGCTTGATATGGATGCGATCGAGAAACAGGCACACGAGACCAAACCCAAACTGATCCTGGCCGGTGGAACTGCCTATTCGCGTATCTGGGATTGGAAGCGTTTCCGCGAAATCGCCGATGCTGTTGGCGCCTATCTGATGGTCGATATGGCGCATATCGCCGGTCTCGTCGCTGCCGGTGTGCACCCGTCGCCGCTTCCGCACGCGCATGTTGTCACCACGACGACCCACAAATCTCTGCGTGGACCGCGTGGTGGCATGATCCTCAGCAATGACCCGGAAATCGCCAAGAAGATGAATTCGGCCGTGTTCCCGGGCCTCCAGGGTGGCCCCCTGATGCACGTCATCGCCGCAAAGGCTGTTGCGTTCGGTGAAGCGCTGAAGCCGGAGTTCAAGACCTACGCCCAGAACGTTGCCGCCAACGCGAAAACGCTGGCCGAAACCTTGAAGAAGAACGGCCTCGACATCGTTTCAGGCGGAACCGACAACCATCTGATGCTGGTCGATCTTCGCCCGAAGAATGCAACCGGCAAGCGCGCTGAAGCGGCGCTCGGCCGCGCCAACATCACCTGCAACAAGAACGGCATTCCCTTCGATCCAGAGAAGCCTTTCGTCACCTCCGGTGTTCGGCTTGGGACGCCTGCGGGAACGACCCGCGGTTTTGGTGCCGCGGAGTTCACCGAAATCGGTGATCTGATTTCTGAAGTGCTCGACGGCTTGAAGGTGGCAAACTCCGATGAGGGCAACGCCGCAGTTGAAAAGGCTGTCCACCAGAAAGTCATTACCCTGACGGATCGCTTCCCGCTTTATCCATATCTGGGGTAAAGTCTGAATACCGACTGATACGGCTTGATTTTACTCGGGCGGAGAAGATTGCGGTGGATCGAACGGTCCGTTCACAATCCTCTCCGCCTGAACGCTTTTATATCTTCGAGAAAGACACTATCTTCGCTCAGATTTGATTACGTTCAGAAAGCCACTCGATGCGTTGCCCCTACTGCCAGTCTGAAGACACTCAGGTGAAAGACTCCCGCCCGGCCGAAGACGGCGCGGTGATCCGGAGGCGGCGTGTCTGTCCGGATTGCGGCGGACGCTTTACTACATTTGAGCGCGTGCAACTGCGCGATCTGCTGGTGATCAAGAAAAGCGGCCGCAAGGTTGCGTTCGATCGCGACAAGCTGATGCGCTCCGTTGAAGTGGCGCTGCGTAAACGCCAGGTTGATCCCGAACGGGTCGAACGCGCCGTTTCGGGCATTGTTCGCCAGCTGGAAAGCTCCGGTGAACCCGAGGTTTCGTCGGATGAAATCGGCCGGTTGGTCATGGATGCCTTGAAGGTCATCGATGACATTGCCTATATTCGCTTCGCTTCCGTCTATCGCAATTTCCGCGAGGCCAAGGACTTCCACGATGTCATCGACGAGATCACCTCCGGTGATATTGTCCCGGATCCGGTCGAGAACCAATGAGCCAAATGACCGGGTCGGAACAGAATGCGCTTGATCGCCGCTTCATGGCCGCGGCTATTCGCCTGTCACGCAGCCATCAGGGGCTGACCGGGACAAACCCCTCCGTCGCCACGTTGATCGTCAAGCACGGCGTGATCGTCGGGCGCGGAGTCACGGCAATTGGCGGACGGCCCCATGCCGAAACGCAGGCCCTGGCTGAAGCGGGTGAACAGGCGCGCGGCGCAACGGCTTACGTTACGCTTGAGCCCTGTGCTCATCATGGCAAGACTCCACCCTGCGCGGATGCCCTGATTACTGCCGGAGTTGCCCGTGTCATCTCTGCCACCAATGATCCCGATGATCGCGTGTCAGGCAAGGGCTATGCCATCTTGCGTGCTGGAGGCATCGAGGTTGAGGAGAACATACTTGGTGCGGTGGCCGCCGATAATCTCGCCGGCTATTTGATTCGTTCTGCGAAGAAACGGCCGGAAGTGACTCTGAAGCTTGCACTTTCCAGCGATGGATTCATCGGCCGGCGAGGCGATGGACAAGTTTCCATCACGGGACCGGTTTCCCGGTCGCAGGTTCATCTGATGCGGGCTGAATCCGATGCGATCTTGGTCGGCATCGGTACAGTACTTGCAGACGATCCGCAGCTGACGTGCCGTTTACCGGGGCTGGAATCCCGTTCGCCGATCCGCGTTGTTCTGGACAGCCGGCTTCGCCTGCCGCTCGATAGCACATTGGTCAGGAGTGCAAGGTCCGTTCCAGTCTGGGTTGCAGGCAGTGCAGCTGCCGAACCCGCAAAACGACAGGCACTCGTGGCAGCGGGTTGCCGGATCCTGGCGACGGAAACCGATTGCGGGGCAACTGCGCTGCCTGAATTGCTCGACGACCTCGCGGCACAGGGCATATCGACCTTGATGGTGGAGGGTGGCGCAACGGTCGCAAGCTCCTTCTTGCAGGAGGGGCTGGTCGATCGCCTTGCACTTTTCGAGGGTCCGATTGCAATTGGCGATAGCGACGGGGTTGCAGTGCCTGAACTCCACTCCCATATCGCCCGTGAATTCAAACTCTTGCGCGAATATCGCTTCGGTGAAGACCGGTACGGCGAATATATCAGGCCTCGCTAAGGAACCACGGATGTTTACGGGAATTGTCACGGATATCGGCAAAATCGGTCAGGTCAAGCCGCTCAATGAAGGCGTGTTGCTGCGCGTTGAAACCAATTACGATCCGGAAACGATCGAGATTGGTGCGTCCATCGCCTGTTCTGGTGTCTGCCTGACGGTTACGACGCTTCCCGAAAAAGGATCGAATGCTCGCTGGTTCGAAGTTGAAGCCTGGGAAGAAGCCCTGCGGCTTACCAGTATTGCGGGTTGGAAATCCGGGACACGCATCAATCTTGAGCGCTCATTGAAGCTGGGCGACGAGATGGGCGGTCATCTCGTCTCCGGGCATATCGACGCCCTGGCGGAAATCATCAAACGTGAGGACGAGGGTGACGCCGTGCGCTTCACCCTGCGTGTGCCGGAGCAGCTTGCACGGTTTATCGCGCAGAAGGGTTCTGTCGCGCTGGACGGCACGTCGCTGACGGTCAACGCCGTCAATGGCAACGAATTCGATGTCCTGCTCATTCGTCATTCGCTTGAGGTGACGACCTGGGGCGACCGCAAGGTCGGCGACAAGGTCAATATCGAAATTGATCAGATGGCGAGATACGCTGCGCGGCTTGCAGAATATCCGAAATCAGCCTAGGACGACAGCCAACGGCGGCGACGCCACCCCATTTCCCTTGGAGCTATCATGTCCAATAATAAGGCGCGTGCGCCACATCTGTTGATCGTGGAAGCGCGATTTTATGAAGATCTGTCGGATGCTTTGTTGAATGGCGCCAAATCGGCGCTTGATGAAGCGAACGCCACCTACGATGTCTTTACGGTTCCCGGAGCCCTGGAGGTTCCGGCGGTTATTTCTTTTGCCCTCGATGCTGCGGTCGAAGGCGGAAAGGAATATGATGGCTATGTGGCGCTCGGTACCGTTATTCGCGGCGAAACCTATCATTTCGACATCGTGGCCAATGAGTCCTGCCGTGCTCTGATGGACCTTGCCGTCAATGAGAGCATTGCGATCGGTAACGGCATCCTGACCGTCGAGAATGAAGAGCAGGCGTGGGTACGTGCGCGTCGCGAAGATAAGGACAAGGGTGGCTTTGCTGCGCGCGCTGCATTGACCATGATCGCCCTTAAGGAAAAGCTTGGAGCCTGAACGAATGCCTTCTCCAAAAGACGGGCAAAGCCCAACCGGGAAAACAGCTAACAAGCGTGGCGTAGCCCGCCTGGCCGCGGTTCAGGCCCTCTATCAGATGGACGTTGCAGGCACAGGCGTTCTGGAGGTCGTGGCAGAATACGAAGCGCATCGCCTCGGCAAGGAAGTCGATGGCAATCAGTATCTGGACGCCGATCCGCAGTGGTTTCGGGCCATCGTTTCCGGCGTTGTAGCTGAGCAAACCCTGCTCGATCCGATGATTCGTCAGGCCTTGACCGAGGACTGGCCACTGTCACGTCTCGATTCGACGCTGCGTGCCATCCTGCGGGCCGGAATCTGGGAATTGAAGGATCGGGCCGACGTGCCGACAGCGGTTATCGTTTCGGAATATGTCGATATCGCCAAAGCCTTTTATTCCGAGGATGAGCCGAAACTGGTCAATGCTGTGCTCGATCGTCTGGCCTTTGAAATTCGCGGCGAAAGCAAGGGCGTCAAAAGCCCACAGCGTTAGCAGTTTTGGTTTCTATTTTGGGTCGCGAGGGCGGTGATGCGTAGGTGGGAATTTCCAGTCGTAAAGCAAAACGGCGCCAGCTATGATGAAGCCAACTACAGGCATATATAGAAGAGAAATGATCTGTAACGTGGTCATTGTCTCATCCTTCTGAGAAAACGGCTTGCAGTAAAATGTAGTGCAAATGCACCTAGAAAACAAACGGTGCTGATAAACAATAACGGCTTTGTAGGACCGAACGGACCGTTTAAGCTGGAAATTAGTGGCGCCAACCCGCCCACAGCAAAAATCGCAATACCGATACTATTGATGAAGGTGGCGAGCAATTTGATCCGCTCGTTGTAAATCAAGTCCACGCGTTGCCTTTCGTGCTCGAATTAGCCCACAATGCTGAGCTATTCCGGTCCAAGCAAGCCCTACTTTCGTCTCGCATTTCACCAAGATGCGAAAGACCTTGACGTTTTCGCATTTGCTTCGCTACTCCTTACACATACGGTCGCATTTCTGCCGGCCTGGCGGATTTCAGTGTGCCGTACCGAACCTGACCCGGGGAGGGGTTTTTCCGGTCAAAATCTGAGGGAGTGGCATGACAATACTGTTTCTGGTCATTGCCTGCGGTCTGCTGTCTATCGTTTACGCCATCTGGGCCACCAAATCGGTGCTCGCGGCGGACCAGGGCAATGCGCGCATGCAAGAAATCGCCGGTGCAATCCGCGAGGGCGCACAGGCTTATCTTACACGGCAGTACACCACGATCGCCATGGTCGGCGTTGTGGTATTCATCGCCGTCTGGTTCCTTCTGACGGGAACGGCGGCGATAGGCTTTATGATCGGTGCCGTTCTTTCGGGGCTAGCCGGTTTTATCGGCATGCATGTTTCCGTGCGAGCGAATGTCCGCACGGCGCAGGCCGCTTCCCGAAGTCTTGCCGCCGGCCTTGAAATTGCTTTCAAATCAGGCGCCATCACCGGCATGCTGGTCGCCGGCCTCGCACTGCTTGGCGTGTCGGTCTACTACGGGGTTCTGACCGGCCCGATGGGCTATGGGCCCGCTGATCGTACGGTGATCGACGCTCTGGTCTCCCTTGGCTTTGGTGCTTCCCTCATTTCCATTTTCGCGCGCCTTGGCGGCGGCATCTTTACCAAGGGCGCCGACGTTGGCGGCGATCTCGTTGGCAAAGTCGAGGCCGGAATTCCGGAGGACGATCCACGCAATCCTGCAACGATTGCAGACAATGTCGGCGACAATGTCGGCGACTGCGCTGGTATGGCCGCCGACTTGTTTGAAACCTATGCGGTCACGATCGTTGCCACAATGGTTCTCGCCGGCATCTTCTTTGCTGCGGCGCCAAACCTTGCCACAGTCATGCTCTATCCGCTGGCTATCTGCGGCGCCTGCATCATCACCTCGATTGCCGGCACATTCTTCGTCAAGCTTGGCGCTAATAACTCGATCATGGGAGCGCTCTACAAAGGCCTGATCGTGACAGGGCTCCTGTCGATCCTTGGCCTTGGTGCGGCAACATCGATGACAATCGGATGGGGCGAGATTGGAACCGTGGCGGGTCAGTCCATTACCGGAAGCAACCTCTTCCTCTGCGGTCTCATCGGCCTCGTCGTGACCGGCTTGATTGTGGTGATCACCGAATATTATACCGGCACCAACAAACGCCCGGTCAATTCGATCGCCCAGGCATCGATTACCGGTCATGGTACCAACGTGATCCAGGGCCTCGCGGTATCACTTGAATCGACTGCGCTTCCGGCACTGGTCATTGTTGGTGGGATTATCTCGACCTACCAGCTTGCCGGACTGTTCGGCACAGGCATTGCCGTTACAGCCATGCTCGGCATCGCCGGCATGATCGTTGCGCTTGATGCCTTCGGACCGGTCACCGACAATGCCGGCGGCATTGCCGAAATGGCGGGTCTCGATCCGGAAGTACGCAAGTCCACCGATGCGCTTGACGCAGTGGGTAACACCACCAAAGCTGTCACAAAGGGCTACGCGATCGGTTCTGCCGGTCTCGGCGCGCTGGTGCTGTTTGCAGCTTACGCCAACGATCTGCAGTTCTTCATCAGCGAAGCCAACAAGGAGGGCGCGACCGCATTCTCCTATTTCAAGGGGATCGGTGCCGTTTCCTTTGAACTGTCCAACCCCTATGTCGTGGCAGGCCTGATCTTCGGCGGTCTCATTCCTTACCTCTTCGGCGGTATCGCGATGACTGCCGTTGGCCGCGCGGCGGGTTCCGTGGTCGAAGAAGTAAGGCGGCAGTTCCGTGAAAAACCCGGCATCATGCTGGGTACTGAGCGGCCGGACTACGCGCGGGCGGTTGATATCCTGACCCGTGCAGCGATCAAGGAAATGGTTGTTCCATCGCTGCTGCCGGTTCTGGCGCCTATCGTCGTGTATTTTGGCGTTCTGCTGATTTCCGGATCCAAGGCTTCCGCCTTTGCGGCACTCGGTGCTTCGCTGCTCGGTGTCATCATCAATGGCATCTTCGTTGCCATTTCGATGACGTCGGGAGGCGGTGCCTGGGACAACGCGAAGAAGTCCTTCGAGGATGGCTTTGTCGGCAAGGATGGAACGCGTCACATGAAGGGCTCGGAAGCGCACAAGGCCTCCGTCACCGGTGACACAGTGGGTGATCCCTACAAGGATACGGCAGGACCGGCTGTCAATCCAGCGATCAAGATCACCAACATTGTGGCCTTGCTCTTGCTAGCCGTGCTTGCGCACTGACTGCAGTCAGCATTGCAACAAAAAACCCACGAACCAGGTTCGTGGGTTTTTTGTATTGGAAGCCTGTTATTGCTGTGGAGCGCCACCGCCGCCAAGCGAAGAAGGTGCCTTGCCGACACCGGCCAGCAACTGACCGAGGAAGGAAAGATCCTTGCCGCCCGTCGGTGTGGTACGCGAGATGAAGTCGAATACCTTGCCGTCCTGCAATCCATAGTTGGAAATGCTGGAGACCTTGCTGTCCTTGTCAAAATAGACTGCCAGGATACGGCGTTCCGTCACTTTCGGCTGCATGAAGGCGACGGTACGGTGCCGCTTCTGTGAAATGTAATAGAAAACTTCATTGTCGAAGGTCGCGGTCGTCGATGGACTGCCCAGCGACAGCATGACCTGTTCGCGGCTGGAGCCCACCGGGACGAACTCAAGTGCCTTCTCGTCAAGCACATAACCTTGTGTGAGCGTCTCTGATGGATTGAGGTTGGCGGTATTACAGCCAGCAAGCCCTGCGGCCAAAAGAAGGGTTCCAGCGAGAAGGTATTCCCGGGAACGAACGGTCTTGAAAATCCGCTGCAGCAACGACATCTCCATTTCAAACTGGGCGCAAGTCTTTCGCTGCCCGCAGAACTTCGGTAAACCACCTTGAAGTCCGATGCAACACGCGACATGTGTTGCGTGCCAGACCCAAGTGAAAGCTCAACTCTATGATTCTCAGTCTATTTAGCCGCAAGGCCAAAGCAAATGAGGCGATTACAATTGCCCTCTACGATGCGATCGTGGCAGCGGCGCGGCAGCCGTACTTTTATTCTGACCTTGATGTGCCGGATTCGCCATTGGGCCGCTATGAAATGCTCTCGCTGCACGTTTTCCTGTTCATGCGCCGTATCAAGGGCCGGACCCCGGCGTTGAAATCGATCGGACAGGAAGTGACGGACGAATTCTTCCGGGATGTCGATCATTCCCTGCGTGAACTTGGCATTGGAGACTCGGGCGTTCCGAAACGCATGAAGAAGCTGGCGCGCATGTTTTACGGGCGGATCGAATCCTATGACAAGGCACTTGCTAGCAATGATTATTCGGCACTGGTTGCGGCGCTCGCCCGCAATGTGCGTCCCGACAGCGAAAACTGGCCCGGGGCATCTGCCCTTGGAAATTATGTTCTGCAGGCGAGCCGGCACCTTGAAGACCAATCAGATGATATGATTGCGAGCGGCAAGGTGACGTTTCCCGAAGCCGGCGCTGCAGCTTTGGAGGAGGAGGTCTGATGACAAGGAATTTGGATGGAGCGTTGAGCTTTCCCGTTTCGATTCAGCGACTCCCGCAAAAGGGTCTCACCATCAAGATTGACGCAGACAACAAGGAGCGCGTGGCACTGCGCGACTTTCACCAACTGCAGGACGTCAAGTCCTTCAAGGCTGACCTGCAGATTGTCCCGTGGAAGAAGGATGGCATTCGTGTTCGCGGCGTGGTCAAGGCAGAGATCGTCCAGTCGTGTATTGTGACGCTGGAACCGATCGATGCAAAAGTCGAGGCGGAGATCGATACGCTCTTTGTTCCGGAAAATTCGCGGCTTGCACGCTTGCCTCTCGATGAGAATGGCGAACTGATCATCAGCGCTGAAGGTCCAGACATACCGGAGACATTTTCCGGCGATACGCTGGATGCCGGCGCGATTGCCGAGGAATTCTTCGAGCTTGCGATTGATCCCTATCCACGCAAGGAGGGGGTAGAGGCGGTTCCTCCGGTCGTCGTGACCTATGGAAACGCCGATGAGGATGCCGAGAAACCTGCAAACCCCTTCGCTGCTCTGAAGGATTGGAAACAGAAAACTTGATCGGATGCACATCCTGCGAGTAGATGCATGAAAGATGGTCGGCAGACCCCGTGGATAATTGTTAGAGGGACGAGGTTTTCACGACAATTCAGCTCAGCGATCGGACAGGCGGGCAGAATTCAGTTGTGCGCCTATGCAAAATGACTATTTTCGCCGAGTCTTTTCAAAGAACATCTTTTGCTCTACCCACAAGCACTGAACAGGACAGGACAATCGAGAGTGATCAGAATTTCCATTGATGCCATGGGCGGTGATTTCGGTCCTGCGATCGTGATACCCGGCATGGCAACGGCGCTGGAGCGTCATCCTGATATCAGGTTTGTGATCTTTGGGCGCGAGGAAGAGGTCAAACCGATCCTTGCCCGCCATCAGGCGCTGTCCGACGCTTCGACGTTTCATCATTGCGACGTTGCCGTGCGTATGGACGAGAAGCCCAGCCAGGCCCTGCGCAGCGGCCGCTGGAAGTCATCCATGTGGCGCGCCATCGAGGCGGTCAAGACCGGTGAAGCCGATGCCTGTGTTTCCGCAGGGAACACCGGCGCGCTGATGGCGATGTCAAAATTCTGCCTGCGTACGATGGCAAATGTCGAACGGCCGGCCATTGCCGGGATCTGGCCGACGTTGCGCGGCGAAAGCATCGTCCTCGATATTGGTGCGACGATCGGGGCCGATGCGCAGCAGCTTGTCGACTACGCGGTGATGGGCGCGGCCATGGCGCGCTCCCTGTTCGAGATCGAGCGGCCGACCATCGGCTTGCTCAACGTCGGCGTCGAAGAGATCAAGGGACAGGATGACGTTAAGGATGCAGCACGAATCCTGCGCGAGATTCCGCTGCCGAGCCTTGAATATTTCGGTTTCGTCGAGGGCAACGACATCGGCAAGGGTACGGTCGACGTTGTGGTGACCGAAGGATTTGCCGGAAATATCGCGCTGAAGGCCGCCGAGGGCACCGCAAAACAGTTTGCGCAATATCTGCGCGAAGCGATGGGCCGTACGCTGATGGCCAAGATAGGCTATATTTTTGCCAAGGGCGCGTTTGACCGCCTTCGTGAAAAGATGGATCCGCGTAAAACCAATGGCGGTGTCTTTCTCGGATTGAATGGCGTTGTAATCAAAAGCCACGGCGGGACCGATGCATTCGGTTTTGCCGCGGCCATCGATGTGGGATACGACATGGCCCACAACAAGTTGTTGGAGAAGATCGCTGCGGATCTGAGCCATTTCCACAAGAGCCCGGTCGGTGCCGCTTTCCAGGGCGAGACCGAGAGCGACGCAGAAGCTGAAATAGAACAACAGGAAAGTAAATGATCCGATCCGTTGTCAAAGGTATAGGGGCAGCCAAACCGGCGCGCCTGGTAAAGAACGCTGATCTTGAAGGCATTGTTGAAACATCCGATGAATGGATCGTTCAGCGGACAGGTATCCGGCAGCGCTACATCGCGGGCGAGGGCGAGACAACGGCTTCTCTCGGCGAAGCAGCTGCACGGGCAGCGCTGGACAATGCAGGCCTCACGCCGGACGATATCGATCTGATCATTCTGGCCACTTCGACGCCTGACAATACGTTTCCGGCATCAGCGGTCGATATTCAAGCGCGTCTCGGCATGACCCATGGTTTTGCATTCGACATGCAGGCCGTCTGTTCGGGCTTTGTCTACGCCGTTACCACTGCAGATCTCTACATTCGCGGCGGCATGGCCAAGCGTGTTCTGGTGATAGGGTCGGAAACCTTCTCCCGCATCCTCGACTGGAATGACCGCACCACCTGCGTGCTCTTTGGTGATGGCGCAGGTGCAATAGTACTGGAAGCCAGCGAAGGGCGGGGTTTGACCTCGGATCGCGGCGTTCTGACTGCCAATCTGCGTTCTGATGGCTCGCACAAGCAGAAGCTATATGTAGATGGCGGACCATCCACAACACAGACTGTCGGCCACCTCCGGATGGAGGGCCGCGAGGTTTTCAAGCATGCTGTCGGCATGATCACTGACGTCATTGAGGCGTCGTTTTCGGAAGCCGGAATTACCGCCGAAGACATCGATTGGTTCGTCCCGCACCAAGCCAACAAGCGCATAATCGACGCCTCGGCGAAGAAGCTGAATCTGGCCGAAGAAAAGGTCGTGATCACCGTCGACCAACACGGAAATACTTCAGCCGCTTCAGTACCCTTAGCTCTTGCGACCGCTGTTGGGGACGGCCGTATCAAGGAAGGCGATTTGGTGCTCCTTGAAGCCATGGGTGGGGGCTTTACGTGGGGTGCAGTTCTGCTACGGTGGTAGTGCAAGCTGGTTGGGCATTGAATTCGTTAACGAACTTTCCCAACCTGCTTGCCCGATCGGTTTTCATTCTGTAACTTCCGCTTCACCTGCTAGTTTTGCAACAAACGAGAGCTTTGAGATCGTATGGGGGGTAAGACCATTACGCGCGCTGATCTGGCTGAGGCAGTCTATCGTAAGGTAGGGCTTTCGCGCACAGAGTCGGCTTCACTGGTCGAGACAATTCTCGATGAAGTGTGTGATGCAATCGTCCGTGGCGAGACAGTCAAATTGTCATCGTTCGCCACGTTCCAGGTAAGGGACAAGAACGAGCGGATCGGCCGGAATCCCAAGACGGGAGAGGAAGTTCCCATTCTGCCGCGGCGGGTCATGACGTTTAAGGCGTCCAATGTGCTCAAGCAGCGTATTTTGCGTTCACACCAGACGCGCAAGAAGAAATCGGCGTAATACCAAGACGGATTCGCGTCTTTGTCAGCCGAACAAGCGAGATTACTGTGGGGTAGTCTCGCGCTACACTTGAAAAATTTCCTATAAACCGCTGAAATAGACGTCGAATCAGATTTTCTCCTGAAAGGGCGAAATCATGGACAAGAGTCCCGACGCATTTAGAACCATCAGCGAAGTCGCAGAAGACCTTGATCTGCCTCAGCATGTCTTGCGGTTCTGGGAAACGCGGTTCACCCACATCAAGCCAATGAAGCGTGGCGGCGGTCGACGGTATTACCGTCCGCTGGATGTCGATCTGCTGAAGGGCATTCGTCATCTCCTTTACGATCAGGGTTACACGATCAAGGGGGTGCAGCGGCTCCTGCGGGAAAACGGCACGCAGTTCATCATTGCTCTGGGCAGTGGCGATACGGCTGCAGCCGAAGCCATTAGCCAGCAGAAGCAGGCGACGGCACGTCAGGAAGAAGCGCTTGCCGCCGAGCAGAGCAGGGCCGACGACGCCGAAGAAGCGGCAGTCATGGGGACACCAAAATCCGCGCCGCATGGCCGGCGCCTTTTTGGATTGATCAAGGGCGATGATGAAGGTCCGGTCGCCGCCGATGGCAAACGGCTTTCGAAGGACAATCGCGCTCTCCTGCAGGAAACGCTCTTCGATCTGCTTGAATGCAAGCGCCTGCTTGATCAGGTTCGTTGAGTGTTCGAACGCAACTTCGCACCTCCTGGTTTGACAGGGCTACAAATAAAAAGCCCAGCTTTCACATAAAATGAAAGCTGGGACTTAGGGGTTGGCTGTGGGGTTCAGCCTAACTGGTTGGGGACCAGTACTCCTATAACTCTACCACTGAATAATGGTTCCAACAAATGTTGAAAATTTTTTGCGTTACCGTGGCGGTTTGCCAGCACGCCTCCAGCTTGAAACTTCACACTGTTGGGCTATAGCAGGGAAATGCAGGATAAAGTTGCCACGGAACGCGGCGGGCCGCAGATCGAAAAGCTGAGGCGCACGTTAAGGCGACTCCAAAGCGGTCGCGATAGACGGTCCTTGTGGCTGCAGGCGGCCTTTACTGTCATAGATATCGCCATTCTCGCCTTCTTCATTATGGGGCCATATCTTCGCGCCGGTCCGTCCTACCTGATCGTCGATTACCTGATTGCGGTCTGGATCGGCTGCGAACTGGTTGCAGGCGCGGTGTTGGCAAAGGACATGCGTACCTGGATCCTGCGGCCCTTGACCTGGGTGGATTTGTTCATTCTGGCTACGCTGCTTTTCCCGGATCTGCTGTTCAACTTCGCGTTCCTGCGCGCAATGCGGATCTGGGCAATCGGGCAGAGCACATTCCTCAAGGAACTGTTGCGCTTCTGTGGTGGCAGTCATCTTCTTGACGTTGTTCGGGCCTGCATCAACCTCATTGTGTTTCTCTTCATCGTGACCGGCTTCGTCTACACGAGCTTTTTCTACCAGCTGGAAGGTGGCGAAGGCTTTGTCGATGCGCTCTATTTCACAGTCGCGACCGTGACCACCACGGGCTTTGGCGACATAACCTTGCCTGGTACGCTCGGCAAGCTCACGTCGGTTGTCACCATGATCGTCGGGATTTCCCTGTTCGTACGCCTCGCGCAGGCAGTGGTGAGGCCCCACAAGGTAACTTACCCATGCCCGCAATGCGGATTGCAACGGCATGACGCGGATGCCGTTCATTGCAAGGCCTGTGGCCACCTTCTGAATATTCCGGACGAGGGATCGTAGGGCAGGCAACCGGCTTCTGTAGCAGGCGTCATTCCGCCTTATGGGTCAGCAGAAATTGGCCTTGTCCAGCGGCCCACATCAACAAAAACGCATCGTGAGGTGCATTTATGTGCAGTTTGCTGTTTTTCCGGATTTTACCCTTGCACAAAAAACCTTAGTAATTTAGGGCTTTCCCCGGTTCGGAGTGTAGCGCAGCCCGGTAGCGCACTTGACTGGGGGTCAAGGGGTCGTGGGTTCGAATCCCGCCACTCCGACCAGCCTCTCCACAACAGGAAGCGGCATATTGATCCGGGAAGGTCTATTTCAAGCTTCAGGCTGGATTTTCGGCCTGCGCCGGCGCCGGTTAAGCACCGCATTCACCGCAAATTTTGCCATCGCTTCAGAATTGCGGTTGCCAATGATGAAGGCAGCGCGGATAAACCGCGCCAGCATGCCGTGCTCCGGATCCGTTTCGTCGGTAATATTCAGCGCAGCCGCCGCTTCATCCAGCGCCCGCTGCATGAGTTCACCATCCGTTTTCGAATAATTTGGATTGTCATCGTCCAGGAATGTCAATTAGTTCATCCATCTATCCAGTATGGCACGTTGATTATATCAGACGCCTACAATTAAATTATAATCCAAATTAATTAGTTGCGCGAAGTAATCATCGATATGCGCTCTGCAAAGCAATAAGCACGCATAAGTGAAGTCTAAATGATGAAGTTTCAACTTGGTGTATATTATACATGCGGTTTTGCCATCTGTGGTTGAATACTTCACTCGCAGGAAGGGATAAACCAGACAATGGATATGTGAAGAAAGATTTCTTGGCGGTTAATCACGGCAACCGGCTGGTTTTATGGCGGGATTCCAGGGCAGCGCATCCCCAGATAATGCCGATCAGCAGATAGAAATGCCGCCAGTGATCGGTGTCGATGACATTGCCAATGGCAACATGGGCCACATACACGATATAGGCGCAGAGCAGAAATGGTTGCCATGGCCGCTCGCGAAACAGAATGCGCAATCCGAGGCCTAGCGTCAGCATCGTCAGGATCAGATAGCTGACAAATCCCAGCCAGCCGTAGTCCAACGCGGCCTTCAGCCAGATATTGTGGGTGTCCTCGCCGTAAATTGGGCCGAATTCCAGCGGGCCGATGCCAAGGGGGTGATCGATGGATAGAAGCATGCCGTACCAATGGCGCGCGAAGCGTCCAAATTGCGCATCGTCATAATCCTGCACCAGCTGCGCGCGAGCGGTGAAAAGTTCAGCCACGCTGGGAATTTGCAAGGCGACGATGACGGCCAGCAGCACCACCACGACTGCAAGCCCTGCGAGGAGCATGATTCTAAGGCGAAACAGCCGATTGGGGTTCCTGATGAACAAAAGCACGGCGAGACCAGCGATGATCAGGAGCGCCATGCCCCATGCCGCACGCGAGAAAGACAGGAATATGCCAAGCGTGAGGATGAGGATCGGGACCAGCCGAATGGGGAGGGCGCGCAGGTCGCCCACAAGCACTCCATGTACCAGCCAGGCTAGAGGCAGCATCAGGAAGGGGCCGAAAACATTCGGATCCTGGAAAGCACCCATTGCGCGGCCATAGCGCGTAAACAGCTCTGCGCCGGGAAAGGCATCGAAATAGCCGAGGATTCCCAGCAAAGACGTACAAATGGCGGCGAGGATATAGGCCTTGAAAATCACAGCCAAAATACGCTCGTCATTGTCGATGACCGCCGCGAAGAACACCGAGGTGATGGCGAGGAACAAGGAGACGGCGATATACATCGGCGCCGTCTTCAGATCTGCCATCTGGCCCATGGATATGAGGCCGCCAAGGTTGAAAACGACGAGGATGGCAAGAAGAGCAGCAACGGCGCGCGAGAGTCTCAGGCCGAAGAGGGCCCAGACGCCGATCAGGCCGGCCATGTAGAGTTCGTAGGGCGCCGGTTCATCGATGACAAAACCGCTGAGAAACACGCCGAAGCCAATGGCAAAACTCGAAATCAGCCGGATCAGGGCACGATTCTTCGCGGCGTGATCGACGCTGACGCTATGGGTCTGGTCGGTCGAAGCGCTCAATAGGCATTGTCCGTGTTGAGGAGGCGCACGGGTGTCAGGAACAGGATCTTCAGGTCGAACCACAATGACCAGTTCTCGATGTAGTAGAGGTCGAATTCCGTGCGCATCTTGATCTTGTCGTCCGAATCGATCTCGCCGCGCCAGCCATTGATCTGCGCCCAGCCCGTCACGCCAGGCTTGACACGGTGGCGGGCAAAGTAACCATCGACAACCTCGTTGTAGAGGACATTGCGCGTGTGCGCGGCGATCGCGTGTGGCCGCGGGCCGACGAGGGAGAGCGTTCCCATCAGCGAATTGAAGAACTGCGGCAATTCATCAATCGAAGTCTTGCGGATAAAGCGCCCGACGCGGGTAACGCGCGGATCATTCTTGACAACGGCATTGCGTGCCGTCGGATCGCACATCTCCGTATACATGGAGCGGAATTTCCAGACTTCGATGATCTCGTTGTTGAAGCCATGCCGCTGCTGCTTGAAGATGACCGTGCCCTTGCTCTCGAGTTTGATGGCAATGGCGGTCGCGATCATGATCGGACTGAAGACAAGGATGCCGAAAAGGCTGAAGAAGATATCG
Source organism: Phyllobacterium zundukense (assembly GCF_002764115.1). NCBI lineage: Bacteria > Pseudomonadati > Pseudomonadota > Alphaproteobacteria > Hyphomicrobiales > Phyllobacteriaceae > Phyllobacterium > Phyllobacterium zundukense. The sequence goes on along the minus strand of NZ_CP017940.1, from coordinate 2,170,385 downwards.
AAGGCTCGCTTGGCCACTGAATCCCAGTCGTTGATCGGCTTGTCGAACAGGTCGATCATGGCGACGGAGCCAATGTAGGAATAGGCGCGCGGGCGGAACTGCAGGTGGTTGTTATGCGCGGAAAGCCTTATGTCGACCGGCAGCACCCAGAGCTTTTTCAGAAGCGACAGCACGCGTTCCTCTGCGGTAATCGGCAGCGACACGATCAGCATGTCGATCTGCGCGATACGCGCAAATTCGATCAGTTCGGATATGTTGCCGAGTTTCGGATAGCCGGCGACGACGGGCGGTGACCGTTTGGCATCGCGGTCATCGAAGACGCCGCAAATGCGAATATCATTGTAGGGCTGCTGTTCGATCGACCGGATCAGGTCTTCGGCCGGTTTACCGCCGCCGACGATGACAGCGCGCCGTTCCATCCGGCCATTGCGTGCCCAGCGCCGGATGAGGCGCGACATGATCACGCGAAAAGCGATGAAGAGGATCAGCCCCGATATGTACCATGCGCCAAACCAGACGCGTGAATAGTCCTCGGATATCTTCAGGAAAAAGGCTGCAAGCGACATCAGCGCGAAGGCGCCGGTCCAGATCAGCAGCAGCTTTCCGAACTTGCTGAAGGGGTCGCGCATGACAGCCAGCTGGAAACTGTCGGTCAGTTCAAGCATGAGGACGGTGACCGTCGCAGTCGCCAGGATCGCCAGCGAATAATGAAGAAGCGCGCTTGCCGACGGGCCGACATAGAAGACGAAGACCGCAATTCCGGCGATTGTGACAATCAGGAACTCGATAATGCGCATGATGCCGCTGATCATCACCGGCGAATTGGTGTCCCGCGCATATTGGGATGCGATCGTGTAGGCGACCGGGCTCAGCGTCACTTTCTTGCCGGACGAATGCTCGAAATCAGGCGTGAGGCTGCGAACAACGTCACGCGAAAACTTCGGTTCCGCTTTTCTGTCTTTCATAATGCACCCCGACCATCCGAACTGGCTGTCAATAGCACATATGAGCTAAAAAAGGCTTAGAGAAAACTATCCGTCGAGCGCGGAGAAATACTCGGTTTCCAGGCGGGCAGCCATGGCTTCGCTGCTGAACTTCTGTTTCAGCGCTTCTATGCCCGGCAGCGTTTGTTTGTAGGCCGCGACATCCCTGATGGCGGTCGCCATCCTGGCAGCGAGTTCACCGGCTTCCGGCTGCACGAGGGCTGGCGAGGATTCGCCGAGAATTTCAGGGATTCCTCCGACGCGGCTGGCAATAACCGGTTGACCGGCGGCAAGCGCCTCGAGAACGATATAGGGCAGGGCTTCGGCCCGGGAAGGAATGACCACCACCTTGGCAAGCCGAAAGGCTTCCCGCGCTTTCATCGGCATGAGGAAACTGATCTCCGAATCTTCTTGCACCTTGGCGCTCTGCTCGATCAGAGTGGCGCGATCCTTGCCGTCGCCGACCATCACCCCCGTCAGCTTGCGCCCACTTGCCGTACCCGCCTTCGCGAGTGCATTGATGAAGATATCGGGTCCTTTGAGAGCGCGCATCTCGCCGATGAACAGAAAATCCGCGGCGCCCCCTTTGGGCACAACGGGTTCGAAATCGCTTTCCGCCAATCCATTGTAGATGAGCGCGAATTCGCAGCGTGGCTCGCCGACCTTCCGCGCATAGATGCCTTGTTCGAATGCCGAAACGAAAATGATCCGGTCGGTCATTCGCTCCATCATGCGCTCGACCCGAAAGATGATCCGTCCCTGAAGTGTGGCGGGATCAAAGTGGAGGCTGCCGCCATGAGGGGAATAAAAGCGGGCTACGCGAGACCCAAATACCCGCAACAGTGAGCCGAAGAGACGTGCATAGGTGCCACCCTTGGCACCATGCCCGTGCAAGACATCCGGCTGCAATTTCTTGATAATCTTGTATGTACGGAACGCTGCAACCGCATCGCCGGGACCGATCTGCCGCTGCATGGCGATCCGCTCCAGTCCGAGAGCCAGCTTGTCCCGCAAATTGGCAAGCATGGCTTCCTCGAACTCTCCGCCCGTCGACGCGTCGCAGATGATGCCGACTTGATGGCCGGCTCTAACCTGCAGTTCGATAAGATCGCGGACATGGCGAAAAATCCCGCCAACCGGAGCGCGGAAGCAGTGAACGATCCGGAGTGGTTTTCTATCGATCATTTCCGCAGGTCAGAAGAAGCGTTCGCGCACATAAATTGTGTCGCCGGGCAGCACCTGATCGGAAATGATAACGCGGCCGGTAAGGTTCTCGCCATTGAACTGCCGCGTGATGTCGACGTCGCTTTGGTTGGCGCGCGGCGTGAATCCACCAGCCGCCGCAATCGCCTTTTGCGCTGTCATGCCCGGCACGTAGGAATACTGGCCCGCAGCCCCGACTTCGCCCATGACGAATATCGGCCGGTAGCGATCGATCTCGGCAGCCACGTCCGGATCACGCAAATAACCCTTGCGCAACTTGGCAGCCACTTCCGCCTCGATCTGCTGGAGGGTCTTTCCGCGTGCAGGGACGCTGCCGATGAGCGGAACCGAGATATAGCCGGCCTGATCGACACTGTAGGTATTGGTGATGCCCTCCTGCTCGAACACTGTCAGGCGAATGCGATCACCCGCATCAAGCATGTAGGGCTTGTTGATGGCTTCGTTGAACGCTGCCGGAGCGGGCCGGTAACTGGCACAGCCGCCAAGCGTCATGCACAGGACGCCGATGGTCACCAGAAGGATCTGCTTGCTGAACACGTCTTGAACCCTAACAACAGTTGCGGAGAGTCTTCTCGATTCTGGTTGGGATTATCGGTTCATTAGGGTTAATGGCTGGTAAAGTCTCGGGAAATTAGGCAGTTTGCAGTTCGTGGTATGCTCCGTCTTAACCCGCTGGTTACCATACGCCTTTACCATGACGCCGTTCGAATTGGAGTGAATGAATGCCTCGGGCCAACTCTGTCGGTAACGATGTCGACATCGATGTCGGCGCTCTCTTTGCCAGTTTGTGGCAAAACAGGGTGCGGATCATTCTCGGTTCGGTCTTTCTGACACTTCTGGCATTTATGGTTTTGTCGCTCGTATCGCCGAAATACCGGGCCGAAACCCGCATTCTCATCGAAACACGCGAATCCGTTTTCACGCGTCCGGCAAACCAGCAGCAGGGGGATGACCGGCCGATCCTCGATCAGGAAGGCATCAAGAGCCAGGTGGAACTCATCGGTTCTTCAGACCTGCTGAAACGCGTGATTGCCAAGCTCGATCTGGGCAAGAATGAAGAGCTTGCTGCGGGTGCGCAGCCATCGATTCTTTCCCGGCTTTTTGCCGCCGTTGGCCTCGGCAAGAATACAGACGAGGAAACCAGGGACGATTATATTCTGCAGGCATTGCGTGAGCGTTTGCTCGTCTACAGCGTGCAGAACTCCCGCGTCATCGTGATTCAGTTTTCTTCGAAGGATCCCGCGTTATCAGCCTCCGTGGCCAACGCTGTTGCAGATGAATACCTCGCGACGCAGCAGGCGTCGAAATCCCAGTCGAATGCCGATGCAACAGATTGGCTGCAGCCGGAAATTGCCGACCTGAGCAAGCGGGTCAAGGATGCGGAGGCAAAAGTCGCCGCCTATCGCAGTTCATCCGACCTCTTGATCGGACAGAACAATGCCGTTCTGGCGACGCAGCAGCTTTCGGAACTCTCATCGGAACTGTCACGCGTGCGGGCCAACAAGGCAGCGAGTGAAGCCAAGGCAGAAAGCGTCCGTACGGCCTTGGCCAAGGGTGCAGCGGTGGAAACGCTGCCGGACGTCATGGCATCACCCCTGATCCAGCGCCTGCGTGAGCGTCAGGTGCAGCTCAACAACGATATCGCCGACCAGTCGGCGGCATTGCTTAGCGGTCATCCGCGCATCAAGGCCCTGCGTTCGCAGCTCGCCGATCTGAACCAGCAAATCAGACTGGAGGCTCGCAAGGTTCTCGGCAGTCTGGAAAACGAGGCGCAGACGGCGCGTCTGCGCGAGACCGAATTGACGCGTTCCCTCAACCAGCTCAAGGCACAATCTTCCAAGGCGGGTGAAGAAGAGGTTGAGTTGCGCGCGCTGGAACGGGAAGCCACGGCGCAGCGCCAACTGCTCGAATCCTATCTGACCCGTTACCGGGAAGCTTCATCCCGCACCGATCGTGACTACCTGCCGGCCGACGCGCGCATTTTCTCCCGTGCCGACAAGCCGATCGAACCCTATTTCCCCAAGATAATCCCCATGACGGCGGCCGCCTTTGTTGCTTCGCTTCTGCTGTTGAGCATCGGCACGCTACTGAGCGCATTGTTCAGTGGTCGGGCGCTGCGGCCTGCCTACATACAGCCCCTGCCAGTTGACGAGGTGCGAGACGAGCTTCCAATCGAGAAACCAGTCGAACCGGTCGCTCCGCTCGTCCCCGAACCACAAACGAGCCATGAAGAACTGGCGTCAACGGAAGCGCATACACCTGCCGCGAGCTTTGCTGCACCGGTGCTTGATGAGCCTATCGAATCGCCAGTTGCTGCTGCCGACCACTCCGGCATTGCAAATGTTGCCGATCGATTGATGGCGAGCGGTGCATCTCGTGCCGTCGTAGTCTCGCCGGAAGGCGATGAGGCGTCAGCGTTGACGATCCTGCTGGTACGCGAACTGGCCGATCGCGGGGTGCGGGTTATCCTGGTCGACATGACGGGTACCGGTGAAATCGGCCGTTCGATGCTGGACGACCAGAATCTCGACGGAATTACTGACCTCCTGGTGTCCGAAAAACATTTCAGCGACGTCATCCACGCCGATCATTATTCGGAAGCCGAGATCATTCCGATCGGCAATCACGACCCGGTAAAGGCAATGCAATCGGTTGGCCGGCTGCCGATGATCCTCAATGCCTTGCAGTCCGCCTATGATCTTGTGGTGATCGACAGCGGCCCGGCAACAGCCACGGAATTGAAGCATCTGCTTGCCGATGGCACAGAGCTGGTTCTTGCGCTGGTTGATCCCGATGACCGGGATGTTGCTGCTACAGCGAAATCTGTCTTTGAAGCAAGGATGATTGAGCCGGAACTGTTGACGCCTTTCAGTCCGAACCTGCTGCGGGTGGATGCCGGCAAGATCGTCCGGTCCAAAGTAATGGCGGGTGCCTGATCGACCGGCTCAACGTTTCCCGAACATTCTCGAGCGGGCCTTCTTCACATAGCCCCAGACCACCTCATTGTGCTTGATCGTGCGCACTAGACCGCCGCGCGCTGTGAGAAAGGCTGCGTATATCCGGCCTTTGGCTGTAAGGCTGACATTCGTATCGTAGGTGGGCATTTCGATGTCGCTCCAGCTGCGTTTATACGGCTCGTCACCAATGCCGAAACTATAGACTGAAAGATCAGTCTTGCAGCTGTCCTGAATGTCCTCGAAAAACAGGAATTCGCCGGGGCTGGCGCTGGCGAGCTCATCTTCGGCTATACCGATAAAGTCGATAAAGGTCTGACCCTTCGCGTAGGATTTTCCGAGGACCGCCCGATATTGTCCTGCCACCTCAAGTGCCTTCAGCTGGAACCGCGGCGATACTGTACCTGCTTCATATGCGAGCAGTTGATGGAAGAACTCCTTGATTCCTGCGGGTTCATAGGTGTTCTTGATCCCGGCCTTGGCCAAGCGGTCGGCTTTCCACTCGAAATATTTCTTGAGCATCGCTTCTGTCTCGGATGCGGTGGTTGCAGTGACCGTGCGATGTCCCCCGGCCTGCTCGAAACGGCGCGTGTTCTGCCGGTGCTTCTTCCTTTTCCGCTTGGCATTGTTGCGGCCAAGTACCGTATCGAATTTCCGGTCCAATGTAATCGCCAGGCTGACATTGGCGTTTTCCCGGCTCGGGAGCTGGAGAAGGGGGTTGGCGGCACCGTCGAGCTCCCCCAATTGCCTTACCAGCGACACAAGATCGATATCCGGCCGTGCTTTGTGCAACTCTTCGAAGAGCTTGGCGAGATCGCTGCCGCGAATTTGCGTGCGTGACAGTGCGGGAAAATTGCAATTGGCATGCGGCCCGCCGGCAAAGATAGCGACGCGAACCGGACCTTTTTGCACGATCTCGAGTGGCAGGATGAAAACGGGCTTGTCTGCCGCGCACAATATGGCGGCCAGGCAATCCGCATTGGCTGACGACTGCCAGAACGCGAACCAGTCTGCGGTTTGCGACGGACCTGCAACAAAATCTTCCCCAAGCCCCGCCCACATTGCCTTGGCGTCAGCTGCGCTGATGATCTTTGCTTTTAGGGGAGGGAGCGACATTGCTTGGTTCCAATGGAGGGGGCGAAAAGCAGCGGGTGTCGTTGATCAACCATATATAAACAATTACGTTGCATGACTTGATGAACAGAAACTCCGATTATCTTTATTAGTGCAAATTGGTGAAGGAATGGTCCACGCGGCTGACTTGATGCGAAAAGCCGTGATGCGACTGGCTTGGCACAGTGGTTTCGCGTCGCGCACGCGCGACCGTTTCGGCGGACTTGGTTCGATCATCATGCTGCACCGGGTGCGCCCGGATTGTATCAGTCCGCTCGGCGTGACGCGTTCACTCTCGATCACCCCGGATTTTCTCGATCAGATTCTGACCTCGCTAAAGTCTGAGGGCACACAGCTCGTGTCCATGGACGAGATGATCGAGCGGGTCAAAACCGGAGCGCAAGATGGCCACCGTTTTGCTGCGGTCACGCTCGACGACGGTTACAATGACAATTTGAACCACGCCTGGCCGGTCTTTCAAAAGCATAATGTTCCGTTCACCATCTATGCAGCCCCGGGTCTTATCGAGGGGGCGGCGGTACTCTGGTGGGAGGTCGTGGAGAAGCTGGTCACCAAAGCGAGCTTCATCAAGATACCGGGTGGCCCCGAATGGCGCTGCGGAACGCTGTTCCAGAAACGCGCGGCCTTCCATTCGCTGATGCGCTATTTTTCCTATACGCTGACGGAACTGGAACAGCTCCCAGTCCTGCGCGAAATGTGCGCCGCCGAAGGCATGATCTGCAGCGTCCCGGCTGACCAGGACGTCATGAACTGGAAGGAGTTGCGCCAGATCGCCAGCGATCCGCTTTGCACGATCGGCGCGCATACCGTCCATCACTACAATCTGAAGAAGCTGACTGCCGATATGGTGGCCCGGGAAATGCGCCTGTCCGCGGACATGCTGGAGGAGAAACTCGGCAAGCGCCCGGCGCATTTCGCCTATCCCTATGGCTCGGCCAAGGCTGCCGGAAAACGCGAAGCTGAAATTGCTGCGGAGGAGGGGTTTCTCTCTGCCGTCACCACGCGCCACGGCACGATCCATCCCGAACACCGCGCCAATCTGCACGCGCTGCCGCGCATCTCCATCAATGGCCGTTTCCAGAAGCTGGTCTATGCGCAGACGATGATGAGCGGCGTCACCACGCCGATTGCCAATGCCGGCCGGCGGGTCGTTCAGGCTTGAAAAAGGCTTATGGCGTTTTCTTCTTGGGGGCCCTTTCCATCCAACTGATGATGAACATGGCGGGTACGACCCAAAGAATGCCTGTGCCGAAGAAATAGAGCAGGTGGATCCAAGGGCTGGCATTTCCCAGCAGTGCCACGGCAAAGATAGTCGCGACGATTGCGTAAACGCAGACGAGTGCCACGAGCAGAAATGTTCCGATGAGTTTCTTCAGCCTTACGGGCATTGCGCCATCCATTCTCTAGCTTCAGCGCCACCATCTATCCGTTAACGTCTCCAGCGGAAAGCAAAAAAGGTCCGTTTCACGCTATAAACGCGACGGCGTGTCGCGTGAGCTCTCCTTGTCAGGAGCCGCCTTATGCTGCACCTATCCGGGACCCGACAGGAGTATTCTGCATGGCCGCCCAGACAATATCCGAAGGCACGATCGCCTCGGTTCAAGACAGCGAAGCGCGAAACCGCCAGTATATCCGCATCTGGCTTTATCTGGTGCTGATCGTGCTTGCGACTATCGTGATTGTCGGCGGCGCAACACGCATGACAGGGTCCGGTCTTTCGATCACCGAGTGGAAGCCCATCCACGGCATTATTCCGCCGCTCGGCCATGAGCAGTGGATGGAAGAATTCGACAAATACCGGCAAATCCCGCAATACCAGCAGCTGAACAAGGGCATGAGCCTTGCTGAGTTCCAGCAGATTTTCTGGTGGGAATGGGCTCACCGCTTCCTTGCACGCGGTGTCGGCTTTCTGGTGGCGCTGCCACTCGCCTACTTCTGGCTGACCGGACGGCTCGAGCGCCGCTTGAAGCCGCGCATGGTCGGCATTCTGGCGCTGGGCGGCCTTCAGGGCGCCGTCGGCTGGTGGATGGTTGCATCGGGCCTCGTTGACCGCGTGGATGTCAGCCAATACCGGCTCGCCACCCATTTGACGCTGGCCTGCATCATCTTCGCCGCGGTCATGTATGTGGCGCGCGGTCTCGCCGTCTATTCCGAAGCGCCGGCCTCGCGGTCCATCCAGCGCCTTGCCGGCTGGTTCGTCGTTTTCGTCTTCATCCAGATCTACCTTGGCGCGCTGGTTGCCGGCCTTGACGCCGGGCTTTCCTATAATACATGGCCGCTGATGGACGGATCGGTCATCCCCGGCGATCTCTTCCCCATTCAGCCCATCTGGCACAATTTCTTCGAGAACCCGAAGACCGTACAGTTCGTGCACCGCTTCTTTGCCTATTTCGTGTTTGTCGTAGCGATATGGCAGGCCGTATCGACGATGCGCCACGCGCCGGGCACCACCCATGCGCGCCGCGCCGTGCTTCTCGCGGTACTGGTGGCACTCCAGGCGGCAATCGGCATTACGACGCTGTTGATGCAGGTGCCGATCAGCCTCGGGCTGCTGCACCAGGGCTTTGCCATCATTATCCTCGGCTTCTCCGTGGCTCACTGGCGCGCCACCAAGGGAGCCTATCCGCTTGAAACAGAGGTTGTGACCGGGCGGTAATTGTTCTTGTACCGAGACTCGGTGTAGTGCTGATTCTAACCGCTCAGAGGGGCGGATGGATCACCGGAAACGTACAAGATGATGCTTAGCGCGAGACGCTCTTTGGCCGCAGTTACCGGTCTGGGTATCACGCAGATCATCAGCTATGGCACACTCTATTACAGCTTTAGCATCCTTGCGCCCGCCATGGGCGAAGAGTTCGGCCGGTCGCGTGAATGGCTGTTCGCGGCGTTTTCTGGAACCCTTCTGATCGGCGGTCTGGTTTCGCCCTGGTCTGGCCGTTGGGCCGACCGTTTCGGCGCAGGCCGCGTCATGACACTTGGCTCGCTGGCGGCCGCATTGTCATTGATCCTGTGCGCCTGTTCGCCCAGCTGGGCGACGTTCGCACCTGCATTCGTGACGACGGGCATCGCTACGCCTTTCATCCTCTACAACACCGCCTTTGCTGTTCTCGTCCAGATAGACCCGCAATCGGCGCCGCGCCGGATCACCTATCTCACGCTGATTGCCGGCTTTTCCTCGACATTGTTCTGGCCGCTGGCAACCCGGCTGCTGATGTCATTCACCTGGCGCGATATCTTCCTGTTTTATGCCGCGCTGCAGGTGTTCATCTGTTTTCCGATCCATTTCTGGCTGTCGCAGATGACCCGGCGCTCGCCGGTGATCAGACCGGAAACAACCCAGGAGCCGGTCGCCGCCAACGGCGGCACGCTCACGCAATCCAGCCGCAGGACGGCCCTCATCCTCATCGCGACGGGGTTTGCGTTCGCGAGCTTCGCGCTCTCGGCTATGCTTGCCCATCTTGTGCCGGTCCTTGGCGCCGTTGGCCTCGGCACATCGGCCGTTGTGGTCGGCACGATCTTCGGCCCCTCGCAATTCGCCAGCCGCCTGATCAATATGGTCATCGGCAGCAGGTTGTCGGCAATGGCCGTGGCAATTCTGTCTACAGCCTTGATACCGTTGGCGTTCATGATGCTTCTGCTGCCCCCGCCTGTGCCGCTCATCGCGGGAGCAATCCTCTTTGCCATGCTCTTCGGCATGGGCTCCGGACTCAATAGTATCGTGCAGGGGACATTGCCGCTGGCGCTCTTCGGCCATCAGGGTTACGGCGAAATTCTTGGCAAGATCACCTCGGCGCGCCTGACCGTTTCATCGGCCGCGCCCTTCATTTTCGCCTATATTCTGGAACGGTTCGGCCCGCATATCGCGCTGACGATAGCCGCTTTTGTCGGCATCCTCGGCGTGATCACTTTCATCATGGTCGCGGGCCTGGTGAAGCGTTCAACCGAGGGCGCCTAGGACTCGCCGGATCGCCGCGGCAACGCCGAGGCTGCGCGCCGCCTCGTCGCAATTCTCGTCCTCATCGTGCCATGATGCTGAAAGGCAGGCATGCGCCATGCCGAAGCCGAGTATGGTCCTGTTATCGCGGCTGAACGCCTGCGAGAATGCCTGCGCCATCGAAGTGATACGGCTCTCGCTGGCGCGCAGATCGTCCCGGTCCAGCGGATTGTAGAACATGTTCGCGGCGTCATACATCGGATCGCCGATCAGGCCCTTTGGATCCAGCACCAGCCAGCCGCGCTTCCCGTGCAGTACATTCTCGTGGTGCAGGTCGCCATGCAGCGGCTGAACGTCCTGCTGATCGTTCAATAACCGGTCAGCAAGTCCCGCCGCTTCGACAAATTGGCTTTGTACGCCGCGATTCCGGTCCGCCTCGGCCTTCTTGAACAGACTGGCGAACATCGTTCGCAACGGTATGAGGTCCGTCGGCACCGGGCGACTAGAGCCTTTGGTCTTTGACAACCTCAGGAATACATCGACAAAGATGTGCGTCGCCGCGTCGTCGCCATATTCATTGAGGTGATCGAGCAGCGTACGCGCTCCTGCATATTCAAGCAGCAGATTGTTGCCCGATTGCGCGAGGAGGCGGATACAACCGTCTCCGTCGTGCCATTCGAGATAGTGGGTGCCGCCCAGTTCTTCGCGCATGCCGAGCGGTGTCAGATGCTTGACCACCGCGGCTTCACCGCTTTCGAGCCGCACCTTGATGATCCGGCTGGTGACGGTCTCGGCAATCAGTTCGGGCGAAGAGACTTTCCACTCGGGCGGGAAAGTCTCCGCAATCGCATCAAGCATTGCCCAACATCAAATCCAGGTTCTGCACGGCAGCCCCCGACGCACCCTTGCCGAGATTGTCGAGGAGGGCAACCAGATTGACCTGACCCTGACCCTCGGTACCGAAGACGTAGAGCTTCATGATATCTGTGTCGCGCAGCTCTTCCGGATCGAGGCGCGGCAACATGGCACTTTCCGCCAGCGGCACCACCTGCACGATGCTCTGGCCCTCATAATGGGCGCTCAATGCCGCCTGGATATCCTGCATCGACACGTTGCCATTGAGGTCATCGGTAAACAACGGCACCTGCACGATCATGCCTTGCGGGAAGCGGCCAACGCTTGGGGAAAAGATCGGCTTGCGTTCGAGATGTCCATGCGTCTGCAGCTCCGGCACATGCTTGTGCTTCAGCGGCATCGCGTAGAGGAAATGGTTGGCAGCGATATGGTCCGGACTGTCCGGGTTTTCCATCTGCGCGATCATCTGCTTGCCCCCCCCGGTATAGCCGGAAACCGCATTGACTGTGACCGGGTAATCGCCGGGCAGGATACCCGCATCGCGCAGTGGCCGGACCAGCGAAATCGCGCCCGTCGGATAGCAGCCGGGATTGGCGACGAGCCGCGCATCGACGGTCTTCTGGCGCTGGGCGCGGTCGAGTTCGGCGAAGCCATAGACCCAGTCCGGGTGCACGCGGTGCGCCGTCGAGGTGTCGATGATCTTCGTCGAGTTATGGCCCTCGAGGATCGACACGGCTTCCTTCGACGCATCGTCCGGCAGGCAGAGAATGGCAACGTCTGCTTCCTTCAGGAAGTCGGCGCGCAGATCCTTGTTGCGCCGCTCGGCTTCCGGAATGGAGAGGACTTCGAGATCGCCGCGTCCCGCAAGCCGCGTGCGGATCTGCAGACCGGTGGTGCCGTGTTCGCCGTCGATGAAGATTTTAGGTTTCATGGGAATGCCCTTGGAAGCTTGAATTTCAAATGGTTAGCGCGAGAACCGGATTCAACATGTAAGAACGTTGAATCAAAATACTAGCTTCGTCGCTTCGCCTTCTGCTCGGAAAGTATACCCAGGTAATACATCGCGATTGTGGCACCTGCGATCGCCGTCACATCCGCATGATCATAGGCGGGCGCCACTTCCACGACATCTGCGCCGACAATGTTGAGTTCGGTCAGATGCCGCAGTACGGAAAGGATTTTTGCTGAGGAAGGGCCACCTGCGACGGGCGTTCCCGTTCCCGGTGCGAATGCCGGATCGAGACAATCGATATCGAACGTCAGATAGACCTTTCTGCCGGCCGTCCGTGCGATGATCTGCGTGGCGATCTCTGCCGCGGATAGTTCCTCGACCTCGTAGCCATAGACGATCTTCAACCCGCAATCGTCCGGCGCATGGGTGCGGATGCCGACCTGGATTGAATGGGCAGGATCGATGACGCCATCGCGTGCCGCACGCCCGACGAAGGAGCCGTGGTCAATGCGCCTGCTGTCATCGTACCAGGTGTCCTGATGCGCATCGAACTGCACGAGTGCCAATGGCCCATGCTTGGCGGCATGCGCCTTGAGGATCGGCCAGGTGACGAAATGGTCACCGCCAAGTGACAGCAGAAACGCGCCCGACTTGATGATCTTCACGGCTTCCCGCTCGATCGTCGCCGGCGTCTTCTGATGATTGCCGTAGTCGAGCAGGCAATCGCCATAGTCGGTCACTGCGAGATCGGCAAAAAGATCGCGCTGGAACGGATATTGCGGGTCATTGTCGAAAATCGCCGAAGCTCGGCGTATCGCCTGCGGGCCAAAGCGCGCGCCAGGCCGGTTGGAAACTGCAGCATCGAACGGAATGCCCCAGACCACTGCCTCGGCACCGTTCAGATTTTTCGTATAGCGCCTGCGCATGAAGGAGAGGGTACCCGCATGGGTCGGATCAGTCGCCGCACTGGTCAAGTTGCGCGCTGTGAAGGCGTGGTCGATGGACTTCGATGGCATTGGATTTTTACTCCAGGACTTTGCATCTTCAGCTGTGCGGCGAAGCTACCGTAAACTCTCCGCAGCGCAACAAAAAAGCGGACCCGAAGGCCCGCTTTGTGTTCTTGTCCAATTGAAACGCTTGTATTAGCGCTTCGAGAACTGGAACGAACGACGGGCCTTGGCCTTGCCGTACTTCTTGCGTTCGACAACGCGGCTGTCGCGTGTCAGGAAGCCGCCCTTTTTCAGAACGCCCCGCAGTGCAGGTTCGAAATAGGTGAGGGCCTTCGAGATGCCGTGACGAACAGCACCAGCCTGACCGGACAGACCACCACCGGCAACGGTAGCGATGACGTCGTACTGGCCGGCGCGGTTGGCAGCAACGATCGGCTGCTGCAGGATCATCTGCAGAACCGGACGGGCGAAATACTGACCGTATTCCTTGTCGTTGACGACGATCTTGCCGGAACCTGGCTTGATCCAGACGCGGGCGACCGCATCCTTGCGCTTGCCGGTTGCGTAGGCACGGCCTTTGGCATCGAGCTTCTGGACATGAACCGGTGCAGCGGCCTGCGTGCTTGCGGCTACTGCGCCGAGATCTGCGAGCGAGTTGAGCTCAGCCATTCTTATGCGCTCCTTTTGTTCTTGGAATTCAGCGCGCCAACGTCGAGGACTTCTGGTGCCTGAGCTTCGTGTGGGTGGTTGGAACCGGCGTAAACGCGCAGGTTCTTCATCTGGCGACGGCCGAGCGGTCCACGGGGAACCATGCGCTCTACAGCCTTTTCAACGACGCGTTCCGGGAAACGGCCTTCGAGCAGCTGACGAGCAGTGCGTTCCTTGATGCCGCCGGGATGGCCGGTGTGCCAGTAATAAACCTTGTCGGTAAATTTCTTACCGGTGAACGCAACCTTGTCGGCGTTGATGATGATGACATTGTCGCCATCGTCCACGTGCGGGGTGAAGGTTGCTTTGTGCTTGCCGCGCAGGATGTTGGCAACGATGGAGGCGAGACGACCGACGACGAGACCTTCGGCGTCAATCAGGATCCACTTTTTCGTCACATCTGCCGGCTTCTGAGAGAAGGTAGCCATTGTGTTCGTCCTTGAGATCATCCTTCACAAAGGAAGGCTTTTCTTGTTGCTTGGGTTATGCGGGTCGATGAAATCCGCATAACAATGAAAAACGGCGGGAAAACCCACCGCAGTCGAGGGTTTCAATAAAGACGTAGGCCGCGCACGTCAAGTGGCGATTTTTTAGCAGTATCAAAAATAATATAACAAATACAAAGGATTGCAGAAAAGGTATTATATTACCACATTGTTTTGATTGGTTTTCGGCCCAAAACCACCAAACCGGAACTATCCGGTATAGCGAAGACGGCCGTGCGACCTTTCAATTCCTGAATAACTCCAGGTTGAGGGCACGAAGCCGTTCGGGTTCGGCGATCGCTTCGATCCCGGTGATTTTCCCGCCAACGATCGTGAGGTTGAGCACCACCCGCAGTTGCCCACCTATCTCCACGACAAGCCCCATGCCGCCATCGACGAGTGCTGGCTGTGCGCCCTGGGCACGGCCCGAGAAGGCGCCGGCCACTGCGGCCGCACCGCGGACTTCCGCCGATGCACCCATATTGACTGCTGTGGGATCGGCGCGGAATACGACGTCCGGATCGAGCACAGCGAGCAGTGCTTCGAAGTTGCCGCCACGCGAGGCAGCCAGAAAGGCATCGACAACCTGTCTCTGGCGGGTCCTGTCGCTGTCGGCAACCGCGTTCGCTCCCTGCACCCGCCGGCGTGCCCGGCTCGCCAGCTGCCTCGTTGCAATGGCTGAACGCCCGACGATCGGTGCAATCTCGTCGAATGGCAGGTCGAACATGTCGTGCAGCACGAATGCGATCCGCTCCGCAGGCGCCAGTGTCTCCAGTACCACGAGCAGTGCAAGACGGACCTCGTCAGCGAGCAGCTTTTCATGTTCTGGACCACACTCGGGCGCGGCGATCTGTTCGGAACCCTCCACGTCCAGCGGGTCCTCGCGCCGCGACTTGCGCGAACGCAGCATGTCCAGGCAGACGCGCGAGACGACTGTCGTCAGCCATCCGCCCAGGTTTTCGACGCCGCTCGTGTCGGTGCGGCTGAGCCGGAGCCAGGCCTCCTGCACAGCATCTTCCGCCTCGGTGAATGAGCCAAGCATGCGGTAGGCCACACTGCGAAGGCGGGGCCGGCTGGCCTCGAATTTCTCCGCCAGTAATTTTTTTTCGTCCATCGGTCACATTTCCCCGCCGCGTTGCGTCATAGCGATGACGAATGAAACCGAGCCGATGTGACAAAGAGATCGGCTTGGAAACAGCACCGTCAAGTTTGAAACCCGGATGCTCGGCATCCCGATTCAGCAAAGATGGCTGAGTCCCCCAGAAGGAGACTAAGAATGCAAGCACGAATGAGCAACCCGGCAATCGTCCTTCCCGAAGCCCTGCAGGCGCTGCACGCTTTGAACGCCGCCACGGAAGACGGCGTTCCGGCGAAAACGCGTGAACTTTGCCATCTGCGGGCCAGCCAGATCAATGGCTGCAGCGTCTGCGTTGACATGCATCCCAAGCTCGCCAGGAAGGCAGGGGAGACGGACCAGCGGCTCTTCGCAGTCGGAGCGTGGCGGGATGCGCCGTTCTTCACCGACGCCGAACGTGCGGCTCTGGCGCTTACCGAGGCCGTTACCCGTCTCAGCGACCGGGCGGACCCCGTGCCGGACGATATTTGGCAGGACGCCACGCGGCACTATGACGAAAAGGCGCTTGCGTCCCTGATCCTGTCGATCGCACTCATCAACGTCTGGAACCGCCTCAACGTCACCGTCAAGCAGGTGGCTGGCGCGGACTGGAGCTGAGCTGCACGACAGCGGTCGCCACAATGTGGCGGCCGCAATGGCATCGCCAATAGTCCTGCTGTAAGGTGCGCGCCTGAGTATAACACTCCGGGGAAGAGCGCATGGAGCGCCGTCTTGCAGCCATCCTGATCGCTGATGTCGCCGGTTACAGCCGCTTGAGCCAGATCGACGAGGAGGGGACGCGTGCCCATTTCCAGTCCGATCTGTCCGGTATCTTTGAACCGAGTATCGCCGAACACCATGGTCGGCTGGTCAAGACCATGGGCGATGGCCTGCTGGTCGAATTCCACAGCGTTGTCGATGCACTGCGCTGCGCGGTCCAGGTGCAGCGGCAGAAGGCGAAACGGAACGCTGTTGTGCCACCCGAACAACGGCTTGATTTCCGCATTGGCGTCAATCTCGGCGATATCATCGTCGAGGGCGAGGATATCCATGGCGACGGCGTCAACATCGCGCACCGGATCCAGGCACTGGCCGAGCCTTGCGGCATCGCGATCTCAGGAACGGCCTATGATCAAGTGAAATCGAAGCTTCCGGTCGGCTTCGTCGCGCTTGGCGAGCAGAAGGTGAAGAGCATCGCCGAGCCGATCCGGGTATATCGCGTGGTGCTTGATCCGTCAGCGGCAGGAAAAACGATTGGCGCAGGAAGAGACCTTCGTCGCTGGCGCATTCCGGCATTGGCGGCGGTCGTTGCTCTCCTGTTGGCGGGTGCAGCGCTCTGGTGGCAACCGTGGACGTTTTTCCAGCCTGCGCCGGTCGAACGGTTCGCTTATCCGCTGCCGGACAAGCCGTCGGTCGCGGTGCTACCCTTCATCAATGTGAGCGGCGATACGGAGCATGACCATCTTGCGGCGGGGTTGACGGACGATCTCATCACCGAGCTGTCAAAGGTCTCCGGCCTTGTTGTTATCGCGCGCCATTCCGTGTTCGCGGTCCGCGATACGTCCGGCAAGATTCAGGATGTCGCGGCGGAACTCGGTGTTCACTACGTCCTGGAGGGGACGCTGCAGCGGGCGGACACAAGACTTCGGATCAACGTCAAGCTGATCGACGCGGTCACAGGCCTCTCCCTCTGGGCCGAGCGTTATGATCGTCAATATGCCGATCTCTTCGCAGTTCAGGACGATGTCATCGGCAAGATCATTTCGGCTCTCGAAGTCAAGCTGAGCCAAGGCGAGAGAGACCAGCTGGCGCGGATACCCACCGATAATCTGGAAGCTTACGACTATTACATGAGGGCCGAGCAGGAAGGGTTCTATTACAACGATGTCGAAACCTATCGCCGAACCCTGGCCTTCTACCAGAAGGCAATCGATCTCGATCCGAATTTCGCCAATGCGCATGCGGGAATTGCGCGCGTCGCTGTCGATGTCTGGCGCAATGATTACAATTATCTCTGGTCGGCAGCGGTAGCACGAAAAATTGCCTATGACGCGGCGGGGCAGGCGCTGAAGCTCGACCCCAACAATGCGCGGGCACACACCGTGCTGGCACTGCTGCAGCTGGTTGACGGCCGCGAAGTGGAGGCAAGGGAGTCCGCCAACAGGGCAGTGGCGGCCCAGCCCAACGACGCGGAGATCGTTGGCAACCTGGCCCTGATTCTGGCCCAGACCGGCAGCCGTGGACAGGCGGTCACGGAAATGGACAAGGCCCTGCGGCTGGATCCAACGCCTCCACCCAGCTTTCAGCTGCTTGCAGGCATAGTTTTTTACACGGCGCGTGAGAATGAGCGGGCAATACCCTTGATGGAAGCAGCACGCAACGCCTTGCCCAAGGCCGAACCCGCACGCGAATACTTGACGGCAGCCTATATCAATCAGGGCAATCAGACGAACGGAACGCAAGAAAAGACAAGATTGCTGGAGCTTTTTCCCGATACCAATCTGACCTATTACAGCTATCTCTACGACTATTGGCGGGAAGATGATCTCCGCTATCACCTGGACGGACTAAAATCGGCAGGCGTCCCTGAATGGCCATTCGGTTTTGAAGGGAAGCAGGCAGACCAGCTCGGTGAGGCGGACCTGCGCAATCTTGTCAACGACAAGACATGGAAGGGCAGGCACAAGAACGGCACGGAGTTCATTCAATATTTCGACACGGCCGGAAACACTGCCTATCGCAGCACCAATACGAACATCACCGGGGTCGCGCAAATTCAGGGCAATCGCCTCTGCGAGCAGTTTGTCGGCTATTTCCTCGATCGTATGGTGTGCGGCTATGTCTACCGCAACGGCAACGAAGAGCAGCGCGACGCGGCATATGTCCACGTCACGCCGCGCGCCGTCATGTTCTTTTCCCTGGCCAAATGACGTTGAGCGTCAATTGGCGGGGGCCTGCCAGTTTTTATCCAGCTTTTCCGAGACGAGCGTCTGCTGAACGTCGGACCAGTGCTTCTTGGAGTCGGTGAGCTTGGTCGGGTTCTTTTCGAAGCCGTCCGCTGCACCCGGGTCATAGCTTATATAGAGCTTGCCATCGATGATCCGCCAGGCTTTGGGGTCTACATTGGTGGTGACCGTCCCGAACGAGACACCGTCGGCGCAGTAACCGCCATACTGCGGTGCGTATTTGGCCGGTTCACGGATAAAGAGGTCACGATTTTCTGCGCTGGCGAAATGCCAGGTCGCTCCCAGCCAGTGGTAGGAATATTGTTCGGATCCTTCCACGGCCTGGTTCTGGGTGAAATAGGCGACCGGGTCGTAACCCTTGATTGCGACGTCACCGAAATACCCGGTATTGACGAATTCTTCGGCGACAGCAGGCTGAACGAACGAGACAAGGAACGCAGTAGCACCAACTGCCACGGCGATCCGCAACCCGCGTTTCAGTTTATGATAAGACATTATTATCCTCCGTTTTCCGGACGCTGCAGCAAGCGTCATTTTCGCTTGGTGCATTCGGTGAAAAGCCACTGGCCGACAAGATCGGCTGGCTGGCAAACCGCGCCCGCTTTCATCAGCAAGTCTGCTGCATCCCAATGCTCACGCCATCCGGCTTGAGTCAGTGGCGAATAGCCGTTTCTTTCCTTCGCTTCGACGTCTGCCTTGCTGACCAACAGGAAGGCGACCACATCCGCATGGCCTTCTTCGGCAGCCGCATGCAGCGGTGCCATCTTGTAGAAATTCTTGCTGTCATTGACTGCGGCGCCCTTCTCGACGAGCAGCTTCACGACCTCGAGATTCCCGTTATAGGCCGCTGCGTGCAATGCCGTCAGTCCGCCCTTGTTGCGTATTTCGATGTCGGTGCCGCGGTCCAACAGAACGGCAACAACGTCGGCATGTCCAGCAAGCGATGCGGTAATCAAAGCCGGTTCGCCGGCGCTATCGGGCTCGGCCACGTTAGCACCTTGATCCAGCAGTTGTTTAACGCGTTCGACATCTCCGTTCTTTGCCGCGTCGTGCAAAGGACCGGCCCCTGCGGCCGAAATCCCGAACATGATGCAGACAATGAAAGTGCAAAGAAACTTCACCACACATCCTCCGCTCTATCTGGTTTCTCTTGAGCGGAATTGGAGGAAAATATCACAGACGCGTTACACGAACAAGAAATGAGGCCGTCCTGCCTGGATCGGCGGAATAATGCCGAGAATCCTTCGCGGTCTATTGGCTTTTACGTACCTGCCAGGCAAGGTGTGTCAGCGCCCCGCCGACACTGATCAGCTGAAGCCCCAGCAGCAGCCCCACCAACCAAAGCGCCGTCACCGGAAGGCTGATCAACAGCACCAGGGAAAGCACAATTCCGACCAGTCCACTGGCCAGCAGCCAGCCCCAGTTCGGGAAGGGGCGTATGGTCAGCGAGAAGACGATCTTCGAGATGCCCTCGATCATGAAGAAGACAATCAGCAGAAGCGTGACCGTCAGCAAGCCTTGCGCCGGATCACGCAGGAAGAGAAATCCGATAAGCAAGGCGAGGATAACGGAGACGAGCTGGAGCCAGTAGTGTGGCACATGCCGCGCTCCGAGGAGACTGATGCCCTGCGCCAGACCACTGATGATCAATAGCCAGCCCAAAAGGAAGACCACTGCGACAGACGACAGAACAGGGTAGATGATTGCTAGGATTCCCGCGACGACCAGCACGATCCCCTGAATGAGATACCATAACGAGTACCGCTTGACCGTTTCCCGCATTGCTTGGCGGAAGACCTCCGCAGCCGCATCCAATGACATCGCCATGATACTTCTCCACTTTTTCGCCAGCAATGAGCATGGCCGCCACGCCTCGAAGAATTTGTTCCCTGATCATGAATTCTGGTACCTGCAACCTGCAAGTACGTAACGGTAACAAATATTTATACGAAAAGATTGCCACATATCTGTTCCCGTCAGCCATCTTTTTGCATGACAGGCCTGGCACGTTGCGTGGTATTCTTCCCGTTGCGGTTACGAAGAGGGATGGGCGGGAAGCCTGGCCGCGATTTCGATGGAGTAGAACGATGGATGCAAAATCGAAGCCCACCTGTCATGTCGTCAAACCCCATCACACTTATGGCGGTAAGCAAGGGCTGAACTATTTCGAAGGTATCGCGGCGGAGACGGTCGGATCCACGGGCATCTGCATGCACATTTTGACGATTCCGCCGGGGATACGCGCCAAGGCGCATCTGCACGAGTCTCACGAGACGGCGATCTATGTACTGTCTGGCGAGGCGCATACCTGGTACGGCGACCGGCTCGAGGAGCATGTCGTGGTGCATGCGGGCGAGCTTTTCTACATCCCGGCCGGCGTTCCGCATCTGCCGGCCAATCTCAGCAACACGCCTTGCACCGCGATCATCGCCCGCACCGATCCGAACGAGCAGGAAAGCGTTATGCTGTTGCCGGAACTGGATGCATTGGTTCCCCGTTAGCACTTACGATCAGGATATTTTTTACTTGCCAAATTAATTGGAGGAAGCGTTCCAACACACTATGTACGCTGTATAATACTGCTGGAAGCGGTCGGCTTCATGCGAGACAGGGCTTACCAGCGGAGAATTGGAGCACAGGATGGGTATCGTCGTTGAAAAACTGGTTGGATTGACCAGAACGGTATGCCGGCAAGCCCGGTGCGTTGGCCCCGTCGGATCGGGTTGTGTAACAGGACAGAAGCGATCGCCCGCTGCCTTTTTCGCCTTGGCATGCATCCTTGCGATTGGAGTCTCGACCCTCGCATATAGCCCAGCGCGGGCGGCCGATTGCTCTAATTTGCCTTCGTCCGGTGTGGATTGGCGCGATTGTAGCAAGCGCAGCATTCTTATTCCTGGCAGCGAGCTACAAGGCGCTGATCTGTTCAGCACCGATTTTACCATGACCGATCTCAGCAATTCCAATCTGGCCGCCGCAAATCTGGAAAAGGCCACTCTGGTGCGCGCGTCGCTCGCCGGCGCAAAGGCTGAAAAGGCCAACTTCGCCAGGATCGAGGCCTACCGGTCCAATTTCGCCGGCATCTCTGCTGATGGCGCATCCTTTGCCGCTGCGGAACTGCAGCGCGCCGACTTCAGCGGAGCACGGCTCACCGGGGGCAATTTTGAGAAGGCCGAACTCGGGCGCGCCAATTTCGACAAGGCCGTATTGACGGGCGCCAGGTTTACACTCGCCAACCTGTCACGCGCCGATCTGAGCAGTGCTACCTTTGAGGGCCCGCTCGTATTTGATCGTGCCTTCATGTTCCTGACCAGAATTGAAGGGCTGGATTTGTCAGCTGCGACGGGGCTGGAACAGAAGCAGGTCGATCTTGCCTGCGGCAATGCCGAGACGAAGCTACCGGCGGGACTTTCCGCTCCTGATAGCTGGCCCTGCGCATCCGATTGAGAGAGCGGTTGTATCAGCCGTAATTTTGCTTCGGCAGTCTCGCTCCAGACCGGGGCCAAAGCAAGGCAGCCATGACAAGTGTGTAGAGGATTGCCGCCGCGACGTAGAGTATTCGCGTTGCAAAGGATTCAGCTGCGCTTCCCGGTAGCGGCGACACGCCGAGCCCGAACAGGATCAGAAACGTCGTCAGCGCACCTGCAAACATTTTCGCCTCGCGCGACGGAGCGGCCGCCCGGCCGCCAAGCAACAATGCGACAACCAGCACAATCACGAACATGAAGAACAGGTTGGGCCGGAGACTGAGAATGGCGTAGGCGATCGATGCGATGACGCCTCCCAGCAGGTTTATGATTGCGAGACCGAGCGCCGCGCGTCCGCTTGCGGCGATATCGAGCTGACCCAACAGCGATGCCACCGTTATCGGGATGACAAGTGCAGCAGCCAATTGATCATTCGTCAGGCAGATCGCAACCGTGGATAACAATATCGCGGTGTTAGCGAGTGCTCGCCAATAGGGATGCAGTGGTAAGGGCGCCTGTTCCGGTTGGCTTGGTGCAAGCGCGGTTTCAGGAACGAGTGCATGAGAGAGCCACATGAGAATCGTGCCGCTCAAGACGCCTGTGATCAGGATGGAGAGGATGGAATCGGCCAGATCGCGATTTAGAACGCCAAGGAGCGGCACCATGATCGCGACGACCAGCACGAGGAAGATCGCAGGGCCTCCCTTGCCGCTGGCCTGCGTGAAAAAGCAGCAGAAATAGATCAATCCCAGCAGCATGAGAAACGTGGCTGGATGGTCGCCAAACAGGGCTGTCAGGAACATCATGAAGGTTCCGACCGCCAGAATTATCACAGCCATTCCCAGCGTCTTGGCCATCGGCATGGGGCTGGAGCTCGACAAGAGGAACTGTGCTGCGAAAAGTGGGCCTAGAAATGGTACGACTGCGCCAAACGCTACCGATAAAGTGAAGCCAGCCGAAACCGCAATCGCCACCCGCAATCCTTTGCGCCGCTGCTCGGCCAGTGCTTGGTCTGCCTCAACTGACATAGGTCAGGACCGATAGAATGCGGATCCACAGCCAACCCCAGGCGTTTGTTACAGGATTTTGACCGGTATATATGACGACCGTTGCTTGCGAACCATAACGCACGCCCTTCGGCCGTCCCTCATCCAGGATCAGCCGTACCGGAAAGAGTTGCGGCTCCCTGATCCAGCCGGTGTCGCTGCGGATCGTGGGCAAGCCGGTGCTGGGATCAGTCCCGCTCTGCGACACGCCAAGACCCACGCTCTCGACCTTTGCGGAAAACAATCGGCCAGGCAAGGCGTCAAATAGCACTTCCGCGCTATTGTCCACGGCTACCTTCTCCAGGCTGTTTTCCTTGAAGGCAGCGGCGATCCAGATGGTGCCGACATCGATGAACGTCATCGCTGCCTGTCCGGCACTAACGACCTTGCCAATGGAAAGCTGGAGATTGGTGACGACACCGGCCGAGGGTGCGCGGACAGTGGTCCGCAACAGATCGAGCTGCGCAAGCTCGAGCGCGGCGAGGGCTTCCCGGAGCTGCGGATTGTCACTGCCCGCCGGACCAAGCTCTTCCTGCGCCTTTACAAGCTCCGCCTCGGCCGCCGTAACTGATGCCTCCGACTGATCGAGCGCCGATTTTGCCTCGTCATATTTTGCCTTGGCATAAACACCTCGCTTCACAAGCTCCATGGCGCGCGCGGCCTGTTCCCGCACGTTGTCCCGGTTTGCTTTCGCCTCCACAAGCTGCGCCTGAACGGCGTCAACGGTCGCAGTTGACGATCCGATCGATTGGCCGACACGGGCAAGCGTTGCCTCTGCTTCGGCCACCGCTATCTGGTAGCGGCTTGGATCGATGCGGAAGAGCACCTGATCGGGTTCGACGGCTGAATTATCGGTAACATTGACGTCGATAACCCGCCCCGTGACTTCGGGCGCTATGCCAACGACATAGGCCTGAACCTGAGCCTGCGACGACGATGGTGTTCGCCGTTCCATAAAAATTGACAGGATAAAGAAAAAGGCGGCCAGCGCCACGATGATCAATGCGACCTTGCGCAAAGGATTGGCGGCTGCTTTGGCTACTTGCGGTTCGCTCAACTTTTCGTCTGAGACCACGTTGTTTTTCCTTTGAACGAAAGACCAGTCACCAGTGCAGCGCCACTCATTTGTGTCTCCGAGGAGAACTTTGCTCTATCGGCAGTATAAACGACGCGGGTACCCCGGATAAACAATGTGCGAACCTCCTTCCAAAATGCTTGCCAAATTTTCAAACGTCAATTGCTGCTCGCTTGTATTTTCAGACATTTACGCCTTTGAGCAGCCGTTCGTCGTCCTCGAACCGCACTACTGCTTCAACGGAACTGTTTGTGCTCAAATTGCAGTTCTTGCGGCGTTGGTTACTATTGCAGTGGCTGTTGCGGCAGTTGTTGTTGCTGTTGCTGCTGTTGTTGTTGCTGCTGGACAGGAGCCTGCGAGATGTCCGCCAATTCCTGTCGCGATAGTGAGACAAGCTCATCGGCCAAGCGCTTTAGTTCTGCATCGGGTGGCGCGTTCGAGGCAACCAGTGCCTTCAAAGCGTAACCTGTCGCAATCATGACCCTTGCAAAATCGGGGCTTTCGACGCCGATCAGGTCCTTCCGGTAGAGGTTCCAAAATCGCGCCAGATCGTCAGGAAATTCAACGAGCGGTCTGCTTGCTGCGGCAAGCCTTTGGACGAGATCGGTGGTTTCCTTGTAGAGCCGCATTTTCTTGCCGATCGGACTGCTGTCGGCCAATGCGATGACAGCGCTGCGCTCGGTTGGAACGTAACCTATTTCCGCATTCGCCCAAGCCAGTTCGCGGTTGATCCGGTCGAACTCGGCATTGTCTATCTGGTCCGGCGGGATCTTCTTGAAGTTTACAAGAAGCTCCTCCAACTCATTGATCTTCTTTCTGTTTACGTCGCGCAGATCAGTGAGGTCCTTGAGGTAGTTCTTCCACAACTGTTCTTGTCCCGGGCCGGACAGGTTTGCAAAGTAGTCTGCAAAACGGATTCGCAGCTCGATGTCCTGATTAATGGCCGTGGCAAAAAAATCCTTGATATATTGCTGGTGGGCGGCTTGTTGGGAGAGCCTGAATTCGGTCTCCTTGCGCGCATCCTCCAAATGCGTTGTGTAGAATTGGATGGCGCCAGGTATCAGGATGCCGGCCAGTCCGACGATGAATGTCCCCAGGACAATTTTCCAGACCCCGAGCCTTGCTTCATAACGGCGAAACTCGAGTTCGGCCATGTTGGGGATCGCCGCTGACTCTGTGGTCGTACCGTCCTTTTCCATAGCCCGTCCGCTTGTGTTGCCCGCTGGATTGACCTGGCGATATTCTACAGATGAACTGTTGGCGAAGTCAAAGATTGGCCGGTGGTGGACCAGCGTCAGACAATCAGGACAAAGCCGGTGATCGCAAGCGCCACAACCCAGATGAGATCAAAATTGATCCAGCCGCGGCGCAGGAATGAAAGGCCCAGCCATTCATAGACCGAAACCGCGATGGCCAGGATCACGACGAGCATGGCGGCCATATGCGTTCCGATCGCGGCCAGAGCTATGGAGAGGGATCCGGCGGCTGTCAGTTCCTTTGCCGGGCTGGCCGCGAGGCATAGCGGTATCACCACTGGCACCAGCATAAGACCGGCTCCGTGGGCAGTCGCCATCAGGAAAGACCAGAACCCGAGCCCCACCATGCCTGTTGTCATGCCGATCCGAACACGGTGGCGATGGCCGTATGCGGCATGATACGTGGCCCAGCCTATGAGCACCATGGCAGCGGCCACTTCCAGCACGCGCTGGTCGACAATGAGGCCAAGCAGCACCACCGCCATCGCAACAACAGCAATTGAAACCGCATGCCCGATTGCGATGGGGATCAGCGATAACAACACGATCCTTCGGCTGTTTCTGTGCAGGCCGAGCGCAACCGAAAACAGCCAGCCCATGGCGGGGTTGAGGCCGTGAAAGGCCCCAAGGCCGGCAAGCACCAGCCAGGGTGACATGGAAATCATCCTAGGCGGCTATGCGTTTTGCACGCGCTGGTTTCATCAGGGATAGCAGTAGGAATCGGACGAACAATCGCCTCCCTCCAGTCGCACCTGATGCGGCCGATGGCCTTTCGGCCAGTCGACGAAGAATTTCTCGTCGAATTCGATCCCCCCATCCGCCGCGGCGTCCAGTTTCACCATCCATCCGTCGATGCCTTCGGGATAGAATTGCGGGTCGATAGCGCCGTAGAGCGAATTGGTAAAGTAGACGCGCTTGCCATCCCGGCTGATTTCGACCATTTGCGGGCCGCCATTGAGCGCGCCATTCTTCGCCCCGGCATGGGTTGCTCTGGATACGATACCGCCGATGCGGACTCTGCCCGTCTCCTTTGGGGTGAACGGGTCTGACACGTCGTACTGGATCATGTCTCCGGTGCCCCAGCAGGAAACGTAGAGGAAGCGGTCATCCATCGACAGATCGATATCGGTCACGAGCGGCGGGACGGCCTTGAAGCCCTTGAGCAGCGGCGGCAGCAGGTCAGGCTCGGCGGGCTCTGCTGGTATCTCTATGATCTTTTTCACCGCCCATTTGTCGCCGTCGCGGTACCATGTCCAGATAGATGCCGAAAGATCCTTGAGGCTGATGACGCAGCCGACGAAGCCATAGGCCATGGTCGGATTGTGTGCCGGACGCAATTCGAACACGAGCTGGTGCTCCTCGCCGAAGTCGATTTCCTGCAGATGCTTGCGCTTGTGGAGGTCCCAGAAGTGCAATCTGCGTCCGTATTTGCTGCCCAGCAGAATCTCCGGAACAAGTCCATCCTCAAACGTATCGGGAGTTCCCCATTCGCTCGTTACCATCGTGTCGTGGCCGAGATGCCACCAGAAATCATAGGCGAGCTTCTGCGGCCCCCGATCCATCTCCCACTGGCCGAGGACATTGAAGCTTTCGGAATCGAGCAGGAATACGCCGCCGGGCGCCTTGCCCTCGGCATTTCCGAGTGCGTTCACATAAATCCCCTCGGGACCGCAGTGAATGGTGTGCAAGCGCGAATAGCCGGCCTTCTCGGCGATCTCTGCCGGCTCGATGACCTTGACGATCCTTGGGTTCCTGGGATCTGGCTTGGTGTCAATGATGTGCAGCCTCGATGACCGCAGGCCGGGCACGACGAGGTAGCGCCGTTCCATATGCGGGTGCGGCGCATTGGGGCAAAGGCAGGACGAGCACGCATTCCAGCCGAAATGGTGCAACTCGTCCCCCGCATTGGGCATGTCGACCTGGCCGACGATCCGGGAATAGGAAGGGGAGTTGGGGTCCACGTCGACCACCGCTATCGCGTCGGGTTTTATGCGATCCGGATCGAAGGCCGCCACATAGGCGAGCTTCTCTTGCGGTGCCTTGGCGGCCATTCGTGGTGATGGATAGAATGAAGGATCGGGTTGCCAGGTTGCCATAATGGAACTCTCCTCTTGATCAAAACGGAGTCTTGCGCAGTGGTTCCCAGAATGAATGTGACGCACGATCTTCGCACTTGGGACAAGCTGTGTCCAATCAAGTCATTCCATCGCGGCTGGAGCTCACGGTTGCAGCGCTGCCGGATGCTTTGCAAAATTCACAGGTGAAGGCAGAGACAGAACGACCGCGCCTGCCACAGCCAAACGCAAGTTTGTTCGATGCGAAGCATTATGACCGCCCTTGGGTTGGGCGAGGAGTACGTAACAGTTACAGGGCAGCTGTCTGAAACGGCCGCATCAACGAACCTTGCCCTCGATGCGCAATGCTCATTCACGAGAAAGGGCGCTCAACCCACGAGTGGGGAGCGCCCTTTTTTCCCGGAGAAAGCAAGCGTCATTGCTGTCAACTCGAATTCTCGTTTACGGGTAGAGGCGACAATTAAGTACTCGGCCGATGGATTTCAAGAGAGGTGGCAACAGAGATTCGGTCATTTGGTCTGGCGATGAAGAGCGACTCGCGAGGCTTGGCCGACGGGCGCTCCGATGTTAGGGTGCCACAAAATGGGTTGACTACCGTTGGGCAGGTACAAATGAACAATGATAATATTACGCGCCGCGGGCTTGTGCTGGGCGGCGTGGCGCTGATGACTTCTGGATGCACGCCGGCGGTAAGACAGACATTGGGGCCCATTTCATCTGCCTTCGCAGCGCCACCAGGCATGGATCCTCGTTTGAGGCGTCAGCAGGTTCCATACAGTGGCGGCGAGGCGGCAGGAACGCTCGTCGTCAACACATCGGAACGATTCCTCTATGCGGTCGAGGGTGATGGATGGGCGACACGCTATGGCATCGCAGTCGGCGAGGAGGGACTGACCCTAAAGGGTAGGGCGTCGATCGAGCGCAAAGAGGAATGGCCGTCGTGGATGCCCACCGCAAGTATGATGAAGCGCAAGCCGCGTCTGTTGCAATATGCAAACGGGGTCCCCGGTGGACCGAACAACCCGCTCGGTGCGCGTGCTCTTTACCTTTACCGCGATGGGCGCGACACCCTGTTCCGGCTGCACGGCACAAATGAGCCGTGGTTGATAGGGCAAGCTGTTTCGAACGGGTGCATTCGTTTGACGAATGAGGACATCCTTTATCTTTATGACAACACCCCTTTGGGAACGCCGGTGTTGATCATCTGATGATCCTTGCGGTGCGCTTAATTCGTGCACCGGATTGTCCAACTATGCCTGTTGCTCCACCATCGGCAAAATCACTGATTGTGGCAAACATGACACTAGTCCTGCCTTTCCTGTATGGGCCCCTAGCCTTCACTACTATTTGTGGTAGTGTTGATTCGGTAGCCTACTCACCTTTGGGGAAGGAAAGGATTGTCACATGAGCAGAATTCTAGTCGCATTCGTTGCCGTGTTAGCCGTTACGAGTCTTAGTGGCTGCGAGTCTATCGGCAAAGGCAAGGGGAAAGCCCCGCCGCCCGTCGCTGAAGAGCCGGCAGCAGCGCCAGTTTATAAGTAACACCAACCTTCGCTGAAGGGGAAGGGCCGCTCGGCCCTTCCATCATCGCGCCGGGACCAAGCCGGCTTTACAACCCATAGCGCGGTCGCCCGGTCATCAGTAGCGGGCAGGGACGGGCTTGGGTCTGTGCTTCTGAAATTCTGGAATGGGAGACGCTCATGAGTGGTCGCCTATTGTTTCTAGTCTTGCTCGCGGTCGCGCTGGCGGCATGCCAGACACGCGACGAGATCAAGCCGGGCTATCTGTCCGGTGCCGGTGATGACGGGGTGGCCGTCATGACAACTTCGGCAACGGCAAAGCCAAAACCATCTCAACAAAAAGAATCGCGCTACTTCATCGAGTTTCGCTCCCGCTATGCTCTTACCTACGGCCACTCCTACGTGGTTTTTGGGCGTTTGGATCAGAAGGGACAGATGATCGATCCAGAAGTCGCCGGCCTCGCACCGGCTTCGAAGAGCGCCGTTCCCTATGTTCTGGGCCACTACGTGCCGGTGCCATCCGAAACCGGGTGGAGCGACGGTGACCTGGAAGACAAGTACAGGTCGGCGAGCTGGCGCGTTATGCTGAGCGAAGCCGAATACAGAAAAGTCGTTGCATACATACGCAAGCTGAAGGCCAGTTCCCCTGTCTGGCACGCGGCTCTCTATAACTGCAATGCCTTCGTGGCGGACATCGCGCGCTCGATGGGCTATAAAGCCCCCGGCATCTGGCTCCGTCCGCAACAATTCATAGTCAAGCTCCGACAGATGAACGGCGGACCGAATCCGATCGGGTACACTGGGCCTCCAGGTTAGATTTTGAGAGGCGTGCTGTGTCTGAACACCGTCGGCCGACAAAGCCGGTCGTGCATCTTGAGCACGTGGCATAGATGATTCTAGATTGCAGAAAAGACGCTGGTGACCTTAAGTGAGTATATCTGTGGCTTCAGTTGGCGAGATCGTATGGGTGCTCGGCATCGTTGCTTGGTATGTCATCAGGTATCCGTTCGAGCGCCGCGCCAAGCGCGTGCAGGTTGTAAGCAACGCTCGCACGCCTTCTGAAACCATTGGGCTCGCCGCCGCTCTGTTTGGCCTCGCGATCTTGCCCGGCTTTTACGTCGCCACCGGCTTCCCGCAATCGGCAGATTATCCGGCCAGGGCATGGTCCGTCGCTCTAGGAACGATCATCTTCGCCCTTGCGCTATGGGTTTTTCGCAGATCCCACAAGGAACTTGGCCGGAACTGGTCGATCACACTTGAGATACGCGAGAAGCACAAGCTGGTCTGCACTGGGCCTTACGCGCTGGTCCGCCATCCGATGTACACGTCATTTCTGCTCATGGGGCTTGGCCAGGCCTTTCTGTTATCGAACTGGGTCGCAAGTCTGGCAGGCCTGATTGGCTTCGCAATCCTATTTTTTCTGCGGGTAAACAAGGAAGAGCGTATGATGCTGGAGAATTTCGGCCCGCAATATCGTACTTATATGGAGAGGACCAAGAGAATCATCCCTTATCTCTATTAGAGGTCACACGATGCGAGGCCGAGCTCTCAAGCTTTCAGCGCCCCGGCGCCTGGTCAACGACCTGATGAGGTTTTCGATTGGGGTACCGCGGGTCACCGTGCAGCGTCAGATGAACCTCGACTCGCTCGTGAGGGCAAGAAAGGCGCTGCGTTCCAAGCCCTCCTGGACGGTACTGTTCCTGAAAGGGTATGCGCTTCTCGCGGAAGAGACGCCAGAACTGAGGCGCGCCTACGTAAAGTTTCCCTGGCCGCAACTTTATGAATATCCCCTCAGCGTTGCCTCAATTGCTCATGAGCGCGAGTATGAGGGCGAGCGGGCTGTACTTCTCAGCCTCATCAAGGACCCGGAACACCGATCCCTTACGGAACTTGAGAAGTTGATCCAGGCGGCGCGATCGCGTCCGGTCCTTGAGGTGAAGGAGTTTCGCCGAGCCTTGAGCATTGCCCGAATCCCCACGCCAATCAGGCGGCTGATAATGTGGCTTGGACTGAACATCGGTCGGCAGAGAGCAAACCGTTTCGGCACGTTCCAACTGTCCGTATATTCGGGCCTTGGGGCAGAATCACTCAATCCGCTTACCCCATTGACCACACTCCTCAATTACGGCCTGATCGGCGAAGACGGATCGGTGAGTGTTCGCATCCACTACGACCACCGGGTCATGGACGGTGCCAATGTTGCGCGAGCACTGGAGAGATTCGAAAGCATATTGAACGGTCCTGTCGCCGATGAAGTGAAACGGCTCGCGCAAGGTGCTGCCGTTAACGCAACGCAGGAGGATTCCAACCGGTGATATTTCGCCGAGTTGCATTTTTATGATGAAGACATATTTCAAGTTGACCGGGGGAAGCTTGCTGATATCACCAGCATGTGGGCTTCAGGGACAGTTATGATTTCGCAGGGTGAGCTTCGACCAGCCGTCGTCGTTATAGGCGCGTCAAGTGGTATTGGACGGGCAATCGCCAGAGTCGTTGCCCGGGATCGCGGCAGCGCTGTTGTGCTCGCTGCGCGCTCGCCGGGCGGGTTGAGCGCTGCTGCGGCTGAGGTGGTAGAGGCAGGCGGCGAGGCGTTCACGCTTGAGTTGGATCTCTTGGGACACGATGCGGCAACGCAGCTGGAGAGTTTTCTGTCCACGCACGGCCTGATCTGCGATGTCCTGGTCAACAGCGCCGGCTATGGTCTGCGCGGTGCGGCGACGGCACTCCCGATCGATGATCAACTTGGAATCATTGATCTCAACATACGTGCCCTCACGGAAATGACGCTGCATTTTCTGCCGGAAATGGTGGTGCGCGGGCGAGGCGGGGTGATCAATCTCAGCTCGGTGGCAGGTTTCGTTCCCGGGCCTTACATGGCTTTGTACTATTCCAGCAAAAGTTTCGTGCGATCCTTCTCGTATGCGCTTCATCAGGAACTACGCCGTACTGGCGTCACCATCACATGCTTGGCACCCGGGCCCGTATCGACGGAATTTCATGCGAGGGCCGGCGCCAAACATGCATCGCTCTTCAACCTCTTGCCCATGCTGGAGCCGGACGAAGTCGCCGAACGCGCATGGCGAGGGTTCAAATCCCGTCGTCGTCTGGTTGTGCCGGGCATTTCAGCAAAGCTGGCAATCCTTGCGGCGAAGTTCTTGCCTGCTGCCGTGATGCTGCCCCTGATCGGCCGGCTGCAACGCAGCGGCAATGATCCGTGCCCATGCGGGTCAGGCAAGAAATTCAAGAAATGCTGCAAGCACCGCCGCCACGCCTAGACCCGTTTTCGGCATGTCGTCACAAGCAGACCAATAATCCAATCAATCGTGGAAGGCCGCCACAGACTTCCGCTTGCCGAGCAAGAAGGCATCGGCCACGTGGCGGAGCGGCGCTATGTCGACATCCGAAGTGCCCGATTTTATGATTTGGGCAAAACGACTATAGAGCGCAGAATATTCCTGCTCCGGCTCCGCGAATTTTAGATCGCCGTTGATCGAGAGCTTCGCGCCGCCTTCTGCGAGGACCATCGTGCCTGCGTTGGTCTCGGCGACGATATCCCAGGTCTGCTTCCCGGTTTGCCGCCAGTCGAATACGGCGTGGATTGTCAGATTGTCGGCATCCTTGAAATGTAGCTCCGCTGCAATGGGGGCGTCGCAATTCTCCGGGAACTCGAGCGTCGCGGCTGTGATGAAGGCGGCCTTCGGTAATATATGCGTGATGATCGAAAGCGCGTTGATACCCGGATCAAAAACGCCAAGCCCGCCAGCTTGCCAGATCCAGGCCTGGTTCGGGTGCCAGTGACGCACGTCTTCCTTCCAGATGACTTCCACACTCTTGATGTGCGTGGATGCGAGGAAAGCTTTGGCAGGCTCGACGGCCGGAGCATAGCGCGAATGCCAGCTTGCAAAGAGTGATACACCCCTGGCCGCAGCAATCGCTTCCAGATCAGCGACTTCGGAAAGCGTGGCTCCCGGTGGTTTTTCCAGAAAAACATGTTTGCCGGCAGAGAGCGCCTTATGGGCGGCTTCGTAACGATATTGCGGTGGCATGCACAGAGACACGGCATCTATCGAAGGGACTGCATCCAGCATTTCGTCGATGGTCTTGTAGGCCGGAACCCCATCGATCGTGCCGTGGCGGCTTGCTGTCGCGACGAGATTGAAATCCGCGCTCCTGGCGACCGAGGGGAGATGCTGGTCGCGGACGATTTTGCCGACGCCAACGATGGCAAGATTGATAGGTGGCATGTTGTGAACTCGCTTTGATGTTTCGCCTTAAAGTATGACTTATCACGGCCGGTATTAGAAGAAGACTAATGGTGGTGTGTTTGCGTCATTGGCGCGCAGGAGAATTGGCTTGCGTTTCATCACGAGATTTCGATTTTACTCTGATCTTTGTCCGCCATACGCTCGTCTCAGGTCTAAAGATCAATCAGGGAGGGACGCTATGAGACGCCGGCTCGCATTTGTCGCGGCCATTTTGGCCTGTTCGGTCGTGGGGACCTATGCCCAGGACACCACCATGAGTTTCTTCGTCACCAGCGCAAATCCCGGGAAGGGCGGCGACCTCGGCGGCCTTGCGGGCGCTGACGCCTACTGCAACACGCTTGCCACGGGCAGCGGATCGACGGGCAAGACCTGGAAAGCTTATCTTTCCACCGATGCCGAAAACGCCAAAGACCGCATCGGCCAAGGCCCGTGGTACAACGCCAAGGGCGAAAAGATAGCCGATGACGTCGCCTCGCTTCATGGCGACAAGAACAACCTGACCAAGCAGACGGCGCTCAACGAAAAGGGCGAAGTCATCAACGGCCGCGGTGACACACCGAACCGCCACGACATTCTGACCGGGTCGAAGGCCGATGGCACCGCTGCACCGGAAACGTGCGGCAACTGGACGATGGGAGGTGCGGAGGGGGCCGCGATTGTCGGTCACAGCGACCGCACGGGCTTGAACGATTCCGCCGAAGCCAAATCGTGGAATTCCTCACATCCGACGCGCGGCGGCTGCACGCAGGAGGCTTTCAAAGGCACCGGGGGCGACGGTCTCTTTTATTGCTTTGCCGCAAACTGATCGGAAGGCGTCGTCCGTTTGAACGACCTTCACGCTTGCCAGAGGGATTCTTCGCGCCGGGAAGGCCGCACATTGATGCATTGTTTCCCGCGATCTCTTAAGCAGCTTCTCCGTCGTTCCCGCAGGATCATACCTTTTGGGTGAACCAGACTGTCGGTGTCCCGACCACGCCACCGCTCTGCATCGCCTTGCTTAACTCTTCGAGCTTGATGAAGGCCTGAGCCGCTTCCAGCGTCGCGAACTCGTGGGTAACAGTAACGTCATTGGGGTTATCGGTAGCTTGATACACTGC
The DNA here is from genome assembly GCF_002764115.1 of Phyllobacterium zundukense. Lineage (NCBI taxonomy): Bacteria > Pseudomonadati > Pseudomonadota > Alphaproteobacteria > Hyphomicrobiales > Phyllobacteriaceae > Phyllobacterium > Phyllobacterium zundukense. The sequence continues at coordinate 2,136,328 of NZ_CP017940.1, read as the reverse complement.
CTCTGCCGTAACACCGTTTGCCCTCTGGACCGACGAAAACGCATCATAGGCCTTCCGCCAGTTCTTGTAGTCGGAAACCATATGCCTCACGAACAATGTCGTCATTTCACCCTCCTTGGTTGTATTCCCGTTGTCACTCTGACGTTCATTATTGCTTGGATTGACGGTAGGCGAACGCGTCAGACGATCAGCCCCGCCTTGCGGATTCCTTCAACGCGGCGCTGAAAGTCCTCGGGGTTCCGGAACGGAAGGACGCGGCGGCGGCGTTCGATAGAAAAGGCCGGATTCAGCTGGAGCGCTTGTTCCCAGGCGCGCCGGCTTTCCTCAGCTCGTCCGAGGTGGCCATAGCAGGACGCGAGCAGGGCATAGGCGGTCTCAGACTGGGGGTTTCGTGCGAGCCGCTGCTCGAGCGCGGTCATCGCTTGCTCATAATCGCCGAGGGAAAAGCGTGCATCGGCGAGAAATTGGAGAAGGACTTCCGGGTAATGCGGGTCCAACAGCATTGCAGCATCAAGCGTCTGGAGCGCGCCTGCAGGCTCACCCGAGAATATCTGGATATGGGCCTTCAACATGAGGAGGTCGATTGAGTTGGGCGAAAGCGCAAGGCCCCGTTGCACCTCCGCCCGAGCGCGGTCCAGGTCACGGCTCCACATGCAAGCCATGCCCAGCGCGAAGTGACCGTCGGGCCGTTCCTCGTCCATCCCCACCGCTTGATGTGCGAGCTCCAGCCCGGTCCGCAGTGAGCGCTCGGGATCGGCGCTCCAGGCGTTGATGTAGTCGAGCACATGGGTGAAGGCGATGAGTGCGTGCGCCGCCTCATATCCTGGATCGACGGCGATGGCGGCTTCTGCCAGGTTGCGCGCCGCGATGTTTCCAGTTCGGGTGCACGTCAAACTCTGTTCCCGGCCGCGCAAGAAGAACTCGTACGCCTCGACGTTCACCGCGCGCTCACGGGCAAGCTGACCCTTTTCGCTCACTGTCAGCTTGAGCTTGAGCGCAGCCACGATCTCTTGCGTAATTTCGTCCTGAACCGCGAAAATATCCGTGAGGTCACGATCGAACCGGTTGGCCCAGACGTGTCCGCCGCTGCACGAATCGATCAACTGTGCTGTGACCCGCACCCGGTTACCAGCCTTGCGGACGCTGCCCTCGAGCACGTAGCGGACGCCTAGTGCCTTGGCCACATCCGGCACGGAGACCGCTGCTTTCTTGTAAACGAAAGACGAATTGCGGGCGATCACGTGCAATTCGGAGAGCCTCGAGAGGTCAGTAATGATGTCTTCGCTGATTCCGTCAGAGAAATACTCCTGTTCGGCATCGCCGCTCATATTGTTGAACGCGAGCACGGCGATGGAGGGCTTATCGGGGACGGGTGGCGCTGCAGATTCCGTTGCAACGGCCCCGACCTGAAGCGAATACACCCGGATCGGTTCAGCGATGTTCTTGAGTTGCGTCGCCCCGAGATCGGTTGCAAGGATATCGAGTCTCGCTTTCACCTGGCGGTAGGCATCTTCGGACAGACAGATCGCGCCGGGCTTGGCAATTGCTTCCAATCGAGCGGCGATATTGACGCCGTCTCCCATGAGATCACCATCGCTCTCTTCGACCACATCGCCCAGATGGATGCCGACACGAAACTCGATGCGGCGCTCGGGCGGCAGGCCGGCGTTGCGCTCGACCATGCTGTTCTGCACTTCAATGGCGCAGCGCACGGCATCGACGACACTGCGGAATTCGATGAGGCTCCCGTCTCCTGTGCGCTTCACTATGCGGCCATTGTGCACGGCGATGGTCGGATCAATCAGATCGCTGCGCAGCGCCCGAAGCCGCGCCAGGATGCGATCCTCGTCTGCGCCTGCGAGACGGCTGTAGCCGACCACATCCGCGACCAGGATCGCCGCGATTTTCCGCTTGTCGCTCATAGCGCCTGTTCCACCCTCGGCTCAGACTAGCATAAACGCCCCGCCAACGCTTCCCTGCTGTGAACTTGCGACAAGCGATCTGGCAGCGCATCTGTTTGGGCAACAAGGTCTTCTATGCCGTCCGCTTCATCGGCGGCGCGGTCCATTTCCCATCCAGCGCTTCATCTTTTGGCCAGTAGAGGCGCATCGCAATGACGAACGCGCCCTTGGGGGCGGGAAGCCAGTTCGGCTCCTTGTCCTTGCCCGGCGACTCATTCTGGATATAGAACGTCAGGCCGCCATCGGCGTCCTTCACGAATTGGGGCAGCATCGGCGAGTTGAGCAAATAGCGGTTGATCGGATTGGCCACGAGCAGGCTCGCCGGCAGATCATACATCGTCAGCGACCAGAAGGCGTTGACAGGTGGCAGCTGGCCGGGCGCGAACTGCACGGTATATTGATGGGAGCCGTCGAGCTTCCGACCGTCGGAATCGATCGCATAGACGGGATACATCGCCTCCTGCTTGGAGTTGCCATAGATGCCAAGCACGGCTGCGGCCATGCGGTAGAGATAGTTGTTCTTCAAATATTCTCGCGTACCGAACAGATCGCCGGAGGTCACTTCCTTCGAATCTATCCGTTTGCGCAAGTTCTCAAGATCGACCCAGGCGTCGGCTATTCCCTGCTCGATAGCAGTTTTCATTTCGGACGAAAGCGTGCTCGCGTCGAAGGCTTTGCCGGCACCAACCCCGATCTTGGCAAAACGCGCCATCAGTTCGGTTTCTGAGGGATCGGTCGGGCAGTATTGCAGGATGAAATTCAGGATGTTGAAAAACTTGAGCGATGTCTTCTCTTCGTCCGATGTCAGCGGCTGGATAAAATCGACGGCCGGCGGGGCTGTCGGTGCCGGCTGGCCGAGAAACGCCGAGAGCGGCTCGGCCTTGTAACCGGCCTGGACTTTCTTCACGTTGTCGAGGTCTTCCGGGTTGAAAAGCTGTGTGCGATAGCCGCCGAGCACAAACTCGGTCTCCGAGCGAATCACTTTCTTCACGCCTTTCGGGGTCTCGCCTTTCCAGCCCGGCCCAGCGATCAGGAAGGTGCCGCCATCGTTTCCGGTGGCGCGGCTGCCAATGTAATCGAAGTTGAATGTATAGGCATCGATGAGCTGGACGCTGAAGTAGCGGTCCTTTTCGATCGTTGGCACCGTAAGCACAACGGGTTCGGCGCGCAGATCTAGGCCAATGAACGAATATGGCGTATCGGAATTGGGTGTCTGGATCGCCGTGTCGGCCGGCGTATAGACGCGCGGAATGTTGACGATCTGGTTCCAGGGTCCCTTGTATTCGGGATTATTGGCGTCGACGAAATAAGCGTGCTGGATACGATAGTTGTCCACCATGGGGAAGCCGTAAATATAGGCCTCTTTGGCAATGGCGCGAGCCTCGGCGGGGGTAACGCTGGTTTGGCCGTATGCCGCTCTGAGGCGAAAGGCCGGGATCAGGGCGATCCCGCCGACGAAGCCTCTGCGTGTTATGGTTGTCATGATCACTATGTCCTTCCCCGGGTTCGAGTGAGGCCTCCATGAACAGCAATCCTGATGCTTGCCTGTTCGTTTCTGCCTCGTTTCCAACCAGTGAGTTCGCGTCGGGAGAAAAGAACAAGTACGTAACTGTTAATCCGCAGGCACGGCCTATGCCGATGGAGGGTCAAATGTCCGCAGACCGGGCCTAGGCGCGTCCTGGTTAGTTTCTGCGCTCGACCTTGAGAAAATCGATGAACGCACGCATTGCGGTCGGAAGTTGTCGGCGGCTTGTATAATAGAGGAAGAAGCCGGGGTAATAGGGGCACCATTGATCCAACACCCGTTGCAGCCGCCCTTCGGATATGTGCATCTGCACTTGCTCCTCGAAAAGATACGCCAGGCCGGCACCATTTATGGCGGCTTCAACCATAAGGTCTTGATCGCCCAGCGTGAGCGATCCGGTTACCTCGATTTCCAGTTCAATCCCGCCTTTCTCGAACTCCCATCGATAGAAGGCCCCGCTTGCGAAGCGGTAGCGTATACACGGGTGGTGGCTCAGATCCTGTGGCGTGATCGGCTCGGGATAGCGCTCAAAATGCTGGGGTGAACCGACCACTGCAAATCGATGTCGCGGTCCGATCGGCACCGCGACCATGTCGCCGGCGATCATTTCACCAAAGCGCACGCCGGCATCGAAACCTGCAGACACCATATCGATCAAAGCGTCGTCCACCACCAGTTCGACTTCGACCGCAGGATGGACCTGCAGGAACCGGGATATGATTGGCAAGAGCACCAGCTTTGCAGCCGCGCGGGGGGCATTGATGCGAAGCTTGCCGGACGGCCGCCCGCGAAATGCGTTTAGATCCTCAAGCGCGTCCTCAATATCGAGGAAGGCGGGATTGATGCGGGTGAAAAGCTGTTGACCCGCCTCCGTCAGCGCTACGCTTCGTGTGGTCCGGTTGACGAGACGTATATCGAGGCGCTCCTCAATCGACCGCAGGGAGTGACTGAGCGCAGACGGCGTAACCCCAAGTTCGACGGCAGCTTTTCGGAAGCTTCTGTGCTGCGCGATCGTCAGGAATGTGGCGAGGTCAGCTGGCCCTATTTTTCGCATTGATGAGTTCTCCTCACTGCCTCATGGAGAATAAAGGCGATTATTTCATCTTAATCCATGCGGTAACTTTCGTCAGCATTCAATCACGAAAGGAAAAGATCATGCGTGTTTGGTTTATCACAGGGGCGTCGCGCGGATTTGGCGCTTTGATCGCTCAAGAGGCTTTGGATGCGGGGGATGCCGTCGTGGCGACCGCCCGCAACCCGGAAACTGTCAGCGCAAAATTTGGAAATCATCCGAATTTGCTCGCAGTCGCCCTAGACGTTACCAGCGAGGTTCAGGCCAACGCTGCTGCCGAGCAAGCCATCAAGCGTTTCGGCAAGATTGACGTCCTCTTGAACAACGCCGGATTCGGCCTGCTCGGGGCTGTCGAGGAAGCAACGTCTGCGGAGATCGAGAAGCTGTATGCGACCAACGTCTTCGGCCTTTTGAAGGTGACACGCGCCGTTCTGCCCCACATGCGCCGGCAGCGTTCCGGGCACGTCATCAACATATCGTCGATTGGCGGTTATATGAGCTACCCGGGCTGGGGTGTCTACTGCTCGACCAAGTTCGCAGTCGAAGCGCTTTCCGAAGCATTTTCGGCCGAGTTGCAGCCGCTTGGCGTAAAGGTCACAGTGGTTGAGCCCGGCTTCTTCCGGACCGACTTTCTTGACGAAAGTTCCCTTGTCGTCAGCCCCAGCGTGATCCCGGACTATAACGATACGCCCGCTGGCGCAATGCGAGCCTTTGCTGGCGATCACAATCATGCTCAGCCCGGTGATCCAGCCCGGCTGGCCAAGGCTATGATAACGCTGGCAAATGCTCCCAACCCGCCGCTGCGCATGCCGTTTGGTTCGGACACCGTCGCCGCGATCGAATCGAAGAATGCCAGCGTTGCTGAAGAACTTGCTGCATGGCGGGATCTGGCGATCTCGACGGACTTCCCTGAGGATGCGGGTGCTCATTCGGCCTAACCTGTTTGAGGTCGGGGTTTCCGGACGCCGACCTCATATCGTGATCGTCAAAGCTTCAGCGTTCTTCGACAGTATCGCCTTTGATGACTTCTGGCAGCGCGTTACCCCCGCGCCCTGACGCGCCGATCGGCGCGCAACAGCGCCTAGTCGCTCACTCGCGGAGGAATCGAATAGGTGGAGGTCGCATGGGCCACGAGCTCGCCATTGACGCCGCTGGTCATTGCGATTTCCACCACTGCGAGCCGCTTTCCCAACTTCAGAAGGTTTGCCACCGCATCGATGGGGCCAAGCTCGGGTTTGCGCAGGAAATTGATGTTGAGGTTCGTCGTCACGGCCAGCGCGACCGGGCCGATCTGCGCGAGGATCGCGACATAGGCGGTGATATCGGCCAGCGCAAACAGCGTTGGGCCGGATACGGTCCCGCCGGGGCGCAAATGCCGTTCCAGCGGATCAAGCCGCATGGAAGCAAAGCCGGGACCGGCATCGATGACCGTAAAGGCCAATCCATCGGCATTTACCTGCGGAAATTCACGCTCCAGAAAGGATGACAGCGCTTCGACGTCCATCAATATCCCCACAGGCTTGTCCTCCGACTGTTTTCTTAAAGAATTCGCTGCTATTTCTAGTAATCCGCATCGTCTTGCAAGGATGAGGCCATGAAACCGCCAGGATTAGTTATTGCAACCTGTTTTGCCGCGCTTGCTTATGCGGGGTTCCTCGCCTCGCAAAGTCCGGTGCCGCCGGTGCAAACCGTTGAAGCCTTCGTTCTGCCTGACCGCCCCATCGCGTTGACCGAAGATATGGTCACGCGCTTTCTCTATGGCTTTGCCCCCGTTGCCGCCACAGTGAAGGAACTGGACGGGAAGGGCGAAGCGGAGCAGCGGACGGCGATACTGGACAAGAAGGCCGCAGAGTTTGGTTTTGCCAACTTTGCCGACTGGGTCGACACCACAAATACGATCATGGTCACCTATCATTGGCTGACCCACCCCGATCCCCGCCAGGAAGTGGAAAAGGCGATCAGTTCCATTCCTGCCATGGCCAATCTTTCCGACAAGGAAAAGACCGACATGATCGAGGGATTGAAGGCTGGACTTGCCCGGGTGGAGAATGCAAAACCAACACCGGCGAACATGGCGATTGTCCAGCGCCATTTGCGCACGTTGAAACCATTCTATGAACTTTGGGCGCCGCCCAGCCAATAGTCGCCAAAGAGGAACGACATGGGAGAAATCCACGCCATCCGCCCGGAAGAGCCGATCGTCGGGCATGAATTGGCGGGCGGAGTCCTGCGGCTGACACTGCAAAATCCCCCAGCCAATGCACTTTCCATGGCAATGATGCAATTGCTGCTCGATCATCTGGTCGCGGCACGGGATGACAGGGCAATCCGCGTCGTCATCATCGATTCGGCGCAAAAACTGTTTTCCGCCGGGCATGATCTGAAGGAGTTGACGGCTCATCGCAACGATGCGGATCGGGGCCGCGATTTCTTCGAGAAGACCATGCGCCTCTGCGCCGAACTGATGCAGGCGATAGTCCATCATCCGAAGCCCGTCATCGCTGCTGTCGATGGCCTGGCGACTGCCGCTGGTTGCCAGCTCGTCGCCTCCTGCGATCTTGCGATCTGCACGGATAAATCCACCTTCTGCACGCCGGGCGTCAATATCGGTCTGTTCTGCTCAACGCCCATGGTGGCGCTGTCGCGTAACGTCTCCCGTAAGCAGGCGATGGAAATGCTGCTGACCGGCGAGGTCATCGATGCGTCGACGGCACGCGAGTTCGGGTTGGTCAACCGCGTGGTGCCGCAGGAATATCTGAATCCGATTGTCAGGAAATACGCGCAAACCATTGCTGCCAAATCACCTTTGACCGTGAAGATCGGCAAGGAAGCCTTCTACCGGCAGGCAGAGATGAGCCTGACAGATGCCTATGATTATGCAGCGCAGGTGATGGTCGAGAACATGCTGGCGCGTGACGCCGAAGAAGGGATTAACGCTTTTATCGAGAAGCGTCAGCCCGAGTGGAAGGGTGAGTAGATCGTCAATGCAGGACCGTGAAAATTACTCCGACGATTTCATTCGCGGCATCCTCACCTCGGTCAGGACCATTGCCCTGGTTGGTGCGTCGCCAAACGAGGCGCGGCCGAGTCATTCCGTCATGAGGTTTCTGCTGGCCAAGGGCTATCACGTCATTCCGGTCAATCCGGGGCAGGCGGGCAAGCAGATACTCGGACAGACCGTCTATGCCCATCTCGCGGATATTCCCGGACCGGTAGATATGGTCGATGTCTTCCGCAACTCCCTTGCCGTTCGCGGCCTCGTCGACGAGGTGCTGGCACTGAAGGTCCTGCCGCGGGTCATCTGGATGCAGCTTGGCGTTGAGCATGAAGAGGCGGCGCGCCGTGCGGAAGCCGCCGGAATCAGCGTCGTCATGAATCGCTGCCCTGCGATCGAATATCCCCGCCTCGGGATATAGCCGGCTTGGCGATTGAAGCCTTCCACCATGAAAATTCAACGCCCCCTTGCCAAATCCGGACAGCAAGTTGAACGTTCTCGTCGATTTTCTTCAAAAGTTGCTGTTTCTTGCACGAGAATCTTCGAAAATGGGACAGGATTCTCAACCGAGAGCTGAATTTAGTTTGTGCGAGGTTGCGGAATTGCCCGCTTGGCGCCAACGTCGCAATCCCATAGCCTGACCACACCAATCGCATGACAGGGAGAGATACATGGCGCATCGCGCACCGGGAATTGAAACGCTTGCCGTCCATGCGGGTGCCCAGCCCGACCCCACAACCGGAGCGCGGGCCACGCCGATCTACCAGACGACAGCCTTCGTTTTCGACGACGCGGATCATGCAGCTTCGCTGTTCGGATTGAAGGCTTTCGGCAACGTCTATACGCGAATCACCAATCCAACCAATGCGGTACTGGAAGAACGTGTAGCGGCACTTGAAGGCGGCACGGCGGCACTCAGCGTTGCATCCGGCCATGCGGCGCAACTCTTGGTATTTCATACGCTGATGCAGCCGGGTGACAATTTCATTGCGTCGAACAAGCTCTACGGCGGTTCGATCAATCAATTCGGCCAGTCGTTCAAATCCTTCGACTGGCGCGTGCGTTGGGCAGAGCCGGACGATCTTCCTTCGTTCGAAGCCCAGATCGATGAGCGGACCCGCGCCATCTTCATCGAGAGCATCGCCAACCCAGGCGGCATCATCACCGACATCGCCGCCATCGCCGAAATCGCCCACAGGCATGGTCTCCCGCTGATCGTCGACAACACCCTGGCGTCGCCTTATCTTATTCGACCGATCGAGCATGGTGCTGATATCATTGTACATTCCGCGACGAAGTTCCTCGGGGGCCATGGCAATTCCATGGGCGGTGTCATCGTCGACTGCGGCACTTTCGACTGGTCGAAATCCGGCGACTACCCGCTGCTGTCGCAGCCGCGCCCCGAATATAACGGCATCGTCCTGCATGACACATTCGGAAATTTCGCCTTTGCCATTGCCTGCCGCGTGCTTGGCTTGCGGGACCTCGGACCAGCGCTGTCGCCTTTCAATGCATTCCAGATATTGACCGGTATCGAGACTCTGCCGCTGCGCATGCAGCGCCATGCCGACAATGCGTTGGTGGTTGCTAAGTGGCTGACAAGACACGAGAAAGTGGCATGGGTCAGCTATGCCGGACTCCCCGAAGACCCCTATAATGAACTGCAGCGAAAGTACGCGCCGAAAGGTGCTGGATCCGTTTTCACCTTCGGGCTGAGGGGCGGTTACGACGCCGGCGTAAAACTCGTCGAAAGTCTCCAGCTTTTCTCGCATCTTGCCAATATCGGCGATACCAAATCACTGATCATCCATCCGGCTTCGACAACACATAGGCAACTTGGCGACGAGCAAAAAATCGTGGCGGGCGCAGGACCGGATGTCGTGCGCCTTTCCATTGGCATCGAAAGCGTTGAGGATATAATCGCCGACCTTGAACAATCTCTTGCAAAGGCTGGTTAGGCCCATGAAAAAGTTAGTCAAAATCGATTTCGACGGCCTCGACCCGGAACATGGTGCGCCAAAACCAGAGCGTGTCATTTCAGGTGATCCGCAGTTCCGCACGTGGAATTGCGACGAGGCCGAAGGCGGCATCTATGCAGGGATCTGGGAGGCAACACCCGGCAAATGGCGTATCGCCTACGACGAATGGGAGTTCTGCCACATCCTGTCCGGACGCTCGGTCATTACCGAAGATGGCGGGATCGAACACCACGTCGGAGCTGGCGATAGCTTCGTGTTGCGCCCGGGCTTTCGCGGAACATGGGAGGTGCTTGAGACGACGCGGAAGGAGTATGTGATCAGGCTTTGATCACCATTCCACATCCAACCGCTCCAACCCGTGGAAATGGTATGTGTCGCGATAAATCGGCTTTTTCTTAAACCCCAGGTTGGGAAGGCGCTCGAAAAGCACGCTCAATGCAACCTGCAGTTCAAGCCGTGCCAGCGGTGCACCGATGCAGAAATGAATGCCCGCGCCAAATGACAGGTTCTTCTGTTCGCTGCGATCCGGCAGGAACGTATCCGGCGCAGCGAAGGCGCGCGGATCGCGGTTGCCGGCGCCCAGCATCAGGCCGATCTGGTTGCCGGGTTTGAGCAGAATGCCGTCGCCAAGGTCAATCTGCTCATAGGCATAGCGCGTAAACATGTGCAGGGGGGCATCGAACCTCAGGCACTCCTCCACTGTTTTGGCTGTGCTTTCCGCGTCGGCGAACAATATCGCTGGATCGGAACCGCTTTCGAGGATCGTCTTCACCGCATTGCCGGTCTGATGCACAGTTGCCTCATGCCCTGCGTTGAGCAGGAGGATCGCAGTGGTTATGAGTTCGTCTTCCGAAAGTTTTGAACCATCGGCTTCGGCCGCCAGCAGCAGACTGAGAAGGTCATCCGCCGGCTCCGCGCGCCGCTGTCCGGCATAATCGCGCAAGAAGCTGGCGAATTCCGCGGATGCGGTATTGGCGCTCTCTTCCGACTGGCGGTTGCGGCCATGCATGTACATGGCGACGATGCGATGTGACCAGTCGAGCAACTGCGGCGCGGTTTCAGTGGGGACGCCCAGCATTTCCGCAATGATTGTTACTGGAATCGGCGTTGCGAAGTCGGCGATGAGATCAGCTTCGCCCCTCGGCTCGAACCGGTCGATCAGGTCGTGCGCCAGCGCTTGAATACGCGGGCGCAGGCGCTCGACCTGACGCGACACGAATGCCCGATTGACCAGCGTGCGCAGCCGCGTGTGGTTCGGTGGCTCAAGCTCCAGCATCGAGAATTTTTCGACATGGTCGAAATCTTTCAGATGCGAGCGGTCGCCGATATTGCCTTGCGAATCCGCCGCACTGTTACGCTTTTCCCGGCCGAAGCGGCGGTCTCGCAGCAATTTGTTGACGGCGTCATAGCCGATGAAACACCAGAAGCCGTAATTCTCCCAGAAGAACGATGGCGTCTCGGCATGCAGCTGTGCATAGGCCTGATAGGGATCCTGGAAAAATGTCTGGTCGTGCGGATCGAGGCGCAGGCGCCGATGTTTGGGCTCAAAACGAAACGATGAAGGACGGGACAGGGACATCAGCGGAGTTCCATCTATGCCAAAATTGGCCAAAGCCATTGAGCATTCGGCACAAAACGTTTCATATTCATCCGAATCTCGCTTTCTCCCAAGACATAGCAGGACCAAATCATGAAAATCACCATCGTCGGCGCAGGAATCGCCGGTCTGTCGACTGCGTGGTCATTGACCAAGGCGGGGCACGACGTAACACTGATCGAGCAGGGACCGATCCCCAATCCGCTTGCCGCTTCGGGCGACCACCACCGCATCATCCGCCGGGCCTATGGCAATGCAGGCGGCTATGCCGACGCAATTTCGGAAGCATACGAAGCCTGGGATGAACTTTGGCACGACATCGGAAGCAGTCATCTCGATCCCCGCGGATTTATTTGCGTATCGCGTGAAGCGGGTGACGAGGCCGAAGAATACCGCCAGGGCCTCGAGCATGGCGGCTATCCGCTGGAACTCTATGAGTCGCGGGAGGCTGTGAAGCGCTACGCCTATCTGGAAGAGGGGACATTCCGTTACGCCTTCTTCTGTCCGGAGGGCGGTGCTCTCCATTGCAAGAAGATAGCAATCGACATTGCGAGGTGGTTGCGTGCTCGCGGGGCCACCGTCCTGGAGAACACCAGGGTATCAGCGGTGGACAGTGCTGCCGGTACGGTTACTATGGCGGATGGCACGGTCATTTTCGCCGACAAGGTCGTCGTGACAGCCGGCGCATGGGTATTGAAGCTGTTCCCCAAGCTGGCGACGACGCTCACCACCTATCGCACGGCCGTTGTCTATCTCGAACCGCCAGCGGATCTCAAAGCTGCTTGGGAAAGCTCACCCGTTGTGCTTGATGTTGGCGGTCGCACCGATGGTTACATCATTCCGGCAAGCGGCGGCGGTGGTCTGAAGTTCGGTTCCGGTCTGCACAAACGCAAGACGCCTGACGCCAATCTCGATCGTATTCCGGCGCAAGGCGAGGGTGAGGCTATTCGGGATCTCTTCGCACCACCGATAAAGCGGCTGTCCGAATACAAGGTAACCGACGTTGTCACCTGTGCCTACACCTTCACATCCGACGAGCGGTTCTTTGCGACAGAAATGGACAAATGCCTTGTTGTTTCAGCCTGTTCGGGTCACGGCTACAAATTTGGCGCGGCTGTGGGACGGCGCGTCGCCAGGTCTATCGGTGATGGTGATGTGCCTTTGCTTCAGCGCTGGCTGAGGGCGGAGGCTGCGTGATATTAGTCGAGCGCGTTCACCTTGAGGTGAGGATCGCGCCTTGAACATCTTGCGGAACCGGGTGGCAACGCCCTATGTATCGAATGTGTAATCCACGAATCTGGGGTGTTTGAACCCCATATTCTCCAAAAAAGCTGAGGCCCACCGATGAGAGATCCAATCGAAACAGCTATGAACCTCGTGCCCATGGTCGTCGAACAGACCAATCGGGGCGAGCGGGCCTATGATATTTTCTCGCGCCTGCTGAAAGAACGCATTATTTTCATTACCGGACCGATCGAGGACGGCATGGCGACGCTCATCTGCGCGCAGTTGCTTTTCCTTGAATCGGAAAATCCGAAAAAAGAAATCAACATGTATATCAACTCGCCAGGTGGTGTCGTGACCTCCGGCATGGCGATTTATGACACTATGCAGTTCATCCGCCCGGCGGTATCGACGCTTTGCTTCGGCCAGGCAGCATCCATGGGTTCCTTGCTTCTGACCGCTGGCGAAAAGGACATGCGTTTTGTCCTTCCGAATGCTCGCATCATGTTGCATCAGCCGTCTGGCGGTTTCCAGGGACAGGCCTCCGATATCGAGCGCCACGCCCAGGACATCATCAAGATGAAGCGCCGTTTGAACGAGATTTACGTCAAGCACTCAGGTCGTGATTACGAGACGATCGAACGTACTCTGGACCGCGATCACTTCATGACTGCACAGGAATCACTCGAGTTCGGCCTGATCGACAAGGTACTTGAATCGCGTGCGATCATTGAAGGCGACGGAAAGTAACCGGCTAAATCGTCCCGCCGGGTCGAAAATGAACATTTTTTGACTCGGTTGCGGACTTTCTGCCACATATCCGGCTTGCATAGAGGCCAACAGACGTTACGTTAAGCCATTGGTGAGCTAGGAAGCCTATTCTACGAATGACTATTCACTTCCACCTGGAGGAAGTGGCGGTCCCGGGAGAGCGGGTCCGATACTGAAAGGAAACTGCAATGAGCAAAGTCAGCAACGGCGGCGGCGATTCCAAGAATACGCTTTATTGCTCGTTTTGCGGGAAGAGCCAGCACGAAGTCCGCAAGTTGATCGCGGGTCCGACTGTATTCATCTGTGATGAATGCGTTGAGCTGTGCATGGACATCATCCGCGAGGAAAATAAATCCTCGATGGTGAAATCTCGTGAAGGCGTCCCGACGCCGCAGGAAATCATGGCTGTTCTCGATGATTATGTCATCGGTCAGAACCATGCCAAGCGTGTTCTCTCTGTCGCGGTCCATAACCACTACAAGCGGTTGGCCCACGCATCGAAAAACAATGAAGTCGAACTGGCGAAGTCCAACATCCTTCTCGTTGGTCCAACCGGTTGCGGCAAAACTTATCTGGCGCAATCGCTCGCCCGCATCATCGACGTGCCGTTCACAATGGCAGACGCGACGACGCTGACGGAAGCCGGTTATGTCGGTGAGGACGTCGAAAATATCATTCTGAAGCTGCTCCAGTCTGCCGACTACAATGTCGAACGGGCGCAGCGCGGGATCGTTTACATCGACGAAGTCGACAAGATTAGCCGCAAGTCGGACAATCCTTCGATTACCCGCGACGTATCGGGCGAGGGTGTCCAGCAGGCACTGTTGAAGATCATGGAAGGCACTGTTGCTTCCGTACCGCCGCAAGGCGGTCGCAAGCACCCGCAGCAGGAATTCCTGCAAGTGGATACGACGAACATTCTGTTCATTTGCGGTGGTGCATTTGCTGGCCTTGACAAGATCATCTCGGCGCGCGGCGAAAAGACCTCCATCGGTTTCAGTGCCGCGGTCAAGGGGCCGGATGATCGCCGGGTCGGCGCAATCTTCCGCGAACTGGAGCCCGAGGATCTGCTGAAATTCGGTTTGATCCCCGAATTCGTTGGTCGTCTGCCTGTCATCGCTACGCTGGAAGATCTCGACGAAGTCGCATTGGTGCAGATATTGTCAGAGCCGAAGAATGCCTTGGTCAAGCAGTATCAGCGTTTGTTCGACATGGAAAATGTCGAGCTGACTTTCCATGAGGATGCTCTGAAGGCCATCGCCAAGAAGGCGATTGCCCGCAAGACAGGAGCACGCGGCCTTCGGTCAATCATGGAGAAAATCCTTCTCGACACGATGTACGAGCTGCCGACGCTCGATGGCGTCCAGGAGGTCGTAATCTCTGGTGATGTGGTCGAAGGCAATTCCAGGCCTCTCTACATCTATGCGGAGCGCAAGGAAGAAAAGGGTAATGTTTCCGCCTGATGCATTGGAAACATTATCAATGAACGGAAGGCTCCGCATTGCGCGGAGCTTTTCTGTTTTATACGCTTCGCAATTACGCTAAGAAGAATTGTTTACGTTTGGTTTACCATACGGGCGCAGGATTTCGCGTGGCAGCGTGGGGTCTCGATACGGCAAGGCCGCAAACCGGCAGCATCGATGATTTCCACCAAAATCACCTGCTCGATAGGTGTGTTGCGTTGCAAAAGATTGCGCTCGGGCTCTGGCAGGAGCAGGATAGATTACGATTCTGTGAATGCACTTGAAGCCGGGATGCTTGAAACAAGCAGGCCGTCACTCCAAGTAAGGGTTAAGCTGCACAACTGGTAGTACGCCGCTCAGTGCATGGTTCCAAAGATTGGGGTATAGTCCTTAAAAGTGGATTCCGATTTTTGGATTGATCATGCAGCCAAAGGGTACCCGGATGTGGCGATCTGGCCAAATGGCCTGAGAAAGGACATGAAATGACGGTTGCAAGCAAGAAGACACTGGCGGGTGGCGAGAGCGGGCTTTATGCCGTTCTGCCGTTGCGCGATATCGTTGTCTTCCCTCACATGATCGTTCCACTCTTCGTCGGGCGCGAAAAATCCATTCGTGCGCTTGAGGAAGTTATGGGCGTCGACAAGCAAATCCTGCTTGCCACACAGAAGAACGCTGCGGACGACGATCCGCAGGCTGACGCGATTTACACGGTTGGCACTGTTGCCAACGTCCTGCAATTGCTGAAATTGCCCGACGGCACGGTGAAGGTTTTGGTCGAGGGTATTGCCCGGGCTGAAATCACCAGCTTCAGCGATCGCGAAGATTACCACGAAGCCAACGCGGTCACGCTCGCCGAGCCGGAAGAAGATCCGGTTGAAATGGAAGCGCTCGCGCGTTCGGTCGTGTCTGATTTCGAAAATTACGTAAAACTGAACAAGAAGATTTCGCCTGAAGTCGTTGGCGCTGCCGGACAGATCGAGGATTACTCGAAGCTGGCCGATACGGTCGCCTCGCATCTCGCAATCAAAATTCCTGAAAAGCAGGACATGCTGTCGATCCTCTCCGTGCGTGCGCGGCTGGAGAAGGCCATGTCGTTCATGGAGTCGGAAATTTCCGTGCTTCAGGTGGAAAAGCGCATCCGCTCGCGCGTCAAGCGCCAGATGGAGAAGACCCAGCGCGAGTACTATCTGAATGAGCAGATGAAGGCGATCCAGAAGGAACTCGGGGACGGCGAAGATGGCCGTGACGAGGCTGCCGAGCTGGAAGACCGCATCAAGAAGACCAAGCTGTCGAAGGAAGCCCGCGAAAAGGCCAATGCCGAGCTGAAAAAGCTGCGTCAGATGAGCCCGATGTCCGCCGAGGCGACCGTGGTTCGTAATTATCTCGACTGGCTGCTGTCTATTCCGTGGGGCAAGAAGTCGAAGATCAAGAACGATCTAAATCTCGCCGACGAGGTTCTCGACACCGAGCATTATGGCTTGGACAAGGTCAAGGATCGCATTGTCGAGTATCTGGCGGTGCAGGCGCGGTCGACCAAGATCAAGGGTCCGATCCTTTGCCTTGTTGGTCCTCCCGGTGTCGGCAAGACATCGCTGGCCCGCTCGATCGCCAAGGCGACAGGCCGCGAATATATCCGCATGTCGCTCGGCGGCGTGCGCGATGAGGCCGAGATCCGTGGTCACCGCCGCACCTATATTGGCTCGATGCCCGGCAAGGTCATCCAGTCGATGAAGAAGGCGAAGAAGTCCAATCCGCTCTTCCTGCTCGATGAAATCGACAAGATGGGCCAGGATTTCCGCGGCGATCCATCGTCGGCCTTGCTCGAGGTGCTTGATCCGGAACAGAACTCGACCTTCATGGATCACTATCTCGAGGTCGAATATGACCTTTCGAATGTGATGTTCGTGACAACTGCCAATACGCTGAATATCCCGGGTCCGTTGATGGATCGCATGGAGATCATCCGTATCGCCGGTTACACGGAAGATGAGAAGCTGGAAATCGCCAAGCGGCACCTGTTGCCCAAGGCCATCCGCGATCATGCATTGCAGCCGAAGGAGTTCTCGGTCGCCGAAGACGCGATCCGCGCGATCATCCGCAATTATACGCGGGAGGCCGGTGTCCGTAATCTTGAGCGTGAACTGATGAAATTGGCGCGCAAGGCTGTCACCGAAATCATGAAGACCAAGAAGAAGTCGGTGAAGGTTACGGAATCGAACATCGATGAATATCTTGGTGTCGAGAAGTTCCGCTTCGGTCAGATCGACGGCGAAGATCAGGTCGGTGTTGTCACAGGCCTCGCCTGGACGGAAGTGGGCGGCGAATTGCTGACCATTGAAGGTGTGATGATGCCCGGTAAGGGTCGCATGACCGTGACGGGCAATCTGCGTGACGTGATGAAGGAATCGATTTCCGCGGCGGCATCCTATGTTCGCTCACGGGCCATCGATTTCGGCGTTGAGCCGCCGCTGTTCGATCGTCGTGATATCCACGTCCACGTGCCGGAAGGCGCAACCCCGAAGGACGGTCCATCGGCTGGTGTCGCGATGGTTACAGCCATCGTCTCGATACTGACAGGCATCCCGGTTCGCAAGGATATCGCCATGACTGGCGAGATCACCTTGCGGGGTAGAGTGCTGCCAATCGGCGGTCTGAAGGAAAAGCTGCTTGCCGCATTGCGCGGCGGCATCAAGACGGTTCTGATCCCGGAAGAAAACGCCAAGGATCTGGTGGAGATTCCGGACAATGTGAAGAACGGCCTTGAGATCATTCCGGTTTCGCATGCCAATGAAGTGCTCAAGCACGCATTGATACGCCAGCCGGAGCCGATCGAATGGACCGAACCGGCTCATGTGCCAGCTGCGGCTGTCGAGGACGACGCGGGCGCACAGATCGCTCATTAAATTGCGCTAAAAAGAAAAGGCCGGGCAAGAAATTGCCCGGCCTTTTCGATTCGTCGATTTGTGTCCCTCAGAGCGTACCGGTGAGGATGCCAAGGCCGGCAAGCGCTGCAACGCCGCCAATAACGCGAACAATGCCTGGGCCTACGTGCCGGCCGATCTTGCCGATAACCAGTCCGAGGCTGAGGCCGACAATATGGAGCAGGGCGGTCGCAATTATGAAACCGCTGGCATAAGCGAGGCCGCCGGCGCTATTCGGCATTTCTGCGCCGTGTGCATGGCCGTGGAAAACGGCGAAGAGCCCGACCAGGCCAGCGGCGATTGCCACGGGTGGCTTTACCTCGAACGCGACCGCTGCGCCAAGCACGACGACGGACAGGGCAATGCCGAGTTCGACGAACGGTACATTGATGCCGGCAATGCCGAACATGCCGCCAACCGCCATCATGCCGACAAAGGTGAGGGGAACGAGCCACAAGGCACGCCCGCCAAGCTGAAAGGCGAGGACGCCGACCAGCATCATTGCCAGCACGTGGTCAAGGCCGGAAATGGGATGGGTGAAGCCCTGGGCAAATCCGCTGGTCTCGCCAACACCGACATGGGCGTAGGCAAGCGCAGGATAGAGCGTGGCGGCAAGCGATAGGGCGATTCGTGACGTGCGGCTGGATGACATTTTACGTTCCCGTTTTCAGCGTTCTTGGAAGGAGTGCTGGGAATTATTGTTGCAGCAGAAATGCGCCGACGAAAGAGCAAAATGCTGCGTCTGCTCAATATTTCGACCGGAACAGAATCAGACGCATGGGTCAGGATGTCCAGAATCAATCATCTCGATCTGCAACAAAGTGGCACTGGCCATATTGTCTGCTAAAGCCGGGTTTCGCGCCGATGGTACTTATGATTACCGAATTCAGGGAAGGGAATGGTGGGCGATGAGAGACTCGAACAGAATTTTGGGAAAAATCGAATACAATATTCGCTCTAGGTTATTGATATTGCTTTGAATCTCTCATCGGAAACTGCTACACAACGCTGCTACACAGACATGCTACACATGGAGCAGTTTCCGAATGGCTATTACCGGCAACATTTCCCGCCGAAAAGGCACCGTGAATTATCAGGCAAGGTTGCGCGTTCCCGCTGACTTGGTGGACGTAGTGAGGCGCTCCGAACTAACCAAATCGCTCGGTACGAGCGATTATCGGGAAGCCAAGAAGAAAGCTCGCGCCGTAATCGATGCTTGGGAACGCGAGTTTGAAGACCTTCGCGAGCGCCGCACCTTCACGGAAACTGACATGCGGGCAGCAGTAAGCGAGCATTACCGGCGGGAATTGGAACGCGACCATGATGAACGAATGCGCCGACCAAGCCCCGAGCAAATCGAGACGGCGAAACAGGCGATGATATCGGACGCACAACGAACCGGCCTCGATATCAACGATCCGTTCGCAGTTATGGACGCTTCGCTTGATTTCATGGTGTTGAAAGACCGCGCCAAAACCGATGCATACAATCGAAGCGTGAGAGTCGACGTGCTTCAGCAACATCTGACAACCGGCGAAACTGCACTCATACAGTATGCAGCCGACGAGTTCATTGCTCGCCACAAGCTGATTATCGAAAGGGATAGTCCGGCCTACAAGGAAATGTGTCACCGGCTGCTTAGAGGCGAGATCGAATTCTTGAAGCGGACCTTCGAACGGGACAGGGGAGATTACTCCGGCGTTCCATCTGACCCGATCCTGTCCGATACAAACCTTGCGCCGCTCGATAACACAAGCTTTGAAGCCATCATCAAAGAGCAAGAGCGGCTATCGGAGAACGGTCTAGGGGGAGGTCGCAAGTCACCCCGAACATTCACAAAATACCGGACACAGGTGGAAGGTTTTGCAAAATGGCGTGGAAGCAGCCGCGCCGCAACCGTCACGAAAGAGGAAGTCGAGCAATGGCGTGATCATCTGCTTACGACCGACCAGCGCAAGACCGTGCGTGACAAGGTAGCAACCGTTAGGGCGGTCCTGAATTGGGGCTTGAAGCAGTCGAACGGCAAGCTGTTTCCGAAGGGCTTTCCACTGGAACACTTAGACCTACCAATTGCAGAAGCGACTGATAGCGCGAAAAAGACCTATACAATTGCTCAAGCGCAGAAGGTTTTGAAAGCCGCCCGCGCACAAACGTTGCCGCATTTCCGGTGGCTTCCTTGGCTAGCGGCTTATTCCGGCGCGCGCATCGGCGAGCTTATTCAGCTTGAGAAGGACGATATTTTCAACATCGGTGACGACTGGTACTTTCAAATTCGCGTCGGCGGAGATCGCACCACTAAAACGATGAAGGGGAGGAAGGTTCCGATTCATCCAGCTATCGTCAAAGAGGGTTTCCTGCTTTTCGTCAACGCCGCGCCGAAAGGTCGATTGTTCACCCATGTTCGCGTTGAACAGAACACCCGTGACTGGATACGTGAGAAGGTTATGACCGGCAGGAAGGAAAACAGTCCGGCACCTAATCACGGCTTCCGGCATCTCTTCGAAGATTTGCGCTTTGGCAAGCTGAGCCAAGAGGCTGCATATTACATCACTGGTCGCGCAATGGCCGGCTCTGGCGCTCTATATGGAAAGTCAGATGCTATGCTACCAGCATTGGCAGAAGAAATGCGGAAATTTCCAGTAATTCTGTAAAGTTACCAAGATTTCTTAATAACTTTACACACTTTCTGGTTGAATAGATTCCTAGCGCATGAGACAATATTCTTATGTGATGCGCTAAGGAATGTTTTGTGTCAGTAAAGTCTAGATTAAGCGGCCTCTTTGGCCTTGGTTCGCAGCCCTCGTTTGAACAGAAAGCTTTTCCCCTCAATAGTGCTGAAGCCTTCGCTCTATTTGGTTCCGGCCCTACCACAGCCGGACCTTCAGTCGGACCCATTTCAGCGTTGCATGTTCCAGCAGTTCTTCAGGCCGTCCGCATTATCTCAGAAAATACTGGTTCGCTTCCCTGCAAGGTCTATCGCAAGACCGATGACGGTAAGGAAGAAGCGAACGATCATCCGGCCTATAAGCTGGTTCACCGTTTCGCGAATGACTGGACCTCAGCCGGGAAGCTCCGCGAGCAGCTAACAGCCGACGCGCTCACCTACGGCTATGGCTTTGCCTATGTGAACCGCGTCAATGGCAACGCCTTTGAACTAACCCGTTTCTTGCCGGGAACACTTCAAATCGTCATCGATCAGGATACCGGCGAGCCTTATTTCCATTCCGGCAAGGTGAAGGGTAAAACCCAAACCCGTTATCACTATTCCGATATTCTGCACATTCCGGCCTTCGGTGACATTGCCCCGGTTAGAAGTGCTCGCGAAGCTATTGCTCTTGCAATTGTCCTAGAGAAGCACGCCGCGCAATTGTTCGCAGGTGGCGCACGTCCTGCGGCGATGCTCTACAAGGAAACCACGACGCCCGCTAATGAAGCCGGCACCAATGCAATCCGCAACATTCTTTCCGGGTGGCGCAAAGCGTTCGCGAACGGTCACAACGGCGATCCGCTCATTTTGGACGGCGGCTATAAATATCAGCAATTGGCCTTGAGTTCGACAGACGCGCAATTCGCTGAAATGCGCACCGAACAAATCCGCGAGATTGCCCGCGCTTTTGGCATTCCGCCGCACATGCTTTTCGAACTATCCCGCGCCACATGGTCAAACGCCGAACAGATGGGAGCAAGCTTCCTTCAACTGTGTCTCCGACCTTGGTTAGACCGATGGCAGGACGCGTACAATCTCGTTCTGTTCAATGATGAAGAGCGGGACGAATATTTTTGCGAGTTCGTCATTGACGATCTTATGCGGGCCGACAGCGCCGCACGCGCCGACAACTTTAGCAAGTTGATCGCCGCTCGCGTCATGACGCCGAACGAAGCCCGCGCCGCAATGAACCTTCCGGCCATGGAAGGCGGCGACGAACTGGCAAATCCGCACATCAACCCTACGCCGGCCCTTCCGGCCCCTATCAAGGAATCGACCCCTAATGCGTGACCGCGAAACCATTGTCCTGAAGTTCGATCAAGCCGCCTTCGAAAAGACGCTCGCAGACGCGCTTGAGGCCTTCAAGCCGAAGCTTCGCAAAGTGCTAATAGACGCCGTTGAGGAATTCTTTGACGACATTCCGGAGGAAGCTTTTCTAGTTGAGGAAGCCGCGAAATGAATAAGCATGTCGCTTTCTTCGGTGACGCTGAACATGCGTTCACACTCACGCCTGAAATGGTTTTCGAACTTGAGCGAAAGACCGGCGTAGGCATTGGCGCATTCTACAAGCGCGTTTTCGCCTTCGAATTTCATTTCGCTGATCTTCTCGAAACGATCCGGCTAGGCCTGATCGGCGGCGGCACTTCCCCTAGTGAAGCGCATAGCCTTATCGAGACCTACGCCAAGCCGACGCCGATTGAAGAGCTAATTCCTCTCGCCTTCACGTTGCTCGAAAACGTTTGGACCGGTCGCAAGGAAGCTCCGGCAACAATCCCCCAGGACGAAATTGGACAAACCGAAGTGAGCGCCGAAAGCGCCATCGATGACGCATTAGTACAGGTTCCCGCATAATGGATTTTCTCGAAACCAAAGCCGCCATTACCATTGACGACGCCGGAGAAGTTACCGGCACCGCATGGATTTTTGATCAAGCCGACCGCGTAGGCGACATGATCACCAAAGGTGCAATCACCACGCCGGCAAATCTGCCAATGCTATTTGCACATGATCATTCTCAGGTGATCGGCACTTGGAACAGCATCACCGAAACGGCGCAAGGCCTTATCGTCAAAGGTCGCCTTCTGATCGATCAGGTAGTCCGCGCCAATGAAGTGCGCGCCATGATCAAGGCCAATGCCGCAACCGGCCTTTCAATCGGCTTCATGACCAAGAAAGCAACATCGCGCAAAGGCGGCGGACGCACGATCACCGCCGCCGAACTTCACGAAATTTCAGTTGTCGCGGTTCCGTGCCATCCGGCCGCACAAATCACTTCTGTCAAAGCCGCCGATGGCACGGCAACCCCAAACAATGAAAGTAACCTGAATATGGAAAACGAAATGAAAGTTGAGACTGAAGACAAGGCCGCTCCGGTCATCGATCTGAAGGCGTTCGACGCAATGAAGGCGCGTCTGGACAAGCTGGAGGCCAAGAGTAACCGCCCGAAGGCTGACAATAACAATCATCCGACCGCAGAAAATGACAACTCCGAACGCAAGGCGTTTGTGTCGTATCTCCGGCGCGGCATTGAACGCGCATCGCCTGAAGAGGTGAAGGCGCTCACCGTATCGACCGATGCAAACGGCGGCTATCTGGCACCGGAAGAATTCGGCAGCGAGCTTATCAAGCTCTTGAACGAATATTCTCCGATCCGCAGCTATGCTCGCGTTATCAGCATTTCGTCAGAGTCGATTAAGTATCCTCGCCGCGTCAGCGGCACCGCGGCAACGTGGGTAGGTGAAACCGAAGATCGCACCGAAAGCGGCATGACCTTTGAACAGGTTTCGCTCACGCCTTTCGAACTGGCAACATTCACCGACGTTTCCAATCAGTTGCTTGAAGATAACGCTTACGGCCTTGAAGGCGAACTTCTGGCTGACTACGCGGAATCTTTCGGCAAGACCGAAGGCCTCGCGTTCGTCAAAGGCTCCGGCGTTGGCCAGCCAAAAGGCATCATGTCTGCTACTGGCCTAAAGGAAATTAAGACCGGCGTTGCCGCGTCATTTCCAACAAGCAATCCGGCTGACGTGATTATTGCGATGTATCACCAGATCGCCACGACACACGCGCAGAACGGTGTTTGGCTGATGAACCGCAACACGCTTGGCACAATCCGCCAGTGGAAAGACGGAACAGGCCGCTACCTTGTACTTGATCCGATCACCGCAGGCGGCGTTTCTACCCTGCTTGGCCGTCCTATCGTTGAAATGCCGGATATGGATGATATCGGCGCTGGCAAGTATCCGATCCTGTTCGGTGACTTGTCCGGCTATCGCATTGTTGACCGCGTAGGTCTTTCGACACTTCGCGACCCTTATACGCTCGCTGGTAAGGGACAGGTTCGTTTCCACGCCCGCAAGCGCGTGGGTGCAGACGTGACGCATCCTGACCGGTTCATCAAATTGAAGATCGCCGCGTAAGTAACCACGAATATGCGGCTCGTATCAGAAGCTATCATGCTCGCACATGACGACCGGCGCATTGAATTGCGCCCTTCGTTGCGAGCCGCATATATTCTTGAACAGAAGCACGGTTATGACAAACTCGCGCGCGGCGTTTTCGACTGCAATTTAGGGATTGTCTATGATATCGCCGCGCTTGGTTCGACAGATGAAATTGCAGTACGCGAATTTCTCAATGACATGATCGAACGCGACGGCGCTCAGGTAATCGAGAACCTGGCCCCTGCACTTTACGAGTTTCTGATCCTGTCATTCGGCCTCAATCATGAACCCAAACCCATGAAATCCAAATCGACCGTAACCACGTCCGGCCCTGAATTGTCGCTTGAAGAGCGCTTTAACCAGCTTTTTGCACATGCAACCGGCTGGCTTCATTGGACGCCTGAAACAGTGTGGAACAGCACGCCGGCTGAAATCATGCTTGCTCGTGATGCACACATCGAATTGCTTCACAATATCCACAGTGGCAGCGACACAGCCGACAAGCCGTCGGCGCCTTACGATCCGCTTGAGGAAATCTCTCCGGAGGAAGTGAGCGCCGGGATTGCAAAGCTTCGCGCCAAGCACGGCAGCGTTGCGAGGGTCAAATAATGGCCCGACCGCCCCATCTTTGCTCATGCGGTAAGATCGTCGCGCACGGCGTTCGCTGCACCTGCCAAGCCAAGCAGGATCGCGAGCGTAAAGCCCGTTTCGATCTAACGCGCCCGAGCGCACGCGAACGCGGCTATAATAATGAGTGGCAGAAAGCCCGCGCCGAATATCTCCGGCATCACCCCATTTGCAGGTGCGGCGCGCCCGCGCAATGCGTCGATCATATCCAGCCGCATAAGGGCAATCAGCGCCTTTTCTGGAACCGCGCCAACTGGCAACCGCTCTGCCTGCCTTGTCACAACCGGCACAAGCAGCGGGAAGAGAGGGCCAAGGCATGACACCCGCCCAACGTATCGACCGGGAAGAATTCGAACGTGACAGTGCAGATGCACTTCAACGCGCACTTGCATATGCAAAGGCAAAGCGCGAGGCCGAACGCAACCGCGTTCTAAAATTCATTCATGGCAAAGCGCCTGCCGGGAACTTCAGTTCCAACATTAAGAACTCGCTTGGGGTCTTTGGGAGGCCCGCGAGACAATACACTGTCAATGGTCTCACCATGTCCATTGATATGTGGGCTCGGCATTTGGGACTAACGTCTTCCGCGTTGCTCGCTCGAAAGAAGAGACTTGGATCATACGAAGCAGCAATTAAAGCTGGTAGCGAACGTTTACCGAACCGTGTGGCTCAAAGGATCACCTACAACGGTCAATCACTCACCATCCGTGAGTGGGCGGAACAGCTAGGTGTTCAAACCGCGACGATCTATCGTCGAATGAACAGCGGTCATTCGCCAGTCGAAGCAATCGCTATGGGCGTTCGCAAACCAGCAAATGCGAACGATAACACCGCACCGGGGGTAGTCTCCAATTTTCCGGCCTCTCAGGGGACCGGCGCGGGGAGCACTTTACAAGAGACTCCCGAAATAACTTTTTCTGAAAAGGCAAAATCACAATGAGCATTACACCTGTTTCCCTGCTTGCGGCGCAGCTTGATTTGATGGGAATTGACGCCGATCCGGACTTGCTTCAGCACAAGTTGAACGCCGCCGAAGCTTGGATTGAGAATTTTCTGGGTAAGCCTCTCTCCAGCTTCGAACCTATGCCGGCAGACCTTACGGAAGGCGTCTTGCAGCTTGCAGCACACCTTCATGAGAACCGTTTCGCTGTACTTATTGGCGATAGCGCCAACGAATTGCCCTTCGGCTTGCTGGATATGATCCGGCCCTATCGTGAATGGGTATTCTAGAATGGCGAAATCAGCACAATTCAACCGGCTGGAAGCCAAGATCATGCGTATGCCGGAGGCCTATGTGAAGGCCGTAGTGCCTGCAAATGAGAAGTCCGCGACTGAATTAGCGAACCTTCAGAAGCGAATTGCGCCTGAGGATACTGGCGCGTTGAAGGAATCGATTGCTGTAACCGGCCCGAACCAAGCAACCCCGGCATATTCCCAGCCGGGAGGTTCACGCGTTGCCGGCCCCTTGGAAGTGCTTGTCACCGCCGGAGATAGCGGCGTTCGTTACGCCCACCTTGTCGAATACGGCACCAAAGAAGCCGAAGCACAGCCGTTTTTCTGGATTGCCTTGAAGCTTCTCCGGAAGCGCATGGAAAACCGCCGTAGTCGCGCCGGTCGCAAGGCCATCAAAGACGTTTGGAAACAGCCATGATTGAGCCTTCTCTAGCTTTCCGCACTGCCATCCGCACGCGTCTAATCAACGACATCAACGTGACGGCCCTTGTTTCCGCGTCATCGATCTTAGCCGGATCGACACGACCCGCTAACTTCCCTTGCATCATGCTTGCGGACGTTCAAACGCAATTCCTGGGATATGCCGCCGGCAGTCAATATCAGGCTCGCGTGTTCGTTGACGCTCATATCTGGGCTATCGAAAACGGCGAGGATACGGCTAAATCTATCGGATTTGCCGTCATGAATGCGTTGCGCGATATCCCAAATCCGGAGGCCTTCGCTATCGATGAACTACAAAAATCGTCTGTTCGCTGGATGAAAGACCCGGACCCGACGAAGGATTACACGCACGGCGTTCTGAGCCTTGAAGCCGTCATTCGGTGGAAGGAATAATCATGACCCGTCCCGGCAATTTCGACCGCGTTATCATTCTCGAACGCCTTACCAAAGTGGTGCAACCATCCGGTTCGGTCAAAGAGCAATGGCAACCCCTCGCCACGGTTCGCGCCGCCCTTATTCAGAAGTCCGCGACGGAGCTTTTGACCGGCTTCGGTGAAGAGGAAAGCGGCACGACCCTTTTCCATATGCACTACTTTGCCGGCCTCACGACAGCCGACCGCGTTTCCTATTCCGGAACGCCCTACGACCTGAAAGAGATTACGGAGATTGGCAGACGGCGCGGCCTTATCCTGAAAGCAACGGCCTCGACATGACGCACTTACGCGGCGTGAAGCCGGCGCTTACACGCGACCGCGATCCGCTCACCAAAGCACCACCGGCACCGAAGTATTTCACCACTTACGCAAAGTCGGAATGGAAGCGCGTAATGCCGCGCCTGATCGAAGACCGGATCATTACGAAAGCCGATCTTGGCGGCATCGAAGATTTTTGCGTTGCGCGTGGTCATATCCGCGAAATTGAAGACCTGTTTCGGGCAACCGGCGGCCCACCTGACAAAGTTCTCTTCGGAATGCAGAACCGCGCAATGCAGACCGCCCGACAGCTTGCAGCGGAATATGGCTTGTCGCCAACGTCACGCGCACGCGTACAGGGACAGACCGAAGATGAAGACGACGATAACCCCTTGGAAGTCGCGTAATGACCAGAAACAGCTATCCGGAATGGCTTTTTGACGGCACACCAATCGCCGACCCTTTGGGGTATGGCGAGCGCGCTGTTGAATTTCTGCGCCGCCTGAAGCATCCGAATAGCACCGCATCGAAGTCCGCTTTCCAGCTTTACCCATGGCAGGAACGGATTGTCAGAGCGATCTATGGTCCGCGTCATCCGGATGGCCGGCGCATCGTCACCAAAGTTTTCTTCATGATTCCGCGTGGCAATCGCAAAACCAGTCTTGCCGCCGCCTTGTCGCTTTTGCACACCATTGGCCCCGAGCATATCCCGGCTGGACAGGTGATCTTTGCTGCAAACGATCGCGAGCAAGCTGGCGTAGGTTTCAACGAGGCCGCTAATATCGTCCGAATGGATAAGCGATTGATCGACGCAACGCGGATCAATGACGCCACGAACGGCGCGAAGCGGATCACCTACAAGAAGCAGCGCGTAGTTTTGCAGGCCGTCTCCAGCGACGGCGCGGCTCAGCACGGTAGGACGCCCTCATTCGTACTCATTGATGAAATTCACAACTGGAAAAAGCGCGACCTATACGAAGCACTTAGTTCCGGCATGGCAAAGATCAGCAACACGCTAATGGTGATCGCCACGACCGCCGGACGCGGACAAGGCACGCTTGGTTTTGAAGAATACGAATATGCCCGGAAGGTTGCGACCGGCGAAGTTGAAGACGAGAGTTACCTTCCGATCATCTTTGAAGCCGCTGAAAAGGACGATTGGCGGGATGAGGTCCTTTGGCACCGCGTCAATCCCGGCCTCGCTTACGGCTTCCCTGATATTAACGGAATGCGTGAGGCGGCGCGGCAATCCGAACACCGGCCTAAAGCCCGCTACGAATTCAAACAGTTTAAATTGAACGTTTGGCAGGCTAGTAGCCGTGATCCGCTCTTCGACATGAACGTCTACGATCAAGGAAAGATCGATCTAGACCTTGACGAATTTCCAACGGAACTTGGCGAATTGCCTTGCTATCTTGGCGTCGATCTTTCGAGGAACGGCGATTTGACCGCCGTAGTTGCGGCTTGGCGGTATGACGATGGCCGGATCATGGTGCACCCTTGGTTTTTCGTTCCCGGCGATGACCTAGAGGCGCGCGCGGCGAAGGATAACGTGCCGTATGTCGCTTGGAAGGATGGCGAATTGATCACCGCCATTGATGGCCCGATCATTGAGCCGGAAATCGTTGAAGATAAAATTCGCGAGCTTTGTGCGGACTTTAATGTGCAGGAAATCGCATTCGATCCGCACCTAGCGCAGCGCGTTATGCAGCACCTTGTTGATGAAGGCTTGCCGGCATTCGCAATGCGTCAAGGCCCGCTCACCATGGCCCCGGCTATCGGTGATCTTGAACGTACTGTGAACGGTTTCAAGATCCGGCATAACGGCCATCCGGTTCTACGACATCACTTCGATAGCGTAGTCGCGTCGCGCGGAGATACCGGCTTAGTCCGGATGCACAAGGCCGCGAACAATAATCGCATTGATGGCGCTGTTGCCGCCGCTATGGCCGTGAGCCGCGCTTGCAACGCCGAAACAACTGGATCGATCCACGATCTAGACCCCGAAGAGTTTGACCGCCTGATGAGCGCGGCGTGAAGGAATAGCTATGGCTGATGAAGAAAGACTAATTGTTTCCCTAGAGGCAAGCCCGAAGAAATTCGAGCGCGACATGGCGCAAGCCCTGAAGGCCGGCGGTCAATCGTTTGACAAGTTGGAAGCTCGAGCGAAACAGAACGCGCAACGCATCGAAAAGACCATGGCTGATGCCGGTAACGGCATTAACAAGCGACTGGAAAACCTGTTCAAGCCGTTCATGGCTGGAGGAATTGCAACGGCAGCTATCGCCGCAACCGCAACCGCTGTAACCCAGATTGCCGGCAGCATCGCGGAAGTGGACCGCGAGGCCCGAAAAGCTGGCGTGCCGTCGCAGGTCTGGCAGCAATGGTCATACGTCGCCAAGGCGACCGGCGCGACCATTGACGGCGTTACCGACGCCTTGAAGGAACTCAATATTCGCGGCGATGAATTTGCCAAGACCGGCAAGGGTTCGGCGGAAGACGCATTTAAGCGCCTTGGCTATTCCGCCGCTGACGTTGCCGAGCGGTTGCGTGATCCTAACCGCTTCCTTGATGAGATTATCGGCAAGCTTCAGCAATTGGATAGCGCCGGACAAACGCGCGTATTGGATGAAGTGTTCGGAGGAACCGGCGCGGAACAGCTTGCCAAGGTGCTAGGACTTTCTGTTGAGCAGATTCGGAAGCTTCGTAGTGAGGCCGCGACATTTAGCAATGAGCAGATCGAAGCGGCCAAGAAGATCGATGCAGAATTCGAGACGCTTTGGCAGAACGTTCGCGTCTATGCGAAAAAGGCCGCTATTGATTCCGTGAGCTATGCCGAAAAGATCATCCTCACGATCAGCAAATTGAAAGGCGATGGCTATGTCGCATCCGCCCGGGACAATTTCTTGTCCGACGAAGCGACGCTTGAGCGTGCTTTGGAGCGACGGAGGAAGCTGCTTGAGTCCATCGCAACTATTGAAGCAACCGGCGAAAAAGGCCGCATGCTTCAATTGCCGAAGCTTCGGCAGGACGTGGAAGCGCTCGACCGCGAAATCAGGCAGCTTCAGAATGGCACCGTTGATATGGAAACGGCAATGCGTTCGCTATCGGATGCATCCCGTTCGCTCTCCAGCGGTTTCAATGGCAATGTAACAGCGGCAACCAATTTCAAAACTGCCCTTGCCGACCTCAAGAAATTCATTCCGGAATTGAAAGCCGAGCTCGATACGCTTGCACAGAATGATGCGATCGATACCGCTTATCGGGAGGCCGTCAAGAACGCGCGCACAATGTCGGAAGTTCGCGCGGCAACCGACACCGCGAACCGCGCCAAGACCGCCGCGACGTTCGGCAGTCATAAGGATATGCTTTCCCTTATCGGCGCGGCGGAAGGCACTGATAAAGGTCGCGGATATAATGAGACTCTCGATTATGGCCGGTGGACAGGCGGCGCACGCAATCTCACCAGCATGACGCTTACTGAAATCCTCGCCTTGCAAGACAGTATGCGGACGCCTGAGAACCGTGCGCTTTACGGCAATGGGAAAGGATCATCCGCGCTAGGTCGCTACCAGATCACCAGCGGCACGCTACGAGACATGATGAGTCAGCTTGGTTTGACCGGCGACCGCATGTTTGATGAGAACACCCAGGACGAAATTGCGCGCGCGCTGATGCGCCGTCGCGGCAACGATCCCGATGCACTCCGGAACGAATGGGAGGGCTTGCGCCGCGTTGATGATTCCACGATCCGTGAAGCCTATTCCGGCACGCCTACAGCGCCACAGAAGCTTGAGAACACGCCTGCACAGCAGAAGCAAATCGACTTGCTCAAGCAGCAGAATGACGCTCGTAAGAGCCTTAATCTGTCAGTACAAGAGGGCTTGGACCTCGCGAAGTTCGAGCAATCCATCTCCGGCATGACGCAATCGCAGCAGCAAATCGAATTGGCCGTGTATCAGCGCCAACTAGAAGCGCGCCGCGCCGGTATCACCCTGACCCCGCAAGAACTGGCTGGCATTCGTGCCAAGATCACCGAAACGCAGCGCTTGGACGATGCGACCGGCAAATCTCAAGAGCGCATGGAACAGATGAAGGATGCGCAGCAATTTATCGCGCAAGGCTTCACTGATGTCCTGACCGGCGTTCTTACCGGCGCGACGACAGCAGAACAGGCCGTGCAGCAGTTGCTATCCTCTTTGATCAGCGCTCTCGCTCAAGCCGCTTTGCTTGGCGAGGGACCGCTTGGCGGTTTGTTCGGAGGTGGCACCGGCATCCTTGGCGCGATCTTTGGATTTGCCGATGGCGGTTATACCGGCCCCGGCGGCAAGTATGAACCGGCTGGCGTGGTGCATCGCGGCGAATATGTCATGAGCCAAAAAGCCGTGAGCCGGATTGGCCTTGCGAACCTTGAGCGCCTGCACCGTGGCTACGCGGATGGCGGCTTGGTAGCGCCGAACTTCGCGCCGCCTTCGTTGCCACGTCCGCAGCTTTCCGGCGTGAACAACAATCATCCTCGCGCATCCAACGACAATCCCGGTATCAGCCTGACAACTAATGTCACAGTCAACGCGAGCGGCGGCACACCCCAGCAAAACGCCGATCTAGCGAACCAAACGGCTCGTGAAGTCCGGACTACGGTCAAGGCTATTTTGGCGGAAGAGCTTCAAAATCAGCGCCGCCCCGGCGGCATGTTGCGAAGATAATTCGAAATTGGCGAAGCACGCCGACTTCCAAACGCTATAACCAAAGAAAACCCCGTACGTGCTGGTTGAAGGACACATACGGGGTCATTGGCTTACTATTTCATCACGTGGAGTGACTAGAGTGTATTATAGCAAGACTTCGATGGGGTGCCTCGATATTCCGCACAAATCGCGGAAAAAAAGCGCATCTGGCCCGCTGCCGCGCTACCCTAATTCACCGCTGCTAGACGGTCGCATTCTTGAGATTATCGCAGAGCGAAACGGCGATGCTCGATCGGCCAATATTGTGTCAAAATCGAAGGCCGCGAAACAGCCGATTGGCGAGTCTGATCAATCTGTTACGCGGCTTTCCGGCGGACCTTGTGTAGTAGTACCAACCACCCCTCTACACACACTACCTCTCTCACCCTTCTATTCGCCCTCTACCAGACGCATTCATTCGCCCGTCACGCGATCACCCAAGCGTACCAAAGCTCTGGAACAAGCCGTCGTCGGAATGCCGGACCCTTACGTCAAGCAGTGGCGTCACCTCTGGCAGCATGAAAAGCTCGCGGCCAGTTTCGAAGCTCTTGGACGGCGTGAGGGTTTGGCTTTCACACTGAAGCTTTCGCCGGCCCGAGAGAGGATGCTCTTGAACCACGTCGATCCCGCGAACCAGATTGCGCGCTACATTGGCAAGGAAATGACGAACGCCTTTAACGAGGTGCTTCCCTACAGCTTCACCTTGGAATTCTCACCCTCCGGCGTATTGCATCTTCACGGTGCTATTCAGCCGCAAGATCGGTCAAAGACTCATATCGAGTCACTGAAAGGCGTTCTTATGCGCGCGGGTGGAAAGTGCTCCGGAAAGGCTGCATCGCGCCAGTGCGTCTTTAGGAGTCTTACCGACGGCTTAGGATGGGCGGCATATCTGAACAAGGCCGGTAACGATGCAGCCGAACGGCTCATGACGAACAAGGTCACATTCATATCGAACAACCTCCGGAAGATTGCAGAGCGTGATCACAAGCAGTTTCGACAGAATGTCGCACCTTAAATCGAGTCCGGCCAATGGGTTAGCAAAAATAGTAAATCAAAGTTGATTTAACTGATTGATTTCATTGAATTATCCGCTTTACAGCGATTCCGCGATGACTCATAAAAGCACCGTTCAACATCAACGGAGCTACTCAAATGAGCCACTACATACCCCGCGAAGCCTACGAGCGCCTTGTCGCAGCCCTTCAGTCATCACCGTCCGGAATGCTGGACGCTCGCAGCCATATCGTCGTTGCCCTCGGCGAGATTGCGGACATTTGGCCGGACGATATCAAGGAAGAGTGCGAAGCGCCGATCATTCCACGCGCGAACCTGAAACTCAGTACGGCGCGCGAACTTTGAATGTCAAAATGTCGCACAATATCGCGGAGCACGCCGGCCCGTCATCGCTATAAACTTGAAGGTAGGACAATCCAGCTCCTACAGACACTTTAGGAGGCAATATGTCTGATAGAACCCCACCCCAAGACTTCCCATACAATGAGGCTAAAAGCTTCGATGATCTCTCTTGGGAGGAGAAAGAAATTGTTCGCGACGAATTGAGACAATTCGGCGCTGAAGCGCCTGACGGTGATGATATGACGGCGCTCATGGGCGAATTGAACGAGGCGCTCGCATGATGTGCGGGGAGCCTGATATCAAGTTCGCTGTGAACGGTAAGGAACTGACTCCGGAGGAGTTTTCGCGCTTGCCGAAGTCTGAAAACATCCTTGGGTCGATCCGGAAGATGAACCGCGCCTACATGGCTTCACTCACGCCGGCTAACCTCAAAGCCCCAGCTGTTCTTTCAATGATCACCCCATGGCCGGCGAAGGACTAGAACGTCGCTGATTAGATCGCTACGACAATGAAAGACCGCTCCGGCGGTCTTTCCCGTATGGGAGAACCGCAACAGGCTTCAACTGCCATTGTAATTATTCAAAGTTGTCCCTATGTATTTCGCGACTTTGGCGATAACCGCGCTCGCGGGCTGACCTTGAGTATTCCTACGGGAACACCTCATGTGCAGCTTCGGGAATACCAGTTTCCTTCAGTTGACTGCTCTTTGTGATTAGAGCTGCTGGTTGCCGAAGTCTAGCATGGAGGGTGTCTCGATGAAGAAAAAGTCGAATCACTTGCGCCTTGCTGAGCGGGTCTTGAAGCTCTGCCTCCTTCTTCTGAAGGTTGTCAGTGTTGCATATGATCTGTTCAGCAAGGTCGTCAACTATGGTGCATCAATTCGAGAACTTCGAGTATTCTTATTGGAAGAACGGCAAGCCCTATTACGCGCCTAACGATTTCGGACGTAAATTAGGCAAGAAGCTGAAAACCAAGATCGAAGACACGTATCAATTTGCTGACTTCAACTATCACTTTCGGGAAGGCGCTCATATCCAGGCCCTTCACGACCATCGAGCCAACAAGTTCTTCTGCCGAGTAGATATCGAGCGATTTTTTTACAGTGTCAAAAGAAATCGCGTCAAACGTGCTTTGAAGGAAATTGGCATCAACAAACCCGAGTACTACGCTAAATGGTCAACGGTCAAAAATCCCTATGATGATGGCGGATACGTTGTGCCATATGGATTTGTGCAATCGCCGATAGTTGCTACTCTGGTGGTGGCGCTATCACCGATCGGCATCTTTCTGCGCAATCTCGATCCTCAAATCACCCGGTCTATCTATATGGACGACATCTGCCTTTCTGGTGCCGACAAGGCATTGCTGGAAACCTCGTTCGCGGGACTTTGTGAAGCGGTGGCAGATTCGGGCTTTTTATTGAACACGGACAAAACCCGCGAACCTGCCCCGATGATTGATATCTTTAACTGCGACCTTGAACACGCGCGTTCCGAAGTTCTTCAGACGCGGAAGGATGAATATTACTCAGTGGAACATACTGACCAAAGCATATCCTCCTTCGAACAATATTGCTCCATCGTTGAGTCGGCCGATTGGCGCAGCGCCGTTGCGGCCAAGTAGCCTCAACGATTAATCGCTTCAAAAGAATCGCAAACAACTTTTTAAATTGCTTGCCAACCCGCAAATATCGTGATTCCCGCTATCGATCATTTCGCAGGCTTTCTGTGTCTAGCGTGGGATAACACTTGATAAGCACTAGCAAAATGCCGGTTTCAGTCGTTAGATTGATTGAAGCGTGATTCGTCACGTGAACTACTGAAGCCGGCATGCGTTCCCGCGCAAACCGGCTTCAGAATGGAAATGACCTGCAATCGCAACTTTGGCAGTCGTCAGCGGGTCACTCGGAAAGAAGGAAGCGTCTATTCGTTTCCCCGTAACACCAGCGACGGTAACGCGTTCTTTCTTTTCGAGCAAGACGGTCTGCCGCAAGAGAAGGAGAAGTAGGCCCATGGAGCCACTTCG
This sequence comes from Phyllobacterium zundukense, assembly GCF_002764115.1. Lineage (NCBI taxonomy): Bacteria > Pseudomonadati > Pseudomonadota > Alphaproteobacteria > Hyphomicrobiales > Phyllobacteriaceae > Phyllobacterium > Phyllobacterium zundukense. Next base: position 2,101,569 of record NZ_CP017940.1, on the reverse strand, counting down.
TCCACAGCCTCGTCGTCATTCTCCCAAGATGACCGACAAAATTGCTGCGCGCATCAAGGCATTACTCGCGCAGAACGTAATGCAGCATGACATAGCAGCCCGACTCGAAATCAATCAGGGTCGTGTAAGCGAAGTCAAAACCGGCAAGCGGTTCCCCGACACACCACCGGAACAGTTTGAACTGGGTCTCTAGCAGTCTTCTCCGGCCCATGCATCTTGGGCCGGAGAATCCGTTTCTCAAAATCGTGAGCTAGGAGACTTCAATGCAACTGCCACCATCTCAACATGAACTACAGCAAGCCTTCGAGTGGAAGGCGCGCGAGTTGCGATATCAACAATACCAAGAGGCAAAGAAGGTAACCTTTCAACTTCAAGGTGATTATGGCAAGTGGTTGATCGCAACATTGATCTTAATACACGGTGGAGCTTTAGCGTTCATTGCTAGTAATGAACGACTTTCCATGTTGCTACTGCCGTCCACCTTTTGGTGCTCGATTGGTGGTGTACTGACTGCGCTCTTGTGTGGCTTTGTCACTTGGATCAATTGGTCTTTGCATTATGCGTTTTATGAGCGCGTCGATCCGGCTATGTTGCACTCGGGGAATGGATGGCCAGACTATGATCACCCCAGCAACAAATGGATCACTATCACATTCTGGGCCGGAATTGGGTTTGGCCTGATATCCGCGTTTTGCCTATTGGGTGGTTCCTATCTAGCCTACAGCAAGTTCATGGCTGAAATCCCGTTGTTCAATCAATTATTGCACCGTGTATTCGGTTAGGATGGTCATGTGCAAGAAGCAGAAGAAGAAGCCCGTCCGGATCACCAAAGGCGAAGCCCTTGGCCGCGTGAACGACATGACCACACGACTTGAGGAAGACGTGAAGTCGGCGCTCTGGATCGAGGCGTCGATGGAAGCTGCAAACGCCTTTGTCATCAGTGACAAAGACAGACCGTATCATGGCGCTGAGACGTACAATGCCGTTGCTCAAAGCATGATGCTGACCCTCGCAGTCACTGTGTCGCGAATGTTCGATAAAGGCAGGAAGCTCACTCATCCAAATAAGAGGGACGTTGCCTCTATCCCATTGCTTATTCGTCTCTTGCGCCAAAAGCGATGTAAGGATGCCTTAATCGAACGTGCTCGCGTTTGGACGCCCGCAAGTATGGAGCTGGAATCAATGCATGTTCGAGATTGTGAGAAAGCGATCGATCGCGCGATTAGGGCATACCATTCGTTATCAACTACTGGACGTGGCCGACACGCCATCGCGAAATTGAAGCAATTGCGTGATTACCGAATAGCGCATCACCTTATGAAAGTGCCGGATCGAAAGCTTCCCACCTATGACAATCTTTTTGTGCTGGTTGATACCGCGCGCGACGTTATGAACGCAGCGATTCTGGCAGTGAAGGGGGTGGATACTTCACTTAAAGAGTTCGAAAAAATGCATCGAAAAGAGGCTGATCGCTTCTGGGAGGCGGCTTTGCAGGGTGCAACTGATAAGAGATGACGCTTGTTGCTCTCATCATGCTACACATGGAACACACACAAAACTGCTACACAGCAGGGTAGGGCGTTCACCATAAGTAGTTGATTTTATTGAGAAAAATGGTGGGCGATGAGAGACTCGAACTCCCGACATCTTCGGTGTAAACGAAGCGCTCTACCAACTGAGCTAATCGCCCTTCGCAAGGGTGCGTGGGGAGCGTTTATGCGTTTAGAACGATAATGGCAAGAGGGGATGCGACACTTTTATGATTTGTTTGAAGAGTTTTTCACAATCGCATTTTTCATGTTCGGTTGTGCTTGACACTCCCCCTCGAACCCCTTAAACGACCGCTCACGCCGGACAAATAGTTCGGTACGAAAGTGCGCGGGTGTAGCTCAGTTGGTTAGAGTGCCGGCCTGTCACGCCGGAGGTCGCGGGTTCGAGCCCCGTCACTCGCGCCACTTTTCTCTCAAGTAACTATATTAAGTGCTTGATATAGCGAATAGTGGTGCCCAGCGCACTTGCCGCCATTTCCAGAATACATCTGATGCCTTTTGCTATGCGCCGCCCTTGACGTGCAGATGCAGTCGCAACCGATTTTTGATCCGGCTCAATGAAATCTCCTCACTGGCCCGCATGCCAAATTCATGAAACTCCGCTGTCGGCGGGGCACAACTATCCAGTTCAACTTCAGAGTGACGTTGATCGTTGGCCTGGCAAGCGTAACTGCCAATGATTTTACCTGCTCGTAAGCCGTGTTAATCCGGCCCCTTCCACTTCTTTGATCTCTTGACTCATTTCCATATATGAGACAATTTCTCGTATATGGAAAACACTTGCTCAGATGATACCGCCGCCATTGATCGGCTGATTGCCCAACGTCTCAAGTCCCTACGCAACGAACGGGGCTGGTCGTTGGACGAACTTGCACGGCGCAGCAATGTCAGCCGCGCCACGCTGTCCCGGCTCGAGAACGCTGAGGTAAGCCCGACGGCTAGCGTGCTAGGCAAGCTGTGCGCATCCTATGGTCTGACCATGTCGCGGCTGATGCGCATGGTCGAAGACGATTTTGCTCCGCTTGTCCGCCGAAAGGCGCAACCGGTCTGGGTTGATGCGGAAATTGGCTTCCGGCGGCGCTCTGTGTCCCCGCCTGCCAAGACACTGGGTGCCGAGGTTCTTGAGTGCGACCTGGAAGCCGGCACGCGTATTGCATATGACCATCCGCCAAGGCATGGCCTGGAACACCATCTGCTCCTGATCGAGGGGCAGTTGCAAGTCACTGTCGACGAGCAAACCTTTGATCTGCAGCCGGGTGACTGCCTGCGTTACCAGCTTTTTGGTCCCAGCGCTTTTGCTACTCCTGAACAATCCAAAGCCAGATATGTGCTCTTTATCCTGTGAGGCAGCATGAGCAACGATACACAAACCACCATTTCGATTTTCTCGGCAGACGACATCGCAAGCCACCTGTCCGAACTTGGCGCACTCCTGCGTGCCTGCGTCGATGACGGAGCCAGCATTGGCTTTGTGCTGCCGTTCTCGGTGGACGACAGTCGCGCGTTCTTTAGCAATAATGTGCTTCCGGCGGTCCGGCTCGGCAAGCGTGTGCTGTTGGTCGCGTACAAAAACGACAGGATCGCAGGATCGGGCCAATTGGACTTCGACACACCGCCCAATCAGCCCCATAGGGCGGAGGTGCGCAAGTTGCTGGTGCACCCCGACTTCCGGCGACAGGGTATTGCCAAGGTGATAATGGCCGAACTTGAACGCGTTGCGGGTCAATTGGGCCGGAGCCTGATCACGCTGGATACGCGCACTGGTGACAAGGCCGAACCGCTTTATGCATCTTTGGGTTACAACACTGCAGGCATTATCCCTGGATATTGCCGCGACCCGTTCGAAGATCGTCTCGATTCGACCACGGTCATGTACAAGTCCCTTTGAGCTTACAAAGCCGAACACTTGTCGTCGTCGCAGCCGTCTTTCCCATCATAAATGCATTGCTGCATTGCACAAAAATCATTTGTGAAACTCTGCAACCGTATGCAGCATCGTTTTTTCTCAAGACTCGCGGTTGCCTCCCATGCCCTTACCGATTCTCGCTCTCGCCATAGCTTCCTTCTGCATCGGTACAACCGAGTTCGTGATCATGGGCCTGTTGCCGGAGGTGGCGGCCGATCTGGGTGTCTCCATTCCAAACGCAGGCTTGCTGGTGACGGGGTACGCGCTGGGCGTGGTTATCGGTGCGCCGATCATAGCAATTGCCACCGCATCGCTGCCACGCAAGCCCGTGCTGATCGGGCTGGCCATGCTGTTCGTTGTCGGCAATCTCTTTTGCGCCATTGCACCCAATTACTGGATGTTGATGATCGCGCGCATTGTCACCGCATTTGGCCATGGCGCCTTTTTTGGGATCGGTTCAGTCGTGGCGGCGGGCCTTGTTCCTCGTCACAAGCGCGCCAGTGCGATCGCCTTGATGTTTGCCGGCCTGACGCTTGCCAATATTCTGGGGGTGCCAGCCGGAACAGCGCTCGGCGAGGCATATGGCTGGCGCGCCACTTTCTTCGCGGTGGTGGCGATTGGTGTTGCGGCGGTCGTTGCAATCATCCTGCTTGTTCCGGCAGCGAAGGACGAAGCAAAGGGCGGGGGGATCCTCCGCGAAATAAAGGTGCTGGGCAAATTACAGGTCTGGCTCGCCATGCTGATATCGGCGCTGGCCTCGGCCAGCCTCTTTGCCGTGTTCACCTATATAAAACCTATCCTTACCGATGTGTCCGGCATTTCCACATCGGCGGTCACGTGGGTTTTGTTGCTGTTTGGCGCGGGCATGACAGTGGGCAACGTCATTGGCGGTAAACTTGCCGACTGGAAGCTGATGCCAACAGTTCTCGGCACCCTTGTTGCCGTCGCGCTAACTCACGCGCTTTTCGCTGCAGTCACCGGCGTCCCCGTCGCAGCCATCACCGTCATATTCCTCTGGGGCATGCTGACCTTTGTCATCGTGCCGCCACTGCAGATGCGCGTGGTCGAAACGGCCGATGAAGCGCCAAACCTGGCGGCAACGCTCAATCAGGGCGCCTTCAACGTTGGCAATGCGTCCGGTGCCTGGATTGGCGGCGCAGCACTTACCTGGGGTGTGTCCTATCAGAACCTGCCATACGTCGGCTCAGCGCTCGCTGTGGCGGGGCTTTTGATAGCGCTGTGGTCATTGATGCTGGACCGCAAGGCTTATCAGGATAGGCTGGTTTCTGAAGAGGGCCAGCGGCTCAGCCTCGAGCCTCTTGCTGGTCTTTGAATACCTCTGGTTTGATGGGGCGGATGGCGCGGAGCGGAGCTGAGACGCGGGTGCCGTCCCCCACGATGCGGGCGTCCATCTTTTCCCGCTTAAATCGTTTATAGGACCGAATGTCGCAGTCAGATATTCGCAACTACAGCCCATCGGAAGCCCAACGCAGATTAATATCATTCTAAAAAGCAATTCAGGGCCATTTTGTCGTGAAAACGGGATAAAAATGCAGATTTTGGCGGTTTTTGCGCAAGGTCGCTTGGGAATGGCGGCAGAATATGAGTATTTTTACGGCGATTGTTGCACTTGCGCGCATGGCGCTAACGCGCTAACCCTCGCCCCATCGGACCAACTTCCAAGATGGTGCGATCTGTCGCGTATTGGTGGCAGTCATGTGCATAACATGGCATTCTTGTCAGCCTGAGTTCACAAGGCGGAAAAAGACGGATCATGAACGAGCTATTAAGTTCCTACCTGCCCATCGTTATCTTTGTCGGGGTAGCGCTGGTAATCGGTCTGGCACTGTTGGTTGCGCCTTTTTTGGTCGCATACAGTGCGCCGGACCCGGAAAAATTGTCGGCCTATGAGTGCGGCTTCAACGCCTTCGACGATGCCCGTATGAAGTTCGATGTTCGCTTCTATCTCGTTTCGATCCTGTTTATCATCTTCGATCTTGAAGTGGCCTTCCTGTTCCCGTGGGCAATCTCCTTCGGCAAGATCGGCTGGTTCGGTTTCTGGTCGATGATGGCCTTCCTCGGCGTTCTGACAATCGGCTTTATCTATGAGTGGAAAAAGGGAGCGCTGGAATGGGATTGACCGCTAGCCAAACCACCCTCGTTGCACCGAAACCCAAGGGCATTCTTGATCCGAATACGGGCAAGCCTATTGGTTCCGACGATGCATTTTTTGGCGAGATCAACAACGAGCTCGCTGACAAGGGATTTCTCGTCACCTCGGCTGATGCGCTGGTTACCTGGGCGCGCACCGGGTCGCTGATGTGGATGACGTTCGGTCTCGCCTGCTGCGCTGTCGAGATGATGCATACGTCCATGCCGCGTTATGACGGCGAGCGCTTTGGTTTTGCACCGCGCGCTTCACCGCGACAGTCGGACGTCATGATCGTGGCTGGCACGCTCACCAACAAGATGGCACCGGCTCTGCGCAAGGTCTATGACCAGATGCCGGAACCGCGCTATGTGATCTCGATGGGCTCCTGTGCCAATGGCGGTGGCTACTACCATTATTCCTATTCGGTGGTGCGCGGCTGCGATCGTGTTGTTCCAGTCGATATCTATGTGCCGGGCTGCCCGCCTACCGCAGAAGCGCTTTTGTATGGCGTGTTGATGTTGCAGAAGAAAATCCGCCGCACCGGCACGATTGAGCGATAGGACAGGGCGATGTTTGAAGAAGCATTGAGCGAACTCTCCAGTTACCTCAAAGAAAAGCCCGGCCTGACCTTCAAGTCCGTCGAGATTGCCTATGGCGAACTGACCGTTGAAGTGGCGGCAGGCGAGCTCATCAATACGCTGACATTCCTGCGCAACGATGCGCGGTGCCAGTTCATCTCGCTGATTGATATCAGCGGCGTGGATTATCCGTCGCGTGTTTATCGTTTTGACGTTGTCTATCATCTTCTGTCACCCCGTCAGAATTTGCGTATCTGCGTCAAGGTTGCGACGGACGAGGATACGCCGGTGCCGTCGGCAACGCCGGTCTATCCCGGCGCCGATTGGTACGAGCGCGAAACCTACGATCTTTACGGTGTGCTTTTCTCGGGTCATCCGGACCTTCGCCGTATCCTCACCGACTACGGTTTCGAAGGTCATCCGCTGCGCAAGGACTTTCCGCTTACCGGTTTCGTTGAGGTTCGCTATGACGATGAGGTCAAGCGGGTTGTCTACGAGCCGGTTGAATTGAGACAGGAATTCCGCAACTTCGACTTCCAGTCCCCCTGGGAAGGCACGGATTATGTGCTGCCGGGCGATGAGAAGGCCAAGGCGAATTGAGAGCGCTGATGACACTTTACGCACCCTGCCGGGAAGCCAGCCATGACTGAACACAGCGTCCGCAACTTCAACATTAACTTCGGCCCGCAACATCCGGCGGCGCATGGCGTTTTGCGCCTTGTGCTGGAGCTGGATGGTGAGGTGGTCGAGCGCGTTGATCCGCATATCGGCCTGCTGCATCGCGGCACCGAGAAGTTGATGGAGGCCAAGACCTATCTACAGGCGGTGCCCTATCTCGACCGTCTCGACTACGTCGCGCCGATGAATCAGGAGCACGCCTACGCGCTTGCCGTTGAGCGGCTGCTCGGCATCGAAGTGCCGAAGCGCGGCCAGCTCATCCGTGTCCTGTTCTCCGAAATTGGCCGTATCCTCTCGCATCTGCTGAACGTGACCACGCAGGCCATGGACGTCGGTGCGCTGACGCCGCCGCTCTGGGGTTTTGAAGAGCGCGAAAAGCTGATGGTGTTCTATGAGCGCGCCTGCGGCGCCCGCATGCACGCAGCCTATTTCCGCCCGGGCGGTGTACATCAGGATTTGCCGGACCAGCTGATCGAGGACATCGGCAAATGGTGCGATCCGTTCCTGCAAACGGTCAAGAATCTTGACGATCTGATTACCCCCAACCGCATTTTCAAGCAGCGCAATGTCGATATCGGCGTCGTGAAGCTGGAAGATGCCTGGGCCTGGGGTTTCTCCGGCGTCATGGTTCGCGGTTCAGGTGCCGCATGGGATCTGCGCAAGTCGCAGCCCTATGAATGCTATTCGGAAATGGAATTCGACATTCCGATCGGCAAGAACGGCGATTGCTACGATCGGTATCTGATCCGCATGGAAGAAATGCGCCAGTCCGTTCGTATCATGCGCCAGTGCATCGACCAGTTGCTTGGCAAGGAGCGGATAGGGCCCGTTTCCAACACCTCCGCCAAGATCGTGCCGCCAAAGCGTGGCGAGATGAAGCGATCTATGGAAGCGCTGATCCATCACTTCAAACTCTATACCGAAGGCTATCACGTGCCGGCGGGTGAAGTGTATGCAGCCGTTGAAGCGCCGAAAGGTGAATTCGGCGTGTTTCTTGTTTCCGACGGGTCGAACAAGCCTTATCGCGTCAAACTGCGCGCGCCGGGGTTTGCCCATCTTCAGGCCATGGACTTCATGTGCCGTGGTCACATGCTAGCCGACGTCTCCGCCGTCCTCGGCTCGCTCGATATCGTTTTTGGTGAGGTTGATCGTTAATGTCCGTCCGCCGTCTCGCAGAAGATAACGTCCAGCCAGCAGCGTTTGCGTTCAATCGCGAAAACAGCGCTTGGGCGAAACTTGCTATCAAGAAATATCCCAAGGGCCGCGAGCAGTCGGCCGTCATTCCGTTGTTGATGCGCGCCCAGGAGCAGGACGGCTGGGTCACCAGGGCTGCAATCGAACATGTGGCGACCATGCTCGATATGCCAATGATCCGCGTACTGGAAGTTGCGACTTTCTATACACAGTTCCAGCTAAAGCCCGTCGGTACCCGCGCCCACATCCAGGTTTGCGGCACGACGCCTTGTATGCTGCGCGGTGCGGAAGATCTGAAGAAGGTCTGCCAGCACAAGATCCATCACGATCCGTTTCATACCAACGAGGCGGGTACGCTGTCGTGGGAAGAGGTCGAGTGCCTTGGCGCCTGCGTTAATGCTCCGATGGTCATGGTGTTCAAGGACACCTACGAGGATCTGACGCCGGAGCGCCTCGAAGAAATCATCGATGCATTCGAGGCCGGAAACGGGGCTTCTGTTCCTGTCGGACCACAGATAGATCGTCATTTCTCCGCGCCTCAGGGCGAGCTCACGTCGCTGAACGAGGGCAATGGCGCAGCCAAACCGAAACGCGCTGCCAAGACCGGCGCGTCGGCGATCGCAAGCGTCCCGCCGTCGAATGCCGCCAAGCCGGTGACGCATGATGAGGCGACCAATGCCGCGATCAAATCGCCGTCCACGGTAAAGGCAACCAAAGCCGCTGAGGACGCCACGTCGAAGCCAGCTCCCAAGGCGCCAGCAGCTGCGCGGGCCATCAAGAACCCGCCGATTGCAGAAGGTTCGCTTTCCGAAAAGCCGGCGGTGCAGTCCGTCAAGGCACCGGCCGAGGCCGTATCACTTGAGGACAAGAACCGCCCTGCCGCGATCGAGAGGCCAGCTGTCACCGATGATCTCAAATTGATTGCCGGCGTTGGCCCGAAGATTGAAATCATTTTGCATGAGCTTGGCATCTATACCTATGCGCAGGTTGCGACCTGGAAGAAGGCCGAGCGTGAGTGGGTCGATAGCTACCTGAACTTCAAGGGCCGCATCGAACGCGACGACTGGGTCAAGCAAGCCAAGGCCTTGGCCAAAGGCGGCGAAGCAGAATACATCAAGGTTTTCGGCAAGAAGCCGAGATAAAAATGAATTAGCGGATGCAGATCGTGCATCCGCTGAAGAATGGACGAAGAGAGTAGGACCGGTGCGAAATGCTCGCTGACAAAGACCGCATCTTCACCAATATTTACGGCCTCAAGGACAAGTCCTTGAAGGGCGCGATGAGCCGTGGCCAATGGGATGGCACCAAGCAGATCCTTGAAAAGGGTCGCGATTGGATCATCAACGAGATGAAGGCATCGGGCCTGCGCGGACGCGGTGGCGCCGGCTTCCCGACGGGCCTCAAATGGTCGTTCATGCCCAAGGAAAGCGACGGCCGTCCGCATTATCTCGTCATCAACGCCGACGAATCGGAGCCGGGCACCTGCAAGGACCGCGATATCATGCGCCACGATCCGCACACGCTGATCGAAGGCTGCCTGATTGCGGGTTTCGCCATGGGTGCCAACACCTGCTACATCTATGTGCGTGGCGAGTATATTCGTGAACGTGAAGCGCTGCAGGCTGCGATTGACGAGTGCTATGATGCCGGTCTGCTCGGCAAGAACAACAAGAACGGTTGGGACTACGACATCTTCGTCCATCACGGCGCCGGAGCATACATTTGCGGCGAGGAAACAGCGCTGCTCGAAAGCCTTGAGGGCAAGAAGGGCCAGCCGCGTCTGAAGCCGCCGTTCCCAGCCAATATGGGCCTTTATGGCTGCCCAACGACCGTGAACAATGTTGAGTCCGTTGCCGTTGCACCAACGATCCTGCGCCGTGGCGCGGCTTGGTTCTCGGGTATTGGTCGCCCGAACAATGTCGGCACCAAGCTGTTCATGATTTCCGGACACGTCAACCGTCCATGCACGGTTGAGGACGCTATGGGCATTCCGTTCCGTGAATTGATCGAGAGACATGCCGGCGGTATTCGCGGCGGTTGGGACAACCTTCTGGCTGTTATTCCGGGCGGCGCGTCTTGCCCGGTCTTGACTGCTGCGGACATCATGGATTGCCCGATGGATTTTGACGGGCTGCGTGGCGTCAAGTCGTCCTTCGGAACTGCAGCCGTTATCGTCATGGACAAGTCAACCGATATTGTCCGGGCGATCGCGCGTCTCTCCTATTTCTTCAAGCATGAGAGCTGCGGCCAGTGCACGCCGTGCCGCGAGGGCACGGGCTGGATGTGGCGCGTCATGGAGCGCATGGCGACGGGTAACGCCCAGAAGCGCGAAATCGACATGCTGCTGGATGTGACCAAGCAAATCGAGGGTCACACGATCTGCGCTCTTGGGGATGCCGCTGCCTGGCCGGTTCAGGGTCTCATCCGCAATTTCCGCCCGGAGATCGAACGCCGGATCGATGAATTTTCACGCAACGCCGCATCAAGCCCTGTGCTTGTAGCTGCGGAATAAGGGTTGAAGGGCCGATGCCGGACACCGGAAACAAACGATTGGGCGCGGACTGGGCGGCTTTGATGCCGAAACAGGTAATTCCGGCTGCCAACCTGCTGGCGCCCCAATGGGGTGCGGCAGCTGCTGTTTCCGTGCTCGGTCTCGGTGTCGCCAGCCAGATGTGGGGCCTTTGGGCCGGCGCAATCGCAGGTGCTCTCGATGCAAACACCAGGCTCAAGCCTGCGACGAAAGACGAGAACGTTGCCGTTCCGCCGGTTGCTGTCGATGTGGATGCTTTGAGGACAATCATTCGCAAGAAGGCAGAGCATATTTCGCCGAAGGTTGTCGATGTTCCGGTCGTGCAGGTCAAAGCACCCGTTGCATCAAAGGCGCCGGTTCAGTCCGTGGCAGTCAAAACGGTGACGGTGCGCGACGATCTGAAGCTTATTTCCGGTGTTGGTCCCAAGCTCGAACAAGTGCTGAACGGTATGGGCATCCAGACCTACGCGCAGATCGCGGCCTGGACGGTCGAGGAAATTGCCAGGGTCGATGATCATCTGAAATTCGGCGGACGTATCTTGCGCGATGACTGGGTGGGGCAGGCAGCGGCTCTTGCTGGGGCAAGTACAAATTAGGTAGCGCGCCGGTTACTCTGGCGCGAGTGAATTGAAGGTGTTTCGGCCGCAAAGCTGAAATGCCAGATGAAAATGCGGAATGCTCCGCGAGGTTGGACGGACGATGGCAAAGATCAAAGTCGACGGTAAGGAAATCGAGGTACCGGATCACTACACGCTTCTGCAGGCTGCAGAAACGGCGGGTGCGGAAGTGCCGCGGTTCTGTTTCCATGAGCGTTTGTCGATCGCCGGCAATTGCCGCATGTGCCTCATTGAAGTGAAGGGTGGACCACCAAAGCCGGCTGCATCCTGCGCGATGGGCGTTCGTGATCTGCGTCCCGGCCCAAATGGCGAAACACCAGAGATTTTCACCAACACGCCGATGGTCAAGAAGGCCCGTGAAGGTGTGATGGAATTCCTTTTGATCAACCATCCGCTCGATTGCCCGATCTGCGATCAGGGCGGCGAGTGCGATCTGCAGGATCAGGCGATGGCGTTCGGTATGGATTCGTCGCGCTACAAGGAAAACAAGCGCGCCGTTGAAGACAAATATATCGGGCCACTCGTCAAGACGATCATGACGCGCTGCATCCACTGTACGCGTTGCGTCCGCTTTACGACGGAAGTCGCGGGTATTTCCGAGCTCGGTCTTATCGGCCGCGGCGAAGATGCCGAGATCACCACCTATCTTGAACATGCGATGACGTCGGAGCTGCAGGGTAATGTGATCGACCTTTGCCCGGTTGGCGCATTGACCTCGAAGCCCTATGCATTCCAGGCGCGTCCGTGGGAGCTGAATAAGACCGAATCCATAGACGTGATGGATGCTGTCGGATCGGCGATCCGCGTTGATACGCGCGGCCGCGAAGTGATGCGCATCCTGCCGCGCGTCAACGAGCAGGTGAACGAGGAATGGATTTCCGACAAAACCCGCTTCATCTGGGACGGTCTGCGTACGCAGCGTCTCGACCGGCCTTACATCCGCAAGGACGGACGGCTTGTCGCTGCAAGCTGGCCTGAAGCTTTTGAAGCGATCAAGGCCGCTGTTGCCAAGACCAAGGGCGACAAGATCGGTGCGATTGCCGGCGATCTAGCCAGCGTTGAGGAAATGTATGCACTGAAGGCACTGATGACATCGCTTGGCTCTGCCAATGTCGATGCGCGTCAGGACGGCTCGGCGCTGAATACGGCCAATGGTCGTGCGTCCTACATATTCAATCCGACCATCGACGGCATCGAACAGGCTGATGCAATCCTGATCGTAGGTTCCAACCCGCGCTTTGAGGCTTCGTTGCTCAATTCCCGTATCCGCAAGCGCTGGCGCGCTGCCGGAACGCCAATTGCCGTGATCGGCGAGCAGGCAGATCTGCGGTACAAGTATGAATATCTTGGTTCAGGAGCTGAGACATTGGTTGAACTCGCCAATGGTTCAGTGAAATTCCTGTCGGTTCTGAAAAAGGCCAAGAACCCGATGATCGTCATCGGGCAGGGCGCCTTGGCCCGCGCGGATAGCGCGGCGGTTTTGGGTCTTGTGGCAAAGATTGCCGCCGTTTCGGGCGCGTTGACGGACGAATGGAACGGTTTCGGTGTCGTTCACACGGCGGCGAGCCGTGTCGGTGCACTCGACATCGGCTTCGTGCCGGGGGCAGGCGGCAAGACAGTTGCCGAAATGAGGGGCAAGCTTGACGTATTGTTTCTGCTCGGCGCCGACGAACTGGATTGGCCGAAGAAGGACAAGGCCTTCACCGTCTATATCGGTACCCATGGCGATCAGGGCGCGCACAACGCCGACGTGATCTTGCCGGGTGCGACCTATACGGAAAAATCCGGTACCTTCGTCAACACGGAAGGCCGTGTGCAGATGACCAACCGTGCCGGTTTTGCGCCGGGTAACGCCAAGGAAGATTGGGCGATCCTGCGCGCCCTGTCGGATGTTCTCGGCAAGAAATTGCCATTCGACTCCCTGACGGCCTTGCGCTGGGCCCTCTATGAGGAGTATCCGCATCTCGCCGCGATCGACTCGATCGAGGCTGGCAATCCTGCCGACATCGAGAAGCTGGCAAATGCATCTGGCGTCGTTGAAAAAACGGCCTTTGTTTCGCCGGTCAAGGATTTCTATTTGACCAACCCGATCGCGCGCGCCTCGGCCGTCATGGCTGAATGTTCAGCGCTCGCCAAGGGCGGCTTCAAGCAGGCGGCCGAGTAGGCGGGGAAGAGACTGATATGGAAGAAATTTTCGCAACCTACATCCTGCCGCTGCTGATTATCCTCGGAAAATCGGTGCTGATGCTGGTGGCAATGTTGCTCATCATCGCCTACCTGCTTCTGGCGGATCGCAAGATCTGGGCGGCCGTTCAGTTGCGTCGCGGACCGAACGTGGTCGGTCCCTTCGGATTGCTGCAGTCCTTCGCCGATCTTCTCAAATTCGTCGTCAAGGAACCGATCATTCCGTCCGGCGCCAATAAGGGCATTTTCCTGCTTGCTCCTCTGGTTTCATCGGTTCTCGCGATGGCGGCATGGGCGGTTATCCCGGTCAATGAGGGCTGGGCGGTTGCCAACGTCAATGTCGGCATTCTCTACGTGCTCGCCATTTCCTCGCTGGAAGTCTACGGCGTGATCATGGCCGGCTGGGCTTCCAATTCCAAATATCCATTCCTCGGAGCACTGCGTTCCGCTGCGCAGATGGTTTCCTACGAAGTCTCCATCGGTTTCGTCATCGTCACCGTTCTGCTTTGCGTCGGATCCTTGAACTTGACCGATATCGTCATGTCGCAAAAGGATGGTCTTGGCACTATGCTGGGCCTGCCGAACTCGTTCCTCGACTGGCACTGGCTCGGCCTTTTCCCGATGTTCATCATCTTCTTCATTTCGGCACTGGCGGAAACCAACCGTCCGCCTTTCGATCTGGTCGAAGCGGAATCGGAACTTGTCGCCGGTCACATGATCGAATATTCGTCGACCGCGTTCCTGCTGTTCTTCCTTGGTGAGTACGTTGCCATCACGCTGATGTGCGCGCTGACCACCATCCTTTTCCTGGGTGGCTGGTTGCCTCCGGTGGATGTCTGGTTCCTGAATTGGGTGCCCGGGGTGATCTGGTTCCTGCTCAAGCTCTTCCTGTGCTTTTTCATGTTCGCCATGGTGAAGGCATTCGTTCCGCGCTACCGCTATGACCAGTTGATGCGTCTGGGCTGGAAGGTGTTCCTGCCGATTTCGATCTTCATGGTCATCGCGACCGCGGCCTTCCTCAAAATCACCGGCCTGACGCCGTAAGGAGAACCAGCATGGCACAACTCGCACAAGCTGCTAAGTCGCTCCTGCTTCTGGAATTCGTCGGCGCATTCTTCTTGTCGATGCGTCAGTTCTTTGCGCCGAAGGCGACCTTGAACTATCCGTTTGAGAAGGGCCCGATCAGCCCACGCTTCCGCGGTGAACATGCATTGCGCCGCTATCCCAATGGCGAAGAGCGTTGCATCGCCTGCAAGCTCTGCGAAGCGATCTGCCCGGCGCAGGCCATTACCATCGAGGCAGGACCGCGCCGCAATGACGGAACGCGCCGCACGGTGCGTTATGACATCGATATGGTGAAGTGCATCTATTGCGGCTTTTGCCAGGAAGCTTGCCCGGTCGATGCGATCGTTGAAGGGCCGAATTTCGAGTTCGCGACGGAAACTCGTGAAGAACTCTACTATGACAAGGACCGGCTGCTTGCCAACGGCGATCGCTGGGAACGGGAACTGGCGCGCAACATCGCGATGGATGCGCCGTACCGGTAAGATTGAGTGCGCGCTTGTGTCCTTGGTTCGGTTCTTCTACCGGACGGGAACATGCGCTAAGAGGCTGCGAATGCGCGGAAATGCCGCTCATCGCTCTAGAAATGGCAGGAAGACCTGCCGGAATGGAAATCGGGGGAACCCATGCTGACAGGTATCGCGGCGGCGTTTTTTTATCTCTTCGCCTTCATAACCGTCGCCAGTGCGTTCATGGTGATTGCGGCGCGCAATCCCGTGCATTCTGTGCTGTTCTTGATCCTCGCATTTTTTAATGCGGCGGGATTGTTCCTTCTAACTGGCGCTGAATTCCTGGCGATGATCCTTCTCGTCGTCTATGTCGGCGCGGTTGCGGTTCTCTTCCTTTTCGTCGTCATGATGCTGGACGTTGATTTTGCTGAACTGAAAAGCGGTGCCTTGCAATATGCGCCCATCGGCGCGCTTGTCGGGCTCATCCTTGCTGCCGAGTTGATCATCGTTCTGGGCGGATCGGTATTTGCGCCAAAACTCGGCACTGTGGCTTTCCAGCCAACGCCTGATGTGGCCACGCGCACCAATACGGCGGCGCTCGGCGATATTCTCTATACGGACTACATCTACTTCTTCCAGATTGCCGGTCTCGTGCTCCTGGTTGCAATGATCGGCGCGATCGTTCTTACGCTTCGCCACAAGCCGAATATCAAACGCCAGAACGTTTCGGAGCAGGTGGCACGCACGCCTGCAACGGCTATCGAGGTCAAACAGGTTGAAACAGGCAAGGGCCTGACAGAGGTGTCATGATGGAAATCGGTATCGCACATTATCTCACTGTTTCGGCCTTGCTGTTTACCCTCGGGATCTTCGGTATCTTCCTCAACCGGAAGAATGTGATCGTCATTTTGATGTCGGTCGAATTGATCCTGCTTGCAGTCAACTTGAACTTCGTGGCGTTCTCCGCCGCTCTCGGTGATCTGGTTGGCCAGATCTTCGCGTTGTTTGTCCTGACCGTTGCCGCCGCAGAGGCAGCGATCGGTCTTGCTATTCTCGTCGTGTTCTACCGCAATCGTGGGTCGATTGCCGTGGAAGACGTCAACATGATGAAAGGTTGACGGGGGCATGCTGTATCTGGCGATTGTCTTCCTTCCGTTGCTCGGTTTTCTGATCGCGGGCCTGTTTGGCTCGTCGATCGGGGCGAAGGCGAGCGAGTATGTCACGACTGGACTGCTGATCGTCTGTGCGGTCCTTTCCTGGATCGCATTCGGGACCGTGGCGCTGGGCCACGGCGAAGCGTTCAAGGTGCCGGTCATGCACTGGGTCGAGTCGGGTTCGCTGAGCTTCGACTGGGCGCTGCGCATCGACACGCTGACAGCGGTAATGCTGGTCGTCGTCAACACCGTCTCGGCACTGGTCCATACCTATTCGATCGGCTACATGCATCACGATCCGGATCGGCCGCGCTTTTTCGCCTATCTGTCGCTCTTCACTTTCGCCATGCTGATGCTGGTGACCGGCGACAATCTGGTACAGATGTTCTTCGGCTGGGAAGGCGTGGGCCTTGCGTCGTATCTGCTGATTGGCTTCTGGTTCAAGAAGCCTTCCGCCAATGCCGCCGCCATCAAGGCCTTCGTTGTCAACCGCGTCGGCGATTTCGGCTTCCTGCTTGGCATTTTCGCACTGTTCGTACTTTTCGACACTGTCCAGTTCGACACGCTATTTACTTCCGCTGCGCAGTATCTTCCGGCTGAAGGTGCGACTGAGGGCAGTCAGACTGTTCTGAATTTCCTGGGCTATGCGCTCGACAAGCAGGGTGCGATCACTATTGCCTGCCTGCTGCTCTTCATGGGCGCGATGGGCAAGTCGGCACAGTTCCTGCTGCACACCTGGCTGCCAGACGCCATGGAAGGCCCGACACCGGTTTCGGCACTGATCCATGCTGCCACGATGGTGACCGCTGGTGTATTCATGGTTGCGCGTTTGTCCCCGATCTTCGAACTGTCGCATACCGCCTTGATTTTCGTCACCTTTATCGGTGCGACCACGGCATTCTTTGCTGCAACAGTTGGCCTCGTCCAGAACGACATCAAGCGCGTCATCGCATATTCGACCTGTTCGCAGCTTGGCTACATGTTTGTTGCGCTCGGGCTCGGTGCTTACGGTGCCGGCATTTTCCACCTGTTCACGCACGCCTTCTTCAAGGCCCTGCTGTTCCTTGGAGCGGGCTCCGTCATTCACGCCGTATCCGATGAACAGGACATGCGCCACATGGGTGGTCTGCGCAAATTGATCCCTCAGACCTACTGGCTGATGGTCGTCGGTACGGTTGCGCTGACGGGCCTTGGCATTCCCGGCACACTTATCGGTACTGCCGGGTTCTTCTCCAAGGACATGATCATCGAGTCGGCCTACGCATCGCATAGCCCGGTTGCCGGCTATGCGTTCATCCTTCTCGTTATCGCCGCCATCTTCACCAGCTTCTATTCGTGGCGCCTGATTTTCATGACGTTCCATGGCAAGCCGCGTGCAAGCCATGATGTCATGCATCACGTGCATGAATCGCCCTATGTCATGCTGGTTCCGCTGTTCATTCTGGCATTCGGCGCGCTGTTTGCCGGTGTTGGCTTCCATGAGTATTTCTTCGGGCATGAGTATGCCGAGTTCTGGAAGGGTGCGATCTTTACCGGTCCGGAAAACGAGATCCTCGAAGAGCATCATCACGTACCGTTCCTGGTTGCTATGTCGCCATTCCTCGCAATGGCGGCCGGGTTCCTCGTGTCCTGGTATTTCTACATCCGCTCCCCGGAGACGCCGAAGCGGCTTGCTGCACAGCATCCTGGCCTCTACCAGTTCCTGCTCAACAAGTGGTATTTCGACGAGCTCTACGACTTCCTGTTCGTTCGTCCGGCCAAGGCTCTCGGCCGGTTCCTGTGGAAGCAGGGCGACGGCTGGCTGATCGACGGTCATGGCCCGGACGGAATTTCCGCACGTGTCGTTGATGTCACCAACCGGGTGGTGCGCCTGCAGACCGGTTACCTTTATCACTATGCGTTCGCGATGCTCATTGGGGTCGCCGCACTCGTCACGTGGATGATGCTCGGGAGCAACTTCTGATGACCGACTGGCCAATTCTCTCGACTGTTACCTTCCTGCCATTGGTCGGTGCCTTTCTCCTTCTGATGATCCGGGATGACAGTGAATCTGCACGGCGTAACATCCGCAATGTGACGCTGTGGACGACGATCATCACGTTCCTGCTGTCATTGCTGATCTGGTATTATTTCGACAATGGCCAGGCTGGCTTCCAGTTTGTCGAAAAGGCCGCTTGGCTTGATTCCGGCATCTCCTATCATATGGGTGTGGACGGCATTTCGATGCTGTTCGTCATCCTCACCACCTTCCTGATGCCGCTGTGCATCCTGGCAAGCTGGGAAGCGATCCAGACCAGGGTCAAGGAGTACATGATTGCGTTCCTGGTGTTGGAAACGCTGATGATCGGTGTCTTCTGCGCGCTCGATATCGTTCTGTTCTATGTGTTCTTTGAAGCAGTTCTGGTCCCGATGTTCATCATCATCGGTGTCTGGGGTGGCAAGCGCCGCGTCTACGCAAGCTTCAAGTTCTTCCTCTACACATTGCTCGGCTCGGTGCTGATGCTGCTGGCCATCATGGCGATGTACTGGCAGGCAGGTACGACCGACATTCCGACCTTGCTTGCCTATAAATTCCCGGCGTCGCTGCAGACTTGGCTTTGGCTGGCATTCTTCGCCTCTTTTGCGGTCAAGATGCCGATGTGGCCGGTACACACCTGGTTGCCGGATGCGCATGTGGAAGCTCCAACTGCAGCCTCCGCAATTCTGGCTGGCATCCTGTTGAAGCTCGGTGGATATGGTTTCATCCGCTTCTCGATACCGATGTTCCCCATCGCTTCGGCTGATTTCGCGCCGCTGATCTACACGCTGTCCATCGTCGCTATCATCTACACATCGCTCGTCGCGCTGATGCAGCAAGACATCAAGAAGCTGATCGCCTATTCGTCCGTGGCCCACATGGGCTATGTCACAATGGGTATCTTCGCGGCCAACGAGCAGGGTATCCAGGGGGCAATTTTTCAGATGCTCTCGCACGGGCTAGTCTCGAGCGCGCTGTTCCTCTGTGTCGGTATCGTCTACGACCGCACCCATACACGTGAGATTGCGGCCTATGGCGGTCTCGTCAACAACATGCCGAAATATGCTGTGGTGTTCATGATCTTCACCATGGCCAATGTTGGCCTGCCTGGAACCTCAGGCTTTGTTGGTGAGTTCCTTACTTTGCTGGGCGTCTTCCGCGTCAACACATGGGTTGCGCTGTTTGCCGCCAGCGGCGTCATTTTCTCCGCAGCCTATGCACTCTGGCTCTATCGCCGTGTCATATTCGGTTCGCTCGACAAGGAGAGCCTGAAATCGCTTCTGGATATGTCGCCGCGTGAAAAAGCCGTGATCTATCCGCTGGCAATCCTGACAATCTTCTACGGCGTTTATCCGATGCCTGTCTTCGATGCGACGGCAAGCTCTGTCCACGCCCTGATCAATCAATACAATAACGCGCTGTCTTCAGCTGCCACCCTGGCGCTGAAATAGCAGGAAGAGGCCAAACCGACATGATTCCCAACTTGACGCTTATGGCTCCTGAACTGCTGATTACAGTGGGCGCACTGGCTCTGCTGATGATCGGGGCGTTTTCCGGTGAAAGGGCAAACGCGCTGGTCCATGGCCTCGCAGTTGCGTTGCTGCTCGCGGCGCTGGCGCTGGTCGTTCTTTTTCCCGAGGATGGCCATGTGTTCGGGCGCGCTTTCGTCAGCGATCCATTCTCGCGCTTCATGAAGGTGCTGACCCTGGTTGGATCGGTTGTCACGCTCGTCATGTCCGCAGGTTTCGCCAAGGCAGAAAAATTCGACAAGTTCGAATTTCCGATCCTGATCCTGCTGTCCACTCTCGGCATGCTGCTCATGATCTCGGCAAACGACACATTGTCGCTTTATCTCGGCCTGGAATTGCAGTCGCTTGCGCTCTACGTCGTCGCTGCCATCAATCGTGACAATGTGCGTTCGACGGAAGCCGGGTTGAAGTATTTCGTGCTTGGCGCCTTGTCGTCAGGAATGCTGCTCTACGGCATTTCACTGGTCTACGGATTTACGGGACACACGGGCTTCGAGGCGATCGCTCAGGCGCTGGGCGGCTCCGAACGGCAGCTTGGCGTCGTGTTCGGTCTCGTATTCATCTTCGCTGGACTTGCCTTCAAGATTTCTGCAGTGCCGTTCCACATGTGGACGCCTGACGTTTATGAAGGCGCGCCCACACCGGTTACGGCCTTTTTCGCCAGTGCACCAAAAATGGCTGCCATGGCATTGCTGACCCGCGTCGCGGTCGAGACGTTCCAGCCTATCACCCATGACTGGCAGCAGATCATCGTCTTCATTGCTATCGCATCGATGGTCCTGGGCGCCTTTGCGGCGATTGGCCAGCGCAACATCAAGCGGCTGATGGCTTATTCTTCCATCAGCCACATGGGCTACGCACTGGTTGGGCTCTCCGCTGGCACTCTGGTCGGTGTGCGCGGCGTTGCGATCTACATGCTGATCTATCTGGTCACCACGCTCGGGACATTTGCATTCATTCTCGCGATGCGGCGCAAGGAAGGCAATGTTGAGCAGATTGGCGATCTTGCAGGCTTGTCGCGCACCAATCCGGTTATGGCGACAATTCTGACAATCCTGATGTTCTCGCTTGCCGGTATCCCGCCGCTCGCCGGATTCTGGGGCAAATGGTACACCTTTCTCGCTGCGATGCAGGCCAACCTTTATGCTTTGGCAATCATTGGCATCGTGGCGTCGGTCGTGGGGGCTTTCTACTACCTGCGCATCATCAAAATCATGTGGTTCGATGAACCGGTAGGCGCCTTCGTACCAGTGGCCGGTGAACTGCGCCTCGTGCTCGGCGTGTCCGGCCTGCTGGTGCTCTTCTATGTTCTGATCGGTGGACCGGTCAGCACGTATGCGGAAGCCGCCGCCAAGACGTTCTTCTAAGGCCGGGAGCCCAATGGGATTCTCACTTTCGCCCCTGGCACAGCAAAACGGTTTTCGGCTGGAGGCGTTTGAGACGGTCGGCTCGACCAACGCTGTTGCGCTGGAGCGGGCGCAGGCTGGCGATCCGGGAAAATTATGGATCGTCTCCAAAAGCCAGCAAAGCGGCCGTGGCCGACGCGGCCGCGCCTGGGCAACATCGCAGGGGAACCTTGCCGCTTCACTGTTGCTGACCGGGAATTTTGAACTGAAAACTGCCGCCACGCTGGGCTTCGTTGCCGGGCTTTCGCTTGCGGATGCTTTGGACGCCGTCTGTCCGGCTGCGACTTTTTCAGTTGGTCTCGACGGAGCAGGAAATGCCGGAGCCGGCAAATCGCCACTGCGCGTCGAACTCAAATGGCCAAACGATCTTTTGGCCGGTGGCGCAAAGCTCGCGGGTATTTTGCTCGAATCGACGCAATTGCCGGATAACCGCTTTGCGATCGTCATTGGCATTGGTGTCAATGTCGTTGCATATCCCGACGACGTTCCCTACCCGGCGACGTCGCTAGCCCGTCTTGGCGCTGATTGTGATGCGGAAACCTTGTTTCTGGCGCTCTCCGACGCCTGGGAAGAGAACAGCCGCATCTGGGGCGAGGGACGCGGACTGGCCGAAATTCGCAAGCGCTGGCTCGCACGCGCTGCCGGGCTTGGCGGCGAAGTTGCCGTGCGAGTCGACGGAACGGTGCTGCGTGGTATATTCGAAACGATTGACGAGGACTGCCGCTTCGTTATTCGCGACAATGATGGAGAGCGGGTGAAAATTGCCGCCGGTGATGTCCATTTTGGTGCAGTTGCGTCGGCAAGTGCTGAATAGAATTCAGTTTTTAGGAGTATAAATGGCAAATTCCGATCAAGCGGAACTTGTTTTCCTTCCCTTGGGTGGTGTCGGTGAGATCGGGATGAACCTGGCCATGTACGGCTATGGTCCCGCGCACAAGCGTGAGTGGGTCGTGGTTGACATGGGCGTGAGTTTCGCCGGTCCTGACCTTCCGGGTGCCGATCTCGTGCTGCCCGATATTCGCTTCCTGCAGGCCGAGCGCAATAATCTGAAGGGCATTGTGATCACGCATGCTCATGAAGATCATTATGGCGCCTTGCTTGATCTGTGGCCGATGCTGAATGTTCCCGTCTATGCGACACCCTTCACGGCCGGCTTGCTCGAAGCAAAGCGCCAGTCGGAACCGGGCGCCCCAAACATTCCGGTGACCATCTACCGCGCCAGTGAAACCTTCAATGTTGGTCCGTTCGAATTCGAGGCGCTCGCTGTTACGCACTCGATCCCGGAGCCTGTTTCGCTGGCGATCAAGACGCCGCTCGGCACGGTCATTCACACCGGCGACTGGAAGATGGATCCCGAGCCGTCGCTGGGGCCACTCATCAATGAAGCGCGTTTCCGCGCACTTGGTGACGAAGGCGTGCTCGCCTTGATGTGCGATTCGACCAATGCCCTGCGCGATGGCGAATCCCCGTCCGAACGGGAAGTCGGCGAGAGCCTGCGCGAGATCATCGAAAAGGCCCGCGGCCGCGTGGCTATCACCACCTTCTCGTCCAATGTCGGGCGTATCCGGTCCATCGCCTTGGCGGCTCGCGACGCAGGTCGCCAGGTTCTGGTACTTGGCCGCTCGATGAAGCGCATGATCGATGTGGCAAGTGAGCTCGGTTATCTTGATGGCGTTCCGGAATTCCTTGCCGAGGACGATTATGGCTTCATTCCTCGCGAGAATATGGTCATCATTCTGACCGGCAGCCAGGGTGAACCGCGCGCCGCATTGGCAAAACTGGCCCGAGACGAAATGCGCAGTGTTGCACTGTCTGCTGGCGACACGGTGATCTATTCCTCGCGTCCTATCCCGGGTAATGAAAAGGCAATTATCGATACGAAGAACCTCCTGATCGAACAGGGCGTTCACGTCATTTCCGACGGCGATCAATTGGTGCACGTTTCGGGCCATCCTCGGCGCAACGAATTGAAGCGCATGTATGCATGGGTGCGTCCGCGCATCCTTGTACCGGTCCATGGTGAGGCGGCGCATCTCGTAGGGCAGGGATCTCTTGCCGCAATGGCCGGGATTCCGGAAGTGCCGCAGGTGCGCAACGGCGACGTGCTGCGGTTGGCACCGGGCAGAGCTGAAATCATCGATCAGGCTCCATTCGGACGTTTGTACAAGGATGGAAAGCTCATCGGCGACGAGGAAGAGGTCGGCATCGTTGACCGGCGCAAACTTTCATATGTCGGACATGTTGCCGTCTCGATGCTGCTCGACGAGAGATACAATATCCTTGAGGATCCGGAGATCGTCCCGATTGGCCTTCCCGAAAACGACGATGAGGGGGAGCTTCTCGAAGATTTGCTCTATGACGCGGCGGTTGGTGCAGTACAAAGCATTCCACGTGAAAAACGCAAGGATATAGCCATGGTCCGTGAGGCCGTGCGCCGGGCGGTACGCGCTGCGACCAATGAAGTTTGGGGCAAAAAGCCGATCGTCACAGTCTTTGTGACCAGGCCCTGAGGTAACAATGCTTGGCCGTCTCAACCATGTCGCGATTGCCGTGCCGGATCTGGCTGCCGCGTCCGCGATTTATCGCAATACGCTCGGCGCGAAACTGACCGAACCCCAGATGCTGCCGGAGCATGGCGTAACGGTCGTCTTCATCGATGTCGGCAATACGAAGATCGAATTGCTGGAACCGCTGGGTGTGGATTCACCAATCGCTGCATTTCTGGCAAAGAACCCTTCAGGCGGCATGCATCATGTCTGCTACGAAGTGCCCGATATCGTGGCAGCGCGCGACAGGCTAAAAGAGCAGGGCGCCCGCATCCTTGGAGACGGCGAGCCAAAGATCGGCGCACACGGCAAACCCGTTCTGTTTCTTCATCCGAAGGATTTCAACGGGACGCTGATTGAACTGGAGCAAGAGTAAAATGCCAATCGCAACTGCAATGGCAGTCTATTTCATCCTCTGGTGGCTGACGCTCTTCACCATGCTGCCGATTGGCCTGCGTACCCAAGCTGAAGAAGACGATGTCACGCTGGGCACAACTCCCAGCGCTCCGCACAAACATCGCATGGGCAGGGTTTTCCTGCTTACGACAATTATCTCGGCCGTTATCTTCGCCATTTTCTATGTGGTAAATCAAAAGCTTGGCTACGGCGTCGACGATATACCGGTATTCTTCCCTCAGCTTAATTGAATTGGGCAATCAAGGCCCGGTTCGTTAGCCAGCAAATCGGTCGGAAACGCCAAACTGGATCCCTTCTTAAACAATTTTTTTAATAGCAATCAGTAGATGTAAACAACCGGAACCGAAAAACCGTGCGCGGGACGATTCTGACAATGCTCGATCTCAGTTTATTGGCCAGTCGATAAATCACTTTAAAAAACAACTGCAGCATATTGAATCCAGGAATAAAAACAAAAAAAATGCAAGGCTTTCACCTTGCATTTGAAGATCGCGTCCGACCTATTCCACTTGCGTGGCGGCTGCGGAAAACCGCGCCAAAGGTCACATCCTCCCAAGACTTTGACCGCGTAGGAAAGCAGAAATATTCTCACTTTCTCCTTATGATTAAAAAAATAGCGGAGTGCCTTCGAAATGTCACGAAAAATATTCGTTCAAGTCATTTTTTGCTTACAAATCTGGCAGCGAGGTGAATCCTCCTTAAATTCCACGCTCTTTCATTTGCAGTTGCGGGTTCCCAATCCGCTGTGAAGCCGGTAAGAAACATCGACTTTGCACTTGGTTTTGCCTGATTCTTAAAGCACTCAGGCAGTGTTCAATTTGGTGATTCTCAATGCGCCTTTCCCGCTATTTTCTGCCCATCCTTAAAGAAAACCCCAAGGAGGCGGAAATCGTCTCCCATCGGCTGATGTTGCGCGCCGGTCTGATTCGCCAGGAATCGGCCGGTATCTATGCCTGGCTGCCGGCTGGCTTGCGCATTCTCAACAAGGTGAGTGACATTATCCGCGAGGAACAGAACCGCTCCGGTGCGATCGAATTGCTCATGCCGACGATCCAGTCTGCCGATCTGTGGCGCGAAAGCGGTCGCTATGATGCCTATGGCGACGAAATGTTGCGTATCAAGGATCGCGGCGAGCGCGAAATGCTGTACGGCCCGACAAATGAGGAAATGATCACCGAGATTTTCCGTGCTTATGTGAAGTCCTACAAGGATCTGCCGCTCAATCTCTACCACATCCAGTGGAAATTCCGCGACGAGCGCCGCCCGCGCTTTGGCGTGATGCGCTCACGTGAATTCCTGATGAAGGACGCCTATTCCTTCGATCTCGATTTTGAGGGCGCCAAGGCAGCATACAACCGCATGTTCGTCGCCTATTTGCGTACTTTCTCGCGCCTGGGGATCAAGGTGATTCCGATGCGTGCCGATACGGGGCCCATTGGTGGTGAACTCAGTCATGAATTCATCATTCTCGCTGAAACGGGTGAAAGCCAGGTCTTCTGCGACCGCGCCTACCTCGATTTGCCGGTGCCGGGACCCGACACGAACTTCGATGACGATGCACAGATCGCTGAAATCGTGACGCGGTGGACCGCGCCCTACGCGGCGACCGACGAAATGCATGATGAGGCAGCGTGGGGCGAGGTCGGTGCATCCGACCAGCTCGCCGCGCGCGGCATCGAAGTCGGCCACATTTTCCACTTTGGTACGAAATATTCCGAACCTATGGGTGCAAAGGTAAGCGGCCCCGATGGCAAGGACCATCTGGTGTCGATGGGTTCCTACGGCATCGGGCCGTCGCGTGTCATTGCGGCGATTATCGAGGCATCGCATGATGAGAATGGCATCATCTGGCCGAAAGCCGTTGCGCCGTTTGGCGCCGGCATTGTTAATATGAAACCAGGCGATGAAGGCTGCGATGCGGTTTCGACGAAGCTTTACGAAGCGCTGACAAATGCAGGCCTTGAGCCATTGCTGGATGACACGGATGACCGCCCTGGCGCAAAATTCGCGAAGATGGATTTGATCGGACTGCCAACGCAGGTGATTGTCGGTCCGCGCAGCGTTGCCGCGGGCGAGGTCGAGATCAAGGATCGTGCGACTGGTGCGCGTGAGACCTTGAGCATTGAAGCTGCAATCAACAAGCTCGCGGGACCTGCGAACTTTCAGGCGGGAATTCTATGAGCGAACAGGCCGTCACCGCGACATCCGGTTCCAAGCCGTTCTCAGCCTATGAACGGATGATTGCGTGGCGCTATCTGCGCGCTCGGCGCAAGGAAACGTTTATTTCGGTGATTGCCGGCTTCTCATTTACCGGGATCATGCTGGGCGTCGCGACGCTGATCATTGTCATGGCTGTCATGAATGGCTTCCGCAGCGAATTGCTGACTCGCATTCTCGGTATCAACGGCCATGTTATCATGCAGCCAATGGATCGGCCGCTCGATGACTATGATGCGGTGATCAAGCGTATCGACGCTATTCCAGGCGTTTCCTTTGCCATTCCTGTAGTGGAGGGGCAGGTGCTGGCCAAGGGTAACGTCGGAGCGGGCTCTGGCGCTTTGGTGCGCGGTTTGCGTGAAGAAGATATCGCCAAGCTCAAGCTCGTTTCGAAAAATGTCCGTCAGGGCACGTTCGAGGAGTTCAACACTGCAGGCGGCGTCGCCATTGGTACGCGAATGGCGGAGAATATGGGGCTGGGTCTTGGCGACCGGCTGACCTTGATTTCTCCGGACGGAGACGTGACACCGATCGGCATGGCACCGCGCGTAAAATCCTATCCGGTGACAGCGATCTTCGAGATTGGCATGTCCGAATATGATGCTTCGATTGTGCTGATGCCGCTCGAAGAATCGCAGCTCTATTTCAACCAGGAGAACAAGGTTCAGTCGATCGAGATATTCGCTGACAACCCGGACAATGTGGATGCACTGAAGAAGCCGATCGAGGATGCAGCGCAGCGGGCGCTCATGCTCACCGATTGGCGCCAGCGCAACCAGACCTTTTTCTCGGCACTGCAGGTCGAGCGTAATGTCATGTTCATGATCCTGACGCTGATCGTCCTGGTTGCGGCGCTTAATATCATCTCCGGTCTGATCATGCTGGTGAAGGACAAGGGGCATGACATCGCCATCCTGCGAACGATGGGCGCGACGCGAAACTCGATCCTGCGTATCTTCCTGATGACCGGTGCGGCTATCGGCGTAACCGGGACAATTGCCGGCGTGTTGCTTGGCGTGCTGGTCTGCCTGAATGTGGAGCGTATACGGGAGTTCTTCTCCTGGCTGTCAGGCACCACGCTTTTCAATCCGGAACTGTATTTCCTCAGCACGCTGCCCGCCAAGATGGATTTCAATGAAACCTTTTCGGTCATTCTCATGGCGCTAGTCCTGTCATTTCTGGCAACGCTGTTTCCCGCGTGGCGCGCAGCTAAGCTCGATCCCGTCGAAGCATTGAGGTACGAATAGAATGGCAGGCGGGGCAATTCTTCAACTGACGAGTGTTGGCCGTCGGTACAGCGAGATCGGCCGGGAAATCATCATCCTCGACGATGCAAACTTTTCACTTGGCAAGGGTGAAATGGTTGCGCTTGTGGCACCCTCGGGTGCCGGCAAGTCGACATTGTTGCATACCGCCGGATTGCTTGAACGTCCCGATAGCGGTGACGTGATCCTTGACGGTCGATCCTGCGGTACGCTGTCGGACGAGGACCGCACGGCCATTCGTCGCAATGATATCGGCTTCGTTTATCAGTTTCATCATCTGCTACCTGAATTCTCCGCACTGGAGAACGTGATGATGCCGCAGATGATTCGCGGCATGAAACCGGGCGTCGCGTCCGAGCGAGCACAGCAATTGCTCGACTACATGAAGGTTGGCGCGCGTGCTTCGCACCGGCCAAGCGAACTCTCCGGTGGCGAACAGCAACGTGTGGCAATTGCCCGTGCCGTGGCGAACGCTCCATTGGTTCTGCTGGCAGACGAGCCAACAGGCAACCTTGATCCGGTGACGTCGTCCTATGTGTTCGAGGCGCTGGAAGCCCTGGTTCGCCAGTCCGGTCTCTCTGCGATGATCGCAACCCACAATTTCGAACTCGCGCGCCGCATGGACCGGCGCGTGACGCTCAAGGACGGCAAGATCACCAGCCTCTGATCGATTCGCGCCCTTTTCATTTTCCTTCCATTAATATTTCAAAAACCATAGCGCCGATAGGCGCTTTGGTACGCTTGACTTTAGAACAAAAATAGAACAAAACATAGACATAGAGACAACGACGAAGGGTTTTACCGATGAGCGAACTTTTCCAGGACGTTATGTCATTCGTTACAGTCAGCCTGTTCATTGCGACTTTCGCAATGTGGGTCAGCGCAATCTGAAAGAATATCGGGATCGTCGGCTTCAGAGTTTCAGGGCTGACGATCCCGGCTTCTGTCCACTGTTGAAGCCGGCCAAATCTTCAAATCAGGTGGACACATCATCGCGCATGTCGGACTATGACGGCGCGGTGAATCGGTTTCTCCGTTCAAGTCTTCGGAGATGAAAAATTGGCAGACGGGCAGAGCAACGGCGGCGAAAGCAACGCGACAAAACAGGCGCTGCGCTTCGTTCACCTGAGGGTTCATTCCGCATACTCGCTGCTTGAAGGCGCCTTGCAGGTCGCAAAGGTGATTGATCTCGCGGTGTCGAACAAGGCGCCGGCGATCGCGATTACCGATACCAACAATCTTTTCGGTGCCCTTGAATTCGCGCAAAAGGGATCGAAGGCGGGGCTGCAGCCTATTATTGGTTGCCAACTCGATATCGCCTTCCACGATCAGGCAGAGGAAAGCCGTAGTGCTAACCGGCGCGAGGCGCTTGGTCTGGCGCCGCTTGTGTTGCTTGCGGCGACCGAGGAGGGCTATGCCAATCTCGTTCGCCTTGTCAGCCGTGCCTATCTGGAAACGCCCGCCGGCGATCCGGTCCACATCACATCGAATTGGTTGCCTGGCCGAACTGACGGCATCATTGCCCTGTCGGGCGGTCCGGAAGGTGCCATCGCCAAGGCGATCAAGGATGATCGCATCGACCGCGCGCGGCAGCGACTGATCGGTTTGAAAGCGCTGTTTGGTGACCGGCTCTATGTCGAGTTGCAGCGCCATCGAGGCTATGATCGCGCTCTCGAGGCAACGCAGGTTGAACTCGCCTATGAGCTTGAACTGCCGCTCGTTGCCACCAATGATGTATTTTTCTCCAAGAGCGCCGATTACGAGGCTCACGATGCCTTGCTGGCAATTGCCGCCGGTTCGCTCCTTTCGATCGACGACCGGCGGCGTCTGACGCCGGATCACTATCTCAAGAGCGAAGATGAGATGGTGGACCTGTTTGCCGATCTGCCGGAGGCGGTGGAGAACACCGTCGAGATTGCGCTGCGCTGCTCCTACTATCCAAAGAATCGCGCGCCGATCCTGCCGCGCTTTACCGGTGAGAGTGGCGATCCAGAGGCGGCGTTGCAGGCCGAAGCGGACGAATTGGCACGGCAGGCGAGGGAAGGTCTCGCGCAGCGCATTGAGACCCTAGGGCTCGCTGGCGCCCACACCCGCGAGGAATATGCGACACGTCTCGAATACGAGATTTCCATCATTACCCGAATGAAATATCCGGGATACTTCCTCATCGTTTCCGACTTCATCAAATGGGCGAAAGCCCATGATATTCCTGTGGGTCCTGGTCGTGGTTCCGGCGCGGGTTCGCTCGTTGCCTATGCGTTGACCATTACCGACGTCGATCCCCTCCGGTTCTCGCTGCTGTTCGAGCGCTTCCTCAATCCAGATCGCGTTTCGATGCCTGACTTTGACATCGACTTCTGTCAGGAGCGGCGTGATGAGGTCATACGTTACGTTCAGGGCAAGTATGGCCGCGATCAGGTGGCACAGATCATTACGTTCGGTACCCTGCAGGCGCGAGCCGTCCTGCGCGACGTCGGACGCGTGCTGGAAATGCCCTATGGCCAGGTCGACCGCCTGACCAAGATGGTCCCGGCCAATCCCGCCAACCCGGTAACACTGTCCAAGGCGATCGAGGACGAGCCACGCCTGCGCGAGGAGCGCGACAAGGAGCCGGTGGTCGAACGGCTGCTCGATATCTCGCTCAAGCTGGAAGGGCTGTATCGCCACGCCTCGACCCATGCGGCGGGCATCGTGATCGGCGACCGGCCCTTGTCGGAACTGGTGCCGATGTACCGCGATCCGCGTTCGGATATGCCGGTTACGCAGTTCAACATGAAAATGGTGGAAGAGGCGGGGCTGGTTAAGTTCGACTTCCTCGGACTCAAGACGCTTACCGTCCTTCAGACCGCCGTCAATCTTGTCAAGCGGCGCGGCATTACCGTGGACCTTTCCAATCTGCCATTCGATGACAAGCCTACCTACGAGATGCTTTCGCGCGGCGAAACGGTCGGCGTGTTCCAGGTGGAAAGCACCGGCATGCGCAAAGCCCTGATTGGCATGCGACCGGACCGCATCGAGGACATCATCGCGCTCGTCGCGCTCTATCGGCCGGGTCCGATGGAGAATATCCCGACCTACAATGCGCGCAAGAATGGCGATGAGGAGATGGCGTCGATCCATCCGAAGATCGACCATCTTGTCAAGGAAACCCAGGGCGTCATCATCTATCAGGAACAGGTGATGCAGATCGCGCAGGAAATGTCCGGCTATACGCTGGGTGAAGCCGATCTGCTGCGCCGCGCCATGGGCAAGAAGATCCGCGCCGAAATGGACATGCAGCGGGTGCGTTTTGTCGACGGTGCCGTCGAACGCGGCGTGACCAAGCCGCAAGCCAACTTCATTTTCGACCTTCTTGCGAAATTCGCCGACTACGGCTTCAACAAATCGCACGCCGCGGCCTATGCAATCGTGTCGTTTCAGACCGCCTATATGAAGGCGCACTACCCGGTTGAATTCCTTGCTGCATCAATGACATACGACATGTCAAACACGGACAAGCTGAATGATTTCCGCCGCGAAGCGGTGCGGCTTGGTATCGAGGTGGTCACGCCATCGGTGAATACGTCCTATCGTCTCTTCGAGGTTGGCGAGAACCGGATCTTCTATTCGCTGGCAGCCATCAAGGGCGTCGGTGAGGCCGCAGTCGACCATATAGTCGAGAAGCGCGGCGCGACGCCCTATGCCAGTCTGGAAGATTTTTGTGAGCGGATCGACCCGCGAGTCGTCAACCGGCGCGTCTTCGAAAGCCTGATAAATGCTGGCGCCTTCGATTGTTTCGGACGCGAGCGTCCGGCGCTGATTGCCGGTCTCGATCGTATCATCGGTCATGCACAGCGCACGCAGGAAGACAGCGTCAGCGGTCAAGCCGATATTTTTGGTGGCATGGCCGCAGGCGGGACGCAGACGCTGCAACTGCCAGCAGCGGCCCCTTGGCTCTCGGCGGAAAAGCTGCGGCGCGAGTTTGAAGCAGCCGGCTTTTATCTTTCGGCACATCCGCTCGATGAGTACCGGCCGATCCTGGAAAAGATGCGCGTGCAAACCTGGGCCGAGTTTCAGGCGGCGGTCAAACGTGGCGCCAATGCCGGGCGCCTGGCCGGTACCATCACGGCGAAGCAGGAGCGCAAGACCAAGACTGGCAACAAGATGGGAATCATCCAATTCTCTGATTCTTCAGGGCAATTTGAAGCAGTGCTCTTCTCGGAAGCCCTGGCGCAGTTCCGCGATTTGCTGGAGCCGGGCAGGTCAGTGGTTGTTACGGTCGGTGCCGAAGACCGGCCGGAAGGCATCAGTCTGCGCATCCAGACGGCCCAGTCGCTTGAAGATGAGGCGACACGCATGCAGAAGGCATTGCGGCTCTATATGCGCTCCAGCGAGCCCCTGAGCGCCATTACGCCCTATCTGGCGCCGCAGAACGATGGCCAGGTGGTGAGCCTCATCCTGATCAAGGAGAATGGCGCGACCGAGGTCGAAATCGAGTTGCCGAACCGTTATCGCGTCGGACCGCAGGTCGCCAGCGCAATGAAAGCCATTCCCGGAATTGTCGAAGTCGAAATGGGGTGAGAAGGCAGCGGCGATCAACCTGTTACATCTAAATTGCAATCCAAAATTGAGATTCTCATACCAAATTGACGAATTCTCGTGCTGTTTTTGACCGAATTCGGCTGAAACTGTTCCAATTCCATTTCATTCGATTTCATCCGGCACATTCTTGGTTCGGGATTGTATCTTCCCGAACGTGTAACCAGTTTCCACAGCGTGGTTACCGAATTTCCCGCGGAGTTTGTCAATTGCCGTCTCCGCAACCGCGCGTTTAGTTGCCTGTACGTCGACCAGATCTAGCGGGTCGGCCCGGCCATCATCGCTGAGGTCACTGACGCCGATGCCCAACAGGCGGAAGCGCGTCCCATCGATCTCCTTTTCGAGGAGTGAGAAACCAGTACGGAAAATGCGATCCGCAAGCTGCGTCGGATCGGCCAGCTGGCGGTTCCTCGTGCGGAGTTTGAAATCGCGCGATTTCAACTTGAGCACAACCGTTCGACCGGCAATATCGGCAGTCTTGAGGCGGTGCGAGACCTTTTCCGACAAAGACCGCAGTATCGGCACGAGATCATCCAGCGATGCGATATCTTCATTGA
Source organism: Phyllobacterium zundukense (assembly GCF_002764115.1). Classification (NCBI taxonomy): domain Bacteria; kingdom Pseudomonadati; phylum Pseudomonadota; class Alphaproteobacteria; order Hyphomicrobiales; family Phyllobacteriaceae; genus Phyllobacterium; species Phyllobacterium zundukense. The sequence continues at coordinate 2,068,983 of NZ_CP017940.1, read as the reverse complement.
AGGTGGTTTCAGCCGAAACGCTCTTGCTCTCGCTTTCGGGTTCGACGCGGCGCGTATCGAGGCCGCGAGACAAGCGGTAGAGTCGCTGGCCCATCGTGCCGTAGGCGGCCATCAACGGTCCTTGCTCCATAGTCTGCAACTGACCAATGGTGCGGATGCCATCCCTCTCGAGCGTCGCGGCAAAAGCCTTGCCGACGCCCCAGATCAGGGTGACGGGTTTGTCAGCCAGAAAGGTGACGGCCTCTTCTGCGCCAATGATGGAAAATCCACGTGGCTTTTCGAAGTCTGACGCGATCTTGGCCAGGAATTTGCAATAGGAAATCCCGACAGAAACGGAAAGTCCCATTTCCCTTTCGACACGATTCGAAAATTGCGCCATCACGCGGGCTGGCGGATCATGGTGCAGGCGCTCCGTTCCGGAGAGATCGAGGAAGGCTTCGTCGATAGACAAAGGTTCGACCAGCGGGGTCAAATCACGCATCATCTGCCGGATTTCCCGGCCCACCCGGGCATATTTCTCCATGTCGGGCTTGATGACGACGGCATGCGGACAGGCTTCCAGCGCCTTGAACATCGGCATTGCGGACTTCACACCATGGATGCGCGCGACATAACAAGCCGTTGAAACAACGCCGCGTTTGCCCCCGCCGATAATAACCGGCTTGTTACGCAGTTCCGGATTGTCCCGCTTTTCGACTGAAGCATAGAAGGCATCGCAATCCACATGGGCGATGCTGAGCCGATACAGTTCTGGGTGACGCAGCAGCCTTGGGCTGCCGCACACGTGGCAGCGACGGCCTTCTGACGTCTGCGCTGCCAGACAGTCACGGCAAAAACCAAATCTCGGATCGTTGACAGGCGCCATGATGCTCGGAACATAAAAGGAACAAGCGGACATTAGCGAAGGCGCTTACGCCCTGCAATATGCGTTCTCAGTCTATGAACTGTTCAGTACGCCTCTTGGGGGCCTCCGGGAAGAACCCGAAGCGCTTCCTGGAAGAGGGCAGGATCCGTATTGGTAGCCTCGCAATAGCGCATCAATGTCGGTTCATGCGCGAGATAGAACTGAAGAACTCCCGCCAGAAAACCCGGTTCACTGGCCGCGGTGCGGATCTGGTCTGCACTGATGCCGGTCAACGCAAGAAAGCGGGAAAGCAATTCGCTGTCTTCCGCCAGAAACACCAGAGAATTGATTGCCAACGCCTGCGCGCCGTCGAGATCGATTCGATTTTTCACCTTTGCCGTCCAATCCTGATCCGTGCTGATTGCCGCAATTACGCAACAACAATTCAATTTGATGGCGTTACACGCCTTTTCGCAGGCAAAAGAGCTGCAGCCGGTTGAATATGATCAAAAGAAGATGTTCAATAAATCCTTGGTTAAACATGATCAGCGGCATTTCTGGATTGACCTGAAGAGTTTCCTTTTCATCAATCATAACAGGTTATCAAATGCATCCATACCTTTGGGGCTGCTACCTGACCTTTCTCACATAGAATTCGACAGGTGGCATGTGCCTTCGAGCATGATCAACAGGATATTGCCAATGGTGAAGAAAGTGATGATCGTCGAGGACAATGAGCTGAACATGAAGCTCTTCCGCGATCTTATTGAAGCCAGCGGCTATGAAACCATCCGGACTCGCAACGGGCTGGAAGCGCTTGATCTTGCAAGGGAACATCGACCGGACCTGATCCTCATGGATATTCAGCTGCCGGAAGTTTCTGGTCTGGAGGTCACCAAGTGGCTGAAGGCGGACGACGATCTCCACGTCATACCGATCATCGCGGTCACGGCCTTTGCGATGAAGGGCGACGAGGAACGAATTCGGCAGGGTGGTTGCGAGGCCTATATCTCGAAACCGATCTCCGTACCGAAGTTCATCGAAACGATCAAATCTTACCTTGGCGACGCTTGACCATGACTGCCCGTATCCTTGTTGTTGATGATGTCCCCGCGAATGTGAAGCTGCTGGAAGCGCGGTTAAGCGCGGAATATTATGAAGTCGTCACCGCATCGGACGGCTACGAGGCGCTCGAGATTTGTGAAAACAGCAATGTCGATGTGATCCTGCTCGATGTGATGATGCCAGGCATGGACGGTTTCGAAGTCTGCCGCAGGCTGAAAACAAGGCCGTCTACGGCCCACATTCCGGTTATTCTCGTCACTGCGCTCGATCAGGACTCCGACCGGATCACCGGATTGAACTTCGGGGCAGACGATTTCCTGACGAAACCTGTGAACGACTTGCAACTTCTTGCACGCGTGAAGAGCCTAGTCCGGTTGAAAAACCTGACTGATGAGCTGCGGCTGCGCGTCGCCACCACTCGCGATGTCGGGCTCGAATCCATCCTGCGGTTTCCAACAGGCGGCGAGGGGATTGCAAAGAACGCCCGCATCCTGCTGATTGACGAACGGCCGGAGAGTGTCGATCGCATCCAGCGCATATTGGGCGATGAAGGTGTCGTCGATGTCCAGACTGATCCGCAGACGGGCTTTTTCGACGCTATCCAGGGAAATCATGATTGCCTGATCATTGCCTCAAGTTTTGCGGCCTTTGATCCATTGCGAATCTGCGCGCAATTGCGGTCGCTCGACAATACACGTTCCTTGCCCATCATTCTGGTGGCGGACCAGGGCGAAGAAACGCTGATCAGACGCGCTTTGGAACTGGGCGTAAATGATTACCTGATACGGCCACTCAATCCGAACGAGTTGCTGGCGAGGTTGCGCACGCAATTGCGGCGCAAGGCCTATCACGACGGCCTGCGCGCGAGTGTGGTCAAAACCTATGAAATGGCCGTGACCGATAGCCTGACCGGCCTGCACAACCGTCTTTACCTTGAAACGCATCTCGCGACGCTATTCAAACGTGCCGTGGACCGACGGCGCCCTCTGTCGATTCTCATGACGGATATTGACCGTTTCAAACTCATCAATGACACCCATGGTCATGATGGTGGAGACGAGGTGCTGCGCGAGTTCGCCCGGCGTCTGCGCCGTAATGTGCGCGGCAGCGATCTGGCCAGTCGCTATGGTGGCGAAGAGTTTTTCATAGTGATGCCGGACACCGACGCGGCGCTTGCCGCTATTGTCGCGGAACGGATCAGACGGGAAGTTGCCTCGACACCGTTCGTGGTCAACCAAGGCGGCACAAGTGTCCCGGTGACGATCAGCATCGGCATTGCCAGCGTCGCGCCCAAGGAAGACACTGTGCAAAATCTTCTCAAACGCGCTGATGAAGCCCTCTACGGAGCCAAGGCGTCGGGCCGCAATAAAGTCGTTTCGGCAGCAGCCTGACGACAGCGTTTGAGCTCCATACAAACAAAAATGCCGCCCGGAGGCGGCATTTTTGTTTCAGGAGTACCAGGATTACTTGATCTTGGTTTCCTTGAATTCAACGTGCTTGCGTGCGACCGGGTCGTACTTGCGGAAAGACATCTTCTCCGTCTTGGTACGGCTGTTCTTGCTCGTAACGTAGAAGAAACCGGTGTCAGCGGTCGACAGAAGCTTGATCTTGATATTCGCAGCCTTAGCCATTTTCAGTTTACCTGTTCTGATTATTGAGGACCGCTATTCAAGTCCAGCAACGTGGCCATAAGCGGAAATTCGGCCGGACATTTAACCGAACGGGGCCAAAAGTCAAGCTTAGGTCAGTTATCTGATAAATATAATCGGCCAAAACGATTCAGCCAGCGATCTTGAGGGTGAAGACAACCTCACGAGAGTTTGTAGAGATTCGATTCAACCCTGCGTTCGTTGCTGATCAGCTCAAATCGCTATGAAAAGAACCCGGACCAGCTGGACAATGGCAATCCGGGTTCACTTTCATTAGCAAAGGAAGGGAGAGGTGGGCGTGAGCTCGCCTCTCACTCCAGGGCCAATATAACACTGTCCTGATTAATTCCAAGCGCGCTGTGGTTGCACCGCTCTAACCTCTACGACTCACCAGCCGGGAGCCAACCAGAAGCGCGTAAGCCGCGAAGAATACCGCGAGGGCAACGGAAAAGCCTTTTGGACCCATCAGATCCATGCCAACTCCCACTGCCTGTGGGCCGACGAGCATGCCGATTGAATAACAGAAGACGAATGCGGCGTTGGCCGATGCGAGCTCACGCCCGGTGAGCTGCGAGCCGAGATGCGCAAGGCCAACCGTGTAGAGGCCGGCGACGACACCGCCCCAGACGAAGAGCAGGGCTGCGACAAGGTACCAGTTGGAGGAAATGAAGGGCAGAATGCACATGCCGGCAAGGCCGATTATGGCGCAGGCGAGCAGAATCTTGCGCCGATCGTTGACGTGGTCGCTGAGCAGCCCAATCGGAATCTGCAATAGAACATTGCCAAGGCCAATCGTGGTGAGCAGCAGTGCTGCATTAGCCTCACTGTAACCGATGCGTGAACCAAAGATTGGAAAGAGGGCAAAGCCTCCCGTTTCAACCGCGCCAAAGACGAATACCGCTGCTGTCGCCGTGGGAACGGCCCATATGAACGGAGCGAATGGGACGTGCTCCTCCTCGTGGAAGTCGGGGCTTTCGTTCCAGGCAAAAAGCACGGGGAGCATGGCAAAGAGGATAATGCCAAAGCCGACGGCAAAGGGCATGATACCGGCGCTGCCGATGCGCGAGAACAGCCAGGGTCCGAGTGCGAAACCCATGGAAAGTACGGTTGCATAGATGCCGAGCACCAGTCCGCGCTTTTCCGGTGGCGCTGCCGCATTGATCCAATATTCCGACAGGATGAAGAGCATGGTCAGCGCAAAATGGAGAAAGACGCGCAGCACGACCCACACCCAGAAATCGGTGAAGAAATGAAATCCGACGAAGGAAAAACCGCCGATGAGCAGCATGACGAGCAGTGTCGGCACGACACCGAATCGCGCTGCGATGGGAGCAGCGAACGGCGCAGCGACAACGGAAGCAATGCCGGCCACGGCAGCATTCAGACCAATCATGGTGGCCGAATGGCCGCGGCTCTCGAGAATCACGCTCAGAAGCGGAATGCCCAAACCAATGGCAACACCAACGGAACTGATGGTGGCTATGGCTGCGACAAGCGCACGCCAGGAAGACCGGACGGTTGCCTGGTCAGACGTCTGCATTGCATCCATAAATCAAAAAACCTCTCGGACGAATCGTCCATATTTCATGCTGTATTGAATGACGGCATTGCCTGGCTCAAGGGAGGGGTTTGCGGCAAGGACCGTCTCGGCTTCCCTTATGATCAAGCGGGTGATCTCGGGAATATCGAGCTGCGTGGCCTCCGGAAACGGGAGCCAGCATAATTCTTCGAGCTCCTGCGAGGGACCGGTCGCCTCGGGCAGAGCGTCGGCGACGGCATCGCGAAAGGCCAGGAAGAACCGCGTATCGAAACGGCGGGAACCGCCGGGCGGCGTCGTCGCTCTGGCAAAATAGCGCAGCACGGAGAGGTCAGGCAGGATGTTGCGTTCGACAAAGGCGGCCCAATCCGGGTGAGCGATCGAGGCCCGCTCCGGATGCCGCCGCCCAAGAATAAGCCCAGCCTCTTCATAGGTCTCGCGGATTGCCGAGAGCGCAAGAGCGCGGCAACGCTGAACGCTGGAGCGGCTGCCCATCCCCGTCAGCAACTTTGTCTGGTCGGTTTCAGAGAGCTCGGCGATCGCGGATATGCGTCCGTCCGCGGCTTCGGTCCGTCCTCCCGGAAAGACGAATTTTCCCGGCATGAACACATGACGCATATGCCGCTTGCCCATGAGAATGCGCAATTCTCCGCCGGAGCGATCAACCAGCAACAGCGACGCCGCATCGCGCGGCCTGATGCGGGCTGAGGTTCTGGCGGTTTCAGTAAGCGCTGATTTTTTCAGTCCATTTACTGCCATGAGATCACTGGTCCGATGGCTCCACTTCGTCGGTCTCGCCACCGAAACCATGCATGTAATTTGCCCATTGCAGGCCGATAATCGCACCTTTGACCGGTTGCAACAGGGCTATCGACATAAGAATCGTCAAGGGCACCCAGATTGCCAGATGCGCCCAATTGGATAGCAAAAACAGCGTCTCAACTGCCAGAAAGCCGCCAAGGACAATATGACCGACGATTGTGATGGTTATATAAGCGGGAAAATCATCGGCTTGCTGATGGGTATAATCCTCGCCGCAGACGGTGCAATGATCGACAGATTTTACAAAGGCGCGAAACAGCTTGCCTTCGCCGCAGTGCGGGCACCGGCAGCGAAAACCCCGCCACATGGCCTGTCCGACCGGACGGGCCGGCCTTGCCGGTGCGGTGTCTGCGCCAAAGAGCTGTACTGTCATCCTCTGCCTCTTCGCCCACCGCGCGATACGCTTGATGGACGCTTCTGGTTTCCGCGTATGAAACGCTTTGCCTTGTGGTGCGAACGCACACCGCTCGGAACCGGGTGAGGTTCGGTGAGCATTTCGAATCGCAATGCGCCTGCTACAGGCAAGGCCTCGACCAGACGAACCTCGACGATATCGCCAAGCCGGAAGCCTTTTCCGCTGCGTTCACCGGAAAGCACGTGGTTGGTTTCGTCGTAAAGATAATAATCATCACCCAAAGTTGAAATGGGAATAAACCCGTCGGCACCATATGTCGCAAGCGAGACGAAGAGCCCGGCCTTGGTGACGCCCTGCACACGGCCATCAAAACTGGCTCCGACTTTGTCCGCAAGATAGTGGGCGATGAGGCGATCGACAGTGTCACGCTCGGCCGCCATGGCGCGGCGTTCGGAAGTCGAAATCAGCGCGGCGATTTCAGGAAGGGCTGCTTCTTCCTTCGGGGTAATGCCATCCGGACCAAGCCCCAGCGCGGAGATGAGCGCCCGATGCACGATCAGGTCGGCATAGCGGCGGATCGGCGAGGTGAAATGCGCATAGCGATGGAGATTGAGGCCGAAATGGCCGATGTTCTCCGGATTATACTCAGCCTGTGACTGTGATCGCAGCACGACCTGGTTGACCAGATCCTGCTGTTCGCTGCCCTCGACCCGCTTCAGGATATGGTTGAACTGGTTGGGGCGCAGCTCCGCGCCGCGCGCCAGGGAGATATCCAGCGTCCGCAGGAATTCGCGCAGCGTTTCCTGCTTGGCCAATGACGGCGCATCGTGAATGCGGAAGATCAGCGGCTGCTTCTTGCGCTCCAGCGTTTCCGCAGCGGCGACATTGGCCTGGATCATGAACTCTTCGATGAGCTTGTGCGCATCGAGCCGCGGCGGAATAACCACCTTGTCGACCTTGCCTTCCGGTGTCAGCAATATCTTCTTTTCGGGAAGGTCGAGCTCCAGCGGCTCACGCGCATCGCGGCCGCGCTTCAGTGCTGCATAGGCCGCCCACAGCGGCTTGAGGATCGTATCGAGGATCGGCGCGGTCTTCTCGTCCGTCGTGCCATCGATCGCCGCCTGCGCCTGCGGATAGGCGAGACGTGCATGCGAACGCATCATGATGCGGTGGAACGTATGCGAAATCTTGCGGCCCTCGGCGTTGAAAACCATGCGGACGGCAAGGGCAGGGCGATCCACCAGCTCCTTCAACGAGCAAAGATCGTTGGAAATACGCTCGGGAAGCATCGGCACGACCCGGTCCGGGAAGTAGACCGAATTGCCGCGCTTCAATGCCTCGCGATCAAGCTGAGAATCCGGCGTCACATAGGCGGCAACGTCGGCAATGGCGACGGTGGCGATGAACCCGCCGGGATTCTTCTCGTCAGGATCTGGCTCGGCATAAACGGCGTCGTCATGATCCTTGGCATCGGCTGGATCGATGGTCACCAAGGGAACATGCCGCCAATCCTCGCGGTGGGCCATGGTTGCGGGCTTGGCCTTTTCGGCTTCCGCAATCACGCTGTCCGGGAAGACATGCGGTATCTCATGCTCGTGGATGGCGATCATCGACAGTGCTTTTTCGCTCGCCACCGAGCCTACGACCTGGGTGATCCGTCCCAGCGCGAGCCCGTAGCGGCTGACTTTCGAGACCTCGACCTCAACGAGATCATTGGCCTTCGCGTTATTGAGCTGGGTGGGGTCGATGGCAAGCTCCACCTGCCGGCGCTCGACCGGTTCCAAACGCCATTCGCCATTGTCGAGCTTGCGCAATACGCCAAGCACCGCATCCTTGCGATGCTCGATCCGCTTGATGATCCGGGCTGTGTAGGCGGGGCCGGTCGGATCGGCGCCATGGAAGAGGCGCGCCAGAACGCGGTCGCCGACGCCAGGCGTCGGACCCTTCTGGTTGCGCGAGGCGCGAATGAAAACAACAGGGGGGCGCTCCTGGTGATTGGCGTCCCATTCTGCGGGTTTTGCGATCAGACCGCCATCGCCCTCGCGCCCCGTTATGTCGAGGACCGCAACACTCGGAAGGCTGCCCGGAACCGCCAGGCGCTTGGCGCGCTTTTCGACAAGCCCATCACCGGCGAGATCCCGCAGGATATCCTTGAGCGCAATGCGTGCATCGCCCTTCAGGTTGAATGCCTTGGCTATGTCGCGCTTGCCGGCGAGGTCCGGATTCTCCTTAATGAACTGGAGAATCTCTTCCCGGCTTGGCACATGGGCCTCTCGTTTCGGGGCCGCAGAATTGGCAAGCCGTTTTTTTCCGCTGGGTGGAGAGATACGGCGTGCCAATCGATTTTGTCCTTAACTTGCTTTTTTGGTTGCAGCTTTTTTCGCCGCCGGTTTCTTGGCGGCTGGCTTTTTGGCTGCTGCCGCCTTTTTGGCCGGCGCTCTTTTCGTGCCTTTGGAGCCCGCCTTTTCAGCGATCATAGCAAGAGCTTCCTCGACGGTCACCACCGCCGGGTCCTTGCCCTTCGGCAGCGTGGCATTCACCTTGCCCCAATTGACGTAGGGGCCGTATTTGCCGTCGCGCACCGTGATAACGCCACCATCGGGATGCTCGCCAAGGTCTTTGAGAGCCGCAGGCGTACCCCGGCCACGTCCCGGTCCCTTTGCCTGCTTCTCGGCAAGGACTGTAACAGCCCGGTTGAGACCGATCGAAAAGACATCTTCCGCGCTTTCCAGATTGGCATAGGTGCCATCATGCGAGATGTAGGGGCCATAGCGCCCGATCCCGGCGGAGATCATTTTGGTGGTTTCCGGGTGCTGGCCGACATCACGCGGCAAGGACAGCAGTGCCAATGCCTTCTCATGATCGATCGTGTCGAGCGTCCAGCCCTTTGGCAGGCTGGCGCGCTTGGCTTCCTTGCCTTCGCCGCGCTGGATATAAGGACCAAACCGGCCATTGCGTGCGGTAATGTCCTCGTCGGTGTAGGGGTCCTTGCCGAGCAGCTTCGGTTCGTCCCCGCCATTGCCGTTTTCATTGGCCGCTTCACTTCCACCGAGCTGGCGCGTGAACTTGCATTCGGGATAGTTCGAGCAACCGACGAAGGCGCCGTATTTGCCGAGCTTCAGCGAAAGATTTCCGGTACCGCAGAGCTGACAGATACGGGGATCGCTGCCGTCTTCGCGTGGCGGGAAGACGAGCGGTCCAAGCTGGTCATTCAGCGCATCCAGTACATTGGTGACGCGCAGTTCCTTGATACCATCGACGGATCCGAAGAAATCCGTCCAGAAATCGCGCAGGACATCCTTCCACTTGAGCTTGCCATCGGAAATCTCGTCGAGCTTTTCTTCAAGATCAGCGGTGAAATCATATTCCACGTAACGCTTGAAGAAACTTTCCAGGAACGCGATGACCAGCCGGCCCTTGGCTTCGGGGATCAGCTTGCGCTTGTCGATCGTTATGTATTCACGGTCGCGCAAGGTGGCGAGCGTCGATGCGTAGGTGGAAGGGCGGCCAATGCCGAGCTCTTCCATCTTCTTGATAAGTGTGGCTTCCGAATAGCGCGGCGGCGGTTCGGTCGAATGCTGGGTCGCATTGATCTTTTCGCGGGCGAGGGCCTCGCCGGCACGGATTTCCGGAAGACGGGCACTGTCTTCATCGACATCCTCTTCCTCGCGGTGATCCATATAGGCTCCGAGGAAGCCATCGAATCTGACGACTGAACCCGTGGCACGCAATTGTGCCAGACGCGAACCATTCTGTGCGTCAATTTCCACGGTCGTCCGTTCGATATCTGCCGACTGCATCTGGCTGGCGATGGCGCGCTTCCAGATCAGCTCGTAGAGTCTTGCCTGATCTGCATCGAGGAATTGCCGTACATCCTTCGGATGCCGGTTGAAATCCGTCGGACGGATCGCTTCGTGAGCTTCCTGGGCATTCTTGGCCTTGGTCGCATAATAGCGTGGCTTTTCCGGCACGTATTTTTCGCCGAATACCTTGGCGATCGTCTGGCGTGCAGCCTGAACAGCCTCCGGCGCCATCTGAACGCCATCCGTACGCATGTAGGTGATCAGACCTGCGGTCTCGGTGCCGAGATCCATGCCTTCATACAACTTTTGTGCGATCTGCATGGTGCGTGATGCAGAAAAGCCGAGCTGGCCGGAGGCGGCCTGCTGCAAGCTCGATGTGGTGAAGGGAGGGCCAGGGCTGCGCTTGATCGGCTTTGCTTCGACGGAAGCCGCCTTGAAAGAAGCACCTTCCAGCATGGTGCGGATTTCGCCAGCCTGTTCACCATTCTTGATGTCGAGCTTGCCGAGCTTCTTGCCATCGACGGAAACCAGGCGCGCTTCGAAACCGTCATTGCGCGGCGTCTTCAAGAGCGCGGCGATATTCCAGTATTCCTCGCGAACGAAACGCTCGATCTCGGCTTCGCGGTCAGCAACGAGACGCAATGCCACCGACTGAACGCGGCCTGCGGAGCGTGCTCCGGGCAATTTGCGCCAGAGTACCGGCGACAGCGTGAAACCGAACAGATAGTCCAGCGCACGGCGGGCCAGGTAGGCATCGACCAGCGGCATATCGATGTCGCGTGGATTGGCCATGGCATCCAGCACTGCGCCTTTGGTGATCGCGTTGAAGACGACCCGCTTGACCGGCTTCTTGCCGATAGCCTTTTTCTGCTGCAGGACCTCGAGTACATGCCAGGAAATAGCCTCACCCTCGCGATCCGGGTCGGTTGCGAGAATGAGTCCGTCGCTCTCCTTGAGGGCTTTGACAATATCACTCAGTCGCTTCGCCGATGCCGAGTCGACTTCCCAGGACATCGAGAAATCATCATCAGGGCGGACGGATCCGTCTTTGGCAGGCAGATCCCGCACATGGCCGAACGACGCCAGGACCTTGTAGCCCGAACCCAGATATTTGTTGATTGTTTTGGCCTTGGCAGGCGATTCAACGACGACAACGTTCATTACAGAATTAAGCTTTCCTGCCCTTGTCAGATTGCAAAAGCACTAATTTCATATCGGAATAGGCCTGTGAAATGAACAGGCTTCGGCACCACGTCAAGGCCTGCACGCCAAAAATCGTGAATTGCAACCTTAAGTTGCTCAACGGACTAATGCAATTAATGGTATTTTTCTCCGGGGTTCAAGGTTATAGTGGAATCATGGCGAGTCACTTCTCGTTTACGTATATAGAGTATAAAAAACAGGACCTTAAGTAGGCATAAATTAAGCAATTTACGATCAAAGTATAGCGCATATTTTCGATATAAATTTATATTTGAGGATGAAATTATGAGCGATCGTCAAATCAATCGGACTGAGAATGCAAGGTTTATTCAGCAGATGCTGGGTGAATTACGGGCGATGGCCAAAACGAACCGGTTGGAGATGTTGGCCTATCTTATAGAGATTGCATATATTGAAAGCAGTGATCAGCTGCGCAAGGACATTGGGGTCGGCTCAGGGGTAAATCAGCGAAACATGTCCGCCTGAGTGGCGTTGCAAACGTCCGGCAAGATCCAGTTCAAGCAGAATTAACATTACCACTGAGGGATGTAGTTCGCTGGTGCGTATCAGTTCGTCGATTTCGACCGGAACGGGGCCGAGCAGGTTGACGAAGCGGTCCCGCTCGGACTCATCGGGAGGATTTATTGCCGGAAAGTCGGACTCCGGCGCCAAGAACGCTGGATCATCGATGTCGGGCCGTTCAACAAGCGGCCGCAGTGCGGTCACGATGTCTTCGGTACACGTGGTCACAATCGCTCCGTTCTTCAACAATCCGTTCGTGCCCTTCGCTCTTGGATCAAGGGGAGAGCCGGGCACGGCAAAGACCAATCGGCCTAGCTCTCCGGCAAGTCGCGCGCTGATCAATGAGCCTGAACGCTCTGCCGCCTCGACCACAACCAAACCAAGTGACAGCGCCGCTATGATTCGGTTGCGACGCGGAAAGTCCCTGGCACGCGGTTCCCATCCAAAGGGCATTTCGCTGATGACGGCACCATTGCGCTCGCAGATCGCCCGATAAAGATCGAGGTTTTCCGGAGGATATGGCTGGTCCAACCCGCCAGCCATGACTGCTACGGTTCCGTAATCAAGGCTTGACTCGTGGGCCGCTGCATCGATCCCTCGCGCGAGTCCCGAAATGATGGCAAAGCCGGCTTCGCCAAGTTGCCGCGCGATGGTGCGGGCAAATTTTATCCCGACCAGCGAGGCATTGCGGGCGCCGACGATGGCGACGGGTGGAAGCTGGAAGACCTCGGGATTCCCCTTGACTGCGACCAAGGGTGGGGGATTGTCGGACTGCCGGAGATACCGCGGATAGTCCGGTTCGCCGATGCCAATGAAGACTGCGCCCATGCGCGCAGCTGCCCGCATCTCGCGTTCGGCGTCTTCGATACTTGCAATGCGGATCGGACGCCCGGCACCGCCACGTCGGACAAGCTCGGGCAGCATTTCCAAAGCATCAGCGGCGGAACCGCAATGAGCGATCAGATCGCGGAAAGTGGCAGGTCCGACATTCTCGCTCCGGATCAATCTCAGCCAGTTCAGCCGCTGGCTGTCAGAAAGGCGTATGCCCTTCTTTTCGTCGCTCATCCCTTGGCGCCGATCTTGCCTTCCGTTCCGGAAACAAGACGTTGGATATTCGCTCTATGCTTGATGAAGACGATGATCGTCAGCACGAAGAAAAGTACTGCGATCTGATGGAACCCGATAATATAAAGAGCAACGGGAACAATGACGGCCGCGACGAGGGCGGCGAGCGAAGAGTAGCGGGTCGTGTAGGCGATGATCAGCCAGACAGCAGCAAAGATGAGAGCCCCCTGCCAAAACAGGCCAAGCAGGACACCAAGATAAGTCGCAACACCCTTGCCGCCCTTGAATTTGAGCCAGACCGGGAAGATGTGTCCGAGAAAAGCACCAAAGCCTGCTACGATTGCCGCCTCCGGGCTGACGATCCCGGCGATCAGAACCGCCGCAGTACCCTTCAGCATATCAAGCAGCAGCGTGGCAGCCGCCAGCTTCTTGTTGCCTGTGCGCAGGACATTGGTTGCACCGATATTGCCGGAGCCGATGCTACGTACGTCGCCGAGCCCGGCCATGCGCGTCAGGATCAGGCCGAAGGGAAACGAGCCGAGCAGATAGCCGAAGACGAGTGCGAACAGGAGAAGCGGAAATCCTGCTTGCCCGTTGAAGAAATCCGACATGCATCGTCCCCTTGATGTCTTTAGATGCTGAAAACTGACTTTCCTGCAACAAATGTCTGAACAACGCGGCCTTGAAAACGCGCGCCCTCAAAACAACTGTTCTTGGAACGCGACCGTAAGTCTTCTTCCTTCACAACCCACGGTTCGTCAAGATCGACTATGGTCACATCTGCCCTGGAACCGGGCCGCAAGGAACCGGCATCCAGCCCGAAAATTCTGGCGGGTGCGCTGGACAGGGCCTCGACGATCCGCAGCAGCGGAACGTCACCATTATGATGCAGTCGGAGAGCCGCACCGAGTAGTGTTTCGAGGCCGATTGCGCCCGCTGCCGCATCAGCGAAAGGTAGGCGCTTCGTGTCGACATCCTGCGGATCGTGCGCGGACACGATAATGTCGATTGTGCCATCGCGCAGCGCTTCAACCATTGCGAGCCGGTCTTCCTCGAGCCGCAGCGGTGGCTGCAGGCGGAAGAAGGTGCGGAACTCGCCAATATCGTTCTCGTTGAGGGAGAGGTGATTGATCGATACCGCAGACGTGACGTTCAACCCGTTCTGCTTTGCGCGCGAAATCACTTCAGCCGACATGGCTGTCGAAATCTGGGCCGCGTGGTAGGCACCCTGGGTCAGCGCAGCAAGGCGCATGTCGCGCTCGAGCGGAATGACTTCGGCCTCGCGCGGTGTGCCGGAAAGGCCAAGCCAGCTGGCGTAGAGGCCTTCGTTCATCACGCCTGTGATGCCGAGATGAGGATCCTGTGCCTCATGCGCCAGAACCACGCCAAAATCGCGGGCGTAGGTGAGGGCACGTCGCATGAGCTGCGTGTTGGCAATGGAGTGCCGGCCTTCCGTAATCGCAACCGCGCCAGCCTCGCGCAGCAGACCGATCTCGGTCATTTCCTCGCCGAGCAGGCCCTTGGTGACGGCGGCAGCGGGGTAGACATTGACCACAGCCGTATCGCGCGCCGTCCGCATGACGAATTCGACGAGGGCCACGTTGTCGATGACCGGATCCGTATCCGGCATCATGATCATCGAGGTTACACCGCCTGCGGCTGCCGCGTGGCTGGCGGAGGCGATGGTTTCGCGATGTTCGGCGCCGGGTTCGCCAATGAATACGCGCGCATCAACCAGACCGGGCAGGACCGCCTTGCCCAGGCAATCAATGACGGTTGACCCTTCGGGCACGCCCTGATTACGGGCACCGGCGCCGCCCGCAACGATCTTGTCGTTCTTGATGATCAACGTGCCGAGTTCATCGAGGTCACGCGAGGGATCGACAATACGGGCATTCTGCAGAACGGTGGTGCTCATCCAGCCACATCTCCCGTAGTCGAGGCCGCATTGCGGCGCGGATCGAGCAGCGCCTCCATCACTGCCATACGCACGGCAACACCCATCTCGACCTGTTCCTGAATGACACTCTGGACACCATCCGCCACGTCCGAGGCGATCTCGACGCCGCGGTTCATCGGCCCCGGGTGCATTACGATTGCGTCGGGCTTGGCGTATTTGAGCTTTTCGCGGTCAAGACCGTGATAGCGGAAATATTCGCGTACCGAGGGGACGAAGGAGCCTGCCATGCGCTCGCGCTGCAGGCGCAGCATCATCACCACATCAGCGTCTTTCAAGCCGTCTTCCATCGTGTGGAAGACTTCGGCTCCCATGTGCGAAATGCCTGCCGGGAGGAGGGTCGAGGGCGCAACCACGCGGACGCGTGCACCGAGAGCGTTGAGAAGCAGGATATTCGACCGCGCCACCCGCGAATGCAGCACGTCACCGCAGATCGCGACGGTCAGCCGCTCGACCTTGCCCTTGGCGCGGCGAATGGTGAGTGCGTCGAGCAGCGCCTGCGTTGGATGTTCATGCGCTCCATCGCCCGCATTGACTACGGAGCAGCCGACCTTTTGTGCGAGGAGGGCAGCGGCTCCCGCCGAAGCGTGGCGGATGATCAGGATATCGGGCCGCATGGCGTTGAGCGTCATGGCCGTATCGATCAGCGTTTCGCCCTTCTTCACCGAGGAATTGCCGACCGACATGTTCATTACATCGGCGCCGAGCCGTTTGCCGGCGAGCTCGAAGGACGATTGCGTTCGGGTCGAAGCCTCGAAGAAAAGATTGATCTGGGTGCGGCCGCGCAAGGTGGCTTTTTTCTTCTCCGACTGGCGCGAAACCGCAATCTCGCTTTCGGCGAGGTCAAGCAGTTGAACGATGTCTTGAGGAGAAAGACCCTTGATGCCAAGCAAGTGGCGGTGGGGAAACAGGAGGGGGAGTGTTTCTGATGTCATATCAAGTCCCCCCTATAGGCTTGAACCCGCCGCCTCGCAAGCGCCCGCGACCCCATATCGCCCCTCGGTCCCCAAAATATTGATCCTGAAAACACCAAACTGCAAAACGATTGCAATGATGAATATCGACTATCGCATGAGAGTCCATATACTGGGTAAATTAACCGCTTGTCAGAATCTTCACCCCATAAAGAGTTGAATGCGTGGCCGGACCCGTGATGCCGCACGAAGATTGAAATTTGAATCAGGACAGTTTCTTGAAAACTCATGACGTTCTCAACCAGACGCCTCCGATGATTGGCCTCAATGCCTTTCTGGGCGATCCGTTGTTGATGCAGATCACCAAACGGTTCCCGCAAGCCATTCGCACGGAACTGGAGCAGAGCGGGCGCTTTGTCCTTTCCGGCGATGCGCAGGAACTGGCGCGCCTGGCCAATACCGAAGTGCCGAGGTTGCGGACCCATGACCGTCAGGGCCACCGGATCGATGTCGTTGACTATCATCCGGCGTATCATGCGCTCATGCGCCGTTCCGTGGCGCAGGGCCTGCATTCGTCGATCTGGGAAGATGGCAAGGCGGAAGCCGGGCTGCGTCATCAATCTCGGGCGGCACGATTCTATCTGACATCGCAGCTGGAATGCGGGCATCTCTGTCCCCTGACCATGACAAGCGCGTCGCTGGCCGCGCTCATGGCGGCCCCCACTCTCTATCGTGAGTGGTCGCCGCTGATCCTGCCGCGCAAATATGATTCAAGCAATAAATCGCCGGCCAAGAAAGCAAGTCTCACCTTGGGCATGGGGATGACGGAAAAGCAGGGTGGCACAGACGTTCACACCAACACGACGCGCGCGGAACCTGCCGGAAGCGGTTTCTATCGCATTACCGGCCATAAGTGGTTCATGTCGGCACCGATGTCCGATGCGTTCCTCGTCCTGGCTCAGGTGCGCGAAGGCCTGTCGTGTTTCCTCGTTCCGCGTATTCTGCCGGACGGCTCGTCGAATGGTTTCCGCTTCCAGCGCCTGAAGGACAAGCTCGGCAATCGCTCGAATGCCTCGTCGGAGGTCGAATTCGACAATGCACTCGGTCAGATGGTTGGAAACCCGGGCGACGGCGTCAAGACGATCATCGACATGGTGACGCTGACCCGCCTCGATTGCGCCATCGCGTCGGCCGGATTGATGCGTGCGGGCCTTGCCGAAGCCGTGCACCACGCCCGGCACCGCATCGTTTTCGAAAGCCCTTTGATCGACAAGCCGCTGATGCTGCGGGTTCTGGCCGATATGGCGCTCGATGTGGCCGGCGCAACCGCGCTGACCCTTCGTCTGGCGCGCGCGTTCGACAATGCAGCGAAGGACCGCGGTGAAGCGGCTTTCGCCCGCGTCATGACGCCTGTAGTCAAGTATTGGGTCGCAAAGATTGCGCCTGCCATGCTCTACGAGGCCATGGAGTGTCTCGGCGGCAATGGCTACATAGAAGAAGGAAATCTCGCCCGTTTCTATCGTGAAGCGCCGGTCAATGCGATCTGGGAGGGCTCGGGCAATGTCATGGCACTCGATGTGCTGCGTGTCCTGAAGCGCGGCCCGCAGCTTTTCGAAGAAGTATTGAACTGGATCGGCGCGCAGCTTGGACGCGGCGGGCAGGGCACTGTGGAAGTGCTGCGTGCGGCCATGCGCGTTGCCGAAAACGATGAAGGCGCGGCGCGGATCCTGACGGAGCAACTGGCCCTGGCAGCGGCCGGTGCGGAACTGCGGTATCTCCAGTCGGAGGATATCGCCGATGCTTTCATCGAAACCCGCCTGGGCGGCCAATGGCGGACGACCTATGGAATGCTTGACGCGCGTCACAATGCCAAAAGCATCATCGGCTCGCTCTATCCAGCGCCGGGCTGATCCGAAAAAAACCCAGCAAGCACAAATTTGAATGACATGCGGTGCACGCACCGCGTGTATCTCGTCGTTTTGTCAAAAAATCCCGATGACGCACCAAAAAAATGCATCCGAGGCGCGAAAGGGGGCTCGCTAATACCTTCAATTTGAATTAAATTTTCGTAAATTAACCTTAACAAAGGGTTTACGTTGCGATTACCTTCTTAAACGATATCACTTCGATACGAAAATGCACTGCAAAAACGCAGGGTTAAGAAAAAATGATGATGACCTTCCAAACGAGGAGAAACTGAATGCGCAGCTTCCTGATTTTTTGGGCTGGGCCGCTGGGCTTCTTGTGGGGATGGTATTTTCTTTCCTATTACGACCTGAGCATGGGCATGTATTTTTTCAGCCGCGACATGCATGACCTGGTTTTCAGGATTTACGGCAATGCGCTGGGCATCGCGCCCGAAAGCATTCCACCGCTGGTTGCGCGAGCATGCATCGTCGATACGGGGCTGGTCCTGTGTCTGATAGCGTTTCGGCGCCGCAAGCAAATCATTGCCTGGGTCCAGGCGTGGCGTGCTGCCCGTGCGGGCTATGTGAAGGAATTGCCGTCGGTATCCGTATCCTGACGCAGACTTTGCAGGCGGTCCAATGCGCCTTGCAGAATGAAAGCGGCCGCCGCTGAATCGATACGCTCGGCGCGTTTTTGTCTCGATACATCCATGCCGATCAAAACGCGTTCCGCTGCAACGGTCGACAGTCGCTCATCCCAATAGATGAAAGGGAGATCGGTCAGCTTCTCCATATTGCGGACGAAAGCGCGCGTTGCCTGTACACGCGGCCCCTCGCTGCCATCCATGTTCACCGGCAATCCGATGACGATGGCGCCGACATTGTCGGCGTTCAATGCTTTCAACAAATCTTGCGCGTCATGGGTGAATTTGCGACGCTTCAACACTGGGCGGGGATTGGCAAAGGAAAATCCGCGATCCGAAATGGCAATGCCGATCGTTTTCGTGCCGAGGTCGAGACCGGCCACGGTCTTGCCCTCCGCAACGTGATCTTCCAACTGTTCAATCGTCAGTACCGTCAATTTGATTGCTTCCTGCACTTGAAATGCCGGTTGATGGATCGCTTTAATCCACAACATCTGTCACATAGCTGCTCTAAACGCCTGTGGCGAGCATTCACTTGTAAATGAAGGGATAAGGACATGAATATCACATGGCTCGGCCATTCGGCCTTCCGGATCGAAACGGCGAAAAGCACGATCCTGATCGACCCTTTTCTCAAAGGAAATCCCGGCGCAAAAGGCGTGGACTTCAAGGAAGCAGCCAAGGGCGTCAGCCATATCGTCTTGACCCATGGCCATGGCGATCATGTCGGCGATACGGTGGAGCTCTCCAAGGATACCGGTGCGCTGGTTACGGGCAACGCGGATCTGGTCACATGGCTGGGGAACCGCGGCGTTGCCCGTGTCGACCCCACCAACACCGGTGGCACCGTTGCATATGACGGTTTCACTGTGACTTATGTCAATGCGCTGCATTCATCGGCGTTCATGACAGTGGACGGCGTTTCCCACTCGCTGGGCAGTGCCAATGGGCTCGTATTCCATTTCGACGATGAGCCAACGCTCTATCACATGGGCGACACGGACATTTTCTCGGACATGGCGCTTATCAACGAGTTGCACCAGCCGGAAATCGGCATCGTGCCAATCGGTGACCGCTTTACCATGGGCGGCGCAGTCGCAGCTCTCGCCGCGCGCCGCTACTTCAAGTTCGCGAAAGCCATACCGTGCCATTACGGCTCGTTCCCGATCATCGACCAGACAGCGGACAAGTTCGTCGCCGGAATGGAGGGCGGCGAGAGTCAGGTTATTGTTCCCACGACAAATGAGCATTTTACGGTTTGATCCAAAGCCGCTAAAGCGGTTTCAAGGTAACGCTTACGGCAACGACATCTTGGAGAATAATGTGCGCAGACTGGTTCTGATTTCCTGCATGATGATCGCAACGACGCCAGTCTTTGCGCAAACGATCGATGCGGAAGGCGCCAAGAAACTGGCGGAAACACTGTCGAAATATGTGGGAAAGACGGCGATAGAGAAAAATATCGTCAATGTCGTTCCAGAACGAGACAGTTATCGCGTAACGTTCAGCACGGGCAAGCTGCTCGAATCATTGCCGAAGCAGGACTATTTCAAGGGTGATTTTGGCGAATATAGCCTGCTGGCGAAGCCGCTCGCCGACGGAACATGGAATGTTTCATCAACGATGATGCCCGCCGGCTCGGTCGAAGTAACGGCTCCGACAGGACCTGAATCGATCCAGTGGTCCGTCGACAACGCCAACATGAACGGAATCTTCGATCCGAAGATCGGCGCGCTCTCCAAGGCGTCGTTCTCTTACGGCTCGTTCAAGATGAAGTCGACCAGTCCGACTCAGGACGTCGAAGCCAGTGCGAATTCGGCCAAGGGAGAGATGATCGGAAGCCCGGCTGCGACAGGCGGAATTGATTTCAGCAATATCCAGACCGCAGCCGATTTCCAGGAGACAATGGTCATCAAGTCTCCACCATCCGCTGACGACACTGCGACAGACGGTAGTTCTGTTGCATCTGCTCCCGCCGATCCGCTGAAGGTGGTCGTTCGAGGCAAAGAACTCGGAGTAAATACCGAGGGCAAGGGGTTCCGCAATCTTGAGCTCCTGGATCTGTGGGCGTTCTTCATTGCTCACTCAGAAGAAAAGACGCTGAAAGATCCTGATCAGGCTGAGCTGAAGACGAAACTTCTCGCGGCGCTGCCGTTGTGGAACAAGCTCTCCGGCGCCTATCGCTTTACTGATATGGATGTTGAAACGCCTCTCGGACCTTTCACTGCAAAGAACATTTCGCAGGAACTCAACTTTGACGGCATAAGCAAGAGTGGCGGATACCATTATGCGTTGCGTAGCAATGGCTTGAAATATCCTGTTCTTCCGATACCTGAATGGAGCGTGGCGTTTCTGCCGACGGACGTGGAGCTGGCATTCGGAGCTACGGGGATCGATCTCGACACGGTGGCCAAGGCGGCGATCGCTGACATGGATTTGAATCGGGAAAAGCCCTTCTCCGATGAGTTCGAAGCCAGCACTGCTGCCGCATTCATGATGAACCCGCCAAAGGTGGTCATCAACAAGAGCTTGATCAGGACGGCGGATACTGAACTGACGGTCGAGGGTGAGGTATCATTCACCGCGCTGAAGCCGGAAAGCCGCACGACGTGGGAAATGACAGGTTTCGATGCAGCGCTTGACCGCCTGACAAAGGCTTCCGAACAGGAACCGGAGATCAAGGACTATATCGTCTTCGCCAAGCTCGCCAAGGATTTCGGTACGCAATTGCCGAACGGACATATCCAGTGGATTGTCGATCAGAAGGCCGACGGCTCGGTGAATATCAATGGCAATCCGGTCAAAGGGCCCGATCCGGTTGTCGAACCCGGCAGCGATGGCGCGCTGGATGGTGGCGCGACGCTGGATAACAATGTCATTGTGCCCGATGACGAGGAAGACAACCAGACCGCCCCGGCTCAGTAAGGCCCGTTTCACGCCCTCTTGTCCGTTGCGCTTGGCTGCAACGGACACTATAGGTCTGTAATCAAAACTTGAATTCCAGGAATCCCGAATGTCTGTCGATATTTCCACCGTCAAACGTGTTGCGCACCTCGCCCGAATTGCCGTGAGCGAGGATGATGCGACACGCATGACCGGCCAGTTGAATGCCATTCTTGGCTTTGTCGAACAGTTGAACGAAGTCAATGTGGACGGGGTCGAACCGATGACCTCGGTTACGCCCATGGCGATGAAGAAGCGCGAAGACGTGGTCAATGATGGCAGCAAGGCCGCTGACATCGTTGCCAATGCGCCCATCCACGAAGAAAACTTCTTCGTTGTCCCGAAAGTGGTGGAGTAAGCGCAGCGATGGCTATCTCCGTTGCCGTTGAAACGCCGCTTCAGGACGATGTCCGCGCGCTGGTTGATGATCTCAACGACCATCTCCTGCCGCTTTCTCCCATCGAGTGCCAGTTCAAGATGACTGTTGAGCAGATGGCGGGCGACGACACCACGGTTTTCGTGGCGCGCGATGAAAATGGGCATGCTGTCGGCTGCGGGGCTCTCAAGGAACACGGTGACGGCGTAGGCGAGGTCAAGCGCATGTTCACGCGGCCGACGATACGCGGCCAGCGTGTAGGCTCGACGTTGCTTGATGCGATTACCAATCTCGCGAAAGACAAGGGCGTCACGCGGCTCGTTCTCGAAACCGGCACTGGGCCCGGTTTCGCGGATGCGTACCGCCTATATGAGCGTTCCGGCTTTACCCGTTGCGGCGTGGTCCTCGACTACCCGGATTCCGAACATAGTGCATTTTACGAAAAGCAGCTTGCCCTTGCGCCAGCTCAATAAGGACTTGATATGACCGATCTAACCGCTCTCACCATTGCCGAGGCGCGCGACCAGCTGAAAGCGAAGGCGATCACCGCCACCGAGCTGACCGGCGCCTATATCCAGGCGATCGAGAACGCCAACGAGGCGCTGAACGCCTATATCGTCACCACGCCGGAAAAGGCGCTGCAGATGGCGGAAGCCTCCGATGCTCGCCTTGCCGCTGGCAATGCCGGAGCGCTGGAAGGTATTCCGCTCGGCATCAAGGACCTTTTCGGTACAGAAGGCGTCCATACCCAGGCCGCCTCGCATATTCTCGACGGCTTCAAGCCGCACTACGAATCCACCGTCACTGCCAATCTCTGGGCGGATGGCGCGGTCATGCTCGGCAAGCTCAATATGGATGAGTTCGCCATGGGCTCGTCCAATGAAAGCTCCTACTACGGTCCGGTGAAGAATCCCTGGCGCGCCAAGGGTTCCAATGCCGATCTGGTGCCCGGCGGTTCGTCCGGCGGCTCGGCTGCTGCCGTCGCCGCACGGCTTTGTGCCGGTGCGACCGCCACGGATACCGGCGGTTCGATTCGCCAGCCTGCGGCCTTCACCGGCACGGTCGGCATCAAGCCGACCTATGGCCGCTGCTCGCGCTGGGGCATTGTTGCCTTCGCGTCGTCGCTGGATCAGGCAGGGCCGATCGCTCGCGATGTACGCGATGCGGCGATCCTGTTGAAATCGATGGCTTCGGTCGATGCGAAAGACACGACATCCGTCAACATCGCCGTTCCCGATTACGAAACTGCCATCGGCAAGCCGCTCGCCGGGCTCAAGATCGGCATCCCGAAGGAATACCGCGTCGATGGCATGCCGGAAGAGATCGAAAAGCTCTGGCAGCAGGGTATTGCCTGGCTGAAGGATGCCGGTGCTTCGATCGTCGATATCTCGCTGCCGCATACAACGTATGCGCTGCCTGCCTACTATATCGTGGCTCCGGCGGAAGCTTCGTCCAATCTCGCCCGCTATGACGGCGTTCGCTACGGCCTGCGTGTCCCGGGCAGGGATATCGTCGACATGTACGAGAAGACCCGCGCCACCGGATTTGGCGACGAGGTCAAGCGCCGTATCATGATCGGCACCTACGTCCTTTCCGCCGGTTACTACGACGCCTACTACCTCCAGGCGCAAAAGGTACGTACGCTGATCAAGAAGGATTTCGAGGACGTCTTCCATGCGGGCGTCGATGCAATTCTGACCCCGGCGACGCCTTCCGCGGCGTTCGGCATTGCAGACCAGGATATGGCGGCCGACCCGGTCAAAATGTACCTCAACGACATTTTCACCGTGACGGTCAACATGGCGGGACTTCCGGGCATTGCAGTGCCGGCTGGTCTCGACGCCAGGGGCCTGCCGCTCGGCCTGCAGCTCATTGGCCGGCCGTTCGACGAGGAAACGCTATTCCAGACCGCCTATGTGATCGAACAGGCCGCAGGCAAGTTCAACGCGCCGAAATGGTGGTAATCAGGCGCGCAACAGAAGCCGACATCGCAGCGATCGCTGCGATCGGCTCCCGCGCCTGGGCGTCCAACGTCTTTTCGTTTGAGCCGGAATTGCCGGGCATGCGGGCGCATGTCGAGCAGGCGTTTCGCGAATTTGCCGAGGCGTCGTACCGCGATGTCCTTGTCGCCGTAGCTGACGAGACCGTGCTTGGCTGGGGTGCCCGGGAAGAAGACAATGACTATATCTCGGACCTGTGGGTGGAGCCCGTTGTTCAGGGGCAGGGCATCGGCTCCTCACTCCTGCGCGCATTGATGTCCGCCATCGCGGAAGCTGGTTATACGAAAGCCCGTATCGGTACCCATGCCCGCAATGTGGGAGCCATCCGGCTTTATCAGCGCGAGGGTTTCGATATTGTCGAGCAGGGTCCGGAGTGGTCGACCAGCCTCGAGCGGGAGATCGACAAGGTGAAGATGCTGGCGGAGCTCGGGTAAGGATGTTTTTCTACCTCTCGAAAATCTTCTGGTTCTTCGCCCAGCCACTCAACTTTTCCATTCTGCTGGTGGGCATATCATTGATTGCGTTGTTGCTTGCCTGGCGTCGCACGGCGATGCTTGCGGCGTCTTGCGCATTTCTGGTGCTGGCGCTTGGTGCGTGGACGTCGCTTGGTGCGCTGATGATGCACCCGCTTGAAGACCGCTTCCAGCGCCCGGCTGCGTTGCCGGACAAGGTGGACGGCATCGTGGTTCTTGGCGGGGGCCTTGAGGGCGGCGTCAATCTCGTGCGCGGCGGCTACGAAATGAATTCGAGTGGCGACCGCTTTGTCGAGGCCGCAATTCTTGCAGCGCGCCATCCAGAGGCGAAGGTCGTGGTCACTGGCGGAACCGGCAACATGATCCTCGAGGGCGAGGGGGATGGTGTAACAGCACCGCGGCTGCTGACAGCGCTCGGCATTGCCCCGAATCGGCTCATCATGGAAAGCCAGTCGCGCAATACCTATGAGAATGCGGTTTTTACCAAGGAAATGGTGGACGCCAAGCCGGGCGAGACCTGGGTTCTCATCACATCTGCATTTCACATGCCCCGCTCCGTCGGCCTTTTCCGCAAGGCCGGGTTCGACGTCGTGCCATGGCCATCGGATTACCGCACATCCGGGAATGAGACCATTGGTCTTGCGCAGGATAATCCTCAGGACTCCCTGCAGAACATGTCCCTGGCGCTGAAAGAATGGGTTGGCCTTCTTGCCTATTGGATGACCGGGCGCATCGACCAGCTGTTGCCATCGCCATGATGAGGCAGGTGGACGTTCTCATTATCGGCGCAGGCGCCGCGGGCATGATGTGCGCCATCGAAGCCGGCAAGCGCGGGCGCTCCGTGCTCATCATCGATCATGCAGCCGCACCCGGAGAAAAGATTCGCATATCCGGTGGAGGCCGCTGCAATTTCACCAATCTCAATGCGGCGCCGCAAAACTATATCAGCAAGAATCCGCATTTCTGCATCTCTGCCTTGCGGCGCTACACGCAGCGCGATTTTATAGGCCTGGTTGATCGCTACGGCATCGCGTGGCACGAAAAGACGCTAGGCCAGCTTTTCTGCAATGGATCGGCAAAGCAGATCATCGAGCTCCTGGTCACGGAGATGAACCGGGCAGGGGTGGAACTTCGATTACGCACAAGCGCGGACTCTATCGAAAAATCCGGCGATGGCTATGTCGTCGATTTGGCGGGTGAGCGCGTGAGATGCGCGTCGCTGGTAATCGCTTGCGGCGGCAAATCCATTCCGAAGATGGGTGCGACCGGCTTTGGCTATGATATTGCCCGGCAGTTCGGGCTCGATCTTACCGAGATACGGCCGGCGCTGGTGCCTCTCACCTTTGACGAGAACACGCTCGCTCCGCTCAAACCGCTTTCCGGCATCTCGGTCGATGCGGTGGTGAGCCACGGCAAGACAAAGTTCACGGAAGCCATGCTGTTCACGCATCGCGGTCTCAGCGGCCCGTCCATCCTGCAGATTTCATCCTATTGGCGGGAAGGCGACACAATCTCAGTCGCCATGCTTCCAGGCACAAAGGTTTTCGATGCCCTGCGTGCCGCACGCGCCCGCAATGGCCGGCAAGCGCTTCAAACGGCGCTTGCAGAGTTGCTGCCCAAGCGGCTCGCACAATTGATCGCGGAAAACAGCAAGATCGAAGCCCATCTGGCGGACCTTTCCGACAAGCAATTGCTCGCCGTCGAGAAGGCAGTCAATGAATGGCAGGTGAAGCCAGCCGGTTCCGAAGGCTATCGCACCGCCGAAGTTACGCTTGGCGGCGTCGACACCAACGGGCTCGATCAAAAAACCATGGAAGCCAAATCCAATAAAGGGCTGTATTTTATCGGTGAAGTTGTGGATGTAACCGGTTGGCTCGGCGGCTATAATTTCCAGTGGGCCTGGTCGTCGGGCTGGGTTGCCGGTCAGGCTGTATGATGGTTCGGTTCTGAATAGCTCCTGACACCAAGTTGTCAGGAGGTGTCATGTATGAAAGCCGTCACTGGAACCAATAGGGGGAGGAACTCATGACAATTCTGGCAAGCTGCCATTGCGGCGCAATCAAGTTTGAAGTGAGCGAAGCGTCTGCAAGCGTTACTGTCTGCACATGCACGTTTTGCACCAAGCGCGGCGCGCTCTGGGCCTACTATACGCCTGCACAGGTGAAGCTGTCGGTGACGCCGGAAGCTGATGCGGTCTATACGCGCAACGGCATGAACAAGCACCACCATTGCAATGTCTGCGGCTGCGGTACGTTTTCCCAGGTTCCGACCTGGACTGATTACAAGCCGGATTTCGATAACCCACGCATCAGCGTGAACGTGCGGCTCTTCGACGATTTCGACATCGCCACCCTGCCGGTGGAAACCATAGATGGAAGGAATCTCTGGTAACGACCGGTAAGTGATTGCTTGATTGGAGGAATCCTGCTTCCCTGACAATGTCAAACAGGGAGGTACGGGAATGTGGATCAATCTGACCGACGTCAACGGCGATCACATCACGCTCAATTTCACTCACGTTGTCTCGTTCAACCCCTACGGAACCGGCACGCACATCGTCACGGCCACACCCGGTCTTACCTTTTTTGTCAAGGAAACCAGCGAAGAGATCCAGAAAAAAGTCGGGATCACAACAAGCTAGGGCAGGGACAGTTCCGGGTGCTTGTTCACCCGTAGAGGTTAACCCATGATGATGTGCATCCAACCGCGCATCGACTTGCTAGAATGGCAAGATCGATAACAGCGGGCTCATTGCTATGAGGGACGAAGCTATTATTATCGCGATTGCGATGGCTACGGTTATTGGCGCCTATATTTTTTACGGCGTTTCCGTAGCGCAACTTTCTGATGTTCAGATCGCGTTGACCATGCCGCCATCATAATCGGTGCTGGTAGCCCTGCCGGCCATCGACCAATCACACCGGTTGTAACATTGCTTCAGCGATTTCAGCCGAAGGACGCCGCTATTATCAGCGTCCGAACGAAATATTCGAAAAATTTTGGACCAGGTAGCGAAAGTTTATTACGTTTCAGCTCGACGCTTTGAAACGATGGCAGTTTTTATTCATTGGTGAGGAACCTATTCGCAGTCTATTGGTTTTATTCAAATATAGGTCAAAATTCGATACAAATAGTGATTTGTTAAATCGGTTTAGTTTTCATACAAGAGTGCAGTGCACACGGAATATAAACGTCTGCAGGACAAGGATTACTCTTCTGGAGAGTGGTTTTAGAGTGGAGGTATCAAAGAATGATAACAATAAATAAAGATACATCGTCATCAAATGAAACAAATGTATTGAAAATTGCACAAGTGGCCAAGGCAAAAGCAGCCCTGATCAAGGCCACGGCAAAATTAAGCGAGCCCTGCGACAAGCGGACAATTTCCCAGATTTTGCGGGAATCCAATGGCGGATTCAGCTTCCGCCGCTGAACCATCAGTTCTTCTTTTCAATAGAGTTGCTCTTCTAGAGCGGTATATTGTCGTGTTTCTTCCACGGGTTTTCGAGATCCTTGTTGCGCAACATGCGCAGGGCTCTCGAGACCCGTTTGCGCGTTGAATGCGGCATGATCACCTCGTCGACGTAGCCACGCTCCGCTGCCACAAACGGTGACAGGAAGCGGTCTTCGTAGCGCTTGGTGTGTTCGGCGATCTTCTCGGCGTCGCCAATATCCTTGCGATAGATGATTTCAACTGCGCCCTTGGCACCCATCACCGCGATCTGTGCCGAGGGCCAGGCGTAATTGAGGTCGCCGCGCAGATGTTTTGACGCCATCACGTCATAGGCACCGCCGTAGGCTTTGCGGGTAATTACTGTGATCTTCGGTACCGTTGCCTCCGCATAGGCGAAGAGCAGCTTGGCGCCGTGCTTGATCAGCCCGCCATATTCCTGCGCCGTGCCGGGAAGGAAACCCGGAACGTCGACAAAGGTGACGATCGGAATATTGAAACAATCGCAGAAGCGGACAAACCGCGCGGCCTTGCGCGACGCATCGCTATCGAGGACACCTGCAAGCACCATGGGTTGATTGCCGACGATCCCCACGGTCCGGCCTTCGACGCGGCCGAAGCCGACCACGATATTCTTGGCGAAACTCTCCTGAATTTCGAAGAAATCGCCTTCGTCGACGGTCTTCCTGATCAGTTCCTTGATGTCATAGGGCTTGTTGGCGTTGTCAGGCACCAGCCGGTCAAGCGAATAGTCGAGCTCGTCGGTGGCCTGGTAGCATTCGATTTCCGGAAGATCGGCTGTGTTGGATGCTGGCAGGAAATCGATCAGGCGGCGCATCTGCAAGAGCGCGGCGACATCATTGTCATAGGCGCCGTCTGCGATCGATGACTTGGTGGTATGGATCGAGGCGCCGCCCAGCTGCTCGGCGGTCACCGTTTCATTGGTCACGGTTTTGACCACGTCCGGGCCTGTGACGAACATGTAGGACGTATCACGCACCATGAAGATGAAATCGGTCATCGCAGGGGAATAGACGTCACCCCCAGCGCAGGGGCCCATGATCACCGAGATCTGCGGAATAACACCGGAAGCCAGGACATTGCGCTGGAAGATCTCGGCATAACCGCCGAGCGCGGCAACGCCTTCCTGAATGCGGGCGCCGCCTGCGTCGTAGAGGCCGACGACGGGCGCACGGTTGCGCAGCGCCATATCCTGAATCTTCTGCACCTTTTCCGCGTGGGCTTCAGACAGCGATCCACCGAAAACCGTAAAATCCTTGGCGAAGACGAAGACCGTGCGGCCATTGATCGTGCCCCAGCCGGTGACGACGCCGTCGCCGGCAAATTTTGTCTCTTCCATGCCGAAATCGGTCGAGCGATGTTCAACGAACGTGTCGAATTCCTCGAATGAACCCTCGTCGAGGAAGATGTCGATACGTTCGCGCGCCGTCAGCTTGCCGCGCTTGTGCTGCGCCTCGATCCGCACCTTGCCGCCGCCTTCGCGGGCAATGGTTCTGCGGCGTTCAAGCTCGATGAGCACATCCTTCATGGCATCCTCCTCATTTTGTCATTTCTGATATCAGGAGAGGGAGACGCTTGGAAGCAGCTTTATCCACCATCAAGAAAGCGACTCGTCCAGAAGTAGCATTGCAAGTTCAAAGCAACTCGCGCTAAGCAGATTCTGGGGTTTTACAGCGCAACATTTGTTTCGGGGGAAACATGGCATATTCAGACCAAGTTCAATTTGGCCGTGATGATAGGTACAGCAGGCACCGTTTCACGTTCTCTGGAACGGCAAAAGAATATTTCGGCATCTGGATCGTCAATGTCCTTCTGACGATCATCACCTTGGGCATTTATTACGCTTGGGCAAAAGTTCGGCGCAACAGATACATGTATGGCAATACAGCACTGGCGGACGGACGATTTGATTACCATGCGCGGCCAAAACAAATTCTCATTGGCCAGATCATCGTTATTGGTTTCATCATTCTCTACAATGTGCTTCTGACCTTTGCGCCGGCGCTCGGGATCATTCTCGCGGTGATTTTTGTCATCGCCATGCCGTGGCTCATTGCACGTGGCTTGCGCTTCAATGCACGCGTCACGAGCTATCGCAATGTCCGGTTCGATTTCACAGGCCGCTATTGGGGCGCTGCAAAGGCGTTTTTCCTTGGTCCTGTCATCGCGGCAATTACGTTGGGAATTTGTGCTCCCATCGCAAGCCGGTGGATGCTGCGTTATACGTTCCGAAATTTGCTCTACGGAGGGCGGCCGGTCAAAACGGAGCCGACGCTGGGTGACCTCTATGGTATCTGGTGGCTGCCAGCGCTTCTCACCATAGGCGGTTGGGTACTTATCGCCGTCCTCATTTTCCCGATGCTGACCTCGCAGATCCAAACGCTGACGGAAAATGCCAGTGGTGCCGAAAGCATTTTCGGGAATATGGCAACTGTCGTTCTGCTGTATTTTTCGCTCTTTGTTGTTGGGAGCATTGTACAGGGCCTCTACTCCGCAGGTGTGCGAAATGTCGGATTCAGCGCAACGACGTTCGACGGACGCCACTACTTGTTGTCTGACATGCCGCGCTGGCAATTTGTCTGGATTGTCATTTCCAATCTGATCGTCACGATTGCAACGCTGGGCCTGATGCGACCCTGGGCGACTGTACGCTTGGCGCGGTTTCAGGCAGCGCATACGGAAATGGGTTTCGACGGTGAAATCGGTGAAATCCTCTCGACGATCAAGGATACTGGGTCTGCTGTAGGAGCAGAGTTTATGGATATCGAGGGAATAGCTGTTGCCTTCTGATCCCCAGCCAATCGCGGGCATTTGGTATCCGGAGCAGTCAAACCGTTTCGTCAGGGCATCTCTGGTTGCTGAAGGGGCAAACCTGTCGGTGTTGGCGGAAGACGGTGCATTGCTGACTTCCGGGGTCGTTTCGAACACGACTGTGACTGAGCGGGTCGGTAACGTGCTTCGGCGGCTGACCCTCGCAAATGGCAGCGTGTTCGAAACGCCAGACAATGATGCGATCGACGCGCTCGTGGCCGTCGCGAAGGGCGGTCGCGCGGGCTGGATCCACCGGGCGGAGCGATTTCATCCGCGTTTGGTTATGTTTGCCGTGTTGGCGATCCTCTTTATCATTGGCATATATCGCTTTGCGCTACCGGCTCTCGTCGAATTGGCCGTTGCTGTAACCCCGCCGGTGGTGCCGGAAATCATGGCAAGAGGTACGCTGCAAACACTGGATGCCACCACGTTTGACACCACGGCGCTGTCCCCTGACGAGCGATCGAAACTTCGGGAGGGCTTTGAACGCTTGAAAGCCCGGTCCGGATTGGATTCCGGCAGGTTCAGGCTGGAATTCCGGCAGGGCGGGTTGATCGGGCCGAACGCTTTCGCTTTGCCGGATGGCACGGTCGTCATAACCGACGAGCTGGTGAAATTCGCTGATGGCGATACGGAGTTGCTGCTTGGGGTTCTGGCACATGAGATTGGCCACGTTGAACTGGAGCATAGTCTCAGGCAGTTTTATCGCTCGGTTGGCGCTGCGGGCCTGATCATGCTGATTGGCGGCGACATTGGCAGCGGCATGGAGGATATTCTCGTGCAGGGCGGCGGGTTGTTGGCTCTTTCTTACTCACGCGCCCAGGAGGCTGACGCCGACCGGCATAGTGTTCGACTGATGGCCAAGGCCGGGTACGATCCCGAAGCGATCGGCCGGTTCTTTACGCTGCTGGAATCAAAACTTCACGACGACAGCGGAACAAATATCCTCGCTACGCATCCTGGCACACCCGAGCGCCGCAAAGCGGTGCACGAGTACGCGCAGGAGTTGCAATCAGCGAACTGAATTTTCTACCAGCTGCCGGTATTCGGCATCGAGAGCCAGGGCTCCTGTGGCGGCAGTGGCGATCCCTTCTGCAGAATCTCGATCGAAATGCCGTCGGGTGAGCGGACGAAGGCCATGTTGCCATCACGCGGCGGGCGGTTGATGACAACGCCCTTATCCTGCAGCGTCTGGCAGGTCTCGTAGATATTGTCGACGACATAGGCGAGGTGACCGAAATTGCGCCCGCCGGTGTATTCCTCCGGGTCCCAATTATAGGTCAATTCGAGTTCCGGAGCCCGTTCTGCGGCCGATCTGCCCTTGTCTTCCGAGGCTGCGAGGAAGATGAGCGTGAACCGGCCTTTTTCGTTTTCCGTGCGGCGGACTTCTTCCAGACCGAACTTGTTGCAATAGAAATCCAGCGATTCATCGATGTCGCGGATACGGACCATTGTGTGAAGATAGCGCATCTTTTGCCCTTGGTTTCTTTTCACGGGAATTGAAAGGTGGTGGCGTTCGACCCTGCCGATGGGTTACGAACCACCCCGCATTTCGTAGCACTTAATATTTAGCTTCACAAACTTGTGGTTTAAGCCAACAAACGCCGTTGAGGATAAACACCAGTTTTGCGTGTAGTTTTCAACAAAACCAACAGATGATACTTGCTCTATGGCCTTGGTCAGGTGTTATTCTTCGGCAAGAGAATCAGTGTTTCCTGCAGGAGAGGAGGGGCTAGCTTCATGTCGGACAGACCAGTATCAGCCCAGCGTTCCCCCGATGACGAAGGTCTAAGAGACGATTTGGACCTCATCGAGGTTGCGGGCGCGATAAAATGGTTTGACGTGGCCAAGGGTTACGGCTTCATCGTGCCTGACAACACTGATCTTCCTGACATCCTTCTCCACGTTACCTGTCTGCGGCGCGATGGTTTCCAAACCGCACTTGAAGGCGCGCGCGTCGTCTGCGAAGTCAAGCAGGGCGAACGCGGTATGCAGTGTTTCCACGTCAAGTCCATGGACAACTCGACCGCGGTTCATCCGACGGAAATGCCGCCGGTGCGCACCCACGTCACGGTGACGCCGTCGAGCGGGCTCGAGCGCGTTCTGGTCAAGTGGTTCAACCGCACCAAGGGTTTCGGTTTCCTCACGCGCGGCGAGGGTACCGAGGATATTTTCATCCATATGGAAACACTCCGCCATTTCGGCCTGACCGAGCTGCGTCCGGGACAGGTCGTGCTGATCCGCTTCGGCCATGGCGACAAGGGCCTGATGGCTTCCGAAATTCATCCGGATATCGGCACGCAGCTGCCGTCTTCGCACTGAAGACCCAACGATGTCCCGCCTGAAATCAGTTCTGGCCGGTATGGTTTTTCTCCTATTTTCGATAATTCCGGCATTAGCGCTCGATCAGGCGCCCATGCACCTTGCCATCGACCCTGCGCCGCTGACCGTCAATACGGCCAAGGGCGATGTGCCGTTTCGCGTTGAGATTGCCGACACGAATGAGGAGCGCGAGCGCGGCCTGATGTTCCGCAAGGATTTGAAGGACAACAGCGCGATGCTGTTCATCTTCGATGACACCCGCCTGGTCACCATGTGGATGGAGAATACGCCGTCAGCCCTCGATATGCTCTTCCTCGATGAAAAGGGCCGCACATCCGCCATTCGCGAAAATGCGGTCCCGTTTTCCCGCTCCACCATCTCTTCGGGCGGTCCCGTTCGTTTTGTTGTGGAGGTAAAAGCGGGAACGGCAAAACGCCTCGGCTTGACAATTGGTGACAAGGTGCGGCATCCCGCTATTGAAGCCATCGGGCACTAGCAAGGCCAGGACATGCAGTTTTTCGACAATGACGGATTGAAGCTCGCTTATCTCGACGAAGGCGAGGGCGAACCCGTCCTGCTCATCCATGGCTTTGCATCATCGGCGTTCTACAATTGGGTGCAGCCCGGCTGGATACCGACGCTGACTGCGGCGGGGTACCGGACCATTGCGATCGACAATCGCGGCCATGGCCAATCAGACAAGCCGCACGATAAGTCGGTCTACACGCCAACCCTGATGGCGGGTGATGCCGCTGCTCTGCTCGACCACCTTGGCATCCAGACCGCCCATGTCATGGGCTATTCCATGGGCGCCCGCATCAGTGCATTCCTGGCGCTGCAACATCCCCAACGGGTTCACGACCTGGTTTTTGGTGGCCTCGGCATCGGCATGGTCGAAGGCGCCGGCGACTGGTCGCCGATCGCCGAAGCGCTCATGGCGGATGATCCGGAGGCAATCTCTCACCCGCGTGGCAAGATGTTCCGCATGTTTGCTGACAAGACCAAGAGCGACAAGATTGCGCTGGCCGCCTGCGTGATCACGTCCAAGGAAGAGATCAGCGCCGAAAACATGGCGCGGATAACCCAGCCCGCGCTCGTCGCCGTGGGCACGAAGGACGATATTGGCGGAAGTCCGCACCGGCTTGCGGAATTGATGCCGCAGGGCGAGGCAATCGATATCCCCAATCGCGATCATATGCTTGCCGTTGGCGACAAGGTGTTCAAGCAGGCTGTCCTGGACTTCCTCAAGCGCCATCCGCTGTGAGCAAATAATCAGCCAATTGCGATCTGACACGGGCAAGGGAACATGGTCGTCCACCTGTTCGTTCCTTGCACGACAGTGCTGCATGAGCTATGGCAACTCTTCAATGAGACCGTGATATTCAGGCAAATCGATCATTGCTTCAAAATTTCTTGCCTGAGGGCTCTGGAAATTGGAGTGTCAAGCAATCATTTTTGCCGTATGCTGAATTCTAGAGCACGAATTTTGGCCAAATGCCCGGAGTAGGAAATGTCCGCTAGCAGTCCGATAAAAATGACCGGATCGGTCAAGCAGATGGATCCGATTTGGCTTTCCATTCGTGCGGAAGCCGAAGAGACGATCCGTAACGAACCGCTCCTGGCGACGTTCCTCTACACGACGATCCTCAATCATCAGTCACTGGAAGAGGCGGTGATCCACCGGATTTCCCAGCGTCTCGATCACCCGGATATGGAGTCGGAACTGTTGCGGCAAACCTTTACGGCGATGCTGGAAGCAAACCCGTCCTGGTCGCAAATCCTGCGGGTTGATATCCAGGCCGTCTACGACCGCGATCCGGCCTGCACCCGGTTCATCGAGCCTATCCTTTATTTCAAGGGCTTCCAGGCAATCCAGACCCATCGCCTTGCTCACTGGCTGTGGAACGAAGGCCGCAAGGATTTTGCGCTCTATCTGCAAAGCCGTTCGTCCTCTGTTTTCCAGACGGATATTCATCCGCAGGTGCCAATGGGCCAGGGCGTGTTCTTTGACCATGCGACCGGCATTGTCGTCGGTATGACCGCCGTCATCGAAGACAATGTTTCTATCCTGCAGGGCGTTACACTTGGCGGCACCGGCAAAGAATCCGGCGATCGTCATCCGAAGATCCGTCATGGCGTGCTGATCGGAGCCGGGGCAAAGATTCTTGGCAATATCGAAATCGGTCATTGCTCGAAAGTCGCTGCCGGGTCGGTCGTTCTTAAGCCGGTCCCGCACAATATCACCGTCGCTGGGGTTCCCGCCCGGATTGTCGGTGAGACAGGCTGCGCTGAACCCTCCCGCGCCATGGACCAGCTCGTCACCAACTTCGATTAAAGGCGGCCGCAGAGGTCTCCACGCGGCAGCACGGTTGCAATCTGCCCTTTACAGGGCGGACTTTCGCATGCCAAAAGCCGCTAGCCAATTACGACAGGAGACCTCAAGTGAAACCCGAAGAACTGAAAAAACTCGACAGCTATTTCAAGCGCACATTCAGAAACACGGAACTCACTGTGAAGGCTCGGCCGCGCAAGGACGATTCAGCCGAACTTTATCTCGGCGATGAATTCCTCGGCCTGATCTACAAGGATGAAGACGAGGGCGAGCTCTCCTACAATTTCTCCATGGCCATCCTCGAGATGGATCTCTGATCAGCTCGACCGTTTTGAGTGACGCCGTACCGGCGTCACTTCAGCCCCTTGATATGGGCTTGGGCAAACGCCTGCATTTGCAGGTCGATCTGCTGCCAATCGTTCAGCATTTCCCTTGGAAAGCGATAGGTTAGTTGAAGATCTTCACCGACAAAAATATCCCGCTGACATGATGCAAGGTTGTTCCTGGATGTTTCGATATCGAGGCAGCGCGCCACGAATGGCGCTTTTCCTGCGCGCTGCGGCGAGACAATCAGCTCCTCATTGACAAATCCACTCTCGGTTTGAAGCGTCTGAATGGTCAAACCGGCCGGACCCTTGACGCCGGGCCCATCCGTCAACGTGCTGTAGATCGGACCATAGCGGTCTGACATGTCCTGGGAGATGGCACGTGGCTCGAAGGTCACGAACAACAGCCGTTTTTCCGGGCCGGAACCATTGAAATCCTGAATGAACTCTGGTCGGTAGCCTTGCATGTCAGGCCAGTGCAAATAGATATCGACACGCTCTGCGACACCGCCTCGCCGCTGTCTGTCGAAACGTATCATATTGGCAGGGAGCGCCAGCACAGTGTTGCCAATGACAATTTCCTGAAGGGTCGTGTCTTCCGTATGCCCGCCCAGCGAAATGCCGTGGCCAAGGAAGCGGCCGGCAGCAGCAAGGCCCAGCGACAGAACTGCGAGCGCTGCCACACAATAGAAGATGCGCTGCAGGGATGAGCTGCCTGCAATCGGCTCTATCCTGTGTGTCGAAGACTGCATGAACCTTCCGAACGCCGATGGGTGATCGATTCAATCTAACGCGCAGAGTGCTGATTTATGGTTAATTGAACCTGAAGATGCCGTGGGTGAGGTGATCTCGCCAACCTTCCAGCAGTTCGCTAAGGTTCGGCGGATACAGAATCTGGGGAGATGCAATGCCGATATTTACGCTGGATGGACATGCACCGCAATTCGAGGACCGTGAGTCGAACTGGATCGCGCCGGATGCGACGTTGATTGGCAAAGTCTTCCTTGGAGAAAATGCCGGTATCTGGTTCGGCGCTGTGCTGCGCGGCGACAACGAGCTGATCCATGTCGGCCGCAATACGAATGTCCAGGAGCATACGGTGATGCACACCGATATGGGCTATCCGCTCACCATCGGCGAGGGATGTACCATCGGTCACCGGGCTATGCTCCATGGCTGCACGATCGGTGAGAATTCGCTGATCGGCATCGGCGCCATCGTTCTCAACGGCGCAAGGATCGGCAAAAACTCGCTGGTCGGCGCCGGGGCGCTCGTGACAGAGCGCAAGGAATTTCCGGATAATTCATTGATCGTAGGCTCGCCGGCAAGGGTCGTGCGGACGCTCGACGACGTGGCCATTGAGCAACTGAGACTGTCCGCCGTGCATTATGTCGAAAACGGCCGGCGCTTCCTGCGCGGCATGGAGATCGACTGATAGACAAAAGCCGGCCCTGTTTCCAGGACCGGCTTCTGCATTCCTCGTATGACGGCTTATTGCGCTTCGATACTGCCAACCAGAACCTGACGGTCATCATTGATCGAGACCCATGCGCCGGTATTGTTTGTCGCCTGACGCTTCAGGTAATCGTAATTGGTCTCATTCCACGGCTTGATGCGTGGTTCCAGATTGTCGAGCACATAGTCGCCGCGATCCGTGCGGACGGTGAGGACTGCATGTCCTTCGCCATTCATCTGTCGCACGACTGTGATCAACAAATCGCTGAGCGGTATCCCGCTCTCGTTGAGCATTTTCCGCTTGAGCAGAACATAATCCTCGCAATCGCCGACAGTCGTCGGATAGGACCAGACTTCCGCCTTGCCCCAGATATCCATGTCGGTCGCCGGCTGAATCTTGCTGTTGACGCTGCTGTTGACCTGAACCAGGAGGCTCCAGGTCTTTGATGTCAGCGAAGCCGCCTTGTTGTCGGTGCTCTTTACATTGCATTCGTTCTTATAGGTCTGGCAGAATTCATAATGTCCGATCGGCTGCGACGTGCGTCGGCCTGTCTTCATGAATGTTCCGCTCGACGCACTTGGATCGGCCTGTGCGGTCATGCACATGAAAAGAAGGGCCGCCCCAAGCAAAATTGTCTTTTTTATCATCCCGTCGTCTCCCCGGTTGAGGCGACAATGACAGAGAGAGTTTGATCGAGCGGAAATGTCGATCAGTAAATATGAATCAAATCAGTAGCAAAAAATAAACTAATTAGAATATAACTATGTATTAATAACTATTACTATTTTATTTAAATGCAGTTATTATTGAAGTTGTTGAAGAAAAAGAGACTTAAGCATTCGTTTCTCGGAATATTATGTGATTTATGATGCCTTAATGCCTGTCAGTGCATTGCGACTGCCTCGCCAGAATTTCGTGGCTTTTTGGTCAAAAAATATCCGCGATATGAAATGGCTGCCTAAAATTTATCGAAAACAGAACCAAAATTGGTCCTATGCGCTAGTCATGTCTCGCAAAACGATCCGTTGCAGCGATGATTGCCTCGCTCATACCCGGGTCTGAAGGGGAATGGCCGGCATTGTTCACAACAACAAGCTCACCATCTTTCCAGACCTGCGAGAGTTCCCACGCTGTCACCAGCGGCGCCTCGAGATCAAGCCGCCCTTGCACCATAACGCCGGGAATTCCATTGAGACTACTGGCTTGCTTCAAGAGAATTCCGTCTTCCAGCCACGCATTGTGATGAAAGTAGTGTGTGACGATGCGCGCCCGCGCCATCCGGTATGTAGCATCTGACCACTTCGGCGACGGCTTGGCGTTTGGATCAATGGAAATCGATGCTGCTTCCCAATCGTGCCAGTCTTCAGCTGCCTTGGCGCATATGGTGGGATCGGGATGTTTCAAAAGGTGGTAGTAAGCGGCAACAAGATCGCCGTCACGTTCGTGCTCCGGTACGCCACTTCGAAATCGCTTCCATTGCTCGGGGAAGAGCGGAGCCAGTTGCCGGTATAACCAATCGATCTCCGAGCGGCGGGTTGTCGTCACACCGGCGAGGACAAGCGCTGCCACCCGGTCACGATTTTGCATGGCATAGGCAAGTCCTAACGTGCATCCCCAGGAGACGCCGAACACGAGCCATCGATCGACACCGAGATATTGGCGCAGGCATTCCAGGTCACCCAACAGATGAGCAGTTGTGTTGACTGAGAGATCGATAGCTGGATCGCTGGCATGTGGCGTGCTTCGACCACATCCTCGCTGATCGAAGACAATAATCCGGTATGCCGCAGGGTCGAAAAGGCGCGTCGATCTGACGGAATGGCCAGATCCCGGTCCGCCATGAAGGACGACGGCTGGCATTCCATCCGGATCGCCGAAAACTGCCCAGTACATACGGTTGCCGTCACCCACATCAAGCAGGCCGCTGTCGGAAGGTGCGATCTCGGGATAAAGCTGTTTCATGTCCGGGCCGATGATGCTGAGCCAAAGCTGAGGCGTTCATCGGCGTTCTGTGTGAATACCTCATGACATTCGAGCCGGAATCATTGGATTGAACAGGTCAGTGTTCGAACGCGATGTCGATGGCTTCGCGGCTCTGAACGGTCGCAAATTCGATTGCGATGCCTTCCTCGAAGTGCCGGACGACGCGTCCGCGCATGGAACCGAGAATAACCTGGCTGTTCAGGGCAGGGCGCATGCGAATTTCCACGGCCGCACCGGAAATGGACAGATCGATGATCCGGCACGGATATTGGCGCCCGTCGGCCATCGACAAGGTGGTGATGGGATTGCGAGGCGCAATGCGCTGGTGGCGCCGGTCTTCCGGCATATCCAGCTCATGCTTGTTCGCAAGCCATGTCAGCTGCGCGGCAATCTTGTTCTTCTTGCGATCTGAAGCGGTCAGGGAAAGAAGAAATCCGCCGCGGACAAGGCGCTCTATAATGCCTTCGACCCGGCCGATATGATCGATATAGGCGATGACCCGCTCGCCATTGTTCGCCATCACATCCGTGGTAATCACAACATCGCCCGGCGACATTTCCTCGATCTGGCAGACATGTTCGGTGCGGTCTTCCAGCATGAAGCGGCCATAAAGCTGCACCTTCACACTATAGTACTTGCCCGTGGCGGCGGGGTTCGAGCTCGAATCGTCACGGTGTAATTGCATGAAAGCTGTCCAGATGGCGGAATCGACAGAGTTTGATGTGTTCAGACTAGGTCACAAGTCTTAACGCCAAGGTAACGGCAACCACAGGTTGATCATAAATTGCTAACCTAATCGATGATTTTTCCGCCATCGAACACGCGCAAATGTCGGACCTTGCGGCTGATGATTGTTCGCGCCAGGGGTAGGGCGGTTGAATTGGCGCTCTCCGATCCTGTGTGTACCGGATCTCCAAGGGGAGCGCGCGCTGGATGGCGCGGGTCGATGACCGAGACCGACTGGATCCGGTTTTCGACAATCGCATCTGATTCCAGCCAGAACGGCCTGCCAAGCGCCACGATCATCCCCATGAGATGCCGTTCATTGGCCTCACTGGCGAGTGGCACAAGAATCAAATTAAACAGTGCCTTGCGACCGCGTGTGCTTTTGCCTTCGTAGTTGAGCTGAACCACCGTCTTGCTCGTCATGCAATTCTTGACGAGGCGGGAGATGTTGCTTCTGTCCTTTATATGCCAGAGCGAGGCAAAGGACAGGCCCTTCAGCTCCGCACCATAGACGGAGCAGATACGGGTACCTGCGAGACGAAATCGTGGTTCACCCAACCCGGTCGCCTGCAGGATAAAGGTATCGGAGAGGTGAGGACCGATCGCAGCGGGGGCGATTTCCCTCCGCTCCGGCGCTGCACGGGTTCCGCGCAGCCTGTTCCAATAGGCGAAAAACTCGCTTGTTGCATCATGCCGCATAGGATTCATCTGCTTTCGGACACTTGGCAGGACTGGCCATGCTCTGGGACTCGTCGTGCGGACAGGACTCTGGCACCGACGAAACGCTGGCGCCACAGATGATGCGGGCGCGTCCACCGCGGCACCCGATTAAGGTTAATAATTGGTTTCGATTGAGGTGGGGCGTCGAGTGTGAGACAACACTCCCGAAAGTTCACATGTCCAAATATCCCTGAATTCAGGCCGTTCAGCATCACTGAACGGCCTTCTTTCTGTTTGACGATTTTTCGGCGCGTTCGGCCTTTGCTTGCGGCTCGATAACCGGCTAGCGTGCCGCATCGGCAAGTGCGAAGGCTGCGAAAGAACGAATGAACAACCCAGTGGACGTCCGCAATCATTCCTCCGGCAACGAGCCGGTCTTCAATATTCCGGGTGTCATCCTGGCCATCATGGCCATATGCGGGATACTCTTTGTTCTCGAAGCCTACGTGTTGAATGATGAGCAGGGCAGCGTTTTTCTGTGGAATTTCGCCTTCATTCCTGCCCGGTTCTCGCAATATGGCGGGTTTTATTCGCCCGCCGCCTTGCTGACGACCGTCACCTATTCGCTCCTGCATGGCAGCGT
The DNA here is from genome assembly GCF_002764115.1 of Phyllobacterium zundukense. NCBI lineage: Bacteria > Pseudomonadati > Pseudomonadota > Alphaproteobacteria > Hyphomicrobiales > Phyllobacteriaceae > Phyllobacterium > Phyllobacterium zundukense. The sequence goes on along the minus strand of NZ_CP017940.1, from coordinate 2,028,173 downwards.
CGCCCATATCGCGCTCAACATGATCTGGCTCGCCGCCTTCGGCTCACCGCTTGCCGCGCGCATTGGCCCGCTTCGCATGGCGTTGTTCTGGATCGTGACATCCGTAGCTGCGGTGATGACGCATTTCGCAGTCTATCCGGACAGTACAGCGCCTTTGGTCGGCGCATCGGGCGCTGTTTCAGGCATGATGGGTGCAGCAGCGCGCTTCGGCTTCCGCCGCTCGACATTGCGCAATTCCGCAGCATTTGTCGGTGACATCCTGCCCATCGGTGTAGCGCTGCGGATGCGGACGGTTCTGGTGTTTCTGGGGGTCTGGTTCGTCACCAACATCCTCACCGGACTTCTGTCTGTCGGCGTCGACAGTTCGGCAACAATCGCCTGGGAAGCCCATATTGGTGGCTTTTTTGTTGGCTTTTTCGGTATTTCCTTGTTCGACCGGCGTGATGACAGTCGAATAGATCCTGAACTGCTGGTATAATTGCAAAGCGGTTGCAATAAGCGCAACATACGCGCACCATGAATTGGACCATCGGATGTAGTTTGGGGATGCCGAAGGTCTGGAGGCCAATGTGCAAGGAGGATGTACATGACAGTCAAATTGATTCTGGAACGTAAAGGCTACGACGTATTCAGCACGAATCCGGAAACGACGCTGGGCGATGCCATCACGATGCTGGCAAAGCACAAGATCGGTGCAATTGTCATTTGCGATCAGAACAAGGCCATCAAAGGCATCTTGTCCGAGCGTGACGTGGTCAGGGCGCTTGCCGCCGACGGCAGCGACGTACTCTGGAAGCCGATTTCGGAAATTATGACGATCAAGGTGAGCGTCTGCAGTGAAAGGCATACGGTCAACCAGGTCATGGAAATGATGACACGCGGCCGGTTCCGCCATTTGCCGGTCGAAAAGGACGGGCGTTTGCACGGCATCGTATCGATCGGCGACGTCGTCAAGCTTCGCATCGAGGAAGTGGAACGCGAATCCGAGGAGATTCGAAGCTATATCGCAACTGCCTGAGTTGATTGCCTCGGTCGGAGGCTTCTAGAAGACGAGCTTCTGCATGCGCTCGAGTTCACCGACGCGCGCCATCGTTTCTTCATAGCCGAGTTTGATCGCTTCGTCGGCGCGGTGAAACTCGGCGAGTCCCACATGGCCGATTTTCGGCATCAGCATGATATCTGGCGGATCACCCGCCATGCGGGCGCGCGAAATCCGGTCCTGGATGATGTTGAACGATTCCATCATGACGCCGGTAATGCCCAGGCGTTTGGAATATCCGGATCCGAAGCGCGAAGCCACCGCCTCGCCATCACTTGTCTGCGCATGGGGAGCTTCCGCTGCATGCTTGATGACGGCAGCGCGGCCAAACTGGTCATAGTGCAGATTGACGGCGACAACCAAAGGCTGTTCGTAGGAACGGCAGACCGAAACCGGAACCGGATTGACCAGGGCCCCATCCACAAGCGTGCGGCCATTGCATTCGACAGGCTCGAACACGCCGGGCAGGGCATAGGAAGCCCGCATCGCGGTGATCAGGCTGCCGCGCGTCAGCCAGATCTCATGGCCCGTATTGATCTCGGTACAGACCGCAATGAACCGTTTGGATAGATTATCAATCGACAGTTCTTCCAGATGCTCGCGCAGGCGGCGATCGAGCTTCATGCCGCCAAACAGGCCATTGCCGCCGAATCGCAGGTCAAGCAGGCTGAAGATGCCGCGTTTGGTCAGGCTGCGTGCGAATTCTTCCAGCTGATCGAGCTTGCCGCCAAGATAACAGCCGCCAACGAGGGCGCCGATCGATGTGCCGGCAATCATGGAAATCTCGATGCCTGCTTCGTCCAATGCGCGTAGGACACCGATGTGTGCCCATCCGCGTGCGGCACCGCCGCCAAGCGCCAGGGCAATAGGCGTCTTGCTGTCACGCGGCTTCTCCGGCGTGGTTACTGGCACGTCCAGATTATCACTGATCCCGATCGGTTCTGCCGCGCGCAATCGGCGCGATGCCCATTCGAGCATGGCCTACACTCCTGAACTCGTACTGTTTCAATATCCCCTGCATGACTTACGATACTAGTGTTCAAGGATGAATATTGCGTAATTGTGGCCGCTTAGCCAACCAACGAAATAGGATTAAGAGATCGCTAATGACTTATGAGGTGCTAGTCATTTCAGAAGTCATGACGAGCGAAGATGTTCCGTCGGTTGTCACGATCTGTCGATAAAAGCATGACCGGCGGCCCGTGTGGCATGTAGGACCGTCATCGGCGACTGTTACTTTAAGCCACAACGCATCCTGATCGCAGTCGGTGCGCATTTCGACAACCGTCTGCAGATTTCCGGAGGTTTCGCCCTTCTTCCACAGCGATTTGCGCGAGCGCGACCAGTAATGCGCGATCCCGGTCGCAAGCGTCAGGCGCAGTGCTTCGGCATTCATGTGTGCGACCATGAGCAAGTGTCCATCCCTTGCATCGGTGACAACTGTCGTCACCAGCCCGGACGCGTCAAAGCGCGGTGCGAACACCGCGCCTTCTTCGTTTTCATGCTTGTCGCTAAGCGAATCGGAAAAGGAACTCATCAATACCAATTCTGGAATTACCGGCCTTTGACGAGGGTCATGAACCGTACTTGCTCGTTGACATCGATCTTGTAGGCACCGGTGAAGGTCGTCGTCGTTGTCGTCGAACCCGATTTGCGGATACCGCGCATGGACATGCACATATGCTCCGCCTCGATCATCACCGCGACACCACGCGGCTGCAGCGAGTCCTGGATGGCATTGGCGATCTGCGCCGTCATGGCCTCCTGCGTTTGCAGGCGATGTGCATAGATATCGACAACGCGGGCAATTTTCGACAAGCCGACAACCTTCTCGCCATCCGGCAGATAGGCAACATGCGCCTTGCCGATGATCGGCACCATATGGTGCTCGCAATGCGAGAAGAACGGAATATCCTGGATGAGGACAATGTCCTCATATCCGGCGATTTCCTCGAACGTACGGCCAAGGACATCGGCCGGGTTCTGCGAATAGCCGGAGAACAGTTCCTTATAGGCCTTTACCACCCGCTCAGGGGTGTCGAGAAGGCCTTCGCGCTCCGGATCGTCGCCCGCCCAGAGTAACAGCGTGCGTACCGCTGCTTCTGCTTCTTCCTGAGTTGGGCGCCGAGTGTTGTTCTGCTTAACAGCCGCTGACTGCAAGTTCTTGATTACCGCATCCATCGCGATCTCCCGTAGCCGCCCTCAAAGGAGCGACGAGTTAAACGGCAATACACGATAGTCGTTCCCTAAGGACGGACGGTGTATTGATGCTGACGTGAGTTACTCGTCCACGCCTGACCAACACATTAACTCATCGCATAATTTAGTTCTATGCGACTTTGTGCTTGGTCACTCCCATACTATATAGAGATTGAATTCGGGATTCATAGGGTCAAAGCGATGCACAATGACGCGTTTGCGATGAACACTGTGTCGAACAACGGACATCCGTCATGATCAACGACGTTTACAACGCGCGCATTCTGGAATTTGCCGGGAATATCCAGCGGCTTGGCCGTCTGCAAGATCCGGATGCCACGGCAACCGCCCATTCAAAACTCTGTGGTTCGACCGTTACCGTCGACCTCAAGATGCAAGATGGCGTTGTGTCCGATTTCGCCCATGACGTCAAAGCCTGTGCACTGGGCCAGGCTTCATCCTCGATCATGGCCCGGCAGGTGATCGGCGCCACGGCGAAGGAACTGCGGGACGTACGTGAAACCATGTTCAGGATGCTGAAGGAAAACGGCGCACCGCCGGAAGGCCGCTTCGAGGATCTGAAATTTCTTGAGCCCGTGCGTGATTATAAAGCCCGCCACAATTCCACGATGCTCACCTTCGACGCCGTGGTCGATTGCCTGAACCAGATTGAGAAGAAAACCGCCGAAGCGGCGGCTTGAAATCCATTATGTGCGATCAGACAGCACACGATCATTCGCCGAAAACGCCTGGCAAATACTCGCGCAACTGGCGCGGACCATGGCCTAAGACGCCGGGCCGTCTTTTGGGAACAGGGCTGGTGCGTTTCTATCAGCTCACCTTGTCCGGCTTCATCGGCAATTCCTGCCGCCACCTGCCAACTTGTTCGGAATATGCCTACGAGTCGATAGCCCGTTATGGCCTGTGGACTGGCGGATGGATGGGCCTGTTCCGCTTCGTGCGTTGTGGGCCGGGGGGAACGCAGGGGCTCGACCCCGTGCCGACGGTGCTGGATGCGCGGTTTGTCTGGTACAAGCCGTGGCGTTATTGGCGTATTGCTTCGAAGGGTTGACGGTACTCGACACGAACCTAACGACCGGATGCGCGCAATGATTGCTCGACCACCGTGTTGTTTGGGTGTATAGCGCACGCGCACATTCAACCCATTTTAACCGGACCCAACCCTATGGAAGAATTTCATAAAGTTCGCCGCCTGCCACCTTACGTTTTTGAACAGGTGAATCGCCTGAAGGCGAGCGCGCGAGCGGCGGGTGCGGACATTATCGACCTTGGCATGGGCAATCCGGATCTGCCGACGCCTCAGAGCATTGTCGACAAGCTGTGCGAAGCGGTCCAGGACCCGCGCACGCATCGCTACTCTTCTTCCAAGGGTATTCCTGGCCTGCGCCGCGCGCAGGCTGCCTATTACGATCGCCGTTTTGGCGTCAAGCTCAACCCCGACACGCAGGTCGTGGCGACGCTGGGTTCCAAGGAAGGCTTCGCCAATATGGCGCAGGCCATCACGGCGCCTGGCGATGTGGTGCTTTGCCCGGATCCGACCTATCCGATCCACGCCTTCGGCTTCATCATGTCCGGCGGCGTCATCCGCTCGATTCCGGCAAAGCCTGATGATCACTTCATTCCGGCGCTGGAACGCGGCATTCGCCATTCAATTCCGAAGCCGCTGGCGCTGATTCTCAACTACCCGTCCAATCCGACCGCCCATGTCGCGTCGCTGGATTTCTACAAGGACGTCGTGGCTTTCGCCCGCAAGAATGAAATCATCATTCTGTCGGATCTGGCCTATTCGGAAATCTATTTCGACGACACGCCGCCACCATCTGTTCTGCAGGTACCTGGCGCGATCGATGTCGCGGTCGAATTCACCTCCATGTCGAAGACATTCTCCATGCCAGGCTGGCGCATGGGCTTTGCGGTCGGCAATGAGCGGCTGATCTCGGCGCTGACGCGGGTCAAGTCCTATCTGGACTATGGTGCATTCACGCCGATCCAGGTTGCAGCGGCGGCGGCGCTGAACGGCGACGGTTCTGATATTGCCGAAGTGCGCAATATCTACAAGCATCGCCGTGACGTGCTGGTGGAGAGCTTTGGCCGTGCCGGCTGGGAAATTCCGGCGCCCGTCGCTACCATGTTCGCCTGGGCGCCTATTCCGGAGAAGTTCCGCAGCCTCGGTTCGCTGGAGTTCTCCAAGCTGCTGATCGAACATGCGGATGTTGCGGTCGCGCCCGGCATTGGCTTTGGCGAACACGGCGACGATTATATCCGCGTCGCTCTGGTGGAGAACGAACACCGGATCCGTCAGGCCGCCCGCAGTCTCAAGCGGTTTCTTGCAACCGCCGACGAAAAACTGCACAACGTCATTCCGTTGAACGTGCGCGGTTGATCTGACGCGCGTTGCACCGGAATCCGCGGCGCCATTCGGCGCCGCTTCAGCGAAATTTCAGGGAATTGAACGATGAGTGAAGCGCTGCGCGTGGGAATCGCCGGACTGGGCACCGTTGGTGCCTCGGTCCTGAAAATATTGCGTGACAAGGGCGAAATGCTCACCCGTCAGTGCGGCAAGGAAATCATTGTCACCGCCGTCTCGGCGCGTGATCCGAAGCGGGATCGCGGCGTCGATTTCTCCTCTGCCACCTGGTTCGACGATCCGGTAGCGATGGCCAAGTCCAACAATATCGATGTTTTCATCGAACTGATCGGCGGAGATGAAGGTCCGGCGCGCACTGCCGTCGAGGCCGCTCTGAGGTCAGGCCGTCACGTCGTCACCGCCAACAAGGCGCTGCTGGCCAAGCACGGCGTTTCGCTTGCCAAGATCGCCGAAGACAAGGGCGTGCTGTTGAACTTCGAAGCGGCGGTTGCCGGTGGCATTCCCGTCATCAAGGCACTGCGCGAGTCGCTGACCGGCAACACGGTTTCGCGCGTCTACGGCATCATGAACGGCACCTGCAACTACATCCTGACGCGCATGTGGGACGAGGGCATTTCCTTCGAGGATTGCCTCGCCGACGCGCAGCGCCTTGGCTATGCCGAGGCCGATCCAACCTTCGACATCGAGGGCAATGACACGGCGCACAAGCTGGCAATCCTGACGAGCCTTGCATTCGGCACGCAGATCTCGGCGGACGATATCTATCTCGAAGGCATCAGCAATATCTCGCTCGCCGACATCAGGGCAGCCGACGACCTCGGCTACCGCATCAAGCTTCTGGGCGTGGCCCTGAAGACCGACAGCGGCATCGAACAGCGCGTGCATCCGACCATGGTGCCGGTCGAATCCGTCATCGCGCAGGTGCATGGCGTGACGAATGCCGTGGCGATCGAGACAGATCTGCTTGGCGAATTGCTGCTGTCCGGCCCCGGTGCCGGTGGTGCGGCCACAGCCTCGGCCGTCATTGGCGATCTTGCCGATATCGCAAAGAGCCGTCCTGGCTTCCAGCATGGCCCTGTTTTCGGGACGCCCGCCAAGGCGCTTGCTCCTTACAAACGCGCCAGGATGCGCGCGCATGAGGGCGGCTACTTCATACGGTTGACCGTGCATGACCGTGCCGGTGTGTTCGCCGCCATCGCCAAGCGCATGGCCGACAATGACATTTCGCTGGAATCGATCGTGCAGCGGCAGAGCGCTGACAACCAGCCTGAAGCGACCAAGACGGTGATCCTCGTGACGCACGAAACGACCGAAGCGGCCGTCAAGAAGGCGCTTGAAGGCATCGTCAAGGACGGTCACGCGACCGACAAGCCGCAGATGATCCGAATAGAACGGGCAGGCTGACGACTGGAGTTTTGTGGGATTTTTCTCGTGCAAAACTCCGGCTACACCGTTTAATCGATTAGCTTTTTTGCGGGCTCTTGCCGCATGGGTGCGACTTTGACAAAAGGTTTGCATACCGATGCTAAGGAGCGCTGTAGCGATCCACCTACGGCATCGCCACACAAACGCAGGAAACACTATGCTGAAAACTTCCGACCAGAATGACGTGGGCCTCGATCGTATTTTGACGCTGGAACTCGTTCGTGTAACGGAACGCGCTGCGGTGGCTGCCGCGCGTCTACGCGGCCGCGGCGACGAGATGGCAGCCGATCAGGCGGCCGTTGACGCGATGCGCCAGGAGCTCAACCGCCTGCCGATTGCCGGTACCGTCGTGATTGGCGAGGGCGAGCGCGACGAAGCGCCGATGCTCTACATTGGCGAGGAAGTTGGAACACGCAACGGACCCGCCGTCGATATCGCGCTCGATCCGCTGGAAGGCACGACCATCTGCGCCAAGAACCTGCCGAACTCGCTCGCTGTCATCGCAATTGCAGAAAAGGGCAATCTTCTCTATGCGCCCGACGTCTACATGGAAAAGATTGCGGTTGGACCGGGTTACCCTGCCGGCATCATCAACCTCGAAGCGCCTGCCATCGAGAACATCATGGCTGTGGCCAAGGCGAAGGGCGTTCCGCTCAATGAAATCACTGCCTGCATCATGGACCGTCCGCGCCATGCCCGACTCATCGAGGAAGTGCGTGCGACTGGTGCTGCTATTCGCCTGATCGGCGATGGCGACGTGGCCGGCGTCATCCATACGACCGATCCGGACGAAACCGGCATCGACATCTATATCGGCATTGGCGGTGCACCCGAGGGCGTACTGGCGGCTGCAGCGCTGCGCTGCATTGGCGGTCAGATGCAGGGACGCCTTCAGCTCAACAGCGACGACAAGATCGCCCGAGCAGCCAAGATGGGCATCAGCGATCCGAAGAAGATCTATACGTTGGAAGAAATGGCCAAGGGCGACGTGCTCTTTGCGGCGACGGGCGTTACCGATGGCAATATGCTATCCGGCGTCAAGTTCGCTCGCGACTACATCCAGACCCATACGGTCGTCATGCGCTCGCATTCGCAAACCGTGCGCGAAATCAAGGCGAAGCACCAGGATATGACCAAGTTCCAGTAAGAATACTTTGGCCAAGGATATGGACTGCCGGTCCCGAAAGGGGCCGGCAGTTTTGTATTTAACCGCGTTTCATGATCAAGTGTGACTGTACCCTATTGGGATCAAATGATTTTTGCTATTTTGATTTCAAAGGAATTCATTCCGATAGGACAGCCATGAATATCCGGTACGGAATAGCCTGTGGTTTATTGTCGACGGTCCTTGTCTCGACCGCAGTTTCTTCGCTGCGGGCGCAGGAGGCGGATCTCGATCTCATCCAGGGCTATCGCTCCAGTGACATTCTGGTCGGACTACCGGAGACCTCAGGACCTTTCACTATAATCAGCCGTAACAGTGACCCGCAAAATTTCAGCGCGTCGGCCGAATATGCAGGGCTGGATGCACGCGCGATCGTGTCGATCACGGGTGTCCGGGCCAGCAATGTTGCGGGCATGTATCCCGTCAGGGACGGGCCGGACGATCCTGTGGTGCGCAGCCTTCTCGACCAGGCCTTTCAGTATCACAGCACGCAGCCCAATCAGGTGGCGCTGCGAACCAATGTGAGTTACGGCAACCGGGCCATGGCCTGCGTCAGTTCGGATGATCCGCTGAAGAAGGATGATTTTCTGGTCTGCGCCACGGGCGTGCTTGGCCGCTACATGCTCATCCAGCCGGTCATGAACTACAGGCTCAGTTCGAAAGGGGTGGTTGACCGGCAACTCGCCGATTTCGCCTCGTCCATGGCTCAGGCCGTAAGCGAACTGGCGCTGCCCCCTGGAAATTGAGCTACCGTCCGCGATTGCCGTTGGATAGGTCTTTCGAAGCATTGCATTCATCGCTGGCGGATGATTGAACCTTCAGATGAATTCGGAACGGCTTTTCCTTGGCGTTGAACAATCGGCGACTGGTCTCAAATGGATAGACCGGCTGGGGCAACGCGAGGCCAATATCGCGCTTGCCATGGCGCAGAACCATGGTTTTCCCGATCTGGTGACCCGCGTTCTTGCGGGCAGGGGCGTTGGCCTCGATGAGGCGGCTGCCTTCATGGAGCCGACGATCAAGAGCCTGATGCCTGATCCGGCTTCGCTGACTGACATGACACAAGCGGCGGAGCGCATCGCCAGAGCTATCGCCGGGCACGAGAAGATTGCGATTTTCGGCGATTATGATGTCGATGGTGCCTGTTCTTCAGCGATCCTGTCGCGCTTCCTGACCCATTACGGCGTTGCCAACCGGATCTACATTCCAGACCGGATATTTGAGGGCTACGGCCCCAATCCGGCGGCGATGCAGGAGTTGGCAGGGCAGGCGTCGCTCATTGTCACGGTGGATTGCGGCACTAATAGTGCGGCGGCGATCGAGGCGGCGAAGGCTGCCGGCGCCGATGTGGTGGTGCTCGACCACCACCAGGTGGGCGGCGAACTGCCGGCCGCGGCGCATGCGGTGGTCAATCCGAACCGCGAGGACGATCTCTCCGGGCAGGGCCATCTCTGCGCTGCCGGGGTGGTCTTCCTTACACTGGTGCAGACGTTGCGGGTCATACGCGAAAAGCGCACCACCACCGGCACGCTTGCGCCTGACCTTCTGTCGCTGCTCGATCTGGTGGCGCTGGCGACCGTGTGCGATGTCGTGCCATTGAAGGAGTTGAACCGGGCCTTCGTCGTCAAGGGCATTCTGGTGGCGCGGGCCCAGCAGAACGTCGGACTGGCCGCGCTGGCGCGTGTCTCGCGCATCGGCGAACCGCTGAATGCCTTTCATTTCGCATATTTGGTGGGGCCGAGGATCAATGCGGGCGGGCGGATCGGCGATGCCGGGCTCGGCGCAAGATTGCTGACGCTGGATGATCCGAACGAAGCGATGCGCATTGCCGAGGAGCTCGATCGGCTGAACCAGGAACGCCAGGCGATGGAAACCATCATGCTCGAGCAGGCCGAGACGGAAGCGATGGTGGAACTTTCCGCCGGATCGGGACCGGCGGTTCTGGTTACCGCCAGCGATGACTGGCACCCGGGGATCGTCGGGCTGATCGCGGCTCGGCTGAAGGAACGGACGCGGCGCCCGGCCTTCGCCATCGCCTTCAACGCCCATGGCACAGGCAGCGGTTCCGGCCGGTCGATCAATGGTTTCGACCTCGGAAGACTGGTGCGAAATGCCGTCGAACAGGGGCTTCTGGTCAAGGGTGGCGGTCATGCCATGGCGGCCGGAATTACGGTAGAGCGGGCGAAACTGGGGGCTTTAAGGGCGTTCTTCGAGGAGAACGCCAGCGAAATGGTCGGGCAGTTGCGCGGCAATGCATCCCTTGCCATCGACGGCGCGCTGAGCGCTGCGGGGGCGACTGTGCCGCTTTACGACACACTGGAGAAGGCCGGTCCCTATGGTTCCGGACACCCGCAACCGGTGCTGGTTTTGCCGCATCACCGGTTGGTCGATGCCCGAATGGTTGGCACGGCCCATGTCAAGGCGACACTGGCCGGGGCGGACGGCAAGCGCATCAACGCCATCGCCTTCCGGGCCGTCGGCAGTCCGCTCGGCGACTTTCTTTTCAATCAGTTAGGCCAGTCGATGCATGTGGCGGGCAACCTTGCGCTCAACCACTGGAACGGCTCGACCACCACGCAATTCCGCATCCTCGACGCGGCAAAAGCCATCTGAATCGTCAGATTTTTTGTCAGGATTCGACGTTTCTCATATGGTTTTCGCAGATTCTTGTTCCATTTTTTTGTCACATATGTTCTAGTTTTGTTCTCAGTTGAGAACTTTGAACATGCGTAAACCGACCCATCCTGAAAAGCTGTATCTGGATTTCGACAGCTTCTTTGCCAGCGCCGAGCAGCAGCTCAATCCGGCGCTGCAGGGACGCGCGGTTGCGGTGGTGCCGCTCGACTCGCCCCATACGAGTGTCATCGCCGCGAGCCGCCAGGCCAAGCCCTTCGGCATCAAGACCGGGACGTCGGTGCGTGAGGCGAGGGAGAAATGCCCGGACATCGTCTTCATCGAGGCACGACCGGACATATACGTAAAGTTGCATAATCGCATTCTCGAAACGATCGAGCGCTGCGTGCCGATTGCCTCGGTCCGCTCGATCGACGAGGTCTCCTGCAGCCTGCTGGCGTCGGAGGCGCGCGAGGCCGAGGCGCTGGTGGCAAGGATCAAGCGCGCGCTGCGCGACGAGATCGGGCCGATCCTCACCTGTTCCATCGGCATTTCCGTCAATGAGCTTTTGGCCAAGATCGCGGCGGAAATGGACAAGCCGGACGGTTTTGTGCTGCTGGACCATGCCGACCTGCCGGGAAGGCTGTTCGACCTCGAACTGCGCGACCTGCCGGGCATTTCCAAGGGCATGGAGGCGCGCCTGGGCGAGGCGGGAGTCACCGATATCAAAGGCCTGTGGGATCTGGCGCCAAAACACGCCCGCGCCATCTGGAACAGCGTGGAGGGTGAACGCTTCGTCTCGGCGCTGCATGGCTATGCGGTGGAAAAGCCGGAGACGGTCAAGCGCATGTTCGGCCATGGCCGCAACCTGCCGCCGGACTGGCGCGCGCCGGAAAAGGTGCTGCAATGCGCAAGGCTGCTGACGCTCAGCGCCGCACGCCGCCTGCGCCGCTCGCATTTCCGCGCCGGCGCCATGAGCTATACGATCGGGGTCAGGCGCGACAGCCGCGTGACGCTGGAAGGCCAGTTCCGCCCGGCGCGCGACGACCACACTTTCCTGAACTGCCTCAATGAGTTGCACGGAAAACTGCTGAAATCGGGCGAGATGCGAAATATCAGCAATGTCACGGTGGTGCTGCACGATCTTTCCGGCGAGGAGGAGGCTAGCCGCGACCTGTTCGACACCGGCGCGAGCATGAAGCAGCGCGGCCAGTGGGAGCGCGTGTCCGATATGCTCGACAAGGTGCGCGTGCGCCATGGCTCGAAGGCGCTCAATCTCGGGCCGGTCAATGGCCCCGGCAATTATATCGGCTCAAAGATCGCGTTTGGACGGATACCCGAGGCGGAGGATTTTTGAGGGGGGCGATTATCTCTCCCCTTGCGGGAGAGAAAGGATTTTCCTGGATTTAGCCCTTGCTAAATCCTTGGAAAATCCAAGTGAGGGGATACTTTTCCACTGAAGTTAAAAATCCCCTCCCTTGGGATTTCTAGCACTTAGCAAGAGCTAAGGTGCTGAAATCGCTACCGGGGCGAGCCACGGGTCTCGCCCGCCCTTCGGGCCCCCCTCAATGGGGAGAGATAACCGGTCGGACCCCACGGCGCTACCGGTTATCCAGCTCGGCCCGCACCAGTTGCAGGCCGCGGCGGGTGACCCGGTAGGGCCCGCCACCGGCGGACGCGATAGCCCTTTTCTGTTTCAGCTTGCGAAACAGCCGCAGATCGCAGGCCATGTAGCGTGAGCCATCGCGGGTGAGGCAGATGATCTCGATAATGGTCTTGCGTTCGTCTTTTTCGAGCAGAATTTTGCCGCCCTGGGCGAGCAGGTGAAGAATGCGCTGTTCGTCGCGCGAAATGTCCATGTCTGTAGTCCTGAGGAAAACGGGCAAAACGCCCATGAGAACGTGTCCGCAGCCAAGCAATGCCGGCACGGGGCTCCTGTTTTCACGCCCCAAGCTTCAAGGAAGCTGGGGCTTCAGCGGGACTCAGACTGAGAAGACATAAGGACTCCATCGGGTGGATGGCCGATATATAACGCGGACAATCCGGATGTCAAAGGGTGGCGGAACCTTCGCGGCCCCGCCGGGGTTATGGATCATCACACAAAGGAGGATAGCATGGCGAAAGATTTGGTGGAGGTCGTCCGTGCGATCTATGAAGCCTTTGTTGCCAAGGACCGCGCCGCGATCGAGCCGCTGATTGCCGAGGATTTCCATTTCACCAGCCCGCTCGACAACCGCATTGATCGCACGATCTTTTTCGAACGCTGCTGGCCGAACAGCGAAAGCATTGCGGGTTTCGAATTCATCCATCTCGTCCCGGCGGGCGACAAGGTGTTTGTCACCTATGAGGGCAGCAGCACAGACGGCAACAGGTTCCGCAACACGGAAATCCTGACCGTTCGCGAGGGCAAGGTCACCGACGCGGAGGTCTATTTCGGCTGGTCGATCCCGCACAAGGCAGAGCCGGGCGGTTTCGTCGACAGCTAGGCCGGTCCGGTCGCGCTTGATCAGTTTGCCGCCGGCGGCGCGGCGTTGGCGATCTGCTCCTGCAGCCGCAGCATCGGGCCCGGACTGAGCTCGGCCGGCGGGCTGTAGGGGTTGGAAAAGGCGTAGATGAGAAACAGGATGATGCCCGTATAGGCGCCGAATATCGAAATCAGCAGGATATTGCGGCGGCGCGGCGGATAGGAATAATAGGCGAGCGAAATGAAGAACACGCCCGAAAGCGCGGCGAACCAGAATATCGCGCTCATGGAATCGGCAGCGGTGCTCTCGCGCCTGGTGCGGCTGTCGGAGACGACATAGATCTTATCGAGCATGTGGCCGCGCAGGCTTTGCTGGCGCGGATTTGCCGGCACGAGATCGAGAATCGCGCGATAGGCCTCGTCCCACTGCGCCCAGGCTTCCGGCGCCAGCCGGTCAGTCTCGCCAAGTTCCTGCCATTCCTTGTCGACGACGACGCGGATATAATCGTTGAGTTCCTTCTGGATCGCGCCCTTCTCGGCGTCGCCATAGCGCCCGGCATCGAAATAGATGTCGGCGAGGGCATTGGCCTCCGTGGCGGTCTGGTAGCGGAGCTGCTGGTAATCGATCATTTCCTGCGCAAAAACCAGCGCCAGGATCAGCCCGTGCAGGGCGGAAATGCGGAAGATGACCGAGCTCGCCAGGTCTTTTTCGTGGGTCTCGGCCTCGCCGCCGGTGATCCAACGCATCAGGAAATAGGAAGCGAGCGTCAGCGCAATCGTCCCGCCGACGAAAATGGCACCGACAAAAACCTCGAAAAGCATGCGGCATCTCCCCCGGGCGGTATTTCTTGGCTGCTCATCACGCACGTTGGACGCGCAACCGCAGCGGCATTTATGCAACCGATGGTATCCCCAAGGGGTAATTTACGTGGATTTGGCGGGAATGCTACTGGGGGGATGGTGGGGGCGACGGATGTCGGCGACCGGTAAGATGCCAAGCCAACTCACATCACTCTATGATTTTTATTTAGCCTATAAGTTTTAATTGTCGATTCTGTCATATTTCTGCAAAAATACTTCGCCCTTTCTTGATAATCGTTCCCATTTTTGTCTCTTCCAAAAATTGTCTTTGCATCGTACAAGTACTCACCATCAACAATAGACATGTACTTGTTGAGTAATTTGTTATTTATTTGAAATTCTTGCGCAATTTCTTTGACAATGAGGTCGCCAATTGAACCATCATCGACAGGCAAATCATATCGACCAGAAGGAAACAATGCAGGCGTTCCCATTGAGCAAAATATGACATTCTCTGACAGTACAAATTTCTCGAAACGTCGTCTAATAATTGAAAGTGCAGCATCATGGGCCAACCATACGTGATCGACCGATTTGAGGTAATTCTGTAACTCTGGAAAGGAGAGATAGCCGATGGATGTCTCACAAACTTTGAGATCCCGGGAGTTGCCTCCGCAAGCGACTACATACTCTGCACAGCTCAATTGGTGATTTACGTTTTTCTCCATTGCCGCAATAATCTGCGCCTGTTCGCTCGCCCAATCGGCGATAGATCGAGCCGACCAAATTGGACTTGCAGTATCGCGAGATGCCCTCTGGACCTGTCCTTCGACCACCCCGCGAAAGTTAATGTCAGTAACTTTGGCACCGTTTGATACCACCGAACCGGTTATGGTGTTTCTTCTGAAACCCAGCACAAAATCACGGGGTACCACGCACATTCTGCCGATTAACTCGTTGTCTGAATTCCACAGCGGTCGCAAATTGGCCGCGTATTTCGATATCTCCTTGTCGCGAAAGTCCTGTCCCTCAACTCTTCTCAGGAGGTCTTGTCCGGGTTCTTCCTTCCAGCGGCGGCCATCTATCACGCTTTTGACGCCCGGCAATTCCAGCGAAATTGGAACGTTGCTCGTGGGAAATGTAACGGCCAATTTCGCTTGGAAGCCTAGTTCGTGAACATTCCCGGGCGCAAGCAATTCATTGAACAGAGGGGCATCTAATTCAATCTCTATTGTAGTGCCGCCGTTAACTTTTCTTTCAGAACCTTCAGCGGCGAAAAGTATCGGACGCTCATCCAGACCATTCCTAAATTCCAAAACAATGGTGTCGTCGACACTCTTATCAAAACGTCTGGTCTTGACCCATACTCGTTTGCCGAGCATAAAAATAGAAAAGAAGCCAATCCCGTATTTTCCTGAGATATCAGATTTATCGGGGAGGTTCTCACTAAATTCGCCAATCGCTGGGTCGTTCAGCCATCCGCTTGAACCAAAGGAAAGTAAACTCTCGACAATCGTGCTAGCCGACATTCCTACACCGTTGTCCGAGACTATCAATTTGTTAACTGATCCCGTCGAGGAGAGGTGAACAGTAACACCTCCTTCAGGAGCTTCAGGGTCAACCAGGCGCCGCAGGCGAATCGCGTCCATTGCGTTCTGAACCAATTCACGGATTGCTGGAAACTTGTCATTCCCATAAAGTTGTTCGCCTCCCAGTTTTTCTACCAGTCTGGGGATGTCAGAAATAGAGAATGCCGTATCGATCGGCTTCCATCCGCGAACCCTTACGGAGTCGGTCAAAGCCATTGGCGTTTCTAAATTGGACACGCGCTTTGCTGAGAAGCGCAAGTCATCACCTCTTAGACGAGACAACAATCCGTCTGTTTTCTTTAGTTCGTCATCGACCATCTTTAATGTGTCGTAAAGTAGCCACCATTCAGAACTTTCCGTTCTTTCAAAATCAGACGTCGATGCGTAATACAAACCATCGCCCCTGAGTTGAGGTTGAGTAAGTCTGTTTTGAAAATGCCAATGCTGTTGCGAGAGGGGGGATAGTCGAGCTTTTCGAAGTGCCAACAGAAAGCCGGGAGCCCGCCTTTCGTCTATATGGGCTGCATCGGCTGTCCGCAGAATGCATGCCAATTTAAGCAAATCGATAGATTAGACCGCTGGGAAAGATGCTGGTGCCGGTATTTTGCGGTTAAGATTGGCCGCTAGAACGTCATGATTCCACCAGTGACTAGCAGCAAGTTGACCAATGAATTGCCCAAGTTTTTGCCGAATCTCACCATTCTCTATCAATGTTCGATGCCCGTTGGGACTTGGCCACTCCGTAAATGGAAGAAACTCTGCCTGCTTCGCATGCTGCTCTCGCAGAAAAACAATCAGTGCGGCCGCGTCGTTTTCGGTACCGTTTGCATTGTATTTCAAGCAGATATTTTGGTGAATTTTCTGCCATTCCCTGGTCAACTTGATCTGGGTCAATCCCCAGGGTAGGACGCCATCGTCATACCAGCATCGTGAAAAAGCAAAGCTCCACCTAGTACAAATCCCTCGAGAGGGTTTATACTATAGTTTTCTCCGGTTATCTGATCTGCAATATCCCACAAGGCGTCTAAATGTGTAATGTCATGTACGGTATATTGGGGAAGATCTACGCTAATTTCCCCTACTAGATAGGCGACCTGTGACCGCATATTCTTGTAAGTCGAAACCAACCTTTCGACTTGCTCGGAATGTTGAATATCGTCGTTGTTTTCAAATAGCTTTTTCCACAACAAGCTCTTTTCAAATGACACTGATTACCTCTAAGCGATTCCGTATGGACAAGTGTAGATGGAACTCGAGCCCACAGCAATCTCTGGTTGAGCTGCTTTTACTGTAGTCCTTTATTTTAAACAAGTTGTGAATGGCCGTTCCAATTTTTACTGCGCGGTCTGGTGTTGTGACTAAATGTAGCCATACTTCACCACCCCGCACCATCTCCGCCATCGCCCGCGCTTCCGCCGTGTGCTGAGCGGCCTCATGCCCATCCGCAACGCCGGTGCTGACCTTCCACTCACCTTCGATCGCGGCGATTTCAATCTCGATGCCGATGATGCCCTTCAGCTGGGCGCGATATAGGTCAGCGACCGCCCAAGGCGCGGCGCCCCGTTGCTGGGCGGCCTTCGAGCGCACTAAATTGGCTTGATACACATGCGCTCACGATCCCAGATCGTTCCAATGGAACAATAAACGGCGCCGGACGTTCATTGAAGACCGGGTGCTGTCACGACAATGCCCTGCTCAAGGCAGGACGGCGCAGACCAGAGCACCCATAGGAGACTCACATGGATCTCACCACACTTCTCATTATTGTCCTTATCATTTTTCTGCTAGGCGGAGGCGGCTGGTATGGCCGTGGGCGCTGGTACTAGGAGACAGCGAGCGATTGCTCATAGGTCCTGAAGAACCAGCCAGCCGGCTTAAAATGCATAATCACTGATAAGCTGCGAACTGCTTGAGTCGGCTCATTTCCGCTCTAACGTGCCGCTGGTCCGGACGCGAGCGTCTCCAGCCGGATCTCGGCCAAACTCCTGAACTCGCCATCCGGATATTTTTCGAGGTAGGCTTCAAACATTACCCGGAGTTCAGTGTCCTTGATGGAGTTCCAGAACTCGAGTTCCACGGTGCGATCTTCGGTTGAAGATTGGTCGGAGATCGAAGGCGTGGCCAGACGGGCCTGAGCCAAAGCTGCGAAGTCTCCTTCCGGAAACTGCGCCAGATAGGCTTGATACTCTGACGGATCGTTGCTCGCCTGTACCGATTGCCAGAACGCAAGTTCAACGGCGTCGGCCCCGGCCGCGACGGGCGGGTTCTGGTCATTTGCCAGGTGAACGCCCTCTGTCGGCGCGACGGGCTCTGTTTGGGGCAGTTCCGCCGTTGCATTCGGATCGAAACAGACGCGGAAGACACGCACGGGTCGGCTAATGTTCTTGACGCGGTGTTCGCCAAGGTCCTCGAACTCATAATCCATTCGGTCGCGCAGGTGATCGCGCACGCCCCGCGTCACACAGATGCCACCCGGCTCGGCGATCGCCTCCAGGCGTGCGGCGACGTTGACGCCGTCGCCGAAGATGCCGCCGTCCTTGACCATCACATCGCCGACATTGATCCCGATGCGCAGCAACATTCGGTTCTTGGCCGGTAGAACGGCATTGGCCTTGGTTAGAGCCTGTTGGATCGAAACGGCGCATTGGACCGCATCGACAACGCTTGCGAACTCGGCCAATACGCTATCGCCGGCGGTGCCGGAGATTTCCCCACGACCGGCCGCGATCAATGCGTCGATGATATTGCGATGAGCTGACAACGTCGCAAGGGTTTGCTCCTCATCATCGTGCATCAGGCGCGAATATCCTTCGACATCCGCAGCCAGAATGGCAACCAGCTTGCGCTCAAGAGGAGGGGCTTCAACCGTGGGCATGTTGCTTATGCGCTCCCTTGTTTGCTTACTCATGTCATGGCCTGGCCCGATTAGTGGCTTTCAATGGTGAACACGCCAGCACGCCACTATATTCGTCATCTGTTTGCGATCCCCGCAGCAAGCGAGAAGCAGTTTTGCATCCCGGTCACGGCTATGCAGCTTCGGAGCCCTTCTCTTCGCCGTCGGCTTGGGGTCTGTCGAGAAGTTCGGGGTGGAAGATGGTTCATGCCGCCTGCGGCATGCGCGACGTGAAGGTCGCCCGGGTGATGGACACGCTAGTACCCTCTGCGCTGCTGGCGACGTCCATGCGGGCATCAAGCTGCTTTACCAGAGCCTCGACAATAGCTGTTCCGAGCCCGCCAGCGGTTTCGCCGACGGTAACAGCGTTTTTCCCGATGCCGTTGTCAGAGACGATCAGTTTCCAGTCTGCCTTGTCAGTCTCGTAGGTGACGGCGATCCGGTCGCCGGATTTGGCTGACGGGAAAGCGTACTTGATCGCGTTGATGACGAGTTCGGTGACGATCAGGCCAAGGCTGACGGCCTTGTCTGATCCTATCCATCCTGCGTCTGCCGTCACATCGAGCGTAAGGGGGTTGCTTTCCCCGGTCATCGAGGCGGCCAGACTGCGGCAGAGCTTCGTCAGGTAAGAACCGACTTCAATCTGGTCAATACTGTTGGATGTATGCAGGTGCCTTTGCACCTCGGCCACCGACATGACGCGCTGATGGGCGTCGCGGAGATGAAGCCGTGTTTCCTCCGACGTGACGGCCCCCGCCTTCAACAGCAAGATGCTGGCAATGATCTGCAGGCTGTTGGCGACGCGGTGCTGCATCTCTTGAAGCAGGATATCCTTCTGGCGCAGCAGCTCTTCTGTCTGCTTGAGCAGGTCATCCTTTTCCCGTTCGATCGCCCGGCGACTGGTTACGTCAGAAAAAGCAAGCAGGATCGTGGAAATGGCGTTGTCGTCGTAGAGAACGGTTCGAGCGTTCAACAGCATGGTTCTGCGGCCGAGATTGGGAAAATCATGCTCGACCTCGAAGCCGTCCATTGCGGCACGTTCGGGAATGATTGTCTCCAACAGGACACGAAGGGCAGGGATGTCCCATTGTCCGTCCCCTAGCGAGTAGAGCAAATGGCCTCGTGTCTGCTCTGGATCGACCTTGAATGTTTCATAAAAGGAGCGGCTGGCAGCCAGCACACGAATTTCACCATCAAGTACAATAAACGGCTCAGGAATCGTGTTGACGATTGCCTGAGCAAGCTTTTGCGCGTCTTCGATATTTTGCAGGTCGATCATGGCAGGAAGTTGATCCAATCTAGACCACGACGCAGCTGTGACAGCCCACGTATAATCCCATGAACAAGATACACCTTCCCGCCAAAGATGTCGCGAACCGTTTTTGCACGCGGCTGTTTAGTTTTGGCTCCGCAAAGGCGGGGCAACCGATCCCAACGATGTCGCCGTGCCCCTCGCGAGGGGCACTGATCTCCAGAATGGAGGGCGGATCGTCGGCCGAATGGAGCGATAGACGTCAGCGTTGGACCGCGCTGCTGGAACTTGACACCGATGTAGAGCGTTTTGCGGTGATACAACATCGCAGGAGGACGTCATGAACGCTCATGCCAAGCCAACGAAGAACGAGATCGTCAACCTTGAGAAATCGTATTGGGACGCGATGAAGGCGAAAGATGGCCGCCGCACTTCCGAACTCTCGGGGAAGACCGCGCTCGTCACTGGCGCACAAGGGGTCATGCGTATCGAGAAAGCGAAAATGGGTAAGATGACCGAGGAAGGAAATTGGAGCCTCGACTCCTATGCCCTCGATGATATCGAAGTATCCATGCCTTCGCCCGACGTTGCGCTCATTGCATATACAGTTCGGCAGAGCGTCACGATGAATGGAAGTCACAAGATCTGCGAGCAGCCGACAGTTCTGTCTGGATTCGCGGGTCAAAAGGATGGGAGTGTCACGCCCACAGCGAGACGTTCTTAAAGTGATATAGGGGGCTGCCCGCGTGACCCTTGCGTGCGGCACCCTCCATGGGGCCAACGGAGTTGGTTTCGTGGCGGTGTCTGCTCTAAGCGGACGCCGCCCGCACTCAGCATTGTCGTTTTGGAGAGAGCACCAATTGAGTTAGATTGGTGCGCTTTGTTTCGGCTACTCTGCTGTAGGAATCATCATGAACAGACCAACTACGGTTCTTCTTCCTTTGGTCTTAGCTGTCGGTTTGCATTCCCCGCCTGCATTTGCCCAAGAGGACACTGCAGCAGCGCAGTATACCACCATCAACAAGATCATCAGAGGTGAGGGAAAGCCCGGTGAAACCGCTACAGCCAAGAACGGGGAAGTTGTTTACACCGTTCTGGAAGGTGGCGTCGTTGAAATCAGGAACTTGCGCTACAACACGGTGCAACGATTCAGTACGATAAAGCCGAACGATAACTTCAAGTCGAAATAACAACGCCAATGTTTGCCATTCGCGACATGGCTTGCTGATGCGTACGTCAAACTAAGCGGGGAACGATGAAATTAGGTTTTGTAGGAACGGGTGCGATAACCGAGGCCGTTGTCACTGGCTTGATGAAATCGAGAACGGATATCAGTTCTGTCATCGTCTCTCCCCGTAGTGCGCACGCCGCATTCCGGCTGGCAGAGATGTTTCCACTCGTGCGCGTAGGCGTCGACAATCAGGATGTCGTGGACAGCGCCGACATCGTCTTTCTTGCGGTCAGACCACAGATCGCCGAGGAAGTGGTCAAACAACTCCGATTTCGTCAGCAACAGCAGGTGGTGAGTTTTATCGCTGCTGTCCAGATCGAGGCGCTTGCCGGTTGGATTGGCGCGCCCGTAACCATTACCCGGACAATTCCCCTGCCATTCGTCGCTGAGTTGCGGGGAGCGACGGCAATCTATCCGCCCAATGAACAGGTGGCTGAGCTGTTTTCTTCGCTCGGGACTGCGGTGCAGGCAGAGAACCTCAAGCAATACGATCTTTTCGGCGCGGCGAGTGCGCTGATGGCCACATATTTCGGCCTGCTGGAAACAAGCGCCCATTGGCTCGAAGCGGAAGGAATGTCCTATGATCAGGCGAGCCTGTATCTCAAGCAGCTGTTTGGCGGCCTGTCCCACGTAACGGACGCCTCGAAGGAGCAATCGTTTGAGGCAATGGCTTCCGAGTTTTCGACAAAGGGCGGTCTGAATGAGCAGGTCTTCACCGAGTTTACCGGGAATGGTGGAACGAAGGCCCTGACGCTTGCCCTCGATTCCGTACTCAAGCGTATCGAACAGAGCTGAATTAGCGGGCGCTGACACCCGGCGGCGACTGGCCCATTGCGGACCTCGTCGACGCGCGAGAAACGGATGTTACCGTTACGTACTTGTTCCTCGCCTGTGAGAGAACGATCATCCGTGGCCAAGACACGCCGCTCAGTCCTGTTATCGGCATCACGGCGTGCAGCTTCGCACGGTCACAGAGCACATGAGGTGCTACGGGCGTAACGACGTCGAACTACCCGCAGCAACCTGTCTCTCTGGTTTTGGCCTGATCAACGGGAGGGGCAACAATGGCAAACAGTGCAAATCCGAGCAGGCGCGACATCTTGCTGACGGGCGGATCGTTGCTCGCCATGTCGGCGATCAGCACAGTTGTAAACACGGCGGCGAGCAATACCGCTATGGCCCAGGCAGCGGGCACGAAGCCCAACATCCTCGTCATTTTCGGCGACGATATCGGATACTGGAATACCAGCACCTACAATCGCGGCCAGATGGGCTACCGCACGCCGAACATTGACCGTATTGCCCAAGAAGGCGCGGTCTTCACCGACCTCTACGCCCAGCAATCCTGCACCGCGGGACGCGCGGCGTTCCTCACCGGGCAAAGCTGCTTCCGCACGGGGCTGCTCAAGGTCGGCCTGCCGGCTGCGCCGGAAGGACTTTCGGAGAAGGACCCGACGCTTGCTGAATTGTTGAAGCCGCAGGGCTATGCCACCGGCCAGTTCGGCAAGAACCATGTAGGCGACCGCAACGAGTTTCTGCCCACGGTTCACGGCTTCGACGAGTTCTTCGGCAATCTCTACCACCTCAACGCCGAGGAGGAGCCGGAAAACGTTGATTACCCCAAGAACCCTGAGTTCCGCGCCAAGTTCGGCCCGCGTGGCGTCATGAAATGCTTGGCAACTGACACGGATGATACGACCGAGGACCCGCGCTTCGGACGGGTAGGCAAGCAGAAGATCGAGGACACCGGGCCGTTGACCAAGAAGCGCATGGAAACCGTGGACGAGGAGTTCCTGGCGGCTGCCAAGGATTTCATCGACCGGCAGCACAAGGCCAACAAACCATTCTTCTGCTGGTTCAACTCAACCCGCATGCACATTCACACCCACCTCAAACCCGAGTCGACAGGCAAGACGGGTCTGGGGGTTGAAGCTGACGGCATGGTCGAGCTGGATGGCATGGTTGGCCAGCTTCTCCAGCAACTCGACGACCTCGGCATCGCCGACAACACGATCGTGTTGTGGACCACCGACAACGGCGCGGAAGTTTTCTCATGGCCGGATGGTGGCACGACGCCATATCATGGCGAGAAAAATACCAGTTGGGAAGGTGGCTACCGCGTTCCCGGCATGATGCGCTGGCCAGGTGTCATAAAGCCGGGCACCGAGATCAACGAGATCGTATCCCACGAAGACTGGGTATCCACGCTGGTTGCGGCAGCCGGGGAACCGGACGTCAAGAACAAACTGCTGGCCGGCTACGAGGCGGCGGGCAAGACCTTCAAAGTCCATCTCGACGGTTATGACCAGCGCGATCTCTTGGCTGGCACCGGCCCAAGCAAGCGGAAGGAGTTCTTCTACTGGACCGACGACGGCAATCTCGCGGCGTTTCGCTATGACCGCTGGAAGATTCTGTTCATGGAGCAGCGGGCGGAAGGCTTTGACGTATGGCAGGATCCGTTTGTCACCTTGCGGGTTCCGAAGATCTTTGACCTGCGCGCCGACCCCTTCGAGCGCGCCCAGCATGAATCGGACCAATATGAAAACTGGCGGCTGGACCGGACATACCTGCTCGTGCCCGCCCAGGCCTTCGTTGGCGAGCATTTGCAGAGCTATGTCGAGTTCCCGCCCCGGCAGAAGCCCGGCAGCTTCTCGCTCGACCAAGTATTGGCGAAATTGCATGAGGCCGGCAGCGGCAAGAACTGACGCCCAGTGGGGCTAACGCGAAACCTGAAGACTCTCGTCCGGGGCTGCCAGTGGCGCGCCTGGGCGGTAGAGCAAGATCGGCCGGATTTCATACACTGCAGTCGGATTGACACGGCGCAGGTCGCGCGCGGCGGCGATGGCTGCCTCAATCGTCGGGCAATCCACAACGTAGAAGCCGAGCAACTGCTCCTTGGTCTCGGCAAAGGGGCCATCCATGATCGTGCCGGCATCCTTGCCGCGCAAGGTCACGGCGCGTTGCGTCGGACCAAGCCGCGCGGCCGGGCCCAAACACTTTTCCCGGACGAGGCGATCATTGACCTGGAGCAGTTCGGCCATCAGCGCCGCATCCTCCTCTTTGGTCCATGATTCGACCACTTCCTCCTCGTGATAGGCCAGGATGGCGTAGAACATGGATTGTCTCTCCCTGTGCACCAGTCAATTTCGGCACGATCATTGGTTACATCAATTCGTGGCGCCACCCCGTCGTACCATCTCGGCCATGGCCAGCGCCTCTGCGGTGTGCTGATCGGTTTCGAGCCCATCCGCAACGCCGGTGCGGTCACTTTCCGGGCGATTCTGGCTGACCTTCCACTTGCCTTCTATCTCGATGATTTCGATCTCGATACCGATGATGCCCTTCAGCTGGGCGTCGATATAGGTCGGCGGAGCGTCATCGACCGTCCATGGCGCTGCCCGCGGCGCCTCATTGTGGCCGGTGAGGCTCGCAACCTGGCTGGCAAGCCAGGCGCGGTCGTCGATGATCCTCGCCGTGCCGCGCACCTGTACGATGGCATAGTTCCACGTGGGTACGACCTTGCCCGTCTCGCGCTTCGTCGCATACCATGAGGGCGTCACATAGGTCTGTGCGCCCTGGAAGACGACGAGCACGCGCCCGTCCTTTTCGAGATCGCGCCATTGCGGATTGGCGCGGGCGAGATGGCCGCGCAACGTGCCCTTGGGCGAGGCATTTGGATCAATCAGGAATGGAATGGCATTGGCAACCGGGCCATCCGCGCCGGTCGAAATCAACAGGCCGAGCGGATGCGCCTTGATCAGCCCGTGCTGGATTTCGAGCCTGTCCTCACGGAAATGCGGCGGCTGGTACATGGGGCGTTACTCCTTGGCTTTGGCGGGCGCGATACTGCCTCAGGGACGGGTTTTGCGCAAGGATCCGGAGAGAGGGGCGAAGCGCGGCGGTGCGCGCTTCGCTGGGTGGCGTCAGACGGCCGCCTGCTTGGCATAGGCGAGGATGAACGCGATGAGCGCGGCGATATTGGCAAGCGTGCGCACATGGTTCCACGGCAGCCACTCGGCAAGGTAGCGGGTCCACAGGGCCGCGCCCTCCGGGCTCGTTGGCGCAACGGCGGCCAGCGCATCATTGAGCGGGACGTTGAACACCATGGTGACGCCGATGGTGCCGACGAGGAAGATGAGGCTGCCGATGAGCACATAGAGCGAACCGGGCTCGGTCCAGCGCAGAATGCTGACGATGCCGAGGCCGAGGCCGAGCACGGCCGTGCCGAAGAAGGCGAGGCCGAATGTGGCGTTGAGGATCGTCACATTGATCGAGTTCATGGCTGCAATGCCCTGCTCGGGCGGCAGCTTCGCCAGCGCTGTCATGACGAACCTGGAGAAAGCGAAGAACAGCCCGGCTATCAAGCCGCTGCCGAGCGCAGCGACAAGGGTGAGGAGCGGGATGAGGGCGATCATTTCGCGCCCTCCCAGATGCCGGTTGCGGCGGTTTCGCGGGCATAGTCTGCGAAATCGCGCGGTTTGCGGCCGAGCGCCTTCTGAACGCCGTCGGTCAAGTATTCATTGCGCCCGTCGAGAACCACGGTGAAGAGCTCGTTGACGAGGGCGGCGATATCGGCAGGAACCTGTTCCTGTTCGAGGCCATGCATGAATTCCTCCGGGGTAATGGTGCGGTAGTCTATGGTGCGCCCGCTGGCCTTGGCAATCTCGCCCGTGGCCTCGGCGAAAGTCAGCATGCGCGGGCCGGTCACCTCGTAGAGCTGGCCGACATGGCGGTCATCGGTGAGGGCGGCGATGACGACATCAGCGATATCGTCGGCATGGATGAAGGGTTCGCGCACGCTGCTGACCGGCAGCGCCATTTCGCCGGCAAGGATCGGGCCGAGCAGCATGTTTTCGCTGAAGTTCTGCATGAACCAGCTGGCGCGGACAATGGTCCAGTCGGCACCGGAGGCCCGCAATGCCTGCTCGGCGCGCTGGGCTTCCGGCTCGCCACGGCCTGAGAGCAGCACGAGGCGTGTTACGCCCTTGCGCACGGCTAGGCGGGCGAGGTTGCCGATGGCATCGGCCGAGCCTGGAACGGCGAGGTCTGGGTAATAGGTGATATAGGCAGCCGAGACGCCTTCGAGCGCGGTTGCCCAGCTTTCAGGGTTCTCCCAGTCGAAGGCGGGGCTGGCGCTGCGCGAGCCGATGCGGACCGGGACGCCCTGCGCGGTCAGCCGCTCGGCAACGCGGCGGCCGGTCTTGCCGGTGCCGCCGATGATGAGGACGGGGAATTTCGAAGCGTGAAATGTAGTCATTTTCATCTCCCTTTAAACATGAGCATTTCTCATATTTGCAAATGTGATAAATCCTCATATTATAGGAGTCAAGGGAAAATGTGAGGAATGCTCATGAACAAGATTGCGGCGGTCGAGAGCGAAACGGGGGCGGTGCGCCGTGAACCGACGCAGAAACGCAGTCGCGAGCGCGTGGAGCGCATTCTCGGATGCGCCTCGACCCTGATCGGGAAGAGCGGCAGCGATGCCATGCGCATGAGTGACGTGGCGGAGATGGCAGGAATTTCGATCGGCTCGCTGTATCAATACTTTCCCGACAAGGGCGCGATCATCCGCACGCTGGCGGAACGCTACAATGTGGCGGGGCAGGTGTGCATCGCGGATGGCCTTGCGGATGTGCGGGACCGGGAAGGATTGCGTCGGGCGTTCGGCGAGCTGATCGACGTCTACTACGCGATGTTCCTGGCCGAACCGGTGATGCGCGACATCTGGTCGGGCACGCAGGCCGACAAGGCGCTGCGCGATATCGATCTTGCCGACAGCCGCATCAATGGCGCTGTGCTGGCGGCGGCGCGGGCGAGGGTCGATCCCGAAGCGGACCGGGCGGAGCTGGAGACATCAAGCTTCCTGATCATGCAGCTCGGCGAAGCGACGATGCGCCTTGCGATCTCGGTGGAGCGCAAGGAGGGCGATGTGCTGGTGGAGCATTACAAGCGCCTGGTGCTGCGCGAGATGATGGAGGGGTAGGGATGACCAAAGCCAGCATCGACACCTGCGCCGAAATTTTCCTCAATGGCGAGGCGCTGGTCGATACCATTCCGGAGACATATCTTGCACCAGGCGCGGCGCAGGGGCAGGGGCTGCATACGCGGCGGCCGTGGGCGAAGGATGAAGTGCTGTGCGTCCTCGACGGGCAGGTGATCGAGGCGCATCGGTATCCGGTGCTATTGACCGAGATGGAGTGGAATGCCTTGCCGGGCGAGAGGCTGCTGGTTCGGCCCTTGCGCACCAGCTACGGCTTTATCAATCACAGTTTTGAACCGAACCTCGAGATCGGCCCGGATTACCGGACGATCCGGGCCATTCGTGCGATTGCAGCTGGCGAGGAACTGACGCTCGATTATGCGGCGCAGCCGGTACCGAAGGGCTATCTGGAGCGGGACGACACGCAGTTCATGCGTAAACCCTAGTCAGCCGCACTGGTGTTCGCGATCTCGTCGCCGAGGCGAATTGTTTCCCGGATCAGCAGCTCCAGGTCCTCGCGCCGGGTTCGGTGATTGTTGATCGCGACGCGCAGGCAATGCTGGCCATGAACCGTCGTGTCCGAAATGGCTGCCGTGCCTTCTTCCTGTAGCCGCAGCATGATCTCGGTGTTGAGCGGCTTCAACATGTCGCCGTCCATTCCTTCGGGGTGATAGCGGTAGCAGACGATGTTGATATTTGTCGGCGCCACCAGTTCCAGGAGGGGTTCGTCCTCTATGAGCATGGTGAGGTACCTTGCCTGTTCGACGTTCTGGTCGATCAGGCGTCCGAACTTTTCGATGCCATGCTCCTTGAGCGCCATCCAGACCTTCAGGGCCCGGAAGCCGCGGGTGGTCTGCAGGCCGAAATCATGCAGCCAGTTGGCGGATGCGAGGCCGCGGGGTGTCATTTCCAGATATTCGGGCGTCACGGCAAATGTAGCGTGGTGCGCATCGGCATCGCGGATCAGCGCGCAACCGGCTTCGAAGGGAGCATGCAGCCATTTGTGCGGGTCGAGCGCCACGGAATCGGCAAGCTCGATTCCGGCGACGCGATATTTGTTCTCGGGAGCGATGGTGAGGAGCGCGCCGATACAGCCATCGACATGAAACCAGAGGTCCTCTTCCGCAGCCAGTTTCGCCAGACCTTGCAGGTCGTCAATAGCGCCGGTGTTGACTGTTCCGGCCGTTCCGATCACGCAAGCGGGTTGAAATCCCGCCGCGCGATCCTCGGCGATCGCCTCGCGCAGGGCGGTGATGTCGATCTGCAGTCCTGCATCTGTCGAAATGCGCCGTAGAGCCCGATTCCCAAGTCCAAGCGCCTCCATTGCCTTGCGGTGGCAACTGTGAACCTGATCGGAGCCATAGAAGCGCAGGGGCTTCTCCATGGCAGCGAGACCCAACTCGCGTACGTCAACACCTGCCTTCAGGTTCCGCGCCACGGCGAGGCCTATAATGTTCGCCATCGAACCGCCGCTGACCAGAGTGCCGCTGGCCGAAGCAGGAAATCCCATCATCTCCTTGCACCAGTTCACCACCTGCAGGTCCATATAAGCCGCAGCATGGTTGCCGCCGCCAAGGTTCGACCCCTGGATTGCCGCCAGAAAATCGCCGAGCGCACCGGTAAAATTGCTTGAACCCATATACCAGGCCCAGAAGCGGGGATGAACGTTTCCCATGGGATAGGCCATCACGTTCTCCGCAACCTCGCGGTAGATTTCCGCTAGCGGCGCTGGCCCTTGCGGCAGGGAAGACTCAAAGAATGCTTTCACTTCCGCAGGGATGTCCTGCCACACAGGTCGATCGCGGACATCACGCAGATAGCGGACCGCATCGTCGACGACCCGATGTGACAAGGTCTGCACATCGGCCCAGTCATCCGGGTCGAGCGTTTCTTCGGCAGCAGCTTTCCGCAAAGTGTTCATTCGAGCTTCCCCCAACCGCGCCCTTACAGGGCGGCAAACTGAAACCTTGGCAATGAGCGCTAAGGGATGCTCTATCCCCGAAGCGCTTCTCCGGGCCAATCGGGTAGCTTACTATGGACCGATTGGGGTGCGTTTCAATGAAAATTCGCACCGGCAGAACGTAGCCGATCCCCAGGAACCTCTATGTTTCAGCCCCAGACGGCGGACAGATCTTCCACTGTGCAAAGCATTGCATCCCCCATATATTTCATGCTCGCCATCGCCCTGTCCGCTGCCTCGGCATCGCCGCCGCCGCACGCGTCCGTTACCACGATGGGGATAAGGCCAAGATCGGCGCCGTGGCGGACCGTGGGTTCGATGCCGATTTCGGTGGCGATGCCGCAGATAAGAAAACTCTTCAGGCCGCAATCGCGCATGGCAATCGCCAGGGGCGTCCCTTCGAAGGCCGAGAAGGTGATCTTGTCGAAGATGGCTTCGTCGTCGCGGACCTCGAGTTCCGGGGCGAGGGCAAAGCCGGGACTGTCGCGCAAGAACCAGGGATGAACATCCTCGGCCGCCGATTTGCGCTGCCAGGCCATCATCTGCCGGAACTGAAATACACCCGCCATCCGCGTTGGCAACGACATGTGCCGCATGAAGAAGATGCGTATACCTGCGGACCGGGCGATCTGCACGGTTTGCAATACGCGCTCCAGGATGGCCGGTCCTTCCTCCAGCTGGCGCAAGATTCCAATCTGCATGTCGTAGACGACAAGCGCAGTTGTCTCGGGCCTTGTTGCTTCGGCGAGGGTTTCAGGAATAGCAAGACCATGGATATTCTGCATCAGTTCTCCTCCGTTGCATGCCTCGAGCGATTCAGCTCCGGTCGCTCTTCCCAAGGGTTACGTTATCACGAACTTTCCGGGAAAATAGATCAGGGTCGCACCTGCCTTATGTAGAGATCGAGGCATGCACGACCAGCATTTCCGCGGATCATCAGCCGTTCGCACGGAGAAACACTTGCCTCGTTAGGCGGATTGCACTAGCCAGTATCAGAGACCTTTTGCTAGTTTCTCAAGGCCTCCAGATATTTTTAGCCAGGAATGACAGCCCAGCATGACTCTCGTTGATACCCGTACGCCCGAACCCAAGCGTTTCATTTCCGGTGCCACAGGCGATTGGGAGATCGTCATCGGCATGGAAGTTCATGCGCAGGTCACTTCCAATTCGAAACTGTTTTCCGGTGCGTCGACCACGTTCGGCGCGGAGCCGAACGAGAATGTTTCCCTGGTGGACGCCGCGATGCCCGGCATGCTGCCGGTTATCAATGAGTGGTGCGTGCGTCAGGCGATCCGTACGGGGCTTGGCCTCAAGGCGCAGATCAACCTGAAGTCGGTTTTCGACCGCAAGAACTACTTCTATCCCGATCTGCCGCAGGGCTATCAGATTTCGCAGTTCAAACAGCCGATCGTTGGCGAAGGCACGATGATCATCTCGGTTGGCCCCGACAGACAAGGCGAGTTCGAGGACATTGAGATCGGCATCGAGCGCCTGCATCTCGAGCAGGACGCGGGCAAGTCGCTGCACGACCAGAATCCGACCATGTCCTATGTAGACCTGAACCGCTCTGGCGTGGCGCTGATGGAAATCGTCTCCAAGCCGGACATGCGGTCTTCCGACGAGGCGAAAGCGTATCTCACCAAGCTGCGCACCATCGTGCGCTATCTCGGCACCTGCGATGGCAACATGGACGAAGGCTCGATGCGTGCCGACGTGAACGTTTCAGTGCGCAAGCCGGGCGGTGAGTTCGGTACACGCTGTGAAATCAAGAACGTCAACTCGATCCGCTTTGTCGGCCAGGCCATCGAATATGAGGCGCGGCGCCAGGTCGCCATCCTCGAAGATGGCGGTTCGATCGATCAGGAAACGCGGCTGTTCGACCCGGTGAAGGGCGAAACACGCTCCATGCGTTCCAAGGAAGAGGCGCACGATTACCGCTATTTCCCTGATCCCGATCTGCTGCCGCTGGAATTCGAGCAGGCCTATGTCGACGAGCTGAGGGCCGATTTGCCGGAATTGCCGGACGACAAAAAAGCTCGGCTTGTCTCGGAGCTGGGCCTTTCCGTCTACGACGCATCGATCCTCGTGACCGAGAAGGCGATTGCCGATTACTACGAGGCTGTCGCCAATGGGCGCGATGGCAAGCTTTCCGCAAACTGGGTGATCAATGATCTGCTTGGGCAGCTGAACAAGGCAGGCAAGGGCATCGAGGAATCGCCTGTATCGCCGGCCCAGCTTGGGGCGGTGATCGACCTGATCAAGGAAGGCACGATTTCCGGCAAGATCGCCAAGGATCTGTTCGAGATCGTATGGAACGAGGGTGGCGATCCGCGTGAACTCGTTGAAAGCCGCGGCATGAAGCAGGTCACGGACACCGGCGCGATCGAGAAAGCCGTCGATGATGTTATTGCCGCCAATCCGGACAAGGTCGAGCAGGCAAAAGTAAAACCGAGCCTTGCCGGATGGTTTGTCGGGCAGGTGATGAAATCGACCGGCGGCAAGGCCAATCCTCAAGTCCTCAGCGATCTGGTCAAGGCGAAACTGGGGATTGTCGAATAGATGTGGGTTCGCAGCGCAACGAGGGAAGACCTGACCGCTGTTCACGAGCTGCTTGTCTATACCTGGCATGCGACCTTTGATGACGTGTACGGGATCGAGAAGGTCAATGCCGTAACCAATCACGCGCATTCGATCGATGCATTGAAGAAGCAATTGGCCAAGCCATATTCCGAATTCATTCTCGCCGATGACGGGGCTGACATTCTCGGCATGGCCTATGCCTCGCAGAAAGACCACAAGCTTTCAGTCCTAAGCCAGCTTTATGTCCATCCCGAGCATCAGAACAAGGGTGTCGGTTCGCTGCTTCTGGCCGAAGTTGAAAGCGCATTTCCCGGCGTCTATGCGCTCCAACTCGAAGTAATCGAGCAGAATCAAAATGCTGTGCGCTTTTATGAAAGCAGAGGTTACGAACGCACGAAGGTGATCGACGGCTGTGGCGCCATGTTGCCAGGTGTGCCCGTGCTGGTTCTGGAAAAATCGCTGACCGGATACGAGCTGGCGCCGTGACCATCGAAACCGAACTCTCTTTCCGGCAGGCCACACGCGACGACCTGCCAGCACTGATAAGGCTCTTTGCCGAGGATTCCATCGGCGGCCATGGCGATACGACCGATCCGGTAGCCGTGCCGCTCTATGAAAGTGCCTTCGCAGCCATCGAGGCGAGCCCCAATGATCTTCTGTTCGTCGGTGTTCTGGGCGAAGAGGTCGTCGCCACGGCACAGGTGACATTCATCACGTCGCTCACGGGGCGCGGCACGAGAAGAATGGCCATTGAGACGGTGCAAACGCGTGCCGATATGCGCAGCAAGGGCATTGGTGCGCGGTTGATCAATCATTGCCTTGATGTCGCGCGTGAGCGGAATATTGCGCTCGTGCAATTGACTTCCAATGCCAAACGCCCCGATGCGCACCGCTTTTATGAAAAGCTCGGTTTTGAAAAGACCCATGCCGGTTTCAAAATGCGGTTGGAACCTGCTCACGCGTCAACTTGACCCTTGCTATCGCGTAATGATACGGCCATAAACCGGTGAGTTGCCATAGCGCTATTATGGGCTGAACGACATCGTTCGAGGATTGCCATGAAGACCTTCATACTTCAGTTTTTCACCTGGTGGAACGGACAGACGCTCGGTACCCGCTTCTTCACCTGGCGCAAGGGTACCAAGGTCGGTGAAGACCAGTTTGGCAATGTCTATTTCGAGGGCACATTCGATTCGGAAGGCCGCAAACGCCGCTGGGTGATCTACAATGGTTACGCCGAGGCATCGGCTATTCCTGCCGGCTGGCATGGCTGGATGCACCACAGGGTCGATACGCCGCCTTCCAAGGAAGATTACAAGCCGCACGCCTGGGAAAAGAATCACCAGCCGAACCTCACTGGTTCTGCAGCCGCCTATCGTCCGCAGGGTTCGATCGCTCGCGGCGACAACCGTCCGACCGTGACCGGCGACTATGACGCCTGGACGCCCGGTTCCTGATCCCAGAGACGTTTCTCTGATCTTCTTCTGCCACAATTGGTCATTATCGACAGGCTGGAATCAAAGTCTCCCCGACACACGCTGAAACCGGAAGTGAAATGATCCGTTCGAGCCTATCCTTTCTCTTCCATCATCAATTCCGCATGGCCGCAGCCGGTTTGATTGCGGCGAGTGTGATGTCAGCAGTTGCCGGTACCCAGGCTTCTGCCGACGACAAGATAACCAATCCGATCGCTGTCTTTTCCGGTCTCGACAAGATCACCGGCCGGATCACGACCTTCGACGTCTATATCGACGAGACCGTGCAGTTCGGTGCGCTGCAGCTGACGCCGCGCGCCTGCTATACTCGTCCGGATACGGAAGCACCGAAGACCGATACCTTTGTCGAAGTGGATGAAATCACGCTCGACCGCAAAATCCGCCGGATTTTTTCCGGCTGGATGTTTGCCGACAGCCCCGGCTTGAACGCCGTGGAGCATCCTGTCTATGACGTCTGGCTGAAGAGCTGCAAGCAGACGTCAGACGTTCCCGCGCCCGACAAGGGGTGAGGCGACCCCGCCACGCCGGTGCGGACCAGGGCCATTGTGAGGTGGCCTGTTAACCGACCTTCGGGCAGTTGATCATCCACGGCGTGCCAAAGCGATCGACAAACATGGCAAAGCGGTGCGCCCAGGACGTTTCGGTGATCGGAAGGGTCATCGTTTCCGCGTCTTTTGACAGCGCGGCGAACAGGTTTTCGGCCTCGGCAGGCGTCTCTGTGTTGAGAGCAACTGCCATGCCCTGCGCCTTCGTGAAATAGGGTGGCGGAGCATCCGAGCCCATCAAGACGTTGTCGCCGATTTTCAGGTACGCATGCATGATGTGATTTGCCGATTCCGGCGGATATTCGCCACTTCCGGGCATTTCGTCGAACCGGATCATGGCTTCGATCTTGCCACCCAGCACGCGTTCGTAGAATTTGAATGCTTCTTCACATTGACCATCAAAATTCAGGTATGGGTTGATTTTCACGGCAGGTCTCCTTTGTCGTTGGGGTCTTCCCGCATTCAAGACGAACGGGAGGTAGTCAGTCCGACATCCCTGGCGAAAATTTGTTTGGATTGCGCTGAACATCGGCGGCAATACTGCAGGCTAGCACGATAATGTGGTGGTTATGTTGCTCTAGAATTCAGCCGGCTGGGCGAGGGCATTTTCCAGCATTTTCTGGTACTGACGGCGTGGGATCTCGACGGCGCCAAATGATTCCAGATGATTGGTGGTGAACTGTGTATCGAGCAGGGTGAAGCCCTTTTCGATCAGATGTCCGACCAGGTGGACGAGGCAGACTTTCGATGCATCCCGTTCGCGCGAGAACATGCTCTCGCCGAAGAAGGCCGAGCCGAGCGCAATGCCGTAGAGGCCGCCGACCAGTTTTCCGTCGAGCCAGGCTTCCACCGTATGGCAATAGCCGAGTTCGAACAGCTTGCCGTAGGCCTCGCGAATGGGCGCGTTGATCCATGTGCGGGCGCGCTCACCGCTGCCGCTGGCGCAACCGCCGATAACGCCGGCGAAATCCGTATCATAGCGAATGTCGAACCGCGCCTGGCGGACAACCTTGCGCAGACTACGCGACACGTGGAAATTCTCGAAGGGGATGATGCCGCGCTTTTCCGGACGAACCCAGAAGATTTCCGGATTGTCGGCCTCTTCGGCCATGGGAAAGACCCCGGTTGCATAGGCGCGCAGCAGCAACGCGGGGTCAATTTTGAATATCTCTTCCGGGTCTCTACCCGACATGCCTATTCTTCTACGGTGTCTGCTGTGTCACCAGCCAGATATTTCTCGAGCCAATGAATATCATAATCGCCGTTGGCAATGTCAGGATTGTTGATCAGATCCTGAAACAGCGGCAACGTCGTCTTGATGCCGTCGACTACGAACTCGTCCAGCGCGCGGCGCAGACGCATCATGCACTCCACGCGATTGCGACCGTGAACGATCAGCTTGCCGATGAGGCTGTCATAGTATGGCGGGATCTTGTAGCCCGTGTAGACGCCCGAATCGACGCGTATGCCCAGACCGCCCGGGGTATGGTAATGGGTGATCTTGCCGGGCGAGGGCACGAATGTGCGCGGGTCTTCCGCATTGATGCGGCATTCGATGGCGTGACCGGAGAAGCGGATGTCTTCCTGGGTCACCGACAGGCCGCCGCCGGCGGCAACACGAATCTGCTCGTGCACGAGATCGATGCCGGTGATCGCTTCGGTCACCGGATGCTCGACCTGGAGACGGGTGTTCATTTCGATGAAGTAGAACTCGCCGTTCTCGTAGAGAAACTCGATGGTACCGGCGCCGCGATATCCCATATCGGCCATGGCATTGGCGCAGATCATGCCGATCCGCTCGCGTGCATCGGAATTGAGGGCAGGTGAGTTTGCCTCTTCCCAGACCTTCTGGTGGCGGCGCTGCAACGAGCAGTCGCGTTCGCCGAGATGCACGGCCTTGCCATTGCCGTCGCCCATGACCTGGACTTCGATATGGCGGGGCTTCTGCAGGTATTTCTCGATGTAGACGGCATCGTCGCCGAAGGCCGCACCGGCTTCCGAACGTGCGGTCGACAGGGCAACGGAAAGCTCGTCTTCGTTCAGAGCGACCTTCATGCCACGGCCACCGCCGCCTGCAGAGGCCTTGATGATGACCGGGTAACCGATTTCGGCACAGATGCGCGCAGCTTCCCTGTCGTCCGTCACGCCGCCGTCCGAGCCTGGAACGACCGGAATGCCGAGGCGTTTTGCGGTGCGCTTGGCTTCGATCTTGTCGCCCATGACGCGGATATGCGCCGCGGTGGGGCCGATGAATGTGATGTTGTGGGCTTCAAGGATTTCGGCGAACTTGGCGTTCTCCGACAGAAAGCCATAGCCCGGATGAATGGCATCTGCCCCGGTGATTTCGCAGGCAGCGACGATCTGGTGGATATTCAGATAGCTTTCACGCGAGGGGGGCGGTCCGATACAGACGCTTTCGTCGGCAAGCCGCACATGCATGGCGTCCGCGTCGGCGGTCGAGTGCACGGCTACCGTCTGGATGCCGAGCTCCTTGCACGCACGCAGGACACGCAGGGCAATTTCGCCGCGGTTGGCGATGAGGATTTTCTGAAACATCACGCTCTCGATCTGCTCACGGTTCCGGACCCTATTCAATCACAACCAGCAACTCGCCATATTCGACGGGTTGGCTGTCTTCGACGAGGATAGCGGTAACGGTGCCGGAACGGGGCGATGGAATCTGGTTCATTGTCTTCATCGCTTCGATGATCAGAAGCGTCTGGCCTTCCTTGACCTGTGATCCGACCTCGATAAAGGCGCGGGCGCCGGGGGCGGGCGACATGTAGACGGTTCCGACCATGGGCGATGGAATGGCGTTCTTCGAGGGGTCGGGCGCAGCAACTGGAGCAACAGCGGCGGTCGCAGCTACGGGAGCAGCGGCCGGAGCCTGTGCATAGACAGGGGCGGCGGCTTGAACCGTTACCTGGCGCGAAACGCGAATGCGAAGGTCGCCCTGTTCGATCTCGATGTCGGTGAGGTCCGTCTCGTTCAGGATTTCCGCGAGGTCGCGGATCATGACCTTGTCGATCCCGGTGTTTCTGCTAGCCATGCTTTTTCAAGCCCCTTATCTCTGTTTGCCAGTGTCCGCTATTGCGACGCCGCCAGCTTGATGAGTGCGCGCAGGCCCATCACGTAGCCATCGACCCCGAAGCCACATATCACCCCTTTGGCCAAAGAGGAAACGTAGGAGTGATGGCGGAATGACTCGCGCGCGTGAATATTGGAAAGATGAACCTCCACCAGCGTGACCGAAGCCGCGCGGATGGCATCATGCAATGCGATGGATGTATGCGTGTAGGCGGCGGGATTGATCAACACCAATGCCTTCTGCTCGCCTGCCTCCTGAATCCAGCTGACCAGATCACCCTCATGATTGGACTGGCGAAACACGATATCGACCCCGAGGTTCTCACCCTCCGAGCGGCACAAAGCCTCGATATCGCTCAATGTTGTGGCGCCATAGATTCCCGGCTCACGCTTTCCAAGCATGTTCAGGTTCGGGCCGTTGAGGATAAAGATCTGTTGCTTCATGATTACCGGACGGTTCGAGGTTCTGGTCCCATATAGACGGCTTATCGGCAAGCGAAAAGCCTGCAAAGTCACGTTATTGCTTGTCCACAAAGGGTTTTCGCAGGCAGAAGTAAATATTAGTTCTATTTGTTGCGAATATGGCTGATCCTCTCGGCCAGCGCGTCTGCTCCGAGTGCGCCGGGAACAACCTCATTGCCCACGACATAGGACGGCGTGCCAGTGATACTCAAGCTGTTTGCCAGTTCGTAGTTGTCGCGGAATGCGGCAGCTATTTCGGGAGCTTTCATCTTTTCGCGGACCTGTGCCTCGTTTGCGCCGAGCTTGACGGCAATCGCCATGGCGGATTCTTCGGTTGCGCGGCCTTCGCCACCCAGCAGATCACGGTGGAACTCGAGATACTTCTCCGGCATCAGTGCCTTGAACGCCTTGGCTACCATATGCGCGCGCGTTGAATCCGCACCAAGGATCGGGAATTCCTTCATGACGAAGCGCAGGTTCGGATCGCTTTTCAGCAGCGCATCCATGTCGGGCAGCGCCTTTTTGCAATAGCCGCAGTTATAATCGAAGAACTCGACGATCGTTACATCGCCGCTCGGATTGCCGAAAACGGCATCCATCGGCGACAGAAAAATCTTGTCCTTGTTTTCGCTGATGACCTGCGTCGAAGCTTCCTTCTGCGCAGCCTCCTGCTTGGCATTGAGCGCCGTCTGCACCTCAAGCATTACCTCGGGATTGTTGATGAGGTAGTTGCGTACAATCCCTTCGATTTCTGCCCGGTCGGTGGTCGAAGCCGTCATTGTTGACATATCAGGCGCAGCACTGACCAACTCAGTCCGCCCCGCCTGGTAGCCGAGAGCGAACGCAGCAACGCCGACGAGACCGGCGGCTGCAGCAACCAGAGTGACTTTTGTCATAGTGAACTGTCCTTTTCAAATTCTGTTCTGCAACGGACGCGGAGGCACGCGTCTCATTTGCGCTTCTTGGTCTTGGTGCTGATGATGTCCTGAGCCTGTATCCACTCGGGCGAGCCGCTTTTCAAGCCACGCTGGGCACGAATGGCAAAGATTTGCGCTTCCTGGATCTTGCCGGAATAGTATTTTTCTTCGGCGCTGGCGAGATCGGAACGGGGCATATCGCCCATCTGACCGTAGGCTTGCGCCAGATAGGCATAGCCGGCTGGCGACTCGCGGTCGCGGCCGATACTTGCTTTGATAATATCGACGGATTCCTTGAGATTGGCAGGTGTCCCCGTCAGCATCAATGACCGTCCGTAGCTCATGCGTATCAGGCTGGATTTTCGTGGATCGAGCGCACTGGCCTTCTGAAAGGCCCGGGCCGCTTCTTCCGCCTTGTTCTGTTTCAACAGAATCTCGCCCTTGATCTCCTGAAAATACGGGTTCTTCGGCTGTTCCTTGATCAGTGCATCGATCTTGGACATGGCCGATTGCGAAGAGCCATTGAGATAAGTTGCGATGGCATCGCCATAGCGTGCACCAATGTTCTTCGGATCCTTGCGGAAAGTTTGCAGAACACTTGCTCCCCCGCCGGTATAGGCTGCGATCTTGCCGCGCATCAGGTCGTGACGCTGCTGCAAGGCGGGACTGTCCGGCTTGTCGAAATAGGGGCTCGCATGGGCCAGCGTTTCCAGATTGGCGATGCGTTCCCGCGGCAGAGGGTGGCTGATCCGATAGGGATCCGCGCGCGTGCCAGTCAATGACAGGGCATTGGAGAAGCGCTCAAACGTCGTCAGCATACCCTTGGCGGATTGGCCGGTGTTTGCAAGATAGGTAATGGCGGAACGGTCTGCCGCCATTTCTTCCGTGCGCTGATAATTGAGCAGCCCGCGCATGGCGGCTTCAGTGCCACCCATGGCGATGCCTGCGCCGGCCTGTGCGAGGCCGCCCTGGCGGCTGGCAGCGCCAGCGACCATCGCGCCCATGCCGAGCAGGCTGGCAACCACGGCCATCGTCTTGGCGTTGGCAAGCTGTTCGCGCAGCTGGAACTGGTGACCGCCTGCAAGGTGGCCAGCCTCATGGGCGAGAACGCCGATGATTTCATTGGGCGTTTCGGCCTGGAGCAGGGCACCGGTGTTGATGAATATGCGTCTGCCGTCCACGAAGGCATTGAAGCTGCGGTTATTGACCAAGACGATGCTGATAGCGTGTTTGGACAGACCCGCCGTCTTGATGATTGGGGTGGCGTAGTCAGTAACAAGGGCTTCGATTTCCGCATCGCGGACAATGGGTACGGATGCTGACTGCGCTGTGGCAACAGCGGTCTGCGTGGCGCAAAACGCGCCTGCAGTCAGCATGATGAGCGCGCTGCGCGCCATGGCAATGATCGATTGACGTGAACTGATCTTATGAAATGCAATCATGTCCTATTCGTACCCAAATCGATCTTTGAAAGAAAGAGAGGCCTGTGATGCTCCCCACTTTGTGAAGCCAGCCTATGTCGACAAATCTACGGCATTGGGAAGCATAAACAGAGTCTCCATAAAGAAGAACCGGCAATGATGCCGGTTCTTCAACTCACTTACTCATGGTTTTTGAAGCTCAAAAGAAGCCCTTCTTTTGCCACCAGCCACGCTTTGGTGCGGGTTCGCCTTCGGCTTTCTTTTCCTTGGCGGTGGAGGAGGTAACGACAGGCTTGGTCTCTTCGATCTTCTTCGGTTCGGGCGCGGCAACGGGCTCCGGCGTTGGTTCCGGCCGTACTTCTACAGGTGTACTGGCCGCAACTTCCGCTATGGCAGGCGTCTCTTCGACAACTGCCTCAACCTTCCTCGCCGACTTGCGCGGTGCGCGTTTCGGTTTGGCTGGCGCTTCCGGTTCTGCTTCGGCAAGAACCTCGGCAACGGCGATTTCAGCCGCCTCGATTGCCGCCTTGGCGCGGGACTTGCGCTTTGCAGGTTTCTTTGCAGGCGCTTCCTCGATTGCCGCTGTCTCAACGCCAGGTACTTCAACAGCTTCCTGCAGCGCTACAGGTGCTTCCGCAACCAGGGGTGTCACTTCAGCGAGCCTGGCCTTTGAGAAGTCCGGCAAAGGAATCGATACGAACACGGGCTCGGCATCCGGAACCGTTTTCGCGATGACCCGATTGCCGGCATCGTCACCATCTTCGGGACGCTTGTTCTTACGGCCACCACGACGGCCACGCCGACGCTTCTTGCGACGTTCGTTTTCTTCCTCGCGTGCCTTGGTAGCGGCGGCGTCTTCGCCTTCCACGGGGGGCTGATCGGCGTCATCCGCGTCGTCATCGCTACGAACAGGCTGACCTTGCTCAGCGCCCGCGAAGTCCTGGCGATCGCGACCACCACGACGCCGACGCTTGCGTCTGCGCTTGCGCGACGCATCGTCATTGTCGGCGATTCTCGCAGATTCGCCCGTCTGAGCTTCTACGACATCCTCATCTGCATCTTCGATGACTGGATCGGTTTCATCGAAATCCTCGGCGAATCCGAGGGTCGGCGTCTCCGTCAACGGAACAATCGGGCCAAGAGCAATGGAACCCTTGTCGATGGCAAAGTGCTGGGCACCGACGCTGTCATCGGCTTCGATGCTGATGGTCAGGCCAAACCGTGCTTCGAGATCGGCCAGATTCTGACGCTTGTGGTTGAGGACATAGAGTGCCGTTGCGACGGTCGTGCGAACGATGATGTTGTTCTGCGAGTGGCGCAGCAGATATTCCTCGATCGACCGCATGACATGCAGGGCGATGGAGGAGGCGGAGCGCACATGACCGGTACCGCCGCACATTGCGCAGACCTGGGTCGTGCTTTCCAGAACGCTGGCGCGGATACGCTGACGCGACATTTCAAGAAGGCCGAAATGCGAGATCCGGCCAACCTGAATGCGGGCGCGGTCATCCTTCAGGCAATCCTTCATCCGCTTTTCGACGGCGCGGTTGTTGCGATTCTCTTCCATGTCGATGAAATCGATGACGATCAGACCGGCAAGATCGCGCAGGCGAAGCTGGCGCGCAACTTCATCCGCTGCTTCAAGATTCGTCTGCAAAGCCGTATCTTCGATGGAATGTTCGCGTGTCGAGCGGCCGGAGTTGACGTCGATCGCCACCAGCGCTTCCGTCTGGTTGATGATGATGTAACCACCGGACTTCAGCGTCACTTGCGGCTGGAGCATGCGGTCCAGCTGCGCTTCGATGCCATTGCGGGCAAAGATCGGTGTGAGTTCCCGGTAGGGCTGCACGACCTTGGCATGACTCGGCATGAGCATGCGCATGAAGTCCTTGGCCTCGCGGTATCCGTTTTCGCCGGCAACGAGGATTTCAGTGATGTCTTTATTGTACAGGTCGCGGATCGACCGCTTGATCAGGCTGCCTTCTTCGTAGACCAGCGTAGGCGCGGTCGAGGCGAGGGTGAGGCTGCGGACGTTTTCCCACAGGCGCATCAGATATTCGTAGTCGCGCTTGACCTCAGGCTTGGTGCGCATGGCACCGGCAGTGCGCAGGATCACACCCATACCTTTCGGCACTTCGAGATCCTTGACGATATCCTTGAGACGCTTGCGGTCCTGAATGCTGGTGATCTTGCGCGAAATGCCACCGCCACGTGCCGTGTTCGGCATCAAGACGGAGTAACGGCCGGCAAGCGACAGATAGGTGGTGAGAGCAGCGCCCTTGTTGCCGCGCTCTTCCTTGACGACCTGAACCAGCAGGATCTGCCGGCGCTTGATGACGTCCTGGATATTGTACTGACGGCGCTGGAAGCGCTGATGCGTCGGCACTTCTTCCATTGCGTCCTCGGCTCCAACGGACTCAACCTCGTCGAGTTCGTCCGGCGCCTCGTCCTTGTCTTCGTTCGACCGATGCCTCGACCTTCTGGAGCGGCCTTCGCCGGCATCAGATACGGTCCTTTCCTCGGTGTCTTCTTCGGACGCTTCGTCCGTATCGACACCGACGGCTTCCGATATCACATCGGCGTCGATCGACGCTGCAATGCTCTGCCCATGGCTTTCGTCGCTTGAGGACGATTCATCCTGCGACCCATCGGTGATTTCTCCGGACGCATCGTGCTCGTCTCCGGCTTCGCCTGCAGCCGGGTTTTCTTCATCCGAAGTGTCCAGCTTTGCCGAATCATCATTCTGACGCGGGCCACGGCGGCCGCGGCGGCGGTTGCGCGATCCACGATCGTTGCGATCGCGGCTACGCTGTTCGGTCGCGTTTTCTTCGTGATCCTCGTCCTGGCTCGCAGCTTCCGCTTCGGCGTCGATCAGTGCCTGACGATCGGCAACAGGGATCTGGTAGTAATCGGGGTGAATTTCGCTGAACGCAAGGAAGCCGTGGCGATTGCCACCATATTCCACGAATGCAGCTTGAAGGGACGGTTCGACGCGTGTGACACGCGCTAGATAGATATTGCCCTTGATCTGTTTCTTATGTTCCGATTCAAAGTCAAATTCTTCAATTCGATTGCCGCGAACCACGACAACCCGTGTTTCCTCCTGGTGGGAGGCGTCGATTAGCATTTTGTCCGACATTATAATTCTTCTCCCCGGCTGAAATGCTATCAACGCGGGACAGCCAGGAAACCCTCGGGGTGCCTGGCGCCGTATCT
This sequence comes from Phyllobacterium zundukense, assembly GCF_002764115.1. Classification (NCBI taxonomy): domain Bacteria; kingdom Pseudomonadati; phylum Pseudomonadota; class Alphaproteobacteria; order Hyphomicrobiales; family Phyllobacteriaceae; genus Phyllobacterium; species Phyllobacterium zundukense. Next base: position 1,985,449 of record NZ_CP017940.1, on the reverse strand, counting down.
TCACATTTGCCGGATTTATTTAAGTTCGCAGAAACAGACAGACACGGCATCGCGCGGAGCTGCCCTCGGGCAGCCGCGGCTTGCAAGCCGGTTATAATCACGTCTGTAGCAAACATTTCTGTTCCTGACGAAACGACCTCACGAATGGCACGCTTGTCTGCTGTGCCGACACTGTTAACACCCTCGAAAGGGCTGGCTCGATGCGCCTTGTCTGCGCGATCTGCCGTTCACAAAAAGCGCTGCCGACAATCCCTGTCTGCTCGCGCCAAATTCTTTTTTGGTTACCGCAGCGAATCTTCGCCATTGCCACTCCGTGTCTCTGTTCTCATTGTCAGCCGGTCGTTTGCCGTGACATCAAAGAGCCTGATTCCGGAGGGCAGGAAGTAACCCACCTTTGCTTTTAGGAGGTGTGTCGCGTTATGACAAGGACTTCTTCATAATCCTGTCATTGATGCGCCAAGCACAAAGGGTACCATAAGACATTATTAACCATGGTTCCTTACCTATTAGTCATAGATAGTGTGTCCTGGGCAGGATGCCAATGCATACTGCGTCTGATACAAGTTGTGCCAGCGGGAACTGTCTCCCCGCATCGCACCTGTTGGCAAGAGAGATGAGCGTGATCTGTCGGATATTCATGGCTGCTGCCATCGGCTTTCTTGTCTTTCTACAGGCGGGCGAGCCTTCGCGTGCAGCAGACGAACTGGCAGCCCTGACGTATCAGGTCGCGGGCGACGAGCTGCGAACCCGTATCGTCATCAATTTCGATCGCGAGCCCGACGTCTCGACGATGCTGCTTGATCAGCCGCACAGGCTGGCAATCGACATGCCCAAAGCCGTTTTTGCCTTCGACAAGAAATCAACAGAACCGCGCGGGCTGGTTACGGATGTGCGCTACGGATTAATCGACGATCAGCGCTCACGGCTGATTTTCACGCTCAAAGGCCCTTTTGCCGTCGAGCAGCTTAATGTCATCAAGAATGACAGCAGCCCGGGATACCGGCTTGTCGCGGATTTCGTCGCTTCATCGGACCGCCAGTTCGCCGAAGCGCTGAAGACGCAAAATGCCACCACTGCTTCGACCGAAGGAGCACCGAAAGGCGATCGGCTTGCCGCTGCTGCACCCAATGAGGTCAGCAAGGCGCCAAAGCCGTTCACCGTTGTGATAGATCCGGGCCACGGCGGTATCGACAGCGGCGCGGAAAGCGCGAGCGGCATCATGGAGAAGAATGTCACGCTGATGTTTGCGCAGCAACTGCGCGACGAACTCAGCAAGTTCCCCGGCCTGAGGGTTGAAATGACCCGGAACGGCGATGAGTTTATGCGGTTGACGGAGCGGGTGAGAGTCGCCCGGCAATATGAAGCCGATCTCTTCATCTCCATCCATGCAGATACGATCAACAGGGGCAATATTCGCGGCGCTACGGTTTATACGGTCTCGGACAAGGCCTCGGATGCCGAGTCGCGTGCGATGGCGGATCGTGAGAATCGTTCGGATGCGGTCGCAGGGATTACATTTGACAACGAGACGCCGGAAATTGCCGACATTCTCATGGACCTGACTCGCCGGGAGACGCATACTTTTTCGTTGAGCTTTGCCAAGACCGTGGTGAAATCGCTGAAAAAAGACGTCAACATGATCAACAATCCGCATCGCTTTGCCGGATTCCAGGTACTGCGCGCGCCGGACGTTCCCTCCGTTCTCGTAGAAATCGGTTATCTTTCCAATCCGGAAGACGAGAAACTGATGCTTGATCCGGCCTGGAGAGGTCATGTGGCCGAAAGACTTGCTTCGGCCGTAGGCGAATTTGCCGGCAAGAAGACCGCTGGCGCGCTCAACTGAGCGTTCTGACGTTCCGCACGAAATCGCCCATCTTGGCGTTGCCGAAACTCCACAATTGGTATTTAAATTGTGAACACGAACGGGTTCTCCTTGCCTTTGTCACATTTGTCGCCCAATTGCGTCGATGAACTACCGGCCTTGCTTTGGACGATTGCCGGACCAGGAACACCTCTGATCGGTGTTTTCCACGAAGCAATCTGCATGGATCGGATCATGTATTGATAGTATACATGCCAACAGGTGAAATGGGTTCCGCATACAAATGATACGCTTGATCGGATATTTTTTCGGAATCGGCACGGTCATGGCGCTTCTGGCGGCGGGTGCTGTTGCGCTCTATGTCGTCAACATGTCCAAGGACTTGCCTGATTACGAAGTTCTGGCGAAGTACGAGCCGCCGGTCATGACCCGTGTCCATTCTTCGGACGGTTCGCTGATGGCTGAGTTTGCACGCCAGCGCCGTCTCTATCTGCCGATTCAGGCAGTGCCCGATCGCGTCAAGGCAGCCTTCATTTCAGCCGAGGACAAGAATTTCTACCAGCATCCGGGTGTGGATATCGGCGGTCTGGCCCGCGCGGTCGTCACCAATATCCAGAATTGGGGCTCCCGGCGTCCGGTCGGTGCATCGACCATTACCCAGCAGGTGGCAAAGAACTTCCTTTTGAGCAACGACCAGACCATCGGGCGCAAGGTCAAGGAAGCGATTCTGTCGTTCCGCATCGAGCAGGCTTATTCCAAGGATCGCATTCTTGAGCTCTACCTCAACGAAATCTTCTTCGGTCTGAATTCTTACGGCATTGCCGGTGCCGCGCTGACCTATTTCAACAAGTCGGTCAATGAGCTGACGGTTGCCGAAGCGGCCTATCTCGCCGCGCTTCCCAAGGGACCATCCAACTATCATCCATTCCGTCAGCCGGAGCGGGCTGTTGAGCGCCGCAACTGGGTGATCGATCGCATGGCCGAAAACGGCTATGTCACGATGGAAGAAGCCAAAGAGGCCAAGGCGGAGCCGCTGGGCGTCACGCCGCGCCATACCGGCAACTATCTCTTCGCTTCCGAATATTTCGCCGAGGAGGTCCGGCGCCAAATCATTGCCCGCTACGGCGAGAATGCGCTTTATGAAGGCGGTCTGTCCGTTCGCACAACGCTCGATCCTAAAATGCAAGTCATGGCGCGCGCCGCACTGCAGCATGGCCTGTTCAAATATGACCATGCGCGCGGCTATCGCGGTGCTTACAAGACAATTTCAACCAATGGCGACTGGGGCATCCCACTCTCCGAGATCAAGGCTTTCTCCGATGTCCCGGATTGGGAACTGGCCGTTGTTCTTGAAGTAACGCCGGAGCAGGCGATCATTGGGCTGCAGCCGGAGCGCGACGCCTCCGACAAGCTCGTCACCGAGCGCAAGAAGGGAACCATTGATGCCGCTGACGTCAAATGGGCCTTCCGCCTGCTCAATGACGACAAGCGCACCACCGCCAAAACTCTGGAAAATGTCTTCAATGTCGGCGATGTGGTCTTCGTCCAGAAGAAAGAAGGCAGCGAGACGGCTTTCGATCTCCAGCAGGTTCCGAAGATCGAAGGCGGCGCGGTGGCGATGGATCCGCATACGGGCCGCGTTCTGGCAATGGTTGGCGGCTTCTCCTTTGCCGAATCCGAGTTCAACCGCGCCACACAGGCGATGCGTCAGCCGGGATCGTCGTTCAAGCCCTTCGTCTATTCAGCAGCGCTCGACAACGGCTACACCCCCGCTTCGGTCGTGCTTGACGGTCCGATTTCGGTGGATCAGGGCGGCAGCCTTGGCATATGGGCACCGAAAAACTATGGCGGAAAATTCGCAGGACCGTCGACGCTGCGCTACGGCATCGAGCAGTCGCGCAATCTGATGACTGTGCGGCTCGCCCAGGACATGGGCATGAAGCTGGTTGCCGAATATGCCGAGCGGTTCGGCATTTATGACAAGATGCTGCCGGTGCTCGCCATGGCGCTCGGTTCGGGCGAAACGACTGTTCTGCGCATGGTCACCGGCTATTCGATCATCGCCAATGGCGGGCGCAAGATAACGCCGTCCATGATCGACCGGATCCAGGACCGCTACGGCAAGACGGTCTTCAAGCATGACGAGCGCAAGTGCGACAACTGCTCTGCTGCCGAATGGAAAGGCCAGGCGGAACCGGAGCTGATCGATGATCGCGACCAGGTGCTCGACCCTATGACCGCCTACCAGATCACATCGATGATGGAGGGCGTCGTTCAGCGCGGTACCGCCACGATCCTGAAGAGCCTCAATCGTCCGATCGCCGGCAAGACCGGAACCACCAACGACGAAAAGGATGCGTGGTTCATCGGCTTCACGCCGGATCTCGTATTCGGCCTTTACCTTGGCTATGACACGCCTGTTCCCATGGGCAAGGGTTTCACCGGTAGCGGTCTTGCAGCGCCAGTGTTCAAGGATTTTGCCGAAGCGGCGCTCCAGGGGCAGCGTTCCGTCGATTTCCGCGTCCCCGAGGGCATGACGGTAATTCCAATCGATCGCAAGACGGGCATGCGCGCATCGCCAGATGGCCCCAACGTGATCATGGAAGCGTTCAAGCCGGGCACAGGCCCAGCCGACAGCTATTCGGTCATTGGCATGGATTCGTTCTCGGAAGGCGCACCGGTCAGCGTGCAATCCCCCAACGTCAATCGCGCGATACAGGGCGGCGGCGGCGGCCTTTTCTGACCGCTTCGATCTCTGAGCTTCATGGAAGCCTGAAGACTTTACATCGCGCGGACCAGTCAATATGGTCCGCCGAAATTTGAAATCCATAAAAAGACAAGAAGGAACGGACAGCCAATGCGCGCCGAAATCGAGACGCTGGTCGACGAGATCAAGCAGGCCATAAGCCTGCTGAGGAGGCATCTTTGACTGGGATACGTCAATCAAACGCCTGGGCTATCTGAACCAGCTTGCCGAAGACCCGTCGCTCTGGAACGATGCGCAGGAAGCGCAGAAGCTGATGCGCGAGCGCCAGCAGCTGGAAGACAGCATCAATTCTATCCGCGCCTTGACCCAATCTCTGGAAGACAACATCGAACTCATCGCCATGGGCGAGGAGGAGGATGACAAGTCGATCGTTGCCGAAGCTGAAGAAGCGATTCGCAGCATCAAGCAGGAGGTCGATCGCCGTCAGATCGATACGCTGCTTTCCGGTGAAGCGGATGCCAACGACACCTATCTCGAAGTCCATTCCGGTGCCGGCGGTACGGAGAGCCAGGACTGGGCGTCGATGCTCCTGCGCATGTATACGCGCTGGGCCGAACGCAAGGGCATGAAGGTTGAACTGCTCGAAGTACATTACGGGGAAGAGGCGGGCATCAAATCCGCGACAATTCTCGTCAAGGGGCACAACGCGTATGGCCTTCTGAAGACCGAGTCCGGTGTGCACCGGCTGGTGCGCATCTCGCCATATGATTCCAATGCGCGCAGGCACACATCGTTTTCCAGCATCTGGGTCTACCCGGTCGTCGACGACAATATCGACATCGCGGTGACGGAAGCCGATGTCCGTATCGATACCTATCGAGCGTCGGGTGCGGGCGGTCAGCACGTCAACACGACGGACTCGGCTGTCCGTATCACCCACATCGCAACCGGTATCGTCGTACAATGTCAGGCTGAGCGCTCACAGCACAAGAACCGCGCCACGGCATGGTCGATGCTGCGCGCCCGCCTCTATGAGGCCGAGCTCGAGAAACGCGAACAGGCGGCGGATGCGATTTCAGCCTCCAAGACCGACATCGGCTGGGGTCACCAAATCCGTTCCTACGTGCTGCAGCCCTATCAGCTGGTGAAGGACTTGCGCACCGGCGTTGAGAGCACGAGCCCGCAGGATGTGCTCGACGGCGATGTCGACATGTTCATGGAGGCGGCGCTGGCACATCGCGTGCATGGTACGGATGTGGAAGTGGAAGACATTGCCTGACCACGCGTCAGGCTGCTTCCAGTTCAATATGAACCCGGCGGCCAAGGGCTGTGGCGATATTCACTAGCGCGTCGAGTGAGAAGCGCGACACGCGGCCACGCAACAGATCGTTTATGCGCGGTTGCGTGACGTCACAGTGGGTTGCCGCGTCGATCTGCTTCCAACCCTTTTCTTTGATGATGTCCGCTATCTGTCTCATCAATTCGGCTCTCGCCCGCAGATTTGCAGCTTCAGCCGGTGTATCGGCAATCGCGTCCCATACGCTGTCAAAGGTTTCCGTTTCGATCATTCAGTTGCCTTTTCAATTTTCTCAGGCGAGCCTGATCTCCTGCGCCCGAGTGGTTTGCGTCTTCTTCTGGAAAACACTTAGAACACAGACCGCGTCTGGCATCTTTGCCGTGTAAATTAGTCTGTAAGTCCCGCTATCATCCCATATCCTGATTTCTGCGACACCCCTGCTGATGGAGGGCATCGGCTTGTAGTCGTCAGGCTCCTCACCGCGCTGTACCTTGTCCAACTGGTATCCAGCGTCTTGCCTGGCAAACGCAGGAAAATCACGGAGGCGCTTGATGGAGTCTCCAAGAAATTTTAATTGCTTAATCATTAAAATATACTGCTTTGGATATAAAGGCAAACTGGCTGAAAAGAGCTGTTTTAAAAAGCAAATAGCTTGAATGGAGCGGTCATTGTTTCATGACTCACTTCCTTGAAAAATTATATCTTCTGCTTAAGCCTAAAGTTCCGCCGCAATTTGCCGGCCAATGGTCAAATAGCTTGCCGGGTTGATTGCGTTGCCGTTCTTGCGAACCTCATAATGCAGGTGAGGGCCGGTGGAACGGCCGGTACTGCCGACCTTACCGAGAACATCGCCCGATTTGACATGCTGGCCGACACTCACGAGGATTTGGCTCATATGGCCATAGCGCGTGGACAGGCCGTTGCCGTGGTCCACCTCGACCATATTGCCGTAGCCGCCGGTGTAGTCGGCTGCCGTCACCGTTCCATTGGCTGTGGCCAGTACGGAGCTTCCGGAAATGGCGCGAAAATCCATGCCTGAATGAAAGGCCATCATCCCGAGAAGCGGGTCTTTTCGCACGCCAAAGGGGCTCGAGACCGGCATGCCGGGGGCTGGATTGGCGATCGGAACGGCCTTCGCGAGAGCCTTGGCCCCCTCAAGTCGCGCAAGAGCCTCATCAAGATCAACAAGCTTCGTGTCAAATCCGGCGGCGGGACTTGTGCTAGCCAGAAGCAATGGGCCGCCGGCGCCCGACTTATCATCGTCCAGAACCGGTTTGACGCCGGTTGCTGCCAGCGCTTCCATGATCTTGTCGGCGCTTTCATAGGCGGTGTTCGACAGCATCTGTATCTGTTTGGTTTGCCGAGTTTCAATGGCGTTCAGGGAATGGTCGACAGAATCCAGGAGTTCGGCCTTATCGACGCTGGTCTTTGCCTTGTCATCGCGCGGCGCGGGCTTGCGTGTTGAAGTCGTCGGTCCTGTTATGATCGGATCTATGCCATAGAAGCCATCCGCATCGTCTGAGTTCACCACGTCCTGGCCGTCGCGATCCATGACGAGGTCGGCGCCCGCTTCTGCCGGCACAGCGGTTCCGCCGCGCGCTGCACGTTCGATCACTGGCGCAAGCTTGTCATGCCGTTCGCTCAGTGCTTTCTGCCGTTGAATGAGTTCGGCGACTTTGCCATCCATCATTTTCTGATCGAGCAACTGCCGGCTCGTGACGCGGTCAAGTTGCGTGCGCAGTGCCGCGATGCGGTCCTCGTAGGCCTGCTGCAGGCGGGCCTGCCGCGCGACACTGCCGCTTATGAGGTCGTCGCGGAAGACGAGATAGGACGTTGCGAGGAGATAGCTGCCGGCGAGGCCAAGAGCGAGGGTGCCGCCAAGAAGCGCCGCCCAAGGCCTGACAGTGAAATGACGGATGGTTTCGCCCCGCGCGATGATGATCGTGTGGGGCTCTTTCGTGGCGCCGAAGATGCTGGGATTTTTGATCTTCTTCATTGCGGCTACGTCCGTCGATTTGCAGCTTCAATTTATGAAAACATTACACTCTGTTAGGGTTAACAAACCCTGACGGGGCAGTGCGTTTCACTCAAAAAACGTGCAAATTATGCCTGCAGAGCCCTGGTTGCTTCGAGTACCTCGGCCGCATGACCCGGAACTTTGACCTTGTTCCAGACTTTCGCGATCTTGCCGTCCGAATCGATCAGGAAGGTTGTCCGCTCCACGCCCATATATTTACGGCCATACATGCTCTTCTCGACCCAGAGCCCGTAGGATTCGATGATGGCCTTATCCTCGTCGGCAACCAGCTCAACCTTCAGGTCGTGCTTTGTCTTGAACTTGTCGTGCTTCTTGACGGGATCCGGCGACATGCCGATGACTTTTGCGCCAAGCTTTTCAAATTGCGGTTTAAGCCCCGAAAACTCGATCGCTTCCTGCGTGCAGCCGCTGGTATTGTCCTTGGGATAGAAATAGAGGACGACCGGATTTCCGCGTAAACCTGAAAGGGTAATCGTGCCGCCGCCATCGCGCGGCAAGGTGAAGTCCGGAGCATTGCTGCCAATATCCAAAGCCGTCATAGGAATGCCTTTCTTTTGATTATTGAATGCGCGCCTCAGTTACGCAACTATAGAGAGGCACGGGAATCGTCTACGGTTTCCCAATTGATTCCTCAATTGGCTTGGGAATTTGACAGAGAAACCGGAAAAAGTCCGTTTTACAAAGCGAGACTTCACAAAACTGCATCATTACCCTTCGGCTTTCGAGCAAGGCGAGGTTCCCGTGGTGATGCCGCCAAGGCGATCTCGCGTGCGATTCGTCTGTGGTGCCGCTTCCTCCTTCCTGATTCTGATTGCTGTACTTGCCGGAATCGCCTTCGTGATTCTGCGCGTTGGCGTTGGAGGCGAGGCGTTGACGCAGCGCGCTCAGCAGGCGCTGAAGACGGTCCTTGGCCCGGAAGCCGTCGCGACGATCCAGTCCGCACAGATTTCGCTTGATAAGCGCCGCCACGTCGCCCTCGAAGCCCGAAACGTGAATATTGCCGACGCCAAGCGTGGCATCGAGATCAACAATGTCCGCTCGGTCCGCATCGGTCTGGCGACCCTGCCGCTGCTGCATGGAAATGTGCAGGTAGAGCGGCTCGAACTGGACGGCGCGCAGATCAAGGTGACGTCGCAAGTCCCCTTCGATTTCATGGCTCTCGTGCCCATCGATGACCGCGGCCTGGTCGATCTCGATGGCGCGACAAATGCGATCTTCGCTGGCCTCGAGAGCGCGGTCTCCCTGCTCGACCAGCGCGAGACACGCGACATCACGATTTCAGATACGTCGTTTGATTTCACGATTGCCGGAGCGCCGGAGCGCCTGCGCATCGTCAATCTCGATCTGTCGGAGGCGGGTGGGCCGGTGTCAATTAAGGGCACGGTGGAATGGCGAGGCAAGGAAATCGATATTGCCGCTCAGGCCAAACGTTCGGCAGTTGGCGAAAAAATCGAAGCCTTCTCGCTGGCTATCAGCAAGATCCCGCTGGTCGGCAAGTTTGGCCAGGCACCTGTTCCCGACATGGACGGTATCAAGCCGGACGGAGCATATCTTGCCTATGCTAACGAAGCCGAGGTGAAGCTGGACGGAATCGCCGCGACTGCGTCCGAACCTTCACGTGTACGGGGTGCGCTCAATATAGGTGAGGGGCTGGTTACTGTCGGCAATGTCGACGACATGGACGTCGGGACCCAGATCAATTTCGAACATGTGTCGGGCACCGACAAGATCGAGATCAAGCCGTCCAACATTCATTTCGGCGCTTTCAAGGGTGTCGTCGAGGGTGCGGTAGGGCCGGAGCCACGCCCGGCGGACGCAGCTGTACAGGCCAATCCCGGCTACCGGTTCGAATTGATCACGCAGCAGGCGATTTCGGCGCCGAAGGACTCCACCGAACCGGCACTGGCGTTCAATGCGCGGGTTGCTGGGCGGTATGATCCGGCGCAAAAGCAGTTTGATGTCTCCCAAATCGCCGTGCGCGGCAACGGCGAAAGCGAACTCTACGGCCAGGCCGGTGCGACCTTTGGCAAGGGCTCGCCCGCCATGACCCTGGATTTGCGCATCCCCAAAATGCCGGTTTCCCACGCCAAGCAGCTGTGGCCGGTCTGGGTTGCCACGGGAGCCCGCCGCTGGGTGCTGGAAAATCTCTATGGAGGCACAGCGAAGGATAGCAGGATCGACGTGATTTTTGCTGCCGGGCGTTTCGACGGACCGGGAAAACCGCCGCCGCTGAAACCCGATGAGGTCCAGGTCGATTTTGCGATCGAAAATTCACGCTTCGATATCGTTGGTGATCTGCCGCCTGTTCGCAATGCCGATGGGAAGATCAGCGTGCGCGGCGCCTATACGACCATCAATCTGGAAAAAGGTTCGTCGTTTACCCCGAACAATCGCGAGGCGCGGATTGTTGATGGCACGCTCATCATTCCGTGGGGTCCGCAAAGGCCGGTTCTGTCCGAACTGGACCTCAATCTGGAGGGAGATGCTTCTGCAGTTGCGGAAATCATCGGCTTCAAACCGATCAATGGTCTGAAAAACCTTCCCTTTGCTCCGGAAGACATCAAGGGCAATGTGAAGACCCATGTCCTTGTGACATTCCCGGTTACGCGCCATTCGCCGGAGGGCAGCCTTAAATGGTCGGCCGACATGGCGCTATCCGATGTTTCGATTGCCAAGAAGATCGACGGGCAGACAATCTCCGATGCCGATGGAACACTGTTCGTCACGAAAGACGAGGCGCGCATCGATGCCAGGGCGCAGCTCAATGGCGTACCGGCTGAAGTGAAGCTGTTCGAGCCATTGGGAGGCAATACAGCCAAGCGTGAACAGAGCGTAACGCTCCAGCTCGATGACAAGACCCGCAATGCACTGTTTCCGGCGCTCGATCCGCTGCTTGCCGGTCCGATATCGGTCGATATCGACAAGGCTGCCGACGGCTCGCGGCTCGCCACAGCCGATCTGACAAAGGCCGAAATCAAGCTGGCGCAACTGGGCTGGACCAAGGGGGCCGGGGTCAAGGCGAGCGCCAAATTCGCGCTGCAGCAGGACGGCGACAACGTCAACATCCGAGATCTGGATGTATCCGGCGACACATTTCGTTTGCGTGGCGATGTGAAGGTCGTGGGTGGCGATCTGACCTCCGCTGATTTCAGCAATGTAAAGCTCAATCGCGGCGACGATATCGCCGTGAAGGTCGCCCGGACAAAGTATGGGTATCGTGTCGATGTAAACGGCACATCCTTCGACGCACGCCCTTTGCTCAACCAGATCACCGACAAGAAACAAAAAGGTGCCGATAGCGATAGCAAACAGCGTGTCCTCGTCAATGCGGACATTGACGAGGTGGCGGGGTTCTATTCGGAAAACTTCCGCAATGTTTCGCTGTCCTATGAAGGGGTAGGTTCCAACGTCTCCGGTCTTGCATTCAACGCGATAACGAAATCCGGGCAAAAGGCGATTGCCACGGACAGTTCCGAAAGCGGCGCACGGTCCATCAGCCTCCAGTCAAAAGATGCCGGCGCGGTCCTGCGCTTCTTCGGCTTCTATGACAAGATGTCGGGCGGCAGCATCAGCGTCGCGCTGGATTCCAAGGGCGACGGCCCGTTGCGCGGCCAGGTCGATGCGCGGAACTTCACGCTGGTCAATGAACCCCGTCTTGCCAAGCTCGTTTCCACTTCGCCGAACGGCACAAGCCTGAACGATGCGGTGCAGAAGAATATCGACGTTTCGACAGTCACATTCGATCGCGGTTTCTCGCAGATCGAAAAAGGCTCGAACTACATCAATCTCGCCAATGGCGTCATTCGCGGCTCGACCATCGGCACGACATTCCAGGGCGTACTCAGCGATCCGCAGGGCAATATGTCCCTCACTGGAACATTCATGCCCGCCTATGGCCTCAACAGCATGTTAAGCGATCTACCCATACTTGGACTGTTCCTTGGCAATGGCCGTGATCGCGGGCTGATCGGCATCACTTACAAATTGTCTGGCCCGCTGAAGCAGCCGCAGATCACCGTCAATCCAATCTCGGTGATTGCGCCTGGTATTTTCCGCTCGATCTTCGAGTTTCAGTAGAAAGCCCGCTTATCTCGCCCCTTGTGGGGAGAAAGCGATTTCAGCATCTTGGCGCTTGCTAAGTGCTAGAAATCGCCAGAGAGGGGATTCAGCGCGATAGATGCAATCCCCTCACTTGGATTTTCTAAGGATTTAGCAAAGAGGCTAATCCAAGAAAATCCTTTCTCTCCCGCAAGGGGAGAGATTATCGGCATCGACTGCCGTGCTAGACCGGCCGGACCAGAATGTGCTTCTTCTTGCCGAGCGAAAGCTTGATGACGCCGTCGGCAGTAACGTCGGACGTCCCAACTTTAGCCTTTTCGTCGGCAATGCCGAGGTCGTTGACCCGCACTGCGCCACCCTGGATGTGGCGGCGGGCTTCGCCGTTCGATCCGGCAAGGCCTGCCTTGACGAGAAGTGTCAGGATCCCGATTCCGGCTTCGAGTTCACCGGTGGCGATCTCGATGGTCGGCAAATTGGTTGCCAAAGCGCCTTCCTCGAAGGTTTTGCGCGCGGTTTCCGCTGCTTCTTCGGCCGCGGCACGACCGTGAAGCAAGGCTGTGATCTCCGTCGCCAGAACCTTCTTTGTCTCGTTGATTTCCGCGCCGCCCAGGGAGGCGAGCCGGGTAATCTCGTCCAGCGGCAATGTCGTGTAGAGCTTGAGGAAGCGCTCGACGTCGGCATCTTCCGTGTTGCGCCAGTATTGCCAGAAATCATAGGGGCTGAGGAGATCGGCGTTGAGCCAGACAGCGCCGTTCAACGACTTGCCCATCTTGGCGCCCGACGAGGTGGTCAGAAGCGGCGAGGTGAGGGCGTAGAGCTGCGGCGTCCCGAGGCGATGGCCAAGGTCGATACCATTGACGATATTGCCCCATTGATCCGAGCCCCCCATCTGCAAGCGCAATCCATAGCGCTTGTTCAGCTCGACGAAATCATAGGCCTGCAGGATCATATAGTTGAATTCGAGGAAGGACAGCGACTGCTCACGATCGAGGCGCTGTTTTACCGAGTCGAAGGACAACATGCGGTTGACGGAAAAATGCTGACCGACATCGCGCAGGAATTCGAGGTAGTTGAGCGGCAACAGCCATTCGGCATTGTTGACCATCAGCGCGTCTTTCGGACCATTGCCGAAGCTCAGGTAGTTCGAGAAAACCCGCTTGATGCCATCGATATTGTGCTGGATGGTTTCCGGCGTCATCAGTTTGCGCGCCTCGTCCTTGAAGGAGGGGTCGCCAACCATGCCGGTGCCGCCGCCCATCAGGGCGACCGGACGATGACCAGTCTTTTGCATCCAATGGAGCATCATGATCTGCAACAGGCTGCCCGCATGCAAGCTGGAGGCTGTCGGATCAAAGCCGATATAGGCTGACACGGTTTCCCGGGCGAAGAGCGCATCCAGACCCGCATCGTCGGAGGTCTGATGGATGAAGCCGCGCGTGGAAAGCGTGTGCAGAAATTCGGATTTGAAGGCAGACATGGACATTTTCCTGATTGAATCGGCGTGCACGAAATGCGTGCCGTGTGAGACGGAGCCGTTTAACATCATTCTTTATCGAATCACAAGAAAGGCAGTGTCTTGGCAGCGATACGGCGTGCAATCGGACTGATGAGCGGTACCTCCATGGACGGAATCGACATCGCCCTCATTGAAACCGACGGCGACGCCGAGGTCCGGCGGGGTCCTTCGGACTTCGTGCCGTATGAAACTGCGTTTCGGCGCCAGATCGAAGCCGGTCTTGAGGATGCGAAATCGATCAGGACAAGAGACCAGCGTCCAGGTTTGCTGGGAGCTGTCGAAAAGGAACTGACGAAGCGCCACGGCGGCGCCGTGCTCAAGTTCCTGTCTGATCATAAGATCGGCAAGAATGACGTTGATATTATTGGCTTTCATGGACAGACGGTCCTGCACCGGCCTCTGGAAAGCCTGACCGTTCAGCTTGGCGACGGCAAGATGCTGGCTGATATGACGGGCATTCCGGTCGTCTATGACATGCGGGCCAATGACATGATACATGGCGGGCAGGGCGCGCCCCTCGTGCCGGCTTACCATCAGGCGTTTGCAGCCCGCATTCCCGCCGAACTCGGCAAGGGAAAGCCGGTCGTCTTCGTCAATATCGGCGGCATTTCCAACATCACGATCATTTCAGGTGGTGACGACCCGATCGCTTTCGATACCGGACCGGGCAATGCGCTGATCGACCAATGGGTGTCGGACAAGGCGGGGATCGCCTACGACGCGGGCGGTTCGATCGCCAGCGAGGGCCAGATCATTGCCAATGTTGTTACGCGCTATCTTACGAAACCATTCTTTGACCTCAAACCGCCCAAATCGCTGGACCGCAATGACTTTACCCTTGCAGATCTTGGCGATCTCGAGCTGGCGGACGGAGCGCGGACTCTGGCGCGCGTTACAGCCGAGGCGATCCTCAAGGCCAGTGCCTATGCGCCGGAAAAGCCATCGCTCTGGATCGTTTGCGGCGGCGGACGCAAGAACACGACGATCATGAACGATCTTGCGGAAGGCGCTGCGACCACCAAGGCAAAAGTCATTGTTGCGGAAGATCTGGGGTTCAACGGCGATTCAATGGAAGCCGAAGCCTGGGCCTATCTCGCCGTGCGGGCGCTGGATGGATTGCCGCTGACATGGCCGACTACCACCGGCTGCAACGCCCCCGTGTCCGGGGGCGTGCTCGTAAAGCCTTCTTAGCGCAGGCGCTTCGGCTTGGCCTCGACCAATTCGCCATTCAGGCGGCGATCAAGATAGTCGGAGCATTCAGCAATGACTTCGTCGGTCATGCCGGAGAAGAAGTGGTTGGCACCGACCATCGTCCTCTGGGTGATGGTGATACCCTTCTGCGTCTTCAGCTTGTCTACCAGGCCCTGGACATCCTTGGGCGGTGCGACCTTGTCCTGATCGCCATGAAGGATCAGGCCGGAGGAGGGGCAAGGGGCGAGGAAGGAGAAATCATAGGTGTTGGGCTGTGGAGCGACGGAGATGAAGCCTTCGATCTCGGGGCGGCGCATCAGCAGCTGCATGCCGATCCAGGCGCCGAAGGAATAGCCGGCGACCCAGCAGGTCTTGGAATCCGGATGCAGCGACTGCACCCAGTCTAGTGCGCCAGCGGCATCCGACAATTCGCCCGAACCATGATCGAACTCACCCTGGCTGCGGCCAATGCCACGGAAGTTGAATCGCAATGTCGTAAAACCGCGCTGCTGGAACATGTAGAACAGATCGTAGACGATCTTGTTGTTCATGGTCCCGCCAAACTGCGGGTGCGGATGGAGGACAATCGCAATCGGGGCATTTTTTTCCGTCGAAGGCTGATATCGGCCCTCAAGACGTCCCGCTGGTCCATTGAAAATTACTTCAGGCATGTATACTCCACTTTGGCCGTAGGGCGGTTCTTGACAGGCCGGGCTTGACGGCAATCAACAGCACCCATAAAACCAGTTTAGAACCGTTCAAAACTGGTGTAGAATTTTATCTCGAAGCGGCTTAATAGGCTGGTCCGAGGCTGAATTTCAAGAAAATTGCGCTTTTCGACTGCGCAGAGTTCAAAAGAATAGGATGGCATGGCCACCAATCGCACCTATCTGGACTATAATGCAAGTGCGCCGCTGATCCCGGCGGCGCGCGATGCTGTCGTCCATGCCCTTGTGCAGACAGGCAATCCGTCATCCGTTCATCAGGAAGGCCGTGCCACAAAGGCAATTCTTGAAGCAGCGCGCCGCGAAGTGGCTGCCCTCGTCAATGCCAAGCCTGATCATGTGGTCTTTACATCGGGTGCCACCGAGGCAGCTTCAACCCTGCTGACCCCGCATTATGTGATGGGGCGGGCGCCGATGCGCCTGTCGCGGCTCTATGTCAGTGCGAGCGAACACCCTTGCATGCTTGCCGGCGGTCAGTTTTCGGCGGAGCAGATCGATAAAGTGCCAGTGGGTGGCAATGGCTTGCTCGATCTTGAGCGTTTGCGCGCGCTTCTTGGCTCGCATGATCGCAGCCAGGGCCTGCCTCTGGTTGCCGTGCAGGCAGCGAACAATGAAACGGGCGTGTTGCAGCCGATCCCAGCAATCGGCGCGCTCGTGAAGGAGTTTGGCGGGCTGTTCGTGGTTGACGCGGTTCAGGCTGCGGGGCGTATTCCACTTGATATTGCAACATGTTCTGCCGATTATCTCATCCTGTCTTCGCACAAGATTGGCGGACCGAAGGGTGTAGGCGCAATTGTCGCCGTCTCCGATCTTGTGATGCCGAAGGCGCTGGTTCGCGGCGGCGGACAGGAAAAAGGCCATCGCGCCGGCACGGAAGCCTTGCCGGTGATTGCCGGTTTTGGCGCGGCTGCGCGCGTGGCCAGGGAGCGTCTGAATTCCGGTGGCTGGCCGGCACGAACTCGCGAGACGATAGAGCACAGTATTCGCGCGATCGCACCGGACGCCATAATCTACGGCGAAAACGTCGAGCGGCTGCCTAACACCACCATGTTCTCGCTGGCGGAAATGAAGGCGGAAACCGTGCAAATCGCTTTCGATCTCGGCGGAATTGCGCTATCGGCAGGTTCTGCCTGTTCCTCGGGAAAAGTCGGCCCCAGCCATGTGCTGGCAGCGATGGGATATGGCGATGGGACCGGTGGTCTGCGGGTCTCCACGGCGCCGGAAACCAGCGAGGAAGACATCACGCTTTTCCTCGATGCGCTGAAAAATATCGTCGCGCGGCGCGACCGGTCGAAGCCGGCTGCAGCCGATGCGGCGTAGAGAATTTCGATTATTGGCAAATAATAGCCGGTAATTGCAAAAAATCCGGTGAATACCGGTGTTAAATCGTGCAATTGCACATTACATAGAGGCAAATATTCAAGACGACATACGCCTTGACGTTTGCAACTGCGGGACCTTGAACCCCGCGTGGATGGAGAACGCCAATGCCTGCCGTGCAGGAAACTATTGATCGTGTCCGTACGCTGGACGTGGACCAGTACAAATATGGCTTTGAAACCCTTATCGAAATGGATAAGGCGCCGAAGGGCCTGAATGAAGATATCATTCGCTTTATCTCTGCCAAGAAGAACGAGCCGGAATGGATGCTGGAATGGCGTCTGAAGGCTTATGAACGCTGGCTGACGATGGAAGAGCCCACTTGGGCACGCGTGAATTATCCAAAGATCGACTTCCAGGACATGGTTTATTACGCCGGTCCAAAGAACCAGACCGGTCCGTCTTCGCTTGCCGATGTCGATCCGGAACTGCTGCGCACCTATGAAAAGCTCGGAATTCCGCTGAAAGAGCAGGAAATCCTGGCTGGTGTGCGCAAGGTTGGTGAACCGAGCCCGGATGATGAAGAAGAAGCGAGCGACAATGTCTACAAGTCCGGCCGCGTCGCGGTGGATGCCGTATTCGACAGCGTCTCGGTCGTCACCACGTTCAAGGCGGAACTTGCTAAAGCCGGTGTCATATTCTGCTCGATCTCGGAAGCGATCCGCGAACATCCCGATCTGGTGAAGAAGTATCTCGCAACGGTTGTCCCGGTTTCGGATAATTTCTACGCGACGCTGAATTCGGCTGTCTTTACCGACGGCTCGTTCGTCTATGTGCCGAAGGGTGTGCGTTGCCCGATGGAGCTGTCCACTTACTTCCGCATCAATGAGCGGGATACAGGCCAGTTCGAACGGACACTGATTATTGCCGAAGAGGGCGCTTATGTGTCCTATCTCGAAGGCTGCACCGCGCCGCAGCGCGACGAAAACCAGCTGCACGCAGCGGTCGTCGAGCTGATTGCGCTGGACGATGCCGAGATCAAGTATTCGACGGTGCAGAACTGGTTCCCTGGCGACGCGGAAGGCAAGGGTGGCATCTACAACTTCGTCACCAAGCGTGGCGATTGCCGCGGCGTCAATTCGAAGATTTCCTGGACGCAGGTCGAGACCGGTTCGGCGATCACCTGGAAATACCCGTCGGTTATCCTGCGCGGCGACAATTCACGCGGCGAGTTCTATTCGATCGCCGTTTCGAATGGTCATCAGCAGATCGACAGCGGTACCAAGATGCTGCATCTCGGCAAGAACACGTCGAGCCGCATCATCTCCAAGGGTATTTCGGCCGGCAAGTCGAACAACACCTATCGCGGCCTGGTTTCGGCGCATCGCAAGGCCGAAAACGCCCGCAACTTCACCCAGTGCGATTCACTGCTGATCGGCAATGACTGCGGTGCGCATACGGTGCCCTACATCGAGGCAAAGAACGCCACGGCGCAGTTCGAGCACGAGGCAACCACCTCGAAGATCTCCGAAGACGCACTGTTCTATGTGATGCAGCGCGGTATTCCGGAAGAAGAAGCAATTGCGCTGATCGTCAATGGTTTCGTCAAGGAAGTCATTCAGGAGCTGCCGATGGAATTTGCGGTTGAAGCGCAAAAGCTCATCGGCATCAGCCTCGAAGGCTCAGTCGGTTAATGGCCCCGGTCATGAAGGAAGAGCTCGACCGACTTCGCAGGCGCTACAAGGAGCTGGGCGAAGTCATCGACGACCTGACGGATACGTTGGGTCATGCTTCCTCCGCGACCGAAAGTGTCCTCGAACCAGAGCTGATAAGGGCGCGCAAGGAGCTCTCTTCAGTGGTCGAGCGGCTCAAGAGCCTGAGCGGCGAGAGTTGATAGTTTGGATGGCGTGGGCCATCGACTGACAGGATCAAGATTTATCATTGGGATCGCCAAGGCTGATCCTCGGAATTCGAAAAGGTAGTACTATGCTGGAAATCAGAAACCTTCATGCGAAGATCGCAGACACCGACACCGAGATCATTCGTGGTCTGAACCTCACCGTCCAGGCAGGCGAAGTCGCGGCGATCATGGGGCCGAACGGTTCCGGCAAATCGACGCTGTCCTATATCCTCGCAGGCCGCGAAGACTACGAGGTCACCGAAGGCGACATTCTCTACAACGGCGAATCCATTCTCGAGCTCGACCCGTCCGAGCGCGCCGCCAAGGGCATTTTCCTGGCATTCCAGTACCCAATGGAAATACCCGGCGTTGCGACAATGGAATTCCTCAAGGTGGCAATGAATTCCCAGCGCAAGGCGCGCGGTGAAGAGCCGCTGAAAATTCCGGAATTCATCTCCCGCGTGAAGACCGCTGCCGCGTCGCTGGACATGGATATTGCCATGCTCAAGCGCCCACTCAATGTTGGTTTCTCCGGCGGTGAGAAGAAGCGCGCGGAAATCCTGCAGATGAAACTGCTGGAGCCGAAGCTCTGCGTTCTCGACGAGACCGACTCCGGCCTCGACATCGATGCTCTGAAGATCGTTGCCGATGGCGTCAACGCTCTGCGTTCGCCAGACCGGGCCGTGATCGTCATCACCCACTACCAGCGCCTGCTCGACTATATCGTGCCGGACAGCGTGCATGTTCTCTACAAGGGCCAGGTAATCAAGTCGGGTGACAAGAATCTTGCGCTTGAACTGGAAGAAAATGGTTATGCCGATATTATCGGCGAGGCCGCTTGAGGAATAGTGTCATGAATGTTCATACAGGACGCCAGCCCACAGCCGCTGAATCGGCGCTGGTTGACGCTTTCGTCGACCGGATGGGCGATCTGCCCGGCGATGGCGAGATCGCCGGTGCCCGCGACAACGCCATCGAGGCGTTGAAGACGCAGGGCCTGCCGTCGCGTCGCGTCGAGGCCTGGCACTATACGGACCTGCGCACGTTGCTGCGCAGCGTTGCCGCCTATGACGAGACAGCTGGAACGAATGCCTTGCCGCCGGTTATTGCCGGCTCTGCTGTGGCTACCGTTTCCAATGGTGTGGCTCTTGTTGCCCCGCGCGTTGAAGGCGTTGAATTCACGAAATTCAGCGAAAAGCTGATCGATGGCTCCGTCATCAGTCAGCTTGCCATTCGTGACGGCGACGATGCGATCGGCCAGATCAATGCGGCCTATGTCACGGACGGCTGGGCGGTATCGTTTGCCGATGACGTGGAACTGGAAGCACCGCTCGAACTGCAGAACGCGCAGCTGCGCGGGCAGGGGCATGTGCGTTTTCCGGTCAAGTTCGGCAAGGGCGTCAAGGCAACGATTATCGAACGCCAGACCGGCGGCGACGGCGAAGGTTTTTCGACGAGCGTCAGCAATGTAACGGTTGCCGACGATGCCGAAATTACCTGGATCATCCTGCGCGAGCAGGGCGTCCATGCCACGCAGCTGGCACAGTTCACTGCAACGCTCGGTGCCAACGCCAAACTGACGCTTTATGTCGTCAATGCCGGCGGCAAGCTTGTCCGGCAGGAAGTGCATGTGCTGGTGAAGGGCGAAGGCTCCGACTTCCAGCTTCGCGGTGTCAATCTGCTCGGCGGCGACAGCCACACCGATGTGACGATGACGCTCGGCCATCTGGTCGAAAACACCACATCGGTGCAGATCATCCGCAACGTGGTGACGGACCAGGCACGCGGCGTGTTTCAGGGGCAGATCAAGGTCAACAAGATCGCCCAGAAGACCGACGCCCGCATGGCCTGCAACACGCTGCTGCTTTCGGATGATGGCGAATTCGATGCCAAGCCGGAACTCGAGATCTTTGCCGACGATGTGGCCTGCGGCCATGGTGCGACTGTTACCGAAATCGATGGCAATCACCTGTTCTATCTGCGGGCGCGCGGCATTCCGGAAAACGAAGCACGTGGCCTTTTGATCAAGGCTTTCGTTGCTGAAATCGTCGAGGAGCTGGAAAACGAGCCACTGGTCGAGGCGCTTGAGGCGATTCTCGAAAAATGGCTCGCCACCCACGTCTGATCGATCGAACGCAGCCAAATTTACACGGGAAAGCGCGGCAATATGGATACGAAGATCATTCAAAGCAGCTACGACGTAGAGGCTATCCGCCGCGATTTCCCCATACTGTCGCGGGAAGTCTACGGCAAGCCGCTGGTCTATCTCGACAATGGCGCCTCGGCTCAGAAGCCGCAGGCTGTCATCGATATGATCACGCATACCTATTCGAATGAATATGCCAATGTGCATCGCGGCCTGCACTTCCTGTCGAACGCAACGACCGATGCCTATGAAAAGGCTCGTGAAAACGTTCGCCGGTTCCTGAATGCCGGTTCGGTTGACGAGATCGTGTTTACGAAATCCGCCACCGAAGCGATCAACACGGTTGCCTATGGCTATGGCATGCCAAACATCGGCGAAGGTGACGAGATCGTGCTTTCGATCATGGAGCACCATTCCAACATCGTGCCGTGGCATTTCATTCGCGAACGTCAGGGTGCGAAGCTCGTCTGGGTGCCTGTCGATGATCAAGGTGCATTCCACATCGAGGAATTCGAGAGCCGGCTGACCGACCGTACAAAGCTTGTCGCCATTACCCATATGTCGAACGTGCTTGGCACCGTCACGCCGATCAAGGAAATCGTCCGCATCGCCCATGCGCGCGGCATTCCCGTGCTGGTCGACGGCAGCCAGGGCGCGGTACACCTGCCGGTGGACGTGCAGGATCTCGGCTGCGACTGGTACATTTTCACCGGACACAAGATTTATGGTCCATCCGGTATTGGCGTGCTTTATGGCCGCAAGAACATGCTGGAATCGATGCGGCCCTTCCAGGGTGGCGGCGAAATGATCGAAGAGGTGACGGAGGATATCGTCACCTACAATCATCCTCCGCACCGCTTCGAAGCGGGCACTCCGCCGATCGCCCAGGCGATCGGGCTTGGCGCCGCGATCGAGTATGTCGAGAAGATCGGCCGCGCGGCCATTCTCGCGCATGAGGAAGATTTGCGCGATTATGCGCATGAGCGGCTGCGCCAGATCAATTCCTTGCGTATTTTTGGCGATGCCAAGGGCAAAGGCGCCATTATTTCCTTCGAACTCGAAGGCATACACGCGCATGACGTGTCGATGGTGATCGACCGTGCCGGCGTTGCCGTTCGGGCAGGGACACATTGTGCTCAACCACTTTTGAAGCGCTTCGGCGTCACTTCGACATGCCGTGCCTCATTTGCCATGTATAATACGATAGACGAGATCGATGTTCTCGCCGATGCGCTGGAAAAGGCGCGGAAATTCTTTGGGTGATGACGATGACCGACAAAGTCGAGACACTGGAAAAAGAAGAAGCGCCGATCGCTGATGCCGGTTCCGTACATACCGGGGTCGGGACAGCGTCCGTATCTGCCATTCCCGCCGAGGAACTGGCACGCATGACCGATGACATCATCGGCGCGCTGAAAACTGTCTACGACCCGGAAATTCCGGCCGATATCTATGAGCTAGGCCTCGTCTACAAGATCGACATCGAAGATGACCGTTCGGTGAAGATCGAAATGACGTTGACTGCCCCGGGCTGCCCCGTCGCGGGTGAAATGCCGGGCTGGGTGCAGGATGCCGTTAGCGCGGTGGAAGGTGTCAGTTTCGTCGATGTTACCATGACCTTCGATCCGCCCTGGACACCGGACCGCATGTCGGAAGAAGCGCAAGTCGCCGTCGGCTGGTACTAAGGAGCTTCGCAGCCTTCCGGTACGCTTTCCTCGAAAGGCTTTTCGGATTTCTCCAGGGTTCCGTCGAGTATGGATAGCGGCACGTATGGCACGCCCTGAATCGCCGGGTTGGCGAGCTTGAGGCGATAGCAACCATTGAAGACCGTAACAGTGCCATCCTTGCCTTCGGACTTGATCGCCAGGGGCTGGCTCCAAAAGGCGGAACCGGCGGCGCCTTCGCCCACGGCCTTTCCGAACTGCACCTCCACCGATGCGGTGGTATCATAGCCCGCCTGGAATTGCGGGAAGGGCTGCGGCGGATTGTCGGGAGCGTAATAGCTATAGGCGCGGGCGTATTCTCCCCGGTTGATCGCGTTGTAATAGGACAGGATCAGCGTTTCCGGCGTACTGCGATTGTCGAGATATTCCGGCGGTGTCTGGCTCGCGGCTGATTCCTTTGGCGCGGGCGTTTCGGTGGGGGCAGGCTCTGTCGCCTTTGGCTGTTCCGGCTGTTTCGTTTCCTGGGCGAAAGCCGGCGCAAGGTTGAGCGTCAGCGAGGCTATGCTGCAAAGAACGAGATGGCGATAGTTCATGATTTCAGCCTTCTGCCAGTCGAGTTTGTTGGTCCGGGACAGTTTGAACACTTGCGGTGACGGTTGTGTAACACTAACTATGTCATTGAATGATCGTTCCGCGATCACGAAGAAGAGAGATGAGAAATGGGTCGTTTTTCTGTCATGACGTTGACTGACGCCGCCGCACAGCGCGTAAGCGACATTGTGGCGACGCGCGAGAATGCGCTCGGCATTCGCGTCGGCATCAAGAAAGGCGGCTGCGCCGGCATGGAATATATGATCGACCTCGTGACGGAAGCGAAAGCTGGCGATGATGTCGTCGAAAAGGACGGCTCGAAGGTCTTCGTCGCGCCGGAAGCTGTTCTCTACCTCCTCGGCACGCAAATGGATTTCGAAGTGACAAAGCTGCGCACAGGCTTCGTCTTCAACAATCCCAACCAGACCTCTGCCTGCGGCTGCGGCGAATCGGTTGAACTCACACCGGCAAAGCCCGAAGCCTTGGCTTCCGCCGCTTCCTGACCTTTTTCGTTATGGACAATGACGCAATCGAGGATCTGTTTTCAGGCCTCGGTCCTGTCACCATCAAGCGCATGTTTGGCGGCAAGGCGGTATATTTCCAAGGGCTGATTATCGCGCTTGAAGTTCAGGATGAAATTCTCCTGAAGGCCGACGAGGTTTCGGCGCCCGCTTTCGAAGCTGCTGGCTCCAGACAATGGCGCTATGAGCGCAAATCGAGAAAACCCGTCGATATGCCGTACTGGTCTATTCCCGAAGATGCTTTCGACGATCCTGACATCATGACTGAATGGGCCAGGCTTGCCCACGAGGCGTCATTGCGCCGGGCAAAGTAACGCTCACGCCAGTCCGCGCTGCCGAACCAGGTCGATGGCGTGCAGCGTCGGCAAGGTCAGGCGTTCCGGCAGATCGTCGAGGGAGAACCAGTCGATCCCGCCATGTTTGTCGGGTTCGAGCAGCTGCATCTCACCGGAATAGCTCTGCGCCAGGAACAGGACACCCAGCCAATGCTGCTGTTCATCATGGAAGAGTTGTTCGCTGAGGCCGAGGAGCGCGATCGCTCCAGCCTGAAGCCCGGTTTCCTCGAAGGCCTCGCGGCGGATAGCCTGTTCGGCGGTCTCCAGAAAATCCACCTTGCCGCCGGGAATGCCCCAGGCACCGGCCTCAGGGCTCTTCTTGCGCTGTAGCAGGAGGATATGGGCGTCTTTCAAGAATACGATTCCGCATCCAACGCCCGGTAGCTGCACGAGAAAACCTCAGACTTTGGTGTCGATCAGCATGAAGGCAGGGATCTCATCACCGAAACCAACCGGCGCTGAACCCATGTCGTCGCGGTCGCGGCGATGATCGCGACGCGGTTCGGTATGCGGGACGCGAGCGCGGCGCTGCTCGTTATCGGCCTTGATCGCGGCTTTTTGCGGCTTTTCCGCGGTGCGCACGATCGGTTGCTCCTCGACTGGCTGAACTTCGGCTTCCTTCGCCCGTTCGGCGGCAGCGATGATATCGATTTCCGACTGCGGTCGCTCGCGTTCGCGGCCTTCATTGCGTGGCCGGCGTTTCGGCTCAGGTTTACCTCGGCCGCGGCCACGGCGCGGTGCCTCATCCGGTTCCGTCGAGACGGGCAGGGTGGACAGATCGCCATCGTGCCAGATGATATCCTCGCCAATCAGCTTTTCGATCGACGCCAGATATTTGGTATCGGCCGGCGTCACCAGCGTGAAAGCCTTGCCCGAACGCCCGGCGCGGCCCGTACGGCCGATGCGGTGCACGTAATCTTCCGAATGGATCGGCACGTCGAAATTGAACACATGGCTGACGTCCGGAATATCGAGCCCGCGTGCGGCGACGTCGGAAGCAACGAGAAGCTTGAGCTTGCCATCCTTGAAGCTCGCCAGCATCGTGGTGCGTGCGCGCTGATCCATGTCGCCATGCAGGGCGCCGGCATCGAAATCGTGCTTCACGAGCGAGCGGAAGAGCTCGGAGACATCTTTCTTGCGGTTGCAGAAGATGATCGCGTTCTTCAGGCCTTCGTCCTCGGCGCGGATCAGGTCGCGCAGCACGGCGCGCTTTTCCCAATCCTTCTTGCCGGATTTGACCAGCTTCTGTTCAACCGTCTTGGCCGTCGTTGCCGCCTTGGCAACTTCGATGCGGACGGGTGAATGCAGGAACTGTTCCGTCAGCTTGGTGATTTCCGGCGGCATGGTGGCCGAGAAGAACAGCGTCTGGCGGGTGAAGGGGATCAGCTTGCAGATGCGCTCGATGTCCGGGATGAAACCCATGTCGAGCATGCGGTCGGCCTCATCGATGACGAGAATATCGACAGCGCTCAGGAGTAGCTTGCCGCGCTCGAAATGGTCGAGCAGGCGGCCGGGCGTTGCGATCAGGACGTCTGCGCCGCGTTCGAGCTTGCGCAACTGATCGTCGAAGGACACGCCGCCAATCAGCAGCGCGACGTTCAGACGGTGGTTCTTGCCATATTTGACGAAGTTTTCCTCGACCTGCGCAGCGAGTTCGCGCGTCGGCTCGAGGATCAGCGTGCGCGGCATGCGGGCGCGGGCACGGCCCTGTTCCAGCAGCGTCAGCATGGGCAATACGAAAGAGGCGGTCTTGCCGGTTCCGGTCTGCGCGATGCCAAGGACATCCTTGCGTTGCAGCGCATGCGGGATGGCGCCAGCCTGGATCGGTGTCGGAATTGTATATCCTGCTGCTTCTACAGCATTGAGCACTTTCGGTGAAAGGCCCAGATCGGCAAAGGTGGTCAAAGGAGGTTTAACTTTCTATCTGCAGTCATTGCGGTGCGGTCCGTCATCGGCCAAAGCGTCAGACGCTCGAATTGCACAGCGTTTTGCTGCAATGGCGTTACGGCGCGAGCCAGCAAAAGTCAACTCTCAGGTGTGGTCACATTTAAGAGTTTGTTACAATTGTGCGCCATTTTATTCTAATGTTGTCAATAAAGGAACTGTTCCTTGAGAATTCGTTCGTTCCACGAATGGTTCTTGTCAAACAGAATGGTCGCCCGCAAATGAGATGCTTCCTCGACTGTGACGGATAGAACGGACTTTACTTCCGTATGATCGGCGACGGCATTGACCGGCCGTTTTTCCGGTTCGAGAATATCGAAACGCACCGTCACCCGGTTGGGCAGGAGAGCCCCGCGCCAGCGGCGGGGGCGAAAGGCGGAAACCGGGGTGAGGGCGAGCAGCCGCGCATCGAGCGGGATGATCGGCCCCTGCGCGGAGAGGTTGTAGGCGGTGGAGCCGGCGGGCGTTGCCACCATGACGCCGTCGCAAATCAATTCTTCCAGCCGCACCTTGTCATCGACGGTGATCCTGATCTTCGCAGCCTGGTAGGACTGGCGCAGCAGGGAGACTTCATTGAGTGCAAATGCCGTAAACTCGCCGTCTTCGACTGACTCCGTGACCATCTTCAATGGCCGGATCGTCTCGGCATGCGCTGCCTCCACGCGCTCCTTCAACCCGGCTTCGCTGTACTCATTCATCAGGAAGCCGACGGACCCGCGGTTCATGCCGTAGATCATCTTGCCCTGGTTCATGTAATTCTGCAGCGTCTGCAGCATGAAACCGTCGCCGCCAAGCGCAACGATGACATCGGCGTCCCTTGCTTCGGCGTGACCGTAAATCCGGGCCAGATCGTGCTGCGCCTCGTCGGAATCCGGCGTGCCTGAGGAAAGAAAAGCAAATGTTTCGATTTTCCGGTTCATGGCTGCCTGCATGCGCGAATGACTGAGGACGTATCGCCTAGCACGCCGCGACTGATCTGGCAAAACGCCCGGCGATCAAAAAAACTGTAAAATTATCGCGCGGGGCTGTTTTTTCGTTTTACAGATCGGAGGTTTGTGCTAATCGGACGCCGCTGCCCTTGTAGCTCAGTTGGTAGAGCATCTGATTTGTAATCAGAGGGTCGGGAGTTCGAGTCTCTCCGGGGGCACCAAAAAACCTCAACAAAATCAAATAGATAATGGCACTCTCAGGCGCGCAACTGTAGGCCGCATTGCGGCAAATCGCATTTTTTGCCTTGTAGCGAAATGATCTGCTTCCGAAGCCATCCTGCCACCCTTGACCAGAATCGCGTTCCTTGGCCCACTGTGACCGAATGCGGTGGAATCGTTTCTCGACCGCTTATGAAAAGGTATTGCGTGGATGAACAGGGGATGACGGGGTTGCAGCCCTTCCGTGCACCCGGACTATCTCGATAGGGCCTTCCCCGCATGAGAGGGATTGGCGCGAACCAATCCCCCAAAACGTTACTGGCCTGTCATGATGACGTTAGGGCCGCGCCCCATGGTGCAAGCTTTCAGACGGGCGATTTCCGCCCCATGGTCGCCGCCGGCCATGCTGGATACCGGCAAGCCAATCAGGAAGACGCCAAGCGCGTCATTCGTCGCGGCGGATTGCTGAACCGTTGACAGGGCGGCAAGTTGTTGCGCCGCGTTGGGCGGGCAATTGCTGGCGTAGGCAAGCGGCTGGATGCGGCCGGGCGGCGTGGCGCAACCGGCGAGCAGGGCGATGGCAATGAATGGTGATGCTAGTTTCTTCAATTTGGTCATTTCCCCGAAAGCGTTTCTCATCAGGCCGGTTTGCTTCATCCCCCCGGCGACGGGCGGGCGCCCGAATGCTCAGAGTACATGCCCAAGGCTTAAGGATTGCGCCCGAGTAAAATTAAGGTTTTAACCATCTAACGCGCATCAATGGCTAACTAGTTTTTCCTTATTTCGTGACAGGGCCGGTTTTTTCTAAAGCGCCGCAAGTCGCGGTCCCAGGCGAGCCTGTTCAAACGCCACTCGTCGCTCGACGAACTGGTAAGGCGGGCGAAGCCCGCTTGTTGACGTCTCCTCAATCGAAGGGTTAGGCCTCAGGTTCGTGGCAAACCGCTTCTATGTTGTGCCCGTCCGGGCCAATGACGAACGCTGCATAGTAGTTCGCGTGGTAGTGCGGGCGCAGACCAGGCGCACCGTTATCTTTGCCACCCGCCTCCAGAGCCGCGCGATAGAAGGCTTCGACTTGCTGGCGATTCTCGGCCGTGAACGCCAAGTGAAGATGCGCCGGCTTCTCCTCGGTTTGGTACAGGCACAATGAAGCCTTGCCCTTTGGACTAAGCTCGACGCCGTATGTCGGCGGCCCCTCCGATACAACAGCTACGCCGAGTGGTTCGAGTGCCGTGAGGAAGAACGCTTTGCTCGCTTCATAGTCGCTGACTCCGAATTTGACGTGGTCGAACATGAGTTCTCCTGAAATTTGTGGGCCTGCCTGACGCATAGGCAATCTTTTAACGTCCTGTGCTGCGCATTTTGCAAAGTCTGCCTGCGCTGCTAAGCGGTTTCGCGGCTGGTTTTGCGTCTCTGCAAAAAATGGGAGGAAGATGCGCAACCGGGATTGCAGCAGTGTCTTCCTCCCCAAATCTGACTGCGGGCATGTGGGGGACATTTGGCAGTCAGCAAAGACAGATTACAGTGCACAACCAACCGGTGTCCAATGAGTGTTTTGCAACCTGCTGGATTAAAAATTCATAATTTTGATGCATCGGCGCCTGGGGTTTTCAAAGGGATTTGCAAGGATCGATTGCTGATAGCCACCTGTGTAGTACAATGGCGGTTCACTATCGTTGATAACCTCGGCGGAGGACCAGGGATAGTCGGGCGATGGCCGATTGGAACTGCGTCAATCGCACCTGCATGACATTCGCAGTTGGTTCAAGACTGGGAGGGAGCCGATAATGCCCATATTCATGGACCGGCATGATATGAAGGGTGTTACAGCCGCTGAGATCGCAGA
Source organism: Phyllobacterium zundukense (assembly GCF_002764115.1). Lineage (NCBI taxonomy): Bacteria > Pseudomonadati > Pseudomonadota > Alphaproteobacteria > Hyphomicrobiales > Phyllobacteriaceae > Phyllobacterium > Phyllobacterium zundukense. The sequence goes on along the minus strand of NZ_CP017940.1, from coordinate 1,956,682 downwards.
GGCGCATCGCAAGGACCTCGAAGTCCAGGACCGGTATGGGGTCAGGTTCCTTACATATTGGTTCGACGACAAGCGGGGCACCACCTTCTGCCTCATCGATGCACCCGACAAGGATACGGCGCAATGCGTGCACCGCGAAGCGCATGGCCATGTGGCGGGTGAGGTCGTGGAGGTCGCGCTTTCTGCTGTGGAGGCATTTCTCGGCCGCATCCAGGACCCGGAACCATCTGAAGATCACTCGGGTGCGCAGATGGACTGCGGACATCGGGCAATCATGTTCACCGATATCGTGGGTTCGACCAAGATGACCGAACGTCTCGGCGATCGGAGGGCAACTGAATTGGTCCGCGCTCACGACTCCATCGTGCGCAGGTGTTTGAGCCGTTCGGGTGGACATGAGGTAAAGCACACTGGCGATGGGATTATGGCGTCCTTCGCCTCTACATCGGAAGCTCTCGATTGTGCTGCTTCCATTCAGCAGGAGTTCCGCCGGTTCAACCTTGGTAATCCAGAGCCGCTTCACATACGCATCGGCTTGGATTGCGGGGAGCCCATCGAGGACAGTCACGATCTCTTCGGTTCTACGGTCCAACGCGCCGCCCGGTTGTGCGCTGCTGCGGCGACTGACCAGATTCTCGTTTCGGAAGACATATGTCTTGAGGGCGGCGGTCCCGACATCTTCAAACAGACGAGGCATCGGCGCTTCAAGGGGTTTTCAAACCCCGTCGCTGCGTTCGAGTACATCTGGACAAATCCGAACGCCGGCAGGTGATGTCACGTTGGAATCGCGCCTGAAGTCCAGGCCAGCCGCACAGCTATCTGAACGCTTACAGCCTGTCCCATCTTGCAAAATGCGCTGCCTCGCGCTTGGATAGCGATAGCATTTGTCGCCCAACGGGAAGGCATCGGCAGCTCCGGTCTTCCGTTGCGAGCAATTTCGCGGGCTGTACGCCAAAGCCCGCCCTTATCTTTGTGATCGAGAACAAGGAGACCGCCATGTGCCGCAACATCAAAACATTGTTCAACTTCGAGCCGCCCGCGACCCAGGATGAAATTGACGCTTCCGCTCTGCAATTCGTGCGCAAGCTCTCCGGGTTCAACAAGCCGTCGCAGGCCAATGCGGAGGTGTTCGACCGGGCTGTTGCGGAAGTCGCGGATGCGGCGCGCCGTCTGCTTTCATCCCTCCATACGCACGCGCCGTCGCGGGATCGTGACATCGAAGCCGAACGGGCACGCGAGCGGGCAAGGGTCAGATTCGCGTAGGGAGCGGCGCGTAGCGATTTCGGCATCTTAGCGAGCGTAGCAAAGCTCAAGTGCCAGAGATCGCAAGAGAGGGGTAGTTTTGCAGTGATCTTGCTTTGGATGAAAAGGCACCCACCTCTCCGTCATCCTCGGGCTTGACCCGAGGACCCACGGCAAAGGGCGAGAATTTATCCACCATCCCGACGCGATCCAGGGAACGAAACCGTCAACGCAAACGGCCATTGGGAATTTCACTTTGCTGGAATGCGTTGCGTGCCGTGATATTCCAATCCTTCTCAACCGTGGGTCCTCGGGTCAAGCCCGAGGATGACGGAAAGGGGCACCCTACGATTATTGGAGAAGAAGGTGTCGGTCGAACCTCACCCGATCTCACCGCACGTAAAATAATCCCGCCAACTTATCCAACACCTGCAAACCTCGTTTATTCTTCTCCCGTCCTTTCCACGGGGAACTGCTTCCGGAGCCGTTCGAAGCGGGGAGAGGATCGGCGCCTCCGATGGCGGGTAACGGACCCGCGGAAGTTGCATCCAAGGGTTCCCCTGCCGGTACTAGGACCGGTGCGTGCTGGACGAGCACTGTGAGGGGCGGTGGGTCAGGTAAGGGCTACGAGCCCGGCCGCTGCCGTCGCGACGCGGAACGGATGCGATAGAAAAACGCCGGACGGGCGGTCTTCGGATCGCATATCACTACCAAAAGACGCGCTTCGACGACCGCCCGTCTTCCCAACCATTCAATGGCCAGACTCGAGATGAGGGCGTGGCAAGGGAGAAACGTGATGGGTTTTCGGGGCTTTCCGTTCCACATCTCAATTCGAACTTGCCGAAGCATGGCTTTTGACAGACAACGTTGACGTAAAGGTAATATGAATTTACCCGGCTTGTCAGGCCGTTGGAATTGGGAGGTTTCAGTATGGCATATGATGCCGACGCCATCGTCATCGGCGCGGGGCTCGCGGGGCTGGTTGCGGCGACGGAATTGGCCGACGCTGGAAAACGCGTGATCATCCTCGATCAGGAGCCGGAGCAGACGCTTGGTGGACAGGCGTGGCGGTCGTTCGGCGGGTTGTTCTTTGTCGATTCTCCCGAGCAGCGCCGTTTGCGCATCAGGGATTCGCGGGCGCTTGCCCTGCAGGACTGGATAGGTTCGGCCGGTTTCGACCGGGAGGAAGATCATTGGCCACGCAAATGGGCGGAGGCCTATATCGATTTTGCGGCGGGCGAGAAACGCTCATGGCTGCATGCGCAGGGCATGCGCTGGTTCCCAGTCGTCGGCTGGGCCGAGCGCGGCGGATCGCTGGCCACCGGACACGGCAATTCGGTGCCGCGCTTTCATATCACCTGGGGAACGGGGCTTGGCGTGGTCGAGCCATTCATTCGCCGCGCCCGCGAGGCCGAGCGGCAAGGCCGCATTTCCTTCCGCTTCCGCCATCGGGTAACAACGCTGGTCACGAGCGCCGGAACGGTGGACGGGGTCGAAGGCGAGATACTTGTGCCCAGCGACGTCAGGCGCAGCGAGCCGAGCTCGCGCATTGTCGCGGACACATTTGCCCTGAAGGCGCAAGCCATCATCGTTGCAAGCGGCGGTATCGGTGGCAACCACGATCTGGTGCGCAAGAACTGGCCCAAGCGGCTGGGAACGCCGAAACATCTGATCAGCGGCGTGCCAGACCATGTCGACGGGCTGATGCTGGGTGTCGCCGAGCGGGCAGGCGCGCATCTGATCAACGGCGACCGCATGTGGCATTATGTAGAGGGCGTGCACAATTGGGACCCGATCTGGACCAAGCACGCAATCCGCATCCTGCCCGGCCCGTCATCGCTGTGGTTCGATGCGCAGGGTGATCGCCTGCCGGCGCCGTGCATGCCGGGTTTCGACACCTTGTCGACGCTCGATCGCATCATGAAGTCCGGTTACGACTATTCCTGGTTCGTGCTGAACCAGACGATCGTGAAGAAGGAATTCACGCTTTCCGGTTCGGAGCAGAATCCCGACTTTACCAGCAAAAGCTGGCGACAGGTGGCGAAGCGCGCCCTCGGCGGCGTGCCTGCACCGGTCCAGGCCTTCCTAGACAATGGCGAGGATTTCATCGTCGAGAAGGATTTGTCCGATCTGGTGCGCCGCATGAATGCGCTGACCGGCGACAATCTCATCGATGCGGGCAGGCTGAGGGCGCAGATCGTGGCGCGGGACCGCGAAGTCGATAATCCCTATACGAAAGACGCGCAGATCACGGCCATCCGCGGCGCCCGCAATTATATTGGCGACAGGCTGGTGCGCGTGGTTCCGCCGCACAAGATCCTCGATCCGAAGCACGGACCCCTGATCGCCGTTCGGCTCAACATCCTGACCCGCAAATCGCTCGGCGGTATCGAGACGGATCTGAGCGCTCGGGCGCTGAAAGCAGATGGCGAGCCGCTGGCCGGCGTCTATGCCGTGGGCGAGGCGGCCGGCTTCGGTGGCGGCGGCATGCATGGCTACAATTCGCTCGAGGGCACGTTCCTCGGCGGCTGCATCTTCTCGGGTCGCACGGCGGGCAGGGCGGCGGCGAAGGCTCTCTGAACGCCGCCTCAGGCCGGTTTGATCAGGCGGATTTGGCAGTTATGAGCGCTGACCGCGGATGGTCATGTCGAACTGGACGACATTGGAATAGATCGGCGTGCCGACATCCATGCCATAGCGTGAGCGCATGACCTTGCCCTGTACATGAAAGGTGATCGAATTCTTGCCATGGTCCGAAAGGTTGGCCTGAAAACTTGCCGGGCTGCTCTTGCCGCGTGCCGTCAGGATGCCGGCCACCTCGGCCGTGTCGGCGCTGGTCTGCGTGATTTGCGTCGACTTGAAGGTGATGGTTGGATAATTCGCGGAGTCGAAAACCGCATCCGAGCGCAGGAAGCTCTCGATCCGAGCTTGCCCGGTGGAAACGCTTTCCGGATAGAGCGTGAAATTAATCATCGACTGGCTGATGTCTGACTTGTTCAGCGCGAACGTGCCGGAGAACTTCTTGAAATTGCCGGTAATGCCGCCCCCGCCCACCTGGGAAACGGTAAAGCCGACACGAGATGAGGGCTGGATAGCATAGCGCCCCGCAACTTCGGACAACGTGTCCGCTTGGGCAGCGATCGGGGAGAAGGCAAGGAGGGTGGCAATGCCCGCCCGCAGAACGTTGGAAAATAGTGCGTCAGTGGTCTTCATGATGATTTTCCTGTCAGTTTGAACGCCTCTTGCCGGCTTTTCGCGGCAGTCGGGCTCAGCATACGCATGAGGATTGCATCCCTCTGCCAGAAATGGTGGTGCAGCGCTGCAAGGATGTGCGCTACCGCGACGAAGGCGGATAGATAGGCGAGCCAGGCGTGGCTGGCCGTCCAGAAAGCCTCGGCAGCGTCGGATATCGTGATGGGAAGTTGCGGGATCACGACGAGATTGAACATGAATGTCGGAATTTGCAGGGGCGAACTCGATGCCACCGCCCAGCCGGTCAGCGGCACAAGAAACAGGCTGAGATAGAGGATGGTATGGGCGCCATGCGCGGCTACCCGCTCAACCGGGCTCATGCTTTGAGGATCACGCGGCCGAGGATTCGCGACTTTCCAGAGAAGACGGAACGCAGAGAGGCCAAGAATCAGGAAGCCAAAGGATTTGTGCCACTGGTAGAGGCTGAACTGGAGGGTGAAATCGCTCACCCTGACCATCAGATAGCCAAGCACGATCTGTCCAATAAAAATGAGGCCGATGATCCAGTGAAAGAGGATCGACACCAAACCAAACGATTCCCTGCTATTTCGCAGCATCAGCGCACTCCATCGCGCAGGTCGCTCAAATCATGAGACAAGACCTGGCGCGAGGTGAACACCGCTGATCCGAATAATATTCGGGATCGTTTCGCTTTTTTCTAGCCGGTCTTGGTACTCAGGAAACGCTGCGCTGCATAAAGCGAGATTGCGGCGGCGTTTGAAACGTTCAGCGATTTGATCGCGCCGGGCATATCCAGCCGGGCGAGGTGGGTGACCGTCTCACGCGTCTTCTGCCGCAGCCCCTTGCCCTCGGCGCCGAGGACAAGCGCAATGCGGCCCTCCGCCATAGTCTTCTCGAGCTCAAGCGGGCCTTCCGAATCAAGGCCGATCGTTGCGAAGCCGAGTTCGTGCAATTCGCCGATCGCATCGGCAAGATTGCGCACCTCGATATGTGGAATAAGTTCCAGGGCACCGGAGGCGGCCTTTGCCAGAACACCGGATTCCTGCGGGCTGTGACGTGCGGTGGTGATGATGGCACCTGCACCAAAGGCGACGGCGGAACGCATGATGGCGCCGACATTGTGCGGATCGGTGACCTGATCGAGAATCAGGAGCAGCGAACTGTCCTGCAGCGCCTTGAGCGACTGGGCCTTGAGCGGCTTGGCCTCGATCATGACGCCCTGATGCACGGCCTCCGAACCGGTTTCGCGATCGATGGCGCGTGGGTCGACAATTTCAACGTCGAAGGGCAGGGCGTCCGAATCGGCAATCTCCAGCCGGTCGAGCGCATTCTTCGTCACCAGCATCCGCTTGATCTGGCGCGCGGGATTGTCCAGCGCAGCGCGCACCGTATGCAGGCCATAAAGCCGCACAAGGCCTTCCGGCGCCTGGGTGCCATCGACAGCCGGGCGCGACGCGCGCTGGGCTTGCGGCGGACCTCCGGCCTTCTGGTCGCGGAACTGACGGCGCAGCGTCGCATAATGTGAATCTTTGGGTGTACGGGAAGGTTTTTGATCGGTCATGGTGCCGACATATACTCTTTTGACCGGCCAGGCGATACCGAGTTGTCACCGAAATCGCAGGCGCTGGCTCGTTTACCGTCATATTTCTTCAACCTATTTCCACAAGCCATTCATTTTCTGAAGGGAAGTGTTGACACCACGTGGGCTAGTCGGCATAAGGCCCTCCGCAAGCAGCAGCCGGGACGCATGTCCGGGAGGCTTTGCAGAGTGCCATATGGTGCGGTTCCATCGGCAGTGACCGGAGGGGTGCCCGAGTGGTTAAAGGGGACGGACTGTAAATCCGTTAGCTTGGCTTACGTTGGTTCGAATCCAACCCCCTCCACCACTGCCGGAACCGAACGCCATGATGTGCGGGTATAGCTCAGTGGTAGAGCAGCAGCCTTCCAAGCTGAATATGCGGGTTCGATTCCCGCTACCCGCTCCAGATTTGCAAGGGCACCGCGTGCACGCGACAGTGCGCAGGGGTGCTCTTCGATTTTGTCTTGAGCATTGTACCTTCGCTCATGTGTTTCCATATGAACGAGCAGGCTTAGGCAATTCAAACCCGATTGATCGTTTTTGATCGAGCGGGTGACTGTGCTGACGGACGGCTTGCTGTCTCGTCTGAGCTACAAACATGGTACCGGCGCAAGACCGGTTGTGATGACGAGAGAACGACAGCTATGGCTAAGAGCAAGTTTGAACGTAACAAGCCGCACGTCAACATTGGCACGATTGGTCACGTTGACCATGGCAAGACGTCGTTGACGGCAGCGATTACGAAGTATTTTGGAGAGTACAAGGCGTACGACCAGATCGACGCAGCGCCGGAAGAAAAGGCGCGCGGCATCACGATCTCGACGGCGCACGTTGAATATGAGACGGCGGCGCGTCACTATGCGCACGTCGATTGCCCCGGCCACGCCGACTATGTGAAGAACATGATCACCGGTGCGGCACAGATGGACGGCGCGATCCTGGTTGTGTCGGCTGCCGACGGCCCGATGCCGCAGACGCGCGAGCACATTCTTCTGGCCCGTCAGGTTGGCGTTCCGGCGATTGTGGTGTTCCTGAACAAGGTCGACCAGGTTGACGATGCCGAGCTGCTCGAACTGGTTGAGCTGGAAGTACGCGAGCTTCTGTCGAAGTACGACTTCCCGGGCGACGACATTCCGATCGTCAAGGGTTCGGCTTTGGCTGCGCTGGAAGACTCCAACAAGGAAATCGGCGAAGACGCGGTACGCGCGCTGATGGCGGAAGTCGACAAGTACATTCCGACGCCAGAGCGTCCGGTTGACCTGCCGTTCCTGATGCCGATCGAAGACGTGTTCTCGATCTCCGGCCGTGGTACGGTTGTGACGGGCCGCGTTGAGCGCGGGATCGTCAAGGTCGGCGAAGAAGTCGAGATCATCGGCATCAAGCCGACGTCGAAGACGACGGTGACCGGCGTTGAAATGTTCCGCAAGCTGCTCGATCAGGGCCAGGCTGGCGACAACATCGGTGCCTTGCTTCGCGGTGTTGACCGTGAAGGCGTCGAGCGCGGCCAGATCCTTGCCAAGCCAGGTTCGGTCAAGCCGCACACCAAGTTCAAGGCAGAAGCCTATATCCTGACGAAGGATGAAGGTGGCCGTCATACGCCATTCTTCACCAACTACCGTCCGCAGTTCTACTTCCGCACGACCGACGTGACGGGTGTAGTGACGCTGCCGGAAGGCACGGAAATGGTCATGCCCGGCGACAACATCGCAGTCGATGTGACGCTGATCGTGCCGATCGCGATGGAAGAGAAGCTGCGCTTCGCTATCCGTGAAGGTGGCCGCACCGTCGGTGCAGGCATCGTATCGTCGATCATTGAGTAAACGACTGCATCGAACGAATTTAGAATTGGAAAAGGCGGCCGAGTTGGCCGCCTTTTTTGTATTACCGGATTGGTTCTTCGGACGATTGAAATAACTGTAGCAAATGCCGGGATTCTGCGGATAAATAACTTTGGGCAGAGCATGGGGTGGCGTTCCTGCCCAGACGACTACGGCCATCTGGTGATATTGGGATATTGGGTGTGGCGTTGCGTTTTGGTCTGTTTTGGCTTTGCCTGTCGGTTCTCCTTGTCAACAGCACAAGCCAAGCCGACGTGGCCGGCTCGGGCCCGGAGCCCGGAAATACCAGCGTGCCTTACGCGCCGCCGCGATTACCGACTTTTCCCAAAATGGATTGCGGCATCACAACCTGTCCTTACGCGCCGGCCAGGTTGCCTGATGTAGTGCCGCCGTCGATAGGTGGCAGGCCCCAGCAATTCACGCCCTACACGCCTGCAAGACTGCCGGAGTTACCTCAAACAGCTCCGGTTGCGACGGTGCCGAAGCCGGCTGCAAAGCAGCCCAAGCAATTCGAACCCTATACGCCTTCTGACACTGCCATGCGCTTCGTAATTGTCCGTAACGCGAGCCCGAGCTGCGAGCCGTTGTGTCCTGAGTGGATATCGGCATCTGGCACGATCATGACGAACTCGCCATCGAAGCTACGCAAGGTTCTCAAGCAACTGGGAAAAAGGAAGCTGCCCATCGTGATTGATTCGAATGGCGGCAACGTAGACGCTGCGATGGAAATGGGCCGGATGATCCGAAAGGGCAGGCTGAATGTTTCGGTTGGGAGCACCAGCTTCACACGATGTCATCCGGATCAGAAGGGTTGCAAGTCGCCTTATCAGGACGGTGCCTTCTCCGGTTATTCCTATCCCGGATTTGCCAATTGTCTGTCGGCCTGTCCCTTTATACTTGCTGCGGGAACAAAAAGGTCGGTCAGTCTGTGGTCGCAAGTCGGCATCCATCAGATTACGACGACCGTCACGAAAATGATGACGAGGTACGAGACAACCTATCGAATTGTCAAAGGCAAGCGGAAAACCGTCAATACGCGCGTGCTCAATCGCAAGACAACCGGCAGCTATACGACGACCGACCTGAGCAAGTCGCAACGCAGGCACATCGACCGCTATTTCATGGAGATGGGGGTAAATAAAACACTGGTTGAGCGGATGCTGGCAATTCCCGCGAGTGATATTGCGATTCTCTCCGCGGAAGAACTCGAGCAATACGGATTGGCGACGGAGCGTGGCGATCAGTAACTGCGGGCAGCCTTTCCCTCTTGAAAACTGCGTTCTAACCCAGCTTAAGAAGGTGCAATAGCGGCGAATGCGGGCATTTGCCGGGCAAGAGTGCCTGCCGGCGTTCTAATTCCTGCAAAGCAATGCCGATAGGGCTTGAAATAACAGCGGGTTTGTGGAATGTACGCCCCGAACGTAGGGGAGTAGCTCAGTTGGTAGAGCGGCGGTCTCCAAAACCGTAGGTCGCAGGTTCGAATCCTGTCTCCCCTGCCAATGCATAGTCTGCCCGTACACGATTGGATGGTGTATCGCGCAGATGTTTGGAAAGAAACGAATCCGGGGCCTTGTGTTTTACCGGAATCGGTTCTATGTAACATCAACAGACACGCGGTGCGTGGAGCTGAACGGTCAGCTTTACGGGCCGTAATGGTGTGGACAGATGGTGTTGTGACGATTGCAACACAGCATGTTTACAGCAACATGACACGCACGAGCGGTAAATGGCATCCAAAACGAATCCAATAACTTTTTTTCAGCAAGTGCGCGCTGAAACCGCAAAGGTCACCTGGCCTTCGCGTCGCGAAACGCTCATTTCCACCGCGATGGTGATGGTAATGGCGTTTTTTGCTGCGATCTTTTTTTTCGCGGCTGATCAGTTGATGGCGTACGGGATCGATCTCGTTCTCGGTCTTGGTCGTTAACGCAGGCTGACAAGAAAATCGGGATTGGGAATCAATAATGACCGCGCGCTGGTATATCGTTCACGCCTATTCGAATTTTGAAAAGAAGGTCGCAGAGTCGATCGAAGAAAAGGCGAGGCAGAAGGGTCTGTCGCACCTTTTCGAGAAGATCCTCGTGCCGACTGAAAAAGTGGTCGAAGTGCGTCGTGGCCGCAAGGTCGATGCTGAGCGCAAGTTCTTCCCGGGCTATGTCATGGTTCGTGCCGAGTTGACGGATGATGCCTATCATCTGATCAAGAACACGCCGAAAGTGACGGGCTTCCTCGGTTCGGACAACAAGCCGATCGCCATCTCCGACAAGGAAGCCGAGCGCATCCTGACTCAGGTCCAGGAAGGTGTCGAGCGTCCAAAGGCTTCGATCTCGTTCGAGATTGGCGAAAGCGTTCGGGTTGCCGATGGTCCGTTTGCTTCGTTCAACGGCACTGTTCAGGAAGTCGACGAAGAGCGTTCGCGCCTCAAGGTAGAGGTTTCGATTTTCGGCCGCGCTACGCCGGTCGATCTGGAATTTGGTCAGGTCGAAAAGGTCTGATCCATCTGGCGGCTCCCTGAGCTGCCGCCACATCAGTGGCAAACATGGTGGGAGGTGAGTCGGTCTTAGCCGGACCATCAAGCCGCACCACCAAACTGCAACCGCCGGTTTTCCGGCACAATGTAAAGGCAGAGAAGTTATGGCTAAGAAAGTAGCAGGCCAGCTCAAGCTGCAGGTTTCGGCAGGATCGGCAACGCCGTCCCCGCCGATCGGACCGGCACTTGGTCAGCGCGGCATCAACATCATGGAATTCTGCAAGGCCTTCAATGCGGCTACGCAGGAACTGGAAAAGGGTTCGCCCATTCCGGTCGTGATTACATATTATCAGGACAAGTCCTTCACCTTTGTGATGAAGACGCCGCCGGTGTCTTACTTCCTCAAGAAGGCTGCAAACCTGAAGTCCGGTTCGAAAGAACCAGGTAAGGTTGTTGCTGGCAAGATCTCGCGCGACAAGGTCCGCGAAATCGCTCAAGCAAAGATGAAAGACCTGAACGCAGCGGACGTTGAAGCCGCCATGCGCATGGTCGAAGGTTCTGCCCGTTCGATGGGCCTGGAAGTGGTGGGCTGAGACGATGGCAAAACTTTCAAAGCGTGTAGCGAAGGTTCGTGAAGGCGTTGACCGCAACAAGCTCTATGACCTGACTTCGGCTATTGCCATGGTCAAGGAGCGTGCGGTTGCCAAGTTCGACGAGACGATCGAAGTTGCAATGAATCTCGGCGTTGATCCCCGCCATGCGGACCAGATGGTTCGCGGCGTTGTCAATCTGCCGAATGGTACGGGCCGTACGGTTCGCGTGGCTGTGTTTGCCCGCGGCGAAAAGGCTGAAGAAGCCAAGAAGGCCGGTGCTGATGTCGTTGGTGCGGAAGATCTGTTCGAGATCGTCAATGGCGGCAAGATCGATTTCGATCGCTGCATTGCCACTCCGGACATGATGCCGCTCGTCGGCCGTCTCGGTAAGGTTCTCGGCCCGCGCGGCATGATGCCAAACCCGAAGGTCGGTACGGTTACCACTGACGTCGCTGCTGCCGTCAAGGCTTCCAAGGGCGGTGCCGTCGAGTTCCGCGTCGAGAAGGCCGGTATTGTTCACGCTGGCGTTGGCAAGGCATCCTTCGATGCCAAGGCGCTGGAAGAGAACATCAAGGCATTCGCCGATGCAGTCACCAAGGCAAAGCCAGCTGGCGCCAAGGGTGAATACGTCAAGCGTGTCGCGATTTCTTCGACGATGGGCGCTGGCGTCAAGATCGATCCATCAACCGTACGTCCTGCGTAACTGTTGATTGAACTCTCAAGCCTAACCGTTTGAGATGATAAGAATTCCAGGCCCTTCGGGGCCTGGATAACCGGATGAAAGTCCGGTTATCCTGTCCGAGATTGCGGGTGGTTCGCCTTAATATCGCAAGAACCCGCATGAGACGTGGAACAACCAGGTTTTGAGGGCATCGCCCAATGAACAAGGTTCGAACCGTAGTTGCCTTTCGCTTGCAGCCGATTTCGGCGAAGCAGGGGGGACAGGATCCTCAAGTGCTGTGTGGTTCCAGTTTTCGAGTTGGCCCCTTGCAGCAAAAGGCAACCCGGCAGGGACGCAATCAAGCGTTTCTGTCAAATGGAGAGAGACAGTGGAAAAAGCGGAAAAGCGCGAATTCGTCGCGTGGCTGAATGGGGTCTTCAAGGACTCTGGTTCAGTTGTCGTGGCCCACTATACCGGTCTCACCGTTGCGCAGCTGAGCGATCTTCGCTCCAAGATGCGTGATGCTGGTGGCACCGTTAAAGTCGCGAAGAACCGCCTTGCCAAGATCGCTCTTCAGGGCACGGATTCGGAAGGTATCGCTGACCTGTTCACAGGTCAGACACTCGTTGCCTATTCCAACGATCCGATTACGGCACCAAAGATCGCCATTGAATTTGCCAAGGGTAACGAAAAGCTCGTCATCCTCGGTGGCTCGATGGGAGCAACAACTCTCGACCCGGATGGTGTGAAGGCTCTGGCCGCACTTCCATCACTCGACGAGTTGCGCGCAAAGCTGGTTGGTATGATCCAGACACCGGCTACCCGCATCGCTCAGATCGTCAACGCACCGGCAGGTCAGCTTGCCCGCGTTTTCGGCGCCTATGCCCGGAAGGACGAAGCGGCATAAGGCCGTTCTCGCTGTCAAAATATCGAACCTTGTAAAGGAATACCAAAATGACTGATCTCGCAAAGATCGTAGACGACCTGTCCAACCTGACCGTTCTCGAAGCTGCTGAACTTTCGAAGCTTCTTGAAGAGAAGTGGGGCGTTTCTGCCGCTGCTCCGGTTGCTGTTGCTGCTGCCGCTGGCGGTGGTGCAGCTGCTGCTGCAGTTGAAGAAAAGACTGAATTCGACGTCGTTCTGACCGAAGCCGGTGCTAACAAGATCAACGTGATCAAGGAAGTACGCGCTATCACCGGTCTCGGCCTCAAGGAAGCCAAGGACCTCGTTGAAGCCGCTCCTAAGGCGGTCAAGGAAGCTGCTACCAAGGACGAAGCTGACAAGATCAAGGCACAGCTCGAAGCTGCTGGCGCCAAGGTCGAACTCAAGTAAGTCTTGCGTTATTGGCGGGCAGGGCAACCTGTCCGCCAACTATCCCCTTCGGGGGTTCCGGTACTGAACCCTTTTCCTGACGGCAATTTCGATGCTTTCAGGAAACGGGTTTTGTCCCGTTCACGGGGCCGCATACGCGGTTTTAAGAAACAGGCCAGTTTCTGGCATAAAGACGAGGAGCGACGATGGCTCAGACCCATTCTTTCAATGGTCGTAGGCGCGTACGCAAGTTTTTCGGTAAGATTCCGGAAGTCGCAGAGATGCCGAACCTCATCGAGGTTCAGAAAGCTTCCTACGATCAGTTTCTGATGGTGGAAGAGCCCAAGGGCGGGCGTCTGGATGAAGGCTTGCAGGCTGTATTCAAGTCTGTATTCCCGATTTCGGATTTCTCTGGTGCTTCCATGCTCGAATTCGTCAAGTACGAATTCGAAGCTCCAAAGTTCGACGTTGACGAATGCCGTCAGCGCGATTTGACCTATGCTGCGCCGCTCAAGGTGACGCTGCGCCTCATCGTGTTCGATATTGACGAAGATACCGGCGCGAAGTCGATCAAGGACATCAAGGAACAGGACGTTTACATGGGCGACATGCCGCTCATGACCGACAACGGCACGTTCATTGTCAACGGCACCGAGCGCGTGATCGTATCGCAGATGCACCGTTCGCCGGGCGTCTTCTTCGATCATGACAAGGGCAAGACGCATTCGTCCGGCAAGCTTCTGTTTGCCGCGCGCGTCATTCCTTATCGCGGTTCCTGGCTCGATATCGAATTCGACGCCAAGGATGTTGTCTATGCGCGTATCGATCGCCGCCGCAAGATTCCTGCGACATCGCTATTGATGGCGCTTGGCATGGATTCGGAAGAAATCCTGTCGACCTTCTACAACTCCATCGCCTTCAACCGTGATGGGGATACCTGGCGGATTCCTTTCTCCGTGGACCGTTTCCGCGGATTCAAGGCGACGACTGACGTTATTGACGCTGATACCGGTGAAGTCATTCTCGAATCCGGCAAGAAGCTGACGGCACGCAGTGCAAAGCAGTTTGCTGAAAAGGGCCTCAAGTTCATCAAGGCGACCGAAGACGACCTGTTGGGCACCTATCTTGCCGAAGACATCGTCAACATGGAAACCGGTGAAGTCTATCTCGAAGCCGGCGACGAGCTTGATGAGAAGACGCTCAAGGTTCTGCTCGATACCGGTGTCAGCGAAATCAACGTTCTCGATATCGACCATGTCAATATCGGACCGTACATTCGCAACACGCTTGCCGTGGACAAGAACGAAAACCGCCAGGACGCGCTGTTCGACATCTACCGCGTCATGCGTCCGGGTGAACCGCCAACGATTGACTCGGCCGAGGCCATGTTCAAGTCGCTGTTCTTCGATTCAGAGCGTTATGATCTCTCAGCCGTTGGCCGCGTGAAGATGAATATGCGCCTTGATCTCGATGCGGAAGATACCGTTCGTATCCTGCGCAAGGAAGACATCCTGGCCGTGGTCAAGATGCTGGTCGACCTGCGCGATGGCCGCGGTGAAATCGACGACATCGACAATCTCGGCAACCGCCGTGTGCGTTCGGTCGGCGAATTGATGGAAAACCAGTACCGTGTTGGTCTGCTCCGCATGGAGCGCGCCATCAAGGAACGCATGTCGTCCATCGAAATCGATACCGTCATGCCGCAGGACCTGATCAACGCGAAGCCGGCAGCCGCTGCCGTCCGCGAGTTCTTCGGTTCCTCGCAGCTGTCGCAGTTCATGGATCAGACCAACCCGCTGTCCGAGATCACGCACAAGCGTCGTCTTTCGGCATTGGGACCCGGCGGTTTGACCCGCGAGCGCGCAGGCTTTGAAGTCCGCGACGTTCATCCGACGCATTACGGCCGTATCTGCCCGATCGAGACGCCGGAAGGCCCGAACATCGGTCTGATCAACTCGCTCGCAACCTTCGCCCGGGTCAACAAGTATGGCTTCATCGAAAGCCCGTACCGCAAGATCATCGATGGCAAGGTGACGGACGAAGTCGTTTATCTGTCCGCTATGGAAGAAGCCAAGTACCACGTGGCGCAGGCCAATGTGGAACTCGACGCTTCCGGCGCATTCACGGACGAGTTCGTTGTCTGCCGTCATGCGGGTGAAGTTCTGATGGCGCCGCGTGAAAACGTGGACCTGATGGACGTTTCGCCAAAGCAGCTCGTCTCGGTTGCCGCAGCGCTCATTCCGTTCCTGGAAAACGACGACGCCAACCGCGCCCTGATGGGCTCGAATATGCAGCGTCAGGCCGTTCCTCTGGTTCGTGCCGAAGCGCCGTTCGTCGGAACAGGCATGGAGCCGGTGGTCGCTCGCGACTCCGGTGCCGCTATCGGTGCACGCCGTACAGGTATCGTCGATCAGGTCGATGCGACCCGTATCGTTATCCGTGCAACGGAAGACCTCGTACCGGGCAAGTCAGGCGTCGATATCTATCGCCTGATGAAGTTCCAGCGCTCGAACCAGAACACCTGCATCAATCAGCGTCCGCTGGTTCGTGTTGGCGACCGGATCGAAAAGGGTGACATCATCGCTGACGGCCCTTCGACGGATCTGGGCGATCTGGCTCTCGGCCGTAACGTGCTCGTCGCGTTCATGCCGTGGAATGGCTACAACTACGAAGACTCCATCCTTCTGTCTGAAAAGATCGTTTCGGATGACGTGTTCACCTCGATCCATATCGAGGAGTTCGAAGTCATGGCCCGCGACACGAAGCTTGGACCGGAAGAAATCACGCGTGACATTCCGAACGTTTCGGAAGAAGCGCTGAAGAACCTGGACGAAGCCGGTATCGTGTATATCGGTGCCGAAGTTCAGCCTGGCGATATCCTCGTCGGCAAGATCACGCCGAAGGGCGAAAGCCCGATGACGCCGGAAGAGAAGCTTCTGCGCGCCATCTTCGGTGAGAAGGCTTCGGACGTTCGTGACACCTCGATGCGCATGCCGCCCGGGACCTACGGTACGGTTGTGGAAGTTCGCGTTTTCAATCGCCACGGCGTTGAAAAGGACGAGCGCGCCATGGCTATCGAGCGCGAGGAAATCGAGCGTTTGGCCAAGGACCGCGACGACGAACAGGCAATCCTGGACCGCAACGTCTATGGCCGTCTGGCCGATGTTCTCAATGGCAAGTCTGCCGTTGCCGGACCGAAGGCGTTCAAGAAGGGTACTGTCGTTACACAGGACGTCATGGGCGAATACCCGCGTTCCCAGTGGTGGCAGTTTGCTGTCGAGGACGAGAAGATCCAGGGCGAAATCGAAGCTCTGCGCAACCAGTACGACGACTCCAAGAAGCTGCTCGAGCAGCGCTTCATGGACAAGGTCGAGAAGGTCCAGCGCGGCGACGAGATGCCTCCAGGCGTCATGAAGATGGTCAAGGTCTTTGTCGCTGTGAAGCGCAAGATCCAGCCAGGCGACAAGATGGCTGGCCGTCACGGCAACAAGGGCGTTGTTTCGCGTATCGCCGCTGTTGAGGATATGCCGTTCCTTGAAGACGGGACGCATGTCGACATCGTGCTCAATCCGCTTGGCGTGCCAAGCCGCATGAATGTCGGGCAGATCCTTGAAACGCATCTGGGCTGGGCCTGCGCCGGAATGGGCAAGAAGATCGGGGAACTGATCGAAGCCTACAAGGCACAGCACGCACAGGGTAACGGCGACATTGGTCCGCTGCGGGCGACGATTGAGTCGATCATTCCGGACAATGACCGCAATGAGCCGGTTCGCAACTATGACGACGAGAGCATCGTGCGTCTTGGCGAACAGATGAAGCGCGGCGTGTCGATTGCAACACCGGTGTTTGATGGTGCGCATGAACCGGACATCAACGTGATGCTGGAACAGGCGGGCCTGAAGTCCTCGGGTCAGTCGACGCTCTACGATGGACGTACGGGTGAAACTTTCGATCGTCAGGTGACTGTCGGCTACATCTACATGCTGAAGCTGCACCATCTGGTCGACGACAAGATCCACGCCCGTTCGATCGGACCATACTCGCTCGTTACGCAGCAGCCCCTGGGTGGTAAAGCCCAGTTCGGCGGCCAGCGCTTCGGTGAAATGGAGGTCTGGGCCCTCGAAGCATACGGTGCGGCTTACACGCTGCAGGAAATGCTTACGGTCAAGTCCGATGACGTCGCCGGTCGTACCAAGGTCTATGAAGCGATCGTCCGTGGCGACGATACGTTCGAGGCCGGTATTCCGGAGAGCTTCAACGTTCTCGTCAAGGAAATGCGCTCGCTCGGACTTAACGTCGAGCTGGACGATACGCGTCAGCAGGAACAGCAACAGGCTTTGCCGGACGCTGCAGAGTAAAAAGGGAAGGGTGCGCAGTCCGCTGCGCACCCGACCAGTTTGTTTCGAGCCGCTGCAGAAGCGGCATTTGATCTAGATGGACCGCGGCGGCGGATATCCATCGCAAGCAGAGGGCACTTTCTGCCCCATGGAGAAACGGCATGAACCAAGAGGTCATGAATCTTTTCAATCCTCAGGTGCCTGTGCAGGCATTCGATTCCATCCGGATTTCGATCGCCAGCCCTGAGAAGATTCTGTCCTGGTCATACGGTGAGATCAAGAAGCCGGAGACGATCAACTACCGCACCTTCAAGCCGGAGCGGGATGGTCTCTTCTGTGCTCGGATCTTCGGGCCGATCAAGGACTATGAATGCTTGTGCGGCAAGTACAAGCGCATGAAATACAAGGGCATCATCTGCGAAAAGTGCGGTGTGGAAGTCACGCTGTCACGCGTTCGCCGTGAGCGCATGGGCCATATCGAACTCGCAGCTCCGGTTGCGCACATCTGGTTCCTGAAGTCTTTGCCCAGCCGTATCGGCACGTTGCTCGACATGACCCTCAAGGGCATCGAGCGCGTTCTCTATTTCGAGAACTACATCGTGACCGAGCCAGGCCTGACTGCCCTTAAGGAGCACCAGCTCCTTTCGGAAGAAGAATACATGATCGCAGTCGATGAGTACGGTGAGGACGCCTTCACCGCTCTGATCGGCGCGGAAGCCATTCATGAACTTCTGGCTTCGATGGATCTGGAGAAGATCGCCGGCGATCTGCGTGCAGAACTCGCCGAGACCACTTCGGATCTGAAGCAGAAGAAGCTGATGAAGCGTCTGAAGATCGTCGAGAACTTCCTGGAGTCGGGCAACCGTCCGGAATGGATGATCATGAAGATCGTTCCGGTCATTCCGCCGGACCTGCGTCCTCTGGTTCCGTTGGATGGCGGCCGTTTTGCAACGTCCGATCTGAACGATCTTTATCGCCGCGTGATCAACCGTAACAACCGTCTGAAGCGCCTGATCGAACTGCGCGCTCCCGGCATCATCATCCGCAACGAGAAGCGCATGCTTCAGGAATCGGTTGATGCGTTGTTCGACAATGGCCGTCGCGGCCGTGTTATCACCGGTGCCAACAAGCGTCCGCTGAAGTCGCTGTCCGACATGCTCAAGGGCAAGCAGGGCCGCTTCCGTCAGAACCTGCTCGGCAAGCGCGTCGACTATTCCGGCCGTTCGGTCATCGTGACCGGTCCGGAACTGAAGTTGCACCAGTGCGGTCTGCCGAAGAAGATGGCGCTCGAACTGTTCAAGCCGTTCATCTATGCCCGTCTTGACGCCAAGGGGTATTCCTCGACCGTCAAGCAGGCAAAGAAGCTGGTTGAAAAGGAAAAGCCGGAAGTCTGGGATATTCTTGACGAGGTCATCCGCGAGCATCCGGTTCTCCTGAACCGTGCGCCGACGCTGCACCGTCTTGGTATCCAGGCATTCGAACCCACCCTGATCGAAGGCAAGGCAATCCAGCTGCATCCGCTCGTCTGTACCGCTTTCAACGCGGACTTCGACGGTGACCAGATGGCTGTTCACGTTCCGCTTTCCCTGGAAGCGCAGCTTGAAGCACGCGTTCTGATGATGTCGACGAACAACATCCTGCATCCCGCAAACGGTCTGCCGGTTATCGTTCCGTCGCAGGACATGGTTCTGGGGCTGTACTATCTGTCGATCGTTGCGGCTAAGGAGCCGGGCGAGGGCATGGCCTTTGCCGATATGGGCGAACTTCACCATGCCATCGGCAGCGGTGCTGTTACCCTGCACACCAAGATCAAGGGCCGCTTCAAGAGCATTGATGCGGACGGCAAGCCGACGTCGAAGATTTTCGAGACCACGCCTGGCCGCATGATCATCGGTGAGCTTCTGCCGAAGCATCACAATGTGCCTTTCGACATCTGCAATCAGGAAATGACCAAGAAGAACATCTCCAAGATGATCGACACGGTCTATCGCCATTGCGGTCAGAAAGAGACGGTCATTTTCTGCGATCGCATCATGCAGCTCGGCTTCAGCCATGCCTGCCGCGCCGGTATTTCCTTCGGCAAGGACGACATGGTCATTCCGGAAACCAAGGCGAAGCTGGTTGCTGAAACCGAAGCTTTGGCAACCGAATATGAGCAGCAGTACAATGACGGCCTGATCACTCAGGGCGAGAAGTACAACAAGGTCGTTGACGCTTGGGGCAAGTGCACCGAGAAGGTCGCCGATGAAATGATGGCGCGCATCAAGGCCGTCGAGTTCGATCCTGTTACTGGCCGCCAGAAGCAGATGAATTCGATCTACATGATGTCGCACTCCGGTGCTCGTGGTTCGCCGAACCAGATGCGTCAGCTGGGCGGTATGCGCGGTCTGATGGCCAAGCCTTCGGGCGAAATCATCGAAACGCCGATCATTTCGAACTTCAAGGAAGGCCTGACCGTGAACGAGTACTTCAACTCGACCCACGGTGCCCGCAAGGGTCTCGCCGACACCGCCTTGAAGACGGCTAACTCCGGTTATCTGACACGCCGTCTTGTTGACGTCGCGCAGGATTGCATTGTCATCTCCGTGGATTGCGGCACGACGACGGGCCTCACCATGCAGCCGATCGTTGATGCCGGCCAGGTTGTTGCGACCCTCGGCCAGCGTGTTCTCGGCCGTACGGCACTCGAAGACATCCTGCATCCGATTTCGGGCGACGTGCTTGTCACCGGTGGCAACATCATCGACGAATTCGATGTCGATGCCATCGAGAAGGCTGGCGTTCAGTCGATCCGCATCCGTTCGGCTCTTACCTGTGAGACCCGTGGCGGCATCTGCGCCAAGTGCTACGGCCGCGATCTGGCCCGTGGTACGCCGGTCAACCAGGGTGAAGCTGTCGGCGTTATCGCTGCTCAGTCGATCGGTGAGCCAGGCACGCAGTTGACGATGCGTACGTTCCACCTTGGTGGTACGGCACAGGTGGTCGATCAGTCGTTCCTCGAAGCCAGCTATGAAGGCACCGTGCAGATCCGCAACCGCAACGTGGTGCGTAACTCTGATGGCCATCTGGTCGTCATGGGCCGCAACATGGCCGTCGTCATCCTCGATGCGACCGGCAAGGAACGCGCTACACACCGCGTCACCTACGGTTCGCGTATCTATGTCGATGACGGCGATAACGTTAAGCGTGGCCAGCGTGTGGCCGAGTGGGATCCGTATACCCGTCCGGTCATGACGGAAGTCGAAGGTCATGTCGAATTCGAAGACATGGTCGATGGCCTCTCGGTTACGGAAACGACGGACGAGTCCACCGGTATCACCAAGCGCGTGGTTATCGACTGGCGTTCGACCCCGCGCGGTTCGGATCTGAAGCCTGCCATCGTCGTCAAGGACAAGGCCGGCAAGGTTCTGAAACTTGCAAAGGGTGGCGATGCACGCTTCCAGCTGTCCGTGGAATCGATCCTTTCGGTCGAGCCCGGCTCGCACGTGAAGGCGGGTGACGTTCTTGCCCGTATTCCGATGGAAAGCGCCAAGACCAAGGACATCACCGGTGGTCTGCCGCGCGTTGCGGAACTGTTCGAAGCCCGTCGTCCGAAGGATCATGCGATCATCGCCGAAATCGATGGTACGGTTCGCTTCGGCCGCGATTACAAGAACAAGCGTCGCATCGTCATCGAACCGAACGACGAGACGCTTGAGCCTGTCGAGTATCTGATCCCCAAGGGCAAGCCTTTCCATCTTCAGGACGGCGATGCCATTGAAAAGGGCGATTATATCCTCGACGGCAACCCGGCACCGCATGACATCCTGGCCATCAAGGGCGTGGAGGCTCTGGCTTCCTACCTCGTTAACGAAATCCAGGAAGTCTATCGTTTGCAGGGCGTTCTGATCAACGACAAGCACATCGAAGTGATTGTTCGTCAGATGCTGCAGAAGGTCGAGATCACCGAGTCCGGCGACACCGGCTTCATCCCCGGCGATCATGTTGACCGGATCGAGCTGGACGAAATCAACGAGCGTCTTGAAGAGGATGGCAAGAAGCCAGGCTACGGCACTCCTGTGCTGCTCGGCATCACCAAAGCCTCGCTGCAGACGCCGTCGTTCATCTCGGCAGCGTCCTTCCAGGAAACAACGCGCGTCCTCACGGAAGCCGCTGTTGCCGGCAAGATGGATGCTCTGCAGGGCCTGAAGGAAAACGTCATTGTTGGACGTCTGATCCCGGCAGGTACCGGCGGCACGGTCAAGCAGATCCGCCGCATTGCCGGAGCCCGCGACGAGTTGATCATCGACGAGCGCCGCAAGGAGTCGGGTGCAACGGCTGTGAAGGCTGGCCCGATGCTGACGGACATGACAGGCCAGCCGGCCGAATAAGCCGGTTCGTCAACCAATGAAAAAGGCCGCCCACGAGAAATCGCGGGCGGCCTTTTCGTTTCAGGATTCAACTGGGTGCACCTGAAGTGCTATCTGGAGTGGATAATCTTGTACCAGAATCGCCGATTCTCGTGCGGGATTTGCCATTCTCCGTATGAGATTCGCACGAAGACGTGCAAAGTCCTTATGAGAATGGACAATTGCCGTCAGCTAACGGGGCTACTCATTAAACTCAATGAGTGCAGCCTGACCGGTGAGGGCGTTCTTGTAAGCAGATAGGTGGGGTTCCTCTTCCGGCTCTTCGGTCAGCGTCCCGATCTCGAGCAGCTCCGCCTCGTCATAGCCTTCATTGGCAAGGATCTGCAGGGCGATGTTGACGAGATTGTCGGTGTCCTCGGTCATCAGGAGCAGATGCACCTGCCGCGGCTCGTCTTCCTTGTTCTTCCAGACATCGGCGACGATGAGCTGGACGGGTTTCGACTCGGATGGTGCAGATGACATTGAATGATTCCCGATTCCAGGTTTTAAGGGTGCAGAGTGGATATTTTGACGCCTCTTAGCATAAACCGGCATGAAAACGCTGTGCACGAATTGAAATTTTGCTTGAATTAATGCCTCGTCGGCGAAACTATCTTTCATTCAGGCCACAAAGCGCCTGCAAACGCTGCAAACCTTAATAATATTTGGGGTTCAGGCTTGACGAGAGCCTAGGGACCAAGTATCAGCAGCCCATCTGAGCCGATGTGAGATTGGCTGTTTCGGAGCGACACGCTCTGGAGTTCATCTCAAACAGGGTTCGTTTTACGATCGAAATGCAATTTGCCGCTCGCATGAAGCCACAGGGCTTCCTCTGCTTTTATTCGGGCAACCACCTCGCGGTGGTTTAATCGCCCGAATTCGTGCATGAGCATGGCGCTGAAACGGCCCTGACGGGCGAAGATACGAGATTTGTGAAAGAGGGAAGGTTGAATGCCTACCGTAAACCAGCTGATCCGCAAGCCGCGCACTGCGCCGGTAAAGCGCAATAAAGTCCCTGCTCTGCAGGAAAACCCGCAGAAGCGCGGCGTTTGCACTCGCGTCTATACGACGACACCGAAGAAGCCGAATTCGGCTCTCCGTAAGGTCGCCAAGGTGCGTCTGACGAACGGATTTGAAGTCATCGGATATATTCCGGGTGAGGGGCATAACCTTCAGGAACACTCCGTCGTGATGATCCGCGGCGGCCGTGTAAAGGATTTGCCGGGTGTTCGTTACCACATCATCCGTGGTGTTCTGGATACCCAGGGCGTCAAGAACCGCAAGCAGCGCCGTTCCAAGTACGGTGCGAAGCGTCCGAAGTAAGATTTTCCGGGACTTTGGCCACCAGGTAGGTCAACCCGATGCAGATAAGAGACAAAGAATATGTCCAGACGCCATAGTGCAGAAAAGCGTGAGATCAATCCGGATCCGAAGTTCGGCGATCTCGTTCTGACCAAGTTCATGAATGCAGTCATGCATCATGGCAAGAAGTCAATTGCTGAGCGTATCGTTTACGGTGCGCTTGAGTCCGTTGAGTCCAAGAGCAAGCAGGAGCCGGTTGCCCTGTTCCATCAGGCTCTCGACAATGTAGCGCCGCACGTAGAAGTACGTTCGCGCCGCGTTGGTGGTGCAACGTACCAGGTTCCGGTCGATGTTCGTCCGGAGCGTCGTCAGGCTCTTGCTATCCGTTGGCTCATCAATGCAGCCCGCGGCCGCAATGAGACGACGATGATCGATCGCCTGTCCGGTGAACTCCTGGATGCTGCGAACAACCGTGGCTCGGCTGTGAAGAAGCGTGAAGACACGCATCGCATGGCAGAAGCCAACCGCGCATTCTCGCATTACCGCTGGTAATCGTCGAAACCCTATTCTTGAAGGCACCCTATCATGGCCCGCGAATATAAAATCGAAGACTACCGTAATTTCGGTATCATGGCGCACATCGACGCCGGCAAGACCACGACCACCGAGCGTATCCTTTATTACACCGGTAAGTCGCACAAGATCGGTGAAGTACATGATGGCGCCGCAACCATGGACTGGATGGAGCAGGAGCAGGAGCGTGGCATCACGATCACTTCCGCTGCGACCACCACCTACTGGACCGGCCGTGACGGCAAGAAGCGCCGCTTCAACATCATCGACACCCCGGGCCACGTTGACTTCACGATTGAAGTAGAGCGTTCGCTGCGCGTTCTCGACGGTGCGATTGCACTGCTCGATGCCAATGCCGGTGTTGAGCCGCAGACTGAAACCGTCTGGCGTCAGGCCGAGAAGTATCATGTCCCGCGCATGATCTTCGTCAACAAGATGGACAAGACCGGCGCCGATTTCTATCGCTGCGTCGACATGGTCAAAACCCGTCTTGGTGCCAAGGCGCTCGTCATGCAGCTGCCGATCGGCGCTGAAAACGAGTTCAAGGGCGTCGTCGATCTGATCGAGATGAAGGCCCTTGTTTGGCGCGACGAACAGCTGGGTGCGCAGTGGGACGTCGTAGAGATCCCTGCTGACCTCCACGCGAAGGCGGAAGAATTCCGCGAAATGCTGATCGAGACTGCTGTCGAAGTCGACGAAGCTGCGACAGAAGCCTATCTCGAAGGCAACATGCCGGACAATGATAAGCTGCGTCAGTTGATCCGTATCGGCACCTGCCGCGTGGAATTCCATCCGGTATTCTGCGGTTCTGCTTTCAAGAACAAGGGTGTACAGCCGCTTCTTGATGGTGTCGTCGAATTCTTGCCTTCGCCGGTGGATGTTCCGGCGATCAAGGGTATTGATCCGAAGACCGATGCAGAAACAGTTCGCAAGTCGTCCGACGAAGAGCCTTTGTCGATGCTGGCGTTCAAGATCATG
The DNA here is from genome assembly GCF_002764115.1 of Phyllobacterium zundukense. Taxonomy (NCBI): domain Bacteria; kingdom Pseudomonadati; phylum Pseudomonadota; class Alphaproteobacteria; order Hyphomicrobiales; family Phyllobacteriaceae; genus Phyllobacterium; species Phyllobacterium zundukense. The sequence goes on along the minus strand of NZ_CP017940.1, from coordinate 1,932,197 downwards.
AACGACCCGTTCGTTGGTTCGCTGACGTTCTGCCGCATCTACTCCGGCAAGCTGACCAAGGGCATTTCGCTCGATAACACGGTAAAGCTGAAGCGCGAACGTATCGGCCGCATGCTGCAGATGCATTCCAATTCGCGTGAAGACATCGAAGAAGCGTTTGCCGGTGACATCGTTGCCTTGGCAGGCCTCAAGGAAACCACAACGGGTGACACGCTTTGCGATCCGCTGAAGCCGGTTATCCTGGAACGTATGGTCTTCCCGGAGCCAGTTATCTCGATCGCGATCGAGCCGAAGACCAAGGCTGACCAGGAAAAGATGGGCCTCGCGCTTAATCGTCTTGCTGCTGAAGATCCCTCCTTCCGCGTCAAGTCGGACGAAGAATCCGGCCAGACTATCATTTCCGGCATGGGCGAGCTTCATCTCGACATTCTCGTGGACCGTATGCGCCGCGAGTTCAAGGTCGAGGCGAATGTCGGTAACCCGCAGGTTGCCTACCGTGAATCGATCACCCGTAAGGCTGAAATCGATTACACGCACAAGAAGCAGTCGGGTGGTTCGGGTCAGTTCGCCCGTATCAAGGTTATCTTCGAGCCGCATGATGGCGACGAGTTCATCTTTGAATCGAAGATCGTCGGCGGTGCAATTCCGAAGGAATACATCCCTGGCGTTGAGAAGGGTATCTTGAGCGTCATGGGTGCGGGTCCGCTCGCAGGCTTCCCGATGCTCGGCGTGAAAGCCACGCTGATCGACGGTGCCTACCACGATGTGGACTCCTCGGTTCTCGCCTTCGAAATCGCAGCTCGCGCTGCATTCCGCGAAGGTGCGCAGAAGGCCGGTGCCCAGCTGCTCGAGCCGATCATGAAGGTCGAGGTTGTAACCCCTGAAGATTACGTCGGTGACGTGATCGGCGATCTGAACTCACGTCGTGGGCAGATCTCGGGCACGGAAGCTCGTGGTATCGCGACCGTCGTCAATGCAAACGTGCCGCTGGCCAACATGTTTGGTTATGTGAGCAACCTGCGTTCGATGAGCCAGGGTCGTGCACAGTACACCATGCAGTTCGATCACTACGAACCTGTTCCGACAGCAGTCGCACAGGAAATTCAGAAGAAGTTTGCGTAACCAACCGGTTGCGCGTGACAGTTGTCAGTAAGCCTGAGCAGGCGAACATATAACGGAGAGCTCAGATGGCTAAGAGCAAGTTTGAACGTAACAAGCCGCACGTCAACATTGGCACGATTGGTCACGTTGACCATGGCAAGACGTCGTTGACGGCAGCGATTACGAAGTATTTTGGAGAGTACAAGGCGTACGATCAGATCGACGCAGCGCCGGAAGAAAAGGCGCGCGGCATCACGATCTCGACGGCGCACGTTGAATATGAGACGGCGGCGCGCCACTATGCGCACGTCGATTGCCCCGGCCACGCCGACTATGTGAAGAACATGATCACCGGTGCGGCACAGATGGACGGCGCGATCCTGGTTGTGTCGGCTGCCGACGGCCCGATGCCGCAGACGCGCGAGCACATTCTTCTGGCCCGTCAGGTTGGCGTTCCGGCGATTGTGGTGTTCCTGAACAAGGTCGACCAGGTTGACGATGCCGAGCTGCTCGAACTGGTTGAGCTGGAAGTACGCGAGCTTCTGTCGAAGTACGACTTCCCGGGCGACGACATTCCGATCGTCAAGGGTTCGGCTTTGGCTGCGCTGGAAGACTCCAACAAGGAAATCGGCGAAGACGCGGTACGCGCGCTGATGGCGGAAGTCGACAAGTACATTCCGACGCCAGAGCGTCCGGTTGACCTGCCGTTCCTGATGCCGATCGAAGACGTGTTCTCGATCTCCGGCCGTGGTACGGTTGTGACGGGCCGCGTTGAGCGCGGGATCGTCAAGGTCGGCGAAGAAGTCGAGATCATCGGCATCAAGCCGACGTCGAAGACGACGGTGACCGGCGTTGAAATGTTCCGCAAGCTGCTCGATCAGGGCCAGGCTGGCGACAACATCGGTGCCTTGCTTCGCGGTGTTGACCGTGAAGGCGTCGAGCGCGGCCAGATCCTTGCCAAGCCAGGTTCGGTCAAGCCGCACACCAAGTTCAAGGCAGAAGCCTATATCCTGACGAAGGATGAAGGTGGCCGTCATACGCCATTCTTCACCAACTACCGTCCGCAGTTCTACTTCCGCACGACCGACGTGACGGGTGTAGTGACGCTGCCGGAAGGCACGGAAATGGTCATGCCCGGCGACAACATCGCAGTCGATGTGACGCTGATCGTGCCGATCGCGATGGAAGAGAAGCTGCGCTTCGCTATCCGTGAAGGTGGCCGCACCGTCGGTGCAGGCATCGTATCGTCGATCATTGAGTAAAATTAAGGTTTTATGCAGAGGCGCCTGCTATAGGGCGTCTCCGCTAAACAAGGAAAAGATGAAATGAACGGTCAAAACATCCGCATTCGCCTCAAGGCGTTTGATCATCGGATCCTTGACGATTCGACGCGGGAAATCGTGTCGACTGCCAAGCGTACCGGTGCCAACGTGCGCGGACCGATCCCGCTTCCTACACGGATCGAGAAGTTCACTGTTAACCGGTCGCCGCACATCGACAAGAAGAGCCGCGAGCAGTTCGAGATGCGCACACATAAGCGTCTTCTCGATATCGTAGACCCAACCCCGCAGACTGTAGACGCGCTGATGAAGCTCGATCTTTCCGCTGGTGTTGATGTCGAGATCAAGCTGTAAGGCTTGAGGACGGAAGGACGAACCGATGCGTTCAGGTGTAATTGCACAGAAGCTGGGCATGACTCGCGTCTATAACGACGCAGGCGAGCATGTGCCGGTGACAGTACTCCGGATGGAGAATTGTCAGGTTGTGGCTCAGCGTACAGTCGAGAAGAATGGCTACACTGCCGTTCAGCTCGGTGTTGGTCTGGCCAAGGTAAAGAATACAACGAAGAGCTTGCGCGGTCATTTCGCGACGGCTTCCGTTGAGCCAAAGGCGAAAGTCGCGGAATTCCGCGTCTCTGCCGACAATCTTCTTGATGTCGGTGTTGAGATCACTGCCGAACATTACGTTGCCGGCCAGAAGGTCGATGTGACTGGTACTTCGATCGGTAAGGGTTTTGCCGGTTCGATGAAGCGCCATAACTTCGGCGGTCACCGCGCTACGCACGGTAACTCGGTCACCCACCGCGCTCACGGTTCTACCGGTCAGCGTCAGGATCCGGGCAAGGTGTTCAAGGGCAAGAAGATGGCCGGTCACATGGGTCAGACCCGCGTGACAACACAGAACATCGAAGTCGTTTCGACTGACCTCGATCGTGGCCTCATTCTGGTTCGTGGTGCAGTTCCTGGTTCCAAGGGTGCATGGATCCTGGTACGCGATGCCGTCAAGGTAGCGCTGCCGGACAATGCTCCGAAGCCAGCTGGTCTCCGCCAGGCAGCTAACGGTACAGCCGCTGTGTCTGATGCAGAAGTGGCGCAGACAACTGAGGGAGCCGAATAATGGACCTTTCGATTACAACACTTGAAGGCGTCGATGCCGGCAAGGTGAAACTCTCCGAGGAGATTTTCGGTCTTGAGCCGCGCGACGATATCCTTCAGCGCATGGTCCGTTACCAGCTCGCCCGCAAGCAGCAGGGAACGCACAAGGCAAAGGGCCGTTCGGAAATCGCACGCACCGGCGCCAAGATGTACAAGCAGAAGGGTACGGGCCGCGCCCGTCACCATTCGGCACGTGCACCGCAGTTCCGCGGCGGCGGCAAGGCTCACGGTCCGGTTGTTCACAGCCACGATCATGCCCTGCCGAAGAAGGTCCGCGCCCTTGCGCTTCGTCATGCCCTGTCCGCCAAGGTCAAGGCTTCCGACCTGATCATCGTCGATGATCTTCTGTCGGCCGAAGCCAAGACAAAGGTACTTGTTTCGCAGTTCGCCAAGCTTGGCCTCGAAAATGCGCTTCTCATCGGCGGTGCCGAGATCGATGCGAATTTCCGTCGCGCTGCTTCGAACATCCCGAACATCGATGTTCTGCCGATCCAGGGCATCAATGTTTACGACATTCTGCGTCGTGGCAAGCTCGTGCTTTCCAAGGCAGCAGTTGAAGCTCTCGAGGAGCGTTTCAAATGACTGATCTTCGCCACTACGACGTGATCGTCAGCCCGGTCATTACGGAAAAGTCGACCCTGGTTTCCGAAAACAACCAGGTCGTCTTCAACGTAGCCCGCAAGGCAACGAAGCCGGAAATCAAGGCCGCAGTCGAAGCGCTGTTCCGCGTGAAGGTTACGGCAGTCAATACAGCTGTGCGCAAAGGCAAGGTGAAGCGGTTCCGCGGCATCGTCGGGCGCCAGAGTGATGTCAAGAAAGCAGTCGTGACGCTCGCCGAAGGCCAGTCGATCGATGTTTCGACTGGTCTCTGAGGGGCCGTGGAGTAAAGACAATGGCACTCAAAAAATACAATCCAACCACACCAAGCCAGCGTCAGCTGGTGATTGTGGACCGTTCGGAGCTCTACAAGGGCAAGCCTGTCAAGGCTTTGACCGAGGGTCTGTCGTCGAAGGGTGGTCGTAACAACTCCGGTCGCGTGACTGCACGTTACCAGGGTGGCGGACACAAGCGCACATACCGCTTCGTCGACTTCAAGCGTCGCAAGCACGATGTTGCTGCCAAGGTTGAACGCCTTGAATACGATCCAAACCGGACCGCATTCATTGCGCTCATCCGCTACGAAGATGGCGAGCTGAGCTACATCCTGGCTCCGCAGCGTCTGGCCGTTGGCGACAGCGTTATTGCTGGCGCACAGACGGACGTAAAGCCGGGCAATGCGATGCCTTTGTCTTCGATCCCGGTCGGCACCATCATCCACAATGTGGAGATGAAGCCAGGCAAGGGCGGTCAGATCGCTCGCTCCGCCGGTACCTATGCGCAGCTCGTTGGCCGCGACCAGGGCATGGCAATCCTTCGCCTGAATTCAGGTGAACAGCGCCTCGTCCACGGTTCGTGCTTTGCCACGGTCGGTGCAGTATCCAATCCTGACCATGGCAATATCAGCCTTGGCAAGGCAGGTCGCAGCCGTTGGCTCGGTAAGCGTCCGCACGTTCGCGGTGTTGCCATGAACCCGGTCGATCACCCCCACGGTGGTGGTGAAGGCCGTACGTCGGGTGGACGTCATCCAGTTTCTCCGTGGGGCAAACCCACGAAGGGCAAGAAGACGCGCTCCAATAAGTCGACGGACAAGTTCATCGCTCGTTCGCGTCATCAGCGCAAGAAGTAAGAGAGGTAGTCTGAAATGGCTCGTTCAGTTTGGAAAGGCCCGTTCATCGATGGCTATCTTCTCAAGAAGGCTGAGAAGGTACGTGAGGGCGGTCGCAGTGAAGTTATCAAGATCTGGAGCCGGCGCTCCACGATCCTGCCGCAGTTCGTCGGTCTGACGTTCGGCGTGTACAACGGTAACAAGCACGTTCCTGTTTCGGTCAACGAAGAGATGATCGGACACAAGTTTGGTGAATTCGCCCCGACGCGTACCTATTACGGGCACGGCGCGGACAAGAAAGCGAAGAGGAAATAAAGATGGGCAAGGCTAAGGCTCCGCGCCAGCTTAAGGACAACGAGGCGAAAGCCGTTGCCCGTACGCTCCGCATCAGCCCTCAGAAGCTTAATCTGGTGGCTGCTCTGATCCGTGGCAAGAAGGTTAATGCCGCTCTTGCCGATCTGGAATTTTCGCGCAAGCGGATTGCAGGCACGGTGAAAAAGACTCTCGAATCAGCTATCGCCAACGCAGAAAACAACCATGACCTGGATGTTGATGCTCTGGTTGTTGCTGAAGCCTACGTTGGCAAGTCAGTCGTGATGAAGCGTTTCCATGTTCGTGGTCGCGGTCGTGCAAGCCGGATCGAGAAGCCATTCTCGCATCTGACGATCGTCGTTCGCGAAGCTGAGGAAAAAGGGGAGGCCGCATAATGGGCCAGAAGATTAATCCGATTGGCTTCCGCCTTGGCATCAATCGGACCTGGGACTCGCGTTGGTACGCGAACACAGGTGAATACGGCAAGCTGCTGCATGAAGACCTGAAGATCCGCAAGTATCTGATGGACGAACTGAAGCAGGCCGCCATTTCCAAGGTGGTGATCGAGCGTCCGCACAAGAAGTGCCGCGTCACGATCCACGCTGCACGTCCGGGTCTGATCATCGGCAAGAAGGGCGCCGATATCGAGAAGCTGCGCCGCAAGCTGTCAGAAATGACCAATGCAGATGCCGCACTCAATATCGTTGAAGTCCGCAAGCCAGAAACAGATGCGGTTCTCGTTGCTCAGTCCATTGCTCAGCAGCTGGAACGCCGTGTTGCATTCCGCCGTGCCATGAAGCGCGCCGTTCAGTCGGCAATGCGTCTTGGTGCAGAAGGCATTCGTATCAATTGCTCGGGCCGTCTCGGCGGTGCGGAAATTGCTCGTATGGAATGGTACCGTGAAGGCCGCGTGCCTTTGCATACACTTCGTGCCGATATCGATTACGGAACTGCTGAAGCACATACCGCTTATGGCATTTGCGGCGTCAAGGTCTGGGTCTTCAAGGGCGAAATCCTTGAACACGATCCAATGGCTTCCGAGCGCCGTGCTGTCGAGGGCGATGCAAGCCATCAGGGTTCGGGCCGTCGCCGCGAAAACGCTTAAATAGCGTCTTTCGGAAACGAGAATTTTGGAGTAGAGAACAATGCTGCAGCCTAAGCGCACAAAGTTCCGCAAGCAGTTCAAGGGCCGTATCCACGGCGCGTCGAAGGGCGGCACGGATCTTAATTTTGGTGCTTTCGGCCTGAAGGCCCTCGAGCCGAACCGCGTTACGGCGCGTGAGATCGAAGCCGCTCGCCGTGCAATTACCCGTCACATGAAACGTGCCGGTCGTGTGTGGATCCGGATTTTCCCGGATGTACCGGTCACATCGAAGCCTACTGAAGTCCGCATGGGTAAAGGTAAGGGTTCGGTTGACTATTGGGCTTCCCGTGTCGCACCAGGCCGCGTCATGTTCGAGCTCGACGGCGTTTCGGAAGAAATCGCTCGTGAGGCGCTTCGCCTCGGAGCGGCCAAGCTTTCGGTCAAGACGCGCTTTATTCAGCGCATCGCAGAATAAGGGGTGGATGTTATGAAATCCGCAGATGTCCGGGCGATGAGCCTCGATCAGTTGAATGAAGAATTGGGTTCCCTGAAGAAAGAGCAGTTCAACCTGCGCTTCCAGAAGGCAACCGGCCAGTTGGAAAAAACCGCTCGCGTCCGGCAGATCCGCCGTGATATTGCGCGCATCAAGACTGTCGCCCGCCAAAAAGCGGTCGAGAGCAAGGCTTAAGGAAGAAAACCATGCCTAAACGCATTCTGCAGGGCGTTGTCGTGAGCGACAAAAACGACAAGACCGTTGTGGTCAAGGTCGAGCGGCGCTATTCGCATCCGCTCCTCCAGAAGACTGTGCGCCAGTCCAAGAAGTACAAGGCGCACGATGAGAATAACCAGTTCAAGGTCGGCGATGCCGTTTCCATCCAGGAATCGAAGCCGATTTCGAAAGACAAGCGTTGGGTTGTCGTTACAGACGCCCCGGCGAGCTAATTATCTGTAGGTAAGTACGCAGCAATCGCGAGGGGCAAGGAAAGCCCAGTCCGGTTGAACAAGAAGAAGGCGGCTAGTCATGATTCAGATGCAAACAAACCTCGACGTGGCGGATAATTCCGGCGCACGTCGTGTCATGTGCATCAAGGTGCTGGGCGGTTCGAAGCGGAAATATGCTTCGGTCGGCGACATCATTGTCGTTTCGATCAAGGAAGCAATTCCGCGCGGCCGTGTAAAAAAAGGTGACGTGATGAAGGCGGTGGTTGTTCGCACCGCCAAGGACATCCGTCGCGCGGACGGGAGCGTTATTCGTTTCGACAAGAACGCCGCCGTTTTGATCGACAATAAGAAAGAGCCTATCGGCACGCGTATCTTCGGACCGGTTCCGCGCGAACTTCGCGCAAAGAGCCACATGAAGATCATCTCGCTGGCTCCAGAAGTTTTGTAAGGAGCAGACGATGCAGAAGATCCGTAAAGGCGACCGCGTTGTCGTTCTTGCTGGTAAGGACAAGGGCCGTACCGGCGAAGTAATCAAAGTTTTGCCGAAGGACGAGCAGGCGCTCGTTCGCGGTATCAATGTTGTCAAGCGTCACCAGAAGCAGACACAGAACCAGGAAGCCGGCATCATTTCGAAAGAAGCGCCGCTCCATCTGTCGAATATTGCTATCGCCGACAAGGATGGTAAGCCGACCCGTGTTGGCTTCAAGGTCCTCGAGGACGGCAAGAAGGTACGTGTAGCAAAGCGTTCAGGAGATCTGATCGATGGCTGATGCAAAAATCGAACCCCGTCTGAAGAAGCAGTACTTTGAAGTAGTACGTAAGGCGCTTCTCGAGGAGTTCAAATACGACAACGAGATGCAGATCCCACGCATCACCAAGGTTGTCCTCAATATGGGCGTTGGTGAAGCAACTGCTGACTCCAAGAAGCCAACTGTCGCAGCTGAAGATCTGGCATTGATTGCTGGTCAGAAGCCGGTTATTACGCGTGCGCGCAATTCGATCGCTACCTTCAAGGTTCGTGAGAATATGCCGATCGGTACGAAGGTCACCCTTCGTAAAGAGCGCATGTATGAATTCATCGACCGTCTGATCACGATTGCGCTTCCGCGCGTTCGAGATTTCCGCGGCTTGAATCCAAAAAGCTTTGACGGTCGTGGCAATTTTGCCATGGGCATCAAGGAACACATTGTGTTCCCGGAAATCAACTACGACAAGGTTGATCAGATCTGGGGCATGGACATCATCGTTTGTACGACTGCAAAGACGGATGATGAAGCACGCGCTCTCCTGCGCGCCTTCAACTTCCCCTTCCGCCAGTAACGGCAAGCGTAGCGAGGTATATGAAATGGCTAAGACGAGCGCAGTCGAAAAGAACAAGCGCCGTGGTCTTCTGGTAAAACGTTTCGCTGCAAAGCGTGCGCGCCTGAAGGCTATCGTGATGAACCAGTCGCTGCCGTTGGACGAGCGCTTCCGCGCCACCATCCAGCTGGCAGAACTGCCACGGAATTCCACCAAGGTTCGTATTCGCAACCGTTGCGAAGTTTCGGGCCGTCCGCGCGGTTATTACCGCAAGATCAAAATGTCGCGTATCGCATTGCGCCAGCTGGGTTCGCTCGGCCAGGTGCCCGGCGTCGTGAAGTCGAGCTGGTAAGGGAGAAGACGGATGTCTATGACAGATCCTCTCGGCGATATGCTGACACGTATCCGTAACGCAACAATGCGCAAGAAGGGCAAGGTTTCGACGCCTGCCTCCAAGCTGCGTGCCCGCGTTCTGGATGTTCTTCAGGCTGAAGGCTATATCCGCGGATACAGCCAGGTTGATTTCGAAAACGGCAAGTCCGAGATCGAAATCGAACTGAAGTATTTTGAGAATGTACCGGTAATTCGCGAGATTACCCGTATTTCGAAGCCCGGCCGTCGCGTTTACGTCTCGGTCAAGTCGATCCCGCAGGTTGCTAACGGCCTTGGTATTTCGATCCTGTCGACGCCGAAGGGCGTAATGGCGGATCACGAGGCACGTGAACAGAATGTTGGTGGCGAATTGCTCTGCCGCATATTCTAATGCGCGGGCTGTAACAGGAAGAAACGGACAGGTTGAAAAATGTCTCGTATCGGTAAAAAACCCGTGGCAGTCCCGCAGGGCGTAACAGCCAGCGTAGACGGCCAGACCATCAAGGCCAAAGGCCCGAAGGGGGAACTCTCCTTTGTCGCCAATGACGACGTTGTGGTCAAGTTTGAAGACGGTGCCGTCAGCGTTAATCCGCGCGACGATTCCAAGATCGCTCGTTCGAAGTGGGGCATGAGCCGCACGATGGTCGTCAACATCTTCACAGGTGTTAAGGACGGTTTCGAAAAGCGTCTTGAAATCAGCGGCGTTGGCTATCGTGCGGCAATGCAGGGCAAGAACCTGCAGCTGTCGCTCGGCTTCAGCCATGAAGTGGTCTACCAGGTGCCGGAAGGCATCACGGTTGCTGTCCCGAAGCCGACGGAAATCGTCGTCACCGGCATCGACAAGCAGCAGGTTGGCCAGGTCGCGGCTGAAATTCGCGAATATCGTAGCCCAGAGCCTTACAAGGGCAAGGGTGTGAAATATGCGGGCGAGAAGATCGTTCGTAAAGAAGGTAAGAAGAAGTAAGGAATTCGTGTCATGGCATCGCCGAAAGAAATCATTCAGCGTCGCGCTTCGCGTGTTCGCCGCCAGCTCAAGGCGGTTGCCGGTGACCGTCCGCGGCTCAGCGTCCACCGTTCTTCAAAGAATATCTATGCGCAGGTCATCGACGATGCGCATGGTCATACGATTGCATCCGCATCCACTCTCGAAGTTGACCTCAAGGGCAAGCTGAAGACCGGTGCAGATTCGGAAGCAGCGGCACTCATCGGCAAGCTCGTTGCAGAGCGCGCCGTCAAGGCCGGCATCAAGGAAGTTGTCTTCGATCGTGGTGCTTATATTTACCACGGCCGTGTAAAGGCACTTGCTGAAGCTGCCCGCGAAGCTGGTCTCAGCTTCTAAGGCAAAACTTTCGGGATCCGGAACTGCAAGGGCTTGTCTCTTGCAAGCCGGATTTCGCAAACATCATTCGTGCTACCGGAAAAGAAAAAGGAATTAGGAGCATGGCACAGGAAAAGAGAAGCCGCGAGGATCGCGGTCGCAACGAAGAGCGCGATAGCGAATTCGTTGACAAGCTCGTGCATATCAACCGCGTCGCCAAGGTCGTCAAGGGCGGCCGGCGTTTTGGCTTTGCTGCTCTCGTCGTTGTCGGCGATCAGAAGGGCCGCGTAGGTTTCGGTCATGGCAAGGCGCGTGAAGTGCCGGAAGCTATCCGCAAGGCAACGGAATCCGCCAAGCGCGAAATGATTTTCGTACCGCTGCGTTCGGGCCGTACCCTTCATCACGATGTTGAAGGCCGTCATGGCGCCGGCAAGGTTCTGCTTCGCGCAGCCACAGCTGGTACAGGTATCATCGCTGGTGGTCCAATGCGCGCCGTATTCGAGACGCTTGGTGTGCAGGACGTTGTCGCAAAGTCACTCGGTTCGTCGAACCCGTATAACATGGTTCGCGCGACGTTTGATGCCCTGAAGCATCAGATGCATCCGAAGGACATCGCTGCTCAGCGCGGTATCAAGTATTCGACACTGCAGGCTCGCCGCCGCGATGTGGTCGGTTCGGAAGAATAGGCCATAGATGGCGCAGCAGGGCAGGGCCTTCGGGTTCCTGCTCACTGTAGAGACTAAAGGACAAAGTCATGGTTGAGAACAAGAAGGGTAAGACGGTTACGGTCGAACAGATCGGTAGCCCTATCCGCCGTCCGGCAGAACAGCGCGCAACGCTGATCGGCCTGGGCCTCAATAAGATGCATCGCCGTCGTACATTGGAAGATACGCCTTCCGTACGTGGCATGATTGCAAAGGTTCAACATCTCGTCCGCGTTGTGGACGAGGCTTGATACCGGAGATTAAGCAAATGAAACTCAATGATCTGAGTGAAAATCCAGGCGCGACCAAAGCACGCAAGCGCGTTGGCCGTGGTATTGGTTCGGGCTCCGGCAAGACTGCCGGTCGTGGTGTCAAGGGTCAGAAGTCGCGTTCGGGCGTTGCTATCAACGGTTTCGAAGGCGGACAGATGCCGCTTTACCGTCGCTTGCCTAAGCGCGGTTTCACCAACATCTTCTCGAAGAACTTCAACACCGTTTCGGTTGGCCGTATCCAGACTGCCATCGACGCCAAGAAGCTCGATGCCAAGGCACCGGTCACGATTGAAGCCCTCAAGGCTGCCGGCGTTATTCGCCGCCCCAAGGATGGCGTTCGTCTGCTTTCCGATGGCGAGATCACGACCGCAGTAACCTTCGAGGTTTCCGGTGCATCCAAGGCTGCGATCGAAAAGATCGAAAAGGCCGGCGGTACCGTCAAGCTTCCAGCTGCTCCTGCAGCTGCAGAATAAATATGCCTATTCAGGCGGCGATCTCCACGATCGCCGCTTGTACCTTTTATCAAGGGCACATATCTGGGTAGAGCCGCCGATTCCCGTTTCGGGTGGCGAGGCCCTGACGGGCACAGACCGGAGACTATAATGGCTTCAGCCGCAGAACAGCTCGCGTCAAATCTCAATTTCTCTGCTTTCTCGAAGGCCGAAGAGCTCAAAAAGCGCATTTGGTTTACGCTTGGCGCATTGCTGGTTTACCGGCTTGGTACTTATATCCCGCTGCCGGGTATCAATCTCGGTGCATTCGCCCAGGCCTTCAACAACCAGGCCCAAGGCATCCTCGGCATGTTCAACATGTTCGCAGGCGGTGCCGTTGAAAGAATGGCAATCTTTGCCCTCGGCATCATGCCATACATTTCGGCTTCGATTATCGTCCAGCTGATGACTTCCGTTGTTCCGGCTCTGGAGCAGCTGAAGAAGGATGGCGAGCAGGGCCGCAAGGTCATCAACCAGTATACGCGTTATGGCACCGTGCTTCTGGCAACGGTTCAGGCCTACGCGATTGCGGTTGGCCTGCAGGGCAGCCAGGGCATTGTTACGGATCCGGGTCCGTTCTTCCTGTTCTCGACGGTCATCACGCTCGTCGGTGGCACCATGTTCCTGATGTGGCTGGGCGAGCAGATCACGGCACGCGGTATCGGTAACGGTATCTCACTGATCATCTTCTCCGGTATCGTCGCAAACCTGCCACAGGCTATTTCCGGTACGCTGGAACTCGGCCGGACAGGTGCGCTGTCGACGGGTGTCATTCTGGCCGTCATCGTACTGACGATAGCCGTCATCGGCATCATCGTCTTCGTTGAACGTGCCCAGCGCCGCCTTCTGATCCAGTATCCGAAGCGCCAGGTTGGCAACCGCATGTTCCAGGGCGATACCTCGCATCTGCCGCTGAAGCTCAATACAGCGGGCGTTATCCCGCCGATCTTCGCTTCGTCGCTGCTGCTTCTGCCTGCCACGATCGCCGGCTTTGCCAATAGCCAGAATATGCCGGCATGGGCGACGACAATTCTGTCGTCACTTGGTCATGGCCAGCCTGCTTATATGGCACTTTATGCAGCGATGATCGTCTTCTTTGCCTTCTTCTACACGGCACTTGTCTTCAACCCGAAGGATACTGCCGATCAGTTGAAGAAGCATTCCGGCTTCATTCCCGGCATTCGCCCCGGCGAGCGTACGGCTGAATACATCGATTACGTCCTGACACGAGTCACGGTTCTTGGCGCCATCTATCTTGTTATCATCTGCATGCTGCCTGAATTCCTGATCTCGTGGGCTGGTGTTCCTTTCTATCTCGGCGGTACGTCGCTGTTGATTGTCGTGAGCGTGACGCTCGATACGGTTGCGCAGATCCAGGGTCACCTGATTGCGCATCAGTATGAAGGGCTGATCAAGAAGTCGAAGCTCCGTGGGGGGAAACGCAACAGATGAGATTAATACTTCTCGGACCACCGGGGGCAGGTAAGGGAACTCAGTCTCAGCGCTTGGTAGACAAATTGGGCATACCGCAACTCTCCACGGGAGACATGTTGCGCGAGGCGGTGAAAGCCGGGACAGATGTTGGCCTGCGGGCCAAGGCTGTCATGGATGCCGGCAACCTGGTTTCCGACGAAATCGTCAATGCGATCGTTTCCGAACGCATCGACCAGCCGGATGCGGCCAAGGGGTTCATCCTTGACGGTTATCCACGCACATTGGTTCAAGCCGATGCGGTCGAAGCGATGCTGGCGGACAAGGGTCTTGAACTCGATTGCGTGATCGAACTCGAAGTGGACGACAATGTCCTCGTCGAGCGGATCTCCGGCCGCTATTCCTGCGCGAAGTGCGGTACCGGCTACCACGACACCAACAAGAAGCCACATGTTGCAGGTGTCTGCGACAAGTGCGGTTCGACGGAATTCAAGCGCCGTCCGGACGACAATGCCGAAACGGTGCGCACGCGCCTGGAGGCTTACTACAAACAGACCTCGCCACTGATTGGCTACTACTACGCCAAGGGCAAACTCAAGAAGGTCGATGGCATGGCTGACATGGAAGATGTCACCGCATCGATCGAAAAAATTCTGTCGGAACTCTAAGTCTGACAAAAAACTATCGGGGGAGTTGACTTTTCGCAGCGATTCCTTCAAGTACGGCGCAAATTCGCTTGGATATAAAGCGGTCGGCGCCGATCCGGTAAAGCAGGTTCGGGGCTGATCGTTTGTGTTTGTCCCGGATATCATTTTTCATCCCGTCATCTGGCTGCCGCGTTGGCACTCCAGCTCTGCCGGTTAACAAGGAGAACAGACGTGGCTCGTATCGCTGGCGTCAACATCCCGACGAACAAGCGCGTTGTTATCGCGCTTCAGTACATTCACGGGATTGGTCAAAAGTTTGCTCAGGAAATCGTCGCGAAAGTCGGCATTCCTGCAGAGCGTCGCGTCAACCAGTTGACGGATGCGGAAGTCTTGCAGATTCGTGAAACGATCGATCGTGATTACCATGTTGAAGGTGATCTTCGTCGTGAAGTTTCCATGAACATCAAGCGTCTGATGGACCTGGGCTGCTATCGCGGTCTGCGTCATCGTCGCTCGCTGCCGGTTCGTGGTCAGCGCACGCATACCAATGCGCGTACCCGCAAGGGTCCTGCCAAGGCAATCGCCGGCAAGAAGAAGTAAGTTTGTTCCGGCGCGGTTCGCTGCGCCGGTTCTGCTTTTTGCAGAGTTAAGTGCTGGTTTCGCACTCTAACTGAAACCACGGTGGAGCCTCTGGAAATACGGAGGCGTCGAGATCAACTGAAAGGACTACCATGGCCAAGGAAGCCACGCGCGTTCGCCGTCGCGAGCGCAAGAATATTTCGTCGGGCGTTGCCCACGTCAATTCGACATTCAACAACACGATGATCACCATCACGGATGCACAGGGCAATGCGATTGCCTGGTCCTCCGCCGGTGCGCAGGGCTTCAAGGGTTCGCGTAAATCCACGCCTTTCGCTGCACAGATGGCTGCTGAAGACTGCGCCAAGAAGGCACAGGAACATGGCATGCGTTCGCTCGAAGTTGAAGTTTGCGGACCTGGCTCCGGCCGTGAATCGGCTCTGCGCGCACTCCAGGCTGCCGGTTTCACGATTACATCGATCCGCGATGTAACGCCGATCCCGCACAATGGCTGCCGCCCGCGCAAGCGTCGCCGCGTCTAATCTTTTGCGACAGGATTTGGCCGCATGAGCTGATTTTCAGCTCCTCTGCGGTTTCCACGCCTCAATGCCACGATTGGATGGTGGTAAAGGCAAGGATGAAGGAAAAATAAATGATCCAGAAGAACTGGCAAGAATTGATCAAGCCGAACAAGGTCGAGTTCCAGACCTCCGGCTCGAAGACAAAGGCAACGGTCGTCGCTGAGCCGCTCGAACGCGGTTACGGCTTGACGCTCGGCAATGCCTTGCGCCGTGTGCTCCTGTCCTCGCTGCGTGGTGCTGCCGTGACAGCTGTGCAGATCGACGGCGTTCTGCATGAATTCTCGTCGATCCCCGGCGTGCGTGAAGATGTGACGGACATCGTCCTCAACATCAAGGAAATCGCGATCCATATGGAGAGCGACGGTCCAAAGCGCATGGTCGTCCGCAAGGAAGGCCCGGGCGTCGTAACGGCTGGCGATATCCAGACCGTTGGCGATATCGAAATCCTCAATCCGGAACACGTGATCTGCACGCTGGACGAAGGCGCTGAAATCCGCATGGAATTCACCGTCAACACCGGCAAGGGTTACGTACCGGCTGACCGCAACCGCGCAGAAGATGCTCCGATCGGCTTGATCCCGGTAGACAGCCTCTATTCGCCGGTTCGCAAGGTGTCCTACAAGATCGAGAACACCCGTGAAGGTCAGGTTCTCGACTATGACAAGCTGATCCTGCAGATCGAGACCGATGGTTCGATCTCCGGTGAAGATGCCGTTGCTTATGCAGCGCGCATTCTTCAGGACCAGCTGGCGATCTTCGTCAACTTCGACGAGCCACAGAAGGAAGTTCAGCAGGAACAGGTCACTGAGCTTGCGTTCAACCCGGCTCTGCTCAAGAAGGTCGATGAACTCGAACTCTCGGTACGTTCGGCAAACTGCCTGAAGAATGATAACATCGTCTACATTGGCGATCTCATTCAGAAGACAGAAGCAGAAATGCTGCGCACACCGAACTTCGGCCGCAAGTCGCTGAACGAAATCAAGGAAGTTCTGGCTTCCATGGGTCTCCATCTCGGTATGGAAGTTCCTTCATGGCCGCCGGAGAACATCGAAGATCTCGCGAAGCGTTACGAAGACCAGTATTAAGAACCCGGGCTTTTGCCCGACAACAAAGCCCGGGCCGTGAGCCCGAAAAAGAGAAACTGAAGGAGAAGGCTCATGCGCCACGGTAATTCAGGCCGCAAGCTTAACCGGACTGCCAGCCATCGTAAGGCGATGTTTGCCAATATGGCTGCATCTTTGATCGAGCATGAGCAGATCGTAACAACGCTGCCCAAGGCCAAGGAAATTCGTCCCATCGTTGAAAAGCTTGTCACGCTCGGCAAGCGCGGTGATCTGCACGCTCGTCGTCAGGCCATTTCGGCAATCCGCGATGCAAAGCTCGTAGCCAAGCTGTTCGACACGCTCGCTCCGCGCTATGGCCAGCGCAACGGCGGCTATATCCGCATCATGAAGGCAGGCTTCCGCACCGGTGACAATGCACCGCTCGCAGTTGTCGAATTCGTCGATCGCGATACCAGCGCCAAGGGTTCCAAGGATCTGGCCCGCGTTGCTGCTGAACAGGCTAACGAAGCCGAAGCAGCGTAATCAACGCTTCGACACTATGAGAATTGAGAAGGGGGCTCGCGCCCCCTTTTTGTGTTTCTTGATTTGCCGGCGCTTCTCGAGAATTCAGCCTCCAAATTGGCCGGTGTAACTGTAACGTACTTGAATCGTTCAGATCGCCTCTTCAACCTGTCCGTGGGATTCCTGTTCCCAGGGAGGGTTCGATGAACAAGAGTCGGCAAGAAAATACGCAACGCGGTACAGCAATCACGAATAGCCATTGCCGTCTGCTATCAGGAATGGCGTTGCCGGTATTATTGGTGGCTTGTGTCTTTGCCGGTGCTGCAGTGGCCCAGCAGCCGACGCTGGCGCAGCAAAATGCGATCAAATCAGCCTGCCGTTCTGATTTCATGGCGCAGTGCTCGGGCGTGCAACCAGGTGGCCAGGCTGCCCTATCATGTTTGCAGCAGCATAGCTCGTCCCTGTCAGCCGGTTGCCAGGAGGCGATTGGTGCACTTGGCGGTGGAAAATCTGCACCGGCGGCTACTACGGGGACGGCTCCCGCTGCAACTGCGCCTGCCACACCCACACCGACGTTTACGCCGCGTGAAGAAATGGCAATCGCGCGTCAGGAGTGCGGTCCGGACTTCAGGTCCCTTTGCAGTTCGGTTGCGCTTGGCGGAGGCCGCGCGATTGCCTGCCTGAGGAAGAACATGGCACGGCTTTCGCCAGGCTGCCAGAAGGTGCTGACGGCGGGCAGGTAGTCGAGCAGATTCTGCCCGTTTGAATTGCAGGTACGACTACGCTATATATGACCAGTTAAATGGTCAGGAGAGCAAAATGGCGACCGTCAACCTTGCTGAGGCAAAAGCCCATCTGAGCGAACTCATTAATCAGGTAGAGGCTGGCGAGACCATAGATATTTTGCGCCGGGGGAAATTGGTCGCCCGACTAGTACCCGCAGAATCTCCGCGCAAACCAATTGATATCGAGGCTTTACGCAAACTGACAGAGGGGATGCCGGTACAAGCAGAGTCTGGCGGTGATTTTGTCCGCAGAATGCGCGATGAAGACCGTTATTGAATGCTTTATGTAGACACTTCCGTTTTTGTTACAGCGTTTACTACCGAGGCGGGCAGCTATCGCATGCAAGACTGGCGGGCTGCTCAAAATATTGAAGAGCTAACGACAAGTGAATGGACCATCGCCGAATTCTCTTCAGCACTGTCTGCAAAGTTGAGAACAAAACAGATCGAGATATTTCACCGTAATAGCGCCCTTGTTTTATTCGCCCATATGACAAGAAGTTCTGTGAAGATTCTTCAAATTACTGGCACGCATTTTCACTCAGCCGCGCAACTGGCCGATCAATATGCGCTTGGTATAAGAGCGGGTGACGCCTTGCATCTGGCTGTCGCTATTGATCACAACGCTACACTCTGCACTCTCGATAAAAAGCTGGCCGAAGGCGGAAAAGCTATGGGTGCAAGGACCAGACTGCTTTGAGGCTGCCTTACCGATCCGCCAGCGCCAGTTTGACTCCCAGCGCCACAAATGCACCGGCAAATGTCCGGCGCATCCACGTCAATACCCCCGGCCGCGAGATGACCTGATCGCGGACAGAGGCGGCAAAGAGACCATAGCCAACGAAGACAACAACGGTCATCAGCATGAAGACTGCGCTCAAGCCAAGCATGCGGACGAGCGGGTGAGGCTCCGTGACGCTGACGAACTGCGGCAGAAACGCCAGAAAGAAAATCGACAGTTTCGGGTTGAGGATATTGATCAGGATCGCCGTGATCGTAACCTGAGCGGTGGACCGTTCGCCGGTCTCATTTTCGACATTGAGTGAACCTTTCTCGCGCAGAGCGTTCCAGGCCATATAGAGGAGATAGGCGACACCCACATATTTGAAGGTCTGGAAGGCGAGGGCGCTCGTGTGCAGGATAGCCGCCAATCCTCCGATAGCGGCAGCCATGTGCGGAATGATTCCGATGGTGCAACCGTATGCTGCTGCGACGCTCGCCTTTGCGCCCCGCGAGAGGCCCGTCGCCAGTGTGTAGACGACACCGGTGCCCGGCGAGACGACGATAATGAATGAGGTGATCAGGAATTCGATGCCCACAGCAAACTCTCCTTGGCAGGTTTCAGTAGACATGAATGAAACCGATACGGAGCTGTTCGTCTTGAACAGGATTGCAGCTGACGCGGAAAATCAGGCGAATGCGGCGGCGTAGGCACCGGGCGAGACGCCGTATGTGCGAACAAACAGGCGCGTCATGTGGCTTTGATCGGCGAAACCGCTGACGGCGGCGGTATCGGCCAGTCCCGATCCACGGGCGATGAGGCGGCGAGCGAGATCAATGCGGCGCTGCATGAGATAGGCGTGCGGCGTGAAACCCGTAGCCCTGACAAAGCCGCGCAAAACCTGGAACCGGCTCAGGCCGCTTTCCCTGGCAAGATCGGCAAGCGTGATTAAAGCGGCCGGTTCATCGTCGATCAGATCCATTGCCGTGCGGATTGGCAGGGGTGGAGTATACAAGTCATCGTGATCGCTTCGCTCACGCACGATGCCTTCTAGCAGTCTCAAAAGAAGCTCCTCGCGATGGAGTTGGGATGACGTGTTGCTGGTCGTTGTCATGGTGGAGAAGAGCTGCTGGAACAGCGTTGCTGTCTTGGCATCCTCCATCACAGGCTGCGAGAACTCGCAGGTCTTCTGCACACCCTCATTCATATCGCCGGCGGCTTCACCGATAATCGCGGGAGCGAAATAGAGCATACGCCAGGAGCGCCCGGCATCGCCTATCGGCATGCCGTCATGCACTTCGCCGGGATTGACGGTAATGACATTGCCGGGACCTGCTTCCACCATGCCGCGGCCGCTGTGGGATTTCTGCGCGCCCTGGTGAATGACGCCGATGCCGTACTGTTCATGCGTATGTCGTGGAAAGGAATGGCGTGTCGCGGCCTCGACCACTTCAATGCCGACGACCTCGCAAGGGAAGATTTTGAACTGGCCCTTTATCATTCTGCTTCAGCCTTGGCTTCCAGCTATTATTGTTGCGCTGTCCACTTCGCCATATTCCTATACCAAATTAAACGATCCAAGAAGTTCGAAACCCCCTGTAATCATATGTCTCAAATTTGCTTTGTTTCTTGGCTGGTATCTCCCTTGGAAATCACCACATTGGTCGAGACAGTTTGACTGATTCATGTATGTTCGGGAGATTGATATGAGTTTCAAGGTCGCACCATCGGCGCGGGCACTTTTCCTATGCACCGCTGTTCTTTCCGGCATGGTGACACCGCTTCATGCGCAAACGGCAATCGATACGACCAAACAGCTGCCCGCTACACGCAGTGAATTGCAGCTTTCCTTTGCGCCACTGGTGAAGCAGACGGCTGGCGCAGTGGTCAATGTCTATGCGGCTCATGCAGTGAAGACGCGTTCGCCCTTTGCCGGAGACCCGTTCTTCGAGCAATTCTTCGGTGGGCAGCAGTTCAATGGACCGCCGCGCGTGCAATCTTCGCTTGGTTCCGGCGTAATCGCCGATCCATCAGGCATTATCGTGACGAACAATCACGTCATCCGCGATGCTGACACGGTGAAGGTGGCCCTTTCCGATGGGCGGGAGTTTGAATCGAAAGTTCTGCTCAAGGACGAATCGACCGACCTCGCCATCCTGAAGATCGACGCCGGTGAGCCACTTCCCGCCTTGCCCTTAGCAGATTCCGACAAGGTCGAAGTGGGTGATCTCGTGCTCGCCATCGGCAATCCCTTCGGCGTCGGCCAGACCGTGACGAGCGGTATTGTTTCGGCACAGGCGCGCACGCGCGTCGGCATTTCCGATTTCGATTTCTTCATCCAGACGGACGCGGCGATCAACCCGGGTAATTCGGGCGGCGCGCTGATCGACATGAGCGGCAAGCTCATCGGCATCAATACCGCAATCTTTTCGCGTTCTGGCGGATCGATCGGCATCGGATTTGCCATTCCCTCCAATATGGTACGGGCGGTTGTTGAAACGGCAAAAGGCGGCGGCGAAACGTTCGAGCGGCCCTATATTGGCGCGAGCTTCCAGAATGTGACGCCGGATGTGGCTGAAGGACTGGGCATGAAGCAACCCTATGGCGCTCTGGTGACAAATATCACCAAGGGTGGTCCGGCGGAAAAAGGCGGGTTGCTCGTCGGCGATGTGGTGCTTTCGGTGGATGAGATGCGGATCGAAAATCCGGACGGGCTCGGATATCGCCTGAGCACGGCAGGGATCGGCAAGACCGTGAAGCTGGAAGTGCTCAGCCGGTCGAAGGAAAAGACCATTACGGTTGTGCTGGAGAAGCCAGGTCCAGACTCCCTGGACAACCAGATGCTCATTCAGGGAAGAAATCCCCTATCCGGCGCGCATGTGCTAAAGCTCACGCCGAGCAGCGCGGCGCGTCTGCGCCTGCCATCCGAAACAGAGGGCGTTGCAGTGGACAAGGTCTTCCCGAACACGCCTGCCGCGAGGATTGGCCTGCAACCCGGTGACATTGTGCGTGGAGTAAACGGCGCCGAAATTGAAACCATGGCCGACCTGACCAAGGCAATGTCTGCCAAGCCGGTACTTTGGCGCTTCGATTTCGAACGCGGCGGTGCCATAATCCGGCAGGTAATTCGTTAGACGAGGCAAATAAACGATATGGCGGATCTGTTTTCAGTCCATGAGGATCCGGCATCGGACAGAAGCCGGCCGCTTGCGGATCGGCTGCGGCCAAAATCGTTGAAGGAAGTGACCGGACAGTCGCATCTGACCGGTCCCGAAGGCGCATTGACGCGCATGATCGGCTCCGGCTCGCTCGGCTCGATGATCTTCTGGGGGCCGCCAGGGACAGGCAAGACAACCGTGGCGCGGCTACTCGCCAACGAGACCAATCTGGCGTTCGAGCAAATCTCCGCAATCTTCTCCGGTGTCGCTGATCTCAAGAAGGTCTTTGACATGGCACGGGCACGCAAAATGTCTGGCCGCCAGACCTTGTTGTTCGTCGACGAAATCCATCGCTTCAACCGGGCTCAGCAAGATTCGTTCCTGCCGGTGATGGAGGATGGCACGATCGTGCTCGTCGGCGCGACGACTGAAAATCCCTCATTCGAGCTCAATGCCGCTCTTTTGTCGCGTGCTCGGGTATTGGTGTTCCATCCCCACGATGAAGCAAGCCTGGCCGCTCTGCTGGAGCGCGCCGAGAGCCATGAGGGCAAAACCCTGCCATTGACCGAGGAAGCGCGTGCAAGCCTCGTGCGCATGGCTGACGGCGACGGACGGGCGATCCTGACGCTTGCCGAGGAGGTGTGGCGTGCGGCGCGCGACGGCGAGGTGTTCGACGCCGAACGTGTACAACAGATCGTGCAACGGCGTGCACCTGTCTATGACAAGAGCCAGGATGGCCATTACAATCTGATCTCGGCGCTGCACAAGTCTGTGCGGGGCTCTGATCCCGACGCAGCACTCTATTACCTTTGCCGGATGTTCGATGCGGGTGAAGACCCGCTCTATCTCGGCAGGCGGCTCGTCCGCATGGCAAGCGAGGATATCGGCCTTGCCGATCCGCAGGCGCTTGTGATCTGCAATGCAGCCAAGGATGCCTATGATTATCAGGGTTCGCCCGAGGGCGAGTTGGCACTGGCGCAGGCTTGCGTCTATCTCGCGACCGCGCCGAAATCCAATGCCGTCTACACAGCCTACAAGGCAGCCATGCGCACGGCGAAGGAAAACGGCTCGCTCGTTCCGCCGAAGCACATTCTCAATGCGCCGACAAAGCTGATGAAGGGCGAGGGCTACGGCAAGGGCTACGCCTATGACCATGACGAACCCGACGCCTTCTCGGGCCAGAACTACTTTCCGGACGCGCTTGGACGGCAGACCTTCTATGATCCGCCGGAACGTGGGTTCGAGCGCGAGATACGCAAGCGCATCGACTACTGGAACAAGCTTCGCAAGGAACGCGGGGAAGAATAATAAAAGGCCGCTGAAAAGCGGCCTTTTGTTTTGGTGGAGAGGTTTGCCGGTTAAGCGGCTGCCGGCTTGGGGAAGGGCGTCACATTTGCCGTATCGTCGTCGAGCTTCAGGCCGCCTGCCTTAAGCAGCGACGTGAAGCGGCCATTCTGGCGCGCCAGCTCATCGAAGCTGCCGGACTCGATAACTTCACCCTGATCCATGAAGAGCACGATGTCGGCATCGCGGACCGTGGAAAGACGGTGAGCGATGATGAAGGTCGTGCGGTTCTGGCACAGCTTGTCGACAGCAACCTTGACGCGTGCTTCGGTTTCAACGTCGAGCGCACTCGTTGCCTCATCGAGCACGAGGATCGGTGCATCCTTGAGGATGGCACGGGCGATAGCCACACGCTGGCGCTCGCCACCAGAAAGCTGCGAACCGCGCTCGCCAACAACCGTGCCATAGCCGCCGGACTTCGCGAGGATGAAGTCGCTCGCGTCGGCAGCTTCAGCAGCCGCAAGCACGTCCTCGGCACTGGCTTTCGGGCGGCCAATGCGGATGTTGTCCTCGATCGAACGGTTGAACATGCCGGCGTCCTGGAAAACAGTAGCGATGGCATTGCGCAACGAACGGCGGCTGATCGTACGCGTATCGATATCATCGACCAGAATACGGCCTTCCTTCGGATCATAGACACGCTGCAACAGGTTGATCAGCGTCGTCTTGCCGGCGCCGGTAGGCCCAACGATCGCAACCGTCTGGCCAGCCTTGGCCTTGAACGAAACATTCTTCAGTCCCTGTGCCGAATTAGCGAACTCGAACGAAACATTCTCGAATTCGACATCACCGCTAACATTGTCGATATCGTGAACCGACTTCGGTTCTACCGCATAAGCCGCAGAGGCTTCCATATCGAAGAAATCCTCAAGCTTTGCGCGGGCCGCGAAAATCTGGTTCACGAAGGCGCTGAGCTGATCAAGACGACCGATGAGCAGACCGGCAAAGCCGATGAACGACACAACCTGCCCGACCAGCATTTCACCTCGTATGACGAAATGGGCGCCGAGGGCCAGAACCACGAGGATGGATATTGTAGATGCCATGCGATTGATGCCGGCGGCCAAGGCCCACCAGTTCAATACAGGGTATTGCGCGGCAAGCAGCTGTTTCGTGTAGGACTGCAGGGCGCGTGTTTCTTCATCGATACGATTATAGCTCTGCAAGACAGAGATATTGCCCATCGAGTCTGTAACATGGCTGAAGGCCGTGATGTGATGGCGCTCGACCTGCGCCTGACCGTCCTTGGTCTTCGCTGTCACAAAGCGGCTCACGAGGACGTAAACGACACCCAGAATTGCCAATACGGAAGCCAGACGCCAGTCCTGCGCCACAGCCATGGGAATAAGACCGACGAGCGCCACTGTCGTCGCAAGGTGAGTGCGCATGAATTCGAGCCACAGGCCGAACAAGGTTTCAATGGCACGCAAAAGCGTATGCATCGCGTTGGATGTGCCACGCTGGTGGTGCCACGAAAGCGGCATGCTGATCACACGATTGTAAGACTCGGTGAGTACGGCAAGTTTGCGCCGGTGCGCAAGGCGGTCAGCCTCCCTCGCAACGAGGACATTTGCGCCGATGTGGAACAAGCCAACTGCAGCCAGTTGAGTAAGGGGAACCCATATGTCTGCCTTGTCGGCAATCGCCTGGATGACGAGACCCATAAGCAACGGCTCAAACAGCATCGTCAGAGCCAAGGCGATGTTGACCACGCAGATAAACACGGTCGCGCGCTTTTCAGCGCCGAGATATTGGAGCGATTTCCAATAGATGTTTAACAATGACACTTCGCCACTCCGCTTGCTTGGGCTGTTACTCAACGCTACAGATTGACTCTGCATCAGACTCTTGTGCACTGCAATATTCAATGCTCTAGAGTCATGGTAGTTGTGTGTTCCTACAAGGAACATTTTTCTACGCTGCGTAACGTCCCGTGATGATTCAACTAATTGAGTTCACAGAATAAACTGGCCGAGCTGAA
The DNA here is from genome assembly GCF_002764115.1 of Phyllobacterium zundukense. Taxonomy (NCBI): domain Bacteria; kingdom Pseudomonadati; phylum Pseudomonadota; class Alphaproteobacteria; order Hyphomicrobiales; family Phyllobacteriaceae; genus Phyllobacterium; species Phyllobacterium zundukense. Next base: position 1,907,370 of record NZ_CP017940.1, on the reverse strand, counting down.
TGTAAAATGAACGCAATATTACTTGTGGCCTCCGGTGGGGCGATCGGCTCCGTCGCAAGATATCTCGTCGGAGTCTTGATGGCTCGAGCTTTCGGTACAGCTTTCCCTTACGGGACGCTAACGGTGAATGTCGTCGGCGGCTTTCTGATGGGGCTCTTCATCGAGCTGCTGGCGCGCCGCTTCGACGGTTCGCCGGAGCTGAGGCTGTTCGTTGCGGTCGGGATCATGGGCGGTTTCACCACCTTTTCGTCGTTTTCCCTGGATGTTGCCGTGCTGTGGGACCGCGGCGAGCTCGCAACGGTCATGCTTTACGTGTTTGCGAGCGTGATCTTGAGCATTGGCGCGCTGTTTTTTGGATTATGGCTCGCACGGCTGACAAGTTAGTGCTATTCGCTCCTCTGATCCAATAAGGCAGAGTTGATGGCAGCAGTAGAACAAAAGACAGTCGATACAGGTGAGGCGGAAATGCGCCTCGACCGGTGGTTCAAGGTACATTATCCGGGTTTGGGTTTCGGGCACCTGCAGAAATTGCTGCGGTCCGGCCAGATCAGGATCGATGGATCGCGTGCCAAGTCCGACACGAGACTGCAGGCCGGGCAGACTGTTCGCGTTCCTCCTTTGCCGGTGGATTCGAAAGCCGAGGGCCATCTGACGGGCAAAAGCATTCGCGGCCGTGAAGATGGCGATGTCCTGTCGCAGATGCTGCTCTACGAGGACCCGAAGGTTTTCGTGTTCAACAAGCCGGCAGGTCTCGCAGTGCAGGGCGGTTCCGGCGTCAATCGCCATGTCGATGACATGCTGGAAGCCTGGCGCAACAAGAAGGGTGAAAAGCCGCGGCTCGTTCACCGGCTCGATCGCGATACGTCCGGCGTTCTCGTTGTTGCGCGCACACGCGGCGCGGCGCAGGCGCTGACCGCCGCATTCCGCGAACGCGAGACGAAGAAGACCTATTGGGCCCTCGTCAAGGGCATACCGCGCAAGCGCGAAGACAAGATCACCACCTGGCTCGTCAAGGAAACGACCCCCGATGGCGATCGCATGCGCGTAGCGCAGCATGGCGAACCGGATTCGGATCATGCTGTTTCTTACTATCGGGTCATCGAATCTGCCGGACAGGTCCTGACCTGGCTGGAGATGGAGCCGTATACCGGCCGGACGCATCAGCTGCGTGTTCATGCTGCCCATATCGGCTGCCCGATTATTGGCGATCCGAAATATTTCGAAGCGGACACGAACTGGTCGTTTCCGGGTGGCATCCAGAACCGGCTGCATCTGCATGCGCGCAGAATTCGCGTCCCGAATCCATCCGGCGGCATCATCGACGTGACGGCGCCGTTGCCGCCGCATATGGTGCAGACCTGGAATTTGCTGGGGCTCGATGAGAACGACGCCGACGAAGACAATTAGAACTTGTCCCGGCGATAATCTAAAACAAACTGGACTTTGACGATGCGTAACGATCTTTTCAATATGGATGCGAAACAGGATCTTTCCGATCCGGATCCGGTTCGCCGCGCGCAGATCCAATCAAAACTGCCGCTGCCGAAGCGCTTCTACAAAGAGGCGGCAGTTGCCGAGCGCGAGGGCAGGTTTGCCATCGAGCTCGACGGACGTGTCGTCAAGACGCCGGCCCGGCAGAATCTTTCCCTGCCGACCCGGGCTGCCGCACAATTGATTGCCGACGAATTTTCGGCACAGGAAAAGGAAATCGATCCAGCACGCATGCCTGCAACGCGCCTCGCCAATACGGCGATCGACGGGATCGTCAACGATCCGCAGGCAGTGCTGGAAGATGTGCTGCGCTTCGCCTCATCGGACATGCTGTGCTACCGCGCCGGTTCACCCGAACGGCTGGTCAATCGGCAGACCGAACTCTGGGATCCGGTCATCGACTGGGCGGCGTCCGCTCTCGGTGCACGTTTCGTGCTGGCAGAAGGCGTGATGCATGTGGAGCAGCCGCGCGAGGCGCTTGGCGCATTCAGCGTTCACCTTGGCGGGTTCAGTGATCCGTTCGCCATTGCCGCCTTGCATATGATCACCACGCTGACGGGTTCGGCGATCCTGGCACTGGCTGTCGCCAATGGTGAGATTTCGGGCGAGGACGCCTGGAAACTGGCGCATGTCGATGAGGACTGGACGATCGAGCATTGGGGCGAGGACGCGGAAGCTGCCGCCCGCCGCGCAATCCGCGAAGGCGAAATGATGGCTGCAGTGAAAATGCTTGAAGCGGTTTCCGCTTCATAGACGCCGGATCGCCTCGTTCTCAAGTTCATTGTTAAATCAGAGAACAAAAAACCCGGCGCGAGCCGGGTTTTTTCATTGCAACAATGTGGTCCGATCAGACCGAGTAGTACATGTCGTATTCGACCGGATGAGGGGTCATCTCGAAACGCATCACTTCAGCCATCTTCAGTTCGATGAAGCTGTCGATCTGATCGTCGTCGAACACGCCGCCGGCCTTCAGGAAGCCGCGATCCTTGTCGAGGCTCTGCAGCGCTTCACGCAACGAACCGCAGACGGTCGGGATCTTCTTGAGTTCCTTCGCAGGAAGGTCGTAGAGATCCTTGTCCATCGGCTGGCCGGGATGGATCTTGTTCTTGATGCCGTCGAGGCCAGCCATCAGCATCGCGGCGAAGCCGAGATACGGGTTGGCTGTCGGATCCGGGAAACGGATTTCAATGCGCTTGGACTTCGGCGAGGAGCCGAAAGGAATACGGCAGGAGGCCGAACGGTTGCGTGCCGAATAGGCCAGCAGAACCGGAGCTTCATAGCCTGGAACCAGACGCTTGTAGGAGTTGGTCGACGGGTTGGTGAAGGCATTGATCGCCTTGGCATGCTTGATGATGCCGCCGATGAAGAACAGGCAGCTTTCCGAAAGACCGGCATATTCATTGCCAGCGAATGTCGGCTTGCCTTCCTTCCAGATCGACATGTGAACGTGCATGCCCGAACCGTTATCACCGAAAATCGGCTTCGGCATGAAGGTTGCAGTCTTGCCATAGGCATTGGCAACCTGATGCACGACGTACTTGTAGATCAGCATCTTGTCGGCGTTACGGGTGAGGGCGTCGAACTTGATGCCCAGTTCGTGCTGGGCGGCAGCCACCTCGTGGTGATGCTTTTCAACGCGCACGCCCATTTCGGTCAGGACGGTGAGCATTTCGGAGCGCATGTCCTGCGCACTGTCGATTGGCGGAACCGGGAAATAACCGCCCTTGACGCGCGGACGGTGGCCGAGATTGCCGGTTTCATAGTCGGTGTCGTCGTTGGACGGCAATTCGGTGGAGTCGACCTTGAAGCCGGTATTGTACGGATCGGCCTTGTACTTGACGTCATCGAAGACGAAGAATTCAGCTTCAGGGCCGACGAAAATGGTGTCACCGATGCCTTCTGCCTTCATGTAGGCTTCGGCTTTCTTGGCGGTGCCGCGCGGATCGCGATTGTAGGATTCACCGGAAATCGGATCGAGAATGTCGCAAAGGATGACCATGGTCGACTGGGCAAAGAAAGGATCCATGTGAACGGTGTCCGTGTCTGGCATGAGAACCATGTCGGACTCGTTGATGGCCTTCCAGCCGGCAATGGAGGAGCCGTCGAACATGACACCATCGGCAAACATGTCTTCATCGACTTCAGCAATGTCCATCGTCACGTGCTGCAGCTTCCCCTTGGGATCGGTGAAGCGGAGGTCAAGGAACTTTACGTCGTTGTCCTTGATCTGTTTCAGAATATCTTTGGCGGTCGTCATGTCATTTTTCCTTATTCAGCGACGATGATTGTTGTTGCCGGCGCGAACGCACCTGCAGGTGGGTGTCGGGATCAGATGGCGTCGATGCCGGACTCACCGGTCCGGATGCGTACAACTTCTTCGATGTTGGAGACAAAGATCTTTCCGTCGCCGATACGGCCGGTCTGTGCGGCCTTGCGGATCGCCTCGATAGCGGCCTCGACGGATTCATCGCCCAAAACGATCTCGACTTTCACCTTCGGCAGGAAGTCGACGACATATTCGGCGCCGCGATACAATTCGGTATGACCTTTTTGACGGCCAAAACCCTTGGCCTCCGTAACCGTGATACCCTGAAGCCCGACTTCCTGCAGTGCCTCTTTCACCTCATCCAGCTTGAATGGTTTGATGATGGCTTCAATTTTCTTCATCAGAGAACAATCTCCCTATGCGTAGAAACGGACCTCTTGCCCGCTTGCCAAACAAAAAGCAGGAAGCATGCCAACTAGCCCCTTACGGACAAATAATTCCAGGAATGAGTTTTTAACCTGCCGGGCAGGCAGTTTCCGAAACCATGGTCGTTTAGTCGGCCGCAAAATGCCACCGAATCTTGGATTGCGCGATGAAAGAATATGCATATTGCATAATAAATAGGCATTACACACCCACGCCAGGGCCGAATTACTTTGCAACACGCCGCTTTAATGCCTGTGCTGCCTGCGGAGCGCGCACTTTGCCTTCGTGGATGAAATAGACGAAAACATCGCGGGGGCGCTTCTCCGGGCGGTGATCGGGAGCTGCCAGAGGCAAATCGTCCGGTACATCCCCCTGTGCCCAAACTTTGGCGCGGCGTGCCCATTTGTCGAGCGCCTCGGCGGGATAGGCGGTTTCGATGGCATCGTCGCCCTTCTGCAGCCGAGCATAGACGAAATCGGCGGTAATATCGGCAATTTCAGGATATTCGAAATGCTCGGCATATACCACCGCCACATCTTTCTTGCGCGCCAGGGCGATGAAATCCGGATCGATGAAGGAGGGATTGCGGACCTCAATGGCATGGCGCAGCGGCAGGCCGGCTTCCTTCTTTGGCAGGAGATCGAGAAAAGCGCCGAAATCATCCACGTCAAATTTTTTCGTCGGGGCGAACTGCCAGATCAGCGGGCCAAGCCTGTCGCCAAGCTCGGCGACGCCCGACTTGATGAAATATTCCATTGATTCACCGGCTTCGGCAAGAACCCGGCGGTTGGTGACAAAACGGTTGCCCTTGACCGAGAAAATAAAACCATTCGGGACCTGCGAGGCCCATTTGGCAAAAGTCGCCGGCTTCTGGGTACCGTAATAGGTGCTGTTGATCTCGATCGTCTGCAGGTGCTGGCCGGCATATTCGAGCTCTTTTGTCTTGGAGAGACCTTTCGGATAGAACGTGCCGCGCCACGGCTCGAAAATCCAGCCGCCAATGCCTGTCCTAATGGTTCCGCTGTCGCTCATTCCGGTTCTCCTCCCTCCGATACCAGCTTGTAAGAACCCGCCACAGGGGCGGGTTTCCAGATCATTCTGCTGCAGCCTGCGTCTTGTGTCCTGGACGCCGGCGCAGAAGCTCCTTGAGGAACTGGCCCGTATAGGAACGGTCGACCTCGACGATGTCTTCGGGCCGGCCGACAGCGACAATCTCGCCGCCGCCATCGCCGCCATGCGGTCCAAGGTCGATGACCCAGTCGGCGGTCTTGATGACTTCGAGATTGTGCTCGATCACCACCACGGTGTTGCCCTGATCTACCAGCTCGTGCAGCACCTCGAGCAGTTTCGCTACGTCGTGGAAGTGCAGGCCGGTGGTCGGCTCATCGAGGATATAGAGTGTGCGGCCGGTGGCCTTGCGCGATAATTCCTTGGCGAGCTTGATACGCTGGGCTTCACCACCGGAGAGGGTATTGGCCTGTTGGCCGACGTGGATATAACCGAGACCGACCTTGGCCAGCGTCTGCAGTTTGTCCCGCACGGCCGGGACGGCTGCGAAGAACTCCGCACCTTCCTCCACAGTCATGTCGAGCACATCGGCGATCGATTTGCCCTTGAACAGCACTTCCAGCGTCTCGCGATTGTAGCGCTTGCCATGGCAGACGTCGCAGGTGACATAGACATCCGGCAGGAAGTGCATCTCGATCTTGATCACGCCGTCGCCCTGGCAGGCTTCGCAGCGTCCACCCTTGACGTTGAATGAGAAGCGGCCTGGCTGATAGCCACGCGCCTTCGCCTCGGGGAGACCGGCAAACCAGTCGCGGATCGGTGTGAAGGCACCCGTATAGGTTGCTGGATTGGAGCGCGGTGTGCGGCCGATTGGCGACTGGTCGATATCGATGACCTTGTCGAGAAATTCCAGCCCGTCGATGCGGTCATGGTCTGCAGGATGTTCGCGCGACCCCATGATGCGGCGTGAGGCAGCCTTGAACAGCGTTTCGATCAGGAATGTCGATTTGCCGCCGCCGGAAACGCCGGTCACAGCGGTGAAGGTGCCGAGCGGAATCTCGGCTGACACATTCTTCAGATTGTTGCCCCGCGCACCGACAATCTTGATGCGCTTCTTGGTTGTTTTCCGTCGTTCCGACGGCACCGGGACCGCGATAGCGCCTGACAGATATTTGCCGGTCAGCGATTTCGGACTGGCCATGATATCGGCGGGTGATCCTTGCGCGATGATCTCGCCGCCATGAATGCCTGCGGCCGGACCGATATCGACGACATAATCGGCGGTGAGGATCGCGTCCTCGTCATGCTCGACGACGATGACCGTATTGCCGAGATCGCGCAGGTGACGCAGGGTCTTCAGCAGTTGCTCATTGTCACGCTGATGCAGGCCGATGGATGGCTCGTCGAGCACATAGAGCACGCCTGTCAGGCCAGACCCGATCTGCGAGGCGAGGCGGATGCGCTGGCTTTCGCCGCCGGACAGGGTTCCGGAATTGCGCGACAGCGCGAGATAGTCGAGACCGACATCATTGAGGAATCGCAGGCGTTCGCGAATTTCCTTGAGGATACGCGCGGCAATCTCGGTCTGCTTCTCGTTGAACGTCTTGTCAATTTCGCGGAACCAGGCGTCGGCATGGCGAATGGACTTTTCAGTGATCTGGCCGATATGCAGGCCACCGATCTTGACCGCCAGCGCCTCCGGCTTCAGCCGGTAGCCATTGCAGGCCGGGCAGGGTGTGCCGGACATGAAGCGCTCGATTTCCTCGCGCGACCAGGCGGAGTCAGTTTCCTTCCAGCGCCGTTCCAGATTGGGAATGACGCCTTCGAACGGCTTTGTGGTGCGGTAGGAACGCAGGCCGTCATCGTAGGCGAACTGTACCTCCCGGCTGCCGGTGCCATAGAGAATGGCGTTCTGCGCTTCCTCATTCAGGTCGCGCCAGCGGTCGCCAAGCTTGAAGCCATAGGCAGCGCCAAGAGCATCCAGCGTCTGATTGTAATAGGGCGAGCTCGATTTGGCCCATGGGGCGATTGCGCCATTCTTCAGAGTGAGGCTCTCGTCTGGAACGATCATCGTCGGATCGATCGCCTTCTGCGTGCCGAGACCATCGCAGGTCGGGCAAGCGCCGAAGGGGTTATTGAACGAGAACAGACGCGGTTCGATCTCGGAAATCGTGAAGCCCGAAACCGGGCAGGCGAACTTTTCCGAGAACATCAGCCGCTCATGCGTCTCGTTCTTGGATTTGTTAGCGGATTCGCTGGCTGTCTCGTCTGCCGGCAGCGGCTTGTCGGTGAATTCCGCGACGGCGATGCCATCGGCCAGCTTGAGACAAGTCTCGAGACTGTCCGCCAGACGCGCGGCTATATCGGACCGCACGACGATACGGTCGACCACCACGTCGATATCGTGCTTGTACTTCTTGTCGAGCGCCGGAACATCGGCAATCTCATAAAAAATGCCATCGACCTTCACGCGCTGGAAGCCGCGCTTCTGCAGGTCGGCAAGTTCCTTGCGGTATTCGCCTTTCCGGCCGCGGACGATCGGCGCCAGGATGAAAAGCCGGGTGCCTTCCTCCAGCGCGAGAACGCGATCGACCATCTGGCTGACAGTCTGGCTTTCGATCGGCAGGCCGGTTGCCGGGGAATAGGGTATGCCAACACGCGCATAGAGCAGGCGCAGATAGTCATAAATTTCGGTGACGGTGCCGACCGTCGACCGGGGATTGCGACTGGTTGTCTTCTGCTCAATGGAAATTGCCGGAGAGAGGCCATCGATCTGGTCGACGTCAGGCTTTTGCATCATCTCGAGAAACTGCCGCGCATAGGCGGACAGGCTCTCGACATAGCGCCTTTGCCCTTCGGCATAGATCGTATCGAACGCGAGTGACGACTTGCCGGATCCCGAAAGGCCGGTCATGACAATCAGCTTGTCACGGGGCAGATCGAGATCGATGTTCTTCAAATTATGTTCGCGGGCACCGCGAATGGAAATGTATTTCTGATCGCTCATGACTCTTTAGCCTTTGAGAGGGCATGCCGTTAGGACGGAGGAATTGCGCTTTGATGAGAAGCTTTCCCTCTATCTAGTACGTTTCGGGTATTTTACGAGGCCAAACCGTGGGAGGCCAACCATTTTGAATCACCATAGCCATGTTGACATTGTTAGAGCAAGTGATAGAACAAAAAAAGAACAAAATGTGCAAGCCATACTGACACGGTGTGAAAGCAGCCTCGTTTGGCGATTGACTGCAAAAACCAGATGCCATGCGGCTGGCGGAAGCATCGCGTACAGTGAAAGTCTCCTGACAAATCTGGCAGGAGCGTTTGGATTGACCTTCGATGTCGATGTGAAGCGAGCAGTATATTGTGGATAGGCAGCAGACAATTGCCCGCCACACGCATGGCTTCTATATGATGGCGCAAATTTTAAAAACGGAATTTATGGAGTTCAAATCATGGCAGGCAGTGTCAACAAGGTCATTTTGGTCGGAAATCTTGGCGCTGACCCGGAAGTCCGGCGGCTGGGTTCAGGCGATCCGGTCGTCAATCTTCGTATCGCGACCTCGGAAAGCTGGCGCGACAAGAACAGCGGCGAGCGCAAGGAAAAGACCGAATGGCATAGCGTTGTCATCTTCAACGACAATCTGGCCAAGGTTGCCGAGCAATATTTGAAGAAGGGCATGAAGGTTTATCTCGAAGGTGCACTGCAGACCCGCAAGTGGCAGGACCAGACGGGCAATGACCGCTATTCGACAGAAGTTGTGTTGCAGAAGTTCCGCGGCGAATTGCAGATGCTCGATTCACGCGGCGAGGGTGCCGGAGCCGGTGGAGGCCGTTCGTTCGACAACAATTCCAGCCGCGGCCAGGTTTCCGATAACGACTATGGTTCGGATTTCGGCCGTTCCAGCGCTTCGTCAAGCAGTTCGTCCAGTGCTAGCGGCGGCGGGAATTTCTCACGCGATCTCGACGATGAAATCCCGTTCTGAGATTTGAACGTACATAGACCCCAGACGAATAATGCAAACGCCCAGTCATGATTGGTGATCTGGGCGTTTATGCCGGGCTGTTCACGGTCGCCTTCATCGCCGCGACCATCCTGCCGATGCAGTCCGAAGCCGCGCTTGCTGGCCTCCTTCTTGGCAATTCCTATTCACCAGCAATGCTCATTGCTGTGGCCAGTACAGGCAATGTGCTCGGTTCGGTGGTCAACTGGCTGCTAGGCCGGGGCATCGAAAGGTTTCGCGACCGCAAATGGTTTCCGGCCAATCAGGCACAGCTCGATCGCGCTGCGTCCTGGTACCATCGCTACGGCAAATGGACGCTACTGTTGAGCTGGATGCCAATCATAGGCGATCCGCTGACCGTAATTGCCGGCGTGCTGCGGGAACCCTTACTCAGTTTCATCATCCTTGTGGCGATAGCCAAAACGGCGCGCTATCTCGCGATTCTGGCTCTCACCACGGGCTTTTAGGCGGCTCACGGATGCATCTTTGCGCCTTTGGTGACCTTGTCGACCACCTTCTTGTCCGCCCGCAAGGCAATGCCGACGACTTTTGCATCATCGGGAGAAAACTGGGCAAAGACAGCGCGGTTTGCTGCATCATGGCCAGTCGAAAACATTTCCTCTATGTAGAGGCAGGATTTGATATCCCGCTCGAGCGAACGGCGATGAATGCTTGAAATCGTTGCCTGATCGGCCGCCAATACTATTACGGGCTGGATTGATAAAGGGTTGTAGATGTTGCCGGCACGATCGCGGTAGGGTTCGCCGATCACCTCCGGTGACTGGGCAACAATGCCGCTGGTCAGAAAGGCCGTCACATTCAGCGCCTGCCAGGATGCAAGGTCGTTTCGCAGCACGATTGCAATTTTGGTATCGAACATCGATATAGTTCTCCATGGTCATGAAGAGTTGAGCTTATGCTGGACGTTTTAGGCGAAGAGGCTGCACACAGTCTTGGACGTTTGTGCGAACGTCCCCGGCAAGACGCCATCCTGTCGGCGCCGTCCAATCCGGGCCTTGAACGTATAGAAGCGCGCTTTGCCGGTGATGGCTACGACCTGCACCGGCATGATACCTATGCGATCGGCATGACGTTGCATGGTGTCCAGACGTTCTGGTACCGCGGCCAGCGGCGCTATAGCCTGCCTGGCAATATCATCGTGCTCCATCCGGACGAGATCCATGACGGCGGGGCAGGAACGGATGACGGCCTGCGCTATCGTATGCTTTATCTGGAACCGGCACTGGCTCTTCAATCGCTGGGAAGTCGTGCGGGTTCGCTGCCATTCGTCGACGATCCCGTTTTCGCTGACCCATCCATCGCGGCTACCTTGTCTGCCGCTCTCGGTAATCTTGACGAGGAACTGGATGAGCTGCTGGTTGACGATGTCGTATCTCAACTGACGCAAGGGCTGGCCAGGCATGCGCACCAAAACGTCAAGTCGCTGGGCGCACCAGCGCTGCGGCAGACCGAACTTGCCCGCGATTATCTCGAAGAACATGCCTTGCGTCTTGTCAGGTCAGATGAGCTTGAGGCGGTAAGTGGCCTTGATCGTTACACTTTGTCCCGGCACTTTCGGGCGCTGTATGCGACGAGCCCGCACCGATTCCTGCTGATGCGCCGCCTGCAGCGGGCACGGGAGATGATCAAGGCAGGCGAGCCGCTTGCCGGGATTGCGGTTGCGACGGGGTTTACCGACCAGAGCCATCTCAACCGGCAATTCAAGAAAGCCTTCGGCATGACGCCGGGACGCTGGGCAGCTCTGATCGGCGCCAGTCCCGGTTGAGACCGCAATTGTCGGGCTACGCGCTGTCTGTTAGACAGGCCTTTGGTTTGTGCATCGGAGCCTTGTCATGACGGAAATCCAGCCATCTGCCAGCACCCGGCATCGCCTTGTGATCGTCGGCGGAGGCTTCGGCGGGCTGGAGGCGGTCCATAACCTGCGCAATGCCGATATGGACATCACGCTTATCGACCAGCGCAACCATCATCTGTTCCAACCCTTGCTCTACCAAGTGGCAACCTCGACACTGGCGACATCGGAAATTGCCTGGCCGATCCGGCACCTGCTGCGCAAGTACAAGAATGTCAAAACGCTGCTGGGTACGATCGACGGGGTCGATACAGCTGCCCGGACTGTTTCAACGGCTGATGGCGAAACCATTCCCTACGATACGCTGGTGCTGGCGACAGGCGCGCGCCATGCCTATTTCGGCCATGATGATTGGGAGCCATTCGCGCCTGGCTTGAAAACGCTGGAAGATGCAACGACGATCCGGCGGCGTATTCTTACTGCATTCGAAAAAGCAGAACGTGAACCTGATCCGGCGAAGCGCGCGGAGTATCTGACATTCGTGATGATTGGTGGCGGTCCGACGGGGGTCGAGGTTGCCGGAACGATAGCCGATCTGGCCCGCGATACGCTGAAGGGTGATTTCAGGGTGATCGATCCGGCATCAGCGCGTGTCGTGCTCATCGAGGGCGGACCCCGGGTACTGCCGGCCTTCAGTGAAGACATGTCCGCCTATGCCAAGCAGGCGCTGGAGAAGCTCGGCGTCACTGTTCATCTGGGCAATCCCGTCACCGAATGCCACACAGATGGTGTCGAGTTCGGCGGTCAGTCGCTCCGCGCCCAGACGATTATCTGGGCGGCCGGCGTCCAGGCATCGCCCGCGGCGAAATGGCTGAATGTGCCCGCTGATCGCGTCGGGCGTGTCGTCGTCAATGCCGATCTCACGGCCCCGGGATATCCGGAAATCTTTGTTATTGGCGACACGGCGACTGTTGCCAATGGCGGCAAGGGCACCGTGCCCGGCATCGCGCCGGCGGCGAAGCAGCAGGGCGTGCATATCGCCAAGACGATCAAGGCGAGGCTTGTCGGGGATCAATCGCCAAGGCCATTTGTCTACCACCATGACGGTGATCTGGCGACGATCGGCAAGCGCGCCGCTGTCACCGATTTCGGCTGGATCAAGCTGAAGGGCTACATCGCCTGGTGGCTCTGGGGGCTCGCCCACATCTATTTCCTGATCGGGCTCCGCAACCGTCTGGCGGTTGCCCTGAGCTGGCTGTGGATCTCTGTTAGCGGAGCCCGCAGTGCCCGATTGATCACCCAGAAGGATGCCGCCGAGGAAGCCAATACACCTTAAGTATGACTTGCATATTCAGGCAATTGGGTAGCGAATCTGCGATGGAGGGATCAATCCCTGGCGGGGGTGATTTTGAGCGGATTTCGAGCATCCATGATTGCGCTTATCCTGCTGTACCCGGCTTCAGCCGGGGCAGGAGAGCGGGCATGTGGCAGCCGCGAGCCGATAGCAACAATCTACGAGATTGGGCCGGCCCTATATTCCTGCTGGAAGCCGCCGCCCGGAACTGAAAATCTGGAAATTACCCTGCGTTTTGCATTGCGCCGCGATGGCAGCATGATCGGAAATCCGCGCGCAAGCTATGCGAAACTTGGTCAGGACATGCCTCTGAAGCGAGCCTTCGTGGCCTCTGTGCTCGAGGCGCTCTATCAAAACCTGCCGCTGCCCATCACCGATGATTTCGGCGGCGCCATTGCTGGGCGGCCGATAACGCTGCTGTTCAGCACGGACGACAGCAGCACCGCGATGGACACATCGCTGTAGAACTCCATCAGCTCGTTATGAGCGTCTTGATGCCATCCGCCACGAACTGGACGGCCAGGGCGGCGAGAATGACACCGAGAAGGCGAGTCAGGATGGAGCGGCCGGTTTCGCCAAGAAAGCGGTCGACACGTTCCGCGAGCAAGAACACTACGTAAGATGTGGCGATACAAATCAGAATGATGCCGATCAGCGCCAGGCGCGATGTCGCGTCGGAAAGTGTACCCGCCAGAAGGATGGTGGCGGAGATGGCGCCCGGACCGGCGATGAGCGGAATGGCGAGCGGGAAGGCGGCGATGTTGCGGATGTGATCCTTGGTAATCGCAACCTCCGCGCTCTTTTCCTTGCGCTCATTGCGCCGTTCGAAAATCATCTCGAAGGCAATCCAGAACAGCAGGAGGCCACCGGCGATGCGAAATGCGCCGAGCGTGATGCCAAAGAGAGCAAGGATTTGAGCGCCGGCGACGGCAAAAACGGTCAGGACGATGAAAGCGATGAGGCTTGCCCGCAGCCCGACCTGGCTGCGTTCCTTGCGATTCATGCCGCGTGTAAGTGCGAGAAACAGAGGCGCCAGTCCCGGTGGATCGATTGTCACCATCAAGGTGACGAGCGCATTGAGAAGGGTGTCGGAATACGCCACGATTTTGCTTTTCTTTTCTGTTTAAAGCTCGGCCAACCTACCGTTTATAGCCCCAGCAACCTACCGGATTCGATATCCAACGTCGAGAAACATGCAAATCCTTGGGCAAGTTTTTCACAGCATGAGAAAAACTATTTTATCTCATTGATATTAAAGGCTTTTCAGCTGTGTATTACGGTCCCGTTTATTGGCTTTTCGTGTTGAAAGCCGCTATAAGATCAAAGATTGATTCTATACGAAAGATGAGTGCCTCGTGTCTGACCTAACTCCACCTCCCGGCCCTGAAGACGATAAATCCGGACCAATCTCCGGTATCGAGCCGATTTCCATCATCGAGGAAATGCAGCGTTCCTATCTCGATTATGCGATGAGCGTGATCGTCAGTCGTGCGCTGCCGGACGTGCGAGACGGCCTGAAGCCCGTGCATAGACGTATCCTGCATGCGATGAACGAGATGGGCCTGTCGTGGAACAGGTCCTACCGCAAGTCTGCCGGTGTCGTCGGTGAGGTGATGGGTAAATACCATCCGCATGGTGACGCCTCCATCTATGACGCGCTTGTCCGCATGGCGCAGGACTGGTCATTGCGTGATCCGCTCGTCGACGGGCAGGGCAATTTCGGCTCAATCGACGGCGACTCCCCAGCCGCGATGCGATACACGGAATGCCGCCTGGAAAAGGTAACGGAATCGCTGCTCGAGGACATCGACAAGGAAACAGTCGATTTCCAGGACAATTATGACGGCCGCGAGCAGGAACCAGTGGTCCTGCCGGCACGCTTTCCCAATCTCCTGGTCAATGGTTCGGGCGGTATCGCTGTCGGCATGGCGACGAACGTTCCGCCGCACAACCTCGCCGAAGTCATCAATGGTTGTATCGCGCTGATCGACAATCCGGCGATCGAACTGCCGGAAATGATGGAATTCATTCCAGGGCCGGATTTCCCGACAGGCGGCCTCGTTCTTGGCCGCTCGGGCATTCATTCCGCTTATAGCACGGGCCGCGGCTCGATCCTGATGCGCGGCAAGGTCGCCATCGAAAGCATGCGCGGTGACCGCGAAGCCATTATCATCACCGAGGTTCCGTATCAGGTGAACAAGGCGACGATGATCGAGAAAATGGCCGATCTCGTGCGTGAAAAGCGCATCGAGGGCATTTCCGATATTCGCGATGAATCGGACCGGGACGGCTATCGTGTCGTCGTCGAGCTGAAGCGCGACGCAGTTGCCGATGTCATCGTCAATCAGCTTTACCGTTTCACACCACTGCAGACCTCCTTCGGTGCCAACATGGTGGCGCTGAATGGCGGCAAGCCCGGGCTGCTCAATCTGCTCGACATTTTGCGTGCCTTTGTCAGCTTTCGCGAGGAAGTTGTCAGCCGCCGTACGAAATTCCTGCTGCGCAAGGCGCGTGACCGCGCGCACGTCCTGGTTGGCCTGGCCATCGCCGTCGCCAATATTGATGAGATCATTGCGCTGATCCGCCTTGCGCCGGATCCGGCAACGGCCCGCGACCAGTTGATGGAACGCCGCTGGCCCGCCAATGACGTGGCGCCGCTGATCACCTTGATCGCCGATCCGCGCCACACACTCAACGACGACAACACCTATAACCTCTCCGAGGAGCAGGCGCGGGCCATTCTCGATCTGCGGCTGCAGCGCCTGACCGCACTTGGACGCGATGAAATCGCTGACGAGCTCAACAAGATCGGTGTCGAGATCGCCGATTATCTTGAGATCCTGGCGTCCCGCGTGCGGATCATGGGGCTCGTCAAGGACGAGCTACTTGCAATTCGCGACGAGTTCGGCACACCGCGCCGCACGGTGCTCACAGATGGCGGCGCCGACATGGACGATGAAGACCTCATCGCCCGCGAGGACATGGTGGTGACCGTCAGCCACGCCGGTTATATCAAGCGGGTGCCTTTGGTGACCTATCGGGCGCAGCGCCGTGGCGGCAAGGGCCGTTCGGGCGTGTCGATGAAGGACGAGGATTTCGTCACGCGGCTGTTCGTCGCCAACACGCATACGCCGATGCTGTTCTTCTCGTCGCGCGGCATCGTCTACAAGGAAAAGGTCTGGCGTCTGCCGATCGGAACGCCGCAGTCGCGCGGCAAGGCTCTGATCAACATGCTGCCGCTCGAACAGGGCGAGCGCATCACCACGATCATGCCGCTGCCGGAAGACGAGGCAAGCTGGGCAAATCTCGACGTCATGTTTGCCACGACACGCGGAACGGTTCGCCGCAACAAACTGTCCGATTTCGTCCAGGTCAATCGCAATGGCAAGATCGCGATGAAGCTGGAAGAGGAGGGCGATGAAATCCTCAGCGTCGACACCTGTGATGAGTTCGACGATGTACTATTGACCGCCGCCGGCGGCCAGTGCATCCGCTTCCCCGTGACAGATGTGCGCGTGTTCGTTGGCCGCAATTCGATCGGGGTTCGCGGCATAAGCCTCGCGCCTGGTGACAGGATCATCTCGATGGCCATCCTCAACCACGTCGACGCAAGTCCGGCGGAACGTTCGGCTTATCTCAAGCAAGCTGCAGCGGAGCGGCGGGCTCAGGGTGCCGATGATGTTGAAGAAATCGCCCTGGTCGGCGAAGAAGCAACGGATGTGACCGACCTTTCAACCGAGCGTTATACGGAGCTGCGCGACCGCGAAGAGACCGTGCTTACGGTCAGCGAGTATGGCTACGGTAAACGCTCGTCGTCCTATGAGTTCCGCGTCTCGGGGCGCGGCGGTAAGGGCATTCGCGCAACCGACACGTCGAAGACCGATGAAATCGGCAAGCTAGTGTCATTGTTCCCGGTTGAAGCTTCGGACCAGATACTGCTGGTCTCCGATCGCGGCCAGCTGATCCGCGTGCCCGTGAACGGCATTCGCATTGCCGGGCGCTCGACGAAGGGCGTGACCATTTTCAATACGGCAGATGGCGAGAAGGTTGTTTCGGTCGAGCGGATTTCGGAAACCGAAAACGATGAAGTCGAAGCTGAAACATCCATTGAAGGCGAGACTGCAGCCCCAGATACGACGAACGGCTCTGAAGAGATCTAGGGCCGAATTTGTTAGGCGATCATAGATCGATACGGTGGTGATAGACACCGAAGCGGGAAGTTCTGACCGGAGCTTTCCGCTTCTTGTTTTCTTCGATAAGCATGAGAAATGCGGAAACCATCATGGCGATCATCATGGCAATGGCCAGAAGAATAAACATAAATCTGTCCCTTCGATCTTTCGCGTCTGCATGGTTAGCAACGTGCCAATTTGCAAATAGTTTCATCTTTTCTTCTCATATGTAGCTGTGCGCATCTGAATGCTCGCTGATTGCTGCGTTCATCTCCCGTTCATCTGATCAATTGCGGACCATTGAAAGCGCCGGGCAAAACGGTTAGGTAACCCTCATGACAATCGCGATCTATGCCGGATCATTTGATCCCATCACCAATGGCCATATGGATGTCTTGCAGGGCTCGCTCAGGCTTGCTGACAAGGTATTCGTGGCTATCGGCACTCATCCCGGCAAGGCCCCTTTATTTTCGTTTGAAGAGCGCGTCGACCTGATCAAGCGCGTCGCTGCCGATGTTTTCGGCAAGGATAGCGCCAGGATCGACGTTATTGCCTTTGACGGGCTGTTGATCGATGCAGCGCGCAAATATGGGGCATCACTGATGGTTCGCGGTTTGCGTGACGGTACGGATCTCGACTATGAGATGCAGATGGCGGGCATGAACGGCAAGATGGCGCCGGAGTTACAGACGGTATTTCTCCCGGCCGATCCCTCGGTCCGCACCATTACTGCCACATTGGTTCGCCAGATTGCCGCCATGGGCGGTGACGTCCGGCATTTTGTCCCTGCTCTTGTCGCCGACGCGCTCAAGACAAAATTCAAATCCTGATCTTGGAGACTTTTATGTCCTTTTTCCGCACAGCGCTTCTTGTTGCTGCCGTTTCGTCCCTTTCATTTGCTTCGTTGAGCCCGGTCCTAGCCGATGATGCGAACACCATGACGATCAAGCTCAAGGATGGCGACGTCAAGGTCGAGTTGCTTCCCGACCTTGCGCCGAAGCACGTCGAACAGATCAAGGCACTGGCCAAGGAAGGCGCATATAATAATGTCGTGTTCCACCGGGTCATTCCAGGTTTCATGGCCCAGACCGGTGACGTGCAGTATGGCAACACGGAAAAGGGCTACAACCAGCAAGCCGCCGGAACCGGTGGTTCTACGCGTCCTGATCTGCCCGCTGAATTCTCGAAAGAACCTTTCGTACGCGGTGTCGTCGGCATGGCCCGTTCGCAGAATCCCAATTCTGCCAACTCGCAGTTCTTCATCATGTTCACCGAATATCCTTCCCTGAACGGCCAATATACAGTCGTTGGCAAGGTCACGAGCGGCATGGATGTCGTCGACAAGATCAAGAAGGGTTCGGACACCGATAATGGTGCCGTCGATAACCCGGACAAGATGATCAAGGTCACGGTCGGTTCGACCAAGTAATTATAAAACAGGAGATTGCCGAAAATGGCTTACAAAGACCCAGAGAATACCATCCTTCTTGAAACCACGAAGGGCAGCGTCGTTATCGAACTCTATCCGGACCTCGCTCCCGGACATGTTGAGCGGATCAAGGAACTGGCACGCGAGGGCGCTTATGATGGCGTTGTGTTCCACCGCGTGATCGATGGCTTCATGGCACAGACCGGCGACGTCAAGTTTGGAAAGAAGGGCGGCAGCTCGTTCAATCCCGCTCGCGCCGGCATGGGCGGTTCGGAAAAGCCGGACCTCAAGGCTGAATTTTCCAATGCCAATCATGGCCGCGGCGCTTGTTCGATGGCGCGCTCGCAGAGCCCCAATTCTGCCAACTCGCAGTTCTTCATCTGCTTCGACGATGCTGCCTTCCTCAATCGCCAGTACACGGTATGGGGCCAGGTTATCGAAGGCATGGACAATGTCGACAAGATCAAGCGCGGCGAGCCGGTTCAGGATCCGGATTCGATCGTTACCATGCGCGTTGCAGCAGACGTCGAATAAGATCGAATTGATGCATTATGCGTGTTGATCTTTTCGATTTCGATCTGCCGGAAGAGAACATCGCATTGAGACCTGCAGAGCCGCGCGATTCAGCGCGGCTTTTGCTTGTGAAGGCGAATACGTCCGAATTCGACGACAGTTCCGTTCGAAACCTTGGCGATTTCCTTCGTCCCGGAGATGCTTTGGTTTTCAATGATACCAAAGTGATACCGGCTCAACTTGAAGGTATTCGCGAACGCGAAGGTGTAAAGGCCCAGATCAGTGCGACCTTGCACATGCGTGCAGGTCCTGATCGTTGGAAAGCCTTCCTGCGCCCGGCAAAACGTATCAAACAGGGTGAGCGCATCGATTTTGGTCACGGCAACAATGCCTGCCTGCTCGGATCGCTGCAAGCGACGGTCGCCGAAAAGGGCGAGGCAGGCGAAGCATTGCTGGTGTTCGATTTCAGCGGTGCCGATCTTGATCAGGCGATTGCCGCGGTCGGCCACATTCCCTTGCCGCCTTACATTGCTTCGAAACGCGCCGACGACAGTCGCGATCGCGAGGACTACCAGACCGTCTATGCAAGGGAAGAGGGTGCCGTCGCCGCACCGACCGCGGGACTGCATTTCACGCCTGAGCTGCTGGAGGATTTAAGGGAGCGGGGGATCGAGGAGCACTTCGTTACCTTGCATGTCGGCGCAGGCACGTTTCTGCCTGTCAAAGCCGATGACACGGCAGATCACAAGATGCATGCGGAAATTGGTACGGTGGATCAGCCCACGGCCGAGGCGCTCAACGCCGTGAAGGCGCGTGGCGGGCGCATCGTTTCCGTCGGAACAACGTCGCTGCGTCTGCTCGAAAGCGCGACAGATGAAAATGGCGTCATCCAGCCATGGTCCGGGCCGACGGATATTTTCATCACGCCGGGTTACAAATTCCGTGCTGTCGACATGTTGATGACGAATTTTCACCTCCCACGCTCGACGCTGTTCATGCTGGTCTCGGCTTTCAGCGGATTCGAGCGCATGCATGCGGCCTATGAACATGCGATCAAAAATCACTACCGCTTCTATTCCTATGGCGATGCAAGCCTGTTATGGCGGTCCGCATCATGACAAGCGAAAATTTTGAATTCAAACTGATTGCCACCGATGGCAAGGCGAGGCGCGGTGAAATCACCATGCCGCGCGGCACTGTTCGTACACCGGCATTCATGCCCGTCGGGACCGGCGGCACTGTCAAGGCGATGTATATGGACCAGGTGCGCGACCTTGGCGCCGATATCATCCTTGGTAATACCTACCATCTGATGCTGCGGCCGAGCGCCGAACGGGTGGCGAAACTTGGCGGGTTGCATGAGTTTTCCCGCTGGCAGGGGCCGATCCTGACGGATTCCGGCGGTTTTCAGGTTATGTCACTGGCGCAGTTGCGCAAGCTGACCGAAAAGGGCGTGACGTTCCGTTCACATATCGATGGTCGTGCCTACGAGATGAGCCCGGAACGCTCGATCGAGATCCAGGGATTGCTCGATTCCGATATCCAGATGCAGCTGGACGAATGCGTGGCGCTACCTTCGACTCCAAAGGATATCCAGCGGGCAATGGAACTGTCGCTGCGATGGGCAGAACGCTGCAAGGTTGCGTTCGGCGATCAGCCCGGCAAGGCCATGTTCGGCATCGTGCAGGGCGGTGACGTGGCGGACCTGCGTGTCCGCTCGGCACAGGCGCTGAAAGCCATGGATCTGAAGGGTTATGCCGTTGGCGGGCTGGCGGTTGGCGAGCCGCAGGACGTCATGCTCGAAATGCTGGATATCACCTGTCCGGAACTTCCCGTTGAAAAGCCACGCTATCTCATGGGCGTCGGCACGCCGGATGATATTCTGAAGTCGGTGGCGCGCGGTATCGACATGTTCGATTGCGTGATGCCAACGCGGGCAGGGCGGCATGGCCTTGCTTTTACGCGCCGGGGCAAGGTCAATCTGCGCAACGCCCGGCACGCGGATGATCCCCGGCCGTTGGATGAGGAATCGCCGTGTCCGGCTGCACGGGATTACAGCCGCGCCTATCTGCACCATCTGGTCAAATCAGGTGAAGCACTTGGCGGCATGCTGCTGACATGGAACAATCTTTCATACTACCAGCAATTGATGCAGGGCATTCGCGACACGATCGAAGCCGGGCGATACACCGCCTTCACCGAAGAAACGCAGGCGGCCTGGACGCAGGGAGATATTCCTGTCTTTGCGTAGCTAGAGCACCAGACGATAAATGATATGCCTCTACGCGTTGACCGGCTCGGATATCTTATGCGGGTCGGCCGGCTCGAACAGGCTTCTCAGCCGGTCAATCGCGACGATCTGTTCTTCTCTGCTTGGCACATCCATTTCAAAGAGTTTCAAAGTGCGAAGACCTTCGATCGTCAGGAAAGCGATAAGTGCGAGGGTCGGATCTTCGGAATTTTCCTTCATGCGCTGCCACAACTGCCTGTTGTAGCGGCGGATGGGCTCGATAAAACCTGGATCGTTGGCAATCGCCGCGAGAATACCGGAGGGTTCCGGTTCGTTGCAAACGAACTCCGCACGGTAGACTTCTATACAGGCTTGTACCACGCTGTCGGGGCCATGGTTTCGCTTGGCCTCCTCCTCGCGAAGTGATTCGTCGAATTCGCCGACGTGCTGCTCTACAAGCGCTTCAAGCAGTTTGGCCTTGGTCGGAAACGTATAAAGCAATCCTCCCTTTGAAAGACCCGCTCGCCGCGCCACCGCATCCAGTGAAAGGTGCACAGGCCCCACTTCCTTGGCGATTTCGGCTGCTGCCTGCAAGATCTTGTCTTTTGTAGAGAGGATGTCCGCTGTCATTCTAGAACTTTCGATTTAAGGGAGGTGCCATTCCCATATTGACATTACCGTCCGGACGGTACAGTACTTTGCGCGTGGCAATCAAGTCCACGTGATCTTATTCTCGTAAATAGGCTGGCAGACCACTTTGCTGGCCATTGTTTTGTTCCGGAGCAGTTCCCCGATGATAAAGCGCTATATTGTCCCCGTTATCGCTCTCCTATTCGTCGTTCTCATCGGTGTTGGGTTGGTTGGCTTCAACCTCTTCCGGGATAAGGCAATCAAGGATTTCTTTGCGACCATGCAGCAGCCAGCTGCACCGGTTTCAACCTACACGGTCAAACCTAGCTCGTGGACTCCTGAAGTGGAGGCCATAGGTACGGTCAGCGCCATTCAGGGCGTCGAGCTGTCGGTCGAAGTTGCCGGCATCGTCAAGGAGATTCCGTTCACGGCCAATCAGGTCATCGAGCTGGGCGCACCGCTCCTGCAGCTCGACGACGCTATCGAGAAAGCCGATATTGTTGCGGCTCAGGCGCAGAATGTGTTGATGGACCAGACTCTGGAGCGCGCACGCACTCTTAATACAAGAGGGGTTGGCGCGGTATCGAGCGTCGATGAAGCGCAATCGGCATCTTTGGCCAAGAAGGCCGAGATTGCCAAATTACAGGCCGTCATGGAGCAGAAACTGTTGAAGGCGCCATTCAAGGGCACCGTCGGTATTCCGCGCATCGAACTCGGTCAGTATCTGGCACCGGGCACGGTGGTTGTTAGCCTGCAGGACCTTACCACGATGCGCGTTGACTTCACGGTTCCGGAGCAGAACTTGAGTCAAATCAAGATAGGTCAGCCGATCAAGCTCGGCCTGACGGATGATGATACCAGCTTCAAAGGTGAGATCACGGCTATCGAACCCAGGATCGACCCGGCGACGCGATTGGTTTCGGTTCGGGCGAAAGTGGACAATTCGGAAGGAAAACTGCGTCCGGGCCAGTTTGCCCAGGTTCGTGTCACCCTTCCAAAGGAAGACGATATCTATACGCTGCCCCAAACTGCGCTCGTTTCAAGCCTGTACGGCGATTACATTTATGTTGTTCGTCCTGCAGAGGATAAAGCTGATGCGCCGAAGCCGGCAGGTGGGCAGGCCACAGGCGCCGCGACCGCCGCGGATGCGGCAAAACCTGCAGACGCGGCCGCTGAAAAGAAGCTTGTCGTTGCGCAGGTCTTCGTCACGCCGGGGCGCCGCTCCGGCCTCCTCGTCGAGGTAACCAAAGGCGTCAAGGACGGCGATATCGTTGTTACCGCGGGTCAGAACCGTTTGAGCCCCGGCGCGGCAGTCAAGATCGCCAATGACGTTAATCCAGCAAAGACAACAGACGCAGGACTGGCAAAGAAATGAACTTTTCAGAAATCTTCATTCGCCGTCCGGTCCTCTCGACGGTTGTCGCTTTGATGATCATTCTGCTCGGTGCTCAAGGGTTGGTGAACCTTTCCGTTCGCCAATATCCGAAAGTCGAAGAAACGGTCATCACCATCAAAACCGCCTATGCCGGCGCCAGCGCTGACCTGATGCAGGGATTTATCTCTGCTCCGATCGCAAAGGCTGTGACCACCACTGAAAACATCGACTACGTGACGTCGTCTTCTGCTCCGTCATCGAGCACGGTGACGGTCCAGATGAAGCTTGGCGCCAACCCGGACGCGGCGTTGACCGAGGTAATCTCCAAGGTCAATCAGGTGCGCGGCGACCTGCCCGACGAAGCTGATGACCCTGTCATTACCAAGGGTACCGGTCAGGATTTCGCGACCATGTATCTGGCCGTGCAAAACCCCAACATGACGAGTGAGCAGATCACCGAATATCTGGAACGCGTCATCCAGCCGCGCATGTCGACGATCCAGGGCGTCGCCGACGCGCAGATTCTGGGTGGACAGGTGTTCTCCATGCGCGTGTGGATTGATCCTATCAAACTCGCCGCCCGCAAGACGACTGCGTCGGAAGTATTGACGGCGATCAACCAGTCGAACTTCCTGTCGGCTCCGGGCAAGATCGAAAATCTTTACACCGCTTCTCCGATCACGTTGAAGACGACATTGCAGACGCCTGAAGCCTTTGGCGCGATGCCAATCAAGTCCGACGGTGACAATATCATCCGTCTACGCGATGTGGCACGGGTAGAGCTGGGGGCCGTGAGCAAGGATACAATCGTCAGCTTCAATGGAGCCAGCGGTACGTTCCTTGGTATTTTCCCGACACCTGCCGCCAATCCGATCGATATGACAGCAGCCGTTCGCAAGGAATTGCCCTTGATTCAGGCAAGCCTGCCCGAAGGCATGCAGCTTTATATGGTCTATGACTCGACCGAGCAAATCAGCTCATCGATTGAGGAAGTGTTCAAGACCATCGGCGAGGCGGTGCTGATCGTTGTTGCCGTGATCCTTCTCTTCCTTGGATCTTTCCGCTCGGTCATCATTCCGGTCGTCACCATCCCGATCTCCCTGATCGGCGTATGCTTCTTCCTGTTCCTGCTCGGTTATTCGATCAATCTGCTCTCGCTTCTGGCGATGGTTCTGGCCATTGGTCTCGTCGTCGACGACGCGATCGTGGTTCTGGAGAATATCCATCGTCATATTGAGGAGGGGCTGAGACCGATCGATGCCGCGTTAAAAGGCATGAGGGAAATCACCGGACCGATCGTGGCGATGACTGTCACGCTTGCGGCTGTGTTCGCACCCCTCGGATTTACAGGCGGCCTCACTGGCTCGCTGTTCCGTGAATTCGCGTTCACGCTTGCCGGTGCCGTCATCATCTCTGGCGTGGCGGCTTTGACCGTCTCGCCGATGATGTGCGCGCTGCTGCTGCGGGCGAGTGGTCACAGCCGGTTCCAGCGGATTGTCGACCGGAGCTTTGGCTGGCTGGAGGGCGTTTATGAACGGCGCGTTGCGGGCTCGCTGAACTTTCGGTTCGTGACCTTGTTCATTGTTATCGCGCTTGTCGCCTTGACCGGCTTCCTGTTTACCAAGACCAACTCCGAACTCGCTCCGGAAGAAGATTCGGGCGCATTGTTTGCCATCGTCAATGGTCCCCAATATGCGACATCGCAATATACCAAGCTTTACGCGGACCAGATCGATGCCTTGACCAAGGACCTGCCGGAGTTGAAAACACGCTTCAATATCCTGGGCTTCGGCGCGACGAATTCCGCTTTCGCCATCTGGGTATTCAAGGATTGGTCAGAGCGCACCAAGTCGCAGGCACAGCTCAAGGAAGAATTGCAAGGCATGATCAGCCCGATTGCTGGTGCCGAAGCCTTCATCTTTGCGCCGCCTGACTTGCCAGGCACCGGTGGCGGTCTGCCGATTTCAATCATTATCCAGTCGACTGGTCCGGCCGACAAGGTGTTCGAAGTTGCCGAGGAGATCAAGAACAAGGCGCAAGCCTCGGGGCAGTTCATCATCGTGCAGAACTCGCTGTCGTTCAATGCGCCGCAAGTCACGGTCACGATCGATCGCGATCGTGCCTCGGCGTTGGGCGTACCTGTCAGCGATATTGGCCAGACGCTTGGGCTATTGGTCGGTGGTGGTAAAATCTCGAAATTCGATCGAGATTCGAACAGCTACGACATTATTCCGCAGGTACCCCAGGACTACAGGTCCAATCCGGAAAATCTAGGTCAGTATTTCGTCAAGAGTGCCTCCGGCGACATGGTGCCCTTGTCGGCGGTCATCAAGATCACCGAAAATGCATCGCCCGCCGCCATCGAGCAGTTCAACCAGTTGAACTCGGCGACCATTTCGGCATTGCCATTGCCGGGTGTCACCACGGGCCAGGGTCTCCAGACGGTCATCGATACGGCCAAGCCGTTGATGCCGGATGGGTTCTTCATGGATTATTCCGGGCAATCGCGTCTGGAAGTCGAGCAGGGAAGCACGATCCTTATTGCCTTCTTCCTGGCCGTGGTCGTGATCTACCTGGTGCTGGCGGCGCAGTTCGAAAGCTTCCGCGATCCGTTCATCATCATGATGTCGGTTCCGCTGTCGATCTTTGGTGCAATTGTTCCGCTGAATCTCGGGCTTGGTACACTCAATATCTACACGCAGGTGGGACTTATCACGCTGGTCGGATTGATTACCAAGCACGGCATTCTGATGGTAGAGTTCGCCAATCAGCAGCGTGAGTTGCACGGTATCTCCAGGCACGACGCGATCATTCTGGCGGCGAAGACCCGGCTGCGTCCGATTCTCATGACGACGGCAGCCATGGCACTCGGCGTTATCCCGTTGATCACGGCGTCGGGTGCCGGTGCAGCGGCTCGTTACTCGATCGGCCTGGTGATTTTCTCCGGCATCCTTGTCGGTACGATCTTCACGCTCTTCGTTGTTCCGATGTTCTACACCTTCATTTCCAAGAAGGATGCGAAGACGGAGACAGCGAAAACGCCGGTGCCCGATGCCGGTGCAGAACCGCAACTCGGTCACACCTGATCCGCACCTTGCTGCGAGGCAAAGAAAAAGCCTCCGAACCTTGCTGGTTCGGAGGCTTTGTTTTTTTGAACTGACTGACTGAAGTCAGGCTCGTTTAACGGCGCGAAGGACAAAGAGGAGGATGATTGCTCCGATCGTTGCGGCAATGATGGCCCCGATAATGCCGCTCCCCAGCGAAATACCAAGCCGTGGGAACAGATATCCCGCAATGAATGCACCGATGACGCCGACAATCAGGTCGCCGACAAGGCCGAACCCGCCACCGCGAACGAGCTGGCTCGCGAGCCAGCCAGCAATCAATCCCACCAAGAGGAAAATAAGAAGACTTTCACCGCCCATAGTCGATTCTCCATAAACCGGTTTCGCTACGATGCTTCGCCGGCCCTGGATTCCTCAATCCATGCGTGGCAGGAGAATCACCTCTGCGATTCTACGACGGGAAGCTTGATTTGGATAACAAAACTTGTGACGGGATAAATGGACCCCGGAAGGCCTGGAGAAAATAACTATACCGGTCATGGTTCTCCATAACCGGTATAGTTGGAACACTATAGAAATATTATTATGTCAGAAACTTATTCCGCGGCAGCTGGCTTCTTTACAGCCTTCTTGGCGGCGGTCTTATGCACCGGCTTCACATGATGCTTATGCGCGACCTTCTTGACAGTTTTCGTCGGAGCAGCAGTTGTTGCGGCAGGCGCGGCGCTTGCAGCTGAGCTGAGAACCGGAGCCGATACAGCGAGGGCAACGGCGAGGCCGAGAGCTGTGTAGAGGGACTTCTTCATGGTCAGTTTCCTTTTGATGTGGGCTTCGGGGACGCAGTCGATCAGTCTGTGATCGGCTGCACACCAAGCAGCTTCAATGCCTGGGCGTACGCTCGTATGCCCTGCGCCTGCTTGTTGCCTGCGCAGAATCGTGTTGCCTGCTTTTGAAGTGCTTTCGCCTTGGCCGCCCGTTTTGCCTCTGCGTGTTCGTTGATTGCGTGTTGGGTCTGTAGCTGAAGTTTACCGCACAGTTCCGTGCGGGTCGGCGTCTCATCGGCGATTGACCGGTCGATCGATGCGGTGAGGATCACAGCGCCGGTCAGGACGATTGTCGAAATGGTCGATATGTTCCGCAGAAGTGCCATTTTGAGCTACGAAGAAATCCTGTTTCAACCAGTCAACTCGCGTCGACACGCTCTTTATCGGGCATGACTGTTGCGTCAGTCTTTCTGCTCTGTGGTGTTTTGTTTCTGGAATGTTTCTGGCCGGCGATCCCAAAAAATTGCGTGGCTTTCCAAGTGGGATCATGCGTAAAAACAAGGAGTTGAATTACGCGCGAAGACCAAGCGTCAAAGATCTCTGCCAGGAAATGAGCATGAAATCCGAAGCCCACATTCTGATTGTAGATGACGACGAGGCCATTCGCGATCTCCTACACGAGTTTTTGAAAAAGCGCGGAATGCGTGTCTCCGTAGCAAGAGACAGTGAAGAAATGCAGGACGTGCTTTCCCGCACGCCGATCGACCTTCTGATTTTGGATGTGATGCTGCCGGGCAAGAGCGGTATGGAGATCTGCCGGGACATCAGGATGCACTCGCGCATACCGATCATCATGTTGACTGCCATCACCGAGACGACCGACCGGGTGGTCGGTCTTGAAATGGGCGCGGATGACTATGTCTCCAAGCCGTTTGATCCGAGGGAATTGCTGGCACGGGTGAGGGCGGTTTTACGCCGGCTCGATCCATCGGGACCTGACAGGCGCATTGAACCGCAAGTCTACAAGTTTGCCGGGTGGACCATGGACTGCTCGCGGCGAAGGCTGGTTTCTCCCGATGCAGTCCGCGTCGAGTTGACGACGGCCGAGTTCAATCTTCTGGAAACGCTGGTCAAGAGCGCGCAACGCGTGCTCAGTCGCGACCAACTGCAGGAACTGGCGGGCAGCAACGCCGCTTACGGCTATGATCGCAGTATCGACATTCTTATCAGCCGCCTTCGCCGAAAGATGGAAGATGATTCGCGCGCACCGAAACTCATACTGACAATTCGCGGCTGCCATGCAAACGCAATTGCGGGAATATGTGGCAGACCGAGAGCAACTCGCGGCAGCGCTGGCGCATGATCTGCGAACGCCGCTGACGCGTATTCGCCTGCGGCTCGAACTCTTGCGGAAATCGCAACTGCGTCAGTCGCTCATGCATGATCTGAACGATATTGAAGCCATTTCAAGGTCGGTCATAGATTTCGCCACCTATGAGATCGTCGATGAGGAGCAGGAGAAGATCGACTTCTGGTCGCTGGTCGATTCGATAGCAGACAATTATCCGCAGGTTTCATTCGACAAGGCCAGTCTGGTATCGCGTGGAATGATTTGCATTGGCCGTCCGATCGCACTGCGACGGTGTGTGACCAATCTGGTGGAGAATGCGGTGACCTATGGCACCAAGGCGCATGTCAGCCTTGCCCAAAGCGGAAGTGACATTCTGCTGACGATCAGGGATGAAGGCCCCGGCATCCCGCAAGCCAAGCTCGACGAGGTCTTTCAGCCGTTTCGCAGGGTTGAGACCTCGCGCAACCGGCAGACGGGCGGTTTCGGTCTCGGTCTGACGATAGCGCGCAATATTGCCAGGCGCTGCGGCGGCGATATCACGCTGGAAAATGATGTGAAGGGCGGCCTGAGGGCGGAATTGAGAATTCCGCGCCTCACTTGACCGGCGCGAATTTTCCTTTGGGTGGTCGCACACATAGGGATTAGGCTTATCCGGTCATGCCAATGTGTAAAACGCGATTTGACCTACCGCTGGGTTAACTCCGAGGGCTGGTTCGGCGCACCCCTTACCCCGGACGCATCGCCCGACTTGGCGTCTATGCTTGGTCTTCAAAAAATGGGACTCTAGGTCACCGGGGCTAGCCGGCGGCTACGCAATGGAGACACACGATGGAACCTGATGACGACGACCTGCAAGATGTCGACCAAGACGATCTTGAAATCGACTTGGACCAAGACTCCGAAATTGACGACGATGTGGACACGGACGTGCAGATCATTGGCACGCAACCCGTCGAAGTCAGGCTCGATACAGAAGTCGACCAGGACGGGGAAATGGATCAGGACGCGGATGTAGACGCGGAAACAGGCGACTCGGGCGGAAGGGATATCAGCATCGGCGCTGATCAAAGACCAGAGGTTGACCATAGAATCGACGTGGATATCGAGGTCAGCAAAGGGGATAATGGCGCCATTCTCGTCGAAATAGACATAGATGTGGAAGATGACATTGAAATCGAGAGCGATTTGGATGTCGATGTGGACGATGACGACGAAGACAGTGTTGATGCCTCGATCAACCAGGACACTGAAAGCGATGATAATATCGATGTCGACGTAGAAATCCGCGATGATCTCGACGCAGAGGTCGATGTCGATATTGCCTCGCTGGTCGCGACGCTGGTCGCAGGCATCGTCGATCTGGACGAGGGCGAAGATATCACCAGACTGGGTGTCGATCTCGATGAAGCCGCCACCATTGACAGCGATGTAGATGTAATCGTCGATCTGAGCGATCTAATAGCCTGATATTACTGAGTAAACCAAGCAAGCTGGGATCCCGCTTGCTTCACGCGTATATGTCCCGCGCACATTTCCCCGTTTGCACTACCCAAAGCGGTACACCTGTTCCGGTTAGCTCTCACCCATTTAGATAAGCCAAGCAGCACGGGGCATTGCCGGTTCGGTCGAATGCCAATTGGCAGCTATTTTCCACCACCTCAAACGGACATGCTCAGCGCATCGATGGGTGAGTTGGGGCGTGAATCAGCGTCATGACCATCGGTCCGCTCTCAATGTTGGATCAATGGGGCGGCTTTCCTCTAACGTGGGAGTGTAAGCATATGGACGATTTTGAAGACAATGATTTTGACATAGACATCGTGGCAGACATCGACCAGGACCTCGATCAAGATCAGGACCAGGACGTGGACGTCGATACCGATCAGGACTCTGATGTCGGCATCGACAACAACAATGACTCGGATATCGACAATGACTCCGATCAAGACGCAGACACCGACAATGATGCAGATGCCGACGCGGATGCCGATGCCGATGCTGATGATGACAGCGACGCAGATGCAGACGCCGATGCAGACGCCGACGCCGATGGCGACGCCGACAATGATAACGACACGGACAACGAAGTTGACCAAGCCAACGACAATGACGTGGACGTTGATCAGGAACAGGACGTCGAAGTAAACGTCGATCAGGATCAATGGGGCGAACAGAACGCCGATATCGACATCGATTTCGATTTCGACATCGCTTGATTGCTCGCAGAAACGCAGCGCCCGGACAGCTTCCGGGCGCTGGTGCATGCTGTCGACGAACTAGGGGGAACGTGGAGCTGCGCCGCTGTGGACGCTCTCCAACTTGTTCAACCCATATGGGGACACTTCGGCCATGGCTCTCTCTTGGATGAAAACCCGCGCAACGACCGAAATTGAACGCGCATTCGATCTTTGCAAACCTTCATTGCTGATGGTGTTTGTGCTCAGCTTCTTTGTGAACCTTCTGGCTCTCACGGTACCGCTTTACCTTCTGCAAATTTATGATCATGTCCTCTCGAGCCGTAGTCTGGACACGCTGATAATGCTGACGCTGATCGTCATTCTGGCGCTGGCGGTGAACGCGATTCTGGATGCGCTGCGGCGTTCCATGCTCAACCGGATCGGCTCCTGGCTTGACGACCGGCTGCAGGCTCCGGTTCTCATCGCAGCTGTCCAATCGGCCCTGCGCAGTGATTCAGCAGCCGCGGCGCAAGCCTGGCGCGATATCGGCGGCCTTCGGAGCTTCTTTGCCGGGACTGCTTGCACTGCCTTGTTCGACCTTCCCTGGACACCGATTTTCATCCTGGCGATGATCCTGGTACATCCGCTCCTTGGTGCGATTGGCCTTGGGGCATCGGTCATTTTGATCGCACTGGCTCTGCTTAACGAGATGGTGACGCGAAAGCTTTTTGCCCGTTCGAGCGCCGCCTGGGTAGAGAGCCAGCACCGGTTCGGATCGCTGCTCCGCAATGTCGAGGTCATCAGCGCTATGGGAATGCTCCCGGGTGTGGCCCGTCTTCTGCACGACGAACAGACCCGAGCCAAGGAGGCACAGCTGGCTGCCGCCGCGCGCGGTACTGTTATCCAGGCGATCGCACGTTTCATCCGGCTTCTCGCCCAAGTCATCGTCATGGCCTGTGCGGCCTGGCTTGTAATCCTGCACGATATCAGTCCCGCAGCGATCTTTGCGACTTCGATCCTTCTTGGCCGATCGCTGGGCCCGGTCGAAGGCGCAATCAACACATGGAAGGCGGTGACGAGTGCGCGTCTGAGCTATGACCGCCTCAGAAAGATACTGGCGGCCGCTCCGAAGCATCGTAAGACGATGCAACTGCCGCGCCCCAATGGACAACTATCAATCGAGCAGTTGACGTTCATGCCCGCTGGCGCAGAAGCTCCGGCTTTGCGCCGTCTGACTTTGGTGATCAATCCCGGGGAAGTCCTTGGCGTGGTTGGTGCATCGGGCGCCGGAAAGTCGACACTCGGACGCCTTATCGCCGGCACGATCGCTCCCACAGCAGGACATGTGCGCCTTGACGGTGCGGACGTCGCTATTTGGCTGGCCTCCGGCGGTCACCGCCATTTCGGCTATCTTCCCCAGGATATCGAACTGATTGGCGGTACTGTCCGGGAGAACATCTCCCGCTTGCAGGAAGCGAATGCGGACGAGGTGATTGCAGCAGCCTCCATGGTGGGAATGCACGACATGATCATGCGGCTTCCCATGGCGTACGAAACCAACATTGGTGACGGAGGCATGCGACTGTCCGGAGGCTTACGGCAGCGCCTTGGGCTTGCGCGGGCGTTCTTCGGTCATCCCCGCCTGCTTGTGCTGGACGAACCCAATGCCAGCCTTGATGCCGAGGGGGAAGACGCCTTGCGGGAGGCCATCCAGGAGATGCGGGGGCGGGGATCCACCATCATTGTCATCGCCCAGCGCCTTAGCATTCTCAACATGGCTGACAAGGTTCTGGTCCTCGACAATGGCACGATCAATGCGTTCGGCAATCGTCGGGAAATCGCTGAAAAGATCAGGAACGGGCGCACCAGCATTCCAGTGAGGCGGCCGCGGATCACCGCTGCTGCGAGGAGCGTCAGACGTTTAGGCAGCAAGGCTAGTTCAGAATCCTCAGAAACCACAGCGACTGGTTCCGTCGTCAGGGAGACATCCGGAGGGAATGCGCCATGAACACTTCCAACCAAGCTATGGTGCAGCACCTTGCAGCTGTCGTGGCAAAGCCGCGCATGAGACCCCTTTATCGGATGCTCCGCCTCGCCAGGCGCGCCGGTATTATTATTAAACAGGGCGTTGCAGCTACCATCGCAGAGCTGCACTCGAAGCTGCTCGATCCCGTGCGGCGATTCATTACACAGGTCTTTTCTGCCATTCACACATTTGCGGCAGGCACGAGCAGTGCTGTCAAGCGCAGCCTCGCAATTGTTACGGCAGAGTTACACTTGAGGCTGAGCGCATTTGCAAAAGGGCGAGGTTTTGCACGCCATCGCGCGCTTGCGTTGCCAGCGGCAAATGACACGCTCGACCGTTCGAAAAGCGCTTTCTTCGCGGTCGGCTCATTTGCGAGCGGTGCCGGCGCGCAAACCGCACCTCGGCGCGCGGTAGCCAGACCAAAGCCAAGCGGGACGCCGTACGACCATCTGCGCCCCCTTGCTCTCAGTGCTTTCGCGATCGTCGGCATATTTATCATCGGGTTTGGCACTTGGGCTGCATATGCGCCGTTGGAGAGTGCCGCTATCGCGGGTGGGGCGATCGAGGCCGAGACAAGCCGTAAAACCATACAGCATCTGGAAGGTGGAATCGTTGGACGCATTCTGGTGAATGACGGTGATGAGGTTACCGCCGGGCAACCGCTCATTCGTCTCGATGACATGCGAGCCCAGGCCAACGTGCTGGCACTCCAGATGCAGCTTTGGGAAGCACAGGCGCTGGAGGCCAGGTTACTGGCCGAACGCGATGGTCGTGCGACGATCCAGTTTCCGCCACGCTCTGGTCCTGCGGCCAAGAACGATCGAAAACTCGCGGAAATCATGGGAGGACAGATCAAGATCTTCGATGCACGTCGCAACCTTCAGAAATCGCAGATCGATGTCGTTCAGCAGCGCAAGGCACAAACGGAACAGGAAATCGCTGGGCTAGAGTTTCAGGCAGCAGCAGCCAGGGAACGGGCGTCGATCATCAAGGAGGAAGTCGCTGGCGTGGAACCCCTGGTCGCCAAAGGCCTGCAAACGAAAGTGCGTCTGCTAAAGCTGAAACGCGAGCAGGCTGAGATCGACGGTCGAATGGGCGACTTGCAATCCCAGATCTCACGCGCGGGGCAGTCCATCGGCGAATCCCAGGCAATGATTTTCAAGCTGGAGAGCGACCACAATAGCGAAGTTGCGCAGAGCCTGCGCGAAACACAGGCACTGGTTTCTCAACTCGGCGAGCGCATCCAGGCTGCGACCGACATACTCGACCGGACCGTCGTTCGTGCGCCGGAGGCCGGAACCATCACGGATCTGCGTATTCACACACCCGGCGGCGTGGTTGCGGCCGGCGAGCCTCTGCTCGATCTGGTACCGCGTCAGGATCGGCTGATCGTGCGGGCGCTCGTCAAGCCGGAAGATATCGACCTGGTTCGCCCTGGCCTTGAGGCACATGTCCGTCTCCTTTCCTACAAGCACCGCCGGGTGCCTCCGGTCGATGGCGTCCTGACCTATGTCTCCGCCGATAGTCTCGTCGATAAGGAAACGGAGCGACCCTACTACACCGCCCGGGTCCGGATAGACGAGGCGTCGCTGCACAACCTGCCGGAAGTGGAGATCATGCCCGGAATGCCGGTCGAGGTAATGATCAAAACAGGGGAGTTTACCGTCGCCCACTATATGTTTCGCCCCGTGCTCGACAGCTTCAACCGAGCTTTTCGCGAGGACTGAGACATGAATGTGCGTTTGATCAATCTGCGCCATTCTTATCATAACGGACATGAGGACGTGGGATATGCGTTGCCTGTGTCAGCGGTGGACTCCTTGAGGCAAGGGGAGAATCCGCATGTTCTTCTCTGACAAAGGCACGCGCGACCTGCTGCCGCTCATCGAACTCCATCTGGATGAAATCCCCGGACCGGCGGCAGAATTTGACGGCGATCCCGCTCCCGCGGGCAATATTCCGCCTCAAGTGGTCCCGCAAGCAATGCCGCCGGCCGCAGATTTACCTGAGGTCGAAGAGCACGCCGATGAGAACCCCGAGACGTTTTCGAACCGGGATCCAGCGCCTGCCAACATGCATATTCCGGAAGCCCGCGGCGATACTGATACTGTCCACGAGATCTCCATACCGCTGGATCAGAGTTTCTTCGCGGGAAATCCCGTCATGTTCACCTACCGGGGCGCAACGGGCGAACTCGAACACAATGAGGGCGCGGCATCGGCCGCCCTATCCAGCCAGGTCGCCGACGGTCCCAGCCCGGATGCTGCCGGCGTGCCCAGCACGCTGGACGACGCACACACCATCAATGTCACACAGTTCGCGGCGGTCGAACAGGATGCCAGCATCTTCGTCAGCGGCTATGTCGGTGAGGTCGTGGCTCGACTGCACATCGACCAGAGCCTCGTAATGGACCAGGACGTGGACATTGCCTTCACCATCGACGGTGACGGACACTTTTCTGTACTGATCGATCAGGACATGCGCATCGATCAGGATATCTGGATCGATATCAATATCTACGACGAAGACGGCGTCCTCTATGTGGATGTTTTCTTGCGCGACGCGGTCGAAGTAGAACAGGACACGGCAATTGATATCGAGATCAGCGACGGACCACCCGGCGGAACCGTCGAGGTGAACCAGGATCTCGAACTCGATCAGGATGTCCACGTTCAAATCGACATCGAGGACGACCTCGAGGAGCGTTATATCATCAAGACGAGTGTTGATGTCATCCAGACTGTCGACGCCGACGAGACCGCGATTGTGGGGATTACGGAACGGGACGGCGAGATCGATCTCGATGTCGACGCCATGCAAACAGCGTTCGTTGACCAGGAAACCATCGTGCATGCTGATTTTACGCTGGTCTAGCGATCAAGCAGAATCACCGCCCGCTTTCGAAACTTTCGCGCCGGCACAACTGCAAGTAGCTTATCGCCATTAAATTGCTTATAATACTAACAAAAATTCATAACGTTCGCAGTTTGTAAGGAGTAGTTCAAAAAGCGTAAGGGGGAAACAATGTCAGTGTCATTCGCCGCCGAAGTGCACGGCTTCAATGAAATTCACAATGCCAGCGAACATATTTCCATTGTCGTCATCGATTGCCAAACCTTGTCGCGAAGTTGTCTGATCCGCATTCTCCGGGGGGAGCTACCTGACGTCGTCATTCACGACATCGCAACATCAGACGAACTGGTCGGGATAATCGAGAAGCACATCAATCTTGCCGTTATCAATATTGAAAACTGTTGCATGACCGATGCATGGGTGGCGGTCAATCTTGCCTACATCCATCAATTGCGACCCGAAACATCGCTTATGCTCCTGACGCAACTCGACGAGACATCGATAACCGATGCGATTGTTTCAGAGGTTTCCAGATTGGGCGTAAGGGGCTACACGACCAATACCGCTCCTGTTGAAGTTGTCCTCGCTGCCATTCGCCTGATCCTCGCGGGCGGTGCCTACTATCCGCGCTCGGTGCTCATCGACGATGGTGAGTGTTCGAATTCGGTGTCAGCCGAGAACACCGGTCCGCTGTCATTGCCAGCCAACGCCAGAGGGGATGAATCACTCGATACCGCCGATACAGCCATGATTGGCTTCACCGAGCGCGAGAGGCAGGTCCTGGCAACCTTGCGGCGCGGTCTTCCCAACAAGATCATCGCCAGCGAGCTGGATCTGTCGGAGAATACGATCAAGGTGCACATCTCGCACATCATGCGAAAACTCAATGCGACGAACCGGACCGAGGCGGTGGTCTTTTCCCAGCAGTACGGATCGGCGGGCGCGAAGGGCAATAATGGCAACGGCAACGGCAACGGCGCAATGCTGCGACCGCCGCCGAAGGCAAACCGGAACGAGGCATTCCTGGCGTCGCTGTGCCTGCTCTGTCTGACGTTCTTGAACGAGTTTTCTGCCTTCATCGCGATGGGTGTTTAATGGGCAGTATCAATACCCAGCGCATCAAACATGAACTTCGCCGTGCTGCTTCTCGTCCGGGTCACCAATGAGCAGCGCGGCGTAGGCGAGCCAGCAGTAAAAAGCGATCACCAAGAGCAGTATGGTCCAGCCTGGTATCGGTCCGAATGCAGCGTTGGCAACTATCTCCTGAAGTGAATGTGCGACGTCGCGCTCAACCTCGCCATCCTGCAGCTTGGGCGTCGAGATTTTCAGCACCCAGGCCAGAAGCAGGATCAGGAACATCCACAGATAGTTGCGCCGCAGCCGCCGCGCCATTGCCGCCCGTGTCGAGATCAAGAATTGCGGCCTGCGCAAATCTTGGCCGAGCGGTCGCGCCCAGCCGCTATCCGGATTTGGCAATGGCGCCATTATTTGGGCAAAATAATTCTTCTCCAGCCGGCGTACCCTTCCGCGGTAAACGTCGAAGAACCGATAACGGCGTGCCTCGATGAGGAGCAGTAATTGCACCAGAACCATGGCGAATAACAGCACGCCATGATGCGACGTCGGTGTCGATAAAGACAGTGACAGCATCGCTGCCACGCCTGTGATAGCCCAGTTGGTTGTCCGGTCAATCCTGTCGCGCCAACCCGCCATGCGACCCATCTCGGCGCGGTGGTAGTGCGCCAGTACGGTGATGTATTCGGCCGATGTCGCGGGAAATGGGGGTGCAGACCATTTCGTCGAAGTTTCACCGCCAGGTTGCTGTTCTTCTTCTTGAGCTTCGTTCATATCCGCCTCCCAGCAGACCCTCCGCCCTTTTGATCTTACACAAAAATCCCTCCGATTGTGCTGTATTAGCCAGGTTCCGTCATGCGATCGCCCCAAGGCCATACTCAACGGCATGATGAAGAACTACGCAGATTGCCGTTCCTTGTATTGCCACAATCACGCACCCACCTGCGAAGCTCGATGATTTTTCAGCACGCAACGGAAAAAGGTGGGCCGATGACTGGAACGTTACACAAGCGCGCGCTCCTCATTGTCAATCCCAATGCCCGCAGCGGCAAGAGACCGATCGCACCCGTCCGCGAGATGCTTGAGTCCGGTGGACTGACACTTGTCGATGCCGCACCCACAGATGGCGAAACCCTATCCAATGTCATCTCCCGCATGCGCGATGCCTGTGACCTGGTGATCATTGGCGGCGGAGACGGTACGTTGAACTCGGCCGCAGCGGGTCTCGTCGACACCGGCCTTCCGCTTGGCGTTCTTCCACTCGGAACAGCCAATGATTTCGCCCGTACCATCGGTATTCCGGCCGACCCTCATGACGCTGCCAGATTGATCCTGTCAGCCGCGCCGCAACCCATCGATCTCGGCGAGGTCAATGGGCACCTGTTCTTCAACGTCGCCAGCATCGGCTTCAGTGCGGAGCTGGCCGGTGAACTGACCGAGAAAGCCAAAAAGCGCTGGGGAAAGCTGGGCTACGCCATCGTAGCTGCCCGGCTCCTGGCCCGCTCGCGGCTGTTCACCGCCTATGTCGAGCATGACGGGTCGGTGGACGAGATCAGGACGATGCAGGTGTCCGTTGGCAACGGCCGACATTATGGCGGCGGGATGACTGTCGAGCAAACAGCGACGGCCGACGATGGCCGCCTGGATTTCTACAGTCTTGAGGTTGACCACTGGTGGCGGCTCTTGGCGCTCCTGCCCAGCCTGCGCAAGGGTACCCATGGCAAATGGGATGATGTGCGAGCCTTTCACACCACGGAGGTCATCGTCAAGACGAGCAAGCCGCGCGCGGTGAATACGGACGGCGATTTGACAACATGGACTCCCGCTCATTTCCGCATCCGCGAAAAGGCGATTCGCGTCTTCGCCCCTGCCACTGAGAATCGCGATTTCGGTTCGAAGAGGAATGTTCGCGCCTCCGAGCATTCATAGGGCAGCTGTCAAAATCAGCTGCCATATCACATAGGCGGCGGCCTGGTTTCGTGATCAATGCATTGAAAAGGCTGTACTAAAGTCGGCGATGAACAGGAGCACGGCACCGCCATTTGAACATTATGCAAAATTGCAGAGTGCCGACCAGTCCGTAAATTTAAGGATTGG
This sequence comes from Phyllobacterium zundukense, assembly GCF_002764115.1. Taxonomy (NCBI): domain Bacteria; kingdom Pseudomonadati; phylum Pseudomonadota; class Alphaproteobacteria; order Hyphomicrobiales; family Phyllobacteriaceae; genus Phyllobacterium; species Phyllobacterium zundukense. The sequence goes on along the minus strand of NZ_CP017940.1, from coordinate 1,869,255 downwards.
CCAGCCTTGCGTCCGCATCCCCTTCAGCGTTTTCCTTCTCTCTGCATCAATTGGAGATTCGGAACGTGGCGCATGAGACGATAGTGAACCTGATCAGCCAGGCGACGGGGCTGCTTTCTGCGGTGATCCTGTACTGGGGCAGTTTTGGCGTAAAATGGGAAGGGCGGACGATCAAGGGAACGTCGCCGCGCGAACTGCTCATCGAGTCGTTGCAATTCCATCTCGGCTGGATCGGGTGCCTGTTCGCCGTCATCGCGATTGGTTGCCAAACCTACCTGACACTTCGGGCTTAATGCCACTTTCCTGCCGCGCAGCTGGCCAAGGAACGCGATTCGAGGGCAGGGCGGTCGGCCCTGTGCCCAAAAATGTGCCCAAATTTGCCACATGCATTTGGCTTGCGCGCCAATGCCTTCGCTAAAGTGTTGTTTTCTTGGGAGTTCTTGGTGAGCGCGCAGGGATTCGAACCCTGGACCTACTGATTAAAAGAGGCAATCCAGCGAACACCGACGGACAATAAAAACGCTTATGAACTATATAACATGTTGTAAATACAAGTGAAATGTGTTCTGCATTGTTCGTTCCAGTTTTGGCGTGTTCCGTCGCGACGGAACCCTGTTGGAACCCTGAGAGAAAATTCTAATGTTTTGTAAGTAGGTTGATGTGGCGGGCAGGAAAAATCTTACAGCACGTTTCGTTGAAACAGTGAAGGTCGATGTTCGGACCGACTATTGGGATGATGTTGTACGCGGGCTGGTGTTGCGAGTCTCACCAACGGGCGTGAAATCCTGGACTGTTGTCTATCACCGTGAAAGTGACGGCGCAAAACGGAGAGTGACGATCGGTAAATTTCCGGCAATCGATCTTGCAAAGGCGAGGGCAAAAGCCCTTGGTGCGGTAACCGCGGTCTCGGATGGTGAGGATCCTGCTGGCAAGAAACGAGCGAGACGAGACTCAATGACTGTCCGCGAACTCGGTGCGCTCTACGTTGAAAAGTATGCCAAACGGAACAAGCGAACTTGGGCCGAGGACGAACGTTTGCTGAAGGTTGAAGTGTATCCCGAGATCGGCGATATGAAGGCATTGGCTGTAAAGCGTCGAGACATTCTCGACATCATTGAATCGAAGGCAGACGCAGGCTTTTTGGCCCAATCCACGCAAATCCTCGCAGTCGTCCGAAAAGCATTCAATTGGGCCGTCGAGAACGACTATCTCGAATCATCGCCTGTGATAGGCGTCAAGCCACGAGCCAAGCCGACAAGGCGCGAGCGCGTGCTTTCTGATGATGAAATTCGTACGCTTTGGAAAGCATTGTCCGAGGTTCCAATATTGTCGGATACCGTTTCGATCTTTCGCCTGCTCTTGCTGACCGGTCAACGTTCTGGGGAAGTTTGCGGAATAGTGCGAAGCGAGATTGATCTCGAGAAGGCCATTTGGACGATCCCAGGCGTGCGCACCAAGAATGGGCTCACGCACGTGGTTCCATTGTCGGATGAAGCCCTTGCAATTGTCGCGGCCGCACTTGAGACGGTCGATGAAGAAGGGAATGCATCGCTCTTCAGCCGCATTGGCAATTCGATCGAGCCGAACGCAGTTGCCCAAGCAGCGCGATTGAAACTTCAACTCTTGGGGATGCCCTGGACGCCCCACGATCTCCGGCGCACAGTTGCGACTGGCATGGCCGGAATAGGAGTCATGCCGCATATCGTTGAAGCCACACTCAACCATATCAGCGGTTTCAGGGCGGGAGTAGCCGGCGTCTACAATCGCGCTGCGTATGAACCCGAGAAGCGCAGGGCGCTCGATATGTGGGCGGAGCACATCATTGCGATCGTGAAAAGCAAGTCGTCCAAAATTGTTGATATCGCGGGTGCCAGGCGATGACCGAAAACTTCAAGTATTCGGACGAGATGAGGGCTCGGCTGGCCGCCACTCTTGGGCGTTCCAGCGAACATCGCGAGGTATCGCACGTCGAGCGGATCGTTACTGAATGGGTAAGTCATAACGAGAAACACATACAAGCCGATTTAGCACGTAATGCCCGTATTGCTACTGCCGCGGAGAATCTACTTCTCGAACTCGACTTAGATCGAGATGAGAATGATGACGATCGCGAACGAGATTTTGCTGAGGATGGAGATCCAGTTACTTTGCGAGGTCATCTGCTGGTGGCGATCGACTTTCTGGATTTTGTGAAGAAGGAACACGAAAACTTAATTCCGAAAGGCAGGCCCTCAGTCCTCCCGCGTCTCCTGTCCACCCGACTGTTGGAGTTCTGGGATAACAGCGGGAGGCGGATAGCTCGCAGCTCTACCACTACAAAAGACGCGCCAGATATACAAACACCGAGCGGCCCACTTGTAAGGTTCCTTATCGCGGCAACAGAACCCGTATTGCAGCACAAAGTACCGTTGGGGGCCGCGGAACACGCCATCAGACTTTTTTATCCCCGTCGGCGGAATGAAGATGACGAAAAGTCCACGGAGTTTTTTCGAACTTTGATGACCGAGCTACATGGTGAAAGCACAGCCAAAAAGTAACCCCATTTTCTCCATGTTGTTCCTAGTTCAAAAATGGTGAAATTACGTATCCGAACCTTAACAAAGAGGATCGGACACAAATGGAACTGCTTACCATCAAAGAGGTCGCGAAGCGCCTCAGTATCGGTCGAACGGCCCTATGGCTCCTAACCAAAGAAGCCGATTTTCCCAAACCCCTACAAGTTACAGTCGGCCGTAAAGCGTTCGTAGCTGCTGAAGTTGATAAATGGATCGCGTCGCGTATCGCACAGCGCGACAAGGTGGCTGCATGAACAGCCATCGAGAGAGCGACGACAGCTATCGCCAGGTTGTCGTTATTCTCAACGAGAGTTGGCGGATCGTCGAATGCAACATGGCCGTCCAATGGATTTTGCAGCGTGCGAAAAATAAGCGGTGTGGAAGAGCATGGGCATCGGAGGGCTTCTGTCGGTCACGCGAAGCGTTGATCCGTCTCAGCACCGGTAAATCTGGCCAAATTGAACCCAGCGCTCGTACTTTCCTCGACACCTTGCCCACCAGATTTGAGCAAAACGCGGGAAGGGCGGGGTGATGCTGGAAATATCTCATTGCCATTGCGATCTAACGATAACGACTGCTGCCCGCTGGCTAGCCTCTCAGAAGAGGCCGCCAGCTGCCGTGCTGTCTGTTCTGCATGAGCGATTCGGTCTTTCGATCGAGGAAGCCGGCCAGGCCGTCAGAGAAGCCAGGCTGATCCATGCGAGGGCGCTATGAAGGCCTCGCATCCTAAAACACCAAAGGAGACCGCGCAGCGCGTCTTCGTGCCCTCGTCAGAGAAGGCCAGCCTACCAAAGGAAACGGCCCTAGTGCCGCGTCCCTGCCTGCCACTTATCTGGCCCAAGGAAGGTAAGGCTCGGAAGGAAGCTTTCGAAGCGTGGCATGCAGTAGCAATGCAGGTGTGTAGCCAGGCCGGTATTAGCTTTCGAGTCATGGCCATTGTTGACCGGTTCATCCATTGGAACACCGGAACATTCTGGGCGACCAACGAAACAATAGCCATGCGCGCCGGTCGGTGCTCAGAGCGGACCATCAAGCGCGACATGGCATCACTTTGCGCGCTTGGCCTATTCATCCCAGAGCGAGGATGGAGGCGATCGCGAAACGGCAAACTCGTCCGTTCCCGATTAATCCGGCTTGCGGTCCCCAAGGATTTGCCAGTCGAAACATGGGTTCCGGGCGAAAGTCATGGTGACACCTGTTGTCCCTATGAACTGCTGCCGGTCGCAAACGATCATGGTGACACCTGTTGTCCAAATCATGGTGACACCTGTTGTCCCTTTACCCTTGAATATACCTATGAATACGGAGGCGGTGATGCAGCTTGACCTTTTCACGCATCGCAAGCCAGCAACCGTTCATGCTTTTCCGCTCGATCGTCGACGCAAGCTAGTCAACGACGCGGCGGAAGCCCTCAACGCAAAAAGCTACTCGCAGGGCAAGGCGCATTGGACACGCCTCGTAAACCGGATCCGGAAGGAAATGCTCGCCTCGGGTCTCAGCGTCCAGATGATCGAATCTGAGATTGCTGCATTCGCTGACGCTGTCTCCCGAGAACTTAATATTTCCCAGCATTACCGCGGCTCGGACGGTGCGGCATGACCTGCGCTTGTCAGGGGGGCGGCCCGGAAGGCCTCCCCCGCCCTAGGAGCTGTAGTGACAGCATCGTTGGCGCCAACGTTGGGCCGACCGTCAGGGTCCGGCCCTCACAAACGCAAACCGCCCCCAAGCCGGTGGCAAGCGAGCGGTCAGAGACCATGGGTAACCGTCGTGATGACTCGGCGGAAACACTCAGGAGTCTTTCACGAATAGTTTCATTAGAGGTTAACCGGGAGGCCAGCTGTGAGCGATGACACCCAACCAAAACGCGGCGTCGTTGTTTCGATGGCAACGGCCAAGTCGCTGACTTTTGCCGAGGCGGTATCGGATCAGGAGCTTGCCCGTGATCGCATCAAGGATCCTGCGCAATGGCAGCAAGAAATATCGCAGTCGGCCTATGCGGCGGACTTTCCGATTCTCGCTGCTGCAGTAATCGAACAAGGCCTTCCTCCATCCCTGTTTCGCGCCCTTTGCCAAACACTCCTCGAAAACCGCTGGATCGCAGATGCGATCGCTCGCGACATTCCAAACCTCGACAAGGGTGCTCCTGATGCCAACTGACCAAAAACAATCCGAGGATTCTAACGTCATTCAATTCCGCGCGCGTCGAATCCCCCTACGCCAAACCTATAGCGACGCCTTTTACCAACAACTGAAAGAGAGGAGGCATCCCATGATCGAGGACGCTGAAGACGCTGCAACCGCGAGAGTAAAGGCGATCATCACCAGTGACGAAGGGAAGAAATTTAGAACGCTGGCGTTCTACGTCTCGTTCGAGACCACCAACACACCAGAGCAATTTCAGGCGATCGTGCGATCGTTCCTGGAAGACACGGAAGCCGGCAAAAATACCTGAGCAGATTGCCGCTTCAACATCCCAACCGAAAAGGAACTGAGAATGCCCCGTCTGAAAAATATTCAAAACCGTCCAAGAAATACCGAAGTATCGGCGATCGAGGACGAAATCTCGACGCTTACCAACAAGCGCGCAGATATCGATGCGCGGAAAGCGGCGGCCCTGAGAGCCGCCGACGAGGCACGCGAACAGCGGAAACTTGCGTTGATCGATAGTGCCGACACCAGCATCGACCAGTTCAACCAAGAAATTGCTCGATGGGAAGGAGAGGTCTCGACCTATGATAGCGTTGTTGCTGAAATCGACCAGTTGATGTTTTCCGCCAGAGAGCGGCTCCAGGCCGCTCAGGCCGCGGATCAGCGCGCCAAGAATGCAGGAACACTCGACAAGATTGCCGACGACATCGAGAAGTTTGCACAGGACCTCGATGCGGCACTCAAACCGGTCGGCGTGATCATATCCAAGATGCGCAAGACTTTGCCCGAGGACTTAGCAGTATACAATCAGGGTGCTCGACCCGATGGTCGCGAAGAGAGGCATGGTCACGCATCGGCTCGCGAGATCGTTTCCGCCCTTCTTGCGGAATCCATAGCACACGTCGCACCCGAGACTTTCGACTATGGAGTGAATTTCAAGCGCCAGAGCGCACTTTTCCGCGTTGATATTACCGACGCTTGGCCAGGCGTACGCATAGAACGAAGTGAAGTTCCTGCGCCGGCATCGGAGGCGGCTCGATTGCTTGTCATCGATCGCCTACGGAATCGCGCCAAGGCGATAAGACAAGGCAAGGCGCCGGCAGAGATCCTTGGAACGCCGATCTACACACCTGTAGTGCAGCAGCCGGAAACCCACGTCAGACTCTTTGTGGTGAAGAACTTCTCTTACATTAAGGACGAACTCGGCAGGCTTACACTGGAGGCAAAAAACTCTACTATTGATCTCGACGTCGCGGTTGCTAAAGCTGCGATCGAAATGGGCTATGCTCTCCGGCTCGACACGGACGAAGGAAAGCAGGCGCATGACGCGCATCAGGAGAGTTTGAAGGTTTACCGGCCGCACAACAGCAGCCTCTCACGCGAAGACTGCGAACCTCTCGGCAATGTCTTCGGTTTCAAGCTATCCGATCAGCCGTCAGGTTGGGAGCTATCTTCTGCTTCTCCAAGAGGGGGACGGACACCTGACGGCACTGTCATCAATCCCGAGCGTCGGATTCCTGAGTTTTCTTCGGAAGCGGATTGATATGCGCATTGCGTGCGGGGCGCTCCGGCGCCCCCGCGTTTGGCACAGCACTATTCGTTGGAAAGCCGTACACCTTCACCGCCAGTCACGGCTTGACCGCTCTCCAAAAAGATCACACCCGCGGATTCTAGAGTGCGTTGCATCTCCTCGATCGTGCGAGCATAGGGCGTCCGCTTGCCCGTCTCAAAATCTGCGATTGTCGCACGGCCGACGCCAGCGGCTTCGGCCAATTGTTGTTGGGACCAGCCAAGAAGACCCCGTGCCGCTCGAATCTGCGCCACACTCATCACCATTACAACCTCATACAATTTGTATTGACTTTTGGTTAATGTCATGCAATTTGTATTATGTTACACCGATATCGCTGAAGGAGCAACAGCATGCCAAGTATTTCCGAGAAGGCCAGTACCTCTCCTTTCACCGAAGCTGCAGCGCTTCCTTCACTAATCGGATTTCATGGGGATAGGCTTGCCCAGGTAGACATCGCCAGCGGACAAGACGGGCTGTTGCAGGATGCCTTCGCGGCAGAACAATCGGCGCTTGAAGAGCTCCTGCAGTATACTCCTCGCGATCTGGCCGAAGTCCGTACCAAGACGGCCTACTTCCTTGAGCATTTGGACTTTCTCGGGTGCGAGGACCCTCGCATGGTGATGTTTCTTCGTGCAATGGTTTGAGCGGATTGGGAAAGGGGAAATCATGAAACTCGAACTCGGCATTACAGCATCCGGCACCGCCATCAATCTCCCACTCAAATTTGCCAATCGCCATGGCCTCGTCACCGGCGCCACCGGCACCGGCAAGACCGTCACGCTCCAGCGAATGACTGAGGAATTCTCCCGCAACGGCGTTCCTGTGTTCGCAGCGGACGTGAAGGGCGATCTTTCGGGCTTGGCTGCGTCTGGGGACGACGCGGGCGATGCTGCGTGGCGGACACGCGCCATGGGCCGGGAATTCGCTTCCAACCGGTTCCCTGTCGAATTCTGGGACATCTTCGGGCGTCGTGGTCTCCCGATCCGCACCAGCGTGCAGGAAATGGGCGCGCAACTGATCTCCCGCATGCTGGGATTGAACGAGACGCAGCAAGGCGCGATCGAGATCGCGTTCCGGATTGCCCAGAAAGAGCGGGCCTACATGCTCACGCTGGACGATCTGCGCTGGACACTCTCAGACATGCTTGATAACCGCGAACATGTCTGCAAGGAGCACGGCAATGTCACTGCTGCATCCATTTCAGCCATCCAGCGCAATTTGCTCGCCCTCGAGGCGCAGGGCGGCGCGAACCTGTTCGGCGAACCGCCTTTCGATATCCTCGATTTCATCCAGACGAATGCCGACGGTCGTGGCGTTATCAATTTGCTGCATGCCGATCAGTTGATGGAAGCACCCAAGCTTTATGCAACGTTCCTGCTCTGGCTGCTGACCGAATTATTCCGCCGGCTGCCCGAGGCCGGCGACCTGAACAAACCGAAACTCGTGTTCTTTTTCGACGAGGCGCATTTGCTTTTCAACGAAGCACCGAAGTCTCTCGTCCAGAGCATCGAGCGCCTGGTGCGGCTGGTGCGCTCGAAGGGCGTCGGTGTGTACTTTGTGACGCAATCTCCTGCGGACGTGCCCGATACCGTGCTCGCGCAGCTCGGCAACCGCATTCAGCATGCTCTACGTGCCTACACGCCGAGCGATCAGCGCAATGTGCGCGCTGCGGCCAATGCTTTCCGCCCGAACCCTCGAGTCGACGTGAAGGCGGAAATTACCACCATGGGTGTGGGTGAAGCGCTGATATCCCTGCTCCAGGATAATGGCGTGCCGCGACAGGTTGAGAAGGTGGCAATCATTCCGCCGTCAGCGCAAATTGGACCGATCTCAGGTCTCGAGCGAGAAACCATGATCACAGGATCCGGCATGAAGCAGAAGTACGGCGCGGAGATGGAGTCGTTCGAGGCAAGCCATGCATTTGGCCACAGGATGAAAGACCAGCGAGGCATTTCCTATGATTCAACCGCAGTCGCACAACCGTATGAGGACAGGTTGTACCTGCGTCATGTCCCGAAGCTCGAGGCGGCGGACGAGGATCAGAAGCGCCCGAGCTTGGCCATGACACTCGTAAGAGTGCTTTTCTGGGGAGCTTTCGCACTCGGTGGACTGAATTTCGCGGGCCTTTTCTAGCCGTGCTCTGAACTTTTGAGATTGTTCGCGGAAAATATCTTCAACTTTTTTATCCGATCGTCATGGGAATATATCTCACGACACGTGACCTTAATGTTGCTGGGAAGTCCACCAATATAGCGATCCAAACTCGACGAAAGAACAGCGTACGTACCCGGTCTAGGCTCTTTGTCCACCGTGAAGGGAATGGTTTTCTTGGTTTCCACGTCATAAACCCTGCCGTTCCCTGTATTCGCGTTCAGGGCTCCAACGCTAACAGTTCGAATTGTATTTTCAGGATTTTCGAAATTACTGTTAACGTAACTTTTAGTTATAGTGTCGAGCTTCAAAAGCTGCGTCCGGCCTTTGATTATATTTAGTTCGGCTGCGCCAGACCCAATGACGTTATGCGCCCTGGACATAGCCGGCTCTATGGCATCGAAATTAGCCTCCAAATCGCCAGAAGGAAATCGATCCAATACCCGCATGAACTGAGCATGATCATCATCCTGCAGTCCACACACCTTAGTTACTGCGTGTTTTACGAATCCCGTAAAAGCGGTGGTGATAGCGCCTACAGCAACACTACCCAGTATAGAAGTGAGGAAAAGGCTTTGCGGCTCCGTGACGAAAGCAATAACCTCATTAGTAAAACTTCCCCTGCTGGCGGGGGCGAGGTAAAAGCGAACTCTCTTATCAAGATTACCTCGCTTCCTAATGTCGCCTGTCGCGAGGTAATTTCCCAAGAGCGCAAACGACCAAGTAATTCCCTCTAAAGAGGTCGCTCCATCATGTGCAGGTAGACGATGATCGTCGGCGGCGTCGCCTGTATACTGTAACTTGTAACGAATCTCTAACATTTATCTGCCCCAACCCCGCGTTTAACTGCGATAGGATGAGGCAGAGAGTCAATCCCTACCAGACCGCAATACCCGCCTCATTTAGGCGAAATGCGATTATTTCCGCTGCGCGATCGCGGCGGCGCCGGAAAGTTGTGTAAGACCACCCGCCGTTGCCCTCGTGGTTGGCGTGCCACGTATTTATCGCGATGTTCCTGTAGACCGGCACACCGCGTGCATCGACGTCGTTTATGCGACACCTTTCAAAGTTGATGGAATTTGATAGCGTCGCACAGCTAGCAGCGCTGCTGGGGGTGCCAAATGGAACACAAGTGCGAACGCAGAGAGCATCGAATTGATGGGCCCGAGGTCGCCATGATAGCTTTCGCGGGCATTGTGGTGGCGTTCGGAATTTGGGCGATTTACCAGATCATCACAGGCGAAATTGGGACCTTTACGGAACGGACCGAGACTGTAACGAAGCTCGGTTTGTTTGTGGCTGGCGTGATTGGTCTGCCACTCGCTGTCTGGAAGGGCATGCTCGACCATCGCCAGACCCGAGAAGCCCTCCGCCAAGGAGAGCGTGTACAGCAACAAATGGAATACACTGAAAAGCAGTTCAAATTGACGGAACGACAGATCGCGGCCGCGGAAGAAACAAACCTCGCAAGTATTCTCGAAAGGTCCAGCGCCCTTATTGCCGACAACCAATCCGAAGCACAGAAAATGGCCGGGACAGCATTTTTCCATTACGTTGCCACGGCGCAAACCGAAACATTCCGCTTTGAGGCGATAGACCTTCTCAGTGAATTTGTCGCTGATCGAGACTATGATGAGCGGACAATTAGAACCGCTATCCACTACCTTGATGAGATTGGAAAAAAACGCGGCAAGCGTATCAAGGTCAAAGTCGACGTTAAAGACAAAGATTACCCTATTTTTTATGAGAATTTGACCGGAGTAACATACAAGAATTGCGATTTCTCCGGTAAGCGATTCAACGCAGGGGGGCTCAACTACTTCGAAGAGTGCAAATTCGCTCGAAGCCTGATTAGCTACCCGTTAAGAATACTGCGCGGAGCCAGTTTTTTGGATTGCGAGATCCTCCACATCAATTCTTCTGGGGATGCAGCCATTGAGTTTCATAACTGTGATTTCACAGGATGCGAGCACATCGTCGTCACTTTGAAACCCGTTTTCTCTGGCTGTTATTTCGATTTGGACAATCCTCCATCTGACTATGTTTTGAAAATGTTTGGTAATAACTTGACCGGTCTCAGAGATTTCGAAATTGATGAGTTCAAGCGCCCCGAGGTCTTTGATGAATGATTGATGCCGCTTCATTTGGTCTTGATCACCCCAATTCCAACCATCATGGTGAGCACGCCGGCCGCGAGCATGCGGCCGACCTCCAAAAACAAGCCGTCCATGGACTTTCAGACCGCCCCGTTTATTTCTTATCGAACTTTCCATCAGTGACTGCAGCATAGAGATCATCCGAGATTGCACATACTGCAATTCGGCGAAGATACTCTTCGGGAGTTACGTCGAGTTTCTTGGCGCGCTTTGCAAGCAGGCCACGCTCATCCGCGTACAGATTGATTGGAACTGCCGCCGGATGACGACCACCCGTCGGCGCCATCGGAAGTCGCCATCGGCGCCACATGGCGCGGATCGTCGCCGGATGAACACCATCGTTTAGGATTCTTGCGATTTCGGTAGAGGGCACGCCTTTTCCCGTTAAGAACGCCACGTGGGCGGCCTTTGCGTTGGTCCAGCGTTCGACCAGCAATTTCGACCCACGATAACGCTCCGTATGGTGGCTTTTCCGCTTGCTCTTTTTCTTTGGTAGCGGATTGGGCGTCACGTTATTTCCCCTATATTGGAGGCAAAGATTGGGCAGATATTTAGAGTTTCCAGCTATTGTTCGGGGATAATCTCTAAAAATTCCTCAAAGGAGAAGCAATCAATGGCAAAAACTTTTCTGGGGCAGCTCATTCTACGGCTGCAGGACGAGATGTCCGGTAAGGCGAAAAAGGCTGCCACAGACGTCACGGGATCGATGAAGAAGATCGAGGAGCACGCCCGCCGGTTGGCGAGTGCAAATTGGGGCGTGAGCTTTCAGCGCCAGATGGAGAAGATCGGCGCATCGGCGAAGGAATTCGACCAGGTGCGCCGGTCGTGGGACCGACTGCAAAAAGATTTGCAATCCAAGAATGTCGGTACCGCCTTGAGGAAATCTGAGATCGGTGCCTGGAAGGTCGCAACGCTGTCCCACCTCGCGCAGGTACGACAGGGCATGCGCTCCACGGAGAAGGAAGCACGTCGGATAGTGCAAGCTATGCGAATGGCCCTCAGACCTGCCTATATCGCGACTGGTGCCTATAGTGGGATCTATATGGCCGGTACGCTCGGCCGGGAAGCGCTGACCGCATCATCCGAACGTCAGCGTGAATATTTCCGTCAGCGTATGGCAGACATTCCACAGAACGAACAGGATCAGATTTACGAGCGCTCGAGCGCGCTTTCTCAGAAATATCCGTCGGTCGGCATTACCGATATAATGGAAATGGCTCGCACTGCCCGCAACACGATGGGCTCTACACCGCGCGGGCTCGAGGTACTGGACGGAATGGTGCGGGCAATGGTGACCCTGCAGTCGTCCAAAGGCCTTGATGCAGCCAGCGATTCACTTATGCGCATGCTGCGTGGCATCGACAATCTCGGCAAAAACTCAAATGGTGCAGTGGGCGTGCAGAACGTCCTCGACATTATCGACGGATTGACCAAAGCCGCTCAGATCGAAGGAGCAGACTTGGATCCGGGGAAGCTGTTTGACATGGCGCGTCGCGCGAAGATTGCAGGACCCGGATTGAGCACGGAATTCCTGATGACGACAGCGCCGGCGTTCATGCAGGATATGACGGCCGAGGGATTCGGCACCGCCCTTTCGAGCGCCTTCAAGGCATTTGTGACCGGTGCGAACGACTCCGCCAGCAAAGTCAACATCGCAGAGCAAGCCCGCTTGGACATCCGGAAGGGACCCGGCAAGGGCGAACTGGTCAATAGCTCTCTGTTCGGTACAAACCCGTATGAATGGGTAAAGCGTTACTTGGTGCCAGCGCTGAAGGCGGATGGCATCGACATGAACAACGATACCGATGTCGCTAAGGCCGTGGCCAATCTGTCGCGTAATTCGATGGCCACCGGCATGATCACCCGTATGATCACTCAGAGTGACCAAGTGGAGCGACTGATAGGACTGTACGGCCGGTCAATGGGTACCAACGCAGCAGACCGAGCGAAGGACGAAGATCCTTTCGTCGCCTATCGCGGCTTCCTCGAGTCATTCAACAATCTTGCAGCATCGATTGGCGAGAAAGCCATGCCGGTGATTGTGCCGGGGTTGAACGCCATCTCCGGTGCGGTGAACCAGTTCGCAGCCATGATAAAGGCAGGAGATCCCGCAGTGTCTACGGGACTGGCCATCGGCGGCATAGGGGCCGCCGGCTTCGGAGCTTACAAGGTCGGCTCCGCTGTTTATGGGCTCGTCACGGCCGGCACGAACCTCAATGCCGCTGCGGCTGCTTTGCAACGTGCTGCTGCGATGCAATCCGGAGGATCTGGTGCTGGCGATCTTATTGATGGGAAGAACGACAATGGCGGAAAGGCAGGATGGTTTGCTGCGTTGATGTTGAAGGCCAAGAGCCTCAGCCTTGCCGCTGCACCTGGCCTGATGGCCGAAGGTCTCGCTTACACGCCGGGGAGTTCGTTCGAAGCGCAGGTCGTGCAGCAAGGCAAGAACAAAGAGCAGTTGCAACGCATGCTCGGGTATTTGGGCAGTAAGGAATTCTGGCTGGGCAAGGGTGCTGATCCAAACTTCAATGCCAAGGAACATTTCGGCATCAAGACGGGTTTGCCCAATGCCGGCGCTTCTCCGCAAGTAATGGACGAAATCTTGCGACAGTCTGCCGACGTGGGAAAACAGATGGCAGAGTCATTGTCTATCACCGCCAAACCAGACATCGATGGATCAGGTATCAAAGCTGCGTTGGCGGATGCGAAGGAACTGAGGGCCGTTCTATCCGGACTGGGTTCCGTCATATTGAGAGCTCAGGCAAATGTAGATACGGAGTTGCGACGCAGCTTCGCCGATTACGGAGTTTCACCGTAGCCATATTGCACTTTCCCAAGCAAAGGATTGTGATGTGTTCTTTGGGGGGAGGAATGCATCAATGTTTACACCAGAATCCGTGACTGCTTGGGTCCTTGTTGCAACACTGGTCCTGTGTTTGCTCATCGGCGTCGCGATGACGTCCGCATCAGTGCGGACGACTTGGATCAGGAAGAACATTACCACTGCAATAGTAATCTACGGTTTGCTAGGTGTGGTTCTACTCACAACGCCAAAGTGGACAACGATAGCCTTCGAGTGGGGAGAGGTGAAAGCGCGGGTCGCCGAGCTGGAATCTGAGAACGCGCAGCTTGTGGCAGACAATTCGAAATTTAAAGATCAGATCAATACGGTTTCAAGCCTCGGGACAACGAAATACCCGACAGCTGAGGATGCTGTTATTGGGATCAAAAACGCTCGCGATACTGTGGATTGGGCAGCAGACTTTTTACCAGCAAGCGACGCATCATATCAAATCGAAGTCGCACCGGAGGACGCAACATTCGCTTTGGATCTCGCCAAAAAATTCAATACTTCTCCTAGCGAGGTCAGCAAAGTTTTTGAAACGGGCGGTTATACCGTCTTGAAGAAGCCGACAGCAAATGAGCTGAAGAGCAGCCCGCCCAACCTTCTCTGGGTTACGCCGAAAAAGCAGTAACACTACCTTTATATCTGGACATACACCGGGCTCTGATGCAGTTCCGCTGAGATCTTCACTCGTGATGCTCCAAATGAAAACGGCGACTCGAAGGCCGCCGTCATACGTTCGCTAATCAAGATCTTATTTACCTTCGCGCAATAAGGACCTGAAGTCGAACTAGTGTTGCAGTACCAAGTTTCGCCCGTATGCACGTTGACACGCCACCCAATCGCGCCCGCTGAAATTTGCCAGTTCAGCGCAGGATCAGACGTCTGGGCGCCCCCAAATCCGAACCCACCGACCACTATTGCTGCGGCTATCAACACCACCTTCCATGCATCCATGATTTTGCCCTTCTCCCATGGAGAGAGTGGAAATCGCCTCCCGTACTCAGGAGGCGATTGTGTCTAGCGGCTGTCAATCGATCCAATTGGGTGGCGATAGGACGATTTCGGTACAGTTTTGCAGACACGCTGAAAACCGGGATATCCAATTTTCACGATCCAAGACCCAGATCGTTGGCTAATCAGGCGGTCCCCCCCAGATGGGTAAGGATCGCCGATGACAAAATGAAGTCTTGGGGGCCGCAGCTTCGATCCACGCTCCGCGATGATTTGCCTTGCAGTTAAACGTGGAGCAAGCCATAGTATAACAACATAGGACGTACTTGCGCTTGGCTAGTTTTTATTGGGTCGGGACGGAGGTCCACGATGATTTGGCTGCGTTTCGTCGGTGTCATCTCAGCGCTTCTTCTGATGCAGGGGACCGCTCGCGCAGACATCACTCTTTTTATGAATGCTTGGGATTACTTGCCTCTCGTTGAAATCGCGCAGGGTCGAAATGACGATTGCAAATTTAACGAGGTGATTAAGCGGGTTGCTAACATGTCCGCTGGGTACTCAGAAACATTCTCAGGCACCGGCAACGGTGGTGATGATCTTTGCTGGCGCAGAACGGCCGATCCGGGGCGATCAGCGGACGACGATTTCAACGATTGGACGCGATGCTCCTGGGATGGGCAGTGCGAGATAAGATGAGTATTACTCGTGCCTCAATTGTGCTGATCAGTTCCCTCATCCTACTTGGTATTGCTACCGCAGCCAAAGCGCAAACCTGCAGTGGATCTGGATGCCAGTACATTGTGCTAACCAAGCGAGAGGCTGATGGCTGCATGGTTTTCGTTAACAAAAGCCCCTACAGGGTGACCATCAGGACGGGCGCAGGGGGGCACGCCCCGACAGTCTATGGGAATTCCTCCGCGGTTTTGGAAAGCGTTTTTTACGGCTGTATGAAGAATCTCTTGGGCACATACACCGCCACAGCCCATGACGTCCCGCCGAAGAAAAAGGTAGCGCAACCTGAGGAAGCGCGGCCGGCGGAAAACCGGCCGGCGCCTCGCCAAAGGCCTGCTCCTGCTCCCCAGGCCGAGGAGGCGCCAGAACAATACACATTTCGAGTTTCTAACCGCTGTCCGTCCACGATAAAATTCCATCTTCGTTACAAAGAACTTGGAGGCGAATGGCGGACTCTCCCACCTTGGAAGATTTACGGTTATAGGCACGAAACGCTGAAGGGGTTAATGGGAGGCCTGATCGCTTCTGAAAATAGTGTCGCTTACTTTTATGCCGAGTCCGCTGATTCCAATTATGAATGGTCGGGAGAGGGCGAGAAAGGCTCTAGGATCTTCAAACGGATACAGGTACGTCCAGAAGATTCCGCATTAGAGGTGAGCTTCTCCCGTTGGACAGCACGTGGCAATCAGTTCCAAACCCAGTTGACCTGCCGGTAGCTCGGTCATCGCGCCGGACGCTATTCACAATGTCGGCTTCGCGCCCGTAGCAGTCGGTCGACTGCCCTCTCTAGGACGGTCGAGATCGACCAGAAGCGTAAGCTGGTTTCATACGGGCAACTCTCACTTATGGCCGGATTTGCCGTTTCGGAACCGGAACCCCTGGTCTATGATAGAGTTGCGATTATCACCTCAACACGTGCATGGGGTGCCGTTCGTTTCGCAATACTTGCTCGTAGGATAATCGCAGCAGCACTTTTGGCCGCTGCCGCAGCATGTCCCAGAAAAGCATGGCGATCTTCCATCGGAACAAGTTTGTGCTGACGCTGGCGTCGCACTGGCCACAGCAGCCACTATTAAAAATTGCCCAAATAGGCGGGTCAGTTGCCGTCGTGATAAATAGTGACCGGAGCGACGATCGATATCCGGACGATAGGACGATGCTTTCGTTGCGAACGCGAAAATATGCAGAAACCACAGAGTTATAGCACAAGCCGCAGCAATGCTTATAACTGTTGTGACCCATGACCATTCAAGAAAATATACATTTGCGACAAGAATGATTGATATAGCCGCAGCCACATGAAAAGTTAATCGCATGCAACGCATGCAGTGCCCAAGCTTTGACCAAAGGATTTCTCTAATCGTCTTCATAACCATCGTCCTCCTCAGTGAATAGAATACAATCACAGGTTTTGGGTTTGTGAGCTATACACCAAAATGGGTTACCTCGGGACGACCTGCCGACTTGATACGTTAATGAAGTCGAAATCGACAAATACTGGACAAAAGCAGGACAGGCGACGCACTGGTTTGGAGGAGACACAAACGTGAGATCCGCTATCTCTACTCTGTACTTATAATAGGCTCGGTGCGCAGGTGCTCGGGGTCGGATCGGCTTGGCGCCGCCCGCCCTGCAACCTTCAGAGAATATATAATAGAGGGAACACGCGAATAAGAATCGTAAGATTTCCTTCTCGTCAACACCCTCTGTCGAGATCCTGCTGAAACCGCATCTCCGTTAACCATTCAACGGACTGCAATTCCATGCCTTTCAGACCTCAAAAATATCTTCGTTTACTCTGTCAAAACGGCTGTTTTCGCTTGACAGGTTTCCGAAAACGAATCGGTTTTGACGGCTTGTCTCCGGATCTTTATTCCGCTGGACCGGCAAACAGTATGAGATTTCTGTCTGGATCCAGCACGATGAAATTTCTGGCTCCCCACGGCTCCTTCGTGAGCGTCTGATGAAACGGCACGCCAACCGATTGGAATTCCAGGAAGAGCCGCTTGATCTCGTCAGCGGCATCGACCGTGATCGAAGCAGAGAGCAGATGCTCACGTTCCCGGATATCGCCAACAAATACAGGCTCGCAGACCAGCCGCAATGCCAGTTGCGCCTTGTCGCGGATAACCTGTCCGTAAAATGGCGGCTCGCCGTGGACAAAGTCGACGGTAAAACCGAGTTTATCAGTGAAGAAATCGCACGACGCCTGAATGTCGGTCACGAATAGTTGGGCCGAGGTGGAACTGAGAACCGGGCGAACCATCGTTTCTCTGATTTGAGTGCTCATAGCTTGGACTCCTGACTTGAGCGCCAGCCATCCGTCGAATCCCAGCTGACGCGCTACAAGTTCGTGTGCGTCACTGAGTTTGAAGCGAGCTTCCAGTATCTCATTGTCATCGAGATGCCGAAAACGGGGCAAGGTGGCCCGGATCTCGGCAGCAACGGGATAGTACCGTTCATGATGCCAACGCAAATACTGCTTGGCTTGTTTCTTCAGGTTTTCAAGATTCGGCATTGGCGCATCTATTGTTACATGACGGAGGTGGGCATTGCCCTTTCGACCTTACGTCGATGCGCCCTACGCAGCTTTTGGATATTCCTTCGAGACACGATCAATTGTCAATGACCAAGTTGGAGACGGCCTCGGTGTTCACGAGTGGGGAGGAAGCCCCTTAAAGAATATATCTTCGCCGAGAAACCGGGGTGCTGCGCCCCGCTCCAACCAGGCCTGTTATACGGTCCCTAAGTCCTTTCAAACGCCCGCGCGCGTCCTCGAGCGTGGGCACACACAGCATCATGGCATCACGCCGCTATGGTGGCGTAGTTCATGAGGTGCGCGTGCTGGTGGCGTGCTGTGAGCACGGCTTACGCATGGCCTTGTCATCATGCGCGCAGGGTGCGGCGTTGGTAACCTGCCCGTAGATCGAGGTCGTGACCCTCGGCTGTGGTACAGGCCAGCGCGTGAGCGCATGGCCCTTGGATCTGATGTCGCTACACCAAGCGCCGCCCGGTAGCTGCTCCTACCTCGGAGTTGGGTGAAATGCGACATGCTCACAAAAGGACAAGTGGAGGACAATAGCAGGACAAAAGTGGGACATTTGCGGGACAAACGGCATTGCCCACTTAGGTGCAGCAACTCTTTGCGACGGCTTCGAACTACTCCGTCGCCTTCGCGATCTTGAGCCCTGGCACAGTGGAATGGCTGGCAAAGCAACGAACAGGAGCGTCAAAAGCTCATCTATCTGGGGGATCTAACAGAGAAGTAGCGCACTCGGCTCGACAGCTTCTTTCGCTGCCTGACGAAGAGTTCAAAGCAGGATTTCAGGTTGTTGCCGCGGCGGTGCGAATCAAATGGATAGTCGCGAAGGGCCTTTTAATTGCTTTGGGCGTCGCGGCGTTTCTCCTCATATATGAACAGATTACTGGTTTCGTCTCAAAGCACGGAGGAGGTCAGTGAGGTAGCAATCGAAATTAAAAGCCCATCGCCCCGACGAGCGGTGGAGCCCCTTTTTGCGTTTTTAGACGAACCAACGTTTTCGTCATGGTCCGTAATAATTCCTCTGTAAAATGCAGAATACTTGGCTATTCTTTGAAAATCGAGGGGGAACCAAATGTCGGAAACTATTGAGAGTCGGCTGGAGCAGGCAGTGAAATCGGTTGCTCGGCTACAAGAATTCGATACATCACAGCTGCCGCGGCGCGAGGCACTTGGATCAGCTCTATCATTTGAGGATGCGGTAGCTCCTGCTCAAAGGGCGATGGCGTTGTTCCAACAAATATCGCTTGACCACCTCAGGGATTTACCAGACCAACAGCTGCACGAAATTCAGAATCAAGCTGATTCCCTCTTCAACATTTTGAAGTCAATACTCGAGTTTACAACGGATCAGCCAAGTCCGCACGAAACACGGAAGCAATATATCGAGAGCCTTAAGAGCCACTACGACCAGACTTTCAACGCGCTGCATCCGAAAATCTCTTACCTGTCCACCAGACAACGGGATTTCGCCGGACTCGAGCGAGAAGCTCGCGCTGCGATGCAATCGGTAGAGGACCAGTCTCGAACGCTTGTTGACCAACTGAGTGGAGATAGAGCCGAGGCACAACGCATTCTCGATGAGGTGCGGAAGGTCGCTGCGGAACAAGGGGTCTCTCAACAGGCCATCTACTTCAGGGAGGAGGCAGATGATCATTCCCAGAAAGCCGAACATTGGCAGCGGTACACGGTCCTTACGGCAGTGGGATTGGGAGCATTTGCTGCGTGCAGCATCTTCATTCACAAGATTCCCTTTATCACCCCAACAAACACATACGAAGCGATACAAGTAGGGCTCAGCAAAGTCCTGGTGTTTGGCGTCATCGCATACATGTTGGTGCTATGTGCACGGAATTTTCTTTCACATAAACACAATGCCATTGTGAACAAGCATCGCCAAAATGCCCTGTTAACATTCAAGGCGCTCAGCGACGCGGCTAAGGGGGAGGGCGCGCGGGACATCGTGCTTACGCATGCTGCCGCCTGCATATTTAATCAGCAGGATACGGGATATACGCGATCGTCACACGGCGCCGCAGACGGTGCGCCAGCAACGTTGATCGAGGTTTTGCCAAAGCTCAGCTCTGCAAACGTTCATGGCTCCGGTTCCTAGAATAAGGTGTTGATTTTGGCGGAGAAAGGCAGGCTCTAGGCCCGTCGCGCAGGCTTGCGCTTGCCCAACCTTTGCCCGTGCTTTGCAGTCGGGGGCGGGCGTAGTGACGTCTCGATATAGATACCCGCTTCTTTCGCGCCCTCAACGAATGCTACCCTGGCAACCGCAGCCGAGCATTCATGCGCCAGGGACTTCAATAAGATTATCTTGGCAGTCTCAAGCTTCGGCCCGACCGCATCCTCGGGCCATTGCTCCAGTATATATCGCGCGGCATCATAGGCGGATGTAATGCCGATCGACTTGCCGTCTCGCAGGACAGATATGATTTTGAATGGCCTGTAATCATCCATGCGCCTATTGCAGCACAGCAGCGGCAACGATTCCGCTCCATCAATTTCTTTATAGTTTCCGCGAACGTGCGGGAAGCGACCGCTCTGGAACCCGCCTCCTCAATACGGCGTTTCTGAACATGCGCAACCGCCCGTTCCCTTATGTGACAATCATGACCGAAAGAGTTGGAAGAATGCACAACGTGTCCTCGGTTGAAGAAGCAGCGGAATGGTTGGTGATGTACTGGCCGCGGAAGCACGGTGAAAAGCTGGAGGCAGCACGTCGGGCGTGTTTGGACTGCTTGGAGGGCACCGTTACCTGTACTGCAGCTCGAGACGCCTTCATCGATGCTGCAAAGGAAGCTGATATCTACATTCGCCAACAGAAGGTCTAGCTCTCACCGTCCTGCTTGTGCTCACTGCAGTACCATTCGAGACCATACGCTTCTCAAAGCCGAACGCCCCCACGCCTTGCACCTCGGATGCATGCAGTAATGCTCGAACAGACCGGCCGGGGTCTTCTCCATGTGCTCTGGATAGAGACGGGTCTTGCAAATGTTTCAGGCATTGCATTTGCGCAAGCCTATTCGCTTTCCGTCGCTGCGTGTTTGCCAAGCGAGGCCATTGCTTCCGATATTACACCGTTGACGTCCTTTTCATCGAGCTCGTCCATCCCACGTCCAGTAACTTTCAAAGAAACCGGCCCTTTCCTTATTGCGGCTACAAGATCTGGGTCTTCGGCGAGTTGTTTCTTGACGCGGTCCAAAAAAGCAGCGCGAGATTTGGCGCGAACCGGATCGTCCCGATTGTCTTGGCGGAACAAGCTTCTCAAACGTGAGGAAATGTCGGCGGTGTCATCGCCAAGCCCTCGTACCAGCGCGAGTATCGTATCCACCGTATCTTCTGTGTCGCCAACCTTGAACTCCGCCCAACCTAGTTGGTCCCCAATAGATTGAATTCTTTTGTCTAGCGACGCTTCCAAATCGTCTAAACCATCGATGATCTTGGCAGCGGACTCTTGGAAACGCTCTGCAAAAACGCGCCCTTCGTTTGTCAGAAATATTTCAAGAAGCTCCGTCGGGTGCAGCGGGCGATTTCTGCTGCCGTCACGTCGGCAGTAGACACCCTTCGGCGTTGAATGCGGCCGGCTATCGCTTGCGATGACCTGCACTCGAAGGAATGGCTTGTCCGCCATGTTCTCAGCAAATATTTTCATGGGAACTGGGGGAATGCAACTGATTGCCTTGTTTAGAATCTGAAGCACTGCACCATCTGTGATATCGCAGCCAACGACCAACCCAATTTGAGAGCCATCCGGCTGAGCCTGTTCGGTTACTCCCAGCAGAATAGTTCCGCCTTCTTTCATGTTTGCGAAGGCCACCAGGTCATCTGTCTGGAGCCCCTCGACGCTTCGTTTGAAATCTACGCGCTCACCTTCTCCGGCGGCGAGCCATTTTTTTGTGATCGCTGTTATTCCGCTGAATTTACGTTCAATGGCCATCGGGGATAACGCTCGTTGAGTCGGGTCAAATAATGACTTCAGGCGTCGATCAATATCAAGACGGCCTTTACGGTCACGCGGATTTAGCAATCATGGCTCTTGCTTCAGAGAGTGATATAATTCTCAAATGAGATCCTGCAGCAATCAAGTCATCAGCGCGACGGAAGCTAGCGCTGGACCGAGTGCCAGCGTCGAACGGCCGTTCAGCCACGACCACCAAAAGCGTGGTGGACTTGCCTACCCCTGCCATAATTTTGGCCCCGGCGGCCGCTAGCTCTTGCGCTACCTCCTCATCAGGAGGAGCGCCCATGAGCGCAATCCAGTGCCCCAGTAACGGACCCGACATCGCGGCCACGGGGCGCTTAGCCGTTTGTCGAGGCAGCGACGCACGAGCAGGAGGTTCTGCGCCGATGCCAAAGTCAATCCAACCGTGGTTCGGAATTGCTAGACGGACGCCGTAGTGTCCCTCATCGTATTGATTAGTGCGCCAGCCGCCGCGCACCCGCGCTGCGCAGACCGCTGCTTCTATACCGGCTTCCAACATTTGTTGACCAACACGCTGAGCTTGCTCGCGAGGGAGATAGCCGACCTTCTTCCCGCGAATCTTCACCATCACAGCATTGGAATCGTAGCGGTTAGAAGGCTCTCGCTCGAGCAATGCGTCATACTCACCTTCGTGACCATAGCGAGTGTGGGCGCCGCAGATCGCGATTAAGGCATCTTGATAATTGCTCTCACCCACGGCGTCCATGGGGAACGAGGAGTCCCGCCATTTAATGCGAGCCAGTGGACTGGGCGATGTTGCTTCCGGCCGTGATCCTGTTTCCGGATCGCCGTCGTCCTTCGGCTTAGAATTACCAAATAAAAATGAAAGTATTCCCATCGCCATCCCCACACCAAAATTGCAAACATTAGAGACAACCGATGAGCGAAAGTCCATCGCGTTCCGCCTTACGCGATACACCGGTGACCGGCTGCTGGCCGCTCAGTCCGCCGAGACTGACATGCTCAGCTCGTCTTCGCTTCAAATTCAAAGAAGGTTTTGCGCTAGGACTGAACTACGGCAGTTTTCTAAGACGGGCGCGGACTCGAGCCATCGTGTCTTGCTTTTTTTGAAGCTTCGACAACTCTTGCTCCAATCTTTCCCAAATGGGAAACAGAACCGCCCCCTGGTCACCCCGGCGCTGTATTTCACGCGCAAGGAAGTCAAAATACGTCTCTAGCTCTTCGATGGTGAGCGGGCCCAGCGGTTTTGTTTTAGACATGCACGAGCGATCTCAGCACCGTGATCGGAATAAATTGGAAGGCATTTGAAGGCCCCAAACGGATTATTTCAGGCAGTTAATTTGAAGCTTCGCAAATCGGGACCTACTCTTTCGATATTTTCTGAAGAATCTCATCTATTGCGACGCCCAGATTGACTTCACTAGGAAATGCTCTTGCGGTCACCGAGTTATGGAAAATGTAGTTAAGAAGTTCAAGCTTGTGTGCTGGCAGGTCCGACAATTCAATTCCCCGTTCGATGGCGTAGGTGCGAAGCTCAGCTTCAAGATTTATGAATGCTATTGGACGGGGTTGGATGGATGATCTCTTGCTAGCTTGGTTTGAGAGAGCTTTCAGTTGCAGTTGGATATCATCCAATTGCTGCAGGATGTATTTCTCGGCAGAGACCTCGGTTGTTTCAATTTTTGCTACATTAAATGTCCCAAAGTGCTTTAGAAATGTAGTGAATCCGTCAGACTTTCGTGACGCCTCATAAGTGGCTGTAATTTTCCTTGTTAATTGTTGCTTAAATTCAACAATGTCGTGAAATCGAAGATTGCGGGGATAATTGAGATGTTCAATTGGTGATGTATCAAAGTTATACGATGTTTGATCATCTTTAATAACGATTGTAGGTTTATCAAATGCAAGCCGCAATCCTAGCTCAAACATTACATTCGGATTTTTCGCGCTGATATCACACACGACAATGGGATTGTTGTACAGGTTTTCGATAATTCTTTTATGAATTACGCCAACTTCGTCAGCATTGCTGACCAAGTTTGGCTCGAAATTAGCGTCTTTAATCGCATCTTTTAGGATGGAATGGACTTCAGCCCAATGCTGTTCGTTACAGTCGCCAATTGCCGAGATAGGCATTACAATGCCACATATCAATTGTTCCGCTGGATCATTGGTTACCGGTTCAACTGCGGTCTTTGTCATTTCAGCCAGTTCTAACTTCGAGATGATTTCATAGACTTATCGCTGATCCAACTCGCGTTGGCCAACGGATAATCTGTATGTGGTAAACTCATATTCCATACCCGGGAAATCGCCGGACTGAAACAGGATGGTCGGCGGCCCATAGTTTCCAGTATCAGGATCGGCATCCCGACTCCATGCCAACACGCCCGCGCAGCTTCCAGCCAGCGAACGGGCCATGCGCGTAGCATCTTCGTCGGTGCTGAATTGCATTGGATCGTATACCGGCACCGTCAGTTCGGCTAAATGCAACGACGACGATGAGGCGGACAGGGATCATGAGAACGATCGTACCATCTGAGTCGACATATCACTTCGCATCAATTTTAGCTATTTCGCGGAGGGTAATTTTACGGTCGTCTGATGCAATGCGCGGGGAGGGTACGCGCAATGTGGTCGGACGGCGAGAAATACTCAAGAGTGGTAGAATTCAACGGCGTGAAGTATCGTCGGTTGCGACGGTCAAGGCGCCTCGCGAAGTGGAGCCCTTACTTCCTCTCCAGCTTATCTTGGAAGCTTACCATACTCGCAGCGCTCGGGCTGCTCGTTCATGCGGTCATCTACCCCAGTCCTAGTCGCGACGCTATTACGGTTAGACATTTCCTCGCAGAGCCAAACTGTCGTGCTGCGAGATCGGTCGGCTTGGCCGAGGCGCGTCGTGGGCAGCCAGGTTACTGGCCCCACCTCGATCGCGACAACGATGGGATTGCTTGCGAGCGTTATCCGCGTTGACCTCCCTACGCAAAGCCACCATCTAATAGCTGCAAGCAACGCAACTCCACAGCAATCGGCGTTAGATCGAGTTACGGCAGTTAAGACGCGCGCGTACTCGAGCCATCGTGTCTTGCCTTATCTGAAGTGCGGATAGTTCCTGTTCCAAACGTTCCCAGAGCGGGAAGAAGACGACACCTTCTTCACCACGAAGATCGATCTCGTGCGCGAGCCAATTGAGATACTTCTCTAGCCTTTCGACTGTGATTGGCCCCAACGGTTTTGTCTTAGACATGCGTAGCACGTTCTCGAATATCAGCCTTGATGCGATCCGATTCTCGCATGTTCTCAATTTCCTTTTCCAACCGGCGCCAGAGCGGAAATCTTAACTCTGCGACGTCGCCCGAGCGTGAAATAACGTCCGCGAGGATATCAAGGCATTCCTCGAGATCGTGCAGCGTTATCGGCTGTTTGAGCCGAGGGGAGACGGCGGCACAATTCTTTGGCTTATTGCTGGCCATTCTAAACGACGCTCCAAATATTGATCGATTGGAACCCTAATGGAACCCTGAAGCAGATTCGGAAATAATGCAGCAGAACGTATGCCAGCTATCTTATTGTTATATTTGGGGTTTTTGGTGAGCGCGCAGGGATTCGAACCCTGGACCTACTGATTAAAAGTCAGTTGCTCTACCGGCTGAGCTACGCGCTCCCGAACGAAGCCAGTTCGGTGGCCTCGGGAAGTGCGGCGGAACATAGGTGCGACTTGCCAATCGGTCAACAGCTATTGTGCAGAGTTTTCGCGACAAAAAGCCTTGTTTTGATGGGTTCCGCTAATTTTTGTTGGAAACTGCCGATATTCGTGCCGATCTGCGTAGCGGAAAGAACTGCAGGATCGGCGATTTGCCGATGGAACTGGCGAAAAGGTGATTGGAATTTCGGAAGGATTCGGCTTAATCCACGGCCTCAAGTTGAAATGCCGTGAAGGAGCGCGAATGGCGCTTGATGTTTCCTATATGACCGCTGCCGGCGCCGGGGCGTTGTCATTTCTCTCTCCATGCGTGTTACCGCTCGTTCCGCCCTATCTCTGTTACATGGCGGGCGTGACCGTGGAGGATTTCCGCTCAAACCAGCCGGCGGGGCGGATTTCTCCGGTGCGGCAGGCACTGTTGCTGTCGTC
Organism: Phyllobacterium zundukense; assembly: GCF_002764115.1. Classification (NCBI taxonomy): domain Bacteria; kingdom Pseudomonadati; phylum Pseudomonadota; class Alphaproteobacteria; order Hyphomicrobiales; family Phyllobacteriaceae; genus Phyllobacterium; species Phyllobacterium zundukense. The sequence goes on along the minus strand of NZ_CP017940.1, from coordinate 1,843,521 downwards.
CTTCTGCTTCGTCCTTGGCTTTTCGACAGTCTTTGTACTGCTTGGCGCCGGCGCGTCGACGATCGGCGGCTTTCTGCGGATGTGGCAGCAGGAGATCGCTATCGCAGCCGGTATCGCCATCATCTTGATGGGACTGAATTTCCTTGGCGTCTTCAGGCTGGCGTTTTTATCGCGGGAGGCACGATTCCAAGCACAGGGAACGCCTGCCAATCCATTCGCGGCCTATGTGATGGGACTTGCCTTTGCCTTCGGATGGACACCCTGCATCGGGCCGGTGCTTGGTCCAATCCTGGCGCTGGCGGGTGCACGGGATACGGTTGCCGATGGTGCCTTGCTGCTGGCAGTCTACTCGCTTGGCCTTGGTATTCCTTTTATGATTGCTGCGCTGTTTTCCGGCATGTTCATGCGCTTCCTTGCGCGGTTCCGCACGCATCTCGGCAAGGTGGAAAAATTCATGGGCGGGCTGCTGGTCTTGACCGGAATTCTGTTCCTGACAGGCGGCCTGCAGACATTCTCGTTCTGGCTTCTCGAAACATTTCCCATCCTTGGCCAACTCGGCTAAACAGGCGGAAGTTACCATGTTGGAAACCAATATCGTGCCATGATCCGGCGCGATATTGCCCCTAGCCCGAAACGAACCTGGAAGTCTGACGATGGCCTCACGTTCCTGCCTCACGGTTATTCTCGCTGCCGGTGAGGGTACGCGCATGAAATCCTCCCTGCCAAAAGTTCTGCACCCCATAGCCGGTCTGCCGATCGTCGCCCACGTGGCCAAGGCGGTGCATGGAGCAGGCGGCAGCGATATCGCGCTTGTGGTTGGCCGCGGCGCTGAAAAGGTCGAGGCGGCAGTTCGTTCCATCGTTGCCAATGTGACCGTGCATGAGCAGACGGAACGGCTGGGAACAGGCCACGCGGTTCTTGCGGCACGCGAGGCCATCGCCGCCGGATACGACGATATGCTGGTGGTTTTTGGCGATACGCCGCTGGTTGAGACGGCCGCTCTGGAGCAGGCGAGGGCAAAACTTGCCGAAGGGGCAGATGTCGTTGTCATGGGCTTTCGACCCGGCAATCCGCAAGGCTATGGCCGCCTGATCGAGCAGGATGGCCGCCTGATCGCGATTCGCGAGGAAAAAGATGCGAGCGAAGCCGAAAAGAAGATTGGCTTCTGCAATGGCGGGCTCATGGCCCTGCGCGGCGACAGCGCATTGCCGCTGCTCGGCAAGATCACAAACAGCAACGCCAAGGGCGAATATTATCTCACCGATGTGGTAGAAATTGCCAATGCGGCCGGCAAATCCGTTGTTGCCATCGAGATCTCGCCGGACAATGTGATCGGCATCAATACAAGGGCTGAACTCGCAGAAGCCGAGGCGATCTGGCAGAACCGCAAACGCCGCGCCATGATGCTGGCCGGCGTGACCATTCAGGCGCCTGAAACGGTGTTCTTTGCCCACGATACGCTCATCGAAGCCGATGTGATCCTTGAGCCGAATATCGTGTTCGGGCCTGGTGTCTCGATCGCCAGTGGCGCAATTATCCATGCGTTTTCGCATCTGGAAGGCGCGAAAGTTGGCCCGAATGCCACTGTCGGACCGTTTGGCCGCCTGCGTCCCGGTGCCGATCTTTCTGCGAAGGCAAAGGTCGGCAATTTCGTCGAGGTGAAAAACGCGAAGATTGGCGTTGGTGCCAAGATCAGCCATTTGACTTACATTGGTGACGCGACCGTTGGCGCCGATGCGAATGTCGGCGCGGGCACGATCACCTGCAACTATGACGGCTATAACAAGGCGCTGACAGAAATCGGCGCCAATGTCTTCGTCGGGTCGAATAGCTCGCTGGTTGCGCCGGTTTCCATTGGCGATAACGCCTATATCGCCTCGGGCAGCGTAATCACGGCGAATGTGCCTGCGGATGCGCTTGCGTTTGGCCGGGCGCGGCAGGAGATCAAGGAGGGCCGGGCGGTGCAATTGCGCGCGCGCTACGCCGCCCAGAAACTAGCCAAGAAGGCGGACTAGATCAGCCGCCATTGTTCATGCAAGATTGCGCAATGGAAAGTGACTTTCCGCCCAGGTGAATTTGCCATAGGCGGGAGCGATAAGAGAACTTGGGGCATCGGAGTTTTTCATGTGTGGGATCGTAGGAATTATCGGGCGGGAACAGGTCGCGCCGCTGCTGGTGGATGCACTCAAGCAGCTTGAGTATCGCGGCTATGATTCTGCCGGGGTGGCAACGCTCCAGGACGGCGTGCTTGATCGCCGCCGGGCCGAAGGCAAGCTGGTCAATCTCGACAAATTGCTGAAAGAAAACCCGCTTGGGGGCACGATCGGTCTTGGCCATACGCGTTGGGCGACGCACGGTGCACCGACTGTGCGCAATGCGCATCCGCACACAACGCCGCGTCTGGCCGTCATTCACAACGGCATCATCGAGAATTTCGCTGAACTGCGTGCCATGCTTGAAAAGGATGGCTATGTCTTCGAAACCGAGACCGACACGGAGACTGTGGCGCATCTCGTAACGCGTGCCCTCGATCGCGGGCTTGACCCGGTTGAGGCGGTCCGTGAGACGCTGCCGCAGCTGCGCGGCGCCTTTGCCATTGCGATCATGTTCAAGGGCGAGGACGATCTGCTGATCGCCGCCCGCAATGGACCGCCACTGGCGGTCGGCTACGGCGATGGCGAGATGTATCTCGGCTCCGATGCCATTGCGCTTGCGCCCTTCACGGACAGCCTTTCCTATCTGGAGGATGGCGACTGGGCGGTTCTGACCCGCAGCGGTGTTGTGATCTACGACGAGACCGGCGCAACCGTCGAACGCCCTGTTCAGAAATCTGCCGGCACCGCGTTTCTGGTCAGCAAGGGCAATCACCGGCATTTCATGGAAAAGGAAATCCATGAGCAGCCGGAGGTCATCTCGCACACACTGGCGAACTATCTCGATTTCTCCAAAGGCACAATTCGCACCGACGCAGCACCCATCGATTTCGCCAAGATCGACCGCATTGCAGCTTCGGCCTGCGGTACGGCTTATTATGCCGGGCTGATAGGCAAATACTGGTTCGAGCGCATTGCCCGGCTGCCCGTCGATATCGATGTGGCGTCAGAATTCCGCTACCGTGAAATGCCGCTTTCCAAGGACAGTCTTGCGCTCTTCGTCTCGCAGTCCGGCGAGACTGCGGATACGCTGGCATCGCTGCGCTATTGCAAGCAGCAGGGCCTGACCATCGGTACCATCGTTAACGTTCGGGAATCGACGATGGCGCGTGAGTCCAACACGGTGTTTCCGACCCTTGCCGGACCGGAAGTCGGCGTTGCGTCAACCAAGGCATTCACTTGCCAATTGGCCGTGCTGGCATCGCTGGCCGTTGCAGCGGGCAAGATGCGCGGTACGATCAACGAGGACGAGGAGCGGCAGCTTGTGCGCGAACTCTCCGAAATACCACGCTATGCCAATCAGGCGCTGCGGCTAGAACCGCAGATCGAGGCAATCAGCCGCGATCTCAGCCAGGTGAAACATGTGCTTTATCTCGGTCGTGGCACGAGTTTCCCGCTCGCGCTTGAGGGAGCGCTGAAGCTCAAGGAAATCTCCTATATTCATGCTGAAGGATATGCGGCTGGCGAGCTCAAACATGGACCGATTGCGCTAATCGATGAATCCATGCCGGTCATCGTTATCGCTCCATATGATCACTGGTTCGAGAAAACCGTTTCGAACATGCAGGAAGTGGCGGCGCGCGGCGGCAAGATCATCCTGATTACGGATGAGAAGGGTGCTGCGGCAAGCACGCTGAAGACGATGCACACGATCGTTTTGCCGGACACGCCCGAGATCATCGCGCCGATCATTTACGCGCTGCCGATCCAGATGCTGGCTTACTACACGGCCGTCTTCATGGGGACGGACGTGGATCAGCCGCGCAATCTGGCGAAATCGGTGACGGTAGAGTAGCAGGCCCGATTGCGTTACAAAGGGTGACAACAACGGTTGTTTTTGAGAACTGCCATGCCCAAGATTGACGTCGCCGCCGTGCCAAAACACAAAGGCTCGAGCTACCCGCTACCATTCGATGCACCTTGTGCCGAACGTATCCGACAGCGGCTGGGTAACCTCGGTGGGCTCACTGATTTCGGAGTCAATCTCATGCACCTGCCTCCGGGTAATTGGTCGAACCAGCGCCACTGGCATTCGGACGAAGACGAATTCGTCTATGTTCTCGAAGGCGAACTGGTGCTGATCGAAGATGGCGGCGAGACCTTGCTGTGCGCCGGCGATTGCGCGGCTTTTCCGAAAAACTCCGGCAATGGCCATCACATGATCAACAAATCGGCTGCAATGGCGGTTTATCTCGAAGTCGGGACGCGCTCGCCCGCTGACATTACCACCTGCTCCGACATCGACATGATGAGTTCCAACGCCGACGGACGATTCGTGCACAAGGATGGTAGACCTTACACCTAGAGCCCATTTTGACCATATTGACCTATTCTGACGGAGGCATGTTGTGACAAGATTAAGCAAAGACGCGAAGACCCGCACTTTGCGTGCGGGCGAGGGGCTTTGCGCCGGAATTGGCGCAACCGGCCCCGTCCCTTCGGGGTTCCGGCTGGCGGCCACCCACTTTGTCAGCTGGCTTCGTCCGATGAACCACATCGACCTCGCCACCTTCCGCGTGGATTGTCTCGCCAGCCGAGAAACAGAATACGGCCAATATGGCCGGAAAGGGCTCTAGCCTGCGCGGAGCAATCGCACAGCTTCATCTCGTTCGAATAGATAAAGCAGGATGCGCAAGGCTGCGCCGCGGGCACTCTGCAACTCGGGGTCGCGCGCCAGAATATAGCGCGCATCCTTGCGGGCGATTTCCAGGAATTCCTCATGCGCTTCGATGCTGGCAAGCCGGAAACCCGGCGTGCCGGACTGCCGCGTGCCCAGCAGCTCACCTTCGCCGCGCAGTTTCAAATCCTCTTCGGCGATACGGAAGCCGTCTTCTGTTTCGCGCATGATCTTGAGCCGCGCCTGCGCCACCTCGCCAAGCGGTCCCTTGTAGATCAGGAGGCAGGTCGAGGGCTTGTCGCTGCGTCCGACCCGTCCGCGCAACTGGTGCAGCTGGGCGAGACCGAAGCGCTCGGCATGTTCGATGACAATGATCGTTGCATCGGGCACATCCACGCCGACCTCGACCACAGTGGTTGCCACCAGCAGCCGCGTTTCGCCATTCTTGAAGGCGAGCATGGCAGCATCTTTTTCCGGACCGGTCATACGGCCATGGACGAGACCGATTCTGGCGCCGAGCAGTGGCTTCAGTGATTCGAAGCGTTCTTCCGCGGATACAAGATCAACCAGTTCGGATTCCTCGACGAGCGGGCAGATCCAGTAGATTTTCTGACCCTCAGCGATCGCTGTTTTCATACGGTCGACCAATTCGCTCAACCGTTCCATAGGCAGGATGGCGGTGGTAATCGGTCGGCGCCCGGCGGGCTTTTCCGTGAGTTTCGAGACATCCATGTCGCCGAAGGCGGTCAGCACCAGTGTGCGCGGGATCGGGGTCGCCGTCATCACCAGCATGTCCGGAGCAGTACCCTTGGATGTCAGAAGCAGGCGCTGATGCACCCCGAAGCGGTGTTGCTCATCGACAATGACAAGGACCAGGTCATGGTAAGCGACCTTTTCCTGGAATAGCGCGTGCGTGCCAACGATAATATGGATAGCACCAGAGCGCAGCCCCTCCAGAATCTCCTCGCGCTCGCGGCCCTTTTCGCGACCAGTGAGCAATGCGACGCGCAAACCAGCCTTTGTCGCCAATGGCGCGATAGTGGCAAAATGTTGCCGCGCCAGCACCTCGGTCGGCACCATCAGTGCCGATTGCCCGCCTGCCTCTGCGGCGTGGGCCATTGCCAGGAGGCCAACCACGGTTTTGCCGGAGCCGACATCGCCCTGCAGAAGGCGGAGCATGCGTTCCGGTTGGCGTAGGTCGGCGGTGATTTCCTTGATCGCCTGGCTCTGGCTGTTGGTCAACGTGTAGGGCAGGGCTGCAATGATCTTGGCCTTGAGATGGCCATCGCCATCGAGTTTCCGGCCGGAAAGCCGCTTTGTTTTCTGCCGGACCAGTGCCAAAGCCAGCTGACCGGCAAGAAACTCGTCATAAGCAAGCCGCTGCCGTGCCGGATGATCCAGCGCAATATCGCCCGGATCTTGCGGATTGTGCAGGGTTTGAAGTGCCTGGCGGTGCGATGGCAAGCCATATTTATCGAGGACCGGTGGATCGATCCATTCCGGCATTTCCGGCGCCTTGGCAAGCGCCTCCTGAACGCCGCGCGCCAGCACTTTCGGCGAAAGTCCCGCAGTCAGGGGGTAGACGGGTTCCACAAGCGGAAGCGACGCCATGTCGTCGATGCTGGCGATATGATCCGGATGGACCATGGTTGGGCGGCCATTGAACCATTCCATCGTGCCGGAAACGATGACAGTTTCCCCCACCGGCATGACCTTCTCGAGCCACGCCTGCTTGGCGTGAAAGAAAGTGAGACCGATTTCCCCGGTATCGTCATGGGCAAAGACACGATAGGGGACATTGCTGCGCCCGCTTGGGCTCGGGTGATGGCGGTCGATGCGTACTTCCAGCGTGACAATCGCGCCTTCCGGGGCGTAGGCGATCCCTGGGCGGTTACGGCGGTCGATGACGTTGTGCGGCGGCAGGTAGACCAGATTGCCGACGCGTGGCTCGGTTCCCGGAGGCTGCGTGCCAAGCAGTGTGGCGAGCAGGCCCGACACTTTCGGCCCTATGCCGGAAAGCGAACGAACGGACGCAAAGAGGGGATCGAGCAGTGACGGGCGCATGTGTAACGTTTAACGCCTTCGATGTGCGTTGCAAGGCTGACAGACGCGACAAGGCAGGCTATACCCAGCCGCATCAAACATTCAGAAGCATTTCACAGACATAGACGGAGCTTGCTCATGACTGGAAGCAGTCGTACCACCGCCGATCTGCAACCAAGGCAGCGAAGAATCCTGTTCCGCTCCTGGCATCGCGGCATGCGCGAGATGGACTTGATTCTGGGGCAATTTGCCGATGCCCATATCGATACCTTGTCCGACGAGGAACTTGACCAATATGAAGCACTGATGGAAGCGCTTGACCGGGACCTATTGAAATGGGTCACGGCAGAGGCCGCAGTTCCCGCCGAATTCGATACGCCGATCTTTCACAAGGTCGTCGCATCCCGTAACGAAATGAAATTCTGAAATCGAAATGACTGCCTTTTCCAAACTCGGATTGAAGCCTGACATCAATGGCCATGTGGTCATCGATGGTGTTGTCGATGGCTATGAAGCCTTTGCACTGGCAAAGGTTGTCGCCGAGGCCGGAACAGGTGGTCCTGTGCTGTTCATTGCCCGCGATGGCCAGCGCGTCGCTGACCTCGAGCAGGTATTGAATTTCGTGCAGCCTGATCTGCCGGTACTGCAGTTGCCGGCCTGGGATTGCCTTCCCTATGATCGTGTATCACCGGGCGCCGATACATCGGCGCGGCGTCTCGCAGCGCTGGCCGGTCTTGCGTCATTGCGGAATCACAAGCATCCGGGCGTCATTTTGGCGACAGCCAATGCGGTTTTGCAAAAACTACCGCCGCGCAAAGTACTCACTGAACAGCTTTTCATGGCGAAGCCGGGCAATAGAATTGACATGAATTCGCTTGTGCAACGCCTTGAAAGCAATGGTTTTGAACGTGTGCCAACCGTCCGCGATGTGGGTGAATATGCCGTGCGCGGTGGCATTCTAGATCTCTTCGCACCGGGCGCCGACGAGCCGCTGCGGCTCGATTTCTTCGGCGATACGCTCGAAACAATCCGTACTTTCGATCCGGCGTCGCAACGCACGTCGAGCCAGAAGACTGAATTCTCCATGCAGCCGATGAGCGAAATCACGCTGTCGCCGGAGATCATCAGCTACTTCCGCTCGCAATATGTCCAGACGTTTGGTGCCCCGTCGCGCGACGACGCGCTTTATCAGTCGATTTCGGAAGGCCGGCGTTTTGCCGGAATGGAACATTGGCTGCCGCTTTTCTATGACAGGCTGGAGACGGTATTCGATCACGCGGGAAATATGCCGGTGGTCTTCGACCATCTCGCGCATGAATCCATGGCCGAGCGCCACAAGATGGTGCTGGATCACTACGAAGCGCGCAGGCGGCAGTCCGACGGCAAGGAACCCGGGGATGTCATTCCGTACAAGCCGGTGGAGCCGGGCTCGCTCTATCTGACGCCTGTTGAGGTCGAAGCAGCCGCTGTCGCATCGGGCATGCGGATCGATTTCACGCCATTCGACGCACCATTTGTGACGGGTCGGGCGGTCATTCATGCCGGCGCGCATCGAGGACGGACATTCGTCGAAGAACGGACAGCAAAGGATACCAATGTCTTCGACAGCGTGGTCAAGCATATTGCCGACGAGCGCGCTGCAGGCAAGAAAGTGCTGCTGGCGGCACGGAGTGAGGGCACGCGGGACCGCCTGGTGCAGGTCCTGAACGAACACGGTCTGGAAAAGATCGAGCTGGTCGATGATCTGCGGACCGTGAAGGCACTTGCCCGCGACAAGATCACTGCGGGCATTCTCTCACTTGAAACAGGCTTCGACGCAGGTGAACTGGTTGTCGTCGCGGAGCAGGACATTCTCGGCGACCGGCTGATCCGTCATTCCAAGCGCCGCAAGCGCGACAGGGATTTCATCAGCGAAGTTGCAGCGCTGAACGCAGGCGACATCGTCGTGCATGTGGATCACGGTATTGGCCGCTTTATCGGTTTGAAGACGATCACTGCCGCCGGAGCTCCACATGATTGTCTTGAACTTCACTATGCGGGCGATGACAGACTATTCCTGCCGGTGGAAAATATCGAGCTATTGTCCAGGTTTGGCTCGGAAACTTCAACCGCTGTCCTAGACAAACTCGGTGGTGGTGCCTGGCAGGCACGCAAGGCCAAACTCAAGAAACGCCTGCTCGACATTGCAGGCCATCTTATCCGCATTGCCGCGGAACGGCAGATGCGCGGTGCGCCGATCCTGCTGCCGCCGGACGGGCTCTATGGCGAGTTCGCCGCACGGTTCCCCTATGACGAAACGGAAGATCAGGACCGTGCAATCGATGCCGTGATCGACGATCTGTCGCTGGGGAAGCCGATGGACCGGCTGATTTGCGGCGATGTGGGCTTCGGCAAGACGGAAGTGGCGTTGCGCGCGGCGTTCGTTGCGGCACTGAACGGCGTGCAGGTTGCCGTCGTGGTACCGACGACGCTTTTGTCGCGCCAGCATTTCAAGACATTTTCCTCGCGTTTTCAGGGACTGCCAGTCAATGTGGCTCAGGCCTCGCGCCTCGTTGGTTCGAAGGAACTCGCCGAGAACAAGAAAGGCATCGCCGAAGGTCACGTCGATATCGCCGTTGGCACGCATGCGCTGCTCGGGCAGGGCATAAAATTCAAGAATCTCGGCCTTTTGATCATCGACGAGGAGCAGCATTTCGGCGTCAAGCACAAGGAGCGGCTGAAAGAGCTGAAGTCCGACGTGCATGTGCTTACGCTTTCGGCGACACCGATACCGCGCACCTTGCAGCTTGCTTTGACTGGTGTGCGCGAACTTTCGTTGATCACCACGCCGCCCGTGGACCGCATGGCAGTGCGCACCTTCGTCTCACCATTCGATCCGCTTGTCATTCGCGAAACATTGCTGCGCGAGCGCTATCGCGGTGGCCAGAGCTTCTATGTCTGCCCACGCATTTCCGACCTTGACGACATCAAGGCGTTTCTCGATGCCCAGGTACCCGAACTGAAGGTTGCGGTCGCCCATGGCCAGATGGCGCCGGGCGAGCTGGACGACATCATGAACGCCTTCTATGATGGCCAGTACGATGTGTTGCTATCGACGACCATCGTTGAATCCGGGCTCGACATCCCGACCGCCAATACATTGATCATCCACCGCGCGGATATGTTCGGCCTGTCGCAGCTTTACCAGTTGCGCGGGCGTGTCGGCAGGTCGAAGCAGCGCGCCTATGCGCTATTTACGCTACCGGCCAATAAGTTGCTGACGCAGACCGCAGAACGCAGGCTCAAAGTGCTGCAATCGCTCGACACGCTCGGCGCGGGTTTCCAGCTGGCGAGTCATGACATGGATATTCGCGGCGCCGGCAATCTGCTGGGCGAAGAACAGTCAGGCCATATTCGCGAGGTGGGTTTCGAGCTCTATCAGCAAATGCTGGAAGAGGCGGTCGCGGAGATCAAGGGCACCGGCGAAGTCGAGGACGGACACTGGTCGCCGCAGATTTCGATCGGCACCGCCGTCATGATCCCCGAGACTTACGTGCCCGATCTTCAATTGCGCCTTGGGCTGTATCGCCGTCTCGCCGATCTGGAAGAGCTTCAAGAGATTGATGGCTTTGGCGCGGAGATGATCGATCGCTTCGGTCCGCTGCCGGAAGAGGTCCAGCACCTCCTGAAGATCGTTTACATCAAGGCGCTGTGCCGTAGAGCCAATGTCGATAAGCTTGACGCGGGCCCGAAGGGTGTTGTCATCCAGTTCCGCAACAAGACGTTCAACAACCCGGTCGCTCTCGTCAAAATGATCGGCGAGCAGGGTGCCATGGCCAAGATCCGGCCGGATCAAAGCATCGTCTTGGTGCGTGACTGGCCGACAGCCGAGAAGCGGCTCAACGGTGCGGCAGTCGTGATGACGCAACTGGCCAAGCTTTCCGAAGCTGCATAGATGGCGGCGGGTTGCGGTAAGCGGTCAGACGTGGCGTGGCTCGAAACCATCTGCCGTTTGGCGGATAGCATCGGCCAGCGCGTCGGCTGACTGCGCGCCCATGACTGCATATTTCTGATCCAGAATGAAGCAGGGAACGCCACGCACACCTATCTGGTTGGCTGTGTCGATTTCCTGCTGGACACCGACGGTATCCGCATCGGTCGGCAACAGGCTGGCAACAATGGCAACGTCCATGCCTGCTTCTTCAGCGGCTTCCAGCAGGATCTGATGGTCGCCAATATTCTTTCCCTGCTCAAAGTAGTAGGAAAAGAGAATGCCGACGACTTTGTCCTGAACGTTGGGATTCGCCTGTGACGCCCAGCGGATCAGGCGGTGCGCATCCAGTGTATTCGGGCTGATTTGGATCGCTTCGAAGTCAAACTCGATACCGGCTTCCTTGCCAAGTTCGATCAATTGCTGGTGGATCTCAAAAATCCGGTCGGAACTGCCGAATTTCTCCTGCATGTAGCGATTACGATCCTTGCCCTGGCGCGGAATGCTGGGATCGAGCTGGAACGGCCGCCAGTTCACGGCCACGTCGAGATCCGGGTTGAGGGCGAGCGCGTTTTCCAGCCGCTTGCGGCCGAGAAAACACCAGGGGCAAACGACATCCGACACCACGTCAATTGTGAATTTCTTATCAGCCATAACTTCAACCTATCGTTTGTCAGACCACCACGACGTAAACTGGTAGCCGTTGAGAGATGTCTTGTCCGGGTGCTTGATATGCGACCAGCGGGCAACCCATTGGGCCGGTTGATAATAGATCGGTACGAAATAGTTGCCGGAGATCAGCACCCTATCCAGCGCCCGTACCGTACTTGTGAACTCCGCCTGCTCGCGCGCCGCAAGCATCTTGGAGATCAAGGCATCCACGGCCGGATCAGCAACGCCAGCATAATTGAAACTGCCGTTGGAGTCTCTGGATTGGCTGCTCCAGCGCCTGAACTGTTCAAAGCCGGGTGAAAGCGTTCCGGAATAGGCTCCGAGAATGACGTCATAGTCGAAGGTCTCAAGGCGCTTTTGATACTGGGCATCATCTACCGTGCGGATGATGACCCCAATGCCGAGGCGCTCAAGTGTGCGTTTATAAGCAAGGCCAAGACGCTCTTCGGCGACAGAGCGCGTGAGAATTTCAAACGTCAACGGCGTGCCGTCCGGATCAAGCAGTGTTTCATCCTTGATCGAGTAGCCCTTGCTCATCAGCACATCATATGCCCGCTTCATCTCTTTGCGGTCGCGGCCGGAACCGTCTGTCTTTGCCGGTTCGTATGTCCCGTCCATAACATCAGGTAAAACCGCATCGGGGTAGGGCGCCAAGAGCGCGCGCTCTGTTGCATCGGTCGGTTTACCCAAAGCCGACAGCTCCGAACCCTGCCAATAGCTGCCAAGCCGTTGGTAGCGATTCGCATAGAGATTTCGGTTGGTCCATTCGAAATCGAACATCATGGCAAGAGCGCCACGCACGTCCCGGTCGGCAAATTTGGCGCGTCGCGTATTGAAGGCAAACCCGAACATGTTTGCGGGTGTCTTCGTTTCAAACGTTTCCTGGACGACCCGACCTTCCCTGAAAGCGGGAAAATCATAGGAAGACGCCCACTTGTTGGGATCTCCTTCCATGAAGACGTCAAACACACCTTTCTTGAAGGCTTCGAATTGCGACTGTTCCGTGCGGAAATATTCGACGGTGATCATATCGAAATTGTTGAATCCGCGCCTGCTTGGCACATCCGCCGCCCAATAGTCGGGATTGCGTTTGTAGACGATGCGCTGACCCGGCTGGACCTGCGAGATGGTATAGGGGCCGCTACCCACCGGAACGTTCAGCAGTGACCCGTCGAACTTGTCGCGGTCAATGGCGTGTTTCGGCAAGATTGGCATCAACGCAAGAATGAGCGGAAACTCGCGATCGGCCTTGTCGTTGAACGTGAAGCGGATGCCGTGTTCGCCGATTTTCTCAATGTTCGAGATGCGATCCCTGCGCTGCTTATATTGGGGCAGACCCTTCTCGGCCAGAATATCGAAGGTAAAAATGATGTCGTCAGGCGTAATCGGCTGTCCATCCGACCACTTCGCCTTCGGGTTCAGCGTAAACTCAACCCATGTGCGGTCATCATTGGTCTCTACTTTCTCCGCAAGCAGACCGTACATTGTAAACGGCTCGTCGGCGCTCCGCTGCATAAGCGTTTCGTAGACAAGATTGCCGAATTGCGGATCGTTGAAGATTCCGCGTGCCGTTGTCCGCAGGCTCTTCACCAGGAACGGGTTGAGGCTGTCGAATGTACCGACAACGCCATAGGTGATCGAACCGCCCTTGGGCGCATTGGGATTCACATAGGGAAAATATTGGTAGTCGGCAGGCAAGGCGGGTTCGCCGCGCATGGCAATTCCATATGTGGGCTCGGCAATCGCGGTATTCGCTGTCGAATACATCGCGGCTACAAGCGCCAGAATCTGGAAACTTTTCTTCAACATCGTCTCAACCTTGCGCCCTCAAAGCGGGGATTTATCCTGATTCGTGTCAAAGACTATCATTTGACGACGATTCTGCGGCGTAAGGCGTATAATGGTGCATGCGAATTCATAACACAGCCAAAAGTAGTCTGGATTTGCATTAACATGCAGTGTAACACGGCGTTCGATAACAAGGGTCACTCTGTTGCCGCATTTGGTAACCAAAGCCAGTCAAGCAAACGAGATGATCAAGACACACTTCGGATAAGTGCGCTGAAAGGAACCAGTTGACCATGTCCACCCCAAAGACTTTCGCTGCAACCGCATCCTTCGCGGGTGCCATTGCATTACTCGCCGCCGCGGCAGTACCGGCCACAGCTCAGCAGCAGAGAGCGCCGCAGGGTTGGTTCAAGGTTTGTTCCAAGCAGGAAGAGAATGATATCTGCAACACGCAGAACATCGTGACTGCCGATAGCGGTCAGCTTCTGACTGCCGTCAACCTCATTGAGATCAAGGGCAAGATCAATCGCAAGATTTTCCAGGTTTCCGTTCCGACTGGCCGTCTGATTCCTCCTGGCGTTGGACTCCAGATCAATGGCGGCAAGACGCAGAAGATCGATTACGCCATCTGCTTCCCGGATCGCTGCATCTCTGAAGTTGCCCTGTCCGATGAGCTCCTTGCGTCCTTCAAGAAGGGCAACCAGCTGACGCTGACCTCGGTCAACTTCCAGAACAAGCCCAACCCCATCAATGTTGCCCTGACCGGTTTCACCCAGGCTTATGATGGCCCCGGCATCCAGCAGAACGAGCTCGAACAGCGCCAGAAGACACTCCAGGACGAAGTCCAGAAGCGCCAGAAGGAATTCGAAGACAAGATGAAGGCCGAGCAGGCAAAAGCCAAATCAGGCCAATAAGCAAAAAGGGACGCCTCGAGCGTCCCTTTTTTTGTTGCTGGCAGGACGCTAGTTGATGTGCGGACGTTTTACCCGGTAAACGCCGTTTTCCAGCTTCTCGAACATGTTCTTGATCTGCGGGTGTCTCAACGGGACACCCGTCGTGTCGGGGATCAGGTTCTGCTCCGAGACATAGGCGACATATTCGCTCTCCGCATTTTCGGCAAAGAGATGATAGAAGGGCTGGTCGCGGCGCGGCCTTACGTTCTCAGGAATGGATTGATACCATTCTTCCGTATTATTGAATTCCGGATCGACGTCGAAGATTATACCCCGAAAGGCAAAAATCCGGTGGCTTACCACCTGGCCTATCTTGAATTTTGCATGTCGTATCTGTGTCATTGCCGCCATTCGATATAGATATCTGTTTCCGTCAAATCCCGCGAGTTTAAAAAAGCGCTCCTCCATTCTTCATTCTCGCCGCAATCATCAAAGCTCTGTCATGCTCAACGTCTTCAACCTCGTGCTTCCATTCTTTGGATTGATTTTTCTCGGCTTTTTTGTCGCCCGGATCAATCGCCAACCTTTGGAAGCGCTCGGATGGATGAATACGTTCATCATTTATGTGGCGCTCCCGGCCCTGTTTTTCCAGATCCTTTCGAAGACACCGGTGGCTGAGTTAACGCAGTGGGCATTCATTATCGGCTGTACGGCGTCAACATTCTGTATCTTTCTGGTGATGTTCTTGATCGCTTTTGTGCGAACACGAAAAATCGATGAAAGCACCATTCAGGGTCTTGCCGCAGCCTATGGCAATATTGGTTATATGGGGCCGGCGCTGGCGATCCTGGCCTTCGGTGCACCGGCGGCGGTGCCTGTGGCGCTGATCTTTTGCTTTGACAATACGCTCCATTTTGTCATGGCGCCCCTGATGATGGCGCTTTCCGGCAATGACAAACGCTCTGCGCGCGATCTGGCGAGCGGTGTGCTCCGGAAGATATTCTTCCATCCATTCATCATTGCGACAATTCTTGGCGTGGCTGCCGCGCTTGTCGGCTTCCAGCCGCCCGTTGCCCTCGAAAGGCTGATTGATTTGCTCGCCAAGGCCGCTGCACCATGCGCACTCTTTGCCATGGGTGCGACGCTTGCATTGCGTCCCTTGAAGCGTATCCCCAAGGAACTTTATCTCATTGTTCCGCTTAAACTGTTGTTTCAACCATTGCTGATCTTCTGCATTCTCAGTCTTGCGGGCGATTTCCCGCCAGTCTGGATTTCGACCGCAATGCTTATGGCGGCCTTGCCAACCGCAACCAACGTCTTCGTCATTGCGCACCAGTATGGCGTATGGGTCGAGCGGGCCTCCAGCAGCATTCTTGCCACGACCTTGTTTTCCATCGTGACTCTGACGCTGTGGCTCTATGTCATGACGCATGGATTGATCCGCTAAGGCGGCAAGAGTTGTCCTGAGTTTCTTCTATGAATTGCTTCCATACCGGCATTCAATCGGCTGCTGAGCTTTTCTCACAGGCGGGGGCTTGTGATTACCAATTTTCCATATATATAGTTGCGAATGATTTGCAATTGCGATTAAGGGTTTTTCATGGATCAAGTACGGCAGGCGGCCGACACGCCTGAGGGCTGGCGGCGCGCGAGGGGCGAGGCGTCGCTTTCTGATGTTCATCGTTCAATTGCCGTACGGACAAGCGGACCTGGCTGGCGCCGGGCCGCTGCTTTCGTTGGGCCGGGCTATCTTGTTGCCGTCGGCTATATGGACCCCGGTAACTGGGCTACCTCGCTCGCCGGCGGATCGAAATTCGGTTACACACTGCTTGTCGTCGCGCTCGTTTCCAACATTATGGCGATCGTACTGCAGGCCCTGTGTGCACGTCTTGCTATCGGATCGGGCAGGGACCTTGCACAGGCCTGCCGTGATGCATTTCCGAAGCCGGTTGCCTATTCGCTGTGGTTCCTTGCGGAAATCGCAATCATTGCGACCGATATTGCCGAAGTGATCGGCACGGCCATTGGTCTCAACCTGATCTTTGGCATTCCGCTGGAAATCGGTGTTCTCATCACCGCACTCGACGTCTTCCTTATTCTCTACCTGCAGAAGCTTGGCTTCCGCTGGGTCGAAGCGCTGATCATCACCCTGCTTGGTGTCATCGCGGTCTGCTTTGCCATTCAGATTTTCCTCGCCGATCCGGAATGGGGCGCCGTTATCAGGGGCTTTGCGCCGACGACGGAAATCGTGACGAACCCCGAGATGCTCTATCTCGCGCTAGGTATTCTGGGCGCAACCGTCATGCCGCATAACCTGTATTTGCATTCAGGCATCGTTCAGACCCGCGACTATGGTTCCTCAGTGCCTGAAAGGCGGCAGGCGCTGAAATATGCGACGATAGACTCCACTGTTGCCCTGATGTTTGCCCTGCTGATCAATGCGTCCATCCT
This sequence comes from Phyllobacterium zundukense, assembly GCF_002764115.1. Classification (NCBI taxonomy): domain Bacteria; kingdom Pseudomonadati; phylum Pseudomonadota; class Alphaproteobacteria; order Hyphomicrobiales; family Phyllobacteriaceae; genus Phyllobacterium; species Phyllobacterium zundukense. Next base: position 1,826,934 of record NZ_CP017940.1, on the reverse strand, counting down.
CATTCTTGCGGCGGCGACGTTCAACAAAACGGGTCAGACCGGGGTCGCGGAACTTGGCGAGGCGCATTCGCTTCTTGCACCGCTTCTGGGCCTGGCGATAGCGCCGACACTGTTCGGCATTGCCTTGCTCTGCTGCGGCATCAACTCGACCGTTACGGCGACGCTTGCCGGGCAGATCGTGATGGAAGGCTTCCTGCACATCAAGCTGGCACCATGGTTGCGCCGTCTGATCACACGCGGCATTGCGATCATTCCCGCTGCAATTGTCACGATCTGGTACGGCGAAAGCGGAACGGCAAAGCTGTTGATCCTGACACAGGTCGTTTTGAGCCTTCAGCTGTCGTTCGCGGTGTTCCCATTGGTCATGTTCACGGCGAGCAAGGCAAAGATGGGTGCGCTTGTATCACCGCGCTGGCTCTCGGCCTTTGCGATGTTCATTGCAGTCGTCATAGCCCTGTTGAATGTGAAATTGCTCAGCGACTTCGTGTTCGCGTGAACTATTGGTTTTGGGCAGCGTCTTTCCGCGAGAAGCGGAAGCCGCTGCCGGGACGCAATCCTTCGCGCATGACAAAACCACGCAACGGCGAAAAAGTGCGCAAGAGCTCCAGCCCGCCGCTGCGAACCATCTGAACCGGCAGAAAATCCGACAGCAGCGACCTGTTCAACGCATCCACCGCTCCCGTACGCGCGATGATATCCGGGCTGCGCTTGCGGTTATAAGTGGACATGACGTTTGACACGCCGAGATCCGTTGCGTCGTTTGGCAGCGTTTCCAGCAGGGTCTCAACGTCCCTCACGCCGAGATTGAGGCCCTGTGCGCCGATGGGCGGGAAGACGTGGGCAGATTCGCCGGCCAGGAAAACGCGGTTGCGAGCGAAGGATGTCGGGACGAGCCCCGAAAGCGGCCAGCTCTGCGGGTCAACGTCGATGGTCACGGCGCCAAGCATGGATTGCATGCGTTCTTCAACCCGCATGGCCAGCTGATCCCGGGTCAGTTCCAGCAATTCCACAGCGTGCGCCGGTGTCGTCACCCAAACCAGGCTTGAATGTTTCCCCGATAAAGGAACCTGGGTGAACGGCCCATATTCCGTATGAAATTCTGTTGAAATATCATGATGATCGCGCGTGTGGCTAAAGCTCAGCACGGTAGCTGTCTGGTTGTAGCTCCAGGTTCGCGCGGACATTCCGGCAGCCTCGCGCGCTAGCGACGAGCGCCCATCGGCAGCGATGACAATATTGGCAGTGTACATGGAGCCATCGCTGGCTTCGACGGCGATTGCATTCTCAGTCGGATGATAATGGCTGGCAGAGGCGGCAACATGCTTGACCGCCGAGCCCTTCAGCGCGTCGCTCAACACGGAGGTCAAAGTGACGTTCGGAATATTATAGCCGAAGGCGGGCTCATCGATTTCGCTCGCTTCGAAGGATACAGTCGGGCTCCTGATGAGCCGGTTTGTACCATCGATGATACGCATCGTGGTGATCGGTGCAGCGTGAGGTTCAATGCTCTCCCAAAGGCCAATCCGCTCGAGAAACTTGATGGCAGGCACCATCAAGGCGGTTGTGCGCTTGTCATTTCCCTCCGGCACTACACCGAGGCTTATGACATTCTCGAAGGTTTGGCCAATGGCTATCGCGGCGATCAACCCAACGTGCCCAGCCCCAGCAATTACAATCGGATCTGTTCTGGTGCTGGTCATATTCGCCTCCGCTTCCAAGCTGCATCGAGCTTTCAACAGTTTATATCAACTTCATTGCTTGCGCTTTGAACCATTTTCAAGAAAAGCTGATCGCAAATCGTTCGTCATCGATAGGATACAACAGCGAACGATGAATTATCATGCAGCAGATTGGCGCGGACCGTGAAAAAACCAACCTTGCCCAAGGGTGTTATGCCCAAGAAAGTGACGGCACCGCAGGCGAAAGCATTTTCCGTTCATCTGCTGACAGCTTCCGGCTCCTTCCTGGCTTTTCTATCGGTTGTTGCGGCCAGTGAAGAAAGCTGGACGGCCATGTTCTGGTGGCTGGGGCTGGCTCTCTTCGTCGACGGTATCGACGGCCCCATCGCCCGCAAACTCGAAGTCAAATATGTCCTGCCCAACTGGTCAGGCGAACTCCTCGACAACATCATCGACTACATGACCTATGTCCTGATCCCGGCCTTCGCGCTCTATCAGCGCGGCTTCATGGGCGAGGGACTGTCTTTTCTGGCGGCGGCGATCATCGTCGTGTCCAGTGCCATCTACTATGCCGACACCGGCATGAAGACCAAGGAGAACTTCTTCAAGGGGTTCCCCGTCGTCTGGAACATGATCGTTTTCACGCTTTTCATTGTGCGCCCGGGAGAATGGGTGGCCTTTGCCATCGTGCTTGTCTCGGCGATCGTCTCCTTCATGCCGGTCTATTTCCTGCATCCCGTACGCGTACAGAGATTGCGGCCCCTGAACCTCGCGATCTTCTTCCTGTGGTGCGGCTTTGGGGCGATCTCGCTGTTTCAGGAACTGGATTCGCCGGTCTGGGTGCGGATTGGTATTTCGGTGACAGGCGTTTATCTTTTCTGCATCGGTGCCGTAATGCAGGCATTCCCCAATCTTGGACGTACGGAGAAATCGTGATGGTCAAAGCTGTTCGCATTCATCAACTCGGTGGTCCCGATGTCCTGACCTATGAGGATATTTCCGTCCGTGTGCCAGGGCCTGGGGAGGCGCATATCCGCAATGAAGCAATCGGGCTCAACTTCCTCGATGTTTACTACCGAGCCGGCGTCTATCCCTCGCCAAGCCCTTTGCCGTTGATCCCCGGTCACGAGGGCGCCGGCGTGGTGCTGGCAGTCGGTCCGGACATCAAGGATTTGAAGGTTGGCGATCGTGTTGCCTATGCCAATCCGATCGGCGCCTATGCCGAAGAACGGCTTATTCCTGCAGACCGCCTCGTCAAAGTGCCGGATGCGATTCCGCTGAAGCAAGCGGCGTCGATGATGCTGAAAGGGATGACTGCGCAGTATCTCCTGCGGTAGACATTTCCGGTGAAGAAGGGCGATACGATCCTCTTTCACGCTACAGCTGGCGGCGTCGGGCTGATTGCCGGTCAATGGGCCAAGCATCTCGGAGCAACCGTGATCGGCACGGCGGGTTCTGACGAGAAGGTCAAGCTGGCCCTCGACAATGGCTACGACCACGTCATCAATTACAACACCGAGAATTTTGTCGAGCGGGTGAAGGAGCTGACCCACGGCAAGGGTGTCGATGTCGTTTACGATTCGGTCGGCAAGGATACGTTTGACGGCTCGCTCGATTGTCTGCGTCCGCGCGGCATGCTCGTGTGCTTCGGCCAGTCTTCCGGACCGGTTCCGCCGTTCGATCTCGGTATTCTGTCGCGCAAAGGTTCGCTCTATCTGACACGCCCGACACTGTTCGTTTATATTGCAGCACGCGAGGCGCTTGAGGGTGCGGCGAGCGAGCTATTTGATCTGGTGGCGAAAGGCGTCATCCGCATAGATATCGGCCAGAGCTACGCGCTGAAGGATGTCGCAACAGCCCATCGCGATCTTGAAGCAAGGAAAACCACCGGCCCGACGGTGCTCATTCCTTAAGCCGCTGATTATGATGCACGAATAATGTGCGCAAATGGCCGCAACCTCACGTTTTGTACTTTCCAAATTTGGTGAGCCTGTCATAGGATCGAAAACGGTCTTTGGCCGCGGGGAACCATGAAAGAAAAAATAATAGACGGCTCTGAAAAACCGCTACTGGAAGCTGACAAGCTCACCAAAATTTTCGGCACACTCAAAGCCTGCGATGAAATCAATCTGAAGATTGGGACGGGCGAAATCCATTCGTTGCTCGGCGAGAACGGCGCGGGCAAGTCGACCCTCGTCAAGATGCTGTTCGGTGCTTTGCAGCCAACGTCCGGGGACATCGCGTGGAAGGGGCAGACTGTTACAGTCACCAATCCGGCGATGGGAAGATCGCTAGGCATCGGTATGGTTTTTCAGCATTTTTCGTTGTTCGACGCACTGACGGCCGCGGAAAATATCGCCCTTTCTCTCGATGAGAAGACACCGCTCGATACTATCGCGGCCCGAGCCAGGGAAATCGGTCAGACCTACGGGCTGCCAGTGGATCCTGAGGCGCTTGTCGGTGACCTTTCGGTGGGAGAGAGGCAGCGGATCGAAATCATTCGTTGCCTGTTGCAGAATCCGGATCTGATCATTCTTGATGAGCCGACATCCGTTCTGACACCACAGGAAGCCGACCTTTTATTTGTGACGCTGGAGCGGCTGCGGTCCGAAGGAAAGTCCATCCTTTATATCAGCCACAGACTGGAAGAGGTGCGGCGGCTATGCGATCGCGCCACAGTACTGCGGCACGGCAAGGTCGTGGGTCATTGTAATCCGCGCGCTGAAACAGCGGCGTCCCTGGCACGTATGATGGTTGGCAGCGACATCCATGTGATCGACCGGCATCCGGTCGATGCGTCCCGGTCGCAACAATCGCCTCTGGTTGAGGTGAATGGCCTCTCGCAAAAGCCGCGCGGCCCTTTTTCTGTGCCGCTTCACGATATTCGCCTTTCGGTCCAGGCCGGCGAAATTCTTGGAATCGCCGGGGTTGCCGGCAATGGACAGGGCGAGCTGTTCGAGGCGATTTCCGGCGAGGTATTGCAGGAACGCCCCGAGATAATACGCATCCGCGGAACAGATGCCGGTCGGATAGGCATCTCCGCGCGGCGCAGACTGGGTGCTGCCTTCGTGCCGGAAGAGCGCCTTGGACACGGCGCGGTTCCAGACATGTCATTGACCAATAATCTCCTGCTGTCGCGCCACTCCACGGACCGCAAGGTATTCCTTTCCGGCGGGATGCTGAAGCTCGTCGCAGAATCGAGTCTTGCCGCCGCGGCCAAACGCATTGTCGCACAAATGGATGTACGCAAGAGCGCAGAAAATCCAGATGCATCAGCCCTTTCCGGCGGAAACCTGCAGAAGTTTCTCATCGGCCGCGAGCTTGATCGCAATCCTTCCGTCATGATCGTCAACCAGCCAACCTGGGGCGTTGATGCCGGTGCGGCAGCGCATATCCGTCAAGCTCTCGTCGACCTTGCGCGCAGCGGTTCGGCGGTGATCGTAATCAGCCAGGACCTGGACGAACTGTTTGAGATTTCCGACCGGGTTGCGGCGATGGTGCATGGCCGCCTTTCGGAAACCGTGCCGATAGAAAACATGAGCAGGGAACGCGTGGGGCTGATGATGGGAGGGGCTGACGCGTCGGCACCTCTGGAAGGCGCAGGAGCAGTGTGATGCGGATCGAAATCGTCAAACGCCCGCAACATTCGGCTTTGTTCAGTGCCTTGTCGCCGTTCATTGCCCTGTTCCTGACGTTGATTGCCGGGGCAATCCTTTTCTCCATTCTCGGCAAGAATCCGGTTTCGGCACTCTATTCCTATTTCATCGAACCACTGACAGAGGTCTGGTCTATCCACGAACTGCTGGTCAAGGCAGCGCCGCTGATCCTGATTGCGGTCGGACTTTCCGTCTGTTTCCTGTCGAACAACTGGAACATCGGCGCGGAAGGACAGTTGATAGCCGGCGGTATTGCCGGATCGATCCTTCCCGTCATGTTTCCCGATTTCCAAGGCTGGTATGTCCTGCCGATCATGCTGCTGTTCGGCATGGCAGGCGGCATGGCCTATGCGACTATCCCGGCTTTTCTGAAGGTCCGTTTCAATACGAATGAAATCCTGACCAGCCTGATGCTGGTCTATGTGGCCCAGCTCTTTCTCGACTGGCTGGTGCGGGGACCGTGGCGCAATCCGCAAGGCTATAATTTTCCCGAGACAGTGCAGTTCAATGCAAGCGCAGTCCTGCCGGAAATCTGGTCGGCATCCGGCCGGGCGCATTGGGGCTTCATCCTCGCGCTGATAGCTGCGGTTCTCGTCTGGTTCATGCTTTCATGCACCCTGAACGGCTATGAAATCAAGGTGCTTGGCCGCAGCACGAGGGCAGGGCGTTTTGCTGGTTTCAGTGGTGGACGGCTGACATTCTTCGCCTTCCTGGTTTCAGGGGCGCTGGCCGGCCTTGCAGGAATTGCCGAGGTTTCCGGTGCTGTCGGGCAGTTGCGGACAAGCATTTCACCCGGCTACGGCTTCACGGCAATCATCGTTGCATTCCTCGGAAGGCTCAATCCTTTGGGGATAATTGCAGCCGGACTGGTGCTGGCGCTCTCCTATCTCGGCGGTGAAGCAGCCCAGATTTCATTGGGCATTTCGGAAAAATCGGCGCGGATCTTCCAGGGCATCATCCTGTTTTTTGTCCTCGCCAGTGACACCCTGATCTATTATCGCATCCGGATTGTGTCTCGGCACGGCGAGACTGCATTGAAGGGCGCGTGAGATGACGATGTTTGAGGCCATACTCCTGACGGTTGCGACGGCGGCGACACCGCTTCTGATCGCAGCTCTGGGTGAGCTCGTGGTCGAGCGCTCAGGCGTGCTCAATCTTGGCGTTGAAGGCATGATGGTTATGGGTGCTGTGGCGGGTTTCGCCGTTGCCCAGACCACCGGTTCGGCCTGGCTTGGCATGTTTGCCGCGATCCTGGCTGGCGCGGCTTTTTCCCTGCTGTTCGGGTTTTTCACGCTCACGCTGATTACCAACCAGGTGGCTACAGGCCTGGCTCTGACACTTCTGGGTCTTGGTGCTTCCGCGATGATTGGCGAAAGTTTCGTCGGCCTGCCAGGCGTGAAGATGGAATCGCTGTATATTCCGGTACTTACGGACTTGCCCTATGTGGGCAAGTTTCTGTTCGGTCAGGATCCAATCTTCTATATCTCAATCCTGCTCGCCATTGGCGTGGTGTGGTTCCTGTTCAAGACCCGGGCGGGTCTGACCTTGCGCGCTGTCGGCGACAACCACACTTCGGCGCATGCATTGGGTGTGCCAGTCGTCCGCATACGCTACCTTGCCGTGTTGTTCGGCGGGGCATGTGCCGGTCTGGCCGGTGGACAGCTTTCGCTCGTCTATGTGCCGCAATGGGTGGAAAACATGACGGCCGGCCGCGGCTGGATTGCTCTCGCCCTGGTGGTTTTTGCCTCGTGGCGGCCATGGCGCATCGTTGCCGGCGCCTATCTCTTCGGTGCTGTAAGTATCGGGCAATTGCATGCCCAGGCGCTGGGTATAGGCATACCGTCGCAATTCATGTCATCGTTGCCCTATCTGGCAACGATCATCGTGCTTGTTCTGATCTCGCGGAACAAGCGGCTGACCCTGATGAACACGCCGACATCACTCGGCAAGCCCTTCGTGCCGGATCGCTGAGGGTGGCATAATCCAAAAAGACAACGCAATCCGTTTAACAGAGAGGTGAACTTAGATGAAAAAACTGATGATGGCGCTGACAATAGCGGCCAGTTTTGCCGTGGCGGGCTCCGCCCAGGCTGCGGAAAAGCTGAAGGTTGGCTTTATCTATATCGGACCACCCGGTGACTTTGGCTGGACTTATCAGCACGACCAGGGCCGCAAGGAATTGGAGAAGGCGCTTGGCGACCAGGTAGAGACCACTTTCCTTGAAAACGTGCCGGAAGGTGCCGATGCGGAGCGTTCGATCGAACGTCTGGCCCGCGCGGGAAACAAGCTGATCTTTACGACGTCGTTCGGCTACATGGATTCGACGATCAAGGTCGCGCAGAAGTTCCCGGATGTAAAATTCGAACATGCGACGGGCTATAAGACCGCTGACAACGTTGCCGTCTACAACTCGCGCTTCTACGAAGGCCGCTATGTGCAGGGCGTGATTGCAGCGAAAATGTCGAAGACCGGCGTTGCCGGTTACATCGGCTCCTTCCCAATTCCGGAAGTGGTCCAGGGCATCAACTCCTTCATGCTTGGTGCACAGTCGGTCAATCCGAATTTCAAGATCAAGGTGATCTGGGCGAATTCCTGGTTCGACCCTGCCAAGGAAGCAGATGCTGCCAAGGCGCTTGTCGATCAGGGCGTCGACATCATCACCCAGCATACGGATTCGACCGCTCCGATGCAGGTCGCGTCGGAACGCAAGATCAAGGCTTTCGGCCAGGCCTCCGACATGATCAAGTTCGGCCCTGAAACCCAGCTGACGTCGATCGTCGATAATTGGGGCCCTTACTATATCGAGCGTACCAAGGCGGTGCTGGACGGCTCCTGGAAGTCCCACAATGTATTCGAGGGCATGCACGAGGGTCTGGTCGTCATGGCTCCCTATACGAACATGCCCGACGATGTGAAGAAGCTGGCTGAAGAAACGCAGGCCAAAATCACCTCCGGTGAGTTGAAGCCTTTCACTGGCCCGATCAAGAAGCAGGACGGTTCAGAATGGCTGAAAGCTGGTGAGACTGCCGACGACAAGACCATTCTCGGCATGAACTTTTACGTTGCGGGTGTTGATGACAAGCTGCCGCAATAAGCGACACACCAGAAAAGGAAAGGGCGCCAGTGGCGCCCTTTTTGTATCGAAGATTGATCTGATCAATCGACTTCATTGGCGGATGCAGCGTTAAGCTGACCGTAGCGTTCGACACCGATGGCGTTGAGAAGATCAATCTGCGTCTCCAGAAAATCGACGTGGCCTTCCTCGTCCTTCAACAGCTCATCGAAGAGCTCCTTTGAGACATAGTCGCCGAGCTGATCGCAGATCTCACGCGATTTCTTGTAGGATTTGACCGCATCGTATTCGCCGGCGAGGTCCGCCTCGAGCACTTCCTTGATGTTCTGGCCAATGCGCAACGCGCCGATCGACTGCAGGTTCGGATGGCCCTCGAGGAAGATAATGCGCTGGATGATCTTGTCCGCGTGGTGCATCTCCTCGATGGATTCTTCGCGTTCTTTCTTGGCGAGCTTGGTGTAGCCCCAATCATCCAGAAGGCGATAGTGCAGCCAATACTGGTTGACGGCCCCCAATTCGAGAAACAGCGCTTCGTTAAGCCGCTCGATGACCTTTATGTCGCCCTTCATGTCGTGAACTCCCGTATTCGTGACGCAATGACCGGACACGGTCGATAAACGAAACTGCATCAGAATCGTCGGAACCGTGGCGGAGATGATATTCTTCCGTCACCTTTATGATGGTTTCAACGACATTTGGGAAGCAGCCGCAGCAGCGGCCGCGTTTCTTCATCGCATGGTAAACTTTAGCGGGAACAACGAGTTGCCACGGATCCGCATCGAGAAGTTCAACGATAGTATTCTCGATTTCTTTCTGGGTGATGATATTGCAATGACAAACTAGCATTTTGAATCGACGCCGTAACCGACAGAACAAACACCTGCGACACTCGACGTCACAACGGCATCAAATCTTGCACAAACTATTGATATGAAAGCGCTTTGTACGCTAGACCCAAGAGATATTATCCCGTAACCGGGTGATACTTTCGAACCAAACAATGGTTCCTCCAATCGCAAGGGTTCAAGGCCCAAACATTAAAGGTCACGCGTTCCTGTAACGCTGGCAGCATAAAACCGGTTTGTCGGTACGCTGTCAAATCCATATGGTAAGAATATGTCGTGATTTCAAGTAGTTAGAATTATTCTAAACTAGCCAAATAACCTAACTAATTCAATCATGTTTGGGTTTTTGCGTTCACTCGCGGCGAAAAAATAATGCGGAATTGCGGCTGTGTCATAACGTCTCACAAGTACGCCGATGAATGGGTGGGGAGGTCACGCGTGGGGTAAACTTCAACCGAACTAAACCAGGATGCAACGCAGCGTAGAGAATCTCGTACGAGAATCGAACTTTCTTGTGCAAGAATCACCGGATTCCGTCGGGATTCGTATGAGATCGTTGAAAAAGCGTGGCTGAATCGCTGTGAACCTTATGAAGGTCAGACTATGCGGCCTGGCAAATCAAGCTACAAATCATCTACCCCGCAACATACGCTACGGGATCGGCGGATAGCCTCGCCAGGCTTCTAACGAAGATGTTGCAGTGCTGAAAATCAGCTCGCCGTCGCGAGGCGCCTTTCGAGCACGTCGATGCCCAGCAGGGCACGCACGTCGCGCTTGTCGACGATATCCTCTATCGAATATTGCGCGAGCACTTCGAAGAAGGCATTGAGCGCCTTGCGCAGGGCGGCGTTCAGACCACAGCTGTCGATCAGCGGGCAATCAGCCGCGTCATTCTCGAAGCATTCCGCCATGGCGAAGTTTTCCTCGGTCACGCGCACGACATCGAAAAGCGTGATGTCCTTGGCGGGTTTGCCAAGTTTCACACCGCCATTGCGGCCGCGCACCGTTTCGACGAAGCCGTTTTCGACAAGTGGCTGAAGGATCTTGAAAAGGAAAAGTTCGGAGACAGTGTAGGCCTGCGCTATTTCACCTATCCGGCTCAGATTGCCATCATTGGCCGCACAATACATGAGAATCCGGATGGCATAATTGGTCTGTCTTGTCAGTCGCATGGGAATATCTCTTTCAACCCGATATCGGGCATGCACGTTCAATTTGGGCGCAGTTTAGAATTATTCTTGATAAAGTAAACGATAATATGAAACCCGGCTTCATATTTTCCATGTGCTGAGCAGCCGGTGAATCGCGCGAATTCTAACGGACGAGAACGACGACAGAGGCCGTGATAAGTGCTGTTGCAATCAGCAGCAGCAAGCCATAAAGGCGCGGTTTATCGAAGAGAACTGCGAATCCGGCGGACCAGACGACAACCGCTGCACCAAGCGCGTAGAGAAAGCCCGCTTTGTGCTCCCAAGCAATATGGACAGCCATGAGGCCGCCGATAATGAGGGCACCAAATACGACCATCAGAGCCAGGGCGTACTTCTCAAAATTGTCCATTCAGGCAACTCACTCTCAATACCTGCATTGCGGAAAGGCCGACCAATTCCGCCCTAGAACCTGACCGGTTTCGATCAAGCGATAGTGCAACCTTCATAGACTGTTCATGCCACTGAAGGCAACCTGAGACCGTAACCACCGGCACTTGGCTTGACCGATGTGTGCTATCGGCAACAAAAAAGGCCGGGGGAAAACCCGACCTTTCCGAATTCGCCTCAACACCAGTGCCAGTACATCCGTGGTCAAAAGCGGAAACGAATTTCTGGAACCAAGATAAGAAGCCGCGAGGGCATTTTCAAGGGCAGGCCCTAGTAGCGTCGATAGGCGCCCATGCCAGCGAGCAGGCCGATTCCAGCAATTGCCGATATGATTGCTACCGTAGCGAGCGGATGTTCCCGGGCCTTCTCCACCGCTCCATTGGCCTCAGAGCCGACAAAACGGGCAGCTTTGCGGCTCCGGCGCTTCACGCTGTTATAGGTCGACCTGACATCCGGAAGTTCAAACCCTTGATCTGAAAGGGACTTGCTGATCACGGAAAGCTCCTCACGCAGGCTTGCGATCTGGCTCTCCAGACCATTTTCAACCGTCTCACGAATATTCGATGCATTCGTTGCCATTTCAGAGTTCCTTTCCATTTGCATGAAAAGGGGAAACGCCCACTTAACGCGTTTGGTTCCCGTTGAACCAAGACCGGCCTGAGACAGTGGAGATTGTTCAGTGCCTATTTCCAGCAGCCGTTGTTCTGGCCGTTGAGATTGTGCGAGTCGATATCGATACCGGCGGAGAAGTCGTTTTTCACCAGGTACACCGCTGTCTCCGGTTTGATGCGAATTTTATTCCACCCGGAGCAGTTGGACGTGCGGGCCGGCTTTTGGTCCATCCAACGCATGGCACCACACCCCGACGTTCCGAGGACACAGGGCAGCAGCAAGGCCAAAGCGAATTTCTTCATCATTCTATTCTTTCGACGCGGTACGGAATGGTTCAATGCGCATGAGTGGTAGTGAACATTCATCGCACATTTCCCCTGCAGCATGTCACTGAACTTAAGTTCTAGAGCCTGACGCAGCGACTCAATCGTCATTGCTGGCGTTCAGTTCCTGCGGCGTCATTCCTTCCGCTGCTTTCGCACTCAAGGACTGTGCCAGTATCGGCCGGCTCGACTTGAGCAGCGGTGCATTGGCAGCGCGGACCTTGGGCAGGCGCGGATTGTTCTCGTGTGCGGTAACCGCGGCTTCATTCGCGTAAAGCTCGTTGACCATGACCTTGTTGGGAATGGGTGTTCCATTTCGCTCAATGGGTTTGATGACCTCGAAGCGCAAGCAACCCGGTTCTTCTTCCAGTGTCTTTCTGGCATGCTCGCGAATAAGCGCGATGAATTCTTCTTCACGGCCATCGTGAGTTTCGAATTCAACGATAATAGTCAATGCAGTCATTAAAATTTCGCCTCCCATTTCCCTCAATAGTGTCTAACAGCCGTCAGATGACAAATCCAGACACAGCAGAAATGAAAGCGCCTTCATAGTCATTTTATAGGTATCAGCGGCTTCTGGCAAAGAAGAGAAGACCAACACCGATCACGGCCGTCAGCAATCCAATGTAAAGCCAGCGTGTCTGGCCGACCATGAAACTGCCGCCGATAAGGCTCATGCCCTGGAGCGCCCAGATGGCGCCCATGATGATCAGAAGTAGAGAAACAATCGATAAAACGATCTTCATGACAATCTCATTCCGTTGGCTGCTGGATATCATCCCAGTCTTGCACTTATCGAGGCCGGCAGGAAAACAAAAAAATCCGGAACCTGTCGCATTCGGGGACGTTGTTTCAATATCCGCGGCCGCAACGCCGGCAACAAGCGAGGCAAAAAGATCGCTGCATCCATAAGCGCGGCATGATTTCCAACGGAACGAAATTCCATTAAAAAGGAACTGCAAATGACAACATATGCCCCGGAGTTCGAGATGGTAAATGTCATGTTGAACCGCCACACGTGGGTTTTGGTCGCAGATGGAGAGAAGGCACTTTTTCTGCGCAACAAGAACGACATGAACAATGTCGAGCTCGGCATCATCCATCAGTTACATCAATCCAACCCCGCCACGCGTGACCAAGGTAGCGACAAGCCCGGGCGTTCTTCGAGCGGGCCGGGTCTGGGGCGCAACGCGGTGGACGATACCGATTGGCATGAGATTTCAAAGAAGCGCTTCGCCAAGGAGATCGCCGATGCGCTTTACGCCCATGCCCATAAGGGAGAGTTCGAGCGGCTGATCATCGTGGCGCCGCCGCTCATGCTGGGCGAAATGCGTCAGGAATTTCACAAGGAAGTTTCAGACAAGATCGTCAGCGAAATACCCAAAACCCTGACCAATCACTCGACGAACGATATTCAGGCTATTGTGGAAGAGAGTTGACAGACGCAACTAAAACTGTGTGGTCCACACAAGCAAAACCCCTGCCGAACCGGTAGGGGTTTCGCGAGTTGAGGCTTGATTTGGCTCTAACAAACTGGATTCTGGATAAGGTTATCACGCATCGTTTCAGTGCGGCGCAGGCTCAAGGTACCGCTACACTCAACCTGCCAGAATGCTATCACATGTGGCGCTAAATTCAAGGATAAGATGGCTAACGGTCCATTTTTTACTTGACCTTCAGACGCTCTATCTCTTCTTCCAATCGCTTGATTCGCTCTTCCAAAGCGTTGATCGCCTTGAACACCGCGACACCCATGCTTTTGAAATCGCCGCTATGGATTGCCGCTTCGATCGCATGTTTGGCATCTGCAATTGACATTGTTTCCTCCAACTGACGGAGCCGAATAGATAAAGCCGAAAAGCCCAATCCTCAAGGGGCATGAGGATTGGGCTACTTTTTGGCTTGTGGGGTTAGCCAAGTCTGGTTTGGGGGAACCAGTCTAGTGGAAATGCTCCTGCCGAGATTTGGTTCCAGCCTTTTGCAAAAAAATCGCGAGGCCTGGAATCTGGTGTGATGGCTTTGCTGACGGGACTCAGTCTGCGACGAGTTCCAGGCTGGCGTAGTCGGTATAACCCTTGGCGCCTTGCGTATAGAAAGTGGACTTGTCGGCCGCATTAAGCGTAGCGCGCTGGTACCAGCGCTGCGGAAGGTCTGGATTGCTGATGAAGGCTTCGCCGAAAGCGATAAGATCCGCGGTGCCCGTTGTCAGAGCCCGCTCGGCATCATCACGTTTATAGCCACCTGCCAAAATCAACGGGCGGTGAAAGGCTGCAGGTGTGCTGTCAACGACATTGACATACTGTTCCGGTTGGACGGGCGGTGCCACCACGTGGAGATAGGCCAGACCCTCAGGACCAAGCAGTCCGGCAATCTCCGCGAAATGCCGCACCGGATCACTGTCGCTCATGCCCTGGTAGGTATTCGTCGGCGAAAGGCGAACACCGATACGATTGCCGGGCCAATGCGCCTTTGCTGCTTCGATAATTTCCAGCAGGAAACGGGTACGATTTTTCACTGAACCGCCATAGGCATCATCACGAACATTGCTTCCGTCACGCAGAAACTGATCGATCAGATAGCCGTTGGCGCCATGAATTTCGATCCCGTCAAAGCCCGCCGATCTGGCTCTGGCAGCCGCCTCGGCAAATTCGGCAACAATGTCGCCGATCTCGGCGATTTCGAGCGCACGCGGTGCGGCGTAGGGCTCAGCCCCCTTGGCGGTGTAGACAGTTCCGGCGGCAGCCAAGGCAGATGGGCCAACCGGCTGACGGCCATTTAGTAATTGCGACGGATGTGCCGTGCGTCCCATGTGCGAAAGCTGTATGTAGATCTTGCCGCCAGCGGCGTGGACAGCATCTGTCACCAGCCGCCATCCGGCCTCCTGTTCATCATTGGTGAGGCCGGGGCGAGTTGGAACGTCAATAGCGCTGAAGGGGTCGACTTCCGTTGATTCCGAGATGATCAGCGCTGCGCTTGCACGCTGCGCATAATAGAGCGCATTCAGTGCGCTCGGAATCTTGCCATGGATGCGCGCCGGCGCGTCATGGGCGCCATGACAATCCGGCTGGAAAGAGTGAGATCGCCGAGAGTAAGGGGGGAGAATAGCGAAGCCATTGGACTGGTCACTCGGAAATCATGGATTACACCACAGCACGGAAGATGCCGATGGCGCGACATGCGCACGAAGCCGTTCAGGATGGCAGGAGATTGAAGAGCGCCGCCAGATGAAACGCAAAGGCAGTCCCAAACACCAGGAAGACGATCCCGCGATCCTTGCTCTTCAAAATGCGGCGGAAACCTGAAACGGCAGTGCCGGGTGTTGTCGTGTAATCAGTGGAGGCCATCAGGAATCGTCTCGCTTTGTCTGTTGCCTCGATCTTCCGACATTCCATACACGATTAACACGATAGAGATTATAAATGTAAGCACTGATCCGGTAGCGTTTTGCGCCTGAATGCCGATTGATGGAAATAAATACTCCGGACGACGGGAATGTGTAGTGAGGAGACCGTAGCGTATCTCTACCGCACCAGTCGGGTAACTGCATTTGTTGGATTTGATTTCTCGCAAATCGCAAGAATCGCAAAACAATATCGCCGAATAGGCGTGGCTTGAGCAAAACGCGATCTGGTTGGATGCCGTACGGATGTGCTGCAATGTAGGGATGAGTGAGAGTCCTTACTTCGCACGCCGAGGGTCCTGCGAGTCATCCAATGAATGAGGAAAAAATGTCCGTCTTTCAGAGCGGGGCGCGTGCCGCCCACCATGAGCTGACCGTGGAAGCAGACCTGTTCAAGGATTCGATGCGGCATCTCGCCGGTGCCGTGAGCGTTATCACAGTCGGCCGCGGCAAGGATCGCACCGGCTTCACGGCCACTTCGGTTTCCTCGCTGGCGATAGATCCTCCCTCGGTGATCGTCAGCCTCAATCGTGATTCCTCGTCCTGGCCGGTGCTGCAGCGTCATGGCAGCTTCTGCGTCAATGTGCTGGCACATGATCAAAGGCATGTGGCCGACAGTTTTTCCGGAAAGGGTGGGCGCAAGGGTGTGGAACGCTATCAGGATGCTCAGTGGCAGGAACTTGCGACCGGGACGCTGGCGCTGGCAAATGCGTTAACTGTCCTGGACTGTGAGCTTGACGATGCGATCGAACGGCATTCCCACGGCATCCTTATCGGCAGGGTGCGCGCAATCACGCTGCGCCGGAACGCCGAACCATTGCTCTATTGGCATGGCGCCTACCGCCATATCACTGCGCCAGTGGAAAAATGAAGGCTTGCGCCGGGGTCAGGTAACGATAGCGGTGATCGAGCCCGCAATCAGTGCAATAGAGACGAACAGGATGAGCCCGTAGAGCCGCGGCTGATCGAAGATGACCGCAAAGCCGAGAAAGAAGGCGGCGCAGGCCGAGGCCAATGCAAACAGGAAAGCAGCCTTGTCGCCGGTCGCGATCGCGAATGCCATGAGACCGGTAATGATCAGCGCGCCGAATACAATGAATATCCAGGTTGCAAAGGTCTCGTAGCGGTCCATTGTCTACTCTCCTGCCAGTCCGTGCGCAATCGGGGCGGATTACAACTTAATATCCACACACAGTCAAATTAAGGGCTGCGATCAGATATCACATGGGCCACATTCGGTATTCGGCTCGCTCTGGCCGAGCGCGGCCAGCCACAGGCTGTCGAGAGATTGCAGTTGGTTACCATCTATCTCGTCCAGGAACAGCCAGTATTCGCCAGTAGGGAAATAATAGCCAAGCGTTCTTTCCGTGTTCTCTGCGCGTTGCAGCTTGGTCTTGTCGATACGCTGCAACAATCCGGCCAGCCGAGTCTGGACATCCGCAAGCGACCAATCCTTTAGCCGGCCAATATCCACGCGCGGGAAAACCAGACGGCTTGTTTCGAGATGGGAAAGATTGACGCAGAGGCAACCCTGCCGCGCGGCTGATACCAGCAGGCGCCCGGTCTTCGCTTCCAGGTTTTGCAGCGTCACGTCGGGGCGGAGCGGATCCCGGTTGCCATAGCCGTAGAAATGCGTCGGCCCCGCACTGTCATAGTTCATGTCGCAGCCGAGAAATGCGAGCACGTCTGGTTTCAGGGCATGCAGCGCCCAATATGCCGTCGTCAGAGACATGGTTGCCCCGGCATAGACGAAGCCGCCATAGGCATTTTGCGCTGGAACGTAGTCTGCTGCCGAGTGGACACTACGCTGCCGCATCAACTCCTGTGCCGGCATTACGGCCGCAGGAAAATCGCCAGCGTGAACAAGATGATCCCAGTCGTCGCGCACACGCCAGGCATTGTTGATCGCGACGATTTCATGAAAAGGCGCACGCTGCCATTGGCGCGCCCGGACAACATCCGGCGCACTGCCGAGTATTAGTATGATTTTTGGATGCGAAGCGGATTGCATGGAAAATACTCCGTTCCAGAATGCCAATAATATCGCAGGCCCGTGTGCAAAATGAGACGCATTTACCACACTGGGAGTGTTCTCTGTATATTTATATAACCTGTGGTTGCGTAAATCCCATCCAGAATCTACTTTGCACGTACTGATATCGTTGTCTGATCCACGGGGTTGCGATGATTTAGCAAGCAATTCCCTCGTCTTATGACCGCTTCAGGAGGAATTGCATGAGTTCTTCTAGTGTTTGTACACGAATCTTCTGGCTCTGTTCTGTTTCCCTCATATCCCTGATCACTTCACATCAATCCGCTCTCGCAGCGTGTACACTGGTCCCGACGGCGGGCAATGACACCTATATTTGCGACAGCGGCACCGGCGGACCGTTGACGGATCCCGGAGGCAACAATTCGCTGACCCTTCCAACCGGGGGCACTGGCACAATTACCGGCCCGGTGACCTTCAATTCGGGTGTCGACACGGTCATCATCAATTCCGGCACGATCAACGGTAATGTCACTGAAGGCGCAGGCAATGACCGGCTTGAGCTCAACGGCGGCACCGTCAATGGTACGATCTTTCAGAATGCTGGTACAGACACATTCATCATGACGGGCGGTGTCGTCCAGCGGGTGGAGCAGGGCAGCGAGCTCGACACCGCAACGGTCAGCGGCGGCTGGATCGTCGGTCAATTCTTCGCCGGCGACTTCTTCACGATGACAGGCGGGCGCATTGGCGAGGTCAATCTCGAGCAGGCAAACAATGAAATGCGCATGTCGGGCGGAACCATCGACGGGTTCGTCATCGCCGCGCAGGGCAGGGATCTGTTCATCCTGTCGGGCGGTTCCATCGGCACCTTCGTTGATCTGGGCATTGGTGACAATCGCATCTTCGTGACCGGCGGGTCGATCGGAAGCACGGTAACAACCGGAAGCGGCAGCGATCAGTTTACGTGGGATACAGCCGGAACGATTGGCGGTGCGATCAATCTGGGTACCGGCAACGACACAGGAACCTTGCAGAATCTCACTGAAGCCACGCTCGCCTCAACCCCGTCGATCAATGGCGGTGCGGGTACGGATACGCTGACCTTTGCCAACACGACGGCCACGACTTCCGGCCGCTACGTGAACTGGGAGAATGTCTCGCTGACCAGTGGTTCCGCCTTTACGCTCGACAGCAATTTTGTCGTTGGCGACAGCGGAACAGGGACGGGCAGTTTCACGATTGATGCGAGCAGCACGCTGCTTGCCGGCAATGGTGTCAATGCGGCAATCGCGCCATTTACAGGCGGTCAGCTGGTCAACGTCACCAATGCCGGGACAATTGATCTTACCAATGGTTCGAGCGGCGCTACCGATACGTTCACGGTTCTCGGCAATTATACCGGCAGCGGCGGTGCAATCCGCCTGCAGACCGTGCTTGGCAATGATTCATTGGCCTCGGACAAGTTCGTCATATCCGGAGGAACGGCGGGTGGCACGACGGGACTTGCAGTGACCAATCTTGGTGGCACCGGTGCCAGCACTGTCCAGGACGGTATCCTCGTCGTTGAATCTGTTAACGGAGCAACGACCGACGCGTCGGCGTTCAGCCTGAGCAATGCTGTTGCGGCGGGGGCGTACGAATATTACCTGTTCAAGGGTGGTGTATCGTCAGGTACTGCGGAGAACTGGTATCTGCGTTCATCATCTATACCGGGAAGTGAGAATCCAGCCCTGGAACTGACACCAGGTGCTATCGAGCTGCCAGGACCGGGCGTTGAACCGCCGACACCAGGGGCGACACCCGTGGTGGCTGCACCCGGCGAGGCGATTCCGCTCTATCGCATCGAGGTTCCGAGCTATTCGGTCGTGCCGCCGGTTGCCCGCGAAACAGCCCTTGCAACCCTCGGTACATTCCATGAAAGGCGCGGCGAGCAGAGCGTACTGACGCCGGGAGACAATTTCTCGGCGGCCTGGGGCAGGGTCTTTGGACAGTCGACAGAGCAGAGCTGGTCCGGAACGGTAAGCCCGTCTGTCGATGGCAACTTATATGGATTTCAGGCGGGCCTCGATTTCATTCGTACCGAAAGCGAAGGCGGACACCGCAATATCGCCGGACTGTTCTTCGGTTATTCCAATTTCAACGCGGATATCAAGGGCCAGGCGGTCGGCTGGAACAATCTGGAAGTCGGTAAACTTGACCTCGATACAACCAGCTTTGGCGGTTACTGGACCCATATCGGACCATCAGGCTGGTATCTGGACGCCGTGCTGATGGGCTCCTGGTTCGGCGGCGACGCCACGTCATCGCGCGATGTCGGCATCGATACGGACGGCACGGGAATTACCGCCTCGCTCGAGGGCGGCTACCCGGTCGCCCTTTCGCAAAGCTGGACCCTGGAACCACAAGCGCAATTGATCTGGCAGCATCTGTCGCTGGACGATCAGTCCGATGGATTTTCGGACGTGTCGTTCGACACCGATGATGGCGTGACCGGGCGTCTGGGCTTCCGCCTGCAGGGAAAATATCAGACCTCTTCCGGCCTGTTCCAGCCCTATGTCAAAGCCAATCTCTGGCACAATTTCGGTGGCACCGATGCCGTTCTGTTCGGTCCTGACGCCATCACCACCGAGAGCGAGTCGACCTCGCTGGAACTCGGCGGCGGTATCGTTCACGATTTCAGTGAAAAGGTCAGCGCCTTTGCTGTGGCAGACTACACGTTCGATCTCGACGGCGGCAACAGGGAGATATTCGAGGGCAATATCGGACTGACGGTCAAATGGTAGGCAACATGTTCTAATTCTTTGTGTAATGCCTCAATTCCGATCAGGTTTCAGCGCAATGTTTTGCTCAAGCGAACGGCTTGGTTCGCGCATAGAACGGGCACTACCAGCGCCCCGCTGGCAATCCCGAAAAGGGAGTGAACGACCATGAGAACTGTGTTAATCGCAATGGGTATTCTGGCTGCCACCAGCCTGTCTGCTTTCGCTGCAGAGCCAGCGAAATTGATGGAGACAAAGATGGGCAAGGTCTACACAACCGACAAAGGCATGACGCTTTATACCTTCGACAAGGACACGAAGGGCAAATCCAACTGCGATGCCAAATGCTTGTCAAACTGGCCGGCATTCTATGCTGACGCCGGGGCTAAGGCGGAAGGCGAATGGACCCTTGTCAAGGCTTCGGACGGCAAGGAGATGTGGGCGTATGAGGGCAAGCCGCTTTACATGTTTGCCAAGGACAAGAAGGCCGGCGATATGACTGGCGATGGTGTTGGCGGCGTCTGGCACGTGGCGAAGTAACAATCGTTCATTTGAAGCGTAGGAAAGGCGGCTCCCACGGGCCGCCTTTTGCTTGCACGCACCGGTTGCATGCATTCGTCGAAGCCCGACGTCATGCAGAACAAGACGTTCGCCGGCTATATCGAGAAGGCAGGCGACGTCTACAAGAAGATATCACCAACGCCCGGCGAATATGACGCCTTTGTCGAGCAGATCAGCGGCATGTGGGCAAGCCAGCCAAATTGGAGCGATGATGATCTGAAGAAGATCAAAACGCCGATAGCCATCGTGCTTGGCGATCATGACGAGGCAATCACCCGCGAACATACGGACTAATAGCGAAGACAATTCCGGGCGCCAAACTGATCATCCTCAAGGATGCCAGCCATTTTGCCATGGTGCAGGACCCGGAAGGTTACAACGCCGCCGT
Organism: Phyllobacterium zundukense; assembly: GCF_002764115.1. Taxonomy (NCBI): domain Bacteria; kingdom Pseudomonadati; phylum Pseudomonadota; class Alphaproteobacteria; order Hyphomicrobiales; family Phyllobacteriaceae; genus Phyllobacterium; species Phyllobacterium zundukense. The sequence goes on along the minus strand of NZ_CP017940.1, from coordinate 1,806,047 downwards.
GCGCGATTTCATCGACAATTGATACGATCGGTTTCGCATCAAGCAGCCTGCAATTTTCACGCGGTGAGGGCGGTCCGGAACTTTTCAGTAAGGACACTCAACTGGTCGACGGGGTTGCGGCCAATCAGCATGAAGCCATGGGCGTCATCGGCCCAAAAGATGACATTCATCCCGCGCCGCTGTTCCGTTTGCGGTGGCTTTGCGCCTTTCGAAGATTGAACTATGCAAAGGGCAAGAGGTCCATGTACCGGGTCGAGATAGGCAAGCTGCCCGAGAGGCCTGCCATCATATTCGAGGATTTGCGCGCGTTTGAGCGGTATGCCCGGCAGTGTCACAGCCTCGACAGGCAAGGATATGCCGAGTTTGGACCCAACATTGCGCAGCTCTTGCGCCTGTGATTGTCCATCGCTCGGCAGATCAGCCAGAGTATCGGCCGTATAGAGAGCCACATATTCCGCGACAACGGCCCGCCACCCCCCGGTTTCATTCCCCTCGGGGGATCCGCGCATGCCCAGGAACGCACGATCGGCGACGACACCGACAAACACCGCTGCAATGGCCGCCGCGATGAAGCCCCGGCGTTTCCATCCATTCACGGCCGGTTCATTAGCACCGGGCGCGGGAAGATTGTTCAATATGGATTCCAGATGTGCCGCCGGTGCATTTTCAAGCAAGGGTTCAAACGCATCAAAGAAAGGCATCTCGCTGCGTGACAGGAAATCGAACCTTTTGGCTACCGCCTCGTCGGCCTTTATCAGATTATCGATCCGCTCCCGTTCACCGGCTTCCAGTTCGCCATCGAGAAAAGCGACAAGCAGTTCGTCGGAGGGCATCTCGTTCTTACTCAGATCGATCATCATTTCCCTCCTTTCGATGCTTGAGTGACAGTGGCTGCTTCAGCGTTTTCGGCCAGCTTTGCCCGGGCTGCAGCCAGCCTGCTCATGACTGTCCCAATCGGCACGTCCAGGATCTCGGCTACCTCGCGGTAGGAGAGACCTTCAACATAGGTAAGGAAAACAGCCGTTCTTTGCGCCTCCGGCAGAGCGTTTACCTGACGCAGAACCTGGTTGGCCAGAACGTGGGTTTCCGTTTCCCGCTCCCCATCAAAAACGAGCGCAATGTCGGCATCGACGAAACCGTGCCCCATGCGGATACGGCGCGAACGAACTTCATTGAGCCAGATCGAGTGGAGGATTGCGAACAGCCATCGATCAAGTCTGGTTCCGGCAGCAAACTGGCTCGCGCGCTCCAACGCACGAACACAGGTCGCCTGGACGAGATCGTCGGCAACATCGCGCTGGCGGGACAGCACAACGCCGTACCGCCAGAGCCTTGTAAGGTGCTGGGCTAGGCCCGACCTGATTTCATGTTCGCTCGCGATGACTGCCTCCGGCGCGGCCTGTCCGGAAAGGGCGGCCGACGATAACGATGGGTATGGCTTCGCCCGACTATAATCATAAAGTCCGAGATGAGCGACAGTCACGTTAGTGGTCATATTGACACCGTTCTGCCGGGCGAGGGGCCACGTCAGGTCTTCGAGGGTTTCTCGATCGCTTCCTGAAGATCCTGATACTCTTCGCACGTTGTGCCGCAGATCGATTTGATCGTTATGAGCTGCTCCTTGGCAAGATCGATCTGCCCCTTGATGACGTAGGCTTCGCCAAGATATTCGCGAACCTTCGCGTATTTCGGATCCAGCGCTACCGACTTCTTGTAATAGGAAATGCCTTCATCGGTCCTGCCGAGCTTGCGTGTGGCATAGCCGCGATAGTTCCAGGCTTCCTTGGTGTTAGGGTTCTTCAAAGTATCGAGAATCTCCAGTGCTTCTTCGTACCGTCCAGCCTCGGCGAGCGCAAAGGCATATTCCGTGCGGTCCTTATCCGGAACAGCGCTGCTGTTCTTGCTGACGCACTTCTTGCTCTTGGTATCGTAGACCTTGCCCTTGGCACAGGTCGGAGTTGCATCACCACCCTCGCCACCAGCCGCAAGGACCGGGACGGCGAGGCTGGCGACGGCGAGGCCGGCGCCAAGCAAAACCAATGGCAACTGGCGGCGTATCGATAGGACTGCATTTCTCATGGCGTTTTTCTCCGCAGATTAAGAACTGACGTATGGAGAACACACGTTGCCGCTAGTTTATTCGGAGTCGGTGGCGGTTATTTTGGATGACCGGATGCAACTGATTTCCGGAACCTGGCCTAAAACGAGAATCCCGTGCTCATTTGCAGGGAAATTTTGATCCTCAATTCGTTCCGGCGACGATGGCAAACATCTAGACTTGGCTGAAGATCAACGAATCCGCCCACGAAAAGCCTGTCCAGAATGAACTGCAGAACGGTTGAGCCCATGGATGCCGATATTGCCAGCGGAACGCTCCTGCAATCATTGCTTGCAGGCTCTGATGTCCGTACAACCAAATCATCCGAGCGCATGACGCGCCGGCGGCCGAAGGCATTGTCCGCAATTGAGGTGGCAAACAAGCTCGTCGAAGAAGCGAAGCGCGCTGCCGACCATAGTCTTATGCGCGCGAAGGCTGCACCCAAACCGCACGAGATCACCAATCCGGCTTTTGTTGCCTTGTTCGAAGCGCATCAGCGGGATCGTGAAGTCCTTTTCGCAGCAATGCGTGCTCTGGAAGCGGCCCGTTCCGCTGCCGAACAGGCATGATGCACCAAAGATGTGGCATTCCACGATTATCTTGACTAGGTTCACGGCGTCGGCGTGAGAGCGATACCGATCGTCAAAATTTCCGGGAACCAGCAAAATGGCTGAATTAAAGATCAGAACGCGGGCCGTTGGCGCGACGGCAGTGCTCAAGCCGAAAGAACTGCCGGTCATTACGTCCGAGACGGGCGGGCAGATCAACGTGGTCACCTCTGTCTCCGAACCGGGTTTCAATCCGCTCGACCTGCTCTATGCGTCGTTGTCGGCTTGTATCGTGCTCAGCGCACGGATCGCGGCCAGCCGTTTGGGCGTCGCAGACAGGCTATTGGAGGTCAGGGCACATGTGACGGGCGAGAAAGCCCATGACGAACCCTCACGTGTCGTCCGTTTCAATATTTCCATCGAAATCGATGGAGATCTGGATAAGGCGACGCAGCTTCAGATCGTTGAGACGGCCGAGGAAATCTGCACCGTCAGCAACACATTGCGCGGCAATGTAGAGTTTGTCACGAAACTGACGGACTGATCAGTCCAGCTGTTTTAAAAGCCATCAGCCTTTTTTATAGGAATTGAGCTCGGGGTCGAGATCAACCTCGACGACATTGGTAAAGATGGTGGTAGCCACCATGATACCCGCAAAGGCCACGAGATTGACGAGGGTAGGCTCGTCGTAGCGTGCTTCCAATTGCTGCCAGACCGCGTCCGGAACGGCATTGGAATCGGCAATGATTGCCTTGCCGAATTCCATCAGCAGCGCCTCGTCCGCATCCGGAACGATGGTTTCGGGCTGCAACCCTGAATCGATCAGCGCGCGGCGGAAAAACGTCGATGGTACGAGGGAATTGCTCGCTTCGGATATGGCAAGAGAAAACAGCCAGATTGCCCGGTCAGATATGGCCGGCCGCAACAGATCGCGGAGTGTGAACCATTCCGCATAAATTCGGTGGGCGGCAGGCGAATGAAGCATGATGCGCTTCATGTTTGTCATCCGGCCGCGCAGGCTCAGCTCCCTGTCGTGCTCGGCACGGATCTCTGGCGACGCTTCAGTGTAGTCGATCTGTGATATGCGGCTCATGGGGAATCCCGTGGACAAGAACTCCTCGAGCTATAGCAGTACGCCGATCGAGGCGCATCCCAGAACCTGGTGGTGGCGGGCGAATGACGTCCAGTCAAGACCGGTATTTTGAAGCCGGGACGTCCGAAAAGCGAATGACAGCCACGGCGTGCGCTTCATCGGACTGATTGAAGATCTTGATCGCCCAATCGACGCGATCGAAATCATCCACGACGCCATCCAGGAGCATTTCCCCGGCGGTTTGCACGGCTTCGGCGGTGGCGGTTTCGTCATCGTCCAGTTTGATTCCGCGGACGGCACTTGTTCGGAGAGCTTCATGAAACTCAAAGCGATATGTTGGCATGACACGGCTCCACATTTGCACTCATCAGGATCCAGTCGGTTGGTGTTGAATCTCCGGAGGCCGCCGTTTGATGAACTCGTCCGACAAATAGCGTCGAACGGGTACGTCAAACAGATGAAACAGCAGGCTGCAACCGGCAAAAAGACAGGGAATAAACAGCCAGATCGTCAACTCCCCAGGTACGCCGACTTTCCGGACTGCAAAATTGAAGATGAACATAAGCGGGAAATGGACGGCATAGACGGGAAAGGATATTTGGCCGAGAAATCTCGACACACCATGCATTGACGGCGGCACCTCGAAGGCAATGCCGAGGTAGAGAATGGCCGGACAAACGATCAGCGCGATAATCAGATCGACAGGAAAAGCGTCATAAACCGCAACCGAACAGGTCAGGACCAGGGCAGTGATCGGCAAAAGCGCAAGCCAGCTGACGCGCCGCTCGATGTGAATTTTATAGCGTGCGAGCAAAACGCCGACGGTAAATGCGAAGGTTATCCTGGCGACGCCCACACCGAATGTGGACCAGGCCCATCCGCCGTGCAACGTACCGGTCTGTATGACGAAAATCGTCATTGCAGTTGCCGAAACGACGGCAAGAAAGACAAGCGAGCTGTCCCGCCAACGTACGAACCAGGCAGCAAAGGCTATGCTCATGGCAAATTCCAGGAACAACGACCACGCCGGACCATTGAGCGGAAACAGCTCATGCGGAGCAAAGAGCGTCGGCAGCATAACGATGCCCCAGAGGGCCGATAGCGTTATTTGAGCAATGCTTATCGCTTGCGCGTCTGCGAAGAACAGCGCGCCCAGGGCTTTCGTTACACCAAGAGCTAGGCCAAGCACGAAAAGTGGATAGAAGCGGATCAGGCGCATAAGCGTAAAGCGCCAAACCGACAGTCCGCCGCGCAGCCGTCCTCCGTATGACATCGCGATAACGAATCCGCTGAGCGCAAAAAAGAAATCCACCGCCAGATAGCCTTTGGCGGCGTAATTGGTCTGGGTGAAGGAACCTGCATGAAAGAACACGACCAGCAATGCAGCGACCCCACGCATTGCATCCAGGAGATAGTAGCGATCCTTGTGCATTTTCTGTCTCGACCATGACATCGACGCTCTTCGAAAGACAGTTCGAAGAGGGCACGGATTATGTAGGACCCGGGCGAAATACAAACGCAATTGACAATTGATGGCTACGCAACCGAACACTATTCAACGGTTGAGACTACGCCGAGAGTTGAGCACGTTTCTACCGACTGGTCACTTAAACAAATGTATTGAGACACGGGATGCGGCACGCAACATCCCCGATTACTGATGGGGTCCTATAGCCCGCAAGTACTCAGTTGAGCGGCGTAGGTATTGGCCATGGCAGCGGTACGCCGGGCTGTCCGGTCAATAGCCGGCTTATTCCTCCACGTTCCCCGCGCATAATCAGCTTGACCGGCATAGTAGGCCACATAGAGATTATAGGCATCGTTGAGCGGAATGCCGTTTTTCTGATGACTCTGGGCATGGTACCAGCCGACAAAATGCACGGCATCGCCGAAATCTGTCCGCCCCGCGCCATATCTGCCGGTCTCCCGCTGATACTCGGCCCAGGTTCCATCCAGCGCCTGCGAATAGCCATAGGCACTCGAAGGACGTGTCCAGGGGATGAAGCCGAGCAGCTTGGTTCGCGGCGGTTTCACACGAGCCTGGAAACCGGATTCCGTATAAATCGTGGCCATGAGAATAGGCAGCGGGACGCCATATTCCGCTTCGACGCTCTTGGCGTCCTTATACCAATTGTTAAAAAACCCGTCCTTCTGTTCGAACACCGCACAAACATTGTTTGTCTGCGTGGGTGCGGTGGCGCAGCCGGTGAGCAACAACAAAGCAAGTATCATGGCGCGGCGCATAGGCAAGTCCCTTGTCTGGCACCATCACCTAGTCCTGAAATCCTAACACTCGGTTACCGGGTATTTGGGCTAGGGGCTCAGTTGCCCCTGTCGGGCGTTATATGCTGCGGCGGAATCGCCATTTGGTAGCCGATACCTTGAGTTGAATGCATGACAACAAAGCTTGCGCCTAAAAAGACCACCATGATCGCCGCAAAAGCGATGACTTCAATCAGACCGTTCTTATTTTGATCCATAATGATAACATCATAGGACAGTGGTTAAAATTTCGCGCCAAGCCGCAAGCAATCAGTTCTCCTTGATCGAAACGCCACCCTCGCCAATTTTCAGTTCTACGCCAGCAGGCTTTGTTTCTTCCCTATAGACATATGCGCCCAAGCCGACGACTACGACCAGCAGGGCTCCGACAATCAGGTACAGACCGTTGCGGTTCAATGTGCGCTCCTTTGTGAGTTGGGGAAAGACTGAGTAGTAACGCTGCCATGCACAATTAGTTCCTGCCGCGCATTGAACGAGCAATCCACGCATAAACCATGAGAGGAACGAAAACGGCAAGCGGGCGTTTGGTTTGCAGTGTCAACCATGGAGATTACCCGTGAAAACTCTCGCTGAGCTGTTCAAACACACCCTGAAAGACGTCTATTACGCCGAGAATGCGATGACCAAGGCTTTACCCAAGGTATCGAAGGCGGTGAAAAACCCGGAGCTGAAGAAGGCGGTTGATCATCACCTCGAAGAAACGAAGGGACAGATAGAGACGTTAAAAAAAGTTTTTCAAACGATCGACATGAAACCGGAAGGCGTTAAATGTGACGCTGCGGATGGGCTCCTGAAGGAGACTGACGGCCTGATGGATGAGGCCGAGGGCGTAGCACTGGACGCGGGTGTGCTTGCTGCCTGCCAGGCCGTCGAGCACTACGAAATTGCCCGCTACGGCTCATTGCGTGAGTGGGCGAAGGTCCTCGGGAACGAAGAGGCCCACGTCCTGTTGAGCGAGATCCTTGACCAGGAGAAGGCTGCAAACAGCAAGCTCACCAATTTGGCGGTCACATCGATCAACAAATGATCGGAAAATAGCCATGTCCTCGCGCTCACAGCGCGAGGACCGTCATGGAGATCAGTGTCGGTACCAGGATTAGAAGCAAGAGCCACCAAATTGCACGCCGGTGAGCCATATTGATAGTACATCCCATGGCGGGATTTCGTTTTGGCACCCACAGTCTGGAATCGGATCTGGAAAAATAGATACGTCCAATTCCATGGCTCCAGTTCTCAGAGTTGGACCAAGATGATTTATTGTCTTCGCTCGACATTTCGCTTGCTGCCTTTTCAGAGTTAGCGAGCGGTCTAGCATGGCCAGATTGCGGGTAAATGATGTAATGCCCGAAAAGCTTCCGCTGAAATCCGCGGTACAAGCCCGGTGCTTTATGTCATAGCGAACACGCAGCGCCCCCAGCCGGGAAGGGTTCAATTCTGCGTCATCCGTGCCAAGTAACTGGCAGCACTCAATTTCACTTCCGGTGATGGTCCCATCGCTTGACCAGGTAAACGAGTGCCCCGGTCCACGCGATCGCCGTAAGCATCAGGATTAAAGCAAAGTGACTGTTCATCGCTTCAATGCGTCCCTTGTGGAATGGTCTCGACTGCTATGAGCAATCCGAAAATGGGAAGTCCAAGCCTCTTCCGACTCACCAATTGTCTCGCCGTGTGGCCCAACAGTCAAACGCATTCCGGGCCAGTTGGTTCAACATTGACGCGGTCCGGCCAAATTGCGCCAGATCAATCAAATTAATTAGAGAATAAGCTGTGGAATAATCCAAGCGGCTTATAACAAGATCATCCCACGGCAAGTTATTGATTGAGCATTGCGTCGGGATGGGCACAGAATGAAACGTATTCTCAACGGATTGCCGGGGGTGCCGAAAGACCAATCAGAGGCCATTGAGCGACTTAGTATGGATTATGCGGTAGAACGCACCCTGATCGCGGGCATACTCGCCGGATTGGCGGCTCGGGGCCTCCTTGGACAGGTTGATTTTGAGGCAATTGCACGGGTTGGCTCTGCCGTGGGAAATTCCGATTTTTCTACGTTGTTGGCTAACCGGATAGACACGCTGCGGCAGAGCATTCTGGCGTAACAACGTAAGCACGGTCACCTTGCCGGACGGCAAATGTGATCAGAGCGAGGCACGGCAAGCCCGCTCGCTTCGTCGCTGGCGGGCCCGATTATCGTTGGGGCTATTTTGATGGCTTATATTTGCCTATTGAATAAGCGCCCTTGGATCGTTTGAGCACTTCGGACAATCTCTCCGGCTCGTGCTTTGTTTTCGGTATGTGTTGCTTGATCGATTGCATCAAGTGGTCCGGCGCCGTCGGCATCCTGCGGACAAAATGCTGCGAAGTTCCTCCCATTGCAGTCACTCCCTTCCTAAAACGTCCAACATTATAAAACGGAATTAGGTCCGCTCAACCCTTTGTCGAGTGCCCGGCTCGCTGCGCGATAGTCTGTGCCGCATCAGCGATCAAGGCTCTGACAATCTCAGACGCTGGCGCAACCTCACGCACCAGTCCGACGGACTCGCCCGCGTAAATGACGAAGTCGTCGATGTCCCCCTGACCGTCACTGAGCAGGCCGGCGAACGAGTACCGCCGTACCGGGTTGCCATCAGGTGTGCGGCCAATCTCCTCGCCCTCCCCAGGTCGGGAACCCGACTCGGGGCGACCCGCCGTTTCCCATGCCTCGACCGTGCGGTTGCGCAGTACCCGACTGGGTGCATCCGGCCAGCCTCCGTCAAAAAGAGTGGTCTCGATCGTGTCACTCGAGGCAGCTTCGATGAGGCGGCGCTTGTAATCGGAGTGGCAAGCCGCTTCGGTCGAGACAAGAAACCGTGTGCCGAGCCATACACCTGATGCGCCCAGCATGAGAGCCGCTGCAAGGCCTCGCCCATCGGCAATTCCACCGGCCGCGAGAACGGGCACCTTCCCGGCGACGTCGACCACAAGAGGAACGAGCACCATCGTCGACAGTCGACTCCAGACGTGACCACCGGCTTCGTTGCCCTGGGCCACTAGAATATCCACACCAAGATCAACCGATCGACGCGCCTCCTCCGGTGTCCCGACGGTGTGGACGACCAGCGCACCCGCGGCCTTTGCACGATCCATGTAGGGTGCGATGTCACCCCAGAAGAAAGAGATGATTCGAGCGCCGGCCGAGAGCGCGGTTTCCATTCTCTCATGCTGATCCCATTCAAGAACGAAGTTGGCGAGGAAGGGACCGTCATTGGTAAGCCGACGCACGGCACCAATCAGCTCTTCGATGTGCTGTGGGCTGTCCCAACTGAAGCCAAGCCCGCCGAGGCCGCCGGCGTTGGTCACTGCTGCGGCAAGTTCCGGTCGAGAGGCACGCCCCATCGGTGCCGACACGATTGGATGGCGAATACCGAGCAGGCGAGTGAAAGGAGTGACAATCGATCCATCGGAATCCATGAAGGTGCTCCCTTTTCTGATCGCAGTTGAACATTCGCGCTCTAATATGGCAACACCACGCTGCGGTTTGCGTGTCAAATGACGTGCGGCTCGCTTGTTCCGCTCCGTATCCGTTGCTTGATAATACGGCCTAATGTAAACGACCGCTAGTCGAGGACACCGTTGAAAAAGTCGGCATTGCTAGCTTTCAGATCTGGTGGTTTTTGCTACCTAACCATTCGCGGGCCTGTGTCCCGCCTGCGGGGATAGAAACGGTGTGCTAGTGTGGGCGCTGGAGAGGAGAGGCCGTCGGCATTTTGGTGGTGTCTAACCCCGTTACCTAACGTGGTCCATGGGCTGCTGCGCGCTTGAGAGTGGTGACGCCGTTCGCGGCGATCCCGGTTAGGAATTTGATCTTTTGGCACAGCCCAGCCCCTCCATTCGACAATCGGATAGGAGAGCTTGCGATGTCTGGAACAAAGAAGTCTCGCAGCAAGCGAGATATTTCCCCTACACACCAAAATGCAGCTGCAATCGACATCGGTGCCACGATGCACGTAGCCGCAGTCGGGCCCGACCACGTTTCCGAGCCGGTACACAGTTTTGGAACCTTCACCGGCGATCTGCATCGGTTGGCGGACTGGTTCACGCAGTGCGGCGTACGCACGGTCGCGATGGAGTCCACGGGGGTCTACTGGATCCCGGTCTTCGAGATACTCGACCAGCGTGGCTTCGAGGTCATACTGGTCAATGCACGCGATGCCAAGCATGTGCCGGGCCGCAAGACCGATATCAGCGATGCCCAATGGCTGCAGCGTTTGCATGAATATGGATTGCTCAGGGCCAGTTTCCGGCTGAAGGGCGAAGTTGCAGTCATGCGCGCCTATTTGCGCCAGCGCGAACGCTTGCTGGATTATGCCGCTTCGCACATCCAGCACATGCAAAAGGCGCTGACGCAAATGAATCTGCAACTCCACCACGTGGTGACAGACATCACCGGCGCGACCGGCATGGCCATCATCCGGGCGCTTGTGGCCGGGGAGCGCGACCCGATGGTGCTGGCGGCCCATCGCGACCCACGCTGCCATGCGTCTGCGGAGACGATCCGTCAGGCGCTCGTCGGCAATGATCGCGAAGAGCACATCTTTGCCCTGACCCAGGCGCTGGAGTTGTACGACGTCTACCAAGCCAAAGTGGCGCTCTGTGACGTGCGCATCGAGGCTGTCTTGAAACGGCTGCGGAAGGCCTCGTGCGCCTCTGTAGGCAAACCGCCTTGCGTGCGGACAATGAAGAAGCAATCCAACGGCCCGGCCTTCGATGTTCGCGCCGCCCTGCACGGATTGCTCGGCTGCGACGTCACCCAGATTCACGGACTCGGGCCTTATCTGGCGCTGAAATTGGTTGCAGAGTGCGGGACCAATCTCTCGGCCTGGCCAAACGCCAAGCACTTCACCTCCTGGCTGTGCCTCTCACCAAGCAACAAGATCTCCGGCGGCAAGGTGTTGTCCTCACGAACCCGACGATCTGGCAGCCGGGCCGCGGCACTACTGCGGCTTGCCGCGGTTGCGGTCGGGCGCACCGAGACCGCATTGGGGGCATTCTTTCGGCGTCTGTCCGCACGTGTCGGCAAGGCCAAGGCGGTCACTGCCACGGCCCGCAAAATCGCCGTCTTGTTCTACAATACGCTGCGTCACGGTATGAAATACAGCGATCCGGGAGCCTCCCATTACGAAGAGAGTTACCGCCGACGCGTCCTCACCAATCTCGAACGAAGGGCAAAGTCGCTCGGGTATACCCTACAGCCCGCGCCAGCGCCCGGCTGAGCGTTTCTTAGGAATTCCGTTATAAAACGCTGGAAGAACATTGAAAGTTGCTCGCAAGGACTAGTTTTTTGGGACACGGTCAGGCTCGTCCTGGCGGAGTTCGGTCGCAATAGACTACCAAACTTAGAAAACTAGCGGCTGTATTCTGCGAATAGACCGTCTACTTTTTCTTGCGCGTCGGCGAGGAGCTTGATGCAGTCCCCTTTATTGATTGTCCAGTTTCGCCCCGCCATTCTTTAGGGCACTATCGAGATCGGATACGTCTTTTGCCGTGAAGGTTGTGTCAGCATCGAGACGCTTGATCCAGCGCTGAGTGGCGTCTCGTTTTGACCTGTAGAGCGGATCACTGCAAGCATATGACAACTTCATAAGATAGAATTGCGCCTGCATGACTGCATCGCCTTTCTCGACTTTTCCACCCGCCAAAGACAAAGCCAAAAACAGAGAAACCATCAGCATGCGCTACTCCCCACATTGATGTAGTGCTCGAATCGACCGGTCGACCGCCAGTGCCTGGGACGATAACGGCCGTGCATATGTGGGAAAGTAGCTAATTCGATTGAGAAGGGGGCGCCGGCCGACGGAACGGGCAGCGCTCAAACGAGCCCTGGTAGCTGAGATGACCCATCAGGCTGGTTGCGTCGTGTTAGCGGAAGAACCAGCCGAACGCCAATACGATAGAAACGCCGATAAAGAACACCGCACCGTATGACATATACGACCGGGCGCTGGGCCAGGGCTCATTATTGTCATTAGAATTATCTGGCATGACGTCACTCTCTCCGAATGATCTGCCCATCGTGCATTTCGAATACGCCGTTCTCGCCGCCCTGAGGATTGAAGTCAGCTGCCAGCTCACTCCATCTGCCAAGTACTCTGGCACACGAATTACACTGGATAAGGAAGTGTAGCTGCACGTTTTCGGGAATACGCAGATAGATCGTCCCGCAATCCGGGCATTCGAGCTTCTCTTTAATATTCTGCCCCACGGCCCAGCTCATGACGCTATGCGGCTTTCACGCTCTTGGCGACTTTCGAAACGCCGGTTTCGTGGTTGGCGGCGACCCAAGCAAGGACTTCGGGATCGCGCAATCCACGATCGAACAGTTTCATGACTGTGCGAAAGGCGGTTGGCGTATTCGTGCGTCGACGGGGAACGGCCAAGCAACTCGGAGGCCTTTTCATGCGCGCGCTGCATGATGTCCCAGTCCTGGGATGAATAGGTGATCTGATTTTCTGAATGAAGCATGATGTTCTCCCCGTTTACTTTCAGGCGGGAGCACGTTCCATCTCTCAAGCGCCAGTGCCCAAAGATGCCGGCGACATGAGAAGTGTCTTCCACAGGACATAAATAGTCAATCGAATCCCAATAGCTGAGCGAATCCCTAAGGTTATATTTCCGGTCTGGAACCAATGCGGCTGAAAACAGTTTTTCGCTTGGGATGGAACACGCCATGAATGATAAAGATGAGAACCCAAAGACCGTCAAAGTGATGAGGGAGCAGCTGAATCAGCCCGCCTATTTGGATGCGCTTCACAGCAGGTACCGGCCTGTACAGAATGACAAATTGTTCAAAGATTTGCTGAAGCGGATGCACGATAAAGAACCAGATACAAGGAATTGATGACGTGCGGAACAGACATCCTCGATAGGCGTTTCTGGGCATGCACAAGTTGCCCTTCCCATATGTGACAATCATGACCCATCAGGTCGGCAAGATGCGTGACGTTTCTTGTGTCGAGGAAGCGGCCGAAAATCTGGCGATGAATTGGCCGCTTAAGACCGGCCCGAAGCTGTCAGCCGCAAAACAGGCTTGTCTCGATGCACTGGAAGGCAAGATACTCTGCACCGAAGCGAGAGACGCGTTCATCGAAGCAGCGAAGGAGGCAGAAATTTACGTCGGCCAGCAGTCGCTGAAACATTAGTTTCGTCGCCTGACGGCGAAGGTGTCTTCGCTGCAGCGGACGCCCTTAAACTTGTCACCGTGCGATGACGGGGGGAGCTTCGAAATGCGGCCTGTTTTTCGCGATCGTGGACACTGTTCCCCAAAGAACGAGTGCAACCGTCGCCACTAAGGCAAGCATGACCATAAAGTCTCGAAAGTGCAGAGGCTCAATGTTTTGATTTCGCATGGTACCAGATCCGTTTCTTTTTCTGGCATTTTGCGTGATTCGTTGAATCTCAACAATAAATCGCAGTATCAATACTATTATGTACTTAAAATGATCAAGCCCGGCGTATGCATCATAGGCGGTTTCAGTGTCCACCAACACCCTGGTTCTTCAAGTTGCGCTGCCACGCCGGCTCGGGCCGCGAATACTTGACTGTCCCGTATCTGGGATTTCTCATTTCGACGGTTCCGTTGGAAAGCACCCGATAGGTAATGCCTGAATTTGTCGTGACAGAATCGCCAGGTTTGCCTTCTCCGCTCAGGATTCTGCTGAGCGTTCCAGATGAAGCACCTGTCACGACAGGCTGAGCTTGGGCTGATACTGACACCGACGCGACCACTACAGCGCCAAATGCCACAGATATCCATGTGCGTTTCATGTGGATGGCCTCTCGGTTCGACCGGTCTCGTTTCAATCGGAAAGCAAGAGGGCTACAATCTAACGCCGAGATGCACCTGACGCACCAATCAATTAATCGTTCATCCTTCGTGAGCAAGACAAGAGGATGCGTAATCGGGGACTGGGAGAAATGTAAAAACAAACGGGGGCAGGCCCAATTTCGAAAAGGTTAGGCCCGACGATCAGTGCAAATCCTGGGGTCGGCCAGATCTGGCCAGTAGCATTTGCTTCAGGAAGCCCGCGTCCGACCAGTCATCATCTTCCGGTAATCGGCGCTCACGCTTTGCCGCCATATCGGCGAGCCGGCCAAAGTCACGTTCGCCGCGTTCGAAGAAAATCATGATTGTACGCGCAACACGTTCGGCAAGAGGATGGAATTGCGGGTCGCGCTCAAGCATTTGACAGGCCCTGTGATGAGCCAATGCCAAGATACGCCATTCCTCTTGCGAATAAACACCGTCAAAGCGCGGAAATTGCATTGAATGCTCCTCCACTCATCAGGCGGGAGCACGTTCCATCTCTCAAACGCCAGCAGGCCGATAAATACCTGACGTTAATTCAATTGTCCGCCAATGGACAAAAACTGTCAACAGCAGCCTAATAAGCAAACGAATTCTGCTGGTTGCGCAACCTCGACGATGGTCACTACAAAGGTTTCTCGATAAACGGGTCTGTCGATCTCGTCGAATTTACGCTTAAACTCTGGCTGCTTGGTAGTTCGCCGAAGCGGAGGTGAGTTTGATCCGTTCTTTGGGCGAGTCTTTCATGCCCACCAACTTCGCAGAGAAGAATTGAAAAGGCTCACCGCAAGCCGGCAGACATTCTGGTAGGAATGATAATTTTCCTAAACAAAATCTGGAGTAAGATCAATATGTTTGGCAGATTTCATGGCGGAAGAGGTGAGATTCGAACTCACGGTACGGTTCCCCGCACGACGGTTTTCAAGACCGTTGCCTTAAACCACTCGGCCACTCTTCCGGCGGTGCGTTCTATGCGCGATTGCCTTGTATATTTCAAGCACTTTTGCAATTTGTGCAGAACTATCAGGCGTTTTCGCAGCTTATGCGACTGGTGCACATAAAAAGTGATGCCTGCTTATGGAGCTACCGCCAGTATGGCCGCACATGCCGGATAATAGGTTGCAGCCGCCAGATGTTGTTAAGCTGGTATCAACCTATCAGTGGCATTCATAGAACTGGTGCAGTCCCAATGATGGGCGTCGGGGTTGCATCACCAGTCTGATCTGTTACCGATACATTTAATGTAAAATTCCTGGGGACGGCCAGCAGTGGCCGGTGATTTGCATTGTCAAAAGCCAACGCTTTTCGAGTTGTGGGAGTTGTCGCCATCGGCGCCTTGATGGCCGCCTGCGCTTCGCCCAAGCCAAAAGTCGCCAAGAGAACGCACGGCAAGGAATATTTCGCTGAATCCGAATATGGCGTGAAGGCCAGTCCGCGCGTTGTCAGCGATCTTCGCAACATTCCGCGCGGCGGCGGACGCAACCAGATCGGCCGGCCTTATCAGGTGGCCGGAAGATGGTATTACCCCAAGGAAGAGCCGGGCTATAGCCGCAAGGGCAGGGCGTCCTGGTACGGTTCGGCTTTTCATGGCCGTTTGACCGCAAATGGCGAGATCTACGATACAACCCGTCTGACCGCAGCACATCCGACAATGCCATTGCCAAGCTATGCGCGTGTGACCAATCTCGCCAATGGCAGTTCGGTGATTGTGCGCGTCAATGACCGCGGTCCTTATCACAGCAACCGCGTGATCGATCTTTCACAAAAGGCTGCAACGATGCTCGACTACCAGCATACCGGCACGGCCGATGTGAAGGTCGAATATGTCGGCAGGGCGCCGCTCGAAGGCAGCGATGACCGGTTCCTGATGGCGTCGTATCGTGGCACCGGAGCACCCGATCCGTGGGGGCAGCCGGCATCTGGCGTGATGATCGCCATGAACGGCGCAACACCGACGCAGCGCGCACCGCTGGCGATTCCTGGCATGCAGCCGCGGCAATCCGCTGGCATCCAGGTCGCAAGTCTTGGAAATCAGCCGGTTTCGCTGAACGATCAAGCCGCACGCCTGAACATGCCAGAGCAGCAGCCCACCCAGCCAGCCATGGCGCCAACCGGCAATGATGGGCTCAACTTTGATGCGAACATTGTTCCTGTACTACCCTTGATTGGTCCCTATATAGACGACAAGCCGACCATTCTCCTCGGCTCACTGAAGGGCAACCGGCCTCCGGCGTCGCCGTTCATCAGCTCCTATGCGAGCGAACGGGTCGCAAATGCCAACGGCACAGTACAGGCCACGGCCGATCTGCTGTCGCCGGACGCAGTTTCCACCTCATGGAAAGCCATGAACAAACTGCCGGGCGGCGTTCAACCGACAGCTGAATATGTCGATGTCGGCCTCTTTGCAGACAAGGCCGAGGCTAGCCGTGTGATGAAGCTGCTTTCGCGCCTGGGTAAGGTGGAATTGTCAGAGATTGCCAGCCCCGAGGGGCCGCGCATTGCCCTAATTGCTCGGGCAAACACGGCAAAGAACACCGACACGCTGCTTCAGGCTGCATGGAATGCCGGCGCAGGCGATGCATTTGTCGTTCGTGATGACGGCAACTGATTTCCTTTTTTCGAAACACGTTCTGACCCGGCCATTCCGTATTTTTGCTCTTGGCGTGACGATTGCGCTCGCATCCGTCACCATGGCAGCCGCGCAGGATGCGCTATTTGACACCAAGGCCAAGCAAGCCTTGATGATCGAGGATCAGACCGGAACGATCCTCTATGCGAAATCGCCAGACACGCTGATCGAGCCGGCGGCGCTTGCCAAGCTGATGACCATGGAAGTCGTCTTTCATGCGCTCAAAACCGGCACGATCACGCCCGACACGCAATATACAGTGAGCGAAAATGCCTGGCGAACCGGCGGCGCGCCATCTGGCGGTTCGACCATGTTCGCCAAGCTCAAATCGTCGATCAGCATCGGCGACCTGATCCAGGGCGTCATCGTGCAATCGGCCAATGATGGCTGCATTATCCTGGCGGAAGGCATTGCCGGGTCGGAACCAAAATTCGCAGAGATGATGAATGCACGGGCCAGGGAGATCGGCCTGAAAAACTCGACCTTCGTCAATTCGACCGGTTTGCCCGACCCGCAGCAAAGGGTTTCGCTGACCGATCTGGTCGCCCTGGCGCGGCATATCAACAAGGAATATCCGGAATACTACCGCACCTATGCGCAGGACAATTTCACCTGGAACAACATCTTCCAGCGCAACCGCAATCCGCTGCTGCGCCTCGATATCGGAGCCGATGGCATGGGTACCGGTTACACCGAGCAGTCCGGCTATGGCATTGTCGGGGCGGCCACAAGGAACGGTCGGCGCTACATCCTTGCACTGAGCGGCCTTGCCAGCGACAAGGAGCGCGCAGAGGAAGCCAAGCGGATCTTCGAGTGGGCTTATCAGGCGTTCGAGGAAATGGATATTTTTGCCGAGGGCGAGACGGTCGGCGAGGCGAGCGTGTTTGGCGGCGTCAAATCAGGCGTCCCTCTCAAGGCACATGAGAAGGTCAGCCTTCTCGTACCAGTCGCCAATCGGGATCGCCTGAAGGCACATGTCGTCTACCAGGGCCCTCTGGTTGCACCGCTGAAGGCAGACCAGCAGGTCGGCACGTTGCGGATATGGATCGGTGATGCCCTGGCGCAGGAAACGCCGGTCTATACGGCAGAAGCAATCGAGACCGGCGGTCTGAAGAAGCGCTCGCTCGACGCCGTATATGAACTGGCGACTGGCTGGATACGGCAACTGAAGTTTTAGACTTATTGATATTGTGTATTATAATTGACAGTTTTTTTGTATGGATTTATCTTGCGCATGGTCGAAATTCGTCAAACGCTCGAATTTGCCAGTTGGCTCACAGCACTGAAGGATACAAATGCGATTGCGCGTATTCAGGTTAGAATTCGACGCCTGTCACTTGGTAATCCGGGCGATGTGAAGCCAATCGGGGAAGGGGTCAGTGAGCTTCGGGTCGATTACGGACCTGGTTACAGAATTTACTACCAGAAGCGTGGCCAGACCCTGGTGTTGCTATTGTGTGGCGGCGACAAGCGCACACAGACTGCCGATACTGCCAGGGCCAAAGCACTAGCAAAGGAGTTCTGATCATGGCACTTGTAACAAAACCATGGGATGTCACGGAGAATCTGGATAGCCCGGAAGCCATTGTGGCCTATGTCGAAGCCGCGTTTGAGGATGGTGATCCTGCCCTTATTGCTGCCGTTATCGGAGATGTCGCGCGCGCTCGTGGAATGACACAGCTGGCCCGAGACGCCGGTGTAAGCCGGGAGACGATCTACAAGGCGTTTAGCGAGGGTGGAAACCCAACCCTTGAAACGCTTACCGGGGTCATACGAGCCCTTGGTCTGAAACTGTCTGTGCATGCTGCGTAAGAGCCGCATAACCGACTCTGCATTGAAAGACGACGACAAGCGTGCAAGGACTATTCATCACATTCGAGGGCGGCGAGGGCGCGGGCAAATCCACACAGATTGCGCGTCTGGCCGAATATCTGCGCGGGCAAGGCGATGATGTTCTGGTGACGCGCGAGCCAGGCGGATCGCCGGGCGCCGAAGCGGTGCGCCACGTCATCCTGAGCGGTGCGGCCGAACCTTTCGGCCCCGCGATGGAAGCCCTGCTGTTTGCTGCTGCACGCAATGACCATGTCGAGCAAGTCATGCGCAAGGCGCTGAAATCCGGGCGCATGGTGCTTTGCGACCGCTATATCGACTCCAGCCGGGTCTATCAGGGCGTGACCGGCGAACTCGATCCGGCCCTGATGCGTGCCATCGAACGTGCCGCCATAAACGGCCTGATGCCTGACCTCACGATCATCCTTGACCTGCCGGCAGAGATTGGGCTGCAGCGCGCCAATGCACGGCGCGGGGCAGGGACCGCTGATCGCTTCGAGAAGGAGACCATCGAACTGCATCACAAGCGGCGCGATGCCTATCTCGCCATTGCCGCAGAAGAACCGGAACGCTGCAAGGTCATCGCCGCCGATCGTCCCGCCGGCGAGATCGCCAGGGAAATCGCTGCGCTCGTCGATCAATTGAAGACGAGCCGCGGAATCAAACCTAAGCAAGCCGTCGAGGTGACAAAATGAGTGATGCGATTCTCGATGTGCCGGCGACCCACGACGCCATCGATGGCGTTCCCGCGCCGTCAGCGAACCCCGCGCTGTTCGGCCATGCGGCGATCAGAGCGTTCCTGGCGCAAGCCTATCAGTCCGGCCAAATGCACCACGCCCTGCTGCTGGAAGGGCCGCAGGGCGTTGGCAAGGCGACACTGGCGTTCCACCTTGCAGGACACATGCTCAAATACCCGGCAGAACGTGAAGCGCCTCTGACGCTCGCCGAGCCGGATTACGGAGTCGCACCCTACAGGCAGATCGCCAGCGGAACGCATCTGGCGATGTTGCACATCAGCCGTCCGGTCGATGCAAAGACCGGCAAGTTCAAGACCGGCATCACGGTGGACGAGGTGCGACGGGTCACGCATTTCCTCAATCGAACTTCACATGACGGGTCGTGGCGCATCGTCATTGTCGACCCAGCCGATGATATGAATCGCAATGCTGCCAATGCCTTACTTAAGACTCTTGAAGAACCGCCGCAGCGGACTCTGTTTATTTTGATCTCGCATTCTTCAGGAAGGTTGCTGCCAACGATCCGCTCCCGCTGCCAGTCGATCCGTTTCGACTCGCTGGAACGGCAAGACCTGCTCTCAGCGCTTGCCGCGATCAATCTGGACACTGAGCAGTCAGCTGAAACGGATTCGCTGATTGCGCATGCGGATGGCAGTGTTCGCAAGGCTGCTTTGCTGCTGGCTTTTGGTGGACTGGAAATCTCAGAAACGGTCGATGCCGTCCTGAGCAAGCCCACCTTCGATGTACCAAAAGCGCATGCGCTGGCGACGGCACTTTCGGGCCGCGATGCCGAAATCCAGTATGACCTTTTCCTGGAAGACCTGCTGGCGCGCATTGCCGGGAAAGCACGGTTGAGCGCGGAGCAGGGCGATGTGATGCAAGCCAATCGCTGGTCAAATCTGTGGAACGACATGCAGAGCGAGGCGAGGGACGCTGCCGCCTTCAATCTCGATCGCAAGCAGACAGTGCTCATTTTTCTGGAACGAATGCATCGGACACTAGGTTGACCAATTTGACCAACTCGTTTTTTGCGTGATATACTTGGTCATGTTGGTCAAGGAAGACACCATGACTCAAGTGAACCTGTATGATGCCAAAACCAATCTCTCCAATCTGGTGGACCGCGCCGCTGCTGGTGAAGTGGTAATTATCGCCAAGAACGGCGTACCACTTGCGAAATTGGGCCCTTTGACGAAACAGGAGGGACCGCGCGAACCGGCGCACGCGCTGCAGATTTCGTATATCGCCGAGGATTTCGATGAAGTTGATGCGGAGACGATCGCCCTTTTTAATGGCAGCCTGTAATGGATCTTTTGCTCGACACGCACGTCGTTCTTTGGTGGGACAGTGACGCTGACCAGCTTGGGTCGGCCACCCGTGCAGTGATCGCCGATCCACAGAACCACATTTATGTGAGCGCGGCCTCAATTTGGGAAATCGCCATAAAGAGCGCCAAGGGGAAACTTCGTTTTAAAGGCATGCCCAGCGCAGCGATTGAAAGAAACGGTTTCTTGCCTTTGCCGATCACGCCTGCACATGCGGAGATTGCCGGGTTGCTCGAATGGCCCCACCTGGATCCCTTTGACCGTATGCTGGTAGCCCAGGCGCGAACCGACAATATGATTCTGGTGCATGCAGACAGCATGATTCAAACATACAAAGGTGTGCCGCAGCTTTGGGCGCGTTGAACCTTGCCAAGCAACCCGAGGACTATGGCAATCGGGCCGGACATGGGTTATGTCAGGCCTCCCAAGATGCCCAAACAAAAGACGAAATCAGGTCACGTATGAGCCGCGAAACATTTTACATCACAACTGCCATTTCCTATCCAAACGGGAGCCCGCATATCGGCCATGCCTATGAGCTGATCGCGACGGACGCGATTGCGCGGTTCAACCGCCACGATGGCAAGGATGTCCTGTTTCTCAGCGGAACGGATGAGCATGGCATCAAGATGTTGCAGACCGCACGAAAGGAAGGCATTTCTCCGCGCGAGCTTGCGGACAGAAATGCCAAGCTTTTCCGCGACATGGGGCATCTTCTGAATGCGTCATACGATGATTTTATCCGAACGACGGAAGAGCGGCACTATAAGGCATCCCAGGCGATCTGGCAGAAAATGGTCGATGCCGGGGATATCTACAAGGGCGGCTATGCCGGCTGGTACTCCGTGCGCGACGAAGCCTATTACCAGGAAGACGAGACGGAAGTGCGCGCCGACAATGTGCGGTGCGGTCCGCAAGGAACGCCTGTGGAATGGCTCGAGGAAGAGAGCTATTTCTTCCGCCTGTCGGCC
Source organism: Phyllobacterium zundukense (assembly GCF_002764115.1). Classification (NCBI taxonomy): domain Bacteria; kingdom Pseudomonadati; phylum Pseudomonadota; class Alphaproteobacteria; order Hyphomicrobiales; family Phyllobacteriaceae; genus Phyllobacterium; species Phyllobacterium zundukense. Next base: position 1,784,690 of record NZ_CP017940.1, on the reverse strand, counting down.
TATCAGGACCGCTTGCTGAAGCTCTACACCGACAATCCAGGGTTCATCGGTCCGGACGAGCGCCGCAATGAGGTGGTGTCCTTCGTTAAATCCGGTCTGAAGGATCTTTCCGTCTCGCGCACGACGTTTGATTGGGGCATACCGGTTCCCGGCGACGAAAAGCATGTCATGTATGTCTGGGTCGATGCGCTGACCAACTACATTACCGCAGCGGGCTATCCCGATGAAAAGGCTGAGCGCTGGCGCTATTGGCCAGCGGATGTGCACATCATCGGCAAGGACATTATCCGCTTCCATGCGGTCTACTGGCCGGCATTCCTGCTGTCCGCGGGCATCGAATTGCCAAAGCGCGTCTACGGCCATGGTTTCGTGTTCAACCGCGGCGAGAAGATGTCAAAATCGGTCGGCAATGTCATCGATCCGGTCTCGCTGGTCGAGCATTACGGCCTTGATCAGCTGCGTTATTTCCTGTTGCGCGAAATACCGTTTGGTCAGGATGGCAACTATAGCCATGGAGCCATTGTCAATCGCACGAACGCGGATCTCGCCAATGACCTCGGCAATCTGGCGCAGCGTTCGCTGTCGATGATCGCCAAGAATTGCGATGCCAAGGTACCGCAGCCGGGTGCATTGATTGATGTGGACAAGGCAATCCTCGATCAGGCAACGATGGCGCTTGCAACGGCACGCAATGCCGTTGGCACACAGGCTCTGCACCTGGCGCTTGCGGCGATCTTCGGCGTAGTGGCCGAAGCCAATCGCTATTTCGCTTCACAGGAGCCTTGGGCGCTGAAGAAGACCGATCCAGCCCGCATGGAAACGGTCCTCTATGTGACGGCGGAAGTCATCCGGCGTGTCGGCATTCTTTGCCAGCCCTTCATTCCGGGTTCGGCGGCAAAACTACTCGATATCCTTGCCATTCCGGCGGACAGGCGGAACTTCGCTGATCTTGTAGGTGGTGAACTTGTGCCCGGCGCCGATCTCCCGGCTCCGCAGCCGATTTTCCCGCGTTACGTCGAAGCAGACAAAGAAGCCTGACATCCGATGCTTGTCGACAGCCATTGCCATCTGGACTTTGCAGATTTTGCCGAAGAACGGGACGCAATCGTTCAGCGGGCGCTGGATCACGATATCCGGCGGATGGTGACGATCTGCACGCGCGTCCGGCGATTTGGCGATATCATCAAGATCGCCGACCAGTACGAGAGCGTCTATGCATCGGTGGGAACGCACCCGAACAACGCGCATGAAGAGCTGGATATAACGGCCGACGATCTGATCCGGCTTTCGGAGCATCCGAAGGTGGTGGCGATCGGCGAAGCCGGGCTCGACTATCACTATGACTACGCCCCGCCGGAAGCTCAGATGCAGGGATTCCGCACACATATTGCCGCATCACGCGCCACGCAGCTGCCACTGGTCATTCATGCACGCAGCGCCGATGAAGACATGATTTCGACCTTGAGGGAAGAAACAGGGAAGGGCGCCTTCCCTTTCATTCTGCACTGCTTTTCCTCGGGCGCGGAACTGGCGCGGGTCGGTGTCGAGCTTGGCGGCCATGTCTCCTTTTCCGGCATTCTGACCTTCAAGAATTCGCCCGAGATCCGGGAAATCGCTCGCAACGTGCCGCGCGACCGGCTTCTGGTTGAAACGGATGCGCCCTATCTTGCACCGGTGCCGCACAGGGGGAAACGCAATGAGCCGAGCTTCGTCCGGCATACTGCAGCGGTACTGGCCGAGACGATCGGGGTAAGCGAAGAAGCGCTTGCCGCACTGACTTCGGACAATGTGTTCCGCCTGTTCACCAAGATGCCAAGGCCGGAAAGGGCCCTCAATGCCTGATCGCTTGCGCTTCACCATTCTTGGCTGCGGCTCGTCTCCGGGCGTGCCGCGCATCAATGGCGATTGGGGCAAATGCGATCCAGACAATCCGAAGAACCGCAGGCGCCGCGCATCCATGCTGGTGGAGCGTATTGCAGATCATGGAGCTGTAACCACAGTCATCATCGACACGGGACCGGATTTCCGTTCGCAGATGATCGATTTCGGCTCGGGCCGGCTGGATGCGGTCATCTATACGCACGCCCATGCCGACCATATTCACGGTCTCGACGATCTCCGGACCTTTGTCATCGACCGGCATGATCTGGTTGACATCTACGCCGACGTGACGACGCAAAAGCGGTTATTCGATGCCTTTGCCTACTGCTTCAAGACGCCGGAAGGTTCGAGCTATCCGCCGATTCTTCGGTCGCACGAGATCGTCCATCATGGGGCCTTCGACATCGATGGTCCTGGCGGCGCCATCCGTTTCCTGCCGCTGCCCCAGGTGCATGGCGATATCCTGTCCTTGGGCTTCCGGATTGCAGACGTGGCCTATTGTTCAGACGTCAGTGCATTCCCGGATACAACAGCCGCGCAGTTGTTCGGACTTGATACGCTTGTCATCGATGCGCTGCAGTACAGGCCGCATCCAAGCCATTTTTCTCTCGATGAATCAATAGAATGGATCGAAAAGCTGAAGCCACGTCGAGCCATCCTGACGCATATGCACGTGCCATTGGATTACGAAACCGTGCTGCGCGACACACCGGATAATGTCGAGCCGGCATTTGATGGTTTGTCATTCGAGGTCGAACTGTGAGCAAGAGCGTCGAACGGGTTCGTCAAGCTGCCCATGCTGCCGGACTTGATATCGAAATCCGCCAGATGGCCGATTCAACCCATACAGCCGAGGACGCGGCGATCCAATGCGGCGTTACCGTCGCGCAAATCGTCAAATCATTGATCTTTCAAGGCGCTGATACGGATAAGCTCTATCTGTTTCTTGTGTCCGGTCCACGCAAACTCGATCTCGACAAAGCCGCCAAGCTGACAGGCGAGAGATTGCACCGGGCTGATCCGAAGCACGTGCGCAAGGAAACCGGATTTGCCATCGGCGGTGTTTCGCCGCTGGGACATCTGATCGACATCAAAGCCTACGCAGATGAAAGCCTGATGCAATTCGACGTTGTGTGGGCAGCAGCAGGCGGCACCAATTTCGTTTTCCCAAGTGAACCGAATGCTCTGGTAGAGGCGGCAAAGGCACAAATTGCCGATATTACCAGCTGATCGACGCATTAGGCTCTATCTGCTAGTTCCATAATCTATCTTATGCGACTTTGATTTGCCCTATGGTGGGTTCTATTTCGAAGCGCGACTTTGTAGCGATAACAATGGCTTATCGCAACAAAGGAATCGCCATGGATCAACCGTTTCGGCGCACCTACTCCCAAATCACGCTCGACGAACGCCGCAAGATCGAACGCTGGCACGCTGCGAAGATCAGCGTCGACGTTATTGCCGAGAAACTCGGACGGCATCGCTCAACGATTTTTCGCGAACTGAAGCGCAATCGTTTCGATGATCCCGAGATGCTTGAACTGGCTGGTTATTACGGTCCGATCGCCGATACGAAGTCCAAGGATCGGCGGGGCAATCGACGCAAGCTGGTTCGGCTGCCGCAACTGCGCGAGGCGATTATCGAGCGGATTCGCCATGGCTGGTCGCCCGAGCAAGTCGCCGGCCGTCTGAAGCTGGAAGGCGGACGGCATGGCATGACGGTCTGTCACGAGACAATCTACCGGTTTGCCTATTCGAAGGATGGCCAGGCGATCAAGCTGTGGCATCACCTGCCCGAACGCCGAGCGCGCCGCCGGCCGCGGCATGCCCGGCGTCGCCATGGCCGCCGTTTCAGTCCGCATCTGAGCATTTTGCATCGGCCGGACATTGTGCGGGAGCGCCAGCAGTTTGGGCATTGGGAGTGCGATCTGATGCAGTTCAAGAAGAAGTTCGGTGAAGCCAACGTCACCTCACTGGTCGAGCGAGTGAGCCGCTTTACCGTGTTTCTGCGCAACAATGACCGGCAGTCGCGGCCGATCATGGAGCGGCTGATCCGCACGCTGGAAGCCCTGCCCGCAACGGCCCGCCGCTCAATCACCTTCGACCGTGGCACCGAATTCACCGACTGGCCCTATCTCCAGGCCGGACTTGGCACGCAGACCTGGTTTTGTGATCCGCAGTCGCCCTGGCAGAAAGGCACTGTCGAGAACACCAACCGCCGGGCCCGAAGATGGCTTTCGAGGGAGGTTGACCCGCTCGCCGTCAGCGATACCGAACTGCGTCGCGTCTGCGATCATCTCAATGCGACACCGCGCAAATGTCTGGGCTTCAGGACACCCGCGGAGGTCTTCCGCCAAAAGGTCATGGCAAGGCGGAGATGAATACGTTAGCCTGCCGATGCTCCAAAGTCGCACCTCAGCGAGAACTCACATATTATAGTGGGTTCAAGGATGAAGCGCGACTTGCGAGAGATAACAATGGCTTATCGCTTGCAATGCACCTGCCCCCCCGAGCGGTTCGGTATCGCTCCTTTGCGTTTAAAGCCCGGCGATCGCCCGCAGATCGTTTACGGCGCCAGTAGCGGCGGCAAGCACCGGTGATCCTTTGGTCAGGCCATCGCCCTTGACCGGAAAAGGATGATGCCAGCCGCCGGCTTCCTTGACCAGGCAATAACCCGCCATGCAATCCCAGGCATGCATGTATGGTTCGTAATAGCCGACGAGCCGGCCGGCCGCGACATAGGCCAGCATCAAAGCGCCAGAACCATTGCGGATGAAATTGCCGCCGGCATCGAGCAGTTTTTCGACAATCGATGCCACCGTGGCCGGCGTCACGTGGTTGTTGGCGCCAATGCCGGTCACAGCGTTGCGAATGGTTCGGCTTCCATCAAGCTTCAGGGTCTTGCCGTTCAACGCGGCACCCATGCCATCGGCTGCGGCGTAGAGTTCATCGTTGCACGGCACATAGATGACGCCGATGGCTATTTCCTCGCCGCGCAAGGCAGCGATGGAAATGCACCACGTCGGCATGCCGTTGACAAAGGGGCTGGTGCCGTCGATCGGATCGATGACCCAGGTGTATTCCGACGTACCTGAGCTTACGCCATACTCTTCGCCGAGAATGGCATCGCCCGGAAATGCAGCGGCGATGCGCGTCCGGATGAGATCCTCCACTTCGCGATCGGCGATTGAGACGACATCATGCGGGTCGGCCTTGGTCTCGATGACCAAGCGTTCGCGCGCATTAAAATGCGCAAGAGCCACGGCCCCAGCCTCGGTTGCCATTTTCTGAGCCAGGGCGAAGCGATCCTGAAGATCAGCGGCATGCGGTGTCATGTTCGTTCCTTCGGTATGGATGCAGGCGTCAATTGTTGATGATGGCGATGCCGCGATGATGAAAGCCGATGCTGACATTCGTGGCAGGCGCAAGATTCCTGTCGACAGCGGGATCAACGACAAAGAGTGTGCCCGCCTCCGTTTCGACTTCATATTCCACGTGATCGCCGAGATAAGCGGCATGCCTGATGCTTCCGGGAAAAGCGCCGGCTTCAGCCGCCTCGAGTGTAATCGCATTGGGCCTGACGGCGAGCTTGGCCGGTCCCGGCCGCGCGCTTCGCCCGGGAACCGAATGTTCGAGCCTGCCAACGCGGATGATTGCCTGCCCGCCATCACTGCGCAGCACTTCACAGGGCACCACATTGGCCTCCCCGATAAAGTCGGCGATGAAGGATGACGCGGGAGCTTCGTAAAGCTCGCGCGGTGAACCCTGCTGGGCAACAACCCCATCCTGCATGACGATGATCCTGTCCGAAACCGCAAGCGCCTCTTCCTGGTCATGGGTGACATAAACGGCCGTGAAACCGAGACGCTGCTGCAGCTCACGGATTTCCGTGCGCACGCGGCGGCGCAGGCGGGCGTCAAGATTGGAGAGAGGTTCATCCAGCAAGAGCACCTGCGGCTCAAGCACCAGCGCGCGAGCAACGGCAACACGCTGCTGCTGGCCACCGGAAAGCTCCGCGGGCAGCCTTTGGCCATAACCGGCAAGACCAACCTGCTTCAGCCCCTCCTCTGCCCGCTCACGCGCCTCGTTCTTTCTCATCTTCGACGATTCAAGTCCGTAGGCAACGTTCTCAAGCACCGACATATGCGGAAACAAAGCGTAGGACTGAAACACCATCGAGACGTCGCGTTCGTTGGCGGGAAGCATGGTAACGTCCTTGCCGCCGATGAGAATGCGTCCCGAACTCGGATGCTCGAGACCGGCCAGCATGCGCAGTGTCGTCGTCTTGCCGCAACCTGATGGACCGAGCAAGGTCACAAGCGTCCCAGGTTCGATATCCAGGGTCAGGTCGTGAATGGCCGTGAAGGTTCCGAACTGCTTTTTGACATTGGCGAAAACAACAGAACCTGCGCGATGGGTTGTCATGATACGGCCTTCTCTTGAGGTGCGGCAGACGGAACGAAGGCGGTCGCAACGCGGTTCTCGCGGCGCAACTTCCTCTCGCCCACCAGTAGCTGGAAACAGGTGATGATGACGATCATGACGACAATCAGCATTGACGAGTACGCCACGGCAACGCCGTATTCGCCGTTCTCGACAAGGCCGACAATGTAGGAAGTCGCCATATTATACTCGGCGCTGACCAGGAATATGACAGCGCTGATCGAAGTAATGGCCCGAACGAAGGAATAGACGAGCGCAGCCACGATCGCCGGGCGAAGCAAGGGCAGGATGACCTTGCGAATCGTGCGGAAACTGGTCGCCCGCAAGGTCAATGACGCCTCGTCCAGACTCTTGTCGAGCTGGCTCATCGCCGCCACGCCGCCGCGCACGCCAACCGGCATGTTGCGGAAGACGAAACAGGCGATGAGGATCAATGCCGTGCCGGTCATTTCCAACGGCGGCAGGTTGAACGCCATGATGTAGCTGATGCCAATGACCGTACCTGGTATGGCAAAGCTCATCATCAGCGCGAATTCGAAAACATTGCGACCGACGAAGCGCTGACGAACGATCAGATAGGCTGTGAGTAGTCCGACTGCTGCTGTGAGCGGTGCCGCAATCAGCGCGATCTGGATGGTTGTCCAGAAGGAATTCCACGCAACGCCTGTCCAGGCAACCACGCCATCCTCGAAGCTGAACGAGAATGCGCGCTGATAATGTTCGAAGGTGAGCGTGTTATCGAGGCCCCATGTCCGGACAAAGCCGCCGACGAAGATCATGCCGTATATGACCAGCGTGAACAGGATCCATGGAATGACGATGGCGTGCACCGCTATCGAAAGCGATCGGGGCAAGGCGATATGCGCACCGGAATCGCCCTTGCCGGTAACGGTCGCAAAGCTCTTTCCGGCGAGCCATACACGCTGCGCCAGGAATGCGGAAAGCGTGAAGAACAGCAGGATTATCGCCAATACGGCGGCCCGCGACGGATCATTTTGCGAGCCGACAACCGCGAAGAAGATTTCCGTCGAAAGCACGCCGTGACTGCCACCGAGCACCAGCGGGTTACCGAAATCCGCCATGCTTTCTATGAACCCGATCAAAAAGGCATTGGCCAGGCCGGGTTTCATCAAAGGCAGCGAAATCTTCCAGAACGTGCGCCAGCGATCGGCGCGGAGCGTTTGCGACGCTTCTTCCATCGATGGACTGACGCCCTCGACGACACCGATCAGCACCAGGAATGAGATGGGCGTGAACGAGAGAACCTGTGCAATCCAGATGCCTGTGAGACCATAGAGCCAGCGGCCGGGCTCAATGCCAAAGAGATTGGAAAGCTGTTGTGTAACAACGCCGGCACGGCCAAAGAGAAGGATGAGCGCGAGGCCGATGACGAAAGGCGGCGTGATGATCGGCAGGATCGTCAGAAGCCGTAGCCCCTTCTTGAAGGGAAAGCGTGTACGGGTGGCGACCAGTGCAAAACAGAGACCAAGTAAGGTCGAGCTGAAGGCGGCAAGAATCGCCAGAAGCAGGGTCCGCCAGGCAATGCCGCATCGATTGCCACCGATAGCGCAATCGAGGCTCCATATCGATGGATCCTGAATATTGCGGATGAATCCGGAGGGATCGAACGAGCCGTCGAAGCTCTGGAAGGCCCCGACGAACATACTGCCGACCGGGTAGAACACAAAAATGCTGACGAGGAAGACAAGCAGCGCGATCGAGGCAACCACGAAGGCATCGCCCCTGAGTACACCGCGCTCGGCAAGGCCGAAGGAAAACATCAGGACAAAGGACAACGCAACCAGCCCTGCCCCCGCCCCCATCGATGGTTGCCCATCGGCAAGTGGGCCGAACAGCGTCTCACTGATCGCCCACGTCCAGCTGCTAAAGCCGACAGCGAGACCTTGCAGAACGAGGAAGACGACACCGGCCGCACCCGCGGCGATCAGCATGTTTGAGCGCAACGGCGAGACCTTGAAGGCTCGCGCGCAGAGGCCAGCACCGAAGAGCAGCGCTATGACTGCCAGGGTCCAGCGGCCATATTCGAAGATTTGCAACAGGCCAGGTGCTTCTGCTGACCCTGTTGGAAAATTGCCAAGCCAACGGAGGCTGAAGAAACCACTTTCGATCCTGTACCAGGGCACAAGGGTGAACCCGGCAAGCCCGATGGCAAGGGCAATATTCAGTCTCCGTTCGCTACGTTCCATCACGTCACCCGCCGCCTTGATTCATGAAAGATAGTTGTCTGCACTGACCATATGTCCGGACGGTCGGTCCGGACATATGAGCGCCAGAAGCGGGAGGGATCAGTTGGCGCTTGCGCCAATTTCCTTGTCCCAGCGGTCAAGCAACTCCTTGCGCTTGGCCGGGTCGCCATAGGTCTTGAAGTCGTAGTCGATGAGCTTGATATCCTCGAACTTCGGTGCTTCAGGCGGAACCGTCGCAGACTTGTTGGATGGCAGCTGAAAGGATTTAGCTTCCTTCATGTGCGACTGCACTTCGGCGGTCAGCGCCCAGTCATACCATTTCTTGGCGGCATCGAGATTGCGAGCGCCCTTGATGATCGACATGGAACCGATTTCATATCCCGTGCCTTCGCAAGGCGCGACGGCCTTCACAGGGAAGCCTTCGGCAATCTGCGCGACAGCGTCATGCATGAAGACGATACCCAGCGCCGTTTCACCGCGTGCGGCAGCCTTCACCGGTGCCGACCCGGACTTGGTATATTGCGAGACATTGGCATTGAGCTGTTTCAGGTAGTCAAAAGCCTTGTCTTCGCCCATGATCTGCACCAAGGAGGCCAGCGCGGTGTAGGCCGTGCCGGATGAATTCGGGTTAGCGATCTGGATTTCGCCCTTGAAGGAGGGATCGACCAGATCCGCCCAGCATTTTGCTTCCTTCAGACCCTTCGTCTTGACGATCTCTGTATTGTAGCCCCAGCCAAGCGCTCCAGCATAAACGCCAACTGTCTTGTATCCAGCACTCTCGGCCTGCTTCTTCGCCCAATCCTGCAACTGGTCGAGCATGGGCGACTTGTATTCCTGTGTCAGCCCTTCTGATGCAGCCTGCAGATGCGGATCACCCGTACCCGCCCACCAGATATCGGTTTTCGGGTTGCGCGCCTCGGCACGGATCTTGGCATAGGTTTCGCCCGACGACAGGCGGACCATATTGACCTGAATGCCGGTTTCCTTTTCGAACATGCCCTTCATCAACTCGCAGATGACGACGTCGGCCGAGCAGATCAAATTGAGATTTTCCGCAGCGCGCACTTCGGTTGGCATCATCTGAAGACCAACGGCAAAAGCGGCAGCGATTGCGAATACAGAACGCATGATTTTCCTCCCTGAAAAAGCGGCACCTCCATGCCGCACGCCTTTTGCAAGCGTGTGCAAAGATTTCACATGGCGAGACATACTGTCAAGCCGGCTGACTGCTTTAGTCGTGAATATTTAACGTTGAGTGCGGATTGCAAGGCTACGCAATCGCGTGCAAGATAATAGGAGAGAGAGAGCTAATAGGTGGGATCAGGCAATTGAACAAATCATTCGTCAGCGCCGATGATGTGGCAAAGCGGGCGGGCGTTTCCCGGTCGGCAGTTTCGCGCACGTTTACGCCCGGTGCCAGCGTATCGGACGAAACGCGTCAGCGCGTCATGGCGGCTGCGCAAGCGCTTGGCTATCATGTCAATCAATTGGCGCGCGGCCTGATGCGCAGCGAAAGCGGCATTGTCTGTCTCGTCGTATCGGAGATGGATACGCCCTACCGCGCCCGGTTAGTACGCGCCCTCACCCATGAATTGCAGAGGGCCGGCAAGATTTCGATGCTGATCAACACCGATCGTTCGGATGGCAGCGCGGACGCAGCGCTGCGTCAAACCCTGAACTATCGTGCGGACGCGTCAATTCTGCTATCTGGTCTACCGGACAAAGCGATCACCAGGCTTTGTCTTGATAGCGGACAGCGCATTGTGCTGATCAACCGCGATGATGATATCGATGGCCCCTTCCGCATAAACCTTGATGACGGCCATGCCGCGAGAGTGGCGGTGAGTGCATTCTTGCGCGCCGGCTGTCGTCGCCTCGCCTTCGCCAACTCCGAAGTTGGAACACCAAGCCTTATGGCACGTGAGCGCGGCTTCATTGCCGCAGCCGAAGAGTTCGGTCTTGAGGTGACTGTCCAACGTTACGGCAACACTGTCTATGACAGCGGCCGCAAGATTGCCCAGACACTGTTTGCAGGGCTAAACCCGCCCGACGCAGTGTTCTGCGTCAACGATCTGATGGCATTTGGCTTGATGGACGGCGCGCGCCATGATTTCGGGTTGCGCATTCCCGAAGACCTCTGCGTCGTCGGCTTTGACGATATCGAGCAAGCCGCGTGGACGTCCTATGCCCTGACCACATTTGCCCAGCCGGTCAACGAAATTGCCGCGCACAGCGTCGCATTGTTGCAAGGCGATCCGGCCAATGACGGGGTACAATCCGTCAATCTCCATGCGCCACTGATCTGGAGAACGTCCATTCGGCACAAACCGCAGTGAGCTCGGAAGGTATTGCGAGCGCCGCAAGAAGGCCGCTGCGGGCGCTATCAGCGCGTCACTCAACCTTGACCACAGGGGAGCGGTTGTAGGCTCATTTTAGACTTCGCGCTTCACGAAGCAGCCTAGCTTATCAAGACTAAGGCGGTGGTCATGGCGAGGACAACAAGTCTTCGCCATGACCGCCAACATTAAGCGGCGACCGAAACTTCGCTCTCCGTCGGGACGGTTGCGATCGTTTTAAGGATCTGGGAAGCGATCTGGTAGGGGTCGCCCTGCGAATTCGGGCGGCGGTCTTCGAGATAGCCACGATAACCGTTGTTCACGAAGCTGTGCGGGACACGGATCGATGCACCACGGTCAGCAACACCATAGCTGAAGGTGTGAATTGATTGCGTTTCGTGTTTGCCGGTCAAACGCAGGTGATTGTCCGGTCCATAGACTGCGATGTGATCTGCCGTCGCCTCTTCGAAAGCACCCATAAGCGCTTCAAAATATTCCTTGCCGCCGGTTTCACGCATGTAGGTGGTGGAGAAATTGGCGTGCATGCCGGAGCCATTCCAGTCGGTATCTCCGAGTGGCTTGCAGTGATATTCAACATCGATGCCGTATTTTTCCGTCAGGCGCTGCATGAGATAGCGAGCGATCCACATTTCATCGGCAGCCTTCCGGGAGCCCTTGCCGAAAATCTGGAATTCCCATTGGCCCTTCGCCACTTCGGCATTGATGCCCTCGTGATTGATCCCGGCGGCGAGGCAGATGTCGAGATGTTCCTCGACGATCTTGCGAGCAACATCACCCACGTTGCTATAGCCAACGCCCGTATAGTAGGGGCCTTGCGGAGCAGGATAGCCGGTATCGGGAAAGCCCAGCGGGCGACCATTCTTGTAGAAGAAATATTCCTGTTCGAAGCCGAACCAGGCACCCTCGTCGTCGAGGATAGTTGCACGATTGTTCGATGGATGCGGGGTCTTGCCGTCCGGCATCATGACTTCGCACATGACAAGAACGCCATTCTTGCGTTCGCTGTCCGGATAAACCGCGACGGGCTTCAGGACGCAGTCAGAGCTTCTGCCCTCGGCCTGCATCGTTGAGCTTCCATCAAATCCCCACAGCGGAAGTTGCTCAAGCGCCGGAAAACTATCGAATTCCTTGATTTGGGTTTTCCCGCGAAGATTTGGTACCGGTGTGTACCCATCGAGCCAAATGTACTCGAGTTTGTATTTTGTCATTTCAAACCTTCCATCGTTGAATGCGAGGAGTTGGGAAAACCGACCTCCCCGACCGCAAAAACTGTTTTCGCCTGCAACGGCCAATGAAACGATAAGCATTTTTCGTGCCAATTATTGCGATGACGGTGCGAGTGAGCAAACATCGCGCGCCAAACATGCTGCAACGCGGGATACGGCGATTTGATGAGCCACATTTATGCAGCCGGTGATGAAATAGTCGGCAAAATGAATCTTATTTGGGCACTCCATGAAACGGCCTAATGCACGCTTGGAGCGCGGATTAGCACTAGACCGCTGGCCGCGGAAACGCTCTCCCGCGAGATATTGCACAATTTTAGGGCGCCGATGGATCGGATGGTCCTTCTTCGGCCTCGCTCATAAGCCAGCCTTTGAACATCTTCATCGAATAGCTAAGCGGAATATCCTGAGGTGTCGCAAACCAGTATCCCCAATCGCTCCGGTAAGAGTAGCCGTGCGGGTTTAGCAGTCGCTTCGATTGGAGGTCATCGAGTATGAGTCTGCGCGGGATCAGCGCCATCCCCTGCCCGGCAAGAGCCGCGCGAATGACCATTGTATAGTAGCCAAACCGGATCGTGTGCCTCGGCACGAGATCCGGGCAACCGTTTGCGACAGCGAAATCCTGCCAATGCAGCATCGTCTGGGGATGCTCGAGCATTACCCCGCTCGCCAACGCTTCGATATTTTCCGGCATGCCGATCTTGTCCCAGTAGGATGCGGCACTGACGATCACCACGTCGCGTCCAAACAAATACGCCGTTTCCTCACCGGCGAGCGGAGCCCGGACAAACCGGAATATGCCATCCGGCTCTTCCGACTGCGTCGATGAGACGAAAGTCGTGAACTGCACGTCTATTTCGGGGTGCTTTTCAGCGAAGTCGGCAAAACGCGGCAAAAGCCAGCGATCGCCGAAAATGGGAGGAACCTGCAGTCGCAAGATACGCGGGTCTGGTCTCAGCCTTGCAACCTGAAGCGACGCATCTTCCATCGCCTTCAGGGCAGTCCTGGCATGTTCGATATAAATAAGACCAGCTTTCGTCGGCAGCATCCCGCGCGCCGTGCGGGTAAAGGCGGGGCTCCCTATCAGGGCTTCCAAAGCGATCAACTGCTTGCTGACCGCGCTTTGCGAAAGCGACGTACTCTCGGCAGCAGCGCTCGTGGAACCACGCTCCGCGATGGCCAAAAGAACTTGAAGCGCCGTTGTGGAAGGCAGTCTGGGCCGACCTGTTATCATGAGATTGTTTGTTCCCTGGCGCGTTTTGGCAGACGCCTTGACGCGAATGTAGCAAACCTTGGCAGCAAAATCACCTAGTCGTTTTTGTCATAACGCAAGGAAATAACTTCGCTTGCCGGAAAAAATGGCATGTGAAAACCTGCCCAAGAATTGAACACGAATTGCGGAGACAGCGATGAACGAACCAACGAAACTATGGGGCGGGCGCTTCAAGGCTGGACCATCCGAAGCGCTGCTGGCGCTGTCTCGTGCCCCGAAATCGTATTTTCGTCTTTATGCGGAAGACATCGCCGGTTCCCGTGCCCATGCCTCTGAATTGCAGCGCGCCGGCGTTCTCGATGACGCAGAATTCTCCGCTATTCGCCAGGCTCTGGATGCCGTCGAGTGGGATGTTGCCAATGGGCAAGAAGTACCGACCGATGGCGATGAGGATGTGCATACGTTTCTCGAGCGATTGCTGATTTCCCGCCTGGGCACGCTCGGCGGCAAGCTGCGTGCCGGCCGTTCGCGCAATGACCAGACATCAAACAACACGCGTCTTTATCTGCGCCGCATGGTTCGCGAGATTACCGCGGGGGTCATTGCGGTGGAAGAAGCCATCGTCGATCAGGCCTCCCGGCACATTAATACGGTGATGCCGGGCTTTACTCACCTTCAACCTGCGCAGCCAATTATTCTTGGTCACCATCTTATGGCGCATGCCCAGGCATTGCTGCGCGATATCGAGCGCTTCCGCGACTGGGACCGCCGTTTTGACCGGTCTCCGCTGGGCGCCGCCGCACTTGCCGGTTCTGCTATTGCCCGCCGACCTGATCTGTCGGCAACCGAGCTTGGTTATTCCGGCGCTTGCGAAAACTCCATCGATGCGGTCGCGAGCCGCGATCACGTGGCGGAATTCCTCTTTATTTGCGCCCTGGTCTCGGTCAATCTCTCCCGCCTAGCCGAGGAAATCTGCATCTGGAGTTCCAAGCAATTCAGCTGGGTGGCGCTGCACGACTCCTATTCCACAGGGTCGTCGATCATGCCGCAAAAAAAGAACCCGGATATTGCAGAATTGACACGTGGCATGTCTGGCAGTCTGATCGGCAACATCACCGGCTTTCTTGCGACCATGAAAGGATTGCCGCTCGCCTATAACCGCGATTTGGCTGAAGATAAGCGGGCCATGTTTGAAAGCATCGATATTCTCGATGTCGTGCTCCCGGCTTTCGCCGGAATGGTGGCGACGCTTGATTTCGACGTAGCCCGGCTGCGCGAGGAGGCGCCGCGCGGTTTCACCCTTGCGACGGAAGTTGCCGACTGGCTTGTCGGCCAGAATATTCCCTTCGCTGAAGCCCATGAAATCACCGGAGCCGTCGTGCAATATTGCGAAGACCGCGGGCATGATCTGTCAGGTCTCACGGCAAACGACTTGGCTGCGATCGATGCTCGGTTGAAACCCGACATGCTGCAGGCAATCGAGCTCGATCGGGCGGTGGCAAGCCGCACCGGCTACGGTGCTACCGCACCCATCCGGGTTCGCGAGCAGATCGAACGATTCAGCTTGGCGCTCGCCGACAGCCGCGCCTTCGCAACGAAGCCCCTAGCCGGTGACGAGGACGGCGCAGGCCGGCGAGCCAAAGAGGTCAAGGTATGATGACGGCAATCACACAAGTTTCATCCGCCGACGATCAGCAGCAATATGCGATCGCGCATCTGAAGCTCGTCCCCAAGCGGCATATCGGAAGGATGATTGCAGCGGCCATCGTGCTTGCCTTGCTTGCGGCGCTGGTCCGAGCATTCTCCGTGGGGCAGATCGAGTGGAGCTACGTCGCCCAGTTTCTGTTCGCGCCTGCCATATTGGCCGGTCTCTACAATACGCTTGTCATGACGGTCGCCGCCATGGCGGTTGGCATCGTCCTGGGTGTGGTCATCGCGATTATGCGGATTTCCGGCAATCCGGTCCTGTCATCCATCGCCGTCGGGTATGTCTGGGTCTTCCGCGGTGCGCCAGCCCTGCTGCAGCTCATGCTGTGGTTCAACCTGGCCCTCATTTTCCCCACTATGGGCATTCCGGGTCTCTTCGAATTCAGGACCGTCGACATCATGACGCCATTCGTGGCCGCCGTACTCGGTCTCGGCATCTCACAGGGGGCTTATACATCCGAAGTGGTACGAAGCGGCCTGCTGTCTGTCGATAGCGGCCAATACGAGGCGGCCCGTACAATTGGCATGACGCAGATGAAGATGTTGCGCCGCATCGTTCTTCCCCAGGCAATGCGTGTCATGGTCCCTCCCATCGGCAACGAAGTGATCGGCATGGTGAAGCTCACCTCGCTTGCCAGCGTCATTCAGTATTCGGAAATCCTGCATAACGCCCAGATCATCTACTTCGCGAACACGCGTGTGCTCGAACTGCTGCTGGTGGCAAGCTTCTGGTACCTGTTCGTGGTGTCGGTCCTGTCGGTCGGCCAGCACTACATCGAACGCTATTTCGGACGCGGTACCAAATCGCTCCGGTCAGCGATGTGAGGAGCGAAACATGAGCAAGAACATTCTCGTCAAGGCAATCGACGTCACCAAGAATTACGGCCAGTTCTGCGCGCTCGACAAGGTCAGTCTTGAGGTCGCCCGTGGGGAGGTATGCTGCATAATCGGCCCGTCCGGTTCCGGCAAGAGCACTTTCCTGCGTTGCATCAATCTGCTCGAGCGGATGGATGGCGGCGGCATCTGGGTCAACGACGAACTGGTGGGGTATCGCCGTGAGGGCAACAACCTCTACCAGATCAGCGATGCACAAATTTCGTACCAGCGGCGACGCATTGGCATGGTGTTTCAGCGGTTCAACCTTTTCCCGCATATGACCGCGCTTGAAAACGTCATCGAAGGTCCGGTGCATGTTCTCGGCGAGCCGGTCAAGGAAGCCCAGGAGCGGGGCAAGGCCATGCTGGAGCGGGTCGGACTGGCGGACAAGGCCAATCATTACCCTTCCGAGCTCTCCGGTGGTCAGCAGCAGCGCGTCGCGATTGCGCGCGCCATGGGAATGCGCCCGGATCTCATCCTGTTTGACGAACCGACATCGGCACTCGATCCGGAGTTGGTCTCGGAAGTCCTCGACGTGATGAAGGATCTTGCAGCATCGGGCATGACGATGATCGTCGTGACGCATGAGCTGGGGTTTGCACGCAATGTCGCCAATACGGTCGCCTTCATGGAGGCCGGGAAGATCGTCGAAACTGGATTGGCATCGGAAGTTCTCAGCGATCCGAAAAGTGCCAGGACGGCAGAGTTCATCAAGGCCGTTCATAGCTGAAATACGGGAACGGCTCGTCGGCAAGCGTCTGAGCCACTCGCAACCATGTGTCAAACAAGGGGAACTTACATGAAGAAGCATCTCGCACTGCTCACGCTCGCCTGCCTTGCGGCGACCGCCGTCAACGCTGAGGGACTCCCTGAGAAGGTAAAGACGGCCGGCAAGGTGATCGTTGCCAATCAGCCGAACTATCCTCCGATGGAATACAAGGATCCGGCCACCAACACGCTCACCGGCGTCGATATCGATCTCGGCCTTGCACTCGCCAAGCAGCTCGGAACAACAGTCGAATGGGC
Source organism: Phyllobacterium zundukense (assembly GCF_002764115.1). Taxonomy (NCBI): domain Bacteria; kingdom Pseudomonadati; phylum Pseudomonadota; class Alphaproteobacteria; order Hyphomicrobiales; family Phyllobacteriaceae; genus Phyllobacterium; species Phyllobacterium zundukense. The sequence continues at coordinate 1,767,754 of NZ_CP017940.1, read as the reverse complement.
CGACATCGGCTTCGAACAGATGATCTCATCGCTCACGACAGGCCGCGTCGACCTGATCCATAGCGGCATGAGCGATCTGCCAAAGCGCCGCGATACGCTCGATTTCGTCGACTACATGAAATCAGGTGCCCAGTTTTACACCTCCTTCGCCCGCAAGGACGAATTCAAGACGCTCACCGATTTCTGCGGCAAGACGATCGGCATGAGCCGCCGCACCTCATTCCCCGATGAAACGGCCAAGTGGAGCGCGACGAACTGCGAGGCTGCAGGCAAGCCCGCGATCGTCGTGGTGGGAACAGAAGGTTCGGCGGATGCCCGTGCCCAGCTCAAGCAGGGTCGCCTCGACGCTGCAGTCCAGGGTTCCGAAACGCTTCCCTACCTGCTGACGCTGGAAAAGGACACATACGCCGTCGTCGGCGAACCCTTCACCGCGGTTTATCAGGGTATCGCGTTCGCAAAGAAGGACACGGAGTTGCGCGATGCCTATGCTTCCGCATTGCAAGCGCTGATGGCATCCGGCGAATACAAGACGATCTTCGCCAAGTATGGCCTCGAGGGTACGTTGTTGGATGGCATCTATATCAACGGTGAAGCTGTAAAGTAACTTTCAGCATTGGTATCCCGGCGGCAATGCCGCCGGGGTTCACCGCCTCGCCCAAGTTTGTGGCGTCAGTGCAAAGTCTGCGCAAGATCGAGAAGATTCCATCCATGAACATCGCCACGTCCCGCGCAAAGCCAGTCGAAAGGCTAGCAGCCTTTGTTGCAGATCTTCGTTTTGAAGACATTCCAACGGATGTTGTCGCCAAGGCGAAAATCCATATCGCCGATACACTTGGTGCCGCGCTTGCCGGTGCGCGCTCAGCGGAGTTCGGCCTGGCACGCAAGATTGCCGGCCAGGATGGCAAGACGCGTCTCTGGGGCACGCAAGCCTTCGCATCTGCCCGAGACGCGGCACTTATAAACGGAGTTGCCGCCCATGCGTTCGAGCTCGACGATGCCGGTGGGTGCGACCATTCCGGAGCCGTGGTCATGCCCGCGGTTCTGGCCGCCGTGTCCGCGTCGGAACATGCGGTCAGTGGAAAACACCTGATCGCGAGCGTCGTCGCGGGATACGATGTCGGGCGGCGTGTACTTGAAGCTGCGGGCGGCTATGACAGCCACAACAGCCTCGGTTGGCATTCGACAGGTACCTGCGGAACAATGGCAGCAGCAGCGGCCGTGGCGAATCTGCAAGGTTTGTCGCGGCAAGGCTGCGTCGATGCGATCACGTTGGCAACGAGTTTTTCATCCGGATTGTGGGGATTTATCCACGACGGCTCGCAAGCCAAAAAAATTCACGCCGGGCGTGCCGCCGAGGGGGGATTGTTGGCAGCCACGCTTGCTGCTGAAGGATTTGCCGGCCCCTCGAAGGTGTTCGACGATGTATGGGGCGGTTTCTTCCGTTCTTTCAACAAATCATCAGGTGAACCGGAAAAACTCTCGGAGGCGCTCGGGGAGAGCTGGAAAGTCAATCGCGCCGTTCTGAAGCCCTACGCTTCCTGTCGCGGTGCCCATTCGGCAGTCGATGCGCTCGAAGATATTCTTCAAGAAACTCAACAAGAGCCCGAGAACATTATATCCATGCATTTGCATCTCAGCGAAATGCTGATGGGCATGTGTGGACACAAAGGCAGTAACTCCATGGCGGGCACGCAGATGAGCCTGCCCTATGCCCTCGCTGCACGCTGCGTTTTCGGCACGGCTGGTCTCGATGCCTACACCTCGCAGTGCAGATCGGATCCGCGCGTCGGTGCATTCATGCAACGGATGCAGCTCGAAATCGACAGGGCCATGCAACCGCTCGACGAGCCGGTTCTGACACTGATATTTTCCGACGGAACGCGCACCTCACGCATGGTACCGCGAGCGACCGGATCTGCCGAACGACCGATGCAGCGCGAAGCGATCGATGCCAAATTCCGGCAACTTGGCGGTATGGCCCTTGAGGATGATCGGGTGTCAAATCTCTTGAATGTGCTCGACACGCTCGAACAGTTCGATGATTGCCGCCGGTTCGAGACACTGCTTGCAGGTGACGCAGACAATCGGCCAACCTTCCGCTGAAGGAGTTCCAGCATGACCTACGATCTTTCTCCACGGCCGCTCAATCCAGCGTTCAAGACACCGCCGATAATATGGCCGAACGGTGCGAAAAGTGCCCTCTTCATCGGCTTCGATGTCGATGCAGAAACGGCATGGATCGGCAACAATCCGTCGAATGTGGATCGTATGGTCACCACATCGCATGGCGGCTACGACGCCCGTGTCGGGATTACTAAAATACTGCAACTCATGGAGGAACTGGCCCTTAAGGCCACATTCTTCGTTCCGGGCTGGACGGCCCTTGCGCATCCGGCCGTGTGCGAGCCGATTCTGAAGGCAGGTCACGAGATCGGCCATCACGGCTATCTGCACAAGATGCCCGACCGCGAGAAAATGGACGAATCCTTCGAGGAGATAGATCGTGGATTCGAGGCGCTGGAGAAAGCGCTGGGCGTGAGGCCAATTGGCTATCGGGCACCATCAGGGGAAAATTTCCCCGAGCTTCTCGCTTATCTGGCGAAGGCCGGCATTCGCTATTCGAGCTCGTTCCGTGACGACATACTGCCCTATCGCCACCAGCTCGCGGACGGCAAGCCAGGCGTCGTTGAAATCCCAGTCAATTTTGCCTTCGACGACTGGAACTTCGGAATGTCGAGCCGAACCAGCCCACGCGCGCTTTTCGGGCGCGAGGCGGTTCTTCCGCTATGGGTCGACGAATTTGAGGCAACGCATGCATGGGGCGGCGTAACCACGCTGGTGCTACATCCCCAAGTCTCAGGACGGCCAATGCGCTGGCATATCCTCCGGGATTTTCTGCGGCACGTTCAGGCGAAGGGCGACGTCTGGATCGCGACTGGCGCTGAAATCACCGAGCATTTCGAGCAACTGGAACGTGACATGGGCGCCTGAGCGTCGCGAGCTCCGCACAGCGAATACAAGGAATGGTGTTAGAGTTGATGAAGGGAATCACAGCGCCCCCTGCCCGGCAAATGACGCGGTCGATTCTTGCATCACAGCCAGCATTGGTGTCTTGTGGCAGCTGCAAGAACCATCGGAGCAACCATGTCCTTCCAGCAACTCGACGATCTTGGCCGCAAGCTCGAAACGCTGGAGCATGCCCTGGCGATCCTCGGTGCCGACGAGGCGACACATATGGCGGTGGGCGGCGGCACCAAACGCGCCGAGGCAATGTCTGGCTTGGCGGGCATGCTGCACCGCCAATCCACTGCGCCGATAATCGCCGACTGGATCGCTGCGGCCGAATCTGAGGATTTGAACGACGACCAGCGCATTGCCGTCGCGGAGTTCCGTCGCCACTACACCAATCTCACCTGTCTGCCCGCTGAGTTCGTTGAGCGCCTGACGCGCGAGCGGCTGCGTTGCGAGCAACTTTGGCGCGACCTGCGACCCAAGAACGACTGGGTGGGTTTCAAGCCCGCGCTGGAAGGCATCGTAACGCTGGCGCGCGAAGAGTCTGCGTTGCGCGCTGAAGTACTCGGCCTCGACCCTTATGACGCGATGATAGAACAACATGATCCCGGCAGCCGTGCTGCAGACATTGCCCCTGTCTTCGACGAACTCAAGACGTTTCTGAGAGATTTCGTGCCGCACGTTCTGGCTGTGCAGGAGGAGCGGCTCGCCAAACGCCCGCTGAAACAATTGTCCGGGACGTATCCGATCGAAAAACAGCGCGACCTCGGACTCGCGGTGATGGGCGCGATCGGTTTCGACTTCACCCACGGCAGCCTGTCGATATCACATCATCCGTTCTGCGGCGGCGTGCCAAGCGATGTGCGCATTACGACACGCTACAAAACCTCTGATTTCCTCTCGGCGTTGATGGGCGTCCTGCACGAGACGGGGCACGCTCTTTACGAGCAGAACCTGCCACATGACTGGGGCCACTGGCCGCTCGGCAAACCGCGAGGCATTGCCGTACACGAAAGCCAAAGCCTGTTCGTTGAAAAACAGCTTGGCCGCAATCCGGCCTTCTGGTGCTGGGCGCTGCCGATGGTGGAAAAACACCTCGGCGAGAGCTGGTCGATCGACGATATCCTGCCACACGTGCACCGTGTAGAGCGCGGCCTGATCCGAGTCGACGCTGATGAGGTAACCTATCCGCTGCACGTCATCCTTCGTTTTGAACTGGAGCAGGATTTCATCGCCGGCCGGCTTGAAGTGACCGATCTACCGGAAGCGTGGGACGCCAAGATGCGCGACTATCTCGGACTGTCCACACTCGACAATCCCGCCGACGGTCCCATGCAAGACCCGCACTGGGCAAGTGCGGCATTCGGATATTTCCCATCCTATACGCTCGGCGCAATGATGGCGGCGCAGCAATGGGCGGCATTTGAAAAAATGCATCCGGCTGCAAATGATGAGATTGCCAAGGGCAAGTTCGACGCTGTCAACGCTTGGCGATGCGAGAATATCTGGTCGCAAGCTTCTCGATATACGACACCGGACTTGCTTGAGCGTGCAACCGGTGAAAAACTCAAGGCCTCATACTTCATCAATCACCTCAAAGTCCGGTATGGGGTCTGACTACGGCATCCGTTTCTCTCGAAGAGCAGGAAGTGTCGATATGAAGAAATTTCTTTCAATGTTTTTGTTCGTAGGCGCTTTAGCATTTGTCGTGGGCGCCGCGCCAGCCGAGGAGTCGGCCTTCCTTAAATCACTCGAGGGAAAATGGGCTGGCACAGGCACAGTCAAAGTGCGCACCAATTCCGCGCCTCTTGCCGTTTCCTGCCGCTTCGATTCAAGCGCCACTGATTCATCACTTGCACTCGATGGCAATTGCCGCGGCCTGATTGTGATCTCACGCACGATTGGTGCCGACCTGAAATTTAACGGGGCCACCTATACGGGGTCCTACACCGGAGCAGGCACCGGCAAAGCCGGTCTAATTGGAAGCCGACGCGACGACTCCATCAATCTGGACATCCGTTGGGCCAAGAATGTGAATGGCGACCGCAATGCGCAGCTGGTTGTACAAAAGGTCGGAAACAATGGCATGAAGCTAACCACGGTCGATGTTGACCCTCTTTCGGGCAAGACTGTTGTAACCAGCGAGATCAACCTGCAGAGACAGTGATATTGCACAAATTTCAACGGCGCGAACTGCCGACACCTGAGTAGCGATGGGCCTCACATGCCATGCGCCTCAGCGCCACTTGAATGTCGAACAGGGGCGACCCTATTTTAAGGACATGATGGGCAAACCAATGGAGTGTTGCAATGCTACCGGTATCGAACGCAACCTCTGCTTCGCCACGTGAAGGCGTCTGGCCAGCCCAGAGACGAGAAATTCTTGACTGGCTGGTGATCGAGACGCGGAATGAACGATTCATCGACAACATCCTGGTCGAGATGTCCAAGAGGTTGTTGGATGCCGGTGTACCAGTTGCCCGGGCGACACTCCATTTCAGAACCAATCATCCTCAATGGCTCGGGGCCCGGATTCTATGGCGGAAGGGATTGTCGGAGGCGGAAATCCGCACCTTCGACTACGGTATCGAAGAATCCATACAATATTTGAACAGTCCGATAAGCGAGATCAACAATGGAGCACAGGTCGTTCGGCAACGTCTCGAAGCACCTAATGAAGGTGGCCCCCTGTATCCGATGTATGATGAGTTGCGCGGTGAGGGTTATACCGACTACATCGCTTGGCCGCTCAATCATACGCTCGACAAACGGCATGTCGTGACCTTCTCGAGTGACAGTCCCGGCGGCTTCAGCGACGACCACATCGCATTTCTTGCAGACCTCCTCCCGGCCCTCGCCCTTGTCAGCGAGATCAGATTGAAGAACCGCCTCGCCCGCACGCTTTTGGAAACCTATGTCGGTCCGCATGCGAGCGAGCAGATCCTCGCCGGCGCGACAACCCGCGGGAGCGGAGTGACGGTCGGCGCTGCGATCCTGATCTGTGACCTTCGCAACTTCACGGCAATATCGGACCTCTGGCCCCGGGATGATGTCATTGAACTGTTGAACGGCTATTTTGACGCGATGTCAGAGCCAATCGAGAAGCATGGCGGGGAAATTCTCAAATTCATGGGGGATGGACTTCTGGCGATCTTCCCGCTGAGTAACCCAGATGCATGCACCAATCTTCTCCAGGCGATCAGCGAAGCACAAACCGCAATGGCCGCACTGAACGATGAAAACATCCGAGGAGGACACGACTCGCTTGGCTATGGCATTGGGGTCCACGTTGGCGACGTGATGTACGGCAATATCGGTTCCCGCAAGCGTCTCGACTTCACGGTGATTGGACCGGCGGTCAATGTTGCGTCGCGACTTGAAAGCTTGACCAAGGAGACCAAGCGTCCCGTCCTCCTGTCCAAAGTGTTCGCAGAGATGGCAGGTTGCGAATCCAGGCTGGAGAATCTCGGTTCGTTCCCGCTGAGAGGTGTCGGTGAACCAATCGACGTGTACGCGTTTTCTGGCGACTGTGCTCCTGCACACCAAAGCGAAAGCGCTTGAACCAACTCAGTCACTCTAATTGTTTCCAGTACGCGGATGTTGTGGACAATCTTGCTCTGCGCGGCACGAAACAATGTTCGCAGTCTGCGTACTGGCCTATTGTCTTCCCATGAAACCATCACGCGACATCGCCCGCCTTCTCGAGATCATGACAGCGCTGCGGACGCCCGTAACCGGCTGTCCGTGGGATCTGGAACAGGATTTCAAATCCATAGCGCCATACACGCTTGAGGAAGCGTTCGAAGTCATCGATGCCATTGAGCGTAACGACATCGACGACTTGCGCGAGGAACTCGGCGACCTGCTGCTGCAGGTCGTATTTCACGCTCGCATGGCCGAGGAACTGAAGGCATTCGATTTCGGCGATGTGGTGCAGGCCATCACCCACAAGATGATCCGTCGTCATCCCCACGTCTTTGGCGAAGAGGCTGCGCGTGGTGCCGGTATGGCCAAAGGCATGTGGGACAAGATCAAAGCCGAGGAGAAAGCTGAACGCCGTGAGCGCCGCGCCGCGCTCAATCTCGGCCTGGCGGAAGCGGATGGCTTTCTCGATGATATCCCGCACGGTTTTCCTGCCCTGATGCGCGCCTTGAAGCTGCAGCAGAAGGCCGCGAAAGTCGGATTTGACTGGTCGGAAGCAGGCCCGATCCTCGACAAGATCGAGGAAGAAATCGGCGAGCTGAAAGAAGCGATCGCCAGCGGTAATCAGAAAGATACTGAAGAAGAGTATGGTGACCTGCTGTTTGCCCTGGTCAATCTCGGCCGGCACCTTAAGCTCGAACCGGAAAGCGCCCTGCGCGGCACAAATGAGAAGTTCCGCAAACGCTTCCACTATATCGAGCGCAAATTGGCCGAACAGGAGCAGTCGCTGGATGCGGCAACGCTCGATGAAATGGAAGCACTCTGGCAAGAAGCCAAAAAAGCGAAGTAGCTCGGCTTATCTATTGCTTTTGCTCAATATTTTCTCATCGAGCATAGCGTGCGAGTTGACAGTCATATCCATGCTCAAGGTGATCGAACCGTCATCGAGGTCCTTGCGCCTTACATTGCTCGAATGCTGATAGATCCAGTCCATCAGGCGCATCTGGTTATGCTGCAGTGTGATCCTGACGTGCTTCAGTTTGCCGGCGATCCGGTCCTCGATTTCCTTGAGCAGCGCATCGATACCCTCGCCTGTTATCGCTGAAACCGGAATGGGATGTTCATTGCCAGTTGCCGCCGCGCTGAGACGTAGAGCCGCTTCACGGCCTGCATCATCAAGCAGGTCGATCTTGTTCCAGACTTCGATGATGCGCTTGGTATCGCCTCGCTCGATGCCAAGGCTGGTCATAATCGCGTGAACATCTTCCGCCTGGGCGGCGGTGTCTGGATCGGAAATATCGCGTATATGAAGGATGAGGTCGGCCTCGACCACCTCTTCCAGAGTTGCCCGGAAAGCGGCGACGAGATGGGTCGGCAGGTTGGAGATGAAACCAACCGTATCGGACAGAATGATGGTTTCGCCGTGTTCAAGCTGGATGCGGCGCAATGTTGGATCCAGCGTAGCAAAGAGCATATCTTCGGCAATGACCCCTGCTCCGGTCAACCGGTTGAACAGTGTGGATTTCCCGGCATTGGTGTAGCCGACGAGCGCGACAACCGGATGCGGCACTTTCTTGCGCTTGGCCCTATGCAGCGTGCGCGTACGCACGACTGTTTCCAGCTCGCGCTTGATGCGCAGGATCTTTTCCTGCAGTGCGCGCCTGTCAGCCTCGATCTGGGTTTCACCAGGACCGCCAAGGAAGCCGCCACCGCCACGCTGACGCTCCAAGTGGGTCCAGCTGCGGACCAGGCGGCCTTTCTGGTAGGTCAGATGCGCCAGCTCGACTTGGAGGGCACCCTCCTTCGTCTGGGCTCGCCGGCCGAAAATTTCAAGGATGAGCCCGGTCCGGTCCAGAACCTTGGCATTCCATTCCTTTTCAAGATTACGCTGCTGTACCGGTGTCAGTGAATGATCGACGATCACCAGTTCAGCGTGCGATGCCTCAATAATTTCGGCAATGGTTTCGACCTTGCCTGTTCCAAGCAATGTGGCCGGGCGCGGCGCGGAAACCTGCACGATGTCCGAATGGACAATGTCGAGGTCGATAGCCCGCGCAAGCCCCTCGGCTTCTTCAAGCCGGGCTTCGTCACTACGCTGGAACTCACGCTGGTATTTAGGACGACCGTTGTCGTCGGTCTTGCCGCCGTCATTAAAGCGTTGCGGCAAGACCGGCACGATGACGAGCGCGCGCGTAGCTTCTCTGGCAGTGTCGCCGTTATCGGCAATTCCGCCAGTCTTTTGCGCGTTGCGCCTCGTTTCCTTGGTCAAATGTGGTCTCAGTCGCTCTCTTCTACTTCAAACATCTGCACGGGCTGGCTCGGCATGATGGTCGATATAGCATGTTTATAGACGAGCTGCGAATGGCCGTCACGGCGCAAAAGCACACAAAAATTGTCGAACGACGTGACAATTCCAGTCAGTTTCACACCATTAATGAGAAAAATTGTCAGAGAAATCTTCTGTTTTCTGACTGAATTCAGAAAAAGATCCTGAAGATTCTGCGATCGTTCAGCCATTGTTTTTGTCCTTTTATGCGATCAGCAAACGTGTCTCATACAAAATTCTGCGGCGGAAGCAAATTTTCTTTGCTCCAGCAGGAGGTGAAAAATAGCGTCTGTTAGTCCCCTCACTCTCCGGTTAACAGGATGGCGTTTTTTCCGCAACGTCAAAAAACGCTTCCCGCAAGGAAAGTGTAGTCGTTCCAGGGTGACCATTTGCAACCGATTCGCCGTCAATCGCAACGATTGGCATCACGACAGTCGATGCTGCTGTCATGAAAACCTCCTTTGCCTGTCTGGCTTCAGCCACTGAAAAGCCCCTTTCCTCGATCTTCAAGCCCAATTTTTTCGCCACATCAAAAATGGTGGTTCGCGTGATGCCGCGCAAGATGCCGCTCTCGGCCGGTCTTGTCACAAGAACTCCATCTTTGGTGACAATCCACGCATTTGTAGCTGCGCCTTCCTTAACGGTACCGTCCGGATCGATGAACCAAGCTTCGTGAGCGCCCTGCTCCTTCGCCTGCTGCCGGGCCAGAACGTTGGGCAACAGACCAACCGACTTGATATCGACGCGTTCCCAACGATTTTCCGGTACTGTGATGACCTTGATGCCCTTCGCCGCCCTGGCGGCAGAAGCTTGCGGGTCGGTGCGCTTGGCGGTGATGACGATGGCTGGTGGCGTGTCTGCCGATGGAAAGACATGATCGCGCCGGGCAACGCCGCGCGTGACCTGCAGATAGACCAGGCCATTGTGCACCCGGTTTCTACGCACGACTTCCTTGATCACCGTTTGCAGGGCTTTGCGGCCCATCGGCCAACCGATCTTTAATTCGGAAAGCGAGCGGCCGAGCCTGTCGAGATGGCGAGTCATGTCCATGATATTGCCGCGTGCGATCTCGCAGACTTCATAGACGCCATCGGCGAACTGATAGCCCCGGTCTTCGATGTGGATTCCGGCTTCGGAATGCGGAACGTATTGACCGTTGACATAGGCGATGCGCGACATTGCCTGTTCTCCTTAACCGAATGTGCCGAAAACAATGCGCATGGGCGACTGGAGAGCAATGCGTTTGCCGGTATCTTCAAGCGTGCCGGTCTCGATATCGCGCTTGAAGATGGCGATGCCACCGCCTTTCTGATTGGCGACCAGCATAAACCTGCCTGATGGGTCGATAACAAAGTTGCGCGGTCCAACCCCTTGCGATGGCGTCCAGCCGATCAATGAAATCGCGCCGGTCTCGGCGATTGCATAGCTAACGATGCTGTTATGGCCGCGATTGGAACCGTAGAGAAAGCGGCCATCGGGGCTGACTGCAATTTCGGCGCAGGTATTGGTATCGGAGAAATCATCCGGCAGGGTTGGCAGTGTCTGGGAAATCGTGAACTCGGCGCTTTCAGAATTATAATGCAATACTGAAACAGTGCAGTTCAACTCATTGATGACGTAAGCAATTTTTCCATTGGGGTGAAAGGTCATATGCCGCGGGCCTGCACCATCGGGCAGTTGGGTGAACGGTGTCGCTGCAAGCGCGAGACCTTCACCCTTCGCCGGCAGATTGTAGGCCATGATCCGGTCAAGGCCGAGATCGCAGACGAAAACATAGCGATTGTCCGGACTAACAACAGCACAATGACCATGCTGGCGCTTATCCGTTGGCAGGATGGCGTTCTTGCCTTCGTGGATCGCGGCGGCGAATGCCGGATCGAGCCCACCGTCAGTGCGTATTGAGAAGGCCGCGACCGCATTGCCTGGCCGCGCACCCAGTTCCGCTACCGTATAGTTCGATGCGAAAATCAACTCGCCGCTCTGGTCAAAGCCGATGTGGCATGTGGTGTTGCCCAGTGTCGGCTGCATGTTGATGTAGGACAGTGCGCCGGTCGCAGGATCGATATCAAAGGCCACCGCCATGTTTTCATTCCAGGCGGGTATCTCGACAGCGGCATACAGGCGCTTGCGTTTCTCATCGATTGCCAGATAGCCGGGATTGTCGATCGGGAGATATTCGCTCGCGAGTGTCAGATCACCGGTCCTGTCATTAAAATGAAAGACGCTGATGCCCTTTCCCTCGCCGGGCAAGGCGTTGCGATTCAGATTGCCGACGAATGCGAATGTTTTTGACATTGGTGATCTCATGCGTTGGGGGCTGTGAGATGGAGGGGTTCTCCATCATCGGGAATGATGAGTCTATGCTTACCGATATCGGACGGTTCCGCAAAGGCTTGAAGGTCGTCGCGCGTGACCGTCGCGTGGTCCAACGCCTCCATATGCGTCGCGATGATTTTGGTTTTCTCCGGCGCGATGCGGCAAACCTCAACAGTCTGTTCGGCGTCCATGACGATCAGGATGTCATCCCATTTGGCGCCGCAGGAATGCGTAATGACGATGTCGGGCTGCGTCGTTTCGATGGTTTCCCGCACTGGGGGATAAAGGATCGTATCGCCGGCCCAGTAGATTGAGGGTTCGCCATCGGCTTCGATCGTGAAACCCATGACCTGCCCCATCTTGTCGAGAACGGGCCCCGAGCCATGATTACCCTCACGGCGCGTCAAGAGGATACCATTGACAACCAGTTCGTCGGTGAGCGGTGTGACATTGCTGAATCCGAATGACCTGATCTTTTCCTCATCGCCCGGCTGGCAAATGAGCGGCAGATGCTTGGGGACGAGGTCCTGAGCGACTTTGTCAAAGTGATCTGCATGCAGATGCGACACAAGAACCAGCTCGACACCGTCAAGGATTTCATTCGTGGTAATGGGAAGCTCGGTCATCGGATTGGGCGAGCGGCCGGTAAAGGACGGGCGGCTGTGCTTTGGTCCAAAATCCGGATCGATGAGGATGGTCAGGCCCGCATAATCAAGTTTCAGCGTTGCATTTCGGAGGAATTGCAGTTTCATGGTCACATCTCGCTACTGGCTGGATTCCACTTGTTTGATGGCTTTGTGGTGACGAAAATCGCCCATGCAGCTAGCGCCAGGGACAAAGCACACCGACGCTGCTCGCCGAGCTATACTCCCAGGGATTTCAGCTTTCGGTGCAGTGCCGATCGTTCCATGCCAACAAACTCCGCGGTGCGCGAGATGTTACCGCCAAAACGATTGATCTGGGCAATCAGGTACTCCTTCTCGAACCGTTCACGCGCTTCGCGCAAGGGCAGCGCCATGATGTGCTGATCCGATTCTGTCGGAGGCTTGGGCAGTGTGTCCCCAATCTCGGCCGGCAGCAAATCCGCTGTGATCACGGCTTCGGGATCATCACCGCGCGCAAGAATGATCAGACGTTCGATATTGTTGCGCAATTGGCGAATATTACCGGGCCAGGAGTGAGATTGCAGTACGGCCATGGCGTCGGGCCCGATCTTGCGCGGCTTGATGCCCGCCTGGTCAGCGATCTGCGCCATGAAGAACTCCACAAGCGCCGGAATATCGTCGCGACGATCTGCCAATGGCGGTACAATGACCGGAACGACCGCCAGCCGGTGGAACAGGTCTTCTCGGAAGCGCCCTTCGGCAATCATGGCCTCGAGATTCTGGGCGGTTGACGAAATAATGCGCACATCCACCCGCACGCGCTTGGTTCCCCCCACGCGTTCGAATTGCTGATCGACCAGCACACGCAAGATCTTGTTCTGCGTTTCACGCGGCATATCGGCAATTTCGTTGAGATAAAGAATGCCGCCATGCGCTTCTTCCAGCGCGCCGACTTTCCGCTCGCCTCCATCTGATTCCGTGCCGAACAGTTCTATTTCCATACGTTCCGGCGTAATGGTCGCGGCATTCAGGTTGACAAACGGGCCCTTCGCCCGCGCCGACAGGGCGTGGATGGCGCGTGCAGTCAATTCCTTGCCCGCTCCGGACGGTCCGGTGATCATGATGCGGCTGTTGGTCGGGGCGACGCGTTCGATCGTCTGGCGAAGGTGGTTCATGGACAATGAACCGCCGAGAAGCTCGAAACTCTCGCTGGACCGCTTGCGCAGATCCGACACTTCCCGTCTCAGCTTGGAGGTTTCGAGCGCCCGTTCGGCGATGAGGATCAGCCGGTCTGCCTTGAATGGCTTCTCGATGAAGTCATAGGCCCCACGACGGATTGCCGATACGGCAGTCTCGATATTGCCGTGACCGGAAATCATGACGACCGGAATTTCCGGATGCCGGCTCTTGATCTCGTCAAGCAAGGCCAAACCGTCAAGCCGGCTGCCCTGCATCCAGATATCGAGAAAAATCAGGCGGGGAATGCGGTCATCGATCGCCGCCAATGCACTGTCCGCGTCCGATGCGACGCGAGTCTCGTGCCCCTCATCACTCAGTATTCCTGCAACAAGCTCGCGAATGTCGACTTCATCGTCGACGACAAGGATGTCAGATGCCATTTCAATTCACCTGTTTTTCGGTATTTTCAGCGACCTGGGTAACGGTCTGTGCTTTTGGAAAAATCATGCGGATCATCGCACCGCGGCCCGCATAGAAGTCGTCCGGTGCGTCATGCAACTCAAGCTGCCCGGCATGGTCCTCCACAATCTTCTTGACGATAGCAAGGCCAAGCCCCGTGCCCTTGTCCCGCGTCGTCATATAGGGCTCCAGCAGGCGCTGCCGGTGTTCCCTAGGCAAGCCCTTGCCATTGTCCAGGATCTCGACAATCAGCGTGTCGGCGTCTTGCCTGGAGCGGATCAGAACATGCCCGTCTGTGTGCCCCTCTTTAACAATAGAATCAACGGATTCCGCAGCGTTCTTGATAACGTTTCCAAAGGCCTGCCCCAACAGGCGGCTGTCAAACTGACCAAGCAGCGGTACATCGCCGAAATCCCGCTCAAAACGAATATCACTCCGGCTGACCTCGACAAGGAACGAGGCCTCACGCAGTGCTTCGCGCAGATCCACTGTCTTGATTTCCGGCTTTGGCATCCGTGCGAACGATGAGAATTCGTCAACCATGCGGCCAATGTCGCCTACCTGACGAATAATCGTCTCGGTGCATTGTTCAAAGACCTCACGATCTTCAGTGATCACCTTGCCATAGCGCCGGCGCAGCCGTTCGGCGGAAAGCTGAATGGGGGTTAACGGATTCTTGATCTCATGGGCGATGCGCCGCGCCACATCAGCCCAAGCCGTGGAACGCTGCGCTTCAACCAGATCGGTAATGTCATCGACCGTTACCACGTAAGAATGCTCGATTGAATCAGCATCTTCCAGTGTGATCTGCACGTTGAACGTCCGGGCGCTGCCACGTCGCGACATAGTCACCTGTTCGCGATAGACGGACCGCCCCGTGGCATGCGCGACCTCGAAGACCAACCCTATTTCCGGAACAAGCGCCGTAAGATTCTTGCCCGCAGCGGCTGCCGGATCAAGCGAGAACATTGTTTCGGCAGAACGATTGATAATGCCTATCACCCCGTCACCATTGACGCTGATGACGCCGGCGGTCACTCCGGAAAGTACAGCCTCGGAAAAACGCCGGCGTTCGTCTATCTGGTCCTTGGCGGAGACAAGATCACGCCGCTGCGTACTCAATTGCCGGACCATTGTGTTGAATGTCTGGGACAGTGAACCGACATCACCATCGTAACGATGGACTGGAACGGAGACATCGAGATTGCCTGTTGCAACATTGTCCGCCGCGCCAATCAATAGGCGAATGGGGCGTACCAGCCGGTCGGCAACAGCGATACCAGTCCAGATCGCCGATAAGAGCAAGGTCAGGGTGAGGCCGAAATAGAGCAAGGCAAAAAGAATCTGCGTTGTAATCCCGTCACCATCAGTTTTTTGCGCGTCGGCGGTCCTCTTCTCCATGACCCGGCTGGAACTGAGAATATCCGCATCGACGGGTCGCACGGTATAAAGGAAAAGCCCCGGTATCTCACGTAACTTGATGACAGCGCTGAGCAAATTGGTCTGTTCCGGCGGAATAAGAACCGGCTTGCCGTCGGAAGCAGTATCCAGCACAGCCTTCGAAACCGTGGGAATGGTGATGTCGGTCTTGATATCGGCACGCACGGCGACATCGCCATTCGATCGAACCAGGGCTGCACTGAGCAGACCCCTTCCCAACGCCTGCTGCGTCATCAGCCGTGTAAAGCCACTGCGATCAAGATTGTATAGCGTTCGTTGTCCATCGAGATCGCTGACCATCTCCAGCGTTGTGCCCTGCAAATTCCGGGCGCTTTCCTGGATGTAGGAGTTGGCGAGGCTGATGGACGAGTTCACGATCGTCGTCGTGCGCATTTCAAACCAACGGTCAAGTCCGAGATCGAGCGTAATCGAGGCGACAATGGCGACAATCAACGCCGGGACGGCAGCGACCAGCGAAAACAGCACCACCAGACGAACATGCAGGCGTGACGCCGCCTTCCCGCGATTCCTTGCCTGGGCAACGCGGTAAATCTCCCGCCCTATCAGGACAATCAAGGCCATGATCAGGATCGCATTGACACTTGTGAGCAGCAATGTGATCCGGCTGTCGGCGTGGATCGGTGTCATCCCGGTCAAGATGAAGAAGGTGATGCCGGTCGCAAGCAATGCAAGGACCACAGTCGCGATGCCAAGCCGGGAATAAAATCTCTGGGCGCTGCCGCTTGCAGCGCCAGACACCGAACTTCCAAACAGATTGACCGAGTTTGATAAGAGCATTGTTTATGCCATCCCAACGACGTGGCACTCATGCAACACATTGTGGCGGAAATGCAACGCTTTGTCTCTGGTGGTTACGCTAAATTGGCTGGTAGCCTTCCATCTTTCCCTAATCACCCACTGCTGCATATTGGCTGATTAGACGATATATCAGCACCAACCTCATCAAATGATTGGATATTTGCTCAATCTGCAGCGTGCCGCGCAACTTCCGATAGGTTTGGAACCTGATTTGTGTTGGCATCTTCGCTTTGTTGAGCCATTTCAATCTTCTGTGGATAGCCAAGATTCTTGGCTGAAACGGCGTGAGATGTGCCCTGACCGAGGCACAAGCCACGACGACATCACGCACTCATACTTGCTAACTCAGTTTCGGTGCGTAACTTGCTGAATCAAGATTTGCGGGGCGCCCGGCAAGTTCCAGGCTGCAGATTCGATATGGCGTCCTGGCGATAACCTTGCCAGCCTTGATCACAGCGAGACGAGTCGCCTTCAGGCGGATTGCTTCAATCGTGTCGGCGGCTTGCAGCAGGACCATATCCGCCTTGCATCCGACATCGAGGCCGTAGCCTTCGAGATTGAGGATTTTGGCGGGTTCGGTTGTCACAGCGGCAAAGCATTGACGCATGGCACTGCGGCTTGTCATCTGCGCCACGTGCAGGCTCATGCTCGCAACGTCCAGCATGTCACCCTGCCCCAGCGAATACCATGGGTCCATCACGCAATCATGGCCGAACGCCACCGTAACCCCATGAGCCAGGAGTTCCGGAACCCGTGTCATCCCCCGGCGCTTCGGGTAGGTGTCGTGGCGGCCCTGGATGCCGATATTGATCAGCGGATTGGCAATGGCTGCAACACCAGCTTCCGCAATCAGCGGTAGAAGCTTGCTGACATAGTAATTGTCCATCGAATGCATCGACGTCAGATGCGAGCCTGTCGAACGTCCGCCGAGGCCAAGGCGCAGGGTCTCGGAAGCCAGCGTCTCAATATGGCGTGACAGGGGATCATCGGTTTCGTCGCAATGCAAATCGATCATCAGACCGCGTTCCGCCGCAATCTCGCACAGTGCTTTCACGCTCGCCGTGCCATCAGCCATGGTTCGTTCGAAATGCGGGATGCCGCCCACCACATCCACACCCAGATCGAGCGCGCGTTTCAGCAGATCAACGGCACCCGGGTAGCGGTAATAGCCGTCTTGCGGAAAAGCGACGAGTTGCAGATCAATGTAGGGTGAGACCTGTTTCTTGACCTCAAGCAATGCCTCAACACCCAACAAGCGTTCATCACAGACATCCACATGGGTGCGTATCGCAAGCAGGCCTTGCGCGACCGCCAGATCGCAATAGCGTAACGCACGTTCGATGACGGCTTCATGGGTGAGAAGCGGCTTCAGTTCGCCCCAAATCTGGATACCGTCAAGCAGCCGGCCGCTTTCATTGAAACGCGGCTGTCCAACCGACAGGGTTGCGTCCATATGGAAATGACAATCAACAAAGGGCGGCGACACAAGCAACCCACCGGCATCGATCGTCTCGCCCGCGTCGCCGTCCAGCTTGGGTTCGACGGCAACGATCCGGCCGGATTTCACGCCGATATCAATGTTTCTGCGGCCATCCGGTAGAGTTGCATCGGTGATTTTGAGATCGAACATGAAAAACCTATTTAGCTTCGATAGTTGCACAAACAAGATAACGCAGAACTTAAAGTTTCACTACGTCAGTAGCGGACGAGCCTGCGTTCGAAGAAGGCAACAATCATGAACAGGATAATCGAAAGAGCCGACGACAACACAATCGCTGCATAAAGGCGGTCCGATTGATAGTTGAACGTCGCCTGGATGATCAGCGCACCGAGTCCTTTGTCCGAACCTATCCACTCACCGACGATAGCGCCGATAACCGCGGTAGCCGAGGCGATTCTCAAGGAAGCAAACAGCATTGGCAAGGACCGGGGTAAGCGCAGCCGCCAGAATGTCTCCCACCGCGTTGCCGAAAGCACATGGAAGAGTTCGTATTCGTTGGAACTTGCCGAACTGAGACCCCGGATCATGTTGACCAGGGTCGGGAAGAAGCAGATCACCGCCGCAATGACGATTTTGGGTGTCATTCCAAGTCCAAAGATAAGAATGATGATCGGTGAGAGTGCGAGAATCGGAATTGTGTTGAAGAAGAGCACGACCGGGAAATAAGCGGCCTGTAGAACGCGGCTGTGGACAAAAATCACCGCGAGCAGGACCGCCGCCATATTGCCGATGACAAAGCCTGCCAGTGCCTCGACGACCGTTGGCCAGAGATTGGCAAACAGGAGCGACCCATTCTTGGAGAATACGCCCGCAATCGCCGTGGGGGTCGGGACAATGTAGGCCGGTACGCCTGCGAGCGGCAGCAGAAATTGCCACGCCACCAGAATGGAAGCCACGCCGAAAATTGGGAGGAGCGTCCTGGTCATCACAGGGAGCGGCTTGTTCAGTTCGATCACGAAGCCCTCTCCAGTGCCTGACGCAGTTCTGCCATTTTGGCGATGATGGCGGGATCCTCGCGCGAACAGCGATTGCCTGACGCCTTGATCGGTCGGAGATCGGTATTGGCGACCAGACGCCCCGGATTGGCTGCCAATACAATCACATGTTCGCCGAGATAGACGGCCTCCGCTATGGAATGCGTAACGAAAAGAATGGTCGTTCCGGTGCGCCTCCACAGGTTGAGCAGTTCGTCGTTGAGACGATCGCGCGTGATCTCGTCGAGCGCACCGAAAGGCTCATCCATGAGTAGAACCCGGGGCTCACCGAGCAGGGCTCGCGCAATGGCGACACGTTGGCGTTGGCCGCCAGAAAGTTGGTGCGGATAGCGGTCGACAAACGCGGCAAGTCCCATCATGGCGAGAAGCTCGTCCGTTTTGTCCGCTACTTCACGCGTGAGGCTGTTCTGTCCGACGATGAGGGGAAGGCAAACGTTTTCACGCACTGTTCGCCATGGCAGAAGTGCCGCATCCTGAAAGACGAAACCGACGTCACGCCGGCTGCGTATCGCATGTGGTGTCTCGCCCAAGACATTGATCTTTCCATCAAGTGGATCGAGGAGATCGGCGATCACCCGCAGGAACGTGGATTTACCGCAGCCGGAAGGCCCAAGAATGCACAGCAGCCTCCCGGCCTCGACCTCCAGATCGAGACCGGACAGGACTTTCACATCGTGGTGCTCGCCCCGGTAACCGATATCCAGCTTCCTTGCCTCGATTGCGAGAGGCATCGAATGCTCGTTCTTCATGCGCCAGGAGCATTCAGCTTGGGTCGATCAGCCGCCGACAGCTCAAGTATCTTCGGCGTGTAGACATCTTCGAGCGCAGGACGTCCGTTCGGGTATTGTCCGATCTTGTCGAGCAGTGCCAATTGTTCGTCCAGTGCTTTCGGATCGAAGGTACCCCAACCGTCTTTGGCTGTGTTTGCATCGAAACTGAGTTTAAGCACCAGATCGATCGTCTTCAGTTCCCATTCCTTGTCGAGTTCGGGATGAGCGGAGACCAATTTGCCAACAGCATCCTGCGGATTGGCATGTGTCCATCCCCACCCCTTGCCTATGGCACCGATGAAACGCGCCAAGGTCTCAGGATCGCTTTCGATGGCGCTGTCAGTTGCGAAATAGGCATCCGCGTAGGATTGAAGGCCCATGTCACGAACAAGGAGGTCAATTCGATCGGCACCGACGACACTCAGCGCCTGCGTATTGGTGATCCAGCCCCCAATCGCGTCAACATCGCCGCGCATAAGCGGCGTCTTGTCGAAGCCCACATTCACGATTGTCAGTTCATTAATGTCGATGTTGTTCTTGGCCGCAATGGCGTCGATAACAAAGCGGGCTGTGGGCTGTACACCAAGACGCAGGCCCTTCAGGTCAGCAACTGAACGCAGTGGCTTTGACGGCTTCGACGTGAACGCATACGGCCCCGTTCGATAGCCGCAGGCTATCAGTTTGACTGGCACACCATTGGCCCTTGCACTGAACAGTTGCGGCGTTTCTGAAAACTGGCCAACCAGAGCCGAACCGGACACGACAGGCGGCACTGTCGATGCATTGGGGCCGCCCGGACTGAACTCGACTTCGAGTCCTGCCTCCTTGAAGTATCCATTTTCAAGGGCGATAACGTCACCAATCTGGCCATTCGAGATCAGCCAGTCATACTGGATAACCACCTTGCCAGCCGCCTTGGCATCGCTCGACATAACAAGTTGGATACCAGGTGAAAATGCGGCCAGTCCTGCCAATCCTGTCTGGAGGAAAGATCGGCGATTGAATTCGATATTGTTCCCACTCATTGTTTTGCTCCTGTTTATTGTTCTAGGATGCTTGCGAGCTGACTTTTCGATTAGCCCTCGCTTGGCTATTTTGCGTGTTCTTCGTGGTAGTCACCCGGCCCTCCGTCCAGCCAGGCGTAGAGCTCCCAAAGCGTGTCGTCAGGATCGGTGAAATAGGCGCAGCGTGCGTTCCAGATGTAATCGGCGGGCTCGCCGTAGAACGGTACGCCGCTGGCCGTCAGCGACTTGTAATACCCGTCCACTTCGTCAGGCGATCCAAGTTCCACAGCGATACAGACCTTGTGCGCTCCTCGCGGGCTCGTGCGGTTGGAAACGCCCGTGTGGGCATTGATATGGCCGAGCTCCCACGCGGCCAGTATCACGCCATCATTGTGAAAATCTGCAAACCCTTCTGCGCGACGACGCATCTTGAAGCCAAGCTTGTTGACGTAAAAATCCACCGTCCGCTCGATGTCCTCGACCAGCAAACAGACGTCCTTTATCTTGACCTTCTGCCCAAAGTTCATGATCTCAATTCCTGTTGGCCGATTGATGGACTGCATTATCCTTGAGCGGCAGCGTTACCCCGACCCTTTGAGCGGCTCCGACGATATGCGCCCGCATGGCGTTGCCCGCCGCTTCCGGGTCGCCTTTGACCAAGGCCTCGTAGATGCGAACGTGCTCGCCGACATTGATCTCGATCAAGTCCTGCAGGGGATTTGTCACCCTTGCATATTCGATTGAACGGCGGATCTGTTCGCACACGAATGAAATAAAAGTATGGATGTAGTCATTGCCGGTCGCCCGCGCGATCTCGCGGTGAAAGGCAAGGTCCGCATCGATACTCCCCTCCTCCCACCGTTCCTCGCCGCTCATACGATCGAGTGCTGCACTGATGGCTTCCAGATTGGAGGCATCGCGCCGTGCCGCAGCGAGCGCCGCCGCCTCGACCTCGAGAATGCAGCGCAACTCAAAAAGGCGCTCCATATTGTTGACGTTCTTCAAAGCGTCGCCATCGATACGAATGGAGGCTCGCTGCTCCGGCCCGAGGACGAACGCGCCGATACCCTGGCGTGCCTCGATCATTCCGTCGGCACGCAACTGGGCGATCGCCTCGCGGATGACATTTCTGCTAACTCCGAATTTCTCGGTTAGCTGTTGTTCAGTTGGTAAGCGCGCGCCCGGCGGCAGCTCGCCGGACGATATCTCCTTGCCGAGGATAGCAGCAACGCGATGTGGCAAGGCCTGTACTGTGCCAATCACGGGAGAGCGTCTCTTTACCATCGTGGCCCGCTAGTCAGAAGGGAAGTTTCGTTAACCTATACATATCATCCTACAACTGACAATACCGGCTTGCCAAAAAGGTGCGCGGAGTCGTGGGCACAAACCGTTGTTGGTGGATGGGCCACCCTCTCACGTCTGGCGATCGGCCCACGCTTCAGGCTCTGGCGGATGCGTCTGGCGCTGTGGCAAATGTTTTGGGCAGAACACTAGGCTGATATCCGCCAGAACCGGTCGTTGATTTTCAAGGCATATGAAAATCGAATTGCGATTATTGGTTGGGGACCGCACAAATCTTCGAACGCGTCAGGAACCTCACTTCGCGGCCATTATCGAGTGAGAACATGCCGCCACGGCCGGGTACGACATCGATGATCAGATTGGTGTGCTTCCAGACATCATATTGGGAAGCGCTGATGTAAACAGGTGCGCCACCGATTTCGCCCAACCGAACATCCTGATCTCCGATAATGAAATCGCCCTGTGCGTAACACATGGGCGAAGATCCATCACAGCAGCCGCCCGACTGGTGAAACAGGATCGGACCATATTCAGATTGCAGCGTTGTTATGAGCTGGAGCGCAGCAGGCGTCGCACTGACTTTGTCTTCCAATGATGTTCCTCCAAATGGGCCGTCTATGGCGCTGCGACAGCGCCATAGATCGTCGATTCTGATCAGGACAATCAGAAAAAGCCGAGCTTCTTAGGGCTGTAGCTGACAAGCATATTCTTGGTCTGCTGATAATGATCCAGCATCTTCAGATGATTTTCACGACCGATACCAGACTGCTTGTAACCACCAAATGCAGCGTGAGCTGGATAGGCATGGTAGCAGTTGGTCCAGACACGCCCAGCCTGAATAGCCCGGCCAAAGCGGTAACACGTGTTGGCGTCACGACTCCAAATGCCCGCGCCCAATCCGTAGAGTGTGTCGTTGGCGATCGATAGCGCCTCGTCATTGTCCTTAAAGGTTGTCACCGAGACCACGGGGCCGAAGATCTCTTCCTGGAAGATTCGCATGCGGTTGTGCCCTTTGAATACGGTCGGCTTGACGTAATATCCGCCCGCCAGATCGCCGGCCAGAACATTGCGCTCGCCGCCTGTGAGCACCTCGGCACCTTCCTGCCTGCCAATGTCCATGTAGGAGAGAATCTTCTCGAGCTGTTCGCTGGATGCCTGCGCACCGATCATCGTTGCGGGATCGAGCGGGTCTCCCTGCACAATCGCTTCGACACGCTTTAGCGCCTTTTCCATGAACTTGTCGTAGATGGATTCATGAATGAGCGCGCGGCTCGGGCAGGTACAGACTTCACCTTGGTTGAGCGCGAACATGACAAATCCTTCGATTGCCTTGTCGAAGAAATCGTCATCCTCGGCGGTTACGTCCTTGAAGAATATATTCGGCGACTTGCCGCCGAGTTCGAGTGTTACCGGGATGAGGTTCTGGCTTGCATATTGCATGATCAGGCGGCCAGTGGTCGTTTCTCCGGTAAAAGCAATCTTGGCAATTCGTGGGCTTGATGCAAGCGGCTTCCCGGCTTCCAGTCCAAAGCCGTTGACGATGTTCAAAACGCCGGGCGGCAAAAGATCACCAATCAGTTCTGCCAGAACGAGAATTGAGGCCGGCGTCTGTTCGGCCGGTTTCAGAACGACGCAGTTTCCTGCAGCCAGTGCTGGAGCCAGTTTCCACACGGCCATCAGAATGGGGAAATTCCAGGGAATAATCTGGCCGACGACACCAAGCGGCTCGTGAAAATGGTAAGCGACGGTATCGTGGTCGATCTCGGAGATTCCACCTTCCTGAGCGCGGATTACGCCAGCGAAATAGCGAAAGTGATCAATCGCAAGGGGCAAGTCGGCAGCTGTCGTTTCACGTATAGGCTTGCCATTGTCCCAGGTTTCGGCCTGAGCCAGCAGCGTCAGGTTGTCTTCCATGACCTGCGCGATCTTGTTAAGGATGACGCTGCGTTCCGCCGGGCTTGTGCGGCCCCAGGCTTCCTTGGCGGCATGAGCAGCGTCAAGCGCCGCATCGACATCGCTCGCATCGGATCTGGCGATTTCACAAAGAACCTGGCCGTTCACAGGCGATGTATTTTCAAAATAGCGGCCGGACTTCGGCTCGACGAACTTTCCGCCGATGAAATTGCCATAGCGCTTTTTGAAGTTGGGTTTGATAGTGCGGTTGAATTCTACCTTGTTCATGGATGACCCTCCCTGGCGCTATCCCCTCCTATCGGTACAGGCTTGGAACGGCGCGATTTTTCGATACCGCCTCCTGCGGCATCTGGGAGAAGGATCGCGGTTAGCACTGCCGCTGTCATCAGGTGCCAATGAACAAGGCCGTGACAGTGTCTCACTTTTGAGACAATCGGGGACATGATTGAGCAAGCGCCGACGTCTGTCAGTGAATGCCGAGCTTCTTTAGCTTGCGGTGGAGGGTTGCGCGGCCCATGCCCATGATCCCAGCCGCGACCGAGATGTTGCCTCCCGCGCTTGCCAGCACGCGGCGGATCACGCTGCGTTCAGCGGCGGCCAGTTCCCGTTCGGCATCGACATGCTGGCCCAACAAGTTGGCCGCAGGAAGAGGTTTGCTCAATGTATCGTCGGTCAATCCCAGGAAGTGGCGTGCAGTTCTGGACGCACCGATGACCAGATCATCTTCATCCACTGCGATAAGTGCGCTGGCAGCCCGATCGTTGCATACGTCGAATCCGAGCTGCGCCATAACAATGCGCGCTTTCGGGAAAGCGAGGCGGAAATTTTCAGCTTCCACACGGCGGGCTGCATCTACGACCGCGACAGCAATCAGCTTGACAAACTCTTCGGTCAGATCGGATCGGGCCGAAGAAACATCAATCGCCGCCATCAGACGTCCGCGGTGATCGAATATCGGGGCAACAGTGCAGGAGAGCGTAGTATTCTTGCTTCGGAAATGCTGGTCGCGGTGGATCGTCAGTGCCCGCTGTTCGGCAAGTGCCGTCCCGATACCGTTCGTACCCTCACTTTCTTCGCTCCACACTGCTCCGGTCCAAAGACCGATCTTGCAGAATGTCGCGTCATCTCCTTCGTAGCCGCGACGATCAACCGGAACGCCATCCTTGTCAGCCAGCAGGACACAGCAGCCCGCACCACCGACAGCGGAATAAAGGCGGTCCAGCGTCGACTTTGCCGTTGCGATCAACGATCCCAGCCGCTCGCGCGCATCTTTCAATTCGCGGTCAGTGAGTACGTTTGGAGGAGAACCCTGCTCGGGGTTCAAACCGTAGAGACGCATTGACCGACCCCAGGATGCCACCAGTGCGGATTGGGCAGCGGCACTCCCGGTCAAAGCGGACTGGATATGTTCGGCGTGCAAGCCCTCGTGCCGCGTTGCCATGGTCTCCTCCCAAAGTCCAAGCATCCTTTTCAACCGACAAGGTAAGCAAGTTCGTGTCCGGGTCAAGTTTACTTGGCCAGGCGGACACCGGCGCGCGACAATGAAATTCGCCCCGCGACCGGAAATACCAGCGGCGATTTGACGATATGGGTTTCTGGCTAAAAACAAAACGCGCTCCGTAGAGCGCGTCTTAGAAGGGCATTCGCCTGTGTTTTTAAATTCTTTTAGACGTCATCCCGTATCCACAGTGCTAAGCCCTATCCTAACTCAACTGACTATAGAATTTCCGGCTTAGGTCCCCCACTGCTGCCCGCTTGCTCGTACACATGCGTGAATGCTTTTTATTGTCTTCATGCGTTGAACCTGCGATCACTTAATTAGATTATGTAGCTGCGCGTTACGTCAGCGTGACTCAAGCCCTCTTTTTGAACGCTTACCAGCATATTTGCATAACCAATTGGAATTACGCAGCGGGAGCCATCGCAATAGCTTCAATCTCGACGCGCATGTGTGGCGCAACGAGCTGCGCGAAGACGGTTGTATTGGCAGGCCGGGCTTCGTAGCAATGCTTTCGGATGATCGGGATAATCCGCTCGAATTCTTCCTGACTTGCAACGAAAATCTGCACGCGAACAAGGTCCTTGAGTGTCGCTCCCGCCTTTCCGAGGGCGATTTCGATATTGCGAAAACAGTTCTCGCATTGAGCTTCGACATCCGCCGGAAACTCTTTTGTCTCTGCGTCGAAACCCGTTGTTCCTGACACAAATATCCAACCGTTGGCAACAGCAGCGCGCGCATAACCCGCTTTGTCCTCGTAAGGCGATCCCGAAAAGATGCGCTCTCCTTGCATGATCTAGACTCCCTTTTAACGTTCCGTGGCTATCCATTTTCCGCGCATTTCATCACAGATGCAGCGTGCCGCGAAACACCACCACACCTGAGCCGGAAAGTTCCGGGTCAGGATCAAGTCTTACCTGCAGAAAACTTTGCCGGCCCATCCGGGTGCCCTGTTCAATCAGGAGTTTATTCCCGTTTGTCAGCAGACCCATCGAGCCCAAATATGCACACAGGGGGCCTGCCGCGGTTCCAGTGGCCGAGTCTTCCCAAAGGCCCATTGCGGGGTTGAAAAAGCGCGCGTAAGCGGTTGTCGGATCGGCCGTTTCGAACGCATAGACATAGCACCCTTCGGCACCTGCGGGACCGAGCACCTGGATCAGTTTTTCTGCCAAGGGTTCGGCGCGATCGACGGTTTGCCGGTCGCGCGCACGGACCATGAGATGAGCGGCGCCAGTGTCAGCGGCACGTGGGGCTGGGTCCGGGAGAAGGTCAGCAATGCCCAGCCCAAGAGCTCCCGACAGGGAATCAAGACGAGTTAGTGGAGCTGACAGTTTCAATGGCGATTGCTTCATCCGGCCATGGATGCGGCCGTCGCGCGCTTCGACCGTTATCGACAATATGTCGTTCCCTATCTCTTGCTGGAATGCTTTCGGTGTATTCAGATCACCAAGCTGACCGTCATATCCAAGCCACAACCAGGCACCGAGCGCATTGTGGCCGGCACCGAAAACTTCTGCCCCGCTCGCGGTGAATGACCTGAGCCTCCAGTCCGCACGATCGCTTTTCAGAATAAACGTTGTTTCAGACTGATTGAACTCACGTGCGATACGACGAAGCACATCATCTTCAAGATGATCTGCTCCTTCCACTACAGCGAGAGGGTTGCCGTTCAAGGGCGCGTCGGCAAAAACGTCGATCATGCCGGAGATGAGATTGACCATGCTGAGCGCCTTTTTCTGAGATGAATTCATATCACTGATGTCCCCAAGAATATGCTGGTGACAACGCGATAGCAAAGTCGTATTTCTCATGTTTTAGATGAAATGGATTCATCATGACAGGATCGGATATCCCGCCCCTTACGGCTCTTCGCGCTTTCGAGGCAACCGCCCGCCTCAGTAGCTTCAAAGCGGCGGCGGCAGAACTTTTCGTCACGCCTACCGCCATCAGTCATCAGATCCGTCAGCTTGAAGAGTATCTGGGGGTGCGGGTGCTGGATCGGACACCGCGCAACGTAAGTCTCACACCAAAGGGCAAGGAACTCTATGAAGCGACCGTATCTGGTTTCGGCGAAATCCGCCGATCGGTCGCCCGGCTTCGCGAAGTCGAAAACTCCAAGGCTTTGACGCTTTCAGCGACGACAGCCTTCCTCAGCCATTGGCTCGTCCCGCGCCTGGCAGAAATCCGACGTATTCTACCGGAACTCGATCTGCACTTGCATGCTTCCGAGACGATCGTCAAATTGCATCCGGGCGAGATCGATATGGCCATACGCTATGGCAAGGGGCCATTCGCGGGTGTCGAGGCAACGCCGCTCAAGATTGATACGTTTGCCCCAGTGTGCAGTCCCCGGTTAGATATTACTGACCTCGAAGACATTCGCCGCGTCGAACTTATCCATGTCGATGGCCGCACCGCACCACTGCCGCTACCGGACTGGCCTAGATGGTGTTCGGAAGCGGCTATCAGCGGCGTAAACACCACCGTCGGGCTGCGCTTCTCCAACAGCATGCATGCCATGCAGGCCGCCATAGCCGGACAGGGTGTGGCAATTGTCAGTTTGGTACTGGCAACAGA
Source organism: Phyllobacterium zundukense (assembly GCF_002764115.1). Classification (NCBI taxonomy): domain Bacteria; kingdom Pseudomonadati; phylum Pseudomonadota; class Alphaproteobacteria; order Hyphomicrobiales; family Phyllobacteriaceae; genus Phyllobacterium; species Phyllobacterium zundukense. The sequence goes on along the minus strand of NZ_CP017940.1, from coordinate 1,740,395 downwards.
TGCCCTCGCCTCCGGACTGCTGGTCCAGCCCTTTCGCCAAACCCTGAGCGGTGACATCTATCATTTTGCTTGCGCGCCCGGGATCGGCACCCGCACCGACATTGAAACGCTTCGCGAATGGTTCCGCCAAGAGTTGAACGTCCCTCCGCTTCTCGGCCCCTGAGATATTCGTTGAAAAAAGCATGTTCATCTGATTACGTGACGCGGTGGCTGGACTTTTGGGGGAACCATGCCTTTTTCACGGTCGGATCAGCTGACTTATTCGCCGGCAGATTTGCGGATAATGGAACATGCCTACGCGCAGGCCTCCGCTTTGCTGAAGAGGTCACCCAAAACCGACCCACGCGCCAACCGCCTGGCACGGACAGTCATGATGTTCTTCAACCGGGGCATGCGCGATCCTGATCTCATTGCAGCTGTGGCTGCCAACCGCGAAATAAGTCGCGAATTTCGCGACAGCATCGAACGGGGAACTAAACCGACAATGCGTGAAAGGGTAACCGCCGGGCAAATTGCGGCGGCATTGCATGAGAGGGGGAGCGCTTGTGGTGATGGAGATGGCTTGATCGAAGAGTCGTAAGTCAAAATTTGCGTATACAGACGGAATATCGAAGAAGGGATCGCCATTGATCCGCAGCGAGGAGACACGGGGAGCAGCCTATGTTTATTCGGGTCATCGTCTGGCTAGGATCAATTGTCGCTCTGAGTGCTTGCGCCTCCGTCGACTACTCCAAACTTCCTCCGGGAAGCTTCAGCGGCAGCCTTTTCGTCATGTGGGTCGATGAAGGTGGATCAAGCGGGGATGGAAACTTCTTGTTTGTCCCCGACCCCAACGATCCTCTCATATTCCGCCGTTCCGATCCCCGACAACCGGGCTCAGTTATCCGTCCTGGACTAATGTATACGGATGGGGGGTCCATCCCCAAAATCGCCCAAGTATTCAAAGGATTGTCCCCTTGGGGATACGCACCGGCATACATGATCCATGACTGGATCTTTACAGCGCGTCACTGCATCGTCGACGGTGAAAACAACCCGCGCTTCGACCAGGTACGGGATGTAACATTCGACGATTCATCCGAAATTCTGGGCGAAGCAATTCGGGGATTGGTAGAGGCGGAACGCGTACAGCCGAACGATGTTGCGGGAGGTGCGATCACGACAGCGGTTGGCAGTGTTATCGCCAAGGGACTTTGGGATAAACGCGGCGCTTGCAAAGATTTGATCGTTAAACCCAAGGACGTAGCAGCGGCCGAAGCAGCAATCCCAGGTTCATCCCGACTAATTGCCAGGCGCAGTTTCCGCCTGCCCCCAGAAACACCGCCCGTTCCTGTGCAACGCCGGGCAAAAATCATCACGCGAGTCACATTCTGAGTAGTTCAGCCAAGCGTTGGCCTACAAAAGCTTGGATTTGCTTGGTTGGGACACTGCTTTAGCCAATCAAAGTACACCAACTCAATAACAGTTAAAATTTACAATATTCGCAAAGAGCTTTCTTCATGGCTTTCCGGTGTATTGTTATCCCGGTAACAATACACTCGGCGGACGCAATGACGACCTACGATTTCTGGACAGCCAAGTTTGGCGATTATGCCCCGATGCAACAAATCACGATCATGGTCGGCATGGCAGTCGTTGCATCGAACGCCCTGGCAACGGGCTTCTTCCTAGTCATCGGTCTCGATCAGATCGCGACTGTCTTGGTTGCCACAACGCTCATCGTCGTGATTGTAAGCGTTCCGCTTGGCGCGTTCCTCATCGGCCTCAATTTCCGGTTGAAACAGGCGGCGATACAGCTCGATGTGGCATCCCGCAAGGACGGCCTTACTGGCCTTGGCAACCGCAACGAATTCTACCTGCAGGCGCAGCGGCAAATCGTATTGTGCGACCCTGAGAAGAGCGCTGATGCAGTTCTCTACATCGACGCCGATCATTTCAAGTCAATCAACGATCGCTACGGACACGCGGTTGGAGACAGTGTACTCCAGGAAATAGGCAGCCTTATTCGTTTCACTATCGGCGAGTGGGATTTCGCCGCTCGGTTTGGCGGCGAGGAGTTCGCTATTTTCCTCAGCAACGCCGATCTTGGGAAAGCCGATTGGCTGTCACATAAAATTCTTACCGGCGTTCGGGATATTTCGAAACATCTGCTAATCGCTGATCTCGACGTGACGGTGAGTGTCGGGATATCGATCCACGAACCGGGGCAATCACTGGAAGCAGCGCTGATTGCAGCGGACAAATGTCTTTATGCCGCCAAAAGCCAGGGGCGCAACCGCATTGTGCACGCAGACAGCAACCTGACAGTCTTGCATGAGCCCCAAATTCGAATGATCTGAATAATGGGCCGACACGCCAGGCTTGCTGAAAAGTCCCAACCACAAAACGCCAAACTCACTAGTCAGTTCAGACAAATATCCGATGAACCGAACACGCTGCCCTTGAAAAAGCGTGGCGGCGGCGTATTTGCGAGTAGCGCTGATGAATGTTGGAATATCATTCCTGATCTGCCTCATTCGGACCACGAACTTTGCAAATCCGCCAATGCTTTAAGGAGCACAACCATGTCCCTCTCCATGCACAAAATATCAGTCCCGGCATTTGTTCGCGGCTTCTCGGTTCTTTCATCGTTGGTAGACAAGGCAGAGGCATTCGGAGCGGAGAAGAAAATCAATCCCGCAGTGCTCTTCAATGCGCGCCTTGCGCCGGATATGCTGCCATTTTCAGGTCAGATCCAGCGTGCGAGCGATACGTCGAAGGCTACGATCGGCCGCCTTACAACGATCGAAGTGCCGAAATTTCCCGATGAGGAGGCCAGCTTTTCCGAACTGCGCGAGCGCATTGCCAAGACCGTCGCATTTCTGGAAAGTGTGGATCCGTCGGCACTCAATGGCAGTGACGACAAGGAGGTCACGTTGAGCTCCGGCGGTCTGAAAGTCACATTGAGTGGTGCGGAATACATTTTGAAATTCGCCCTGCCGAACTTCTACTTCCACGCCACGACAGCTCAAAATATCCTGCGACACAATGGCGTTCAGGTCGGTAAACTCGATTACCTCGGCAAGCTGGGCTGATTTTCATCAATATTGTGACCGTGGCGCGGTAAGTGCAGCCACGGTCAATGATGCAATGTTACGGAGAAGCTAGGCGACCAGATGTTCGATCTGATCAGCAGACAGCTCGCGCTTTCTTCCGATTTCGTCCCACCGCTTCAGCATCGTGCGATATCTTTCCAGCTGAAGCTCCGGTCGATTGTCTGCGCTCTTTGAGATTTCCTGCGGAAATTTAAGTATCTTGCTCAGAAAATCAGCATAGGAAAAATGCCCGCTTGATTGAGTTGGTCCAAAGCCGACGAATTTCGTCTTGTCAGCAATGTTGTTGCTTATACCATTGCTGGAAGCCTTGATTGCCCGGAACAGCAGAAGAATGTCGGCGACTTCCTGAGCCGCCTCCTCGCTCACGGTAGTGTTGGAAATTCCAAGGTCTTCGTAGAGGCTTTCCAACCCCTTTTCCACGACTTCCTGGTGACGTTCGTAGAGACTGGACTTCTCTGGATCAAGCTTCTTCAAGATTTCGTATTGGTTAAACAATACTAAACGTTCCGCAAAACTAAACACCATTCACCTCCGTATGATCTGACCGCAATACGACACCCTGCCGTTTGCCTATAATTCACGGGATTTCTGATGATTACTCTGCGCATACTCCTCTTAAGAAGCCGATATTCCACTCGTTACAATTTTATCATTTATGGATATTGAACAAGAACGCCAAGGCGACAGACGTTGCTTAACAATTCCCTAATGGATCGACGAGAACCGCGCTATCGGTCGCTCTTGGTGTTTTTGTAGATATTGACACCCAGTTCGCGAATTTTCTTACGCAGTGTATTGCGGTTGAGCCCGAGCAATTCAGCCGCCTTGATCTGATTTCCGTGCGTAGCCGTGAGACAGGAAAGTATCAAAGGATACTCAACATCCTCAAGTACGCGCTGATAAAGGCCCGCCGGTGGCAGGTCGTCCCCATAAGACAGGAAGTAGCGCTGCATGTTGAGTTCGACAGCTTGGGCAATGGTGATATCTTCGTTCGCCATAGCATTCGAGGAGGGCTCGCTTGGCCGCAGATCGGCTTTCAGTTCGGCTTCGATGACTTCCGCGTTGATCTCCTCCTGCGGATAAAGCGCGGCCAGGCGCCGGACGAGATTTTCAAGCTCGCGCACATTGCCGGCCCATGGATAGCGCCGCATGAGATCAAGGCCGTCGGCCGTGATGCGCTTTTCAGGCAGTCCATCCTTCGCCGCCATCTTGAAGAAGTGCCGGACGAGATCAGGGATATCCTCGCCGCGCTCGCGCAATGGCGGCAAACGCAGCGGCACCACATTGAGGCGGTAATAGAGATCTTCGCGAAACAGCCCCTGATTGATCAGGGTACGCAGATCCTTGTTGGTCGCGGCGACGATGCGCACGTCGGTCTTGATCGGCGTACGGCCGCCAACGGTCATGTATTCGCCCTGCTGCAGCACGCGCAGGAGCCGGGTCTGCGCCTCCATCGGCATGTCGCCGATCTCATCGAGGAACAGCGTACCGCCGTCTGCCTGTTCAAAGCGACCGCTCGACCGGTTCTGGGCGCCGGTGAAGGCGCCGCGCTCGTGGCCAAACAGCTCGGATTCGATCAGATCGCGTGGGATTGCGGCCATGTTGATGGCGACGAACGGTCCCTTGCGCCGCCGTCCATATTCATGCAGCGCCCGTGCGACGAGTTCCTTGCCTGTACCGGATTCACCGGAGATCATGACCGTCAGGTCTGTCTGCATCATGCGGGCAAGAACACGATAGATGTCCTGCATTGCGGGTGAACGCCCCACGAGCGGCATCGTGTCCGGTTGTTCGTCGGCAGCCCACTTTTCGGGCTTTTTCTTGGGCTCCGACAGTGCACGGCCAACGATGCTGACGAGTTCTGTCAGGTCGAACGGCTTGGGCAAATATTCATAGGCGCCTGCTTCCGACGCGCGGATGGCGGTCATGAAGGTGTTCTGCGCACTCATGACGATGACAGGAAGGTCGGGGCGTGATTTCTTGATGCGTGGCAAAAGATCGAAGGCATTTTCGTCAGGCATCACCACATCGGTGATTACCAGATCGCCATCGCCCGCCGATATCCAGCGCCACAAAGTGGCTGCATTGGAAGTGATCCGGACGTCATAGCCAGCACGGGAAAGCGCCTGATTGAGAACTGTTCTGATTGCCGCGTCGTCATCCGCGACGAGAATGCTGCCCAAACTCATGATCAGGATCCCGCTTTCTTGGAGTATGGATTTTCGTCCGCATGGTCGTCATCAAGCGGACCGCTCTGCCAGGCAGGCATGAGAATTCTGAACGTCGTCTTCCGCGGCACGGAATCGCATTCGATGACGCCGCCATGGTCACCGACAATTTTGGCAACGAGCGCAAGACCAAGCCCTGAACCATTGGGCTTTGTCGTCACGAAGGGATCGAACAGGTGGGGCATGATATCGGGCGATACGCCAGCGCCCGTATCCTGGACCGTAAACTCAAGCGGCAGAGAGACGCGATTGCGCATACCCGGAACCGAAAGGCGGATGCCTGGCCGGAATGCTGTCGAGAGCGTGATTTCGCCCGATTCATTCGCGCCGATCGACTCGGCCGCGTTCTTCACGAGATTGAGGAAAATCTGAACAAGTTGATCGCGATTGGCGAAGACATAGGGTAGAGACGGATCGTAATCCTCATGGAATTTGATATGGCTGGCAAAGCCATTCTTGGCGATGGCTTTGACGTGATCGAGGACCACGTGGATATTTACTGCTTCGCGCTCAATGGGGCGTTCGTCCGAGAAAACTTCCATTCGATCGACGAGCGACACGATCCGGTCAGTCTCATCGGTGATCAGCCGTGTCAGGGCGCGGTCATCGTCGTTCAGGCCGGTCTCAAGCAATTGTGCAGCGCCGCGAATGCCGGACAGCGGGTTCTTGATCTCATGAGCCAGCATGGATGCAAGACCAGTCACGGAACGTGCCGCACCACGATGCGTCATTTGGCGGTCGAGCTTTTCGGCCATGGACCGTTCCTTGAACAGGATAACGATCGAACCGGGTGACTCGCTTACCGGCGTCACGTAGAGATCGACAATACGGTCCTGACCAAGTCGCGGCGACGAGACGTCGACACGGTACTCGTTTACTGGAGACGGGCTTTCACGCACCTGTTTGACAAGTGCGAGCAGCGGGCTGCCGAACGGCAGGAGCATATCGAGCGTGTTGCGGCTCAAAATGCTGGCACTGGACCGGAAAAACGCTTCGGCGTCGGCATTGGCGTAGGAAATATAACCTGCGTCATCGAGCATGATCACCGGATGTCGGATGGAGTTCAGGACGATGCCTGCCAACCGGTCTTCCAGCACGAATTTGTCTGACGCTGTCATTACGCTACCTTTTTCATTTCATCGGCATTCGGTCGAGACAGCGCAGCGTGGAGACGCCTTGCCACCTGACGCGGATTCGTTTCCGTCATGATCGAACCCCGCTCGGCAGGACTGATACCGACACCATGCATTTCCAGATACCAGCCGAGGTGCTTGCGGGCATGACGAATGCCGGTGGGCTCGCCATAATGCACAAGCATGGCTTCGTAGTGCGCGACCGCATAGTCGGCGATCATGTCACTGGCATCCTGCCCGACTCCGTCGACGATAGTTCCCGGCAACCAGGGCTGACCGTAGGAGCCACGCCCGACCATCAAGGCATCGGCGCCCGACGCTTCGAGAATCGAAACCGCATCCTGCCGGTTCAACACATCGCCATTGGCGACAAGTGGAATCGAGACCACATTCTTGACAGCCCGAATGGCGTTCCAATCGGCCTTGCCTTCGTAGAACTGGCAGCGGGTCCGGCCGTGAACCGTGACCATCTGCACACCTGCCTGCTCTGCCCGGGCAGCAAGTTCAGGCGCGTTGATTGTGTCATCATCCCAGCCAAGCCGCATTTTCAGTGTCACCGGAACGCTGACAGCTCCGATCGTCGCCTCGATCAGCATCAGGGCATGATCGAGGTCGCGCATCAGCGCCGAACCGGACAGGCCGCCGGTCACCTTCTTGGCTGGACAACCCATGTTGATATCGATGATATGTGCGCCCTCGCCTTCGGCAATGCGCGCAGCTTCCGCCATCCACCTGGCTTCACGTCCTGCAATCTGCACGACATGCGTGCCAAGCCCATCGCCTTTCAGACGCAACAGATTTCCGCGTTCACGCGTACAGAGCTCGGCGCTGGCAACCATTTCGGAGACGACCATTCCAGCACCGGCCTGCCAAGCCAATTGGCGAAATGGCAGGTCGGAAACACCCGACATAGGCGCCAGAAATACGCGGTTGCGCAAAAGCACACCGCCTACTTCCAATGGTTCCTTCAGTTCGATCACGCTTGGTCTGCCTGTTTCGTATGCAATTTTACAATAGCCTATCCTTTAGACAGGATCGTGCCTCTTCGCAAGGCAAAGAGCGTCGTTCCCTGACCGGATTTCGACCTCCTTTCGACTCAAACCTCTGGTCTTTCGGCTTGGCAAAGGGTAACGCAGTTCGACATCACGGAGAGAAGCGTGCCGGTTAAGACTGATGACAAGAAAATGCGGGTAGCCGCCGTCATTGTGGCGGCTGGGCGCGGAGAGCGCGCGGGCCAAAGCGTTGAAGGACCAAAGCAATACCGCAAGATTGGCGGAGAGGCCGTTTTGGCGCACACGCTTCGTGCGTTCCTCGATTGTCCGCTGGTCGATCGTGTCGTCGTTGTCATCCATAAGGAAGACGAGGCACTGTTTGCCCAAGCCACCGGAGACTTTGCCGCTAGCATTACTTCGGTAACAGGCGGACCGACCCGCCAGGAA